>NZ_JBIVFV010000002.1:0-592578 GCF_044748345.1 Microbacterium sp. NPDC090007 | reverse complement strand
CCCCCCCCCCCCCCCCCCCCCCCCCCCCCCCCCCCCCCCCCCCCCCCCCCCCCCCCCCCCCCCCCCCCCCCCCCCCCCCCCCCCCCCCCCCCCCGCGGGCAACCCCCAGGAACGCGGTGTGAGCGGCCCGTAGCCTGGGAGGGGCGCCCGGACGGGTCGCCGATCACCGAGCGCGAAGGCACCCGATGACCGACATGACCCTCACTCTCATCCGCTCCGGCGCGGGTTCCGCCGTGGACGGCGGCGGTGAGTCCTCGTGGTTGACCTCCCTCGCCGACTGGACCGTGTCGCTGATGGAGGTGATCGGGCCCGTGGGCGCCGGCGTGGCCATCGCCCTCGAGAACCTCTTCCCGCCGCTGCCGAGCGAGGTCGTGCTCCCGATGGCGGGGCTGACCGCCAGCCGCGGCTCGTTCACCCTGTTCGAGGCACTGCTGTGGACCACGCTCGGCTCGATCGTCGGAGCGTTCGCCCTGTACGGTCTGGGCCGATGGCTCGGTGCGGCGCGCCTGCGCGCGGTGGCCGCGAAGGTGCCGCTGCTGCATCCCGAGGACGTCGACCGGACGGTGGCCTGGTTCGAGCGGCACGGCGGCAAAGCCGTGTTCTTCGGCCGCATGATCCCGATCTTCCGCAGTCTCATCAGCATTCCCGCCGGCGTGGCCAAGATGCCCCTCTGGCGATTCGGCCTGCTCACGGGCGCCGGGAGCCTCATCTGGAACACGATCTTCGTGCTCGCGGGGTACCTCCTGGGCGAGAACTGGCACATCGTCGAGGAGTACGCCTCCATCCTGCAGTACGTGGTCATCGCCGCGGTCGCGATCGGTGTCGCGTGGTTCCTGTACTCCCGCGTGCGGTCGCTGCTGGCGGCGAAGAAGGACGCCTGACCCGGCGGGATATCTCCACGTCGAGGCAACCGGCATCCGGACTCAGTCAGACCACAGAACCCGCCCGTAGACTGGCGACGTGCCTGCCGACCGCCTTCATCTCGTGCGCCACGGAGAGGTCCACAACCCCCGTCGTGTGCTCTACGGCCGGCTTCCGGGATTCGGCCTGAGCGTCGACGGACGCCGCATGGCGAGCCAGGCGGCGGCGCACGTGCGATCGCTCGACCGGCCCGTGGCGGCTCTCGTCGTGTCTCCGCTGCAGCGCACGCGCGAGTCCGCCGAACCGTTCGCGGAGCTGTTCGGCATCGAGCCCTTCATCGACGACCGGGTCATCGAGCCGACCAACGTGTTCGAGGGGCGGCGCATGAAGCAGGCGCTCGCCAACCCCCTGAACTGGCGCCACCTCGCCCAACCTGACGTCCCCAGCTGGGGTGAGCCGTACGCGCACATCGTGGCCCGCATGACCGCGGCGATGCAGGACGCGTGGGACCGCGTGCCCTCGGGCGACGTGGTGGTCGTCTCTCATCAGCTGCCCATCTGGGTGACCCACCTCGCCCTCTCCCACCAGCCCACCCGCCACGACCCCCGCAAGCGCCGCTGCGCGCTGTCGAGCGTGACGAGCTTCGAACGGCGAGACGGCGCCGACGGCTCGGCCCGCTGGGTCGAAGTGGCGTACGCCGAGCCGGCGAGCACCGCCGGAGCCGTCGATGTAGGAGCCGTCTGATGCGCCGAATCCTGACCGCCGCGGGTGCCATCGCGGCCTCCGCCGCCCTCATCGCGGGTCTGGCCGCGTGCAGCGCCGACCCGCTCGCGGACCAGTACCGCGCCGGCGACAACAAGGGCTACATCGCCGCGAACGGTTTCCAGACCGCCGAGATCGCCCCCGAGAACCGCACCGCACCGGTCGAGTTCGCCGGCACGCTCGACAACGGGTCGCCCGTGTCCAGCGCCGACTTCGCCGGAAAGGTGCTGGTGGTGAACTTCTGGTACGCCACCTGCGGCCCCTGCATCATCGAGGCCCCCCGTCTCGAGCAGGCCTATCAGACCTTCCAGGGCCAGGACGTGGCGTTCCTCGGCATCAACACGTATGACCAGCCCGCGACGGCCCTGTCGTTCGCGCGCGACCACGGGGTGTCCTACTCCAGCGCCATGGCCGTCAACGACGGTGCCCTCAAGCTGGCGTTCAACGACAAGACGCCCCTCAACGCCACCCCCACGACCCTGGTGCTCGACAAGCAGGGTCGCGTCGCCGCCCGCATCGTGGGCGAACTGCCCGAGGCCTCGATCCTCGAGGCCATCGTGCGCACACTGGTCGCGGAGAACGCGTGAACCCCGGCGCTCTCGTCTTCGACGGGGCGCTGTGGGTCGCTCTTCCCATCGCCCTCGCGGCGGGGCTGATCTCGTTCCTGTCCCCGTGCGTCCTGCCCCTGGTCCCGGGATACCTCGGCTACATCGGCGGCGCCGTCGCCCCCCGCGGGGGCTCGGCATCCGCCTCCGGTCGGGGACGACTGCTGTGGGGAACGCTGCTGTTCATCGCGGGGTTCACCGCCGTGTTCATGACCGTGAACGTGCTGGGCGGCACGGTCGGCATGTTCTTCCTGCAGTACGCCGACCTCATCACGCGCATCATGGGCGTGGTCATCATCCTGCTCGGATTCGTCTTCATCGGTCTGTTCGGCGTCGCGCAGCGCTCGGTCCGCCTGCAGGCCCGCGGCAACCTCGGGCTGATCGGAGCCCCCCTGCTGGGCGTCGCGCTCGGCATCGGGTGGACGCCGTGCATCGGCCCCACGCTCGCGGCGATCCTCTCGGTGTCGTACAACCTCGGCGACCCGGGCCGCGCCGCGCTGCTGGGTCTGGCGTATTCGCTGGGTCTCGGCATCCCGTTCCTGCTCCTCGCCCTCGGGTTCGGATGGGCGACCCGGTCGGTGGCCTTCGTGCGCCGGCACATCCGCGTCGTCAACCTCATCGGCGGGGCGCTGCTGATCGTGCTCGGCCTGCTGATGGTCACGGGTCTGTGGGGGCAGTGGATGTCCGCCCTGCAGGGGGTGATCGGCAGTGTCCAGCTCCCGCTCTGACCGTTCCCGTACCGACCGAGGCTCCACCGTGACCGACCCCCTTCGCCCGTCCGACCACGCCGATTCCGCGCCCACCGGCGGCGCGGGCGCCGGCGACGACATCACCCAGCCGCATCTGGGCGTCGTCGGATGGCTGCGATGGGGGTGGCGCCAGCTCACCTCGATGCGCACGGCCCTCGTGCTGCTGCTGCTGCTGGCCATCGCGGCGGTCCCCGGCTCCCTCGTCCCGCAGCGCAGCGCCGACCCCAACGGCGTCACGCAGTACTTCACCGACAACCCCGACCTGGCTCCCGTGCTCGACAGGCTCAGCCTGTTCGACGTGTACACGTCGCCATGGTTCTCGGCGATCTACCTGCTGCTGTTCGTCTCGCTGATCGGCTGCGTGCTGCCCCGCACCAAGCACCACTGGAAGGCGCTGCGCTCTCAGCCCCCGCGCACGCCCGCGCGGTTGTCGCGCCTGGACGACCATCGTTCGCGCGAGGTGGCCGTCGACGGTGACGCGGATGCCGCGGCGGCCGCCGCCGTCGACGGCGCGGCCGCGCAGCTGCGCAAGAGCGGCTACCGGGTCGCCCGCTACGACTCCCGCGGCACGTTCTCGGTGTCGGCCGAGCGCGGCTACCTGCGCGAAACCGGCAACCTGCTGTTCCACGGCGCACTCGTCGGCGTGCTGATCGCGGTCGGCGTCGGCGGCGGTTTCACCTACACCGGCCAGCGCGTCCTCGTCGAGGGCCAGGCCTTCGCCAACAGCCTGCTCGACTACTCCTCGTTCAACCCGGGGCGGTTCGTCAGCGGCGACACCCTCGAGCCGTACTCGATGACCCTCGACGACTTCGACGTCACCTACGTCCCCCCGGGTCAGCCCGGGTCGGGCCAGGCCGGCGACTTCGTCGCGCACGTCACCACCCAGGCGCCGGGCGCCGAACCGCAAGAGGGCGAGGTGCGCGTGAACCACCCGCTCGACGTCCAGGGCGATCGCGTCTACCTGCTGGGCAACGGGTACGCCCCCACCGTCACGATCCGCGACGCTCAGGGCGATGAGGTGTTCCACGACTCGGTGGCGTTCCTGCCGCAGGATGCCAACATGACCTCCCTCGGTGTCATCAAGGTCGCCGACGGCCTGCCGCAGCAGCTCGGTCTGCTGGGATTCTTCTACCCGACGATGGACGTGCTCGACACCGGTGCCCTGACCTCCACGTACGGCGCCCTGGAGTACCCCACGCTGACCCTGCGCGTGTACGAGGGCGACCTGGGCATCGACGACGGCACGCCCCGCTCGGTCTACACGCTCGACCCCTCGGGCATGACCCAGATCGCCGGCGGCGACAGCGGGACCCCGGCCCTGCAGCTCATGCCCGGTCAGACGGCGGACCTGCCCAACGGCCTGGGCACGATCACCTTCGAGAACGAGGCGCCCGCCGGGGCGGTCGGCTACGAAGACTCGGTCAAGCGCTTCGCCTCGCTGTCGATCCACCGCGACCTGGCCGGTCCGTGGGTGCTCGCCTTCGCCCTGCTCGCGCTGTTCGGACTGCTGGCGGCCCTGTTCGTGCCGCGTCGCCGCATGTGGGTCAAGGCGACCCCCCAGGGCGACACGGTGCTGATCGAGTACGCCGGCCTCGCCCGCGGTGAGGACCCGACCCTCGCCGCCGCGGTCGACCAGCTCGCCGACAGACACGGATCGACCCTTCCCGGGCCTCCCGCCCAGAGCCACCCCGACACCGGAAAAGTAGACTGAGACCATGCCCGGAACCGACCCGCTTCTCCTCGACGAGATCTCCCTCCTCCTGGTGTGGACGGCGGTCGCCATCTACGTGCTGGCGTTCATCGCCTACGCGATCGACCTCGCCCGACGCTCCGACCTCGCGCTCAGGGCCAAAGACGAGGTCGTCGCGCGCGAGCTGGTCACCGCGGGTGGAGGCGGGCTCGTCTCGTCCGACGCCGGGTCGTCGGCATCCACCCCCTCCGCCCCGCCCCGCTACCTGTGGGCGCGCCTCGGGACGGTGCTCACGGCGCTCGGGTTCGCCTTCCATCTCGTCGCGACCGTGCTGCGCGGGATCGCGGCCGAGCGGGTGCCGTGGTCGAACATGTACGAGTTCGCGCTGACCGGTCTGCTGCTCATCATCGCGGTGTACCTCGCCGTGCTGACGCGCTACGACCTGCGGTTCCTCGGGGCGCTGATGACCGGGCTCACGGTACTGCTGCTGGGCGGCGCGACCCTCGCGTTCCACGTCGAGGTCGTGCCGCTGGCCGATCCGCTGAAGTCGGTGTGGCTGGTCGTGCACGTGTTCGTCGCGAGCCTGGCCACCGCCTTGTTCGCGCTGGCGTTCGGTCTGTCGGTCGTCCAGCTCATCCAGACGCGTCGCGAGCGCAAGCTCGCCGAGAGCCCGGTGGATGCCGCGCCCCGGCGCAGCTTCTTGCGCACCGTACCGAACGCGGACACCCTCGAATCGCTGGCCTACCGCTTCGCGATCGTCGGCTTCATTTTCTGGACCTTCACCCTCATCGCCGGGTCGATCTGGGCCAACGACGCGTGGGGCCGGTTCTGGGGCTTCGACACCAAAGAGGTGTGGACCTTCGTCATCTGGGTGCTGTACGCCGGATACATCCACGCCCGCGCGACGCGCGGCTGGCGCGGAACGCGCTCGGCGTGGCTGTCGATCATCGGCTTCACCGCGGTGCTGTTCAACTTCACGATCGTGAACGTCTTCTTCAAGGGTCTGCACGCCTACAGCGGTCTGACCACGTAAGGCGTCGCCCGTCGCGTTCGGGGCCCGTCCGGCTGTCGCCGGGCGGGCCTTTCGCGTGGGCGGGTGGCGGGTGGGCGCGGGGGCGCGTGGCTGCGGGTCGGGTGGGCGCGGCTTCGGCCCGGCGAGTGTCCAAGACACCCGGTCGTTCTCAAGAAGCACCCGGGTGTTCTGGACACTCGATCGGCCTATGGGCGCCATCCGCGAGCGCGCAGAGCGCTTTCGACGGGTGCAACCACGCGACCGGCCGGGTCGCGGAGGTGGTGGTCCACGACGCGCACGAGCATCCAGCCCTGCGCGGCGATGGCTGGCCATCGGTCGGCGTCCCGGCGGAACTGTCGCAGGTTGGCATGCTGCCGTCCGTCGTACTCGACAGCCACGCGGTACCGGGGATACGAGAGGTCGAGGCGAGCGATAAAGCGACCTGTCTCGCCATCTCGCAGGTCACGGTTGAGCTCGGGTTCCGGTAGTCCGGCTCGGATGAGGATGAGGCGCAGGAGCGACTCTCGCGGTGACTCCGATCCCGCCCGTAGGAGGGGCAGCGCCGTTCTCAGGTCTGCGCTTCCGCGTCGGCTGATCCGCCGTGCCGCGTCTTCGAGGTCGGCGTCATCCGCCAGCCGTCGGGTGAGGATGGCGTCGCCGACCGCGACCAGATCATCGACGCCGTGAAGGGACGCGAGCTCCGCCCACGTTTCGGCCGGTGTGGGAACGGGAAGACCGTGACGGAGCGTCAGGAAGTCAGACGCCACGTCGAGCCGGTGTCCGACGACACCTCTCGTTCTCGGTTCTCGTGCCGGCGGGCGAGCTGAGACATGCAGATCCGACGGGTGGGGCGAGGGGAGAGGGAGATCCCACAAGGCGGCCGCCGTGGTGTGGCTGAAGAACTGCGCCGAGGACAGACGCGGTTCGTAAGCGCGACATCGCGCCAGAACGTCGGTGGCAGTTGATTCCGCCACCGCTCGGATGCCGTGGAACGGTGCGCGCAGGTCGGACGCGGCGAGCCGGTCACGAGGGACTCCGAGTCTCCGGGCCTCGCTCACGGTGAACGCGGGCCCGAGTTCGCGAGGAAGATTCTGCCGTTTCATGCGACGACTTCATCGCAGGCGGTCCTCTTCTCGCCGCGGGTGGGCACTCTTCTGGGGACGGACCGGGCGATACCGGTTCGGGGGAGGAGGCGCCGGACCCCGCGGGCGCATGCCCTCGCTTCCGCGAGCGAACGAGTGTCCGAGACACCCGGACGCCCTCGAAAGATGTCCGAGTGTTTCGGACACTCGATGTGCGACCGCCGGCCCGCGGGCAGCGCGACCGCCGGCCCGCGGGCAGCGCGCCCGCCGCGCCGCGCGGGTCAGGCGGGCGCGGACCGGCGCGCGGGCGGCGGGTGAGCGGCGCACCGCCCGGGCCGACGCGGGCGCGCGGCGCGGACCGGCGCGGGTCAGGCGGGCTGGGCGGCGGCGCGGGCGGTGGTCGTGCGGCGGCGCACCACGATCAGCGTGGTGGCGATGAGCGACAGCGCGGCCCAGACGACGAGCCCGGCGACGCCGGCCCCCACCCCGCCGGCGGACGAGAGGGCGCCGAGCATCGCGTCGTACACCGGCGCGGTCGGCAGCAGCGACGCGACGGCGGCCAGGGCGGGAGGAATCGTCGAGACGATGCTCGCCCCCAGCGCGAGAGCGCCGACCACGGCGGCGATCCAGCGTCCGGCTCCGCCGAACACGGCGATCAGCGCCTGATGGACGGCGGCGAAGGCGATTCCCGCGGCGACGCAGATGAGGGCGAACACCGCCCAGTCGGCCCAGTCGTAGTCGGATGCCACCTGCACGACCGCCGCGACCAGCAGCCCCTGCACCGCGCCGACGAGGGCCGCCGGCGCGAAGCCCCGCAGAGCGACGAGACCCGAGGAGCGGCGGCTGGTCAGTGCGCGCGCCGACACCGCCTGGAACGCCACGAACGAGGCGAGCCCGCCGAACCACAGCACGGCCATGGCCAGCAGCGGCACCGCCGCGACGCCGAACAGCGAGTCGCTCACTCCGGTCGCCGAGACGGGGTCGGCGACGACGTCGGCGAGGCTCGTCGCCTGCGCATCGGTGTAGGTCGGCAGCTGCTGCACGGCCGTGTCGAGTCCGTCGGCGAGCGACGAGGTGCCCGTGGCGACCCGGTCCACGCCGTCGGCGAGCTGCGCCGCGCCGTCCTCGGACTGGGACACTCCGGATGCCACCTGCGCGGCGCCCGAGCCGAGGGCCCGCGCCCCCGTGCCGAACTGCCGCGCGCCGTCCGCGAGCCGGGCCGCGCCGCCGGCGACGCCGTCGATGCCCCCGGCGATGGTGGTCAGGCCGGACGCGGCCTCGCGCGCCCCTCCGGCGAGGCCGGTGGCGCCGTCGGCGAGCTGCTGGTTGGCCGCCGCGATCGCGCGGACGCCGGCGGGGAGCTGCGCGGCCTGGCCGGCGAGAGAGCCGATCTGCGCGACCGTCTGCGTGGCTTTCGGCAGGGCCTGGTTCGCGGCATCCGATGCATCGCGCAGCGCCTGACACTGCTCGGGGGTACCGGTGCACTCGTCCGCGGCCTTCTGCAGCGCCGCGGCGGCGTCGACGAGCGCGGTGTTGACCTGCGGGGCCGCGTCCGCGAGCTTCTGTGCGTCGGTGGCGAAGGTCGGCGGGATCTGGTCGGCGAGCCCGTTGATCTGCGTCGCCAACTGCTGGTTGCCGGCGGCGATCCCGTCGGCTCCGGTGGCGAGGGCGTCGACCCCGGCCGCGGCATCCCTCGTGCCGGTGGCGAGGGCACTCGAACCCGTGGCGAGCTGCGACGCGCCGTCGGTCAGGGGAGCGGCACCCGCCGCGAGCTGCGACGCCCCGTCGGCGAGCCCACTCGCGCCGGTGGACAGCTGACCCAGACCGTCCCGCAGGGCGGTCGCGCCGTCGGCCGCCTGAGCAGCACCGTCCGCGAGCTGGTGCGCGCCGTCGGCGGCGGTGCCGAGCTGGTCGCTGAGCGTGGTGAACCCCAGGAAGACGTTCGTGAGGTACTGCGACGACAGTTCGCTGCCGAAGACGCTGGAGGCGGTGGATGCCAGTTGCGCGGTGATCGCGCCGTCGACCACCCGGGCGTCGGGGGCCGTCTGCACGTCGATGGTCGCCTTCTCGGGTGTCTCCCCCGGGCGGGTCGAGAGCGAGGCGGCGGTGAAGTTCTCGGGGATCGTCACGACGGCGGTGTAGGTGCCGTCCTTCAGGCCCTGGGCGGCATCGTCGTCGTTCGAGATGACCCAGTCGATGTTGCTGGGCTGATCGTCGGCGCCCTGGACCAGTCCGCCGGTGAGCTGGCGGCCGAGGGGGACGAGTTGACCGTTCAGCTCGACGGCTTCGTCGTCGTTGACGATCGCGGCGGTGATGTTGTCGAGGCGATCGGTGGGGTTGTACAGGGCGCCGACCAGGATGCCGCCGATCACGGCGGGCAGCAGCAGCACGCCGAGGAGCGTGAGCCAGGTGACGGGGCGGCGAGAGCGGGAGCGCTCGACGGGGAGAGTCATGCGAACACCTCGGAGAGATCGGCGACTGTGTCGGGTTCGGGTCGCTCCCGGCGGCGCGTGGCCAGGGGGAGGGAGGCCACGTCCGGGCGGTGCGCCTCGGAGAGCAGGGCGAGCGCGCGGCGTTCGTCGCGGGCCGAGACGATGAGCGTGAAGGGCGACCTCGCATCGTCGGCGCGTTCGCGCAGGTCGTTCGCGGCGCGGCGGAGCACCCGGGCGACGTCGTCCACGGCGTCGGCGTCGAGCCGGTCGACGTCGGAGACCACGACGAGGCGCGCTCCGCCCGCCACGGCCTGGGCGACGTCGACGGCGGCGGTGCGGGGGTCGTCGAGCAGCGCCACCCCCACCCGGGCGCGCACGGCTCCCGCGCGCTCGGGGACGAGCAGCCCGTCGACGCGTAGGCGGCCGTCGATCTTGGACAGCCGCCCCGACAGCGCGAGCAGCAGCGTCCGCGTGGTGGGTGTCTCGCCGGTGACCAGCAGCGTGCCGCCGTACCCGAGGCGCACCGACACGTCGCGGAACACAGGCTGCTCGGCATCCGTGGTCGTGTGCGTGCGCAGGTCGTCGGCGGCGACCGCCATCGAGGGCTCGGCCGGCCAGTCGGCCAGGTGCACCTCGCGCTCGACGGCCTCACCCTCGACGTCGAGCCGGGGCAGGCTCCGGTCGAGCCAGCGCGGCATCCACCAGGCCTTCGCTCCCAGCAGGGCGAGGATCGCCGGAACGAGGGTCATGCGCACGAGGAACGCGTCGACGGCGACGCCGACCGCCAGCCCGAGGGCGATCGGCTTGAGGCTCGAGTCGCCCTCGGGCACGAAGGCCACGAAGACGGCGAACATGATCACGGCGGCGGCCACGACCACGCGGGCCGAGGCCGTGAAGCCGCTGCGCACCGCGCCGAGCGCCACCTCGCGGGGCGTGCGTCCCTCGCGGTCGGCGTGCACGAAGTCCTCGCGCATGCGCGAGACGAGGAACACCTGGTAGTCCATCGCCAGGCCGAACAACACGCCCATCACCACGATGGGCATGAAGCTGATGATCGGCCCGACCTTGGCCACGTGCAGGGCGTCGGCGAACCACCCCCACTCGAACACCGCTGCCACGACGCCGAACGAGGCGGCCACCGACAGCAGGTACCCGCCCGCCGCGGTCAGCGGGACCCAGATCGAGCGGAAAACGATCATCAGCAGCACCAGCGACAGCCCGACCACGAACAGTCCGAAAGGCAGCAGGGCGGCGCCCAACTGGTCGGAGATGTCGATCGTCACGGCGGTGTAGCCGGTGACCAGCAGGCGCACGCCGAACTCGTCGTACAGGCGCGGCTCGGCGGCGCGGAGTTCGCGCACGAGGTCGGCCGTGCGCGGGTCGTCCGGCGCGGTCTCGGGCACGATCTGCACGATGCCGGTGTCGGCGGTCTCGTTGGGGGTGGCCAGGGCGACCTCTGCGACACCGGGCATCTTCGCGATCTCGTCGCCGATGTCCTGCATGAGGGTGAGAGGGTCGTTGCTGGTGACGATGGTGCCGGTCATGATGAGCGGACCGTTGGCGCCGGGACCGAAGTACTCGTCGGTCAGTTCGTACGCGACGCGCGCCTCGTCGCCCTCGGGCAGCTGCCCGGCGTTGGGAAGGGTCAGGGCGAGGCTCGCCGCGGGGATCGCCGTGACTCCGAGCACGCCGATCACGGCGACGGTGGTGACCACGGGATGCCGTGTCACCAGCCCCACCCAGCGCGCGGCCGGACCGTTGCGCTGCGCGCGGGTACGGGCGGCGGCGGCGCGCTCCTCGCGCTCGGCGGCGGCCTCGGCGATCGCGTCGGCGTCTTCCTGCGCGGACATGCCGCGGCGGCGCCGACGGGAGGTGCCCTTCTTGGCGTAGCCCCAGCCGACTACCCGGTGGCCGGCGAAGCCCAGCAGGGCCGGGGTCAGCGTCAGCCCGACGCACACCGCGATGGCGACGGCGACCGAGGCGGCGATGCCCATCGTCGTGAGGAAGGGGATGCCGGCGAAGCCGAGCCCGATCAGGGCGATGAGCACGGTGATGCCGGCGAAGACGACGGCCGATCCGGCGGTACCGACGGCCCGCGCGGTGGACTCCTCGGGGTCCATGCCGGCCCGGGTCTGGTCCTGATGTCGGGAGACGATGAACAGGGCGTAGTCGATGCCGACCGCCAGGCCCAGCATGACCGCGAGCAACGGCGTCGTCGACGACACGGTCGCGAACCCGGTCGCGATGAAGATGAGCCCGATCGACAGCGCGACCCCGAGGATCGCGGTGGCCAACGGCATCCCCGCCACCAGGAAGGATCGGAACGTCACCATGAGCACGAGGGCGGCGATGAGCACGCCGAGGGCTTCGGTCAGGGTGGCACCGGGGATCTCGGTGGCGAACAGCTGCCCGCCCAGCACGGCCTGCGAGCCGCCGGGCAGCGCGGTTCCCAGAGCGCTCGCCGCCTCGCGCAGTCCGTCTTCGGTGGCCTGCGGCACAGCGGTGGCCTCGCCCGAGAACTGGATGCGGATGATCGCGGCGCGGTCGTCGTCCGAGATGCCGCCCGAGATGCGGGTGTCGTAGGGGTCGGTGACGGCCTCGACGAAGTCGAGACCGGTGAGCTCGCCGTTGGTCTTCTGAATGGCGTCCTGATAGGCCTGGTCGCGCACGGTCTGCCCGTCGGCGGCGACGACGATGATCTCGGCGCTGGCGCCGCTGACCTGGGGAAAGGTGCGCTCGAGCATCTCGAGGCCCGCCTGCGACTCGGTGCCGGGGATCGTGAAGGTGTTGTCGGTGCCCTTGGCGAACAGCGCGACCCCGCCGCCGGCGAGCAAGAGCACGAGCAGCCACGCGGTCAGCACGCGCCAGGGGTGGCGGAACGACCAGCGACCCAGGGTGTAGAGGAATGTCGACACAGCGGCTCCCGCGATCGGTGAACGAGTCGATACATCACCGTATCGGATACAACAATGTATCGTAGTGGTCCGGGGGGAGGTCGAAGCTGAGTCCCACCCGAGAAGGAGGACGCGGATGACCGACACCGCACCCGCGCCGTCGCGACGACGCGAGAACACGCGCACGCGCCTGATGGACGCCGCCGCCGAGATGTTCGCCGAGGTCGGCATCGACGCCGCCTCGGTCGAGGCGATCTGCGAACGCGCCGGGTTCACCCGCGGCGCGTTCTACTCCAATTTCGGCTCGAAGGAGGAGCTGTTCCTGGCGCTGTGCGCGCGATCGGCCGAAACGACGATCGCCGCCGTCCGCGCGCGCGTGACCTCGATCGAGGACCGCGGTCTCGGCGGGACCGGCGACGTGCTTCAGCTCGTGCAAGAGGTGCTCGAGGTCGCCGGAGACGACCGCCTCGACATCCTGCTCGGCGCCGAGATCCGCGTCCAGGCGCTGCGCACCCCGGAGTTCGCGGCCGCCTACCTGTCGTCCAACGCCGCGCTGGCCGAGAGCGTCACCCAGCTCGTGTCCGACATCGCGCGCGCCCGCAACCTGACCCTGCGCGTTCCCGCTGCAGTGGCGACCGAGGTGCTGCTGTCGGCCTGGGTGTCGGCCGCCGAGACGGCCATCATGATGCGTCGATCGCCGGCGCAGTCGCGTGCACATCTGGGCGAGCGACTCGCGCAGCTCGTGCGTCTCATCGTGGAGTGACCTGGAGCGTCTGGTAGCACCGCCGCAGGCGATCGCGCCACCAGTCCCGGCGGTCGTCGTCGGCGGCGACGCGATCGAGTTCGGCCGCCGTCGGCCGCGGACGCTCCCGGCCCAGCACCCCGCCGCGCGCCTGAAGAGGGGATGCCACGACATCGGCCGTGAACAGCGACGCCGTGCCGAGACCGCAGTCGTACTCGAGCTCGGGCAACGAGGCGGCCAGGGCCACCCCCATCGACAGCCCGATCGAGGTGTCCAGCGCGCTCGACACGACGGCCGGGAGACCCGCCTGCGCCACGATCTCGCGAGCGGCGTGCACACCGCCGAGCGGCTGCGCCTTGACGACGAGCAGATCCGCGGCTCCGGCGCTGGCGACGCGCAGCGGGTCGGCGGCCTTGCGCACGCTCTCGTCCGCGGCGACCGGGATGCCGAGGTACGCGATCCGCTCGCGCAGCTGCACGAGCTCATCGACCTCGGCGCACGGCTGTTCGATGTACTCGAGGTCGAACGCCGCCAGGGCGTGGACCGCGCGCTCGGCCTCGTCGAGGTTCCACGCGGCGTTGGCGTCGATGCGCACGCGCCCCTCCGGCCCGAGGGTCTCGCGCACCGCCCGCACGCGCTCCACGTCGTCGGCGAGGGTCTGACCCGCCTCGGCGACCTTGACCTTGACCGTGCGGCATCCGTCGTACCGCGAGAGGATGCGGGGGACCTCGGATGCCGGGACCGCCGGCATCGTGGCATTGACCCCGACCGTCTCGCGCACCGGGGCCGGCGCGGGGCGCCACCCGAAGTCGAGGGCGCCGGCGAGCCAGGTCGCCGCCTCGTCGTCGGGGTACTCGAGGAAGGGGGAGAACTCCGTCCACCCCTCGGGTCCCTCGAAGACCATGGCCTCGCGCACCTGGATGCCGCGGAAACGCGCTGTCAGGGGGAGCGACACGACCCGCGCGGTGGCGAGGATGTCGGCGAGCGGGGGGAGGGCGACGGTGCTCATGCCCTCATCCTGCCGCTCCGCGCGGTTCGCCGCCTCGAACCCGCCGAACCGGGACGCCCGGCGTTGGACGGGCATAGGCTGACCGCATGCTCTTCGACACCCCGGTGCGTCTCGGCGTCCAGATCCAGCCGCAGCACGTGCAGTACGCCGACATCCGCGACGCCGTCTTCCGTCTCGAAGAGATGGGTGTCGACGTCCTCTTCAACTGGGATCACTTCTTCCCGCTGTACGGCGATCCCGACGGCGAGCACTTCGAGGCGTGGACGATGCTGTCGGCGTGGGCCGAGCAGACCGAGCGCGTCGAGTTCGGCGCCCTGGTCAACTGCAACAGCTACCGCAACGCCGACCTGCAGGCCGACATGGCCCGCACGGTCGACCACATCAGCAAGAAGGGCGGCGACACCGGCCGCTTCATCTTCGGCACCGGGTCGGGCTGGTTCCAGCGCGACTACGACGAGTACGGCTACGAGTTCGGCACCGCGGGCTCCCGGCTGAACGCCCTGGCGGCCGACCTCGACCGCATCGCCGCGCGCTGGTCCACGCTCAACCCGGCTCCCACCCGCGAGATCCCCGTGATGATCGGCGGCAAGGGCGAGCAGAAGACGCTGCGCATGGTCGCTCGCCACGCCGACATCTGGCACAGCTTCGTCGCGCCCGACGAGCTGCCGCACAAGTTCGACGTGATCCGCAAGTGGGCCGAGGGCGAGCAGCGCGACCTGTCGGGTCTCGTCGTCTCGAACGAGTTGAAGGACCGTGACGAAGACGTCGCCGACGCCCTGTACGACGCCGGCACGCGCCTGTTCACGCTCGGCTTCTCGGGTCCCGACTGGGACTACTCGCTCGTCGAGCGCTGGTTGCGCTGGCGCGACGTGAAGAACGCGTGACGACCGCCGCCCCGGCAGAACCGGGGCGGCGACGACGTCCTCGAGATCGTCCACTTCGATGACGCCCTGATCGAGCGCGATGCGAAGAGCCTGCCATCACGGGGTCTCGATGCGTGCGCAGCGTACGAGAATGTGCCTGCGCGTTCACGAGAACCCGTGCGGGGTTGCCCACTCGATGCGCGGGGCACCCGCGCGCGTAGGCTGAAGCCGTGACCGTCTCCGACCTCTTCGACCCCGCGGAATGGACCCTGGCGCCCGGCGCCGCGGACTACACCGACATCACCGCCCACGTCACCTATGACGGACGCATCGCGCGCATCGCCTTCGACCGGCCCGAGGTGCGAAACGCCTTCCGCCCGCACACGGTCGACGAGCTGTACCGCGCGCTCGACATCGCGCGCCAGGACCACCGCATCGGCGTCGTCCTGCTCACGGGCAACGGGCCGAGCGCCAAGGACGGCGGGTGGGCGTTCTGCTCGGGCGGCGACCAACGCATCCGCGGCCGTGACGGATACAAGTACTCCACCGACGAGTCGACGGTGCACGACCCGGGTCGCGCGGGCCGCCTGCACATCCTCGAGGTCCAGCGCCTCATCCGTTTCATGCCGAAGGTCGTCATCGCGGTCGTCCCCGGGTGGGCGGCGGGCGGTGGCCACTCCCTCAACGTCGTGTGCGACCTGTCGATCGCGAGCCGCGAGCACGGTCGTTTCAAGCAGACGGATGCCGATGTCGGCTCGTTCGACGCCGGTTACGGCTCCGCCTACTTCGCGCGTCAGATCGGGCAGAAGTTCGCGCGCGAGATCTTCTTCCTCGCCGAGGAGTACTCCGCCGAGCGCGCGTACGAGATGGGCGCGGTCAACCGCGTCGTGCCGCACGCCGAGCTCGAGCGCGAGGCGCTCTCGATGGCCCGCACGATCCTCACCAAGTCGCCGACCGCGATCCGCATGCTCAAGTACGCGTTCAACGCCGTCGACGACGGTCTCGTCGGCCAGCAGCTGTTCGCCGGGGAGGCCACGCGCCTCGCCTACGGCACCGACGAGGCCGCCGAGGGCCGTGATTCCTTCCTCGACAAGCGCGCCCCCGACTGGTCGGGGGTCCCGTGGCACTACTGAGCGCGGGATCCTCCGCGTGAAGCTCGAGCCCCCGGCATCCGGCGATCCCCGCGACGTCCTGCGGGCGCTGCGCGCGGCGGTCCTGGGGGCGGGACCCGCGGTCGCCCTGGGCGGCGCCGGCCTGCCCGACGATGTGCCCGGCGGGACGGCGGTGGTCGTGACGACGTCGGGGTCGACCGGCGTCCCGAAGTCGGTGGTCATCTCGCGCAACGCCCTCATAGCCAGCGCCTACGCCACCGCGGCCCGCCTCGGCGAGGGCGCATGGCTGCTGGCCGTTCCGGCGACCTACGTGGCCGGCGTGCAGGTGCTCGTCCGCGCACTGCTGGCCGATCGCGAACCGGCCGTGGTCGCCGGACCCTTCCGGCCCGAGCCGTTCGCCGCCGCCGCCCTCGGCATGGCGTCGCACGACAACGGTGCGCGCGTTCCGACCTACACCTCGCTCGTCCCCGCGCAGTTGCAACGGCTCCTGGATGCCGCCGACACAGACACCGCGGTGGCGCAGGCGCTCCGCTCGTTCGAGGCGATCCTCATCGGCGGCCAGGCCCTCGCCCCGGCGGTGCGCGAGCGCGCTCTCGTGATGGGCGTCCGCGTCGTCCGCACCTACGGATCGAGCGAGACGAGCGGCGGCTGCGTGTACGACGGCGTGCCCTTGGACGGTGTGGGGATGCAGGTCGTCGACGGTGAGGTACGACTGTCGGGCCCGACCCTCGCCGAGGGCTATCTCGGCGATCCGGAGCGCACGGCATCCGTCTTCCCCCTCGACGACGACGGTCGGCGCTGGTACCGCACCGGCGACGGCGGCGAGATCGTCGACGGCGTGCTGCGTGTCACCGGGCGGCTCGACAACGTCATCGTCTCGGGCGGGGTGAACGTGTCGCTCGATCGGGTCGAAGCGGCGGTGCGCGGCATCCCGGGCCTCGAGGGTGCGGTGGTGGTGCCGATCGCGGATGCCGTCTGGGGTCAGGGGTCCGCCGTGGTGGTGCCCGGGCTCACGGCCGCTCGCGAGGCGGACATCCTCGCGGTGGTCCGTCGGGCGGTGGCGGAGGCGGTCGGTGCCCCCGCTCGGCCGGCCCGCGTGGTGGCGATCGACGAACTGCCTCTGCTCGCCTCGGGCAAGCCCGACCGGGCCCTGCTGCGGCGCCTGCTCGGCGGGGGCGATGACCGCGGGCGGGCTTAGGATGAGCCTCCGTGGCAGCTCCCTCTCGTAAGCGTTCCCAGACCGCCCCGAAGCGTCGTTCCGGCGGCAACCCGCAGAAGAACCGCAGCGCCGCCCCGCAGACCGTCGCCCCCGCGACCGCTCGCGACTGGATCGCGGCCGCGCGCCTGCGCACGCTCCCGCTGGCGATCACGCCGGTGCTCATCGGAACGGGGGCGGCGACCCTCGTCGACGAGCGACTCCACTGGGTGATCGCCCTGGCGTGCCTGGCGGTGGCGTTCGCGCTGCAGATCGGCGTCAACTACGCCAACGACTACTCGGACGGCATCCGCGGCACCGACGACGTGCGCGTGGGACCGGGACGATTGACGGGCGGACGCAAGGCGAAGCCGCGCACGGTGCTGATCGTGGCGCTGGCGTTCTTCGCGCTCGCCGGGGTGATCGGGCTCGCCCTCGTCATCCGCACCGGGCAGTGGTGGCTGCTGCTGGTCGGCGCGGTGTGCCTCGCCGCGGCGTGGTTCTACACCGGCGGCAAGCGCCCCTACGGCTACAACGCGATGGGCGAGCTCTTCGTCTTCGTGTTCTTCGGGCTCGTCGCCACGCTCGGCACGACCTGGTTGCAGGTGCTCGCGCTCCCGCAGGAAGCCTGGTTCGGGGCGGTCGCCGCGGGGCTGCTGGCGTGCGCCGTGCTGCTGGCCAACAATCTGCGCGACATCGATCAGGACCGCCTGGCGGGCAAGCGCACCCTGTCGGTGCTCATCGGGCGACGCGCCACGCAGGTGCTGTTCACGCTGTTCGTGCTGATCCCGTTCGCGATCGCGGTGTTCCTGGCCCTGGTCTACCCGATCGCCTGGCTCACGCTGATCGCGTTGCTCGGGGGGCTCTCGGCCATCCTCATCGTGTGGACGTACCGCACGCCGCGCGAACTCATCACAGCGCTGCAGGTGACGAGCTTCACCTCGGTCGCCTACGGCGCGCTGTTGTTCTGGGCCTTCGCAGGCTGAGTCAGCGGCCGGTCGCGGGGTCGCCGTCGACGGAGGGGCGCGTGGCATCCACGACCGCGTCCTCCGCGTCGGCGTCGGTCTCGGCGCCCGTACGGCGCCCGGTCGACTGCCGGCGGGCGCGCCGCTCGGCCAGACCGCCGGTGACGTCGTCGAGCGGGCGGCGCAGGAACAGCAGCGACAGGCTCAGCCCGATGAGGGCGGCGAAGATGGCCGCGAGCCACGGCAGCTCCTGGAACACCGGGAACAGCAGCAGGATGACCAGCGGCACGACGAAGGCCAGCAGTCGCAGCACCGTGTAGACGAGGGCCGAGCGTGCACGCATCTGGCCATTCTACGGCGGCGGCCGTGTGCGCGACCGGCGGTGGTTCGACGGTGGGCCAGCTCGGCCGGGACCGGGCCGTCGCCCCGCGGACGCACGTAGAATCGGTCCATGGCACGGCTGCTTCTCATCCTGGCGCTCGTGGCGACCGTCTTCTGGGTCTACACGATCGTCGACTGCGCTGTGCAATCCCCCTCGCGTCATCGCGGTGTCAGCAAGCCCGCGTGGATGGCGATCGTCATCCTGCTGCCGGTGCTCGGCGGCATCCTGTGGTTCCTCATCGGTCGCGGCCGCGCCGCGAAGCCGGTCGTGCGCCGCGCACCCGACGACGATCCCGAGTTCCTCGGTCGCATGACGCCCTCGGCGCGCGCCGAGCAGGACGAACGCATCCGCCGGCTCGAAGAAGAGCTCGCGCAGCTCGACTCCGAGGCCGACGACCCCGTGCCGCCGACGAAGAAGACCGACCCCGGGACCACCCCGGGCGACGGCACCACCGGCCCGGGCGACGACGACACCCGCGGTTCGCGCGGCGCCGTCGGCTGAGCGCCGTGACCTCGCCGGACGTCCGCTCCGCCGCGCCCGCCACCGACGCCGCTGCGGCGCTGCTGGCCGGACTGGTTGCCAGAGGCGTACGCCACATCGTGGTGAGCCCCGGCTCGCGCTCGCAGGCCCTCGCCCTGGTCGCCGCCGAGCTCGAGCGCGCAGGATTGATCGACCTGCACGTGCGCATCGACGAGCGGGTCGCGGGATTCACCGCGCTGGGCATCGGACGTGAGAGCGGGATGCCGGCGGTCGTCGTCTGCACCTCCGGAACCGCCGTGGCCAATCTGCTGCCCGCCGCTCTCGAGGCGCATCACGCGGGGGTGCCTCTGCTGCTGCTCACCGCCGACCGACCGCCGGAACTGCGCGGCGTGGGCGCCAATCAGACGACGCGCCAGCCGGGCCTGTTCCGCTCGGCCGCCCGCCTCGAGGCCGACCTGGCTGTGCCCGTCGCGACCGACGACGACGGCACCGCCGCACAGACCGCCGATCTCGATGCCGTCGCGGCCGAGGCGCTCGCCGCCGCCCTGGGCGAGGGAGCCCGCGTCCCCGGTCCGGTCCATCTGAACGTGCCGCTGCGCGAACCCCTCGCCGGCGCCGTTCCGACGTGGCTCGCCGCGCGGGCGGCATCCGCGACCGTCGCGGGCGAGCCCGGCGAGGCCGGCGACGATGCCTCGGGCGCGCTGTACCAGGGCGGCGGGGGCATCGGCGTGGCCGACGTCGCCCCCGACGCCGAGGCGGCGCACCGCATCGAGACCGGCCCGCGCACGATCGTCATCGCCGGGGCGGATGCGGGCGCGCCCGCCGAGCAGCTCGCGCACGTCGGCGGGTTCCCCCTCGTGGCCGAGATCGTCAGCGGGGCCCGCTTCGGGCGGCATCTCGTGCACGGGTACCGGGCTCTGTTGGGCGATCCGCAGCTCGGCGGGCGCATCGAGCGCGCCGTGGTCTTCGGCCGACCCACCCTCAGCCGAGAGGTGACGCGCCTGCTCATGCGTGACGACATCGAGGTGCTGGCCGTGCGCGGACCGGGCGAGCCGGTCAACCTCAACGGGGTCACGTGCGCCGTCGACGCGGTCAGGGTGACCGGTACCGCCGACCGGGAGTGGCTGGGGGAGTGGATGCGCGCGTCGCGCGCCGCGGCGATCGACCTGTCGCCGCCCGCCCCCGACGCCGACGGACTCGCCTCGGCCGTGCCGCACGAGCGACGTGGCGCGATCAACGCAGAGGTGCGGGTGATGCGTGCCCCGGTCGATCGCGCCGCGCTCGTCGACGCGCTGTGGCGCGCGAGCTGGCCGCACGACCGACTGGTGTTCGGGTCGTCGCGCATCGTGCGCGTCGCCGACGAACTGCTCGGGGGCAAGAAGGTCGCGGTGCACGCCAACCGCGGTCTCGCCGGCATCGACGGCACGATCGCCACCGCCACGGGCATCGCCCTCGCGAGCCAGGGCGACGAGCGCCCGGGGATCACCCGCCTGCTGCTGGGCGATCTGGCGTTCCTGCACGACATGGGCGCCCTGCTGCTGCCGCCGGGCGAAGCCGAGCCGCGCCTGCAGGTCGTCGTCGGAAACGACGGCGGCGGCACGATCTTCGACGGTCTCGAGGTCGCCGGGGTCGCCGGAGAGGACGCGATGACCCGCGTGCAGTACACGCCCCAGACCGCGCGACTCGAGCAGCTCGCGCTCGCCTTCGGGTGGGAGTACCACCGCTGCACCACCCGCGTGGCCCTGGATCAGGTGCTCACCGCCCCCACGGGCGGGCGCCAGCTGATCGAGGTGCCGCTGACGCGATGACGCCGGGGTCGCGGCATCCCTCGATCGTCCGACCGTCAACGGGTGGCGCCGGACGCGGATGACGCGCCAGCATGGCGTGATGAGCACGAAGAGCCGCTGGTCCTCGCCCGCCTCCGACGCCCTGCGCGTCGACCCCGGTTTCCGCCTCGCCGACATCGATCCCCGATCGACCCCCGGCTACGACGGCGACAAAGACAGCGGCAAGGCCGACCTCGAGGCGGGTCGCGAGCCGCTCGAGGGCCTGCAGGAGCGCCTCTTCGCCCAGAGCGTCGCCGGGACGGCCACCGGGTCGGTGCTCCTGGTGCTGCAGGCGATGGACACCGCCGGCAAGGGCGGCATCGTCCGGCACGTCGTGGGCGCCGTCGACCCGCAGGGCGTCGACCTGGCGTCGTTCAAGAAGCCCACCGCCGAAGAGCTCCAGCACGACTTCCTCTGGCGGATCGAGAAGCGGCTCCCGGACGCCGGGCGGATCGGCGTCTTCGACCGCTCGCACTACGAGGACGTGCTCATCGGTCGCGTCCGCGCGCTCGCCGCCCCCGACGAGATCGAGCGCCGTTACGGGGCGATCGTCGCCTTCGAGGCGCAGGCGGCCGAGATGGGCATCCGCGTCGTGAAGGTCATGCTGCACATCTCGAAGGACGAGCAGCGCGAGCGTCTGGCAGAGCGACTCGATCGGCCCGACAAGCACTGGAAGTACAACCCCGGCGACGTCGACGAGCGGCTCCTGTGGGACGACTACATGCAGGCCTACCAGACGGCGATCGAGCGCACGTCGACGCCGATCGCCCCCTGGCACGTCGTGCCCGCCGATCGCAAGTGGTACGCGCGGCTGGCGGTGCAGCAGCTGCTCATCGACGCGCTCGAGGACATCGCCCCGCGGTGGCCGGAAGCCGACTACGACGTCGAGGCCGAGAAGAAGCGCCTCGCGCAGTCCTGAGCGTCAGGCCAGCGCCTCGATGATGGGCCGGAACTTCACGCGGGTTTCGAGCAGCTCCGATTCGGGCACGCTGTCGGCGACGATCCCCGCGCCCGCGTAGGCGGTGATCGGGGCGGTCGGCGACGACGGCGCGGCGCGGTCGATCTGGGCGCAGCGTAGCGCGATGGCCCATTCGCCGTCGCCCGAGGCCGCCGTCCACCCGACCGCCCCGGCATACCGGCCGCGATCGAACGGTTCGAGGCGGCGGATGACCTCCATCGCCGCGGTCGTCGGTGTTCCCGCCACCGCCGCCGTCGGGTGCAGCACCGACAGCAGGTCGAGGCAGGACGCGTCCTCGCTGAGCACGCCCTCGACGTCGGTGGCGAGGTGCCACACGTTCGGCAGCTTGAGCGTGAACGGCTGCGACTCCGCCGCGAGCGACGAGGTGTGGGGGGTGAGCGCCGTGAGCACGCTCTGGACCGCGAAACGATGCTCGTCCTGGTCCTTGGTGCTGCGGATCAGGGCGAGGGATGCCGCGACGTCGGCGTCGGCGTCGCCTCCGCGCGCCACGGTCCCGGCGAGGACGCGCGCGGTCACCGTGCCCTCGGACACCGTCACCAGCGTCTCGGGGCTCGCGCCGATCAGCCCGTCCACCGCGAACACCCAGCAGTCCGGGTACCCTTCGAGAAGGGACCGCACGAGCCGGCGCAGATCGGAGCCCGCCGGGACCGTGCCGACGATGTCGCGGGCGAGGACCACCTTGGCCACCTCGCGGGCGCCGATGGCCTCGATGGCCTGGCGGACGGCATCCTGGTACTTCTCCGCCGTCTGACGGCCCGGTCCCATCGTCGCCGACCAGTGGGGCCCGAACGGGGAGCGGGGCGGCAGTTCGGGCTCGGGCCCGTCGGGGGTGTCGTCGAACGCGAGCCGGGTGACCCAGGCGCGTCCGCTATGCCGCCCGACGATCATGCCGGGAACGCGCAGGACGTTCTCGCGCTGCGAGCGCGGGTCGAACACGAAAGAGCCGAAGCCCACCAGCCCCGTTCCCGGCAACCGCACCGGGTCGTCCACCTCGGCGGCAGCCGCGATCGCCCGCCAGCGCTCCGAGATGGTGGCGTCACCGGGCTGCGAGCCCGTGTAGCGCAGGGTGAGCAGGTCGCCGAACGCGGCCAGCGATTCGCCGCGCCTGCTCCAGAAGAGCGGGTCGTACGGGGTGGTGTACGCCAGCACGTCGTCCATCGGGGGGAGTTCGCGCGTGACCACGCGCAGGCGCGGCACGGCGTCATCCGCGGGTTCGAGCATGGAATCGAGCGTAGACCCGCGGTGGCCGCGCGGACGGCGGGCGGCACCGGATGCCTCGGTGTCGAACCGACGGCGACACCACCGGTGCGGCCGGTCACGACGCGACCGGCGGTACGGGTGCCCGGTTCCGGCATCGTGCCGGCGGGTGCGGCGGAGACCGGTGCGTGCGCGCGATTTAGACTCCGAGGCATGGATCCTCGTCCCGCCCCCGGCACCCGCCTGATGTTCGAGTGGCGCAAGTGGGACGGCTCCCCTCACTGGGTCCAGGACAGCGTCTACCTCGGCAGCGACGAATGGGGCGAGTGGTTCGGGCAGCAGATCGGCTGGCGCAGCGCCCGCCCCGGTGCGGAGTTCGTCTGCCGCCAGCCGAACGTCACGCTGGTGCCGGCCAGCGGGGACTGGGCGTTCACGCACAACGCCGACCCCCACCCGGTGGCGGTGTACATCGACCTCGCGTGGGACGTCCGCTGGCACGACGACGGCGTGCCCCGCGGCATCGACATGGACCTCGACGTCGTGCGACGCACCGACGAGCGCGGCACCTGGATCGACGACCGCGACGAGTGGGACGAGCACCGCGAGCGCTACGGGTACCCGAGCGACATCGTGGCACACCTGGATGCCACGGCCACCGACCTGGAGCGACGGGTGCGCGACGGCGAGGCGCCGTTCTCGGACGACGTCACCGGCCCCTGGCTCGAGCGCCTCGCCGCCCTGGCAACCCCCAGCGACGACCCCGTGCCGCGCGCCTAGACTCGACGGGTGAGCAGCGACCCCAACCGCGCCGACCTCGGTAAAGACCCGCAGCGCGTCAGCGGCATGTTCGACCAGGTCGCGGCGGCCTACGACCGCACCAACTCCGTGCTGAGCCTCGGCAACGACCGGCTGTGGCGCGTCGCCACGCTGCGCGCGGTGGCCCCCCAGCGCGCAGAACGCATCCTCGATCTGGCGGCGGGCACCGGCACGTCGTCGATGGCGTTCGTGCCGAGCGGGGCGCACGTGGTCGCCGCCGACTTCTCGCGCGGCATGATCGCCGAGGGGCGACGTCGCCACGGCGACGTACCCAACCTCGAGTTCGTGCAGGCCAACGCCACCGACCTGCCCTTCGCCGACGGCGAGTTCGACGCCGTCACGATGTCGTTCGGGCTGCGCAACGTCGACGACCCCCGCCGCGCCCTGCGGGAGCTGCGCCGCGTCACCCGCCCCGGCGGCCGCATCGTCGTGTGCGAGTTCTCGCACCCGCCGTCCCGCGTCTTCAACGGTCTCTACCGCTTCTACAACGACCGGGTGCTCCCGATCGTGGCGAAGGCCGTGAGCTCCAACGCCGAGGCCTACGACTACCTCAACGAGTCCATCCGCGACTGGCCGGACCAGCCGACGCTGGCGAGCTGGATGAGGGATGCCGGATGGGACGACGTCGCCTATCGCAACCTCTCGCTCGGGATCGTGGCGCTGCACCGCGGCACCCGGCCCGCCGCCTAGCACCCCTGTCAACCGTCGAGATACCGGCGGTCCCGCCTAACCGGGCCAGGATAGGCTGATCGGGTGACCCCGAGACCGTCCGCGGCCGGCACCCGCCTGTCGGGCAAGCTGGGCCTGAGCGACCGCATCTTCGCAGGATTGCGTTCGCGCACCCTCCTCTCCACCGTGGAGGCGGGTCTGGCGCGCGTCGAGACCGAGCTCGAGGACCAGGTGCGCAGCGCCGACAAGCTCGCCGACGTCACCGCCCGCTACCTCTACGAGGCCGGGGGCAAGCGCGTGCGTCCGATGCTGGCCATCCTCACCGCGCAGCTCGGGCAGGGCACCACGGAAGAGGTCGTCGAGGTCGCCACGGCCCTCGAACTGACCCACCTCGGCTCGCTCTACCACGACGACGTCATGGACGGCGCCGACAAACGGCGCGGTGTTCCCAGCGCCCAGACGGTGTGGGGCAACAACATCGCCATCCTCACCGGCGACCTGCTGTTCGCCCGCGCAAGCCAGCTCATGGCCCGGCGCGGAGAACGCGCGATCCAGCTGCAGGCCGACACCTTCGAGCGGCTGGTGCTCGGGCAGATGCACGAGACCGTCGGCCCGCAAGAGGGCGATGAGCCGGTCGACTTCTACCTCGAGGTGCTCGCCGACAAGACCGGCTCCCTCATCGCCGCCGCCGCGCAGTCCGGCGTGATCTACTCGGGCGCCCCCGAAGAGTTCGAGCAGCCGATGATCGTCTTCGGCGAGAAGGCGGGAGTGGCGTTCCAGCTGCTCGACGATGTGATCGACCTCTCGCCCGACCCGTCCGAGACGGGAAAGGTTCCCGGAACCGACCTGCGTGCCGGCGTGCCGACGATGCCGTATCTGCTGCTCGGCCATCGCTCCGACGCGGCCTCGGCCGACCTGCGCGCGCGGATCGACGAGGGCCAGGAGCGTATCGCCGCCGGTGCCGATGCGTCGGTCCTCGATGCCGCGCTGGCCGAACTGCGCGACCACGAGACCACGCACGAGACCCTGCGCCTCGCGCATCAGTGGTCGCAAGAGGCGATCGACGCCCTCGCGCCGCTGCCCGACGGCGCCGTCCGCGAGGCGCTGACGCGCTTCGCGCGCGCCGTGGCCGACCGCTCGGCCTGATTCCCTTCTCCCACCCCCCCCCGATCGCGATCGAGAGGAACCCATGACAAAGCTGCGCCTCGCCATCGTCGGAGCCGGTCCCGCCGGCATCTACGCCGCAGACATCCTGCTGAAAGCCGAGCGTCAGTTCGACGTCTCGATCGACCTCTTCGAGCAGCTTCCGGCTCCCTACGGTCTGGTGCGCTACGGCGTCGCCCCCGACCACCCGCGCATCAAGGGCGTCGTCACCGCATTGCGCGAGGTGCTCGATCGCGGTGACATCCGCATCTTCGGCAACGTGCGCTTCGGCGAGGACATCACCCTTGACGATCTCAAGCGGCATTACAACGCCGTGATCTTCTCGACGGGCGCGATCCGCGACGCCGATCTCGACATCCCCGGCATCGACGCCGAGGGCTCGTACGGTGCCGCCGACTTCGTCAGCTGGTTCGACGGTCACCCCGACGTGCCGCGCACCTGGCCTCTCGAGGCCGAGTCGGTCGCCGTCATCGGCAACGGCAACGTCGCGCTCGACGTCACGCGCATGCTCGCCAAGCACGCCGACGACCTGCTGCCCACCGAGGTTCCCGACAACGTCTACCAGGGGCTCAAGGCCTCGCCGGTCACGGACGTGCACGTCTTCGGGCGTCGGGGACCCGCGCAGGTGAAGTTCACCCCGCTCGAGCTGCGCGAGCTCGGCGAGCTGCGCGATGTCGACATGGTCGTGTACGACGAGGACTTCGACTACGACGAGGCCTCCCGGGCGGCGATCGAGACCAACAAGCAGGTCAAGGTCATCGACCGCGTGCTCCAGCAGTGGCGCACGCGCCCGGGCGTGAACAACGCCGGGGGAGAAGCCTCGCGCCGCCTGCATCTGCACTTCTGGGCCAAGCCCCTCGAGATCGTCAAGGACGCCGACGGACGAGTCGCCGCCCTGCGCTACGAGCGCACGCGGCCCGATGCCGAGGGCGGTGTGGTCGGAACCGGCGAGATCCGCGAGGTGGCGATCCAGGCCCTCTATCGCGCGGTCGGGTACTTCGGGTCACCGCTGAAGGACGTCCCCTTCGACGAGCTCCGCGGCGTCATCCCCAACCACGAGGGCCAGGTGCTCGCGGGCGACTCGAATTCGCGACTGCCGGGCGTCTACGCCACCGGATGGATCAAGCGGGGTCCCGTGGGTCTGATCGGTCACACCAAGTCGGATGCCATGGAGACCGTCCGTCACGTCATCAACGACCAGGGCGAGTGGTGGCAGCCCGCGCACCCCGAAGAGGAGGCCATCCCGGCCCTCCTCGCCGAGCGCGGCGTGCGGTGGACCGACCTGTCCGGCTGGCGCCGTCTCGACGAGCACGAGGTGGCCCTCGGCGTCCCGCACGAGCGCGCCCGCATCAAGGTCGTCCCGCGCGAGGAGATGATCGCGATCTCGCGCGGGGAGTGATCCCCGTCCGATGGTGACCAACCGCCCCGTCCTCGGACGGGGCGGTTCGTCGTCCGAGCGGGTATCACCCCGCCCGCGTCGGGGGCAAGCCTCAGGACCAGAACCGACCCCCGTCGGCAGGATGGAGCGAGGACGAGGGGGCCGCGAGGTTCCCGCACCGAGGCGAGGGGGCCGGATGCCAAACCTGAGACGGATCGTGGCCGGCGCTTCGGCTGTCGCCTTGGCGGGCACGCTCGGCGCCTGCTCCGCCGGTGACGGGGTGCCCACCCTCACGTGGTACATCAACCCCGACGACGGCGGTCAGGCCGAGATCGCGGCATCCTGCACCGAGGCGGCGGACGGGGCGTACCGCATCGAGACCTCTCTGCTGCCGCGCGACGCGGCATCGCAGCGCGAGCAGCTGGCCCGGCGTCTGGCGGCGAGCGATCGCTCGCTCGACATCATGAGCCTGGACCCGCCCTTCATCCCCGAGCTCGCCGAGCCGGGATTCCTCGCCCCCGTGCCCGCTGACCTACAGAACACCGACGGCGTCGTCCAGGGTGCTGTGCAGTCCGCGAGCTGGAACGGCGAGCTGGTCACGGTGCCGTTCTGGGCCAACACGCAGCTGCTCTGGTATCGCAAGTCGGTCGCCGAGGCGGCGGGTCTGGACATGAGCCGGCCCGTCACCTGGGATCAGATCATCCAGGCCGCCGAAGATCAGAACAAGCAGCTCGGTGTGCAGGGCGCACTCGCCGAATCGCTGACGGTGTGGATCAACGCCCTCGTCGCCTCGGCGGGTGGGCAGATCCTGGACAACCCCGACGCGACGCCCGACGAGATGCAGCTCGGGCTCGAATCCGACGCCGGCAGGAAGGCCGCCGACATCATCGGTCGCATCGGGTCGTCGGGTCTGGGCGGCTCGGGTCTGCCGACGGCCGACGAGAACGCCAGCATGAACCTCTTCCAGGGCGACGACGGCTCGTTCATGGTCAACTGGCCGTTCGTCTACCCGGCCATGCAGAGCGCCGCTCCCGAGGTCGTCGACGACCTCGGGTGGGCGGTGTACCCCCGGGTGGATGCCGACTCCCCGGCCGCACCTCCCGTGGGCGGCATCAACCTCGGGGTCGGGGCGTACAGCGAGAACGTCGACCTCGCCTGGCAGGCGGTGGCGTGCATCGTCAGCCCCGAGAACCAGGCGCAGTACTTCGTCACCAACGGCAACCCGCCCTCGAACCTCGCGGCGTACGACGACGCCGAGGTCACCGAGAAGTTCCCGATGGCATCCACCATCGCGGAGTCGCTGCAGCTGGGCGCGCCGCGGCCGCAGACGCCGTACTACAACGAGATCTCCATCGGACTGCAGCGCACCTGGCACCCGCCGAACGCGGTGGACCCGGATGCGACGCCGCAGTCCTCGACCGACTTCATCCTCGCGGTGCTCAGAGGGGAGCGACTGCTGTGACCGACACGATCACCCGCGCCACGGAGCGCGCCGAGCCGGCGGCCCCCGCGAAGAAGAAGCGCCGGTCCGACCGCGCCCGCGCCGAGGCGCGATTGGGATGGATGCTGGCGGGCCCCGCATTCGGGATCATGCTGCTGGTCACGCTGTACCCGATCGTCCAGGCGATCTGGGACTCGCTCTTCAGCCTGCGCCTGACCGCACCCGGCGACCGCGAGTTCATCTGGTTCCGCAACTACGCGGTGATCCTGGGTGACCCGGCGTTCTGGCAGTCGATGGGGGTGACGCTGTTCATCACGGTCGTGACCGTGCTGCTCGAGCTCGTCATCGGCTTCGCCTTCGCGCTCGTGATGCATCGGGCGATCAAGAAGCTGCGCGGATTCGCCCGCACGGCGATCCTGGTGCCCTACGGCATCATCACCGTCGTGTCGGCGTTCGCCTGGTTCTACGCCTTCGACATCAACTCGGGCGGCTACGTCAACAACTGGCTGTCGTGGATCCCCGGGTTCGACGAGAACCTCAACTGGTTCGCGTACCAAGGCACGTCGCTCACCGTCATCATCCTGAGCGAGGTGTGGAAGACGACGCCCTTCATCTCGCTGCTGCTGCTGTCCGGACTCGCGCAGGTGCCGGGCGACCTCGAAGAGGCCGCCAAGGTCGACGGGGCGACGTCGTGGGAGGTGCTGCGCCGCGTCATCCTGCCGAACATGAAGGCCGCGATCATGGTGGCGGTGCTGTTCCGCACGCTCGAGGCCTTCCGCATCTTCGACAACATCTTCATCATGACCGCGGGCGCGAACAACACCGAGGCGCTGTCGCTCCTGGCCTACAACACCTCGATCGGCCGCCTCGAGATCGGCCTGGGGTCGGCGATCTCGGTGTTGCTGTTCCTGAGCGTGCTGATCATCGCGGCGATCTTCATCAAGGGTTTCAAAGTGGACCTGTCGGCGGGAAGGAACTCCTGATGCGCGCGATGACCTGGCCCCAGCGCCTGATGTGGCTCGCGATCATCGCCGCCGTCCTGGTGTGGTCGCTCTTCCCGGTGTTCTCGATCCTCATGACCTCGTTCAAGACGCCGGCGGGGTTGTTCTCGGGGACCCTGCTGCCGACGGAGTGGACGCTCGACAACTACGCCACGATCCTCGCCCCCGGCGGCAGCGCGCAGGACCTCTTCCTACCCGCGCTGCGCAACTCGATCGGCATCTCGCTCATCGCGACCTTCATCGCGGTGGTGCTGGCGACCCTGTGCGCTTACGCGATCGCGCGCCTGGACTTCCCCGGCAAGCGCGTCATCCTCACCACGGCGCTGGCCGTCTCGGTCTTCCCGATCGTGTCGATCGTCACCCCGTTGTTCAACCTCTGGCGGGTGGTGGGGCTCTACGACACCTGGCTCGGCCTCATCATCCCGTACCTGTCGCTGACCCTGCCGATCTCGATCTGGACCCTCGCGGCGTTCTTCCGTCAGATCCCGTGGGAACTCGAACAGGCCGCGCAGGTCGATGGAGCCACCCCGTTCGAGGCGTTCCGCAAGACCGTGGTGCCGCTGGCGGCGCCGGGGGTGTTCACGACCGCGATTATCGCCTTCTTCATCGCGTGGAACGATTTCGTCTACGGCATCTCCCTGACCTCGACGGATGCCGCCCGCCCGGTGCCCGCGGCCCTGTCCTTCTTCACGGGGGCATCGCAGTTCGAGGAACCCACCGGCGCCATCTCGGCCGCCGCGATCGTGGTCACGATCCCGATCGTGATCGTCGTCGTCATCTTCCAGCGTCGGATCGTGTCCGGCCTCACCCAGGGCGCGGTCAAGGGCTGACGGGCCGTCCCGTGGCCTTCGCGCGCAGATCAGAACCGCCTCGGACCCCGCCTCGAGCGTCGTCGAAGAACACCAGGAGCAGCACCTCATGGCATCCATCACTCTGAACCACATCGTCAAGACGTACGACGACGGCTTCACCGCGGTCAAAGGCGTCGATCTCGACATCGCCGATGGCGAGTTCGTCATCCTCGTGGGGCCGTCGGGCTGCGGCAAGTCGACGCTGCTGCGCATGATCGTCGGCCTCGAGGACATCTCGGACGGCGAACTGCGGATCGCGGACGAGGTGGTCAACGACAAGGCGCCCAAGGACCGCAACCTCGCGATGGTCTTCCAGAATTACGCGCTCTACCCGCACCTCACCGTGTACGAGAACATCGCGTTCCCGATGCGCCTGAAATCCAGCGACCTGAGCGACGACGAGATCGACAAGCGGGTGCGGCGGGCCTCGCGGCTGCTCGAGCTCGATGAGCACCTCGAGCGCAAGCCCGCCAACCTCTCGGGCGGTCAGCGTCAGCGCGTGGCGATGGGGCGCGCGATCGTGCGCAACGCCAGCGCGTTCTTGTTCGACGAGCCGCTGTCGAACCTCGACGCCAAGCTCCGCGGCCAGATGCGCACCGAGATCGCGCGTCTGCAGCGCTCCCTCGGCATCACGACCGTCTACGTCACGCACGACCAGACCGAGGCGATGACCCTCGGCGATCGCGTCGCCGTCCTGCGCCGCGGAGAGCTGCAGCAGGTGGCGAGTCCGCGGGGACTGTACGACCAGCCGGTGAATCTGTTCGTGGCGGGCTTCATCGGCTCGCCGCCGATGAACTTCCTCAGCGGAACGGTCGACGGCGACGTCCTGCGTCTGCCGATCGCCGACGTCCCCCTCGACGATCGGTTGCGCGCCGCCGTCGAGGGTCGCGACCTGGTCATCGTGGGCGTGCGCCCCGACGCCTTCGAGGACGCGGATGCCACCGAGCGCGACCTCGCCGGCGGGGTGACCGCCGAGCTCGACATCGAGATGACCGAGTGGCTCGGCGAGGTGCTGTACGCGTACGTCCCGTACGAGACCGACGAGACCGTGCGAGAGAAGCTCTCGGAGCTGGACCGCGACCTCGACGGCGAGAGCCTGCGCACCGAGCTGGTGGTGGCTCTGGATGCCATGAGCTCGATCCGTCCGGGCGATGCGGCGCGGCTGTGGTTCTCGCCGGACGCCCTGCACCTGTTCGATCCCGAGACCGGCGTCAACCTCACCCGCGACGAGGCGAAGGCCGACAAGCTCGAGGAGGACGCGCGGGCCGCGCGCACACGCGCCCTGGAACGCGCACAGCAACGTCAGGCGCGCGAGGAGTCGACGGCGGGACAGTGAGTCCCGGCGCGGGTCGGGGCCGGGGAGGTCGCGAAGCGATCCGGTGAAGGTCGGCGCGCACGATCGAGCCGCGCCGGGTGCCCGGGCGGCCCGATCGCCGGACGACGCAGGCCGAGGCGGACCGTCGACCCGCTGCCACGTCGGGAGGATCTAGCCGGCGCGGTCGGCGCCCGCGAACGCCCCCGGGAGCCCTTCCTCGCGCGTGGCGGCAGCCGTGACGTCCTTGCGGCCGGCGTAGACGTCGCGGTCGATCTCGTCGGTGCCGTTCGCGACGAGCATGGCGACCATCGTGTCGCCGTTGACATTGAGGAAGGTGCGGAAGATGCCCGTGAACCAGTCGACGGCGATGAGGAGTCCGACCGCTTCGAGCGGCAGTCCGAGCGAGGTCGCGAGGAAGGTCGCGGCGACGGCGAAGCCTCCCGGCACCGTGATGGTGCCCATGTTCAGCATGATGGCCAACGCCATGCCGAGGATGACCTGTCCCGGCGTGAGCTCGACGCGTCCGGCTTGAGCGAGGAACAGGATGACGATCGTGTAGTTCAGCACCGCCCCGTACGACCCCATGGTCAGCCCCACCGACAGGGTGAAGTTCGCCACCCGCTGGCTTATCCCGACCTTCTCGACGGCGTTCTTCATCACGGTGGGGAAGGTCACGGCAGAGCTCGTCGTCGTGACGGCGATGACGGTCTGCTCGGCGAGCTTCCCGGGCAGGGCAGCCGGGTTGAGGCGGGTGCGCACCGTGACGACGACGACGAACAGCGCCGTGACGATGAGCACACCGACGAGGGTCGACCCCAGGTAGGTCACGGCCGTGGTGACCACGGCGAAGCCGACGTCGCCGGCGAGGGCGGCCAGGAGGCAGAACACACCGACCGGCGCGATGCGCATCACCAGGCGGATCATTCCGAGCACGATCTGCTGCAGCTGGTCGAGCAGTGTGACGACGAGCGTGTTGCCGGTGGTGCGCACGTAGCCGTTGAGTGCGAGCCCGAACAGGAGAGAGAAGACGATGATCGGCAGCATGCTCGCGGTCGACATCGCATTGAAGATGTTCGTCGACACGAAGCCCAGGGCGGTCTCCTGCCAGGTCGCGGGCTGCGCCGATTCCTGGAGCGCGGGATCGATCGCTCCGGAATAGTCGATCCCGGCGCCGGGCTGGATGAGGACGGCCAACGCCCAGCCGACGACGGCGGCGACGATCGAGAAGCCGATCATCCATGCGAAGGTGCGCCCGGCCAGGCGCCCCATTCCCGAGCCGGTCATGGAGCCCGTGGCGACGATCACGGATGCCATCACGAGCGGCACGATCGCCATCTGGATGAGGCGGATGAACAGGTCGCCGATGAATTTGAGGTTGGCCGCCCACTCTCCGGTCATCAGTCCGACGACGATGCCGAGCACCGCCGCCAGGGCGATCAGGCTCGCCGGGTGACGGAGGACCCGCCAGGCGGACCCGAGCCCGCGGCCTTCGTTCGGGATGTTCTTGTTCGTCATGACCGCTCCTCAGCTGATGTCCCGTGGTCGGTCCAATTGTGCGACTGCGGCGTTTCACATCGAGGCGCACGCTGTTTCGAGGCCGTTACGGTCTGACCAATCGACGGGCGGACGAGAGAGCAGACTGAGAGGATGGGTCAGGGAGGCTCGATGAGCGATCACGCAGCGCTGGCGCCGCTGGAGCGGCATGGTGGGTCGGTGCACGAGGAGATCGTGGCGCGCCTGCGCGCCCTCATCCTCGCCGGTGTCCTCAAGCCCGGCGCTCGGCTGGCCACGGAGCGCGAGCTCGCGGAGCAATTGGCGGTGTCCCGCTCGGCGGTGCGGGAGGCCCTCCTGCGGCTGCAGTCGGCGGGGTTCGTGGAGCGGCGCCAGGGCAGTGGCACACGGGTGAGCGCGCGCGTGCCGATCTCGGCCGCTCTCGCCTCATGGCGCGAGGACGACTCGACATCGATGGCTGCGGCATCCGAATTCCGAACCGTGGTCGAGCCGCAGATCGCCCGTCTCGCCGCGACCCGCATCGACGAGGCCGAGCTCGACGCGCTCGCCGCAGTGGTCGAGGAGTCCCGTACGGTCTCCGACGGGCAGCGGTCGGTGCAGCTCGACATCGCCTTCCACGCCGGGGTCGCCGCGGCCACCCGCAACCCGCTGCTGGCCTCTCTCAGCGAGCTGACGGTGTCGTGGACGCTGGAGGCCCGGTTGTTCTCTCACGTCGACGCCGACGGTCGTCGCCTCTCGCACGAGGGACACGGCCGCGTCTTGCGCGCCTTGCGGGCGTCGAATCCGGATGCCGCCGAGGCGGCCATGCGCGTGCACCTCGACGAGATCACCGACGTCGCGCAGCGCCTTCGCGACTGACCCAAGGCGCCATCCGGTGCGGGGTGCCGCCGGGCCCACGAAAAGGGGGGGGCCGATCCGAAGACCGAGCCCCCCGTGCGGAGGCGCGTCAGCCGCCGATGAGGCTGATGAGCAGCCGGATCGACAGGGCGATGACGGCGATCAGGCCTATCCCGCCGGCGACGTTCTGCCACCAGCGGTTGCGCAGCGGTCCCATGAGCGCGCGGTTGTTCGCCATGACGATGATCATCGCCGCCAGGATCGGCGCGAACAGCACGGTCAGGGCCTGGGCGATCACGATCAGCTGCACCGGGGAGGTTCCCGCGAACGCGAGCGTGACGCCGATGCCGAACAGCAGGATGAAGGCGCTCCCCAGCCGCGCGGTCGGCGTCTCCGCCGAGGCGCCGCGGCCGATGGCATCCGAGAGCATCGTCCCCCCGGCGATGCAGTTCGGGATCATCGACGAGAACGCCGCCCCGAAGAAGCCCAGGGCGAAGATGAAGGCGCCCACCGGGCCGGCGACGGGCTCGAAGATCCTCGCCAGGCCGCCGAAGGCACCGGGGGTGTCGGCGCCGGTCTGACCCAGAACGGATGCCGCGACCACGATCACCAGGGCCGTCATGAGGCCGGGGGCGACGATGCCGGGGATCGTGTCGACGATGGTGATGTCGCGATATTCGCTCTGGTCGCGTTTACGCGCCTTGGTGCCGTACGACGCGAAGAACGCGGCGTTGATGGAGAAGTTCGTCCCGACCAGTCCGATGATCAGCAGCCATGCGCCGCCCGGGACGACGGGGATCAGGCCCGCCCCCGCCGCGGCCCAGTCCGGGTTCGAGGCGAAGGCCGAGGCGATGAAGCAGAACGCCATGAGCGCGACGATGGCGATGAGGACCTTCTCGACGACGCCGTAGATCTTCTTCAACAGCAGGATCGTGCCCACCGAGACCGTGCAGATGACCGTCCACATCACGGGGGAGGTGCCGGGGACGAGCATCGACAGCCCGACGCCGGAGCCGACGGCGTTGCCGACCGAGAAGCACAGGGTGATGAGGAAGACGCCGATGCCGGCGAGCACCCCCGCCCACGTGCCGAGGGTGTCCTTGATCGAGGCGATCAACGACACCGGCGTGCGGATGCCCAGGCGCACGCTCATGTCCGTGAGGAAGATCATGAGGATCGTGGACACCACGATCACCCAGATGAGGGTGTAGCCGTACAGGGCGCCGGCGTTCATCGCGGTGGTGAGGTTGCCGGGACCGAATTGCCAGGCACCCGCGACGAAGGCGGGGCCGATGAGGGCGAGCCGGCGCCAGAACGTGCGGCGCGTGCGATGGGAATCCACGATGCTGCGCACCGTCTCGGTCGGGATGCGCCCGTGGCCGGTGCCGGGGGTCGCGGGGGGTCGTGCGGTGGTGCGGTCGCTCATGGGTCGTTCCTTCCGTCGTCGTTGACAAAGGCGGGTTCATGAGGGGCGACCGTCCGCGACGGCCGCCCCTGGGCATCAGGCCGGGACGACCACGCTTCCGAGGTCGGCCGACGCGAAGGCGGCGGCGATCTCGGCGTCGGCTCCGGCGGGAAGGGGCAGCAGGGGCTCGCGCACAGTGGCGTGGTCCAGGATGCCACGGTTGACCAGGCCCCACTTGAGGGCGACCGTGCCCTCCATGTGCGAACCACGGTGGTAGACGGCCTTGGTCACCGGCAGGAGGCGCTCATGAATGGCGTGGGCGGCGGCGTAGTCGCGCGCCTTACCGGCTTCGATGAGGTCGACGAGCAGCTCGGGGGCGATGTTGCCGTATCCGACGAGCAGGCCGTCGACGTCGAACATCGTCGGCAGCAGGTACTCGTCGTGGCACGACAGCACCTGCAGCTCGGGGTAGGCCGCGCGCAGCGCCGGGATCTCGGTGTACCACCGACGCATGTTGCGCACGCCGTTCTTGGTGTGGTTCACGCCTTCTTGGCCGGCGATCTCGAGTTGCGTGTCGAGGTCGTACGAGGCCTTCGTGTTGTCGGGGTACTGGAACAGGATCTCTTCGAGGCCCGACTCCTCCCAGATGGCGCGGTAGCGGGTCTGCGGGGCCCCCGGCTGGAAGCCGAAGCGCAGCCACCCGTGCGAGGGGTAGACCAGAGCGCCCTTCGCGCCGGCGGCGGCGGCATCCTTCGCCTCGAGAGCGGCGGTGAGGTTGCCCTCCTTGGTGATGCCGGCGATGATCGGCAGCTCGTCGTCGACGGAGTCGCGGAAGGCGCGGATGACGTCGAGCTGCTCCTTCTCGGTGAGGAACGTGCCCTCACCGGCGTGGCCGAGCACCACGAGGCTCTTGACGCCGTCGATCGAGCCGAGCCACGAGCCCAGGCGCTGGATGGCGTCGTAGTCGACGTCGCCGTCGGGGGTGAACGGGGTAACGGGGGCGGGGTTCAGGCCGCGGAGGTCGAGGACCATGTTCGTCTCCTTCTGTCGTCTCTTCGTCGAGGGACCTGCCGTATGAGAACGTTTGCAGGAACGATTGCAAGTGTGACGCCCTCGATGGGGCCTGTCAAGCGTTCCGATGGAAATCGTTCCCGGGAAGGATTCCGGGCGAGGCGGGTAAGGTGGACGCCGGGAGGGACCATGGTCGACACCGAGGTGGGCGAGCGCCACATCGTCACCCTGAAGGACGTGGCCTCGGCATCCGGTGTCAGCATTTCCACCGTCAGCCGGGTGCTCGACGACCGCACCCCCCGCTCGAGCTCGCGGACCGCCGACCGGGTGCGGGCCGTCGCCGACGAGCTCGGCTACCGCCGCAACGTCTCGGCCTCCAGCCTGCGTCGGGGTGCCACCGCGACGATCGGCGTGCTCGTTCCGCGCCTGACCGACGCGGTCATGGCACTCATGTTCGAGGCGGTCGAACGCGCCGCCCACCGGCGCGGATACTTCGCCGTCGTCGCCACCTGCGGCGACGACGCCGACGAGGAGCGGCGGGCGACCGAGACCCTCCTCGGGCGCGGGGTCGACGGTGTGGTCCTCGCGACCGCCCGGCTCGACGACGCCCTGCCCGCCTCCTTGCGCGACCGCGGCATCCCGCACGTCCTGGCGCTGCGCACCGACGACGTCAGTCCCTCGTCGCTCGGCGACGACGAGACCGGCGGCTACCTCGCCGTCCGCCACCTGCTCGACCTGGGCCACCGCGACATCGGAATCGTGACGGGACCGTGGTTCACCTCGAGCGGGCGCGACCGCCGCGCCGGTGCGGAAAGGGCGCTGCGCGAAGCCGGTGTGTCTCTCCACGCGGAGCGCGTCCTCGCCGTGGGATACGGCCTTGATCACGGCATCCAGGCCGCTCATCGGCTGCTCGACGCCGATGATCGCCCGACGGCCGTGTTCGCGGCCAACGACAACCTCGCCCTCGGGATGTCGACGGTCGCGCAGGCGCTGGGCATGGTGGCCGGACGCGACCTCTCCCTCGTCGGCTACAACGACATCCCGCTCGTGTCGCGGTTGCCCGTTCCGCTGACCTCGGTGCACACGCACTTCGACCGCATCGCCGAGGTGGCCCTGGACATGCTGCTCGCGCCCGGAGGGGTCGCGCGCATCGAGCGCACGATGCCCACGCTCATCCCGCGTTCCTCCACGGCGGCCCCCGCGCGCTGAGGGCATCCTGCCCGCTCGTGTGCGGGCGCCGGACGGGGTCGCGCGCCGTGGGCGGGTTAGCGTAGAAAGCGATCGAAGGAGCACCATGATCCCCGCCGAGGCCTCTGCGACCGACATCTACCGCGCCGCGCGCGACGAGCTTCTCGCCGCCCGTGTTGATCCGGACCGCGCGGCGACGTTCGCGTGGCCCCGCTTCGACGGGCCGTTCAACTGGGCGATCGACTGGTTCGACCCGATGGCGCGCGGCAACGACGCCCCCGCGCTCATCGTCGTCGACGACGACGACACGCACCACCGTCGCACCTTCGACGAGCTCGCCCGCCGCTCCGACCAGGTCGCGGCGTGGTTGTCATCGCGTGGCGTCGAGCGCGGCGATGCGGTGCTGCTCATGCTCGACAACCGCGTGGAGCTCTGGGAGGCGATGCTCGCCATCATGAAGCTGGGTGGGGTCATCGCCCCCACCACGACCGCTCTCGGCCGCGTGGATCTGGCCGATCGCATCGCCCGCGCCGACATCCGCCACGTCGTCGTCGGAGCCGCCGACGCCGACAAGTTCGACGACCTCCCCGAGGGGCTCGGGCGCATCGTCGTGGGCGGAACACACCCGGGCTGGTCGTCGTATGACGACGCCTTCGAGAGGGATGCCGCTCCCGCCCGGCATCCGGGGACCACCGCCGACGAGCGCCTGCTGCTGTACTTCACCTCGGGCACCACCTCGAAGCCCAAGCTGGTCGAGCACACGCATGCGTCGTATCCGGTCGGACATCTCAGCACCATGTACTGGCTGGGTCTGCAGCCGGGTGACGTGCACCTGGCGATCAGCTCGCCCGGGTGGGCCAAGCACGCGTGGAGCCTGTTCTTCGCCCCGTGGATCGCGGGGGCGACGGTGCTCGCGTTGAACTACACGCGCTTCTCCGCCGAGCGCCTGCTGGCGGAGCTCGAGCGCGACCGCGTCACCACCTTCTGCGCGCCGCCGACGGTGTGGCGCATGCTCATCCAGGCCGATCTCACCGGGCGGCGCGGAGCGCTGCGCGAGATCGTGTCGGCGGGGGAGCCGCTGAATCCCGAAGTGATCGCCTCGGTGCAGCGCGCATGGGGCCTCGACATCCGCGACGGGTACGGCCAGACCGAGATGACCGCGGTCGTCGCGAACACCCCCGGCGCGACGCTCGTGCCCGGGTCGATGGGCCGTCCTCTTCCGGGCTGCCCGGTCGTGCTCGTCGATCCCCTGACGGGGGAGCACGCGGACGAGGGCGAGATCTGCATCGATCTCGCCGAGCGTCCTGTCAACCTGATGACCGGATACGTGGGGGATGCCGAGCGCACCGCCGAGGCGTTCGCGGACGGACTCTTCCACACCGGCGACGTCGCCCGCCGCGACGAGACCGGCAGCATCACCTACATCGGGCGCACCGACGACGTGTTCAAGGCGTCGGACTACAAGATCAGCCCGTTCGAGCTCGAGAGCGTCCTGATCGAACACCCCGCCGTGGTCGAGGCGGCCGTCGTCCCGGCGCCCGACGACCTGCGCCTCGCGGTCCCGAAGGCGTACATCGTGCTGGCGGGCGGCCACGAGCCGGGCGAGGACCTCGCCCTCGAGATCCTCCGATTCGCGCGGGACCGACTCGCGCCGTTCCAACGCGTGCGGCGCGTGGAGTTCTTCGACCTGCCCAAGACCATCTCGGGCAAGATCCGCCGTGTCGAGCTGCGTCAGCGCGAAGAAGCGGCGTTTCGCGGCGAGGTGGTGTGCGTCGAGTGGCGCGACGACGCCCTGAGGGGCTGACGGTCGCCCGCAACCCCCTCGCCCGCGCCCGCGCCGCGTGTGAGCATCGACGCATGGAAAAGGACCAGAAGCAGCCGTTCGAGAACCCCTCCGTCGATGACGACAGCGACATGCCCTCGCGCGTGGACGAGGGCGCCATCGGCCGCGAGACCGAGCGCGAGATCACGCAGATGATCAACGGCATCGAGGGCTGAAGCCCCCGGATACGCTCCCGCTCAGGCGGGCTCGGTCGTGCGGATGAGCCCGCACGTCACGCACGACCACGCTACGAGGAAGCGTTCGTCGTCGAGCACCTCGAACAGCAGCGGTTCCCCGCACAGGGGGCAGTGCGGCCGCCCGTCGGGGCCGAGCCGATCGTCGTGCGTCATCCGTCCGCGCCGCTGGTCCGGGTGCGACCCTCGCGTCAGGCGCGTGCCGCGGGCGAGGTCATCGGGCAGTCGAACGGATCGCGGGCGGAGAGTCCGACGCGGTTCAGGTAGGCGATGACGATGCCGTACGACTGCAGCAGCGTCGTCTCGACGTAGGGAACGTCCAGGGTCTTGCTGTGCTCTCGCACGATGATCCGGGCCCGGCTCAGGTGCGGGCGGGGCATGTTCGGGAACAGGTGGTGCTCGATCTGGTAGTTCAGGCCACCCATCAGCCAGGTCGCCCACCATCCCCCGGTGATGTTGCGCGAGGTGCGCACCTGCTTGCTGAAGAAGTCGAGCTTGGCGCCCGGGGCGATGACCGCCATGCCCTTGTGGTTGGGAGCGAACGACGCCCCCATGTACACGCCGAACACCGCGAGCTGGACGCCCACGAACGCGAACGCCATACCGAGGGGGAGGAACACGAACACCGGGGCGACGAACACGGCGAACCGCGCGGCGATGAGGGCGAGTTCGGCCCAGCGGCCCTTGACCTCGCCGCGTGAGAACAGGTGGCGGATCGCGTGGGCGTGCAGGTTGGCGCCCTCGAGGGTGAGCAGGGGGAAGAACAGCCAGCCCTGGCGCTGGGTGATCCACCGTTGGATGCCGCGGGCTTTGGCCGCGTCGACGTCGAGGAACGAGATGGTGTCGACCTCGATGTCGGGGTCCTTGCCCACGCGGTTGGGGTTGGCGTGGTGACGGGTGTGCTTCGCACTCCACCACGACAGGCTCATGCCGACCACTCCGGACGCCAACCACAGGGCGAGCCGCTCGTTGGCGGGGCCGGAGGCGAGGATCTGCTTGTGCGCCGCTTCGTGCGCCAGGAACGCGACCTGCGTGAAGACGATGCCGAGCGCGGCGGCGATGAGCAGCTGGAACCAGCTGTCGCCGAGCAGGACGAATCCGGTCACGCAGCCCGCGAGCGCGACGGTCAGAGCGGCGCCGACGAGCGCGTAGAAGGCCCGTGCGCGCACGAGCAGCCCCGTTTCGCGGACCACCTGCGACAGCTCCGTGTACGCCTTCGCCATCGGCGGGAACTCGGTGGTTCCCGAGTAGGTCTGCCGGACCGGTCCCATGCGGGACTCGATGATGGATGCCGTCATGCGCGTGCTCCTCCGGTGGGGGTGACCGGGTCCGGCCGAAAGCCGAGGGCGGATGCCGAGGACTCCTCTCACCGTACGCAGCGGGTATACGCGCGAGAGCATGCGTCGACGCTCAGGGAATGCGTTGGCCGACGCGTGCCCGCGGAAAGACGCGCGTCAGCGAGGAGCCTGCCAGTCCGCTGCGAATGCCTCCAGCGCGGCGGCACGGGGCACGTCCACCCACAGCCGGATGCCGTCCGCCCGCACGCCGGTGCCATGACCACCGCCGCCCCGCCGAGGGGCTCCAGCGCCGGCTGCAGGGCCGCCGACACCGGCGCACGGCGGCGCCGCGACTCAGCGGTAGTTGGTGAACTGCAGGTCGACGTCGAGGTCGGCGGCCTTGAGCAGGCGCTGCACCTCTTGCAGGTCGTCCCGCGACTTCGACTGCACGCGCAGCTCGTCGCCCTGGATCTGCGACTTCACGCCCTTGGGTCCCTCGTCGCGGATGATCTTGCCGATCTTCTTCGCGTTCTCTTGCGAAATGCCCTCTTTGAGCGTGGAGGTGATGCGGTACTCCTTGCCGCTCTGCACCGGCTCGCCGCTCTCGAGGCTCTTCAACGAGATGCCGCGCTTGATGAGCTTGGTCTGGAAGACGTCGAGGACGGCGTTGGCGCGCTCCTCCGAGTTGGCCTTGATGACGATGGATTCGCCGCTCCACGCGATCGAGGCGTCGGTGCCTTTGAAGTCGTAGCGCTGCTCGACCTCTTTGTGCGCCTGATTGAGGGCGTTGTCGGCCTCTTGCCGGTCGATCTTGGAGACGATGTCGAACGAAGAATCAGCCATTGTCCAAATCTACCCGGCGGTGCGCGCCGGGGGGAGCGGCGAACGCTCGAGGCGCTCACGGCGAGCGCTCAGCCGGCGCGTCGGCACATCACGGATTGGTATCGCCTCGCGCGGCGTTTTTCATCCGCGTCCATCTCCGGCTAACTATGTAAGCGCTTGCATAACGAGCTGGGGCCGATGACGTCCACCACGCGGAACGTCTCGTGCCCTTCCCCCCACCAGAGAGGCACACACCAATGAAGGTGACATCCACGCGCGCGCTCGGTTTCGGCGCGCTCATCGCCGCGGGCTCCCTGCTGCTCGCCGGTTGCTCCGGGGGCGGCAGCGCCCCCCAGGCCAGCGGCGACGCCGCCGCGTCGGCGGGCACGCTGACCGTCTGGGTCGACGCGAACCGCGCCGATGCGCTGAAGGACGTCGCCGCGACGTTCTCGGAGGAGAAGGGTCTGAAGGTCGATCTGGTCGAGAAGGACTTCACGAAGATCCAGGCCGACTTCGCCGCGCAGGTCCCCACCGGCAAGGGCCCCGACATCACGGTCGGCGCGCACGACTGGCTCGGCGGCTTCGTGCAGGATGGGCTGGTCGCCCCCATCGAGCTCGGCGACAAGACCACCGAGTTCCAGGAGGTCGCGATCCAGGCCTTCACCAACGAGGGGAAGGTCTACGGACTGCCCTACGCGACCGAGAACATCGCGCTGATGCGCAACGTCGACCTCGTCCCCGAGGCGCCGACGTCGTTCGACGACATGATCGCCAAGGGCACGGCGACGGGAGTGCAATACCCGTTCGTCGTCGGTCTCGACCCGGCGAACGCCGACCCGTACCACCTCTACCCGTTCGAGACGTCGTTCGGCAACTCGGTCTTCGCGCGCAACGCCGACGGCAGCTACGACGGCTCGCAGCTGTCGATCGGCGACGAGGCCGGCCAGGCATTCGCCGCGTGGCTCGGTGCCCAGGGCGCCGCGGGCACGATCAACCTGAACCTGACGCAGGACCTCTCGAAGGAGGCCTTCAACTCGGGTCAGACGCCGTTCATCCTGACCGGTCCGTGGAACGTGGCGGATGCCGAGGCCAAGGGCATCAACATCGCCATCGACCCGATTCCGTCGGCCGGCGGCCAGCCCGCTCAGCCTTTCGTCGGCGTGCAGGGCTTCTATCTGAACGCCAAGTCGCAGAACGCGCTCGCCGCGAACGAGTTCCTCGTGAACTACCTCGCGACCGAGCCCGTGCAGACCGCCCTGTACGAGGCGGGGGACCGCCCGCCGGCACTCACGGCGGCATACGAGAAGGCTGCGGCCGACCCGATCATCGCCGGCTTCGGCGAGGTCGGCGCGCAGGGCGCCCCCATGCCGAGCATCCCCGAGATGGGATCGGTCTGGGAGTTCTGGGGCGTCGCCGAGGTGTCGCTGCTGAAGGGCGAAGACCCCACCGCCATTTGGACGAAGATGTCCGACGACATCGCGGCCAACATCGCCGGTTGACCCGGCGCCGCGGCGGGCGCGTCCCAGCGGCCGCCCGCCGCGGCATCCCTCTTCTCTCCCTCCCCCCCCCGGGACATTCCCCCGACGTACGAAGGCCTCGACGATGACGGCTCCCCTTCTCGAACACGACACCGCGCCCGAAAACCCGCCCCGCGATCCCGCCGCCGAACGGCGACGTCGCCGGGCCGAGCGGTACGCCGAAGCAGCCTCCGCCGGTTGGAAGGTCTGGCTGGTCAAGATCGTGGCGCTCGCCCTGCTGGACGCCGCGGCGCTGTACGCCGTGATGATGCTCGCCGGTTCCGGCCAGTGGGTGGAAGCCGCGATCGTGGCCATCGTCGCGGTCGGCGTCAACGTCGTGTATCTGACGCCGGGCCTGCTGCCGGCCAAGTACCTCACGCCCGGTCTGATCTTCTTGCTGGTGTTCCAGATCTTCGTGGTCGGGTACACCGTCTACATCGCCTTCACCAATTACGGTTCCGGCCACAACTCCACCAAGGATGACGCGGTCAACGCACTGCTGCTGCAGTCGCAGACGCGCGTGACAGACAGTGCGACCTACCCGGTCACGATCGTCGAGAACGGGGGAGTGTTCTCGCTCCTGGTGACCGACCCTGACACCGGAGACGCCGTCGTGGGCACCACCGACCGGGCGTTGGAACCGGTGGATGCCGAATTCTCGGGCGGACGAGCGGTGTCCGCCGACGGTTACGCCTCGCTCGACTTCGCGGGGATCGTCGCCAACCAGGCCGCGATCGGGGCGATCGCCGTACCGATCTCGGACGACCCCAACGACGGGTTCCTGCGCACGACCGACGGCTCGAACGCTTATCTGTTCACCTCGAGCCTGACCTGGGATTCCGCAGCCGACACGATGACGGACACCGCCGACGGGACGGTCTACCGCGACATCGGCACAGGTGCCTTCACCGCCGACGACGGCCAGGAGCTCCTGCCCGGGTGGGTCGTGACCGTCGGCGCCGACAACTTCGTGCGCGCCTTCACCGAGGACTCCATCCGCGGGCCGTTCATCGCGGTCGCGGTCTGGACCTTCGTCTTCGCCTTCCTCTCGGTCGCGACGACGTTCGTGCTCGGACTCTTCCTCGCGATCGTGCTGAACGATCCGCGCATGAAGAGCCGGAAGTACTACCGGGTGGTCATGATCCTGCCGTACGCCTTCCCCGCGTTCCTTTCGGCGCTGGTGTGGGCGGGCATGTTCAACCAGGACTTCGGATTCATCAATCAGACGATCCTGGGCGGAGCCAGCATCCCCTGGCTGCAGGACCCCCTGCTCGCGAAGATCGCGATCCTCATCGTGAACCTCTGGCTGGGATACCCCTACATGTTCCTCGTGTGCACCGGCGCGCTGCAGTCGATCCCCGACGACATCACCGAGGCCGGACGCGTCGACGGCGCGAGCGTGTGGCAGATCTTCCGCCACATCAAATTCCCCCTGCTGCTCGTCTCGGTCGCGCCGCTGCTGATCTCGTCGTTCGCGTTCAACTTCAACAACTTCAACCTGATCTACATGCTCACCGGCGGAGGCCCGCGTTTCACCGACGCCGCCATCAACGCCGGGGCGACCGACATCCTGATCTCGATGGTCTACAAGGTCGCGTTCGTGGGACAGCTTCGCGACTTCGGTCTCGCGAGCGCCTTCTCGATCGTGATCTTCGTGCTCGTCGGCGTGATCTCGTACATCGGATTCCGACAGACCAAAGCCCTCGAGGAGCTGAACTGACATGGCGATCGACACCGTGACCCCGCCCCGTCCCGCGCGCAGTCCTCGACGCACATTCGGCACCTGGTTCCGCCAGATCGGCTGGCGCCACCTGGTCGGCGTGGCGATGCTGATCTTCTCGTCGTTCCCGCTGCTCTACGTCCTGTCGGCCGCGCTGAACCCGGGCGGCACCCTGCTCACCGCGAACGGTCTGTTCCAGACGGTGAGCATCGACAGCTTCGTGCGTCTGTTCTCGTTGCCGCAGCAGCCGTTCGCCGCGTGGTTCGTCAATTCGCTCGTGATCGGCCTGGCGACCGCCGTGGGCACCGTCCTCCTCGGGGCGCTCGCCGCGTACTCGTTCTCGCGGATGCGATTCACCGGGCGCCGCTTCGGTCTGCTCAGCCTGCTGCTGGTGCAGATGTTCCCGCAGCTGCTGGCGTTCGTGGCGATCTTCCTGCTCATGACGACCATCGCCGACGTCTTCCCCGCGATCGGACTGAACACCCAGATCGGCCTGATCATGGTCTACCTGGGTGGGGCGCTCGGGGTGAACACGTACCTGATGTACGGGTTCTTCAACACCGTCCCCGCCTCGATCGACGAGGCGGCCAAGATCGACGGTGCCGGGCACGCGCGCATCTTCTTCACCATCATCCTGCGTCTGGTCGCGCCCATCCTCGCCGTCGTCGGCCTGCTGTCGTTCATCGCGACCATGAACGACTTCGTCCTGGCATCCGTGATCCTCGTCGACCCGGCGAAGCAGACGCTCGCGGTCGGCCTCTACCAGTTCGTGTCGCAGGAGACGGCGACCAACTGGTCGGTGTTCGCCGCGGGCGCGGTGCTCGCCGCCGTGCTGCCGATGGCGCTGTTCCTCGCGCTGCAGCGGTACATCGTGGGCGGCCTGACGGCAGGCAGTGTGAAGTGAGGCGGGTGATCTCCGGCCCGCTCGCCCGCGGGCGCTCGTAGACTCGGATCCCATGCGAGCACTCACTGAGGACGAGGTCCGTGAGGCCTTCGTCAACGCCGCTCCCGACGAGCTGCGTGTCGTCGCCCTGCCGCACGACTTCGTCCTGACGGACTGGGACCACCTCGACTTCTTCGCGTGGCGCGATCCTCGGACGCGCGGCCGCGGATACATCGTCACCGAGCACGAGGGCGAACCCACCGGAATCGTCTTGCGTGCCGCCGAGGGGCAGTCCCGGGCACGGTCGGCGATGTGCAACCTCTGCCACACGATGCAGCCCGGTGACCAGGTGTCGCTGTTCACCGCGCGCAAAGCCGGCGAGGCGGGCGAGCACGGCGACACCGTCGGCACCTACATCTGCGCGGACATGTCGTGCCACGAGACGGTGCGGCTGGCCGCTCCGCTCGCGCCCAGCGAGATCCGCGCGAGCGTGGATCGCAAGATCGACGGCACTCGGCGCCGCACCGAGGACTTCGTCGCTCGTGTGCTCGACGCCGCCGAGGTCATCAGGTGACCGCGCGCATCGTGGTGATCGGCGACGCGCTGATCGATGAGATCCGCGACGAGGCCGGGGTTCGCGAGTTCGTCGGCGGTGCCGGGCTGAACGTCGCGGTCGGGTTGACCAGACTGGGGGTGCCGGCCTCGCTGATCGCGATGGTGGGCGACGACGCCGCGGGAGAGCAGATCCGCGCCTATCTTGCCCATCACGACGTGGAGCTGCTCGCCAGCCCTTCCCCGCACGGGTCGTCTCGGGCCGTGAGCACGCGGTCGGCGGCCGGAGAACCGGAGTACGTCTTCAACGACGCGGCGCAGAACCGCCGCGTCGTCTACGGCGAGGCCGAGCGGCAGGCGATCGCGGCGGCGCCGATGGTCGTCGTCAGCTGCTTCCCGTTCGACGATCGCGAGCAGACCGACCTGTTGGTCGACATCGTGACCTCGGCGGGAACCCCCCTCGCGATCGACCCGAATCCGCGCAGCGGCATGCTGCACGATCGCACCGCGTTCGTCCGGGGCTTCGAGCGTGCGGCATCCGGGGCCCTGCTGGTGAAGGTCGGCGAGGACGACGCGCGGCTGCTCTACGGCACGTCGCTCGACGACCTGCGCGACCGGCTCACGGGCCTCGGGGTGGACGCGGTCCTCGCCACCTACGGCGCGGGCGGCGCGGCGATCGTCGCGGGTGACGTGACGGTCTCGCGGGAGATCTCGACGCTCCCGGGTCGAATCGTCGACACGATGGGCGGGGGCGACGCCGTGCTCGCGACCACCGCCGCGCTCGTGCGCGAGCGCCTTCCCCAGACGGCCGGGGACTGGGATGCCGTGCTCTCGCGCGCCATGGACGTCGCGGCCGCGACGTGTCGCAGCGAGGGAGCGCTGCTGCGCACGCCGGAATGACGACGGCGATGGTTTCGAGCACACCTCCGGGGATAGTAGAGTGGTTTCTCGCGCCTCTGGTCGACTGAGAAAGCCGGGCGGGTGCGCATCTGGCGAGTTACCCAAGCGGCCAAAGGGATCTGACTGTAAATCAGACTGCATTGCATTCGGGGGTTCGAATCCCTCACTCGCCACCGGGGGGGTATCCCCGTATCTCACGGAAATCATCCCCGTATCTCATTCCTCCAGGCCAGACCCCATTTCGGGTCTGGCCTGAGGTCTTTCTGCGGCGTGTCGCCGGCGCTGCTCGCTCCGACTTCGCGAGACCCTGAGCCTCCCCGTGGGAACAGGCTTCCGCGCCCCCCTGGGAGGTCGCACACCTGCCGCTCTGGGCGACCGTCTGAACGGGGGCTCGAGTGGCCACCAGCGTCGTGACACTGGGGGCCGAGCGCCAATCGGGTCGAAGCACTGGACGGCCCCCACCTAGGCTGCTTGGAGTCAAGCGGATCTCTTCATCTCGTACGCGCAGACGTCCGAGGCGCACAGTCGATGGGTGCGTCTGCTTGCGAGCGGTCTCCACCTGCTCGGGTACGACGTGCGCGTCGACCAGGATGTCGACGACGGGAACAGCCTGAACGGCTTCATGCGGAGCCTGACACAGGCGCGGCACGTCTTGCTCATCGTGGATGAGAACTATGTCGAACGCGCCGACCATGTCACCGCGTCTGGCGTGCACACCGAAAACGCCCTGTTGCAGCAGGTTTTCGGGCGGCATCCTGAGGGGTGGCTCGCGGTCATTGCCGTCGACAATCCGACGTTCGCGCTTCCGGCGTGGTTGCAAGAGCTCAACCCCCGCGCGTTCAATTTCAACGACAGTGCCTTCACAGGTGACGCGCTAGGAAGTGACCAACTGGATGACCCGTGGCGATGGTTGGAGGGGCTGCCGCCCGACAAGACCAACGCAGTTCCGCTGAAACAGCAGGTCGTGCGGGCAGCGCGGTTGGAACGCATAACCAACCTCAGCGACCCAGGGCGCTCACGGACACCAGCGCTTCAGGGCATAGCCACGTTCCCGTTCGAGCATGAATTGGCCTGACTTTCGTTCCGTTCTTCAAGCAAGGATGGAACTCGATGAACAGGAAGTATTCGCCGGAGATGCGTGAGCGGGCGCTGCGGATGCTCGCGGAGACGCGGCCGTCGCGTCCGACGTTGATGAGTGCCGCGCGGCATGTCGCGGGGCTGCTGGGGATGAGTCCGGAGACGCTGCGGTTGTGGCAACGCCAGGCCGAGGTCGACGCGGGCGCGAAGCCTGGCGTCACGACCGATGCGGCGGCGGAGATCAAGCGGCTGCAGAAGGAGAACGCCGAGCTGCGCAAGGCGAATGAGATCCTCAAGGCTGCGAGCGTGTCTTTCGCGAAGGAGCTCGACCGCCCCTGACCGAGATGATCCGGTTCATCAACGAACACCGGGATCGTTTCGGGGTCGAGCTCATCTGCCGCGTCCTCCGACCGGCAGCCCAGGGGTTCCTCACCTCCCGCGGCTACCGCGCCGCCGTCGGTCGAGCGCCATCGGCCCGGCAGTTGAAAGATGAGCTGCTGGCACCGGAGGTCGCGGGGCTGCATGCGGAGAACTACGGCGTCTACGGGCGACGGAAGATGCACGCGCTCATGCGACGGCAAGGGTGGGACATCGGCCGCGACCAGACGGAGCGGCTGATGCGGCTCGCGGGCGTCCGAGGCGTCCGCAAGTCGAAGCGAGCGTTCACCACCCGCCCCGACAAGAGCGCGATACTGCCGAGTGATCTCGTGAACAGACGCTTCACGGCGCCTGCGCCGCGGCGGCTCTGGGTCTGCGACGTCACCTACGTCGCTACCTGGTCCGGGTTCGCGTACGTCGCGTTCGTCACCGACGTGTACTCCCGCCGCATCGTCGGGTGGAACGTCGCGTCGACACTGCGATCGGAGATCCTGCCGATGCAGGCCCTCGACATGACCGCGTGGGGCGCAGGCGGGCGCCTCGATGGGCTGATCCATCACGCGGACCACGGGTCGAACTACACCGCGATGGTCTAGACCGACCGGATCGTCGAAATCGGCGCCGTCCCCTCCACTGGGACCGTCGGGGACAGCTTTGATAATGCGATGGCCGAGGCAGTCAACAACCTCTACAAGACCGAACTGATCCGCCAGCGCGGACCCTGGCGCACCGTCGAGCAGGTCGAACTCGCGACCCTCGAGTGGGTCTGGTGGTGGGACAACTCCCGCCTCAACGGCGAGCTCGACATGCGCACCCCGATCGAGGTCGAGGACGAGTACTACGCTGACCTCGAACCAGCCCAACCGGCCCCCGCCGGACAAGGCTCCCGATATGGATACGAGACAATAGTTGCTTTGAGTCTCTGCCTCGCGTTGCTGATAGTTCCTGCCCACTCGTTCCGACGCGCAGCGGCCTAAAATTGGCACACGATGGAGTCAATTTGGGAGAGGCACAACCTCCGCGCCCACGCGGCGGACCTCCTTCCGGTGCGCCGGCTCATACTGGCGCGCAATGTCTTGATGTGGTCTGCGCTTGCGTTGCTCGTGCTGTCCATCGCGCTGGCTCTCGCTTTGCGCGGCTCTGGTGTGCCCAGGGACATCGCGATCGTTTGCTTCCTAGTTGGCTTCGCTCTGTTCTGCGCGGGGACTGTGTGCCAGCTCATCGCTCAGCGCATCCAGGAGCGTGCGATCCTACGGTGGCTCATGGCCGAATCGAGGGACGCATTACCCGACGGTTCCGCGCCTGAGGTCACATCTCCGAACAACTCGCCGTGCGCATAACTTGAGCTCCGTCAGACTGAGCGGGTGGGGTTATTCGAGCAAAACGAGGCGCGTGCGGCGCACGAGTTCGCACGCGCCGTGGTTGACCTTGTCGGTGCCGACGCGCAGGTCATCCGGGAGTCGCCAGTGGCCGAGTTCGATTGCATCCTGAGCATCATTCCGCGGGTACGGGACGCCGTGGTCCTGGACGTGATGATCCTGGGGACTCAGTTGGTGGTTGTTTGGGCTCGTCGACCCTGTCTGGGTTGGTGGACCTTTGAAGGTGCGGCGGCGCAGTCCGCTTCATGGGCGGTGATCGCACAGATTGTTGATGGAGGTGGTCAAGCGGTCCGTGAGAAACGGGGCAACCTGCTTCTGCTCCGCGACGGTGTTGTTCGTCTCCTCGACAGAGGCGGCGCAACCGTTGCTGTGATGGACGACGGGGGATCGGGGCCATGGAAGCGCGTCACGAACTTCCCGCCCTATCGGCCGTAGTGCAGGAGACAGCGAGACACGAAAGCCAGTTTCGAGCCGGCGCACCCCTGTTGAGCCGCGTAGGTGGAAAGTTGTATCGTTCCCACGCTGGCGCAGTCATGCCGCCGATATTAAGGCCGACAGGAACGGGAGCGGACGGACGCACGAGCTGGGTGACTAGTAATAATCACCTTCTCGAGGTATCTCTCCCTCACCAGGACCAGTCCCGCTCGTTCCTACCGAGCAGTCTCAAATTCGAAGCGATACGAGACGTCGCGCAAAGCGCAGCCACGGGCGCGTCTGTTGCGCAGCCACGCTAGGTGACAGACGCACCGAGAGAGCCTATTGATGTTCGTCACGTGCGGTTGTCCAGGTTGGGTGGCTCTGTGGGGTGCGTCGCATAGTGTCGCGCGGTCTGTCTCGCATGAAGCCAGACACGAGACACCTGGCGGAGGTCACGACCTCAAGGTCACTTGTGCCAATCGAGTGAAAAGATGACTCATGCTGCGACCGTGAGACTGGCTAAGGCCGCCCGCGCGAACGCGAGGACGGCCTTAGCTACCGTGATTTTTATCGGTGTCGATTCCGTCGAGCCAACAGCGCGGACCCTGGCGCACCGTCGAACAGGTCGAACTCGCGACCCTCGAGTGGGTCTGGTGGTGGAACAACTCCCGCCTCAACGGCGAGCTCGACATGCGCACCCCGATCGAGGTCGAGGACGAGTTCTACGCTGACCTCGAATCAGCCCAACCGGCCCCCGCCGGACAGGGCTCCCGATAGGAACGAAAGTCAGGCCGATTCACTCCGGAAGCGTGGGGAGTTGTCCGCGGGGCGGAGACGCAACGGTCGCTACATGTACCCACGCTGGCAATTCGATCAGCGCAACAGGCCGCTGCGCGGGCTATCTACGGTGGTCGCCGCGCTGGGAAATAAGGACGCGGTCAACGGCACCCGCCTGGTCACCTCGCCACGAAGCGCTGGACGGGCTCTCCGTCGCGCACTGGTTGGCGTCTGGACGCGACACGGGCCGTGCCGCTGCATCGGTCCGCGAGGCCGAAGAGCTCTCGTGATTGATTCGGAGGAACGTCGCGAGCGACTGTGACGCATCGGCGCAGTCGATCCACTGTTCGACGTTGATCTATCAGCTCGAAGTGCGGGCAGGGCGCGGACACACTCAGGGGGATATCTCGGGGGGCGAGGGTTGCGCGTGGTCGAAGCGGCCCTGACGGTCACGAGGCTGCCGTGGTGCGGGCCTGGTGGGAGAAAGGGTCCTCGGGGCACGCCCGATGAGTTGGGGTGACGCGGTTGCGGTCAGCAGCGCTTGGCGCTCCCACTGGACCATCTGAGCGACGTCGGCGGCGTCGGGGCGGTGGGCGATGACCGCGTCGAGGGTGCGCTCGATGATGTCGCGCGCCTGCGCTGCGGAGAGATGGTAGAAGCCGTGGCGTTGTTCGAGCGCGCTGAGAGTGAACTCCTGGCTGCCTCCGCCCAAGTCGGTCAGCCCGTGCGGTGTGGTCGCGGTCAGCTCTGGCGACAGGTCGAAGGCGGGGGTGAAGGATGCATGCTGGCCGTCCCAGAAGAAAGCGAGGTTTCGCATATGGTCGTCGTCGATGCGCATAGCAATACGGAAGGCCAAGCGACGAAACAGTTCAGTTCCCACGCTCGCTGCGTCGACTGACAGGACCCGCAGACGGGTGATGAGATCGGGGTAGGAGGCCCCCACCGGCCGGTGATCCTCAGCAACCGTGAACCCAGACAGCACCTGCCGTCGGCTGAGCTGATGAGCGGCATCGTTCGCAGGCGTCGGGATGCTCTGACGGTCGAAGCGTTCGGTTAGGAGCGCCATCCCGCGCCCGTCGACATGGACCAGCTTCGCCGCCGGTACATCCAGGCCCACCTTCTCGGCAACGTAGAGCGCCGCGCGCTCGGCTTTGATGAGCGGCGACGTGCGGTCGTACTCTGTCTGGAATTTGGCCAGCCACTCTCGCCCTTCAAGTCGGACGTACGCTTTCGGCTGCGATCCACCTGCAGCGGTCAGGGCGTTGCGAATGGCGAAGCCGAGATCCGCGCCGCGGGGGTGGTCTTCCTCCACCGCAACCGCGCTGTCCGCGATCTCGGTGAGCGCTCCGCCGCCGACGCGGGGAACGTACTCGGTGGGGCTGGCTTGGAAATCGAGTGCTCCGACACGGTCGCTACCGGATTCGAGCATGTACCGAGCGTCGGGAACGCTGTCCTCAAGGTCGAGACCCAGCTCGCGGTTGATGACGTGACGGCCCCAGCTGTCAGGCATTGCATCACGAATGGTCGACGGCATCCTGTGACCCAGCGCCGGCGGGTACGTCCTCTCGCTGAGCGGGAGGTCGGGGCCGAGGCTCATTGCGTCGTCACGACGGAGATAGCTGTTGCCGTAACGAAATGCCATGCCCTCGGCCGTGGTGGACCGGCCGAGCACGCCAGCTACGACGGGCTCGCCCCGGCCAGGGAGGAAGACCCAGACGAAGGGCCCCCGAGGGTTAGAAGTCCCCATCTATCTCACGCTCTCGACGGTTGCCGACGTTGGAGGGAACCAGGGTCAACGCCTGTTGGCCCTGCTGACGCAAACGCGCAAGGGTGCGCGGGTCGGTGATGTCGAACAGCGGGACGCCCGCGTGTGCTGCGGCGCTGAGCACACTCCCCACGGATACCCCCGGGTCGCCCCGCTCGATGAGGGTGATGACACGCGGGGAGACATCGACGAGCTCCGCCAGGCGAGCGGCGGTCATGTTCTGGCTGTGCCTGCCGAGGCGAATCTGCTGCCCGAGGATGCGCGCCGCGTCCGCGGCAGCGGCGGACGTGAACGAAACCTTCTTCCGGGGCATGCTCTATATACTTCCACAAAATGCCATTCTGTGTCGATATATCTACACTCGGATGCGGCCCGCCCGCCACCCTCGCCGCGTCGCTCGATCCGAAGGCCGGTGCTGAGGGCTTCCTGCGATGCCACATTCAGGCCTACCAGTCTTCCGCGCTGACAGGTGAGTGTCCTGCGCCGAGGTGTCGTCATCGCCTCGACGCGAGCGCGAACGGCCCATGCGGTGTGGTTGTTAGCGAGGGCATGACACAACGCCAGCTGCATGATGCGGTCGCGCTTCCTCGGCCCGCTGAGGTGCTGTGGGGGAGGCGGCTGTGGACCTGGCGAACAGGACTGATGGCGGCCGGCGGCGGGCAGTATGACCGCGCGGACGCGAATCCGGGGCGCCACTGGCGGGGTGTTGCAGGAACAGGGGTGCGGGGGTGCTGCGGGAAACGGCGTGGGATTTGCGCGCGCGATCCCTTGAGGCTCAAGGGAAGGGGAGATACGGGGAACCCCCACCGGATACGAAAAGGACACCCGATCGGGTGCCCTTTTCTCGTTCCGCCCGCCGACGGATCAGACGGCGGCGAGCAGCGCCTTGGACCTCGTTTCGAGGAACGACACGAGCGCGCCGAGCACGTTCAGTTCGTTCCCCAGGTTGACCAGGGCGACGGCCGAGAGCTCGATGGTCGCATCGCGCGCCTCCATCGTGGCCTTCCAGCCACCGTCGCCGCCCGCGATCGGCTGCAGGTACGTGATGGTCTTGGCCTCGGTGAGGTCGACGACGATCAGTCCCGCGTCGGGGTCGGTCTCATCGTCCTGTTCGAGGACGCGGATGTCGCTGCCCGTCAGGTAGCCGAGCGCTCTGAAATCCACGAGCCACTCCTCGAGCAGAGACATCTCGAGCAGCTTGCGTACCGGCACGGGTCACTCCGATCCATTCACGCGAATGTCACGCGTCCCCGACAGTATGCAGCATGCACGGTGGGGGTGGAGTCGTCGCTCTCTGCGTGCTATTACGCCGCGCGCACCGGGCGGCCCGCCGGACGGGCGGTGCGCGCCGGGGCGTGGCTCGCCTCTTCGGCGGATTCCCACGTGCGGGCGTCGACGACGAGTCCCGAGGCCGCATTCGCCTGGTCGGCGAGCGCGCGCAGGTAGTCGCCGACGAGCTGCTCGGGCTCGGGGGAGTCGAAGACGAAACGCAGAGGGATCGCGGGCTGCAGCCAGATGGTGGAGCGACCGGTCTCGCCCTCGACGCCCGTCCACGTGAACGTGAAGGATTCGCCGCGTCGCAGCTTGGTCGACGCGATCACCTTGATGTAACCCATCAGGCGATCGGGAAGCGAGATGGGGGCCGTGTCGGAACCGTAGAACAGCGTTGCCATGATGATCTCCTTCGTCGAGTAGCGGGGCACGTTGATTTTTAATCTATCACGTATTTCACAAACTTAATTATCTTCATGAACTGTTCAGCTTTCTGACTATGGTGGGAGGAGCGGCCGGCCGGACCGCCAGAAGGAGGTGGATACCCATGACGCTTCCTCGTGCATTTCTGTCCGCACTCGAGGACTACGTCGAGATGCGCGACGCGGCGATGGCCCGAGCGCGACGCGATCTGGGCGTGAGCGACCTCGAGGCGGCTGCCCTGGCGTGCATCGCCGAGGAGCCCGGCATCCGTCCCTCGAATCTGCGCGGCCACCTCGGCGTGACCGCCGCGGGCGTGACGACCCTCGTCGATCGCCTGATCGGACGCGGTCTGCTGCGCCGGGAGCTGGATGCCCTGGATCGCCGCGTCAACCACATCTACCTCGAGATCGATCTGGACGCCGATCCATGGTCATCGCTGCGCCGCTTTCCGCGCGATGTGGAGGCGGTCATCCGCGACGAACCCGCGGACGCGGTCGCCGTCGCGACCGACGTGCTCGTACGCATTACCGAGCGGGTGCGCTCCCGGGCGTGAGCCTGCCCCCGTCGAGGCGGATGACGTGGTCCGCCTCGGAGATCAGGCGGTCGTCGTGACTGACGCACACGACCGCGACGCCGCGCTCCCTCTCGTCCGCGATCGCCCGCCGATTCAGATCCGCGCTGCGGGCGTCGAGGCCGGTGGTGGGCTCATCGAGCAAGAGGATGTCGGCCCCGCGGGCGAGGCCCTGCGCCAACAGGGCCCGTTGGCGTTGGCCCCCTGACAGCGTCGCGAAGGGTGTGCGCGCGAGGGCGGCGACGTCGAGTCGCCGCATCGCCGCATCGATGTCGTGGCGGATGGCCGCGGTGAGCCTGCCCAGGGGGCCCACCCGCCCCCACGCGCCGATCGAGACGATCTCGCGCACGGTGACGGGGAGGTGCTCCGACGCCGCGGCGCGTTGGGGGACGAAGGAGCGGGTTCGGCCACCGCTGTCGATGCGCCCGGACGTCGGTTGCCGCGCGCCGGCGAGGACCTCGAGCAGCGTCGACTTGCCGGCGCCGTTGGGTCCGACGATGACCGTCGTCCGTCCGGCGACGAGGTCGACGTCGACGTCGGCGAGAGCCACGACGTCGCCGAAGGCGACGCGGAGGGCGGACGCCGTGAGGGCGCGTTCCGGCGCAGAGGTGGGGGGCATGGCATCCATCATACGAGTTTGAGAATCGTTATCACTTAACGCTACGGTTGCTCCTCGTGTCCTGGTTCCTCGATCCCTTCTCGCTCGACTTCGTGCTGCGCGCGCTGCTCGGCGGCATCCTCGTGTCGGTGCTGTGCGCCGTCGCCGGGACGTGGGTGATCGTGCGCGGCATGGCCTTCCTCGGCGAGGCCCTCGCCCACGGGATGCTGCCCGGCGTCGCACTGGCCACCGTGCTCGGCCTGCCCGTGCTGCTGGGTGCCGCCCTCAGCGCCGCGGTCATGAGCCTCGGCATCGGCGCGCTCCAGCGCCGGGCCAAGCTGTCGTACGACACGAGCATCGGACTGCTGTTCGTGGGGATGCTGGCCCTCGGCGTGATCGTCATCTCGCACGCCGGCAGCTTCGCCACCGACGCCACGTCGATCCTGTTCGGCGACATCCTCGCCATCGGCGTCGGTGACCTCGCCGTACTGGCCGTCGCGGTGGTCATCGGCGTCGCCGCCGCGGCCCTCGCCCACCGCAGCCTCGTGGCGCTCGCCGTGGACGAGCGGGTCGCCCGCGTCCTGGGACTCGCGCCCCGCGTCGCCCAGACGGTCCTCGTCGGCCTGGTCACCCTGGCCGTCGTCGCGTCCTATCAAGCGGTCGGCTCGTTGCTGGTGGTGGGTCTGCTCGTAGCCCCCGCCGTCGCCGCCCGCCAGTGGACGGTGCGCCTGGCCCCGACCATGGTGCTCGCCGCGGTCGTGGGCGCGCTGGCCGTCGCCGTCGGCCTGCTCGTCTCGTGGCACGCCGCCACCGCGGCCGGGGCCACCATCGCCGCCGCGGCGATCGCCGCCGCCGGGGTGTCGTGGATGCTCCGTGCCCTCACCGACGCCGTCCGCCGGTCGTCCGTCCCCTCCGTCCCCCTTTCCGCCTGACCCGAAAGCTCTGATGCCCCACCTCGTGACCAGACGACTCGCTCCCCTCGGTGCCCTCGTCGTCCTCGCGCTCGCCGGTTGCGCCGCCCCTGCGGTCCCCGCGGCGCCCCCGACCGACGCCCCCGCCGACACGCACGGCGAGATCGCCGGCGCGGCGGAACTCGCCGAACCCGCGCTCGGTCTGACCTCGATCGGCCCCGACGGGCGGGTCTCGCACCTCGACCTGCTCGATGAGACCACCGCCGACCTGGGCACCGTCCGCGTGCCCGCCGCGATGCACTCGGACGGCCGGTTCCTGTTCGCCGCGGATGCCGGGGGCGTCTCGATCGTCGACAGCGGCGTATGGACGTGGGACCACGTCGACCACTTCCACTACTACCGCGCCGACGCGCGCGTACTCGGCGACGTCGAGGGTGAGGGGGTGGCGACCGTCGCGACGTCGAACTCCTCGACCACCGGCGGCACGGGTGTGTTCTTCCCGACATCGGGCGAGGCGGTGCTGCTGGACACCCAGGCGCTGTCCGAGGGCGAGGTCGTCGAGCTCTTCCGGCTCGAGACGACGCCGGGGGCGGGGATCGTCGCCCCGGCGGGTTCGTTCGCCGCGGTGGCCGCGGGAGACGCTGTGACCCTTCACTCCGCCGACGGTGCCGAGGTCGGCGCATCGACGCCGTGCGTCGAGCCCGCGGGCACCATCACCACGCGCGTCGGGGCGGTCATCGGATGCCGAGACGGCGCCGTCCTCGTCACGGTCGCCGACGAATCCCCCGTCGTCGAGACCATCCCGTACCCCGCGGGAACGACCGCCCCGCGGGCGACGGTCTTCGCCAACCGCGAGGGGCGCCCGTCCGTCGCGGCGGTCGCGGGGGAGGCGGGGGTGTGGCTGCTCGACACCCGCGAGCGCACCTGGACCCTGCTTCCCACTCCCGAACCCGTCGTCCAGGCGACGGCCGTCGACGACGCGGACGCCAACCTGCTCGCACTGACGGCGGACGGCCGGGTTCTCGTGCTCGACGGCGAGACCGGTGCGCTGCGCACGTCATCCCCTGCTCTCGTGGGGGCGAGCCTGGCGGCGGGCCAGCCCGTGTCGCTGATCGCCGATCAGCAGCGCGCCTACGTCAACGGACCCTCCGAGGGCCGCATGTGGGAGATCGACTTCGCCGACGGTGCCCGCGTCGCCCGTGAGTTCACCCCCGCCCAGGTTCCGCTGTTCGTCGCGGAGACGGGGCGTTGACGGTGCGTCGCGTCGTCGCCGCCGCGGTGGCCGCGGCCCTGCTGGCCCTGACCGGGTGCGCCGGGGGAGCGGCATCCGATCGTCCCCTGGTCGTGGTGTCGACCAACATCCTGGGCGATGTCGTGTCGAACCTGGTGGGCGACGACGTCGAGGTGGTGACGCTCATGCGTCCCGGCGCCGACCCGCACTCCTTCGAGATCTCGGCGGCCGAGGCCGCGCGGATGCGCTCGGCCGACCTGCTCGTGGCCAACGGCCTCGGGCTCGAAGAGGGCCTGCAGCAGCACCTCGACGCTGCGGCGGACGCCGGCGTGGACACCTTCGTCGCGGGCGACGTCGTCTCGGTGCTGCCCTACACGTCGACCGATGCCGATGGCGCGGACGATCCCCACTTCTGGACCGACCCGGCGCAGATGACCCGCGTGGTCGAGGCGCTGCAGCCCGTGCTGACGGGGCTGGACGGTGTCGACTCCGCCGCGGTGGCCGAGCGCTCGGCCGCCTATCGCGACCGGCTCGAGACCCTCGACGCCGAGATGACGACGGCGTTCGCCGCGATCCCCTCGGAGCGACGGGCGTTGGTGACCAACCACCACGTCTTCGGGTACCTGGCCGATCGCTTCGACTTCCGTCTGATCGGCGCGGTCATCCCGGGCGGGACGACCCTCGCCGCGCCGAGCACCAGCGACCTGGCCGACCTCGTCTCGGCGATCGACGAGGCGGGTGTGGCGACCATCTTCGCCGAGTCGTCCTCGCCCGACCGGCTCGTGCGCGCGCTGGCGGACGAAGCCGATCGCCGGGTCGAGGTCACCGAGCTGTTCACCGAGTCCCTGACCGACGCGTCGGGAGACGCGCCCGATTACCTGACCATGATGCGCGTCAACACGGAGCGCATCGCCACCGGCCTCTCGCCCTGAGCGGGCGGCCCCTCCCCAGAAAGAGACATCACATGCGTCCCTCCTCCTTCCGCCGCGCGGGCGTCTTCGCCCTCGCCATCGGCGCGACCGTGGGCCTCGCCGCCTGCTCCGGCGGCGCCGGCACCGGATCGGCCGCCCCGGCCTCCGAGACCGCGGCCGCCGACACCGCCACGCGCGTCGCCCTGTCCTACCCGGGCGGCATCTACGTCCTCGACGGCGAGAGCCTCGAGGTCGTCGCGGACCTGCCCTCCGAGGAGTTCACCCGCTTGAACTCCGCCGGAGACGGCCGCCACGTCATGGTCACCATGAGCGAGGGCTTCCAGGTGCTCGATGCCGGCACCGCATCGGACGAGCCCGCGCTGACCGACCTGGTGTTCGAGGCCGCCAAGCCCGGCCACGTCGTCACCCACGGCGGCAAGACCGTCCTCTACGCCGACGGGACGAGCGACTCGACCGTCTTCGACACCGACGCTCTGCTGGGGTCCACCGACACCCTCCCCGAGGTCGAGACGGTTCCGGGCGTCGAGGCGCACCACGGTGTGTCGATCATGCTCGAGGACGGCACCTTCCTCACCACCGTCGGCAACGCCGACGGGCGCAACGGGGTCGTCGCCACCGACGCCTCGGGTGCCACGATCGCCGAATCGGCCGACTGCCCCGGCGTGCACGGGGAGGGCACCGCGAAGGACGAGGTCGTCGTCTTCGGCTGCGAGAACGGCGCGCTCGTGTACGACGACGGCGCGTTCACCAAGCTCACCGCCCCCGACCAGCCCTACGGCCGCATGGGCAACGCCTACGTGAGCGAGGACAGCGCGCTCATCGTCGGCGACTACAAGAGCGACCGGGATGCCGAGGGCTACCTGCTCGACCAGCTCGCCCTGATCGACACCGCCGCCAAGACGCAGCGCGTCATCGACATGCCGGCGGGGGCGGAGTACACCTTCCGCGATGTGGCCCGTGGTCCCGGCGAGCTCGCCTACGTGATCGCCTCGGACGGGGCCATCCACGTGCTCGACCCCGAGACGGGCGCCTTCACCGAGTCGTTCCCCGTCATCGAGGCGTGGGAAGGCCCGGCCGAGTGGCAGGACGCCCACCCGGCCATCAAGGTGTCGGGCGACATCGCCTACGTCACCGAGCCCGCGAAGAACGCCGTGCACGCGGTCGATCTGACCACGGGCGAGGTCGTCGAGAGTGCCACGCTCGCGCAGACGCCGAACGAGATGGCGCTGACGAAGTAACACGCCGCGGGAACTGCTGCGCTCGGGAGATCGCGCCGTTCTCGGAAGACCGCGCACGCGTCGTCCGAGAACGGTGCGTGACTCCGAGAACGGCGCGCGACCCCGCGTTCCGAAACCCCTACCGACCGCCCCGGTCGTACGCCACCTGCAGTGCCCGGCGCACCGCGCGTACGCCGGGGCGGTCGGCCGTTCCCCGGCGCACCGCCGTGAACACATCGCGGCGCGGCTCGTCGGGAAGGTCGACCAGACGCACGGCGGGCGTCTCGCCGGCGAACACCAGGTCGGGGATCATGCCGACGGCGTGGCCGGATGCCACGAGCCGCACGTGCGCGGTCAGGTCGGCCATCTCGAACCGCACATCGGGTTCGAACCCGGCGGCGCGGCACTGCTGCGTGGCCCATTGGCGGGCGGCGGTGCCGACGGGTTCCATCACCCACGCGCGCTCGCGGAGGTCGTCGAGTCGGCGCGCCGGATCCTCGCGCGCCACGGCGAGGCGGATGGCATCCCGCCCCAGCAGGCCCCGTTCGAGGCCCTCCCGATGCTCGCGCGTGTGACCGGGGTACTGCTCGGCGACGGCGAGGTCGAATCCGCGGGCGGCGACCTCGAACAGGCCCTCCTCGGGCGCCAGCTCGGCGACTTCGACCCGGAGCCGGGGCTCGCCCTCGGCGAGGGCGTCCAGCGCGCGGGGGAGCAGCCCATGGGCAGCGGACTGCATCACGGCGAGGCGCACGGGGGCGAGCGAGGGGCGCATGACCTCGAGCTCGGCGCGGGCGGCCTCGTCGGCGGCGAGCATCCGCGCCGCGTGGGCGGCCAGGGCGGCACCCTGCGCGGTGAGGCGCACCCGCCGCCCGTCGGGCTCGAGCAGGGCGACGCCCGCCTCCTTCTCGAGCAGGGCGAGCTGCTGCGAGATGGTCGAGGGACTGTACGACAGGGCGTCCGCGACGGCGACGAGCGTGCCCCGCACGCTCAGCTCGTGCAGCAGACGCAGGCGGCGCAGATCGAACACGGCATCCTTTCGGCTTCATCGAACAGTATGCATCGGTAATCGTCGCTTTTCCCGAACGGATGACCGCCTCATGCTGAGAGCATCCGAGGAAGGATCGCCATGTCGCTCACCGATGTCCCCGACACCACGTCCGGTACCACCCCCGCCGCGCTCGTCGCCCCTCACGAGCTCGCCGACGAGGCGATCGCCCTCGTCCGCCGCTGGCTGACCGAGAGCCGCGACGAACCCGTCGACGCCGCCGCCCAGCGACTGGCCGGCGTACTGCGCGACGCGAACGGCCTCGATTTCACGGTCGGCTTCGTCGACGGCGTCGTGCGCCCCGAAGACATGCGCGTCGCCGCCCGCAACCTCGCGGCGCTGACCCCGCTGATCCCGGGCTTCCTCCCCCTGCATCTCAAGGCGGCGATCCGCCTGGGCGCCTTCGCCGCGCCGATCCTGCCGCAGGTGGTCGTGCCCGCCGCCCGCACGGCGCTGCGCACCATGGTGCGCCACCTCATCGTCGACGCCAGCGACCGCAAGCTCGGCGACGCCATCGCCGCCATCCGCGGCAGGGGTGACGGCATCCGCCTCAACGTGAACCTGCTCGGCGAGGCGATCCTCGGCAAGAAAGAGGCCGCGCGGCGTCTGTCGGGCACCCGCGCCCTGCTCTCGCGCGACGACGTCGACTACGTATCGATCAAGGTGTCCTCGACGGTGGCACCGCACACCCCGTGGGCCTTCGACGCCGCGGTCGACGACGCCGTCGCCGCCCTGCGCCCGCTCTACCGGGTGGCGAAGCAGACCGGCACGTTCGTCAACCTCGACATGGAGGAGTTCAAGGACCTCGACCTCACCCTCGCCGTCTTCGAGACGCTGCTCGGCGAGTCCGAGTTCCACGGGCTCGAGGCCGGCATCGTGCTGCAGGCCTACCTTCCCGACGCGCTCGCCGCGATGATCCGTCTGCAGGAATGGACCGCCGCGCGGGTGGCATCCGGGGGTGCTCCCATCAAGGTGCGCGTCGTGAAGGGCGCGAACCTGCCGATGGAGCGCGTGGATGCTGACGTGCACGACTGGCCGCTGGCCACCTGGCCGTCGAAGCAGGCGACCGACGCGTCCTACAAGGCGGTGCTCGACTACGCGCTGCGCCCCGAGCGCACCGCGAACGTGCGGATCGGCGTCGCCGGGCACAACCTGTTCGACGTGGCCCTTGCGTGGCTGCTCGCCGAGCGCCGCGGGGTCAAGGGCGGCGTCGACGTCGAGATGCTCCTGGGGATGGCCACCGCGCAGCAGGCGGTCGTGCGCCGGACGGTCGGCTCGATCCTGCTCTACACCCCGGTCGTCCACCCGCAGGAGTTCGACGTCGCGATCGCCTACCTCATCCGCCGCCTCGAAGAGGGCGCCTCGAGCGAGAATTTCATGTCGGCGGTGTTCGACCTCGACACGCACGAGAGCCTGTTCGCCCGCGAGCGCGACCGGTTCCTGGCATCCCTCGCCGACATGCCCGAGGGGGTGCCGGCCTCGCACCGCGTGCAGGACCGCACCGCCGCGGCCCCGCCGGCGCCGACCCGTGGTTTCGCCAACGCCCCCGACTCCGACCCCGCCATCGCCGCGAACCGCGACTGGGCGCGAGCGATCGTCTCGCGCATGCCGGGCTCGGACCTGGGTCGCGACACCATCGCCGCGCACACCGTCACCGACGAGGCCGCGCTGCACACGCTGATCCAGGATGCCGCGGACGCCGCCCCCGCGTGGCGCGCCCTCGGGGCCGAGGGTCGCGCCGAGATCCTGCACCGCGCCGGCGACGCGCTCGAGGCCCGCCGCGCCGGATTGCTCGAGGTCATGGGCGCCGAGTGCGGGAAGGTCATCGAGCAGAGCGATCCCGAGGTGTCCGAGGCGATCGACTTCGCGCACTACTACGCCGAGCAGGCGCGGGCGCTCGAGACCGTCGACGGTGCGACCTTCACCCCGGTCGGGGTGACGGTGGTCACCCCGCCGTGGAACTTCCCGGTCGCGATCCCCGCCGGCTCGACCCTCGCCGCGCTCGCCGCCGGGTCGGCCGTGGTCATCAAGCCCGCGGCCCTGGCCGAGCGCTCCGGCGCCGTCATGGTCGAGGCGCTGTGGCAGGCCGGCGTGCCGCGCGAGGTGCTGAAACTCGTGCAGGTGTCCGAGAACGACCTCGGCCGTCAGCTGCTCACGCACCCGGCCGTCGAGCGCGTCGTGCTGACCGGCGCGTACGAGACCGCCGAACTGTTCCGCTCGTTCCGTCCCGACCTGCCGCTGCTCGCCGAGACGAGCGGTAAGAACGCCGTGATCGTCACCCCCAGCGCCGACCTCGACCTCGCGGCGAAGGACGTCGCGATGTCGGCCTTCGGGCACGCGGGACAGAAGTGCTCCGCGGCATCCCTCGTCGTGCTCGTCGGCTCGGTCGCGCGCTCGCGCCGCTTCCGCGACCAGCTCGTCGACGCGGTGACCTCGCTCGAGATCGGGATGCCGTGGGACGAGGCCTCGCGCGTCGGGCCCCTCATCGAGCCCGCGCACGGCAAGCTGCTGACCGCGCTCACGACCCTCGAGCCCGGCCAGCGGTGGGTCGTCGAGCCGCAGAAGCTCGACGAGGACGGCATGCTCTGGCGTCCCGGCATCCGCGAGGGGGTCCAGCCCGGCAGCGCGTTCCATCGCACCGAGTACTTCGGACCCGTGCTCGGCATCATGACCGCCGAGACGCTGGACGAGGCGATCGAGGTCGTCAACGCGATCGAGTACGGCCTCACCTCGGGCCTGCACGCGCTGGACTCCTCGGAGATCGACACCTGGCTCGCGCGGATCGAGGCGGGGAACGTCTACGTCAACCGCGGCACCACCGGCGCGATCGTCCGGCGCCAGCCCTTCGGCGGGTGGAAGAAGTCCGCCGTCGGCGCCGGCACCAAGGCCGGTGGCCCGCACTACCTCTTCGGGTTCGGAACGTGGACGGATGCCGAGACCTCGGCGCCGCGCACGCCCGACGCCCTCGCCGCTCCCGCGCTGGCCGCCGTTCCCGCGGCCGACCGCGAGTGGGTGGCATCCGCCCTGGCGAGCGACGCCGCCGCCTGGGCCGAGGAGTTCTCGCTGGCGCGGGATGTCACCGGTCTGGAGTCGGAGCAGAACGTGCTGCGCTACGCCGCGGTGCCCGTCACCGTCCGCTTCGACGACGCCTCGCCGGCCGCCCTCGTGCGTGTCGTCGCCGCAGGCGTGCGGGCGGGCTCGACCGTGACCGTGAGCACGGCCGCCGAGCTGTCACCCGCGGTGCGCGCGTGGCTCGAGGGCGTCGGGGTGCGCGCCACGGTCGAGCCCGCCGCGGACTGGAGCCGCCGCGCCGCGCGTCTGGCGCGCACGGGCGGACGGGTGCGGTTGCTCGGAGCATCGGCCGCCGCGGTCGCCGAGGCCACGGGTGGGTCGCCCTCGGTCGCCGTCTACGCGGGCGAGGTCACCCGAGCCGGACACGTGGAGCTGCTGCCGTTCCTGCGCGAGCAGGCCGTGTCGATCACGGCCCACCGCTTCGGCACGCCGCGCCGGTACGCGGTTCCGCCGCTCGTCGGTCGCTGAGCACGGAGGAGGCAGCCCGGCCCCGCACAACTCCTGCAGAAAGCTCGCAATCGGGTTCCCGCAGGCCCGCGCGCGGCGAATTGCAGGAGTCGTGCTGGGGGCGGCAGAGATCCCCGCGGGTCGGCTTGCCGCGGGGCGCTGGCGTCGAACGCGCACAACTCCTGCAGGATGCCGCAATCGCAGGGATACGGGACCCGCGGGTGGGATCGTGCAGGAGTTGTGCCGACGGGGCGTGCGGCGTCAGGCCGTTCCCGATGCGGCGATCCGGGCGGCCGCCCGGCGCACCGAAGCGGGTACGGGCGTCCCCTCCGTCGTCTGCGCCGACGTCACCGGCTCTCCGGCGACGATCCGCAGGGGCAGCATCCCCGCCCATATGGCGCGGTCCTCGCCGTCGTCGTCGTCCTCGACGAGTGAGCCCGCGTTGTCCTTGACGCTCGCCTCGGCGAGCGGCACGCGCAGCACCATGGTCGCGGCGATCTCTCGCGCCGTCATGTCGCGCACGTCGGCACCGCGCCCCGGCATGAGGTGCTCGCTCAGGGTGAGCAGAGCCGCTTCCTTCTGGTCCGGAGGGACGACGGACGCCGCGGCGTGCACGACCGCGCAGCGGTACCGCATCGAGCTGTCGAACAGAGAACGCGCGTACTTCAACCCCAGCAGGTGCGTGATCGTGAGGCTCAGGGGAGCGCCCGCGGCGATGCGGCGGAAGAAGTCGCTGCCGGTCGAACCGTGGATGAGCAGGTCGTCGCCGTCGCGGCCGATCCCCACCGGGAGGGCGACCGGGCGCTCGTCGCGGACGATGGCGACGGTGGCGTATAGGGCGTTGTCGACGATGTCGTACAGGGCGGCGCGATCGGTGCGCTGGTGGTGGGCGCCACGGCGCACGCGCGTGAGGGAGGTCAGGGGCAGATCGGTCATGGATCGATTCCACGCGATCCCGTGGATCACCGCGTAGTCCGCTTTTGAGCACAATTGGTGGACCAGTGACAGCATCGAGGCGTGATCGACGTCGGCATCCTGGATCGGAATGCGCCCGCACCCCTGCACGAGCAATTGGCCCACGGCATCCGCACCGCGGTCCTCGCCGGTCGCGTGCGCGGCGGCGACGCCGTGCCGTCGAGCCGGGCGCTCGCGGCCGACCTCGGCCTCGCGCGCGGGACGGTCGTCGCGGCGTACGAGATCCTGGCGGGAGAGGGATACCTCGTCACCCGGCCGGGCGGGGGTACGGCCGTCGCCGAGGTCGCTCGCGCGCAGCTCCCGTCGCGCCCCGCGATCCCGGCGCTCTCCGCGCCGCAAAGGCCGGTGCCCGTCGTGGATCTGCGTCCCGGTCGACCCGGCACGGCGGGCGTCGTCGATGCCGCGTGGCGCTCCGCCTGGCGTCGCGCGAGCACCGTCGATGTCGGGGCCGACGTCGGTGACGTCCGCGGCGACCCCGCCCTGCGCGCCGCCATCGCCGGGCACCTCGGGCGTACCCGGGGCCTCGACATCGGCCCGGACGACGTCATCGTGACCGCGGGGACGAGCGACGCGATGCTGCTCACCCTGCTCGCCCTCCCGCCGCGCGGTGGGCGCCTGCGCGTCGGGGTCGAGAATCCCGGATACCCGCGCGTGCGCCGATTGCTCGCGCGCCTGGGAGCGCAGGCGGTGCCGATCACCGTACGGCCGGCTACGGGGCTCGACCTCGACGTCGTCGAGGATCTCGATGATCTGGATGCCGTCATCGTCACCCCGCACCACCATTACCCGCTCGGCAGTCGATTGGACGCCGCCGCCCGCTCCCGTCTGCTGCTCTGGGCCGAGCGGACCGCGACGGTCGTCATCGAAGACGATTACGACAGCGAGTTCCCGCACGGGCGGGTGCCCCTGCCCCCGTTGCACCTGCTGGCCCCTGCGGGTGTCGTCTTGATCGGCAGCGTGTCGAAGGTGCTGAGTCCGGCCCTGCGGTGCGGGTGGATCGTGGCGACCGGAACCCTCCGGGCCCGCATCGTCGACGCGCGCGCGGATCTCGATGCGCCCGTCTCGTCGACCCTGCAGCGCGCGCTCGCGCTGTATGTCGCCGAAGGCGCGTTGGCCCGCCACACCGCTCGCCGTCGCCGGGACTACCGGCACCGCCGCCGTCTGCTGCTCGAGGCGTTCTCCGCGGTCGACGACCTGACGTTGACGGCCACCGACGGCGGGCTGCACGCGGTGGTCCTGCTCGAGCACGCCGAGCCCGCCGCGGAGGACGAGGTGGTGGCCGCGCTCGCCGCGGACGGCATCATGGTCGCCCCCCTCTCCGGCTATACGGTGCCGAGGACCGTTGTCGACCTGCCCCCGGGCGTGGTGTTCGGATACGCCGAGCCGACGATCCCCGTCCTGATGGATGCCGTCGCCCGCATCGTCACGGTGGCGGGCGCCCGCGCCCGGCGGCATCCGCTGCCCGGTGCTTCCGCCGCTCCTCTTGACCCTGACACGGTGTGAGAAGGGAGAACGGAAGCATGTTGTCCATCGGAGCGTTCGCGCAGATCGGTCAGGTGACCCACCGCATGCTGCGGCATTGGGACACCGCGGGTCTGCTCGTACCCGCGCACGTGGACGAGCACAGCGGCTACCGCTCCTACGACCCGTCGCAGCTCGAGAGGCTGCACCGGATCGTGGCGTTGCGCCAGCTCGGTTTCGGTCTCGACGATGTCGCCCAGATCCTGGACGAGGGAGTGGATGCCAAGCGCATCGCGCTCCTGCTCCGCGAACGCCGGGCCGAGGTCGATCGCGAGCACCGGATCGCCGCCGCGCGGCTCGTCGACGTGGAGCAGCGCCTCCACCTCATCGAGAGAGAGAAGCACATGCGCCAGATCGAGATCGTCCGAAAGTCCCTTCCGGCCCTGCGCCTGGCCGCTCGTCGTCACCTCGTCGCGGACGGTGCGGAGATTGCGGGGGTGGTCGGCCCGACGTTCGACGGCGTCGCCGCCGTCGTGGGCGCGGAGAGTGGCGCACTCGACACTCCCGTCGCCCAATACGCGGCGAGCGAGGACGGCACCGAGGTCGTCGTCGGATACGTCTATGCCGGCCCCGCGCGCGACGGTGTCGAGATCGTCGAGCTCCCCGCGGTCGAGACCGCCGTGTGCGGCATCCATCTGGGTTCCATGGACCGCATCGGCGAGAGCTGGCAGTCCGTCCACGCGCAGATCCTCGAGCGGGGGCTCGTGCCGACCGGTCCGTGCCGCGAGCTCTACGTGCGGGCCGTGTCCGACGACCAGGCCGACTGGGTGACCGAGCTGCAGCAGCCGGTGGCCCCCGCCTGAGCTGACGGCTCGTCCGCGGCGGCCGTCGTGCGGATCGCGGAGGCGACACGCCGTGCCGGCGGATGGATCGCCGGCGCGTCGTGCCCCGCATCCGCAGGACGGTTCCGGATGCCGGGAACGCGGCCGGACGCCCTCAGCCCCCGAGGATCTCCAGCGCCGCCATCGCGGCGTTCTGCCCGCCGATGCCGCTGACCGCGCCACCGCGCTGCGCGCTCGAGCCGCACAGCAGCACGCGGGGGTGCGGGGTCGCGACGCCCCATCGCTCCGCGGGGGTGGAGGCGGGGGCGCTCAGCCACGGCCACGAAAGGGCGCCGTGGAAAATGTCGCCGCCGACCATGTTCAGCGACTCCTCGAGGTCGTGGGTCGTCCGCGCCTCGATGCACAGCCGGCCGTCGGGGGCGCGGAAGATGCAGTCGCGCAGCGGTTCGGCGATCACCGACTCCAACGACGCCTGCGCGGCCGCGAGCAGCTTGGCGCCCGCGGCGACCGGGTCCATGTCGGCGATCAGGCGGTGCGGCACCTGCAGGCCGAACATCGTCAGGGTCTGCGCGCCGTCCGCGACCAGATGGTCGCCGAGGATCGAGGGATCGGTCAGGGAGTGGCAGTAGATCTCGACCGGGAGCGGGTCGGGGATCAGACCCCCGGATGCCGCCACGTAGGCGGCATCCACCTGGGTCATGCTCTCGTTGACATGGAAGGTGCCCGAGAACGCGGCCTCGGGGCTCACGGAGTCGTCACGCAGGCGCGGCAGACGCGAGAGCAGCATGTTCACCTTGACCTGTGCGCCCTCGGGGGCGTCCGCGCCGGTCGTCGTGCTCCCGCCCGCCGACAGCAGCTTGTCGAGTACCGCGCGGCCGACGCCGCTCAGCACGAGATCGGCGTGGAAGACCTCGGAGCGGTCGGTCATCGTGTGCACGTCGCCGTCGGGCGAGATCGACATGACCTCCACGCCGGTGAAGATGTCGACTCCCGACTCGAGGGCCACGCGCTCGAGCTCTCGGGCCACCGTCCCCATGCCGCCGACGGGCACGTCCCAGTCGCCGGTCCCGCCGCCGATCACGTGGTAGAGGAAGCAGCGGTTCTGCGCGAGCGAGGGGTCGTCGGAGGCGGCGAAGGTGCCGATGAGTCCGTCGGTGAGGACGATGCCCCGCACGAGGTCGCTCTCGAACGATCGCCGCAGCAGGTCGCCGAGCGGCCGCGTCGTCAGGGCCTCCCATAGTCCGTCGTCGCCGATCGCGGCGCGGACGTCGTCGGCGGTCGGCAGCGGTTCGGTCATGGTGGGGAACACCGCCGCACCCAGCGGTGCGATGCGCTCGCCGAAGGCCGCGAAGCGCTCGGCCTCGGCGGCGCCGGCCTCACCGAGCGTGCGGGTGAACGAGGCGGTGGTGGCCTCGGCATCCTGCGTGTCGATCAGGATGCCGCGCGAGGGATCGGACGGGTCGGGAGTGTACGACGAGTACCGGCGCCGCTTCAGCGTGATACGCAGGCCCAGGTCGTCGATGATCTTCTGCGGCAGCAGGCTGACCAGGTACGAGTAGCGCGACAGGCGCGCGTCGACCCCCCGCCACGGGCGTTCGGACACGGCGGCGCCGCCGACGGTGTCCGTCCTCTCGATCACCGCCACACGGCGCCCGGCGCGGGCGAGGTAGGCCGCGGCGACGAGGGCGTTGTGCCCTCCTCCCACGATGACGACGTCGTACCGGCGAGTCTCCGAAGCGGTCATGACCCCACGGTAACGAGCAGGACGAATTCGCCGCAGGGGGTGGCGCGGATACCGTGGATGCCATGACACTCGCCGCAGACCTGCTCGACCTCGCCGCGCGCATCGCCCAGGATGCCGGCCGCCTGGCCCTTCGCCGCCGGCGCGAGGGCGTCACGGTGGCGGCGACCAAGTCCGCCGCGGCCGACATCGTCACCGCGGCCGACCGCGAGGTCGAGGCCTTCATCCGCGCGGAACTGGCGCGCGAGCGTCCCGACGACGGCTTCTTCGGCGAAGAGAGCGACGCCCGGGTCGGTACGAGCGGCATCACCTGGGTGGTCGACCCGATCGACGGCACGGTCAACTACGCCTACGGGATCCCCGCGTGGGCGGTGAGCATCGCCGCGGTCGAGGGTTCCGCCGACCCCGCGACCTGGACGGCTCTGGCCGGTGCGGTGTTCAACCCCGTCACGGGCGAGCTGTTCCGCGCCTCCCGGGGAGGGGGAGCGTGGCTGGGGGCCGAGCGGCTGTCGGTGAGCCAGGTCGGCGAGGCCGGCGGGTTGGTCGCCACGGGCTTCGGCTACAACCCCGAGACGCATGGTCCCGCGCTCGATCAACTGTCGCGGGTGATGCCCATCGCGCGCGATGTGCGTCGGATCGGCGCGGCGTCGCTGGATCTGGCCTCGGTCGCGGCCGGACGCGTGGACGCGTACTACGAGAAGGGCACGCACCCGTGGGACCACGCGGCCGGGACCCTGCTCGTCGAAGAGGCCGGCGGCACGGTCGGTGGCGCACCCGGGGGGCGTCCGGGGAACGGCATGGTGATCGCCGCGAGCCCGGCGTTCTTCGACCGGCTCGAACCGCTCTTGGACTACCCTCGGGTGAAATGACCGCCCCTGTCATGGCATTCCCAGACCCCACGGGGTAGTGTCTTTACCTGTTCGTTACTTTCCGCAACCCGAACCTGCGGAAACGGCCAAGCCCCCCAAGCCCGAAGCCGTCGCCCCTGCGCGACACGACACGAGAGCCCCCGCCGCGTTGCCGTCAGAAGCCTCCTCGACTGAGCCCGCCGTCACCCGACGGTCTCGTCGCCCCCTCTCCGAGCCCGCTCCCGAGACCGCACCCCGGCTGACCCGAGCCGAAATCCGCCGTCTCGCGGCCGTTCAGACCCCGGTCGCCACGATCGACGCCCCCGCGATCAAGGCCGCCGACCCCGCACCGGTCGACGCCGAGGCCGCTTCGCAGCCCGAGATGATCGAGAACGTCGCCGCGGCCGTGATGGAGACGGTCATCGCCGCGACCATCCAGCCGACGCTGCCGGAGTCCTCCTCGACCGACGCCGACGTGACCGATGCCCTCGATGTGACCGTCGTGGCCGAGCCGCGCTCCGATGAGGTCGCCGTCATCCTGCAGAGCGCCGACAGCGACGTCGCCACGACGCCGGTGTCCCTCCCCACCTCACCGATCACCCTTCCGGTGACGCGTCGTTCGCGTCGGCGCCCGCAGGGTCGGGTCATCCTCGACAGCGCCGAACAGTCCGAGCCCATCGAGGCCCCCGCGGCACCCGTCCGCCCGGCGCTCGAGACCTCGGGTGCGGCTTTCGGTGTCGGCGCCCCGGCTGACGACGACGCGTCCGCCGACGAGTTCGAGTCGGCCGCGCGCCTGTTCGCCTTCACCGGCGAGACGGCGGTACAGCCCCCCGTGACCACTCCCGCTCAGCCGGTCGTCGATGGTCTGCCCGCAGCTCCTCGGACGCGCCGCAGCGTCCGCCGCCTGGCAGCCACGTCGTTCTCCTTCGGCGTCATGGGCGTCGTCGGCTTGTTGACCGTCGGGATGACCATGCCGGTCAGCGCCCTCGCCTCCGCGAACGGCACCGACAGCGTGACGGCCCCCGCCGACACCGCCACCACCCGCCTCGCGGTCGGCGGCGACGTCGCTGCGGGTGACGGTCAGATCCAGGCCTACGTCGCGCCCGCCGAGGCCACGTCCGCCATCGTGGATCGTGCCGACGGCTACAGCGCCACCACGTACGCCAAGATGGCCGCCGATTCCGGGATCACCAACCCCTCGAACTTCTACGTCAACGACCCGACGGCGCCCATCCAGTGGCCCTTCGCGGTGGGCGTGCCGATCACGTACGGCTTCGGTATGCGAGAGGGCGGCTTCCACGAAGGCGCCGACTTCGTGCCCGGTGAGGGCTCACCCGTCCAGGCGATCGCCGACGGCACCGTGCGCATCGCGACCGAGCAGGGTGGTGCCTTCGGTGTCACTGTCCTGATCGACCACCAGATCGACGGGCAGCTCGTGTCCAGCCGCTACGGCCACATGCAGTACGGCTCGCTGCAGGTCACGCAGGGCGAGCGGGTCAAGGTGGGCCAGTTCCTCGGTCGCACGGGAAACACCGGTCGCTCCTTCGGCGCGCACACCCACGTCGAGATCCTGCAGAACGGCACGACGCCGATCGACCCCATCGCGTGGCTGCGTCAGCACGCCGGCGGGTGACCGATTGGTGCGGGAGTATCGAGTTCTGATATTCTCTTCTAGTTGCCCGGAGCGATCCGGGTACGCCCCGATAGCTCAGTGGCAGAGCACTTCCATGGTAAGGAAGGGGTCGTCAGTTCAATCCTGACTCGGGGCTCAAGGCATCCTCATCCGAATCCTGGATGCCGTGCGGCGGGGTAGCTCAGTTGGTGAGAGCGCACGACTCATAATCGTGAGGTCGCGGGTTCAAGCCCCGCTCCCGCTACCGGAGAAGTCATCGAACGAGGGACTTCACCACGTCGGGTCACGCATTCATCGCCAAAGCGTCGGAGATATCTCCGACGCTTTTCTCGTGTCGAAGTGCTGTCGCGGACGGCCCGCGTCGGCGCTCCCGCGGTCGCGCGGACCACACGCAGCCGACCGGCGTGCGACCGGTGCATTCCGCACCGAAGAGCCGTGCATTGCCTCGTAGGGATCGACGTGGCAATGTCGCCTCACGGCGCATTCGTCTGAGGGATGACAGCAATCCCCGGCAGCCGACGTGGAGGGTGATGATGTCGACCGATCCGCACAGTGCTCCCGTGTCGGAACGGGCCTGGCGCGAAGACGCCGAGGCGCGAGCGCGGGGTCGCGTGCAGATGTTCAATTCGACCCGGCCGGACGGGCTCGACGGATGGACCGTCGCGCTCGAGCAGTACGACGCGCTCGTTGCCGCCATTCTCGGCGCGGTCGACGCCTTCGCCGCCGACGATGGGTCCGTCCCCTTGAAGACGGTCGTCGAAGAGGTGCAGCGACAGCTGGGGCAGCATCCCGCGTTCCCGGGAGGTCGCCTCTCCAATTACACCCGCTACACGAAGGTGGACCTCGAAGCGCGGGGGGTCCTGGAGCGCATTCCGAAGTCATCCCCGCAACGCATCCGTCGAGTCGACGGGGCCGAGAGCAGCCGGCACGACCCCGGAAACGACGAGATGCCGTGAGCGCGGCCGTGCCTCTGCGACTCAGTGGTGCGTCGGGTGACGCCTCTCGAGCGCGGAACCCTCGACGTCGATGTTGGGGATGATGCGGTCGAGCCAGCGCGGCAGCCACCACGCGGACCCGCCGAGCACGTGCATCACCGCGGGGATCAGCAGCATGCGTACGACGAACGCGTCGAACAGCACGCCCAGCGCCAGCCCCAGACCGAACGACTTGATGATGACGGCCTCCGAGGTGATGAAGCCCGAGAACACGGCGATCATGATGATGGCCGCGGCCGTGACGACCGTGCGTCCGGCGCGGAAGCCCTGCGCGACCGCCAGGCGGGGGGTCGACCCGTGCGCCCACGCCTCGCGCATGCCGGTGGTGAGGAACAGCTGGTAGTCCATGGCGAGACCGAACAGGATGCCGACGAGGATGACGGGGAGGAAGCTCAGGATCGGACCGGGGTTGTGGACTCCGAACAGCTCGCCCAGCCACCCCCATTGGAACACCGCGGTGACGGCACCGTACGTCGCGAACAGCGACAGTACGAAGCCCGCGGTCGCGATCAGCGGAACCAGCAGGGACCGGAAGACGGCGATCATGATCAGGAACGACAGCCCGACCACCACGACCAGGTAGATCGGCAGGACGTCGGCGAGGCCCTCGGAGATGTCGATGTTGATGGCGGCGGCGCCCGCGACACCGAGTTCGACGCCGCCGTCGACGGGCGGCAGCATCCTCAGGTCGCGCACGAGGCGCTCCGTGGATTCGGCATTGGGACCCTCGCGGGGAATGACCTGGAACGCGGCCAGCGTCCGGTCCTCGGACACGGCCACGGGCGCGACCGCCTCGACATCGTCCTGGGCGAAGAGCTCGCGGGCGATGTCGAGCTGCAGTCCCGCGACATCGTCTTGCGCGGTGTCGGCGGGGAGGGTGGCCGTGACGAGCAGGGGAGCGTTCGCTCCGGGACCGAACGCCTCCTCCGACCAGGTGAAGGCCTTGTAGCCGGTGGAGTCCTCGGCCTCGGATCCTCCGTCGGGGAGCCCGAGCCGCATCGACAGGGCGGGGATCGCGACGACCAGCAGGACGATGGTGGCCACCACCATCGTCACGATGGCGCGAAGCGTCGACATCGGCTTGACGGGCGCAGCGGCGCCGGTCGCCTCAGGGCCCGTCGTGCGACCGGGGTGTTCCGCGGCATCCGTGGTGCGCGTCCCCGCTCGGGTGCGGCGGCGCGCAGGCTCCTCGTCGTGGGTCGCGGCGAGGCGTGCGCGGGCGCGGCGGCTGAGGATGCGCGTGCCCGCCAAGCCCAGCAGCGCGGGGATCAGCGACACCGCGATGAGGACGGCGACGAGCACACTGACGGCGCCCGCGGTGCCCATCAAGCCGAGGAAGGGGATGCCGGTGATGTTGAGGGCGAGCAGAGCGACGATCACGGTGAGGCCGGCGAAGACCACGGCGGTGCCCGCCGTGCCGTTGGCGAGACCGATGGAGTCCCGCACCGCGGCGCCCTGCAGGAGCTGGCGCCGGTGGCGATAGAGGATGAACAGCGCGTAGTCGATGCCGACCGCGAGTCCGAGCATGACGCCGAGGAAGGGGGTGACCGAGGCCATCTGCACCACCCCCGAGAACGACAGCGTCGCCATCGCGCCGATGGCCACGCCGACGATGGCGGTGAGGATCGGGAACGACGCGGCCAGGAGCGACCCGAGGACGGCGATGAGGACGATGCCGGCGACCGCGACGCCGACGACCTCGCCGACGCCGAAGATCTCGGGGATGCCCTGAGAGATCTCGGTGTTGAAGGCGACCTCGACCCCGTCGACGCCGGTCGCGGTGAAGTGGTCGACGACAGCCTGCTTCGATTCCTCCGACAACTCGAGGCGCGGCTGATCGAACGACACGTTGACGATCGCGGTGGAGGCGTCGTCCGAGACGAGACGGATGGCATCCGCGAACGAGAGCAGTTCGGCGCCGTCGTCGAGCCGGGTCTCTTGCGCCGCGATCTCGGCGAGACCGTCGTCCAGCTGCGTCTGCTGCTGCTCGAGCTGAGCACGCTGCTGGTCGAGCTGCGCCTGCTGCGACTCGAGGGCGTCGAGCTGTGCCTGCTTCTGCGCGGCGGGGAGGGGCGCCGCCTCGAGCTGTGCGCGTGCGGCGTCCAGCTGCTGTTGCCCCTGATCGAGCCGGGCCGCACCGTCGCCGAGCTGCAGCCGGCCGGCCTCGGCCTCGGACCGGGCGTCGGCGAGCTGTCGGCGACCGTCGACGACCTGCTGGCGTTGCGTGTCGAGCTGGGCCTGGGTCGCGAAGGGATCGGTCACGCGCGCGACGTCGGGCAGGTCGGACGCGGAGGCGACCAGGGCGGCGATGTCGCTCTTCTGGGTGTCGGTCAGGGCGGACCCGTCGGAGGTGCGGAAGACGACCGCCCCGGACGCACCGCTGAAATCGGGTAGCTCGTCCTGCAACTGCGCGATCACGTCTCCGGATGCCGTGCCGGGGATGTCGAAGCTCGAGCTCAGCCCCTTGAAGCCCAGGGAGAAACCGCCGACGACCACGGCGAGCAGGACACCCCACGCGATGATGACGGTCCACGCGCGACGCGCGGCGAAGGTTCCGAGGCGGTGCAGTAATTCGGCCATGCGGCGTTCCTCTCGTGCGGTGCGCGCGAGGGAGCACCGTCGGCTCCGACCAGTCCGAAAAACATAACACGCACCGTCTCGTCTCGGCTTCCGTCGAGATCCCGCACAATGAGTGCTATGGCTCTCGCACGCACCGGCCCCGTCCGCAGCGAAGCGGCACGCATGGCGATCCTCGACGCCGCGGTGTCGCTGTTCACCGAGCGGGGATACGACCACCTGACGATGGAGGGGATCGCCCGCCGCGCCGGAGTGGGAAAGCAGACGATCTACCGCTGGTGGCCCGGCAAAGGCGATGTGATAGCCGAGGCGATCCTCGAGGGGAGGCTGCTGAGCGACCGGCGCGACCTCCCCGACACGGGCGACGCCCGCACGGACCTCGCGGCGTGGCTGAGCGAACTGTTCACCCTGCGCGCGAGCCCCGACGGCGAGGGGCTCCTGCGTTCGCTCGTCGCCGCGGCGGCCGGGAGCGCCGAGACGGGGCGACGGCTGAGGACCGAGATCCTCGCGGCCCCGCTCATGGAGCGTCTCTCCCAGGCGCTCGGCGGAGCCTCGGGACCGCAGCTGCACGCCGCCGCCGATGCGCTGGTGGGGGCGGTCATCCTCCGCGCCCTGAGCCGGGAGGAGTTCGATGTCGCGGACATGCTGCTCCTCGTCGACACGGTCGTGGGTCGAAGCGATCCGTCTTCTTGACGACGGCCCGGCGCCCTGCGGGGCGTCAGGCGCCGCGGGCCGCGGACGGACGTCGCGCGTATGGACTTCGTGAGGAGACGAGCCTTTCGACGGCCGCGTGAGTAGGAAGGAGGGATGAGCGCCCTCACTGTTCTGGCCCGATTCGCTTCCGGGGTCCGCGTCGGCGGTGACCGGGCGAGCCTCGGTCTGGGTGTCCTCGACGCCGGAGAGGGCACGGCGCCGGCGACCCTGCTGTACGGGATCGACCTGCGCGCCCACCGGCGCGGGCGGTGGCTGCGACGGGCGCTGCGCGAACGGGTCGTCCTGCTGCGGGAGGAGTTGGCGGACGGTCCCGACTACCGGCGGGTCGTCGCCTTCGCGGTCGTGTCGGGACCGCGGGAGGCCGCCTACGCGCGCGCCCACCTGGAGGCCGGGGCGGATCTGCTCCACCAGGCCGTCGAGCGGCACCGGGGGCACACGTTCTGCCTCGCGGTCGTGATCACGCACTGCCCGCTCAGCGCCGACCTCCTGCGCACCTCGCTGTGCGACGAGGCGATCACGATGCCCGAGGGGGCGGGCGCGGTGACGTGGCCCGAGGTGGAGCGGGTGGGACTGCGCCGCGCCCTCGTGGACGCGCACCTGTGAGCGGCGGACGAGCTCGACCCCTTCTCACCGGGCGTCGCGCACCGCTGCCCCGGGAGCCTCACGCCATGGTGTCGAGGATCCCCACGAGGTCGTCGAACGTCGTCCGCGGGTTGAGGATCGCGAAGCGGGCGTTCACGCGGCCGGCGTGACTGGAGGGCGTGACGAACGCGTGCTGGCCGTCCAGGAGCTGCGCCGACCACCGGTCGTAGTCGGGCTTGGCCCACCCTGCGCGCTCGAAGACGACCACACCGAGCTGCGGGCGGCGGACGAGGGTGAGATCGGGGCGTCGATCGATCTCGTCGGCGATACGCGCGGCCAGGTCGATCGCCGAGGTGATGGCCTCGCGGTAGACACCCGCCCCGTATGTCGCCAGCGAGAACCACAGCGGCAGACCGCGGGCACGACGGGTGAGGTGCGCGGCGAAGTCCGATGGGCTCCAGTCGCTGGTCTCGGTGAGGGTGTCGAGGTACTCGGCGTGCTGCGTGTGCGCGCGGCGGCCGCGTTCGGGGTCGCGGTAGATCAGCGCGCACGCGTCGAACGGCGCGAAGAGCCACTTGTGCGGGTCGACGACGAGCGAGTCGGCGTGCTCGACGCCCGCGAAGCGGTGGCGCGCGCGGGGGGAGAGCATGCCGGTCAGGCCGTAGGCGCCGTCGACGTGCAGCCACACGTCGGTGCCCTCGATCGCGCGGGCGACATCGGCGATGTCGTCGACGATGCCGAAGTTGGTGGAGCCCGCGGTGGCGACGACGGCGAAGACGCTGTCGCCGTACTCGTCCAGTGCCGCACGCACCGCGTCGCCGCGCAGGACACCGTCCTCGCCGACGGGCACGCCGACGACCTCGACGTCCATCACGCGGGCGGCCGAGGCGATCGACGAATGCGCCTCGACGCTGCAGACCACGCGCCAGGCGTCCGGGCGGGGCGTGCCGGCATCCGCGAACCGGTCGCGTGCGGCCTCGCGTGCGGCGACCAGCGCCGAGAGATTGCCCAGTGTGCCGCCCTGCACGAAGACCCCGCCCGCCCCCGCGGGGAGGCCGAACTCGGCGGCGAGCCACCGCAACACCTCGTTCTCGGCGTGGACGGCACCGGCGCCCTCGAGCCATGACCCGCCGTACAGCGCGCTCGCCGACACGACGAGGTCGAAGGCCGCGGCCGCCTTGGTGGGGGCGCTGGGGATGAACGACAGGTAGCGCGGGTCGTCGGTCGTGATGCACGCGGGGGCCAGCACGTGCTCGAAGACGCCGAGGGCCCTGCGGGCACCGATGCCGTCCTCGTCGATCGTGCGGCCCGCGAGACGGGTCAGCTCGGCTGCGGGAAGGGGCTTGTCGAGCGGGGTGTCCTCGGCGTTGAGCCGACCCCGGGAGTAGTCCAGCACCATGTCGACGATCGCGCGCGTCTCGTCGCTGACTTCGTGCATGCGCGCGGCGGGGGAGTGGGCCATCGAGACCTCCGGATTCGTGGCCGTCGGCTGTCGCGCGGGGGTGGCGCGGGCGGCGACGGCGGGGAGCCGACGAGCGCGGGGTCTACGGCATCCGGCTCGATCAGGGGTAGTTTATTCGCCACCCGAGCCTCGGGCGCACGCGCCGTGCAGGCCCGGTCCTCACGGCGCCTCGGCAGGCAATCGCACCGCGAACACCGTCCGTCCCGGCGTGCTGTCGACGGCGATGCGTCCCCCGTGCGCCCCGACGATGGCCTGCGCGATCGACAGGCCCAGTCCCGTGCTGCCGGCATCGCGGTTGCGCGCGTCGTCGGCGCGGGCGAAACGGTCGAACAGGCGTTCGGCGACGCCGGGGTCGATGCCGGGCCCGTCGTCGGCGACGCCGAGGACGGCCTCGTCGCCCTCGCGCGCCAGCGACAGCGTCACCGTCGTTCCCGGGGGCGTGTGCGTCGAGGCGTTGCGCAGCAGGTTGGCCACCACCTGGCGCAGCCGGTTGCCGTCGCCGCGCACCGTGATCAGGTCGTCTGTCACGTCCAGGCGCCACGAGCGGGTGGAATCGGCGGCCTGCGCGTCGCCGACGGCGTCGACGGCGAGCAGCGTCAGCTCCACGTCGTCGCGGCGCAGAGGCTGACCGGCATCCAACCGCGCCAAGAGCAGCAGGTCGTCGACGAGGGATGCCATGCGCGCGGCCTCCGACTCGATCCGGTCGAACGAGCGCGCCTGCGTCTGCGTCATGGGTGCCGCCTCGCTCAGCGACAGCTGCGCATACCCGCGGATGCTGGACAGGGGTGTGCGGAGCTCGTGGCTGGCATCCGCGATGAAACGCCGCAACTGCTCCTCGCTGTACTGGCGGGCGGCGAGCGAGGTCTGGACATGGCCGAGCAGGTCGTTGAGCGACGACCCGACGCGCCCGACCTCGGTCGCCGGATCGGTGTCGACCGGCGCCACGCGGTCGGGGATGTCGACCGTGCCGGTGTCCAGCGACAGTGTCGACACGCGCTGCGCCACCTGGGCGACCCGGTCGAGGGGGCGCAGGCTCCGGCGCACGAACAGCGAGAGGCCGAGGATCGCCGCGATCAGCACCACGGCTCCGACGGCGGCCAGGATCACGATCAGGGCGGATGCCGTGGCGGTGACGTCGGCCTCGGACTCGCCCGCGAAGATCGTGGCGCCGTTCGTCTGCGCGGCGGCCACGCGGAAGACGCCGAGGTCCGCGCCGAGATCCACGCTCGTGGGCTGCCGATCGGTCGGCACCGCGGACCGCAACCGCGCCACCTGGTCGTCGGTGAGCGTCAGCTCGGTGCCGTCGGAGCGGGTGTATCCCGAACGCTGCACGGTGCCGTCGGTCGAGACCACCGCCTGCAGCGACCCCACCCGCGGCGCGGGACCGCCCGTGTCCCCGGGGGGTCGCGAGCCACCGTCGTCGCGATCGGAGCCCGCGACGAACGACAGGCCCTCGCGCACCTGCTGATCCAGGCGGCCGACGGCGAACGAGCGCAGCGCGACGATGGTGGCGACGCTCATGATCGCGAACGCCACGCCGACGAGCACGCTCGTCCCCACGACGAGGGTGCGCCGCAGCGTCCACCGTCGGGGCGTGCGTGAGAGGGTCATGACGCCTTGATCTGGTAGCCGACTCCGCGGACGGTGTGGATGAGCGGTTCGCCCAGGCTGTCGATCTTCTTGCGCAGGTACGAGATGTAGATCTCGACGACGCTGCCGTCGCCGCCGAAGTCGTAGCTCCACACCTCGTCGAGGATCTGCGCCTTGCTGAGCACCCGGCGGGGGTTCTGCATGAGGTAGCGCAGCAGCTCGAACTCGCGCGCGGTGAGCTTGACGGGGACGCCGCCGCGTTCCACCTCGTAGGCCTCCTCGTCGAGCGAGAGGTCGCCCACGCGCAGCCGCTGATCGGCGTCGGCGAGCACGGCGACGTGACGTCGGGCCATGCCGCGCAGTCGCAGGACGACCTCCTCGAGATGGAAGGGCTTGGTCACGTAGTCGTCGGCGCCTCCGCCGATGCCCGCGATGCGGTCCTCCGCCGCGTCCTTGGCCGTCAGCAGCAGGACCGGGGCGTCGTTGCCCGCCGCGCGCATGCGCGCGAGGACGCCCAGGCCGTCCAGCCCCGGCATCATGATGTCGAGCACGATCAGGTCGGGCGCGAATTCCCGGATGACCGTCAACGCCTCGTGCCCCGTCGCGGCGGTGCGCACGTCCCACCCCTCGTTCTGCAGGGCCATGCGCAGCAGCTCGCTGAGATTGGCCTCGTCGTCGACGACGAGGGCGCGTATCGGCGTGCCGTCGGGACGGGTCAGCGGGGCGGGACGGGGGCTCATGGATGCCAGCATGCACCGTCCGGCCACGGGTCACCACGCGACATAGATCCTTCATAGCAAGGGTGAGGGGACGGTGAGGGTGCGCGATGCGGGGGTCCGATCCCGCGCAGCCGCGCCCGCCGCGGGGCCGAGGCCGCCCTGCGGACGTAGCCTGAAGCGGGGAGAACGGGAGGAACCGATGTCGAGATCGACTCGTCCCGCTCGACCGACGCCGCCACAGAACCCGCCGACCCCGTGACGAGCCCTCCCGATCCGCGCCGCTGGCGCGCCCTCTCGGTCATGCTGATGGGGCAGTTCGCGGCGCTCCTGGACGTGAGCGTCACCAACGTCGCCCTGCCCTCGATCGGTCGGTCCACCGGCGCCGGCGCGAGCGAACTGCAGTGGATGGTCACCGGGTACGTCCTCGCCTTCGGCCTGGTGCCCGTCATCGGTGGCCGCCTCGGCGACGGCCGCGGTCGGCGACGGGTCTTCACGATCGCCGTTCTCGGGTTCGTCGTCGCGAGCGCCGCGGTCGGTCTCGCACCGACCCCGGAGATCCTGATCGCGGCGCGGGTCGTCCAGGGACTGTTCGGCGGCATGATCGGGCCGCAGGTGTCGGGGTTCATCCAGAGCGTCTTCCCCGCCGGCGAGCGGGGTCGGGCCTTCGGGCGGCTCGGCCTGACGGTGGGGGCGGGTACCGCCCTGGGGCCGGTCGTCGCGGGCCTGCTGATCTCGGCCGGCGGGGAGGACGTCGGGTGGCGTCTGGTGTTCTTCATCAACGTGCCGATCGGTGTCGCGGCCGTGCTGCTCGCGCGGCGGTGGGTTCCCCGCGACGTGCCCGCGCCGTCGGCCGCGGGGCGGCTCGACCTGTGGGGCGCTGCGCTGCTGGGTGCGGGGCTGTTCGGCATCCTGTTCCCGATCGTCGAGGGCGGCCAGGCCGGCGGGCCCCTCACCCTGCTGCTGCTCATTCCCGCGGCGGGGGTGCTGTTCGCGTTCGTGCGTCACGAGGCGCGACGCACGAGGGCGGATGCCGCGCCACTGCTGGACCTGCGGTTGTTCCGCGTGCGCTCATTCGTGACGGGCGTGGTGTTCGCCGTGGTGTTCTTCTGCAGCAACACCGGTGTCCCGCTCGTGCTGGCGCTGTACTACCAGGACGGGCTCGGCTTCACCGCCCTGCAGTCCGCGCTGGGGGTCACGGCCTACGCGGTCGGAACCGTCTTCGGAGCGCCCGTCGCGGGGCGGTTCGTCTCGCGTGTGGGGCGCCCGCTGCTGGTGGGGGCGGTCGCGGTGTTCACCCTCGTCACGATCGTGCTGGGCCTGGCCGTGCAGGCGTCGCCCGCGGCGACGGATCCCGCCGACGTCATCCTGCGACTCTGCCTGCCGCTGTTCGTCCTGGGGCTTGCGGGCGGATCGATCGTCACGCCGAACCAGACGCTGACGCTGGCCGAGGTCGACCCCGCCCGCGGTGGGGTCGCCGGCGGCGTCGTGCAGACCGCTCAGCGGGTGGGCTCGGCGATCGGGCAGACGGTGCTGGGCACGGTGTTCGTCGCCGTGCTCGCCGGAATAGCGCGCGCCGCGGGACCGGGATCGCCGGCCGAGGATCCGACCGCCTTCAGCGCGGCCCTGACGATCGCCCTGACAGTCTCGGTCGCGTTCTCGGGCGCCGCGCTCGTGCTGAGCGCTGTCGAGGTGCGCCGCAGCCGTCGTCGCTGACGCTCAGTCCTCGTCGTCCCACCGCGAGCGCGGGCGCTCGTCGTCGTCGCGCCGGTGCCCGCGACGGGGCGAGGACCACTCCACCCGGAAACCGCACTCGCGACACTCGTCGGCCGCTTCGCCCTCGTCGAGAAGGGGGTGCATCGTGATGCCGCAGGCAGGACAGATCGGTTGCCGGTCGTCGGCGGGGACGTCGAGGTAGGTCATGGTTTCCGCTCCACGAGGATCGTCGACGCGCGCCGCGGCCGACGAGGAGCGAAACCGGTTCCCGCGCCGACTTGTTCCCCTCGACCCGACGATCCCCGGACCCCGCGCGATGCACGGCCCGCTAGCGTCGGAGCATGAACGCCGCCCGCCTCGGTCTCGGACTCGCCGCCGTCGGCCGCCCCGCCTACATCACGACCGCGCGCGACGCCGACCTGGGCGAGCCCGCCCGGCGCTCGATCGATGCGATGCGCGCGCGGGCGCACGAGCTGCTCGACGAGGCGTGGGCGCTCGGCATCCGCTACGTCGACACGGCGAGGTCCTACGGGTACGCCGAACGGTTCCTCGGGTCGTGGCTGGCCACCCACCCCGAACGCCGTGGCGCGATCACGATCGGCTCGAAATGGGGCTACGAGTACGTCGGCGCATGGCGGATGGATGCCGAGGTGCACGAGCGCAAGGATCACTCCGCCGCGATGTTCGACCGGCAATGGCCCGAGACGCTCGACGCCCTCTCCACGGTGCCCGACCTGTATCTCGTGCACTCCGTCACGCCCGACAGCCCCGTGCTCGCGGACGCCGAGGTGATGGCGCGCCTTCGCGCGCTCGGCGAGCGGGGAGTGACGGTGGGCCTGTCGACGAGCGGCCCCCACCAGGGCGAGGTGGTGCGCGCCGCCATCGCCCTCGCCGACTCCCCGTTCGGTGCGGTCCAGGCCACGTGGAACCTCCGCGAGTCGACGGTCGGCGACGCCCTCGCCGCGGCGCGCGATGCGGGGTGGACGGTCGTGCTCAAAGAGGTGCTGGCCAACGGCGAGCTGGCGCGGGCCGCGCCCGAGGGCGACCTCGAGCGGGCGGCATCCGGGATCGCCCCGGACGTCTTCGCGATCGGGGCGGCGCGGGCGCAGCCGTTCGCCGACATCGTGCTGGTCGGGGCGACGACGCGGGAGCACCTGCGAACCGCCGTGTCGGCATCGGCCCGCCCGATCGGACGGGCCGTGCGCGACGCGCTCGCCGTGGACCCGGTCTCGTACTGGCGAGAGCGTTCCGCGCGCCCCTGGAGCTGACGCGGGCCCGCGTCCGGGAGGAGCGGGGGCGGATTCAGGGCACGCAGCGCACGCTCGCGACCGCGCCCGAGACGTTCGCCGACGACCCGGCGATCGCCGTGGCGAGCACCGATCCCGACGACGAGCGCGCCTGCGCGTAACCGGCGGAGCGCGCGTTGGCGATCGAGCGCACGGTGATGCCGGGGGAGTAGGTGCCGCACGTCGACCACGACACCCGCGTCCCGGACAGCCCCGAACCGCTGTAGGCGCAGACGTTTCCCGTCGCGCAGCTGCCGACGGCCCGCTCGCCGTCGGCGGGGACGTCGATGCGCATCCCCCGGTCGGGCCACTCCGCGTGCCGGGCGTCGATGACCACGCCCCCGGGAATATCGGCGAGCGCCGCGGCGATGTCGGGGTGAAGGTCGGGGGTGTCGCTCATCGGGGAGCATCCTCTCGGTCGCGTACGTCCCACAGGGCGTACTCCGTCACGGATCCGGGGGGGAGGTCGAGGTCGGTGTTCGCACCGATCAGCGCCGACTCGAAGCCGACGATGCGGCCGGTCTCGACCGAGACCAGCAGCGTGACGTCGGTGTTCGCGATCGAGGAGGGGACACCGGCGATGCCGACCACCTCGCGTCCGATCCGATCGCGCGTCGTTCCCAGCGAACGCACGCCGGGGGTCGCGGCGACGACCTCGAGCAGGGCGGACTGCTGCGCGTCGTCCAGCGTCCATTCGCCCAGCACGGTGCGGGCGCCGGTGATCGCGTCGCCGGCGGTCAGCTCGCCCTCGACGCCGGAGGACGACCGCAGCAGCGCGCGCATCGCGTCGACGGTGGGCGCCGGGGGCTCGGGCGACAGCGGCCGGAATTGGTTCTGGACGTAGCGCACTTCGCCCACGACCGTCCCGGGGGGCGGATCGCCGGCGGGCACCGTGTCGCCGTCGGCGTCGGTGGCCTCGGCCGCGATCGTCACGACCGAGCCCGAGAAGTCCCGGTTCCACCTCAGGTCGACCCACTCGCGCCGGAACACGGTGGCCTCGGCGCCGTCCGCCGACGCGCTGAAGTACCACCCCAGCGAGAGCGAGCGGCGTTCGGCCGCGACCTCGTCGTCGTCTCGTGCGAGCGCGGCGCGGGCGTCCTCGATCGCCTGGCCGGGGTCGACGGGCTCGGCGGTGTAGACGAGGGGGGTGGGAGTGAGAGCGGATGCCGAGGGTGCCGGCATCCACAGCACCCCCGTCACGATGGTCAGGATCACGACGACGGCGGCCGCGGCCGAGGTCAGTGCGACGAGGGGGCGGCGGCGCGCGGGGCGGCGGCGCGGAGCCGGGTCGCGCCCGACGATCTCGCGCAGTCGCCGCTCGGCGTCGAGGGGGATCGGCGCGTCGAGGGGGGTCGCGGCGGGGTCGATGCGTCGCATCGCGCGGGCGAGTTCATCGTCGATCATCGGACACCCCCTCCCGGACCGCGGGGGCGGCCCGCAGCAGGGGGCGGAGTTTCGCCCGCGCGCGGTTCAGGCGCGTCCACACGGCGCCCGTGCTCATCCCCATCACGACGGCCACGTCGGCGGCCGGCAGTTCTTCCCAGTATGTCAGCCAGAGGATCTCGCGCTCGGCCTCGGGCAGCGCGCGCATGGCGTCGAGCAGGTCGCGCACCATCGCCGACTCCGATTCGGTCGAGAGTGTGCGCACCTGGTCCTCGATGTGCGTCCACAGTGCCCCTTCCCGATCTCGTCGTCGATATTCGTTCGCGATGAGGTTGCGAGCGGTGCGGTACACCCACGGCAACCCGAACGGATCGCGGGGATCGCGTTTGCGCCACGCGATCTCGAAGCAGTCCATGGCGAGATCCGCCGCGGCCTCACGGTCCGACACCCGACGCTCGATGAAGCGGAGGACGGCGTTGTGATGCTCGCGGAAGAAGGCCACGAAGTGCTCGTCGGTCACGGGCGGACGACTCCGCTCGATCGAAGGGGCTGTGTCGGGCGTCGCCGCATCCTTACCGCGGGGGGCGGAGAGAAAGTTTTCGGACGGGATGTAAGGATCCGCACCCGGGTGACACCGCACTGGTGGGGGTGGGTGTCGTCTCCGGCTTCGAGATGGCACCCATACGCCCGTCGGGAGATGTTCGGGACTGACCTCGACGGGCGAGGGAGTGCACCGCATGGGGGCGGTGCACTCCCTCGGATCTTCGTCATGGCATCCAGGATGCCAGAGGGCGGCGCCGCGCCCGGACCGCGCCGAGACGGGGCGTCACGGTGCATCGACGATCAGATTCGTGATGCGCGCGGTGGCGACCGGGCGCCCCTCGTCGTCGACCACGCGGACGTCGTAGGTCGCCACGCGACGCCCGCGGTGCGCGGCGGTGGCGACGGCGTGGATGCGTCCCGTATGCGCGCCGCGGTGGTGGGTGATGTTCAGGTCGACGCCGACGCAGACCCTGCCGAGGGTCGATGCGTGGATCATCGCCGCCCACGACCCCACGGCCTCGGCGAGCGCCGCCGTCGCCCCGCCGTGCAGGCGTCCCAGCGACTGCGTGTTGCCTTCGACGGGCATCGACGCCGACACCTCGTCGGCCGACTGCGCGGTGACGACGATGCCGAGACGCTCGTCGAGGGCTCCGGGGACGATGGTCCAGAGGGTCATGGCGGCTCCTTCCGCCGTCCTCTTGTCGGACGGCCGCACCTCTGACACTATTACTGAACGCTCGGTCGGTAACAGATGCCGCTGAGTTCGATCCCTGCCCACAGAACGACGGAGTTCTCATGGCCTCGCAGACCGCGGCATCCACGCGCGCCACCACGACCGGTACCACGCGAGAGGAACGGCGCGTGCTCGCCGGTACCCTCGTCGGCACCTCGATCGAGTGGTACGACTTCTTCATCTACGCCCAGGCGGCCGGCCTCGTGCTCGCGCCCCTCTTCCTCGCCCCGCTCGCCCAATCCGACCCCGGCATCGCGCAGGTGCTGTCGTGGGCGACGATCGGCATCTCCTTCCTCTTCCGCCCGCTCGGCGCCGTCGTCGCCGGCTACCTCGGCGACCGTATCGGCCGCAAGAAGATGCTCGTGCTCACCCTGGTGATGATGGGGGTGTCCACCGCGCTCATCGGCGTCCTGCCCACGTACGCCGCGATCGGCATCGCCGCCCCGATCCTGCTCATCCTCCTGCGGGTTCTGCAGGGCTTCTCGGCCGGTGGCGAGTGGGGAGGAGCCGCTCTGCTCTCGGTCGAGCACGCCCCCGTCCACCGCCGCGGCGCCTTCGGGGCCTACCCCCAGATCGGTGTGCCCATCGGCATGATCCTCGCCACCGCGACGCTGTGGATCCTCACCTCGTCGATGTCGGCCGAAGCGTTCCTGGCGTGGGGATGGCGCGTGCCGTTCCTGTTCTCGATCGTGCTGATCGTGGTCGGCTACGTCATCCGCCGCGCCGTCGAGGAGAGCCCTGTCTTCGAAGACCTCGTCCGTCGCCGCAAGGAGTCCGCCGCGCCCCTTCGCCAGCTGTTCCGCAAGAACTGGCGTCAGGTCGCGCTGACCGCGCTGGTGTTCATCGGCAACAACGCCGCGGGCTACCTGCTCATCGCCTTCTTCGCCACCTACGCGGTCACCGCGCTGGGGCTGGAGCGGCCCACCGTGCTGCTCGCGACGACGCTGGCATCGTTCGGCTGGCTCGGGTTCACCTTGTGGGGCGGCCGACTCTCGGACACCCTCGGACGCGTGCGCACGTTCCAGCTCGGCTACCTGCTGCTGGCGATCTGGGCCGTGCCGATGTGGTTCCTCATCGACACCGGGAACATCGTCTGGTACTTCGTCGCCCTCTTCGTCATGACCCTCGGCCTGGGACTGTCGTACGGGCCGCAGGCCGCGCTCTACGCCGAGATGTTCCCCGCCGACGTCCGCTACTCGGGCGTCTCGATCGGGTACGCGCTGGGCGCCATCATGGGTGGCGCTTTCGCCCCGATGGTCGCCGAGGCCCTGTTGCGCTCGACCGGCGCGTCCTGGACGATCGGCGCCTACATCGCGGTCGCCGCTGTGGTGTCGCTGGTCGCGGTCTCGCTCATCCGGGAGCCGAAGGGCGTCGACCTGCGCGCCTGACCCGCCCTCCCCGAGGGGCTCCACGCCGGCGCGCGGGGCCCCTTGGGCGTCGTGCGGGCCGTTCTGCCGGCGGTGGTGCGCCGTCGTGCGGATGAGGTGGGCGGGTGCCGGTGCGTCGGACCGTGTGGTGCGGCGTGTCGCGGGTCGTTCCGCAGGACGGCGGGGTGGGGTCGGCGCGGCGGGGCCGGGCCGAGGAAGGGGCTACGACGTGCGCAGGCCGTCCAGGGCGATGCGCACGATGTCGGCGCCGAGGCGATCGCCGTCGACGCCCCCGCCCGGGCGATACCACTCCACGACCGAGTTGATCATCCCGAACAGCAGACGCGCCGCGACCGCGGCGTCCACGTCGTCGCGGACCTCGCCCTCGGCCTGCGCGGCGGCGACCAGGGCCGTGACCCGGTGATCGAAGACGCGGCGACGCTCCAGAGCGGCCTGCTCGACCGCGCTGTTGCCCCGCACCCGCAGCAGGAGCGTCACCGCCGGCAGCTGCGCGACCAGCACGTCCGTCGCCCCGGTGAGCACGAATCGCAGACGATCGGATGCCGCCCCGGTCCGCGCCGCGGGCTGGTCCAACACGGCTTCGAGTCCACCCAGGGCCGTCTCGAGCGCCACCGACAGCAGCTCCTCCTTCGAGGAGAAGTGGTGATACAGCGCCGACTTCGTCAGCCCGAGGCGACGGGCCAGGTCCGAGACGCTGGTGGCGTCGTAGCCCTGCTCGTTGAAGACCCGGACCGCCACGTCGAGGATGCCGTCGCGATCGTAACCGGGGCGTCCCCGCTTCGCGGGGGAGCCGACGGGCGCGGTCGTCGGGACGGGATCGGCGGCGGTCACCGTCTCAGTGTGTCACTCCAGCAGCGCCGGGGCGTCGGTGTGCAGCAGTGCGCGGGCGGCGTTGCCGATCACGGCGCTGTAGGTCGGGTACGCGAAGCGCACGCCCGCCAGGGTCGACACGTCGATCCCGGCCGCCATGGCCGTGGTGACGGACTGGATCACCTCGACCGCGTTCTCGCCCACCGCGTGGGCGCCGAGCACGAGCTCGCGCCGCCGGTCGGCGATGAGCATCAAGAAGCCGTTCTCACGGTCATCGATCACGGCCCGGTCGAGGGTGTCGAACCCCACCGTCGCCACGACGCACGAGGGGTCGCGGTCGCGCGCCTGCTCCTCGGTGAGACCGACACCCGCGTAGTCGGGGTCGGTGAACCCGCCCGCCGGCAGCAGGTGGTGGGGTGTGCGCCGGTTGGCCCCGAGGACGGCGTTCTCGGCCGCCGCCTCGCCCTCGAACTGCGCCGCCTGCACCAGCATGTCGCGTCCGTTGGCGTCGCCGACCGCGAGGATGTGGGGGACGATCGTGCGGAAATACCGGTCCACCGGGATCGCCGAGCGCTGCACCTCGACCCCCGCGTTGTCGAGACCGAGGTCCTCGACGTCCGCCGGCCAGCCCGTGGCCATCACGACGACGTCGACGTCGACCGTGTGCGCCTCGTCGTCCTCGCGCCAGGTCAGGCGGATGGCGCCGTCGTCCCGGCGGTCGAGACGCTCGACCGTGTCGATGCCCGTTCGCACATCGACCCCGTTGTCGGTGAGCGCGGCCGCGATCACGCGCGAGATCGAGGCATCGGATGCCATCAGCACCCGCGGAGCGACATCGAGCAGCGTGACCTGCGAACCGAACGAGCGGAACACCGTCACCAGCTGTGCGCCGGTGTTGCCCGCGCCGATCACCGCGACACGTTCCGGCAGCTCGGTCAACGACAGCACGTCCTCGGGGACGGTCGCCAGCTCCGCCCCGGGGATCGGCAAGCGGCGCGAGTGGCCGCCGACGCACACCAGGATCGACTCCGCGCGCACGCGACGACCGCTGTCCAAGACGAGCGTGTGATCGTCGGCGAAGCGCGCACGGCCCTCGTGGACGAGGTCGACGCCGGCGGCGGCGAAACGCTCCGCCTCGCGCTTGATCGAGCGCACGGCATCCACACGCTCGTGCACACGAGCCACGACCGCCGTCCAGTCCACGCGCGGTTCGTCCACGACGATGCCGTAGTCGTCGGCGGAACGGGTCTCGCGCATGAGGCGCGCGGCCTTCGCGAGCACCCGCGTCGGCACGCAGCCGGTGTTGACGCATGTTCCGCCCACGCGCCCGGCCTCGAGGACCACGACCGAAGCACCGAGCTCCGCGGCGCGCAGGGCTGCGGCGGTGCCCGCGGGGCCCGCTCCGATCACGGCGATGTCGTAGGTGTCGGCGTCGTGGCTCACGGTGGTCCTCCCGGCGGGTCGAGGATCCCAGTCAACCGTCGCGGCGCCGGCGGGGGCAGGGCTTGCGCCCGCGGGTCAGAAGCGTTCGTACAGGTCGGTCGCGGTCAGTCCCGTTCCGCCGATCGCGTGCACGCCGGGCGCCGGGTGCAGCGCGAAGGTTTCGCCGTCGAAGAGCAGCACGGCGGTGTAGTCCCCCCGGGTGTCCAGCTTCACCTCGAAGCGTCCGGTGTCGATGAGACGCAGGGTCACCACCGCGCCGCTGCGAGCGAGGTAGCTGACCTCTTTCTCGTGCGCCGTGGGCAGCGGGATCACGGGCTCGTCGTCGTTCGATGCCGGAGGGGGCGTGGTGGGGTTCTCGGCATCCATTCGCCGAGTCTGTCACGCCCCCGCCGGGCCGGGGTCAGTGCTCGTCGCGCCAGGAGTGCTGCGGGTCGTAGCCGAGGAGCCGCCGCGCCTTGTCGATCGACAGCAGGGTGGTGTTCTCGCCCAGATCGCCGCGGGTGGGGGTGTCGGGGAACACCTCGGCCACCAGCTCGGCGTTGGGGCGGGTCGTGACGGTGTCGGCCGCGGCGATGATGAAGGTGTCGAAGCCCGCCGGTGCGGTCTCGAGAGCACGCTCGATCGCCTGAGCGCCATCGCGGGCGTCGATGTACCCCCACAGGTTCCACTTGCGGGCGCGGGCGTCGGCGTCGAAGGGGAAGGCGGCATAGTCCTCGGGCACCATGACGTTCGAGAACCGCAACGCGGTGACCGAGAGGTCGGGGTACCAGCGCACCAGCTCGGTCGCGAGGCGTTCTTCGAGGGTCTTCACGAGCGAGTACACCGACTCGGGGCGGGGGGCGTACTCTTCGTCGACCGGGATGTAGGGCGGCGGCACGTCGAAGGGCAGCCCCAGGACGGTCTCGCTCGAGGCGTAGACGATGCGACGGATGCCGAGCCGCAGGGCCGCCCAGAACACGTTGAACGTGCTCGTCATGTTGTTGTCGAAGGTCGCGACGTCGGAGCGGATGCCGGGAGCCGGGATCGCGCCCAGGTGCACCACCGCGTCGAAACCGTCGTGCTGGTCGTTCACGCCCGCGAGGGCGTCGATCACCTGGCCGTAGTCGGTGAGTTCGACCTGCACGAAGCCGGGCCCGCGCTCGCCGCGGACGTCGAGGCCGATCACGTCGTGGCCGGCGGCGCGCAGTTCGCGCGCGACGACGGTGCCGAGTTTGCCGGACGAACCGGTGAGGGCGATGCGCATGGGACTCCTGGGGGTGAGAGAGCGGATGCCGCTGAGGTTAGCGGTCGGCACCGACACCGCTGCGACGGATTGACGTGGGGCCGGACGACGACGAAAGGCCCGCGAGCCGGAGCTCGCGGGCCGGGACGGACGTCAGTGGACGCGCGCCTCCTCCTGCTCGTCGTCGTCGTCGCCGGGGATGAAGACGTCGACGACCGTCACGTTGACCTCGACGACCTTCATGCCCACGATCTCCGTGATCGCCTTCTCGACCGCCTTGCGGACGTTGCCGGCCACGCGCTGCAGCTGCTCGGGGTAGTCGACCTGGATGGCGATGTCGGCGGCGACCTCGGTCTCGCCGACCTCGACGCTCACGCCCTGGGCGTAGTCCTTGGCGCCGACGGCCTGGCGGATGTTGCCGATGACGCGGGCCGCTCCGCCGCCGAGGGCGTGGACGCCGGGGACCTCGGCCGCGGCGATGCCGGCGACTTTCGCGACGACGGGGTCGACGATGACGGTCGTGCCGCCGTTGCGGCGAGCGTCGGGGGAGGAGGTGTTCTGTGCCATGGGGTGCGTCCTTTCGTCAAGATCCCGGACCGAATCGGTACCGGAGTGTTTCGCTATGTGGACGGGGCGGATTCGCGAAACGTCACGACCCGTCTCTGAGAGATTGCTGACAGGAACCGAGATGCCCTCTTTGTCTTCCGCCACCGACGCCTTCCTCGCGTCGCGCGCGGCCGACGGCGACCAACTCGCGTTCGGCGTGCTCGTGCGCCGGCACGCTCCCTTCCTCGTCGCCTTCGCCACGCGCCTGACCGGGTCCCGCGCCGACGCCGATGATTGCGTCCAGGAGGCGCTCATCACGGCGTGGCGCCGTCTGCCGGATCTCACCGATCCCGAGAAGGTGCGAAGCTGGTTGACGACGATCGTTTCGCGCAAGGTCACCGACCGGATGCGATCGCGGAAGATCTCGGATCAGATCGACGAAGAGATGGTCTCCGCGAAAGACGACCCCGAGCGGGCCGTGGTGGCGTCGTCGCAGATGGACGCGCTGAAGAAGGTGCTCCGCGATCTGCCCGAAGACCTGCGCGTGGTGTGGGTGCTGCGTGAGGTCGGCGGTCACAGCTACGACGAGATCGCCGTCGAGGTGGGCGAATCGGCGGCGACCGTGCGCGGTCGTCTCGCCCGCGCACGAAAGACAGTGTTGGAACGCATGCAGGAGTGGAGGTGACCATGATGAGCGAGAACGGCGACGACATCGGAGGCTCCGGCTACTCCCTCGAAGACCTCTCGGCCTATCTCGACCGCGGACGCACCCCCCGCGTTCCGGCGATCGAGCGCAATGCCGAGTGCCAGGCCATTCTGGCGTCCATGGAGCGGATGGGGCGCCTCTCTCGCGAGATCGTCGAGGAACAGGCGGCCGAACCCCTGGCCGAGTCCTGGTACGACGACATCATGCGCGAAGTCATGCGCGAGTTCCGGGCCGGGCGCGACATCCCGCTCGCCCGTACCTCGGACGGGACCGAACTCGTGGTCACCGAGGGGGCGCTGTACGAACTCATCCGCACCGTGGGCGACGGCATCGACGGGTTGATCGTCGGGCGGGTGCGAATCGACCAGGTCGATCCCGACAACGCCCTCGACGTCCGCGTGACGGTGAGCGTACGCTTCGGCCGACCGATGGCCGCCGTCGTGGCGCAGATGCGCGACGGCATCCGTTCCGCGATCGAACAGCACGGCGATCTTAAGGTGGGGCGCGTCGACGTGACGGTCGGCGACGTCCACACCGAAGAGGGGGAAGATCAGTGACCGCCATCACCGCAGCAGAACTCGCCCCGCGCATCGACCTCGCCGTCACGGCCGTCGAGGGCGTCCGCGAGATGTATTCGGCGCGACCGGTCGTGGCGCGGGCCTTCGAGCACGTCACCGACGCCGACGGGTCGCTGACCGCGGTCGACGAGGCCGCCGGCGCCCGCGCCATCACCGTGTGCATCGGCGTGTCCCGCGAGGACGATGCGGCGGCCGTCGCGGCCTCCGCGGCGGCGGCGGCGCGCGGAGCGGGCGACGACGAGACGCCCGCGAGCGTGCGCGTCCGGGTCTCGCGCCTGGTCGTCCCGGCTTCCTAGGCACTTCCCGGCCCCCGGGGTCGGGCGGGTCCTACGCTGGGATGACCGCCCACTCGCCCTCGGAGGCCGCATGTCCCAGCCGCCCGTCCTCGCCGTCACCGGCTCCACCGGCGCCGTCGGCGGCCGCGTCGCCCGTGACCTCGCTGCGCGCGGCGTGACGCAGCGTCTGCTGGTGCGCGATGCCTCTCGCGCGCCCCGCCTGGACGGGGCCGACGTGCGCACGGCGCGGTACTCCGATGCGGATGCCGCCCGCGCGGCCCTGCGAGGGGTGACCACCCTGTTCATGGTCTCGGCGTCCGAGACCGCCGATCGCGTCGATCACCACCGCACGTTCGTCGAGGCCGCGGCCGACGCGGGCGTGCGCTCGATCGTGTACACCTCGTTCCTCGCGGCGGCCCCCGACGCGGTCTTCACGCTCGGTCGCGATCACGCCGCGACCGAGCAGATCATCCGCGCCTCGGGCATGTCGTGGACGTTCCTGCGCGACAACTTCTACATGGACATGATGGAGCTCTTCGCGGGGGATGCCGGCGTGATCCGCGGGCCCGCCGGTGAGGGGCGCTGCTCGCTGGTCTCGCGTTCCGACGTCGCCGCGACCGCGGTGGCGGTGCTGCGGGATCCGGCCGCGCACGCCGACACGACGTACGACCTGACCGGACCCGAGGCGCTCAGCATGGCCGAGGTCGCCGACAAGATCTCGGCCGTCCGGGGTCACCCGGTGCGTTTCCACGACGAGTCGGTCGGCGAGGCCTACGCCTCGCGTGCCGCTTTCGGGGCCCCGCGGTGGCAGGTCGATGCCTGGGTCAGCACGTACACCGCGATCGCGAGCGGCGACCTCGCGGGGGTCTCGTCCGACGTCGAGCGGGTGACCGGTCGTCCGGCGCAGAGCTTCGAGGAGTTCCTGGGTGCGGTCTCGTGACCGGCCGCGGGGGCGCGGCATCCCTCCTCTCGGGTATGCTGTCCGCGTGCTGACCTGTCGCTGTTGTCGCTGAACGCTGCCGCGTTCCCTTTCTCGACGACCCCGTCAGCCGCGCCTCTCCGGCGCATCGACCCCACAGGATCCCACCGTGCGCTACGCCCAGAGCGTCGCCGACCTCGTCGGTGACACCCCCCTCGTCCGCCTGTCACGCGTCACCGACGGCATCGCCGCCACGGTGCTCGCGAAGATCGAGTACTTCAACCCCGGTGGTTCGGCGAAGGACCGGATCGCCGCCAACATCGTGGATGCCGCCGAGCGCGACGGCCTGCTGCAGCCCGGCGGGGTGATCGTCGAGCCCACCAGCGGCAACACCGGGGTGGGCCTGGCCCTCGTCGCCCAGCAGCGCGGATACCGGTGCGTCTTCGTCGTGCCCGACAAGGTCGCCGAGGACAAGCGCGCGGTGCTGCGCGCCTACGGCGCCGAGGTCGTCGTCACCCCCACGAACGTCGAGCCCGACGACCCCCGGTCGTACTACAGCGTCTCGGACCGCCTGGTGCGTGAGATCCCCGGCGCCTTCAAGCCCAACCAGTACGCCAACCCGAACGGCCCCCGCAGCCACTACGAGACCACCGGTCCCGAGATCTGGCGCGACACCGAGGGCCGGCTCACCCACTTCGTCGCCGGAGTGGGCACGGGGGGCACGATCACGGGCACCGGTCGGTACCTGCGTGAGGTCGCCGGGTCGTCGGTGCGCATCGTCGGAGTCGACCCCGAGGGGTCGATCTACTCGGGTGACGACATCCACGGCTACGACGTCGAGGGCGTCGGCGAGGACTTCTGGCCGCCCGCCTTCGACCCGACCCTCGTCGACGCCTACGAGCGGGTGTCCGACGCCGAGTCCTTCGCGATGACCCGCCGCCTCGCGCGCGAAGAGGGACTGCTCGTCGGCGGATCCAGCGGCATGGCGGTCGTCGGTGCGTTGCGCCTGGCACGGACTCTTCCCGCCGACGCCGTGGTCGTGGTGGTCCTGCCCGACCACGGCCGCGGGTACCTGAGCAAGATCTTCGACGACCGATGGATGACCGCGCGCGGCTACGACGTCGAACCGGTGGCATCCGTTCTTCCCCTCGACTTCAAGGAGCACTCCGCATGAGCACCCACGACGCCGCCCGCGGCTTCGACAGCCTCGCCGTCCACGCCGGTCAGGCACCGGACGAGGCCACGGGGGCGGTGATCCCGCCGATCCACGTCTCGACGACGTACGCGCAGGACGGCATCGGGGGTCTGCGCGGGGGCTACGAGTACGGACGCAGCGGAAACCCCACGCGCACGGCGCTCGAGACCCAGATCGCGGCGCTCGAGGGCGGGGCGCGGGCCCTGTCGTTCGCCTCGGGCCTCGCCGGTGAGGACGCCCTGCTGCGCGCGGCGCTGGTCCCCGGTGACGAGGTCCTGCTCGGCAACGACGTCTACGGCGGCACCTACCGGCTGCTCGCGCGCGTGCTGGGGCCGTGGGGCGTGAAGCTGCGCGTGGTCGACATGAGCGATCTGGATGCCGTGGCATCCGCTATCCAGGAGCGCGCGCCGAAGATGGTCTGGGTCGAGACGCCCAGCAACCCCATGCTGCGCATCACCGACATCGCGGGCCTGGCCCGCCTCGGCCACGCGGCGGGGGCGCTCGTGGTGGTCGACAACACCTTCGCGTCGCCGGCTCTGCAGCGTCCGCTCTCGCTGGGGGCCGACGTCGTGGTGCACTCCGCGACGAAGTACCTCGGCGGGCACAGCGACGTCGTGGGCGGGGCCCTCGCCTTCGCCGACGCGGGGCTGGCCGAGAAGGTGCAGTTCCTGCAGTTCGCCGCCGGGGCGGTGTCCGGACCCTTCGACGCCTACCTCACCACGCGCGGCATCAAGACCCTCGCCGTGCGCATGCAGCGGCACAGCTCCAACGCGCAGTCGGTGGCCGAGCACCTGCTCGCCCACGATCGCGTCGCGACGGTGTACTACCCGGGCCTGCCCTCGCACCCCGGGCACGAGCTCGCCGCACGGCAGATGAGCGGGTTCGGCGGGATCGTCTCGCTCGCGCTCGCCGACGGGGCCGCCGCTCGTCGTTTCGCGGAGTCGACCCGCCTGTTCACCCTCGCGGAGTCGCTCGGCGGTGTGGAGTCGCTGGTGAACTACCCGGATGCCATGACCCACGCCTCGGTGCGCGGGACCGAGCTCGCGGTGCCCGACACGATCGTGCGCCTGTCGGTCGGTATCGAGTCGGTCGACGATCTCGTCGCCGACGTCGATCAGGCCCTGGCCGCTCTCTGACGCGCGGGGCGCCCGCGCCGGGTGCGCCGGCGCCGGGCGCGCCAGCAGGCGCCGGCGCAGGGCGCGCCGGCGGGCGTCGCGCCGGATGCAGCAGCAAGGCGTCGTGCCGGGTGCGCCGTCAGGCGTCCTGCCGGGTGCGCCGTCAGGCGTCGTGCCGGGTGCGCCGCCGGGCGTCGCGCCGGGTGCATCGTCGGCCCCCCCGGCGCCCATAAACGCGATTCGTGCCGGGAAACGCGGTGTCGCAGCGTTTCCCGGCACGAATGTTGTTTGTCGACGCGCGTCAGCGCTCGGCTCGCGCCAGGTTCTGCGTCAGTTCGTCGGCGTTCTGGCGCACGACGTAGGCGGGCTGGTCGCGCTCGACGCGCCAGCTCTCGCTGAGCGGTCCGACGTTGACGGTGTCGAAGCCGAACTCGTCGTAGATGCGCGTGACGAGGGCGACGGCCTCGTCGGAGTCGCCGGAGGTGGCGAGGGCGCGACGGTCCTCGCCGCCGGCGGGGGCACCGTCGGTGAGGATGTCGGCTGCTGGAATGTGATTGAACGCCTTGACCACGACCGACTCCGGCAGGCGCTTCTGCAGCATCTCGGAGGTCGTGGTCCGCTTCTCGTCGAGATCGGCGATGTGGCCGTCGCGCTCGAAGTAGTAGTTGTTCGTGTCGAGGACGGTCTTGCCGGCCAGCGACGCGGCGGGCAGGTCGTCGATCGCCTTCAGCGGCACGGTCACGACCGCGATGTCACCGGCCTCGGCCGCTTCCTGGGCGGTCGCGGCGCGGGCTCGGGAACCGACCTCGGCCACGAGGTCGGCGAGCGTTTCCGGTCCGCGCGAGTTCGCGATCACGACGTCGTAGCCGTTGCGTGCGAAGCCCTTCGCGAGGGCCGAACCGATGTTGCCTGCTCCGATGATTCCTACGGTTGTCATGACCGGGGGAACCGGGGGTGCACGGGCACTATTCCCGGGAGCGCTACCAAGAGTTCATTCGCCTAAATAGTTAGCAGCTCTAGATATCAGTGTCAACCGGTCACGCGCGAGTGAGCGAGATGTTTATCGTTATTCCTGTCGCACCCTCACGCGAGTGGTCGCAGTCCGGTGTTCGGGTCACCGTCCTGCTTGACCTGTGAGGGCGACGGCCCCCGGTGGACGCGGCTTCGGACCACCGGGGGCCGCTTTCGTCTGCGGCCGGTGTGCGGTGCGCCGAGTGCCGCGGTGCGGGTGCGAGACTGTTCCGTCGGCGGCATCCCCCGCCCGAACCGCGACTCGAGGATTCCCGTGACGACCGACACACGCCCGCCCCGCACCGCCCGCCTCTACCTGATCTGCGCCGGCGTCGGCCTCCTCGCCGGCCTGATGTCGGGGCTGTTCGGCGTCGGCGGCGGCACGGTGATCGTCCCGCTCCTGGTGCTGCTGCTCGGATTCGATCAGCGCCTTGCGGCCGGAACCTCGCTCGCCGCGATCGTGCCCACGGCATCCGTCGGTGTCATCACCTATGCCGTCGACGGCCACGTGGCGTGGATCCCCGCCCTCATCCTCGCGGCCGGAGCGGTCGGGGGCGCCCAGATCGGCACCTGGCTCCTGCCCAAGCTGTCGCAGACGGCGCTGCGCTGGGCCTTCGTGACGTTCCTGGTCGCCGTGATCGTCAGCCTGTACTTCGTCATCCCCTCTCGCGACGCCGCACTCGAGCTCACCTGGATCACCGGTCCGGGACTCGCCCTGCTCGGCGTCGTCACCGGCATCCTGGCGGGACTGCTCGGCGTGGGCGGCGGCATCATCGTCGTCCCCGCGCTGCTGCTGCTGTTCGGCACCAGCGATCTCGTCGCCAAGGGCACGTCGCTGCTCATGATGATCCCCACCGCCGTGTCGGGGACCATCGGAAACCTGCGCCGCTCCAACGTCGACCTGCGGGCCGCCGTTTGCGTCGGTGTCGCCGCGTGCGCCACGACCGCCCTGGGGGCGCAGATCGCCAAGGCCGTCGACCCTTTCGTGGCCAACGTGCTGTTCTCGGTCTTCCTCGTCTTCATCGCCTCGCAGATCGCGGTCAAGGCCGTCCGCGGGCGGCACCAGCGCTGACGAGCGTCGTGGACCGTCCGCTCCCACCAGCGGGTCCCGCGTCCCCGCCCGTCCGGGCGGCCACGCGAGAGCGGGGCCGACGAGAGGTCCCCGAGCCCTCTCGATAGACTGAGGCGGTGCCCGTGAACCCCGAACTCGTCGGTCGAACCTTCGCGCCGACCGCGCCGTATCTGGTCGGACGAGAGAAGGTGCGCGAGTTCGCCCGCGCCGTCTTCGCCGACGCCGCCCCGCACTCCGACCCCGAGGCTGCCCGCGCGCTGGGGTACGCCGACGTCGTCGCCCCGCCGACGTTCGCGATGGTGGTCCAGGACCTCACCCTCCAGCAGCTGCTGGGCGACCCCGACTCCGGCATCGAACTCTCGCGCCTCGTCCACGCCGAGCAGCGCTTCCGCTACAGCCGTCCCATCGTCGCGGGCGACGAGCTGATCGCGACGCTGTCGGTCACGGGCATCCGTTCGATGGGCGGCAACGCCATGATCACCAGCGAGGCCGAGATCGTGGATGCCGACGGCGCCCACGTCGTGACCACGACGAGCGTCCTGCTGGCCGGGGAGGCCGGCGCATGAGCGGGTTCACCGTCGGCGAGGTCGTCGCCGAGCGCTCCGTCCATGTCACCCGCGAGTCCCTCGTGCGCTACGCCGGGGCGTCGGGCGACTTCAACCCCATCCACTACCGCGACGACGTCGCCGAGGCCGTCGGTCTGCCGGGGGTCCTCGCGCACGGCATGCTCACCATGGGCATCGCGGTGGGTGTGCTCGCCGAGGTCCTCGGCGACCCCGGGCGCATCGTCGAGTACGGCGTGCGCTTCACGCGACCCGTCGTGGTCGATCCCGAGGCCGGGGCCGATCTGCACGTGAGCGCCAAGGTCGGCGCCGTCGACGACGACACCGCCCGCATCGACCTCACCGTGACGTTCGCCGAGACCACCGTGCTCGGTAAGGCGCAGGTGCGCGTGCGAGTGCGCTGATGCCCGAGGTCGAACCCGTCCCGCTCGCGCGACTGACGACGCTGCGCACCGGCGGACTGCCCGCGCGGCTCGTCGAGGCGACGTCGGCCGACGAGCTGGTCGCCGTCCTGCGCGCGGTGTGGGCCGAGGGGGCGGAGTGGCTCGTGCTCGGCGGGGGGTCGAACCTCTTCGTCGGTGACGAGCCGTTCGAGGGCACCGTCGTGCGCGTGCGCACCACCGGGATCGACGAGCGCCCCGGCTCGCGACCCGATACCGTCCGGCTGCGCGTGCAGGCGGGACACGACTGGGACGCCTTCGTCGCCGAGACCGTCGCGCGTGGCTGGGCCGGCGTCGAGGCGATGTCCGGCATCCCCGGTACCGTGGGCGCCGCTCCGGTGCAGAACATCGGTGCCTACGGGCAGGAGGTCGTGCAGACCCTCGTCGAGGTCGAGCTCATCGACGAGTCCTCCGGCGAGGTGTCGACGGTCCCCGCGTCCGAACTGGGACTCGGCTTCCGCACCTCGGTCTTCAAGCAGCACTACGGCTCGGTGCCCGAACGTCCGGCGGTGATCCTTTCGGCCACGTTCGAGCTGGAACGCGTCGGCGACGACGCGCGACCGATCGCCGGGGCGCAGCTGCGCGGGGCTCTCGGATTGGATGCCGACGCCGCGGTGTCGCTGCGATGGATCCGCGATCACGTGCTGGCCACCCGCGCGAGCAAGGGCATGGTGCTCGACGCCGAAGACCCCGACACCTGGAGCGCCGGGTCCTTCTTCCAGAACGCGATCGTGTCGGAATCGTTCGCGCGGACCCTGCCGGCGGCGTGCCCGCGCTGGCCGATGGCGCCGGAGCTGGATCCGGTGACCGTGATCCCGCTCGCCGCGTTCGACGGCATCCTGCCCCCGCCCCCGGTCGAGCGTCGCGAGGTCAAGGTGAGCGCGGCGTGGCTCATCGAGAACGCCGGCCTGTCGCGCGGGTTCCGCTTTCCGCGTTCGCGCGCCGGGCTGTCGACCAAGCACACGCTCGCGCTGACCAATCGCGGCGAGGCGACCGCCGCCGAGATCGCCCAGCTCGCCCGCTTCGTGCAGCAGCGCGTGCAGTCCGAATTCGGCCTGCTGCTGCAGCCCGAGCCGGTCCTGGTGAACGTCGAGCTCTGAGGCCCCCTCCCTCGCGCGAGTCGCCGGGATCTGTCGCTCGGGCAGCCCGCGCGGCGACGAATCCCGGCATTCCACGCGGGAGTCGCGAGCAGGCGGCGGACGCGCGCGACGAGGGCGGCCGGGTCGTCGAAATCGCGCCGCGTCACGACCGTCATGCGGTAGCCCAGGGATTCCCACTCGGCGCGCCGCACCTGGTCGCGGCTCCACTGGTCGGGATCGCGATGGTGGTCGCCGTCGCCCTCGATGATCGACCGCTGCGACCGGTAGAGCATGTCCACCCGGGCGACGAAGCGCGGACCGTCGGAGATCTCGACGTTGGTCTCGGGCGCGGGCAGTCCCGCCATGACGAGCACGACGCTCAGCTCGGATCGTTTCGGCGACAGATCCGGGCGACTCGCGCGCGGCGCGCGCGGCGCGCGGCGCGGGGGTCAGGCGAACAGGCGCTGGAGGCGCTGGATGCCCTCGAGCAGCTGGTCGTCGCCGAGGGCGTACGACAGGCGCAGGTAGCCGCTGGGGCCGAACGCCTCGCCGGGGACCACCGCGACCTCGGCCTGATCGAGGATGAGGTCGGCCAGCTCGAGCGACGTGGTCGGGATGACGCCGCCCCACTCGCGGTTCAGCAGCCCCCGCACGTCGGGGTACGCGTAGAACGCGCCGAGCGGGTTGGGCACCTCGACGCCGTCGATCTTCGACAGCTCCGACACGATCAGCTGCCGCCGACGATCGAAGGCCAGGCGGAACTGCTCGGCCTCGTCCTGCGGCCCGTTCAGCGCTGCGGCGGCGGCGAGCTGCGCGACGTTGTTGACGTTGCTCGACAGGTGCGACTGCAGGTTGCCGGCGAGCTTCATGGCATCCGCAGGGCCCACCATCCAGCCCACGCGCCACCCGGTCATGGCGTAGGTCTTCGCGACGCCGTTGACGAGGATGGTCTGCGCGGCGAGCTCGGGCACGGCCTCGACGATCGACACGGCCCGCACGCCTTCGTAGGTGAGGTTCTGATAGATCTCGTCGGTGATGACCCAGATGCCGTGCTCGAGCGCCCAGCGCCCGATCTCGGCGGTCTCGTCGGGGGTGTAGACCGAGCCGGTGGGGTTGGACGGCGAGACGAAGACGAGCACGGTGGTCTTGTCGGTGCGCGCCGCCTCGAGCTGGGCGACCGTGACCTTGTAGTCCTGGTCGGCGCCGGCGAACACCTCGACGGGCGTCCCGTCGGCGAGGGCGATGGCCTCGGGGTAGGTCGTCCAGTAGGGCGCGGGCAGCAGCACCTCGTCGCCGGGGTTCACCACCGTCTGGAACGCCTGGTAGACGCTCTGCTTTCCGCCGTTGGTGACGATGACCTGCGCGGGGGCGACCTCGAGCCCCGAATCGCGCAGCGTCTTGGCGGCGATCGCTTCTCGCAGCACGGGCAGGCCCGCCGCGGGGGTGTAGCGGTAGTTCTTGGGGTCCTGCAGCGCCTTCGCCGCGGCATCCACGATGAAGGAGGGCGTCGCGAAATCGGGCTCGCCGGCGGCGTACGAGATCACGGGCCGACCGGCGGCCTGGAGGGCCTTGGCCTTGGCGTCGACCTTGAGCGTCGCGGACTCGGCGATGGCGGACAGCTTGCGGGAGAGCGGAGCACGGGAAGTCACGGGACCGAGCCTAGTGTTTCCCCCGTTTCGCGCCGAGGGTGTCAGAGCGATCCGCTCCACAGCAGCACCATCGGCAGCAGCATCAGGATGCCGAGCCTCAGCGCGGCGATCGAGAACGCGGTTCGTCCCCGGCGGCGCCTTCCGAGCACGATGCCCACGATCGCGAGCACCACGACGACCGCGCCGACGAGGAGCAGGAGCGGGAGGATGACGATGCCCAGCCACCAGATGGCGTTTATCTCGGGGATGAGGCCGACCACGAACACCGCGCCCGTGGGCAGGATCACCAGCGCCGCCACGGCGACGCCGATGATCCCCAGCAGATCGCGGGGCGGGCGCGGGAGCGCAGACGTCATGCGGTCACAGTAGTGCCGGGAACGCGGTCGAAACACGACTCCGTTAGCGTGGCCGGGTGACCGCGTCTCTCGCCGCCCCCGCACGTTCCCGGCGACGCGGTGCGGCGACCCTTCTCCGGCTCGGCGTCGCGACGCTGATCACGGGTGTCGCGACGGGGCTCGCCGTGCTGTTGCTGGTGTGGATCGTGCACAGCCTGGAGCACCTGGTCTGGGGTCACGAGCAGGGGCCGTTCCTCGATGGCCTGGCGTACCCGCAGCGGTGGTGGATGCCGATCCTCACCGTCGGCGGAGCCGGCGTCGTCGCGGCGGTCGGATGGTATCTGCTCCGGCGGTTCGGGCGACGTCTCGCCACCGTCGAGCAGGGCGTGGACGGCGCGCGGATGCCGTGGTGGGAGACGCTCGCCGACACGGTGATCCAGGTCGGATCGGTGGCGATGGGCGCCTCGATCGGCAAAGAGGTCGCGCCGCGGGAGCTCTCGGCGATGGCCGGCTCGAAGATCGTGCGGTGGCTCGGCCTCGACGCGCGGTGGAGCCGCATCCTCATCGCCTCGGCGGCGGGAGCCGGCCTCGCCGCCGTCTACAACGTGCCGCTGGCGGGTGCCCTGTTCGCCGTCGAGATCCTGCTCGCGCGCTTCAGCGTGGGCGCGGCGGTGGTCGCGCTGACGGTCAGCACCGTCGCGACGCTCGTGGCGCGCCCGCTGGTGGGTGACGGATCGCTGTACTCGGTCGGTTCGCTCGAGGTCAACGCGTCGCTCATCGTGGCGGCGTTGCTGATCGGCCCGCTCATGGGGTGGGGGGCCACGAGCTTCGCCGCGGTGACCAAGAAGCTGTCGCGGTTTCGGCCCGAGGGCTGGAAGCTGCTGGTGGTCCTGCCCGTCACCTTCACCGCGGTCGGGGCGCTGGGCACGGCATTCCCCCTCATCCTGGGCAACGGACGCGCGCTGGCCACCGCGGGCTTCGACCTGTCGCAACCGGCCCTGCTGCTGGTCGCGCTCGCCGTCATGAAGTACATCGCGACCACGGTCTCGCTCGGTTCGGGGGCGATCGGCGGGACGCTGCAGCCCTCGGTCGCGATCGGCGCCGCACTCGGCGCCGCGGCGGCGGCGGGCTGGGCGTTCATCTGGCCCGGCGCCGACGGGACGGCCCTGGCGATCGTCGCGGCGGCGGCGTTCCTGGCATCCAATATGCGTGCACCGTTCACCGCGATCGCGCTCATCATCGAGTTCACGAACACGGGCTTCGAGCTGCTGCTGCCGATCTTCCTGGCCGTGGCGGGGTCGCTGGCCGCGTCACGATTGACCTCGCGCGAGAGTCTGCGCGGCTTCGCGCCGATCGACCCCGCGCGCGAGTAGAGACGTCGCGGCCCCCGCGCGCGAGCAGACGCGGCTCGCGGCCCCCGCGCGAGCCAACGCGGTTCGCCCCCGCGCGAGCCGACGCGGTTCATGCCCACGCGTGACGAGACGCGGCGCACACCCACGCCGAAGGGGGCCCGGGCTCGCGCCCGGGCCCCCTCGACATCCGTCAGTCCAGGTACTTCGCGTAGGCCGGCAGGGTCAGGAACGCCGGGAACTCCTCGCGCAGCGCCACCTCTCGGAACACCGCGGCCGCGTCGTCGAAACGGTCGCCGTCGAAGCGGGGTGTTCCGGCGAGCATCTCGGACACGATCTCTTCGACGAAGCCGCGGGTGATCGCGTCGCCCTCGGCGGTGCGGTGGTCCTGGTGTATCCACTGCCAGATCTGCGAGCGCGAGATCTCAGCGGTCGCGGCATCCTCCATCAGGTCGTCGATCGCGACGGCGCCCAGGCCTCGCAGCCACGCCTCGATGTAGCGGATCGCGACCGAGACGTTGCCGCGCACGCCCGCCGCGGTCACCGGCCGGCCGATGCGCACGTCGAGCAGGTCGGCGGGGTCGACCGACACCTCGTCGCGGGTGCGCCCGAGCTGATTCGGCTCGTCGCCGAGCACCCGGTCGAACTCCGCGCGGGCCACGGGGATGAGGTCGGGGTGGGCCACCCAGGTGCCGTCGAAGCCGTCGCCGGCCTCGCGCCGCTTGTCGGCGGCGACCTTCTCGAACGCGGCCTCGGTGACCTCGGGCTTGCGGCGGTTGGGGATGAAGGCGCTCATCCCGCCGATCGCGTAAGCGCCGCGCCGGTGGCACGTCTGCACGAGCAGCTCGGTGTACGCCCGCATGAACGGCACCGTCATCGTCACCTCGCTCCGGTCGGGCAGGACGAACCGGGCGCCGCGGCCGCGGTAGGTCTTGATGATCGAGAAGATGTAGTCCCACCGTCCGGCGTTCAGGCCCGCGCAGTGCTCGCGCAGGGCGAACAGGATCTCCTCCATCTCGAACGCCGCGGGGAGCGTCTCGATCAGCACGGTCGCGCGGATGGTGCCGTGGGTCAGACCCAGGCGCTCCTCGCTGAACGAGAACACGTCGTCCCAGAGCCGCGCCTCCTCGGCGGACTCGATCTTCGGCAGGTAGAAGTACGGTCCCCGCCCCGCCGCGATCAGGGCGTGCGCGTTGTGGAAGACGTACAGCCCGTAGTCGATGAGGGACCCGGATGCCGGCAGCGCGCGGCCGGCGCGGTCGATGAAGGTGACGTGCTTCTCGGGCAGGTGCCAGCCGCGCGGGCGCATCACGATCGTGGGGGTGCGCTCGGCGGTGACCTCGTAGCGCTTGCCCTCGGCGCTGGTGAACGACAGCTGTCCGCGGATCGCATCGAACAGCGACAGCTGGCCGCCGATGACGTTGCGCCAGGTGGGACTGGTGGCGTCCTCCTGGTCGGCGAGCCACACCCGCGCGCCGGAGTTGAGCGCGTTGATGGTCATCTTGGGGTCGGTGGGGCCGGTGATCTCGACGCGGCGGTCCTCGAGCCCCGGACCGGCTCCGGCCACCCGCCAGGACGGATCGTCGCGGATGTGGGCGGTGTCGGCGCGAAAGTGCGGGTCGTCGCCCGTGCCGATCTCGAAGCGTCGACGCAGTCGCGCGGCGAGCCGGTCGTGGCGGCGGCGGGCGAAGCGATCGTGCAGCTCGGTGACGAAGGCGAGGGCCGCGGGGGTCAGGATCTCGCCGTCGCGCCCGTCGACGGGCCTCTCGAGACGCAGATGGGGCACGGATGCCGCGGGTGCCGGCATCCGTGATTCCTCGATGGTGGGCGGGGGAGGGGTGTCGATGAGGGTCATGGTCGTGGCTTTCTGTGTCGTGGCGTCCGAGGGCGGCCCGCGGCCGCGAGTGTCGAGTGTCCAGAACACGCCGCGAAGGAAGCGGTGATCGCGGCGTGTCTTGGACGCTCGACGGGGTGGGACGACGAAGGGGGTGGGGCGAACGGAGGGGGTCAGTGGAACTGGGCGGTCTCGGTCGAGCCCGCCAGGGCGAGGGTCGCGCTGTCGGGGTTGAGCGCGGTCGAGACGACGTCGAAGTATCCGGTGCCCGCTTCGCGCTGGTGACGCGTGGCGGTGTACCCGTTCGCCTCGGCGGCGAACTCGGCCTCCTGCAGCTCGACGTACGCGCTCATGGCGCGTTCGGCGTAGCCGCGGGCGAGGTCGAACATCGAGTGGTTCACGGCGTGGAAACCCGCCAGCGTGATGAACTGGAAGGCGTAACCCAGAGCGGCCAGGTCGGCCTGGAACGTGGCGATCTGCTCGTCGTCGAGGTGACGCTTCCAGTTGAAGCTCGGCGAGCAGTTGTAGGCGAGCTTCTTGCCCGGGTAGCGGGCGTGGATCGCCTCGGCGAAGCGACGGGCGAGCTCGATGTCGGGCTCGCCGGTCTCGACCCAGATGAGGTCGGCGTAGGGGGCGAACGCGAGGCCGCGGGCGATGACGGCATCCAGGCCGGGACGCACGCGGTAGAAGCCCTCGCTCGTGCGCTCGCCGGTGAGGAACTCCGCATCGCGCGGGTCGACGTCGCTGGTGAGCAGGTCGGCCGCGAGCGCATCGGTGCGCGCGATGATCACCGTGGGCACGCCCGCGACGTCGGCGGCCAGGCGCGCGGCGTTCAGGGTGCGGATGTGCTGCTGGATCGGCACGAGCACCTTGCCGCCGAGGTGACCGCACTTCTTCTCGCTGGCGAGCTGGTCTTCCCAGTGGATGCCGGCGGCCCCCGCCGCGATCAATGACTGCGCGAGCTCGTAGGCGTTGAGCGGACCGCCGAAACCGGCCTCGGCATCCGCGACGATGGGGGCGAGCCAGTCCTGCGTGATCCGGTCCTCGGCGCGCTCGATCTGGTCCTGGCGCAGCAGGGCGTTGTTGATGCGGCGGACGACGGCGGGCACGCTGTTCGCGGGGTACAGGCTCTGGTCGGGGTAGGTCTGTCCGGCGAGGTTGCCGTCGGCGGCGACCTGCCATCCGGAGAGGTAGATGGCCTTCAGCCCCGCCCGCACCTGCTGCACGGCCTGGCCGCCGGTGTAGGCGCCCAGAGCGCGGACGTACTCCTCGGTGTGGATCAGGTTCCACAGGTTCTCCGCACCCCGGCGGGCGAGGGTGGACTCCTCGCGGACGGTGCCGCGCAGGCGCACGACGTCCTCGGCCGAGTACGTCCGCTCGATGCCGTCCCACCGCGGGTCGTTCTGCCACGAGGCACGGATCTCATCGGCGGTCTCGGTCTGGTCGCCGGGGCGCAGGGCCTGCGAGGCGGGGGTGGCCTGGATCGTCATGTCGTCCTCCTTCGGATGGCGGGGCGTCGATGCCCCGTGGAGACCACTGTCTGCGAAGAACATCGGCCTCGAACACGATCGCGGGTGTGAAGATCGCGCAATCTTCCGTTTCTGTGAGAACCTGCCGGTATGGACACCGGCGTCTCGATCCCCGCAGCAGCGCTGCCGCTCGACCATGAAGAGGTGGACACCCTCACGATCGGTCGACGCATCCGGCAATTGCGCACGGCACGCGGCCTGACCCTCGACGACCTCGCCGCCGCCGTCGGCCGCGCACCGAGCCAGATGTCGATGATCGAGAACGGCCGCCGCGAGGCCAAGCTCACGCTGCTGCAGGCGATCGCCCGCGTGCTCGACTGCAAGCTCGATCAGATCCTGGATGCCGAGCCCCTCGACGCCCGGGCGGCCCTGGAGATCTCGGTGGAGCGGGCGATGCGCGGCCAGACGTTCCAGGCGCTCGGCATCGAACCGTTCCGCGTGGGACGGGCGGTCCCCGACGAGGTGCTGACGGCGATGCTCGCGTTGCAGGGCGAGATCGAGCGCCTGCGCGAGGAGCGCTCGGCCACCCCCGAGGAGGCGCGCCGTGCCAATGTCGCCCTGCGTCGTCTGATGCGCACGCAGGACAATCATTTTCCGGAGCTCGAGCGCGTGGCATCCGAAATGCTGCAGGCGATCGCGCACCCGGGCGGGCCCCTCACGCAGCGCGGGGCGAGCGACATCGCCGCGCACCTGGGCTTCACGCTGCATTACGTGCCCGATCTGCCCTCGTCGACCCGCAGCATCGCCGACGTCAAGAACGGGCGGCTCTACCTGTCGACGAAGATCGCGAAGGGCGACCCGCGCGCGGCGGTGCTGCAGGCGCTGTCGAGTCGCATGCTCGGCCACGGCGAGCCGACGAGCTACGACGAGTTCCTCCGCCAGCGCGTCGAGACGAACTACCTCACCGGTGCGCTGCTGATGCCCGAGGTGCACGTCGTGCCGGCGCTGCGCGAGGCCAAGGAGCGGCGGGCGTTGAGCATCGAAGACCTGCGAGACGCCTACTCGGTGTCGTACGAGACCGCCGCGCACCGCTTCACGAATCTCGCGACGGTGCACCTCGGCATCCCGGTGCACTTTCTAAAGGTGCACGAGTCGGGGACGATCACGAAGGCGTACGAGAACGACGACGTGAACTTCCCCACCGACCGCCTGGGCTCGATCGAGGGGCAGATGTGCTGTCGCCGGTGGACGAGCCGCGTGGTCTTCGACGAGGACGACCGGTTCAACCCCTACTACCAGTACACCGACACCGGGAACGGGACGTACTGGTGCACCGCGCGCGTCGAGCAGTCGAGCGAGGGGGCGCACTCGGTGAGCGTGGGTGTGCGCTTCGACGACACGCGATGGTTCCGCGGGCGCGACACGACCAATCGGGCTTTGTCGCGGCACTCCGTCGAGACGTGCTGCCGTCGGGCCCCCGCCTCGCTCGAGAACGCCTGGCGCGGACAGGCGTGGCCGAACGTGCGGACACCGCGGACGCTGCTCGCGACCCTGCCGACGGGGGCGTTCCCCGGGGTCGACACGACGGAGATGTACGAATTCTTGGAGGCGCACGCCCCGCGCGGGTGAGGGGCGGGCGACGCCCGGCTGAGGGGCCGGCGATGCCCGGGTGATGGTTCGTGCGGGCACTGGGGTGGGGGGCGTCATGCGGGCATACCCGGGTGAGGGGTTGGCGATGCCCGGGTGAGCGGTCATGCGGGCACTGGGTTGGGGGGGGGCATGCGGGCATGCCCGGGTGAGGGGTTGGCGATGCCCGGGTGATGGGTCGTGCGGGCACTGGGTTGGGGGGGTCATGCGGGCATACCCGGGTGAGGGGTTGGCGGTACCCGGGTGAGCGGTCATGCGGGTACACCCCGCGCCGTCGTGCGGAGGCGGGGTGGGAGGGCGTCGAGTGCGTGGTGGGTGGGGTGGGGTGCGCCGTGCCGTACGGCGGGAGATCGGGCGGACACGCCGGGGTGGGATGCCGTGCGGCGGCGTGTCGTGGCATCCTCCCGCCGTTGTGCGCGCCCGTCGCTCGCCCTGCCGGGGCGGGCTGGGCCGGCCGAGGGTGGCGCGGGCTGGGCCGCCCGAGGGCGGGGCAGGCGGCCACTGTCGGCGGAGGGCCGGGATGCGCCGTGCACAACGGCGGGAGATCGGGCGGACACGCCGGGATGGGATGCCGTGCGGCGGCGTGTCGCGCGAGAGCCCAGCCGTCGTGCACGGAGGCCTCGCACTCCGGCGGTCGGCCGGCTCCTCAACGACCGCGGTGCAGGCCGAGATCGACGTAGGCGAGGATGGCCAGCTCGACCGTCGGCCAATCGTGCACGATGAGTGCGTAGTCGAATCGCAGGGTCACGAACCCCCACGCCGCCGCCTGCGCATCGCGGCGCAGGTCACGGTGCCGCTGGGTCTCGCCCTCATGGAAAGGAGCCCCGTCGGCTTCGACGATGAGTCGATCGCCGATGAGGATGTCGACGCGACCGCCCGAGATCACGCGCACCTGCGTGCGCACGGTGAGCGCGTGTCCGCGCAGCCGCCATCTCACGAGCGACTCGAGGCCGCTGTCGGCATCCGATCGGGCGAATGCCAGCGCCGCACGCCCGAGATCGTTGACGTGGTCGTGGAGCCACGTTCTGGCCGCTGCAGTCAGGAGCCGCTGGCGCAATGCCGATTCGAGCACGACGAAGAACTCCTCGACGCCACGGCACCGCAGGATCTGACGGAGGATGACGGCGACAGCGGGGGCATCGAACACCCGGGCGGCCGGGACGTCATCCCAGTGCGGGCGGCAGGCGCAGCTGTCATGAGCGCGCACGTGTCCCGCGCCGTGCATCCACACATGGACGTCCTCGGTCACGTCCAGGACCCAGAGTCCGAGGTGCTGCGCCGCCGTCACGCACGCAAGCGCCCCGCCATGCCGGGCCGCCGCGATGACCGTCGGACAGACGCCGGCCGTCGCGTAAACGCCGCGACGTAGATGGAGGAGAGTGCCCGTGGCCACAGCGGCGGCGACCGCGCGTCGCGAAAGTCCGGCGCCGCGCAGTTCGGCGTATGTCTGAACGTCGGCCCGCGTCATGCACACACCTTCACGATCCCGTCCCCGAACGTCGTCCGCCCGGCCCGGGGCGCCGATTGTGAAGTGTTCGTCCCTGTGGAGGACACGTCTGTCCCTACGGTCTCCCCGTGCACGACGGCAGGTCGTTCCGCCGGCACGCCGCGTGTGAGCGGTGTCGGACGGCGTGTCCGGGATACTGCCCGCCGTCGTGTCCGGGTCGACCTGACGCCGGGGGGTCGCACGCGCAGGTTTCCGGCCCCTCGCGCCCCGCAGCCACCCCGCCGCGCAGGCTCGCGTCCTGCTCGCGGCGCGCTCGCCCACGCATGCTCCGTCCTCGCCCCGGCGTGCACAACAGCGGGCGGTGCCATCGACACGCCGTGCGTCGCCGACCTGCGGCGGCGTGTCCCCGATTTCGCCAGCCGTTGTGCTCGTCCGAAGCCCGGCGCTCCGCGCGCCCGTCGTGCTGCGCCGGCCCGGCCCGCCCGGCCCCGCCCGGCCCCTCCCGGCCCCTCCCGGCCCGCCCGGCCCCTCCCGGCCCGCCCGGCTCCTCCCGGCCCGCCCGCCCCGCCCCGCGCCCGCCCCGCCGGGCCCCTACTACCTCGCCAGCCGCAGCGCCGCCCACACCTCGGCGCGTGCGCCGAACGACGACAGGTCGCGCCCGAGAACCCGCTCGGCCTGCGCGACGCGCGCGCGCACGGTATGCCGGTGGATGCCGAGGGCTTGCGCCGTCGCCTCGTGCGAGCAGTCGTGGGCGAGCCAGGCGTCGAGGGTGTCCAGAAGGGCGGACCCCTGTGCGACGTCATAGGCGCGCAACGGTTCGAGGGCGCCCGCGGCGACCGTCCGGGCGGCCTCCGAGCCGAGCGCGGCGAGCAGTCCCGCTCGCGCGGTGTCGGTGAAGTCGGCGATCCCGGGTGTGGACAGGCGGTCGCGGGCGGTGCGGGCCTGGGTGAGGGCGGTCGAGAACCCGTCGTAGCCGGTGGGGGCGGAGCACCCGATCACGAGTTCGAAGCGCTCGGCGATCTCGCCGAGGGGTCCTCGAGCGCCCGCGGGGACTACCAGTACGATCCCGTCGTCGCCGCGTCCGAAGAACATCTCGCCCCGCCGCTCCTGTGCACGGACTTCGAGCCATTCGGCCAGCGCCGTCGAGCGGGCGGATGCCGCGGGTGTCAGCGCCACCACGACGGGGGCCGCGGGAAGGGGGCCGAACACGTCGCGGCCCGCCCGCCGGGCGAGTGCGGGGTCGTCGGTGGTCAGCGATTGCACCAGTCCCGCCCGGAACGTTCCGATCGCGCGTCCCAGGCCCTCCTGCTGTTCGAGGGCGAGGGCGGCCATCGCGACGACCGCGGTGACGACGCTGCGCGCCTCGTGGTCGAGGTCGTCCGAGGCGATCGCGAGGGCCCCGCGCAGGTGTCCGCCGCGGCCGAGGGTCTGCAGGTTGACCGAGACGCCGTCGGAGCGGAGGGGGGATGCCGCGCGCGTCCCGCGCCGGAGCATCGCGGTGACCTCGGCGGTCACGGCTTCGGCGGCGGGGCGGGCCAGGCCGCCGTCGGGGTATTCCGTGCGCAGGGCGCCCGCGGCGTCGAACAGTCCCACCCAGCAGCCGAGCTGCCGGGACAGCTCGGCGAGTGTCGCCGACAGTCCGTCGGGCCGCAGCGCGGCCAGCGATACCGCGCGCTGGGCGGCGAGCGACCAGCTGCGCCGCGCGTAGGACTCGGCGGCGATCGCTTCCGCTCCGGCGCGCGCCACCGCGATGAACGGTGTCCGGTACGGCACCTCGAACAACGGCATCCCGCCCGAAAGGCACGCCGCCGTCAAGCCGGAGGGGATGCCGTCGCGCACGACCTCGGTGCCGAATCCGAGGGCCCGGACGCCGCGGGCGAGCAGACGCCCGACGTAGGCGGTGTAGTCCGCCTCCTCGGTGAACTGCGTGCCGGTCGTCAGAAGCACCAGTCCCTCGCTGAGGAACGGAGTCGGGTCGACGAGGTCACTGGAGTGCACCCATCTCACCGGGCGGTCGAGGATGCCGGCGGGGAGGGCGTCCTCGTCGACGACGGGGCGCAGGTGCAGGTCTGGACGCCCGAGCAGCGCGCGCAGGCTGGGCGGGGCGACGGCGGTGTCGGCCATGGGGACTCCTGTACGACTCGTATACGACGGCGCCTGTGACTGTACACGCAGGAGAGTGCGGGCCGCGGCGCGGCGTCCGTAGCATCACCGCCATGAGCCTCGACACCCTCCCTCTCGTCGGCGGTCCGTCCCTCGCCCAGGAGCGCCGCCTCGTCACCGCCATCCCCGGTCCGCGCTCGCAGGAGCTGCTGGAGCGCAAGGCCGCCGCCGTGGCATCCGGCGTCGGTCACACCGTCCCCATCCAGGCCGTCGCCGCCGGCGGGGGAGTGGTCGTCGACGCCGACGGCAATTCGCTCATCGACCTCGGCTCCGGCATCGCCGTGACCAGCGTCGGCAACGCCCACCCGGCCGTCGTCAAGGCCGTGCAGGATCAGGTCGCCGCGTTCACCCACACGTGCTTCATGGTCTCGCCCTACGAGTCGTACGTCGCCGTCGCCGAGGCGCTGAACCGCCTGACCCCCGGTGACCACGCCAAGAAGAGCGCGCTGTTCAACTCCGGCGCCGAGGCCGTCGAGAACGCCGTCAAGATCGCCCGCAAGTTCACCAAGCGCCAGGCCGTCGTCGCCTTCGACCACGGCTACCACGGCCGGACGAATCTGACCATGGCGCTCACGGCGAAGAACATGCCGTACAAGAGCGGCTTCGGGCCCTTCGCCGCCGAGGTGTACCGCGCGCCGCTGTCGTACCCCTTTCGCGACGGGCTGACCGGTCCCGAGGCCGCCGCGAAGGCGATCTCGGTCATCGAGAAGCAGGTCGGGGCCGAGAACCTCGCCGCCGTCATCATCGAGCCCATCCAGGGCGAGGGCGGCTTCATCGTCCCCGCCGACGGCTTCCTCAACGCGATCGTGGACTGGTGCCGCGACAACGGCGTCGTTTTCATCGCGGACGAGGTGCAGTCCGGCTTCGCCCGCACCGGCGCGATGTTCGCCAGCGAGCACTTCGGCATCGTCCCCGACCTCGTCACCACCGCCAAGGGCATCGCCGGCGGTCTCCCGCTCGCGGCCGTCACGGGTCGTGCCGAGATCATGGATGCCACCCACACCGGCGGTCTGGGCGGCACCTACGGCGGCAACCCGATCGCGTGCGCCGCCGCTCTGGCATCCATCGACGCGTTCGAGAACGAGGGCTTCGTCGAGCGTGCCCGCGCGATCGGCGATCTGCTGAAGGGACGCCTGCACGAGCTGCAGCAGAGCGACCCGCGCATCGGAGACGTCCGCGGACACGGCGCCATGATCGCCGTCGAGTTCGTCGACCCCACCACGGGTGCCCCCGACGCGGCCCTCACCTCGGCCGTGGCCAAGGCCGCGATCGCCGAGGGCGTGATCGTGCTGACCTGCGGCACGTACGGCAACGTCATCCGGTTCCTGCCGCCGCTGTCGATCGGCGACGAGCTACTCACCGAGGGCCTCGACGTCGTCGCGGCCGCCCTCGCCCGCAGCTGATCGGCGTCCCGACGGCGGCGGCAGACCCGAAGAACCCGCCGCCGTCGGGGCCACACCCCTGAACGCGAACGAGAAAAGAGAGCAGATCCCATGGACGAGATCACCCGCGACGTCGTCGTGATCGGTGCCGGCGCCGCCGGTCTCACCGCCGCGAACGACCTGCGAAAGGCCGGCCTCTCTGTCGTCGTGCTCGAGGCGCGCGACCGCGTCGGAGGCCGCCTGTGGACCGACGTCGTCGACGGCGCGATGCTCGAGCTCGGCGGGCAGTGGGTCTCGCCGGATCAGACCGCGCTGATCGACACCGTCGCCGACCTCGGGTTGTCGACCTACAGCCGTTACCGCGAGGGCGACAGCGTGTACGTCGGCGCCGACGGCGAGGCCAAGCGCTTCACGGGCGAGATGTTCCCCGTCGCGCCCGAGACCGAGAAGGTCATCGACGAGATCACGGCGAAGCTGGATGCCATGGTCGCCGAGATCGACCCCGACAAGCCGTGGGAGCACCCCCGCGCCGCCGAGTGGGACAAGATCTCGTGGGACGCATGGCTGCGTCAGCAGACCGACGACGACGAGGCCGTGCGCAACCTGGCCTTCGCGACCGGATCGGCGATGCTCACCAAGCCGACGCACACGTTCTCGCTCCTGCAGTCGCTGCTCATGGCGGCATCCGCGGGTTCGTACTCGCACCTGGTGGATGCCGACTTCATCCTCGACAAGCGCGTCACCGGCGGGCTGCAGCAGGTGCCCGAGCTGCTCGCCGAGCGTCTCGGCGACGACGTCCTGCTCAACCAGCCCGTGCGCCGCATCATCTGGGGCGACGAATCGGCCGCGCCCGAGCAGCCGGCGGATGCGGCCACGGGTCGGCGGGTCGAGGAGCTGCGCGCCCTGACCGCCCGGGTCGACGCGGCGAAGTCCGCCTCCGCCGGCGTCACCGTGATCGCCGAGGGTGTGACCGTCCGCGCCCGTTTCGCCATCCTGGCCCTCGCTCCGGTCCTCTACTCGCGCATCTCGTTCGAGCCGCCGCTGCCGCGCCTGCAGCACCAGATGCACCAGCACATCTCGATGGGCTTCGTCATCAAGGTGCACGCCGTCTACGACACGCCCTTCTGGCGGGAGCAGGGCCTGTCGGGCACCGCCTTCAGCCCCTACGAGCTGTGCCACGAGGCGTACGACAACACCAACCACGGCGACGAGCGGGGCACGCTGGTCGGCTTCGTCTCGGACCAGAACGCCGATGACCTGTTCCGCCTGAGCGCCGAGGAGCGAAAGGAGCGCATCCTCGAGTCGCTGTCGCGCTACTACGGTCCGCAGGCGAAGGAACCGGTCGTCTACTACGAGAGCGACTGGGGGACCGAGGAGTGGACCCGGGGTGCGTACGCCGCGAGCTTCGACCTCGGCGGTCTGCACCGCTACGGCGCGGACCAGCGCCAGCCCGTCGGCGCGATCCACCTCGCGTGCAGCGACATGGCCGGCGCCGGATACCAGCACGTCGACGGTGCGATCCTCCAGGGTCACCGCGCCGCCGACGAGATCCTCGAGCGGACACGCCGATGAGCGGCGACCGCGTCGTCGTCGGCTACACGGCGACCGACGCGGGCGCCGACGCCCTGGCGTTGGGCGCCCGCCTCGGCGCGGCCCTCGACACCTCGGTCCACGCCGTGGTCGTCCTGCCCTCGGTCGACGGCAACGTCTCGATCCCCAGTGACGCCGCGTACGACCGGCTCGTCGAGGACACCGCCCGCGGGTGGCTCCGCGACGCCCTCGCGTCGTTCCCCGGCATCCGGGGACACGTCCGGTACGCCGGCGACGTGTCCGACGGTCTCGTCGCCGCCGCCGAGGAGTTCGGAGCCGGCGTGCTCGTCGTCGGCACCGGCGGGGAAGGGCCGCGCGGTCGTCACCGCCTCGGCACGACCGCCGAAGAGCTCGTGCACTCCGCTCCGGTGCCCGTCGCTCTCGCTCCCGAGGGCGCGCGCGACGTCGACGTATCGGTCGGCCTCCCGCGCATCACCGCCGCGATCGGCACGCGCCCCGGCGCCGACGTCCTGCGCGACACCGCGGTGGCGCTGGCCCGCCGGACGCACGCGCCGCTGCGGCTGCTGTCGCTGGCGGGCGTCGACCTCCCGGGCCGCGTCGATGCGGGTCTGACCCGCCTGACCGGCCGGACCCACGCGCGAGAGGTGCTCGACACCGTGCGCGGGACCCTTCCCGCCGAGATCGACGCCGAGGCTCTGGTGGGTGCCGGCAGCGACATCGAGGATGCCGTGTCGCGCATCGATTGGCTCCCCGGCGAGGTCGCACTCGTCGGCTCGAGCCGACTCGCGCAGCCGCGGCGCTTGTTCCTCGGCTCCACCGCGGGGCGCATCCTCCGCGCCCTGCCCGTCCCCATGATCGTGGTTCCCCGCACCTCGGAGGCTTCCTCATGACCTCATCTCGCAACGACGCGAGCCCCGCCCCGGACAGTGCCGTCACCACCGGGATCTCGAACAAGGGTCTGCGCGTCGGCACGATCGGGATGGTCGGCGCCGTCGTCATCGGCATCTCGACCATCGCCCCGGCCTATACCCTCACCGGAGCCCTCGGACCGACCGTCTCGGCGGTCGGTTTCCAGGTGCCGGCGATCATCCTCGTCGGCTTCGTCCCGATGCTGCTGGTGGCCCTGGGCTACCGGGAGCTGAATTCCCGGATGCCGGACGCCGGCACCTCGTTCACGTGGGCCGCTCGCGCGTTCGGTCCGTGGGTCGGCTGGATGGCCGGCTGGGGCCTGGTGGCGGCGACCGTGATCGTGCTGTCGAACCTCGCCGGGATCGCGGTGGACTTCCTCTTCCTGCTGATCGCGCAGATCAGCGGAAACGCCGAGATCGCGGAACTCACGCGCGTCGTCCCCGTCAACATCGCGGTGTGCCTGCTATTCATGCTGCTCGCCACGATCGTGTCCTACCGCGACCTGCAGACCACGCAGCGTCTGCAGTACGGCCTCGTCGGCTTCCAGATCCTCGTCCTGCTGGTGTTCGCGGGCGCCGCCGTGGTCGAGACGATGAACGGCAACGCCTTCGATCCGAGCCCGGTGCAGGCGTCGTGGTTCAACCCCTTCGAGGTCGACTCCTTCAGCGCGTTTGCGGCCGGGCTGTCGCTGTCGATCTTCATCTTCTGGGGGTGGGACGTCATCCTCACCATGAACGAAGAGACGAAGGACCCCGACAAGACGCCCGGACGCGCGGCCACCGTCACCGTGTTCCTCATCGTTGCGCTGTACCTGCTGATCGCGGTCGCCCTGCTGATGTTCGCCGGCAACGGCACGGGCGAGCTGGGCCTGGGCAACGAGGACATCCAGGAGAACGTGTTCTTCCACCTGTCCGGCCCGATCCTCGGCCCCCTTGCGTTCCTCGTCTCGCTCGCGGTGCTGACGAGCTCGGCATCCTCCCTCCAGGCGACCTTCGTCGGCCCCGCCCGCACACTGCTGGCGATGGCGCACTACGACGCCCTGCCGCGGAAGTTCGCGAAGGTCAGCCCGCGGTTCTTCACCCCGGGATACGCCACGATCGTGTCCGCGATCGTCGCCTCGGGGTTCTACGCGATCATGCGGGTGCTGAGCGAGAACGTGCTGACGGACACCATCACCGCCCTCGGTGCGATGATCTGCTTCTACTACGGTCTGACCGCCTTCGCGTGCGTCTGGTACTTCCGCAGGCAATGGTTCGACTCGGTGCGCAACGTCCTCCTGACGCTGCTGGCACCCCTGATCGGCGGGGTGATCCTCGCCGTGCTGTTCGTGACCACGCTGATCGACAGCGCCGACCCCTCGTACGGCTCGGGCTCCGAGATCGGCGGTGTCGGCCTGGTGTTCGTCATCACCGTCGTCATCATCGTGGTCGGGCTCGTCCTGATGCTCGCGCAGCGTGTGAAGAGCCCCGCCTTCTTCCGCGGTGAGACCCTGGGACGCGAGGCTCCCGCGAGCACCCGCCGCCGCCGCACGTCCTGACAACGAAACGAAAAGGAGCACCATGAGCGACTACGCCGTCGTCAACCCCGCCACCGGTGAGACCCTCGCCGAGTACGACACGCTCACCGATGCCGGAGTGCAGGACGCGATCGCCTCCGCCCACGACGCCTACCGGCAGTGGTCGCGCACGTCTCCCGCGGATCGTGCCGCCGCCCTGCGCCGGGTGGCCGAGCTGCACCGCGAGCGCCGCGACGAACTCGCCGCCATCATCGTGCGCGAGATGGGCAAGCCGCTCGCCGCGGCCGAGGGAGAAGTCGACTTCGCCGCCGACATCACCGAGTACTACGCCGACAACATCGACAAGATCACCGGCGACACCCCGCTCGACATCCTCGCCGAGGGGTCCGCCGTCATCCGCCGCTCCCCGCTGGGGGTGCTGCTGGGCATCATGCCGTGGAACTTCCCGTACTACCAGGTGGCCCGGTTCGCGGCGCCGAACCTCGCGGTCGGCAACACCATCCTGCTCAAGCACGCGCCCCAGTGCCCCGAGTCGGCCGAGGCGCTGCAGGCGATCTACCGCGACGCCGGACTCCCCGAGGGTGCCTACGTCAACATCCGCGCGACGAACGACCAGGCGGCGACGATCATCGCCGACCCGCGCGTCCAGGGCGTCTCGGTCACCGGTTCCGAGCGGGCGGGTTCTGCGGTCGCCGCCCTCGCCGGCCAGCACCTGAAGAAGGTCGCGCTCGAACTCGGCGGCTCCGACCCCTTCATCCTGCTCTCCACGGACGACCTGGATGCCGCGGTGCAGGCCGCGGTCGACGCGCGCCTGGACAACAACGGACAGTCGTGCAACGCGGCCAAGCGCTTCATCGTCGCCGACGACCTGTACGACGCCTTCCTGTCGAAGTTCTCGGCCGCGCTGGGCGAGGCCAAGGTGGGCGACCCCTTCGCCGAGGACACCGTGCTCGGCCCCCTGTCGTCGCTGGCCGCCGCGGAGCGCCTGGACGAGCAGGTCCAGCGCGCCGTCGCGCAGGGAGCGAAGATCGAGGTCGGCGGGACCCGCGACGGCGCGTTCTACCCGGGCACCGTGCTCACGGGCGTGACGAAAGACATGGACGCCTACGGCGAGGAGTTCTTCGGCCCCGTCGGTACCGTCTACCGCGTCTCGAGTGAGCAGGAGGCGATCGAGATCGCGAACGGCACCGGCTACGGTCTCGGCTCCTACGTCTTCACCACGGATGCCGACCAGGCCCAGCGCATCGCCGATCGCATCGAGGCCGGAATGGTCTACGTCAACGTGGTGCTCGCGGACTCGCCCGAGCTGCCGTTCGGCGGCGTCAAGCGCAGCGGCACCTCGCGCGAGATGGGCCTTCTGGCGGCGGACGAGTTCGTCAACAAGAAGCTCATCCGCTCGGCCTGATCCGTGTCGTGTCCCTCGGCTCGGTTCGCCTCGCCGGGGGACATGACATAGACTGGGACATGCAGTCGAAATCTGCACTCTTTCGCTGTGCCCCCCGGGTACGCGGCGTTTCTTCCGAGAGATTCCAGGCGTCAGCGTGCGGGTCTCGCTTCCCGGATCCCTCGGGATCTTAGGGCGGTAGCTCAATTGGCAGAGCAGCGGTCTCCAAAACCGCAGGTTGCAGGTTCGATTCCTGTCCGCCCTGCGCACAGCGCACGCTGGCACAGACACAGACCTAGGTGGTTCGATGACGCAGGACGAGGCGCAGGGCGAGATCGTCGCCGAGCGCGGCGCGCCCCGCGAGAAGAAGCTCAACTTCTTCGCGCGGATCGCCCTCTTCATTCGTCAGGTCTTCGCGGAGCTCCGCAAGGTCGTCACCCCGACGCGGCAAGAGCTGTTCAAGTTCACCGCCGTCGTGCTCGGTTTCGTCGTCGTCATGATGGCGATCGTCTACGGCCTCGACGTGCTGTTCGTGTGGATCACCACCGCCGTCTTCGGCGTCCCCGGTACCGCCGGCGCCTGACCGGCGTCTCGCGGACGCGCGGCGCCAAGAGCGGCCGCCTCTGAACGGAAGAGATCACAGTGTCTGAAAGATATGTCGACGACGCCGATTGGGCGACGGCAGCCGAGCAGTCCAGCGAGGACGACGAAGCCCAAGAGGGCAACGTGCTGCAGTCGCAGGAGCGCGCCTCCGATTCGGCGGAGCACTCCGCGGTCCACATCGTCGAGGACGAGACCGACACCGACGACGCCGGTCTCGGCGACATCGACATCACCGACCCGGAGGCGGACGCGATCGTGAACGACGCTCTCGAGATCGACGAGACCAGCGAGGCCGAGGCCGCCGCCGAGGTCCTGAACGACTCCCTCGCCGAGGAGCAGGCCGAAGAGGCCGCAGAAGCCGCCGACGAGGTCACCCCCTACGACGGACCCGACGTCAACGGAGAGCCCGATGAGCCCGTGCTCGACGAGGACTTCGTCGACGAGGTCTCGGCCGCGGCATCCGTCGTCGACGAGGTCGAGGCCGACGAGTCGCCCGCCGATGCGGCGAGCGACGTCGACGACGAGGACGTCGATCCGTACGACGCCTTCCGCGCCGAGCTCCGCTCGCTCCCCGGCAAGTGGTACGTCATCCACTCGTACGCGGGTTTCGAGCGCAAGGTGAAGGCCAATATCGAGCAGCGCAAGTCGACGCTCGAGGTCGAGGACGACATCTACCAGGTCGAGGTCCCCATGGAGGACGTCGTCGAGATCAAGAACGGCCAGCGCAAGATGGTCAACCGCGTGCGCATCCCCGGTTACGTGCTGGTGCGCATGGACCTGAACGAGGACACCTGGTCGGTCGTGCGTCACACCCCCGGTGTCACCGGCTTCGTGGGCAACGCCCACAACCCCACGCCCCTGCGCTTCGAGGAGGCCTTCAACATGCTGAAGAGCCTCGTCGAGATCAAGGAGTCCGCTCCCGCCAAGGCCGGTGCCGCCAAGGGCGCCCCGACCGCGCAGCGCGTCATCCCCGCCGAGGTCGACTTCGAGGCCGGCGAGACGATCACGATCAAGGAGGGCTCGTTCGCGGGTCTTCCCGGCACGATCAGCGAGATCAAGCCCGAGAGCGGCAAGCTCACTGTGCTGGTGTCGCTCTTCGAGCGCGAGACCCCGGTCGAGCTGTCGTTCGACCAGGTCACCAAGATGGTCTGACGCACCCCGCGTCGCACGAACGCCCCGCCCGGCTTCCGCCGGCGGGGCGTTCGTCGTTGGTGCCGCCGCCCCCGCCCCCGCCCCCCGCCTCCCGCCCCCCCCGCCCCCGCCGCCCCGCCCCCGCCGCTGAGCGCCGTTCGTGCCTCCGCCTCCTCGCCGATAAACGCCGTTTGTGCTGGAACACGCGGTGTCAGACCGTGTCTCGGCGCGAATGGCGTTTATCGCCGCGCGCTCCTGCTGCCCGCCTGCCCGCCTGCCCGCCTGCCCGCCTGCCCGCCTGCCCGTCTGCTCGCCTGCTTGCCTGCTTGCCTGCTCGCGGTGTGCTGCGTCCCGGGCCCGACACCGCTCGATAAACGCCCTTTATGCCGGGACATGCGGTGCCGGACCGTGTCTCGGCGCGAATGGCGTTTATCGCCGCTCGCCGCGCCGCGCCGCTCGCCGCGCCGCTCGCCGCGCCGCGCCGCGCCGCTCGCCGCGCCGCGCCGCGCCGCTCGCCGCGCCGCGCCGCGCCGCGCCGCCCGTCCGCGCGCCGCGCCTTGCCGCGCCGCGCGCCCGCGCGCCGCGGCTACTCGGAACGCGGGTTGAGGCCGACGACGCGGAGGTTGCGCCCGTCGACCCGCGACACCGCGGGTAGGCCCGCCGCTCTCAACGCATCGCGGAGGCCGTCGACGCTCAGTACACCGCCGTAATCCCAGCGCGCGATGCGCCACCCCGCCCGACGCAGTGCGTCCTCGCGCCTCTTCTCCGCCCGGACGGCCTCGGCGGCAGCGTCCGGGTCGCGTCGGTCGTACTTCGTCCAGCCGTCGAACTCGCCGATGACGCGATGCTCCGGCCAGCAGAAGTCGGAGCGATAGGCGCGGCCGCCGACTCGATGCTCGGTCTGCAGATCGACGGCGGGGAACCCGCACCACTCCATGACCGCCCGGCTCACGGACTCGCCCACGGATTCCGGTCGCTGATCGCCCCGGTCCAGGACCCAGTCGAGCTTTCGGCGACCGCGCGGATTTCGCTGGGCCGCAGCGAGGTCGTGCAACGCGGTCGAGGTGATCGCCCCGGTTCGGAGGGCGGCATCCACGATCGCCAGTCCGAACGCGGGCGGCAGCACGCGCGCGAGGTCCACCACGACATCGTCGAGAGGAGAGCATCGGATGCCGTCGCGCTCGACGGTGCGGCGACGGTCGGCGCTCGTGTGCACGCGCACGTCGCCGTAGGCCAGCGAGCGGGCACGTCGTCCGTCGAAAAGGTGGATGTGCCGGGGGTGGCCGAAGGTGGGCAGGCCGTGCAGAGCAGCTGCCGACTCGTGAGAGAAGACCGCATCGGCGTTCACGAGCCGGAACGCGTGCACACGCAGAAGGTATCGGTCCCACGGCGGTAACGCCGCCCACCCGGCCTGTTCGGTGTACACCCCCGGCCGGATGCGGTGCAGGTGAGGGTCGCGGGCCGGGTGCGACCCGGGGGAGGGGGTCTCGGCCGCGGCGAACAGCGGGAGGGGCGCGCCGCGGAACGCGGGGGGATCGGCATCCATCCGTCGAGGGTGGCTCAAACGGCCCACCCGCGGTGACCGCGTGTGCAAAACCCGGGCGTGCTTCGCCGACAAACGCCGTTCGTGTCGAGACTCTCGGCGCCGCACCGTGTCTCGATACGAACGGCGTTTATCGGCGAGAGGGGAGAGAGGGGCGAGAGGGGCGAGGGGGGCGAGAGGGGAGAGAGGGGAGAGAGGGGAGAGAGGGGCGAGAGGGGAGAGAGGGGAGAGAGGGGCGAGGGGGGCGAGAGGGGAGAGAGGGGCGGCAGGCGCGGGATGCCGAGATCCCGGATGTCGCGTATGATGGCAAGGTTGCGTGCGCCCGCGCGCGTGACGACCGCTGTCCGGAACCGCCGGGTCGCGGGAGAGGGGGAGCCGCGAGGCCCCCGCTCGAGAGAGGAAAAGGATATGGCACCCAAGAAGAAGGTGACCGGCCTGATCAAGCTCCAGATCAAGGCGGGTGCGGCCAACCCCGCGCCCCCGATCGGTCCGGCGCTCGGTCAGCACGGCGTCAACATCATGGAGTTCTGCAAGGCGTACAACGCGGCGACCGAGGCCCAGCGCGGCAACGTCATCCCCGTCGAGATCACCGTCTACGAGGACCGCAGCTTCACGTTCATCCTGAAGACGCCCCCCGCCGCTGAACTCATCAAGAAGGCCGCCGGCCTGGCGAAGGGTTCGCCCACCCCGCACACCACCAAGGTCGGCAAGCTGACCAAGGAGCAGGTTCGCGAGATCGCCACCACGAAGCAGCCCGACCTGAACGCGAACGACATCGAGGCCGCCTCGAAGATCATCGCCGGCACCGCCCGTTCCATGGGCATCACGGTCGAGGACTGAGGGAGATAACAATGGCTACCAAGTCCAAGGCATTCCGCGCCGCAGCTGAGAAGATCGCGGCCGACACGTTCTACACCCCGACCGAGGCCGTCGCCCTCGCGAAGGAGACCGGTTCGAAGAAGTTCGACTCGACCGTCGAGGTCGCGCTGAAGCTCTCGGTCGACCCCCGCAAGGCCGACCAGATGGTCCGCGGCACGGTCATCCTGCCCCACGGCACGGGTAAGACCGCGCGCGTCATCGTCTTCGCCAACGGTCCCGCGGCCGAGGCGGCCCTCGCCGCCGGTGCCGACGAGGTCGGCGGCGCCGAGCTCATCGAGAAGGTCGCCGGCGGGTACACCTCGTTCGACGCCGCCGTCTCGACGCCCGAGCTCATGGGCCAGGTCGGTCGCCTCGGTAAGGTCCTCGGACCCCGCGGCCTCATGCCGAACCCCAAGACCGGCACCGTGACCCCCAACCCGGCCAAGGCCGTCGAGGAGATCAAGGGCGGCAAGATCGAGTTCCGCGTCGACAAGCACGCCAACGTGCACTTCGTCGTCGGCAAGGCGTCGTTCTCGGCCGAGCAGCTCGACGAGAACCTGAAGGCCGCGCTCGAGGAGATCGTCCGCCTCAAGCCGTCGAGCTCGAAGGGCCGTTACATCCAGAAGGGCGCCGTGTCGACCACCTTCGGTCCCGGCATCCCGCTGGACGTCAACGTCATCGCCTGACGTCCGTCATCCGGAAGCCCCGCCGCGCCCCGTGCCGGCGGGGCTTCCGCGTCCCCGGGACGCGGTGTGCCCGGCCGCTCGGCTGCACGGACGTGCAACACGGCGTCATCCGGGAAGACGTTCGCGCCCGCGCGTGTTGTGCTGGGGGGTCGCGCTCCGCGCCCCCCCCTGCACGAACCCCCGAATCACACATGTCTGGAACAGCTATGCCCCGTCGTCGTCTGACCGTCCTCGCCGCCACCCTGGGCCTGAGCGCCCTCGCGCTGACCGCCTGCAGCGGCGGTGCGACCTCGTCCGCGGACCCCGCGGCCGGAGCCGAGTACGGCCTGGTCTCGGGCGGCACCCTCACCGTCGCCACCGAGGGAACGTACCGCCCGTTCTCGTATCACGAGGGCGCGGGAGAGCTCACCGGCTTCGACGTCGAGATCGCCACGGCCGTCGCCGACAAGCTCGGCCTCGAGGTGAAGTTCCAGGAGACCCAGTGGGATGCGATCTTCGCCGGCCTGGATGCCGGTCGTTTCGACGTCATCGCCAATCAGGTCTCGATCAACCCGGAGCGCGAAGAGAAGTACACCTTCAGCTCCCCGTACACCGTCTCGCGCGGCGTGATCGTCACCCCCGAGGACGACGACTCCATCTCGAGCTTCGCCGACCTCTCGGGCAAGACCACCGCCCAGTCGCTCACGAGCAACTGGTACGAGCTGGCCACCTCCAGCGGCGCGCAGGTCGAGGCCGTCGAGGGATGGGCCCAGGCCGTCGCTCTGCTCGAGCAGGGTCGCGTGGATGCCACCGTCAACGACCAGCTCACCTACCTCGACTACGAGAAGACGAACAGCCCCACGGGTCTGAAGATCGCCGCCGAGACCGAGGACACCTCCGAGAGCGCCTTCGCATTCAAGAAGGGCCAGGACGAGCTGGCCGAGGCCGTCGACGGCGCCCTCGAGGAGCTCCGCGCCGACGGGACGCTCACCCGGATCAGCGAGAAGTACTTCGGCGCGGACGTCACGCAGTAAGCGCCCGGCGCTGTAAACCCCGCGGATCATCCGCCTCCCACCCCCTAGCGTGAGAGGCGGATGATCCGCTCCCTTGTGCGCGCGTTCGTCCGAAAGGCAAGAGGAGGCCCATGAACGACCTGTGGACGCTGCTGCTGGATTCGTTCTGGCCGATGGTCCTGGCCGGTATCACGGGAACGATCCCGCTGTCGCTGGCATCCTTCGCCATCGGCCTGGTGATCGCGCTGTTCATGGCACTGCTGCGTCTGTCGCCGAACGTCGTGCTCTCGTCGATCGCGCGCTTCTACATCTCGATCATCCGCGGCACGCCCCTGCTGGTGCAGCTGTTCGTGATCTTCTACGGCCTGCCCGCCGTCGGGCTGACGATCGATCCGTTCCCGGCGGCGATCATCGCCTTCTCGCTGAACGTGGGCGGGTACGCGGCCGAGGTCATCCGCGCGGCGATCCTGTCGGTGCCGAGGGGGCAATGGGAGGCCGCGCACACCGTGGGGCTGTCGCGCAGCAAGACGCTGAGCCGCATCATCCTCCCGCAGGCCGCGCGGGTGTCGGTGCCGCCGCTGTCGAACACGTTCATCTCGCTCGTGAAGGACAGCTCTCTGGCATCCCTCATCCTGGTGTCGGAGCTGTTCCGGCAGGCGCAGAACATCGCGGCCTTCTCGTACGAGTTCATGGCCGTGTACCTCGAGGCGGCGCTGATCTACTGGTTGTTCTGCCTCGTGCTGTCCTTTGCACAGAACGCCCTGGAGAAGAGGTTGGACCGCCATGTCGCCCACTGACGCCCCCGCACCGCTGCTCGCGGCCACCGGGCTCGAGAAGAGTTTCGGCAGCAATCGCGTCCTCGACGGCGTCGACCTCGAGGTCCGACGCGGCGACGTCCTGGTGCTGATCGGGCCCTCGGGGTCGGGAAAGACGACGGTACTGCGCTGCCTGAACGGTCTCGAGACCCCCGACGCGGGCACGGTGGCCTTCGACGGCGGTCCGCGCGTGGACTTCGCGCAGAAGGTGTCCAAGACCGATCGCACGGCCCTGCGCGACCGGTCCGCGATGGTGTTCCAGCACCACAACCTCTTCCCCCACCTCACGGTCGTCCAGAACGTCATCGAGGGTCCGGTCCAGGCGCACGGCGTGCCCAAGGCCGAGGCGATCGCGCGCGCCGAGCGTCTGCTGGCGCGCGTCGGTCTCGCCGAGAAACGCGACGCCTACCCGTCGGAGCTGTCCGGCGGACAGCAGCAGCGCGTGGGCATCGTCCGCGCACTGGCCCTCGAGCCGCAACTGCTGCTCTTCGACGAGCCCACGAGCGCCCTCGACCCCGAACTGGTCGGCGAGGTGCTGACGGTGCTGCGCGAACTCGCCGACGAGGGGTGGACGATGGTCATCGTCACGCACGAGCTGGGCTTCGCCCGGCAGGTCGCCGACGAGGTGCTCTTCTTCGACGAGGGCGTGATCGTCGAGCGCGGCGTCCCCGCGCAGCTGTTCACGCAGCCGCAGAAGGAGCGCACCCGTCGGTTCCTCGACCGCCTCCTGCGCCCTCTCGACGGCCCCGACCCCGCCTGACGATCGTGGACCGCCTCACCGAGCTGCTCGGCATCGACACCCCGATCGTGCTCGGCCCGTTCGGGGGGCTGTCGTCGGTGGCCCTCGCCGCGGCCGTCAGCGACGGGGGAGGGCTCGGCTCGTTCGGCCTCTACGGGTACGCGCCGCAGCGCATCCACGACACGATCGCCGACCTGCGCGGGGCCACGACGCGCCCGATCGCCGTCAACCTGTGGATGCCGCGCGGGGACGAGGTGACCCCCGACACGGTCGAGGTGGGCCCGGTCCTGGACGCCCTCGCCCCGCTGTTCCGGCGGGCCGGCGTGCCCCGGCCCACGCTTCCTCCGGCGTTCCTGCCGGCCGTCGCCGACCAGCTCGCCGCGGTGTGGGCGGCGGCCCCCGACGTGCTGAGCGTGGTGTTCGGGGTCCCGGATGCCGGCACCCTCGCCGCCGCGCGAGATCGCGGCATCCGCGTGATCGGCACCGCCACGTCGGTCGCCGAGGCCGTGGCGCTCGATGCGGCGGGGGTCGACGCGATCGTCGCGACGGGGATGGAGGCCGGAGGGCATCGCGTGTCGTTCCTGCGCGACCCGGCCGCGTCGCTGGTGGGGACATTCGCGCTCGTGCCGCAGGTCGTCGACGCCGTGGGCGTCCCCGTGATCGCGGCGGGCGGGATCGCCGATCGTCGCGGCGTCGCGGCCGCCTTCTCCCTGGGCGCCTCGGGCGTGCAGGTGGGAACGGCGTTCCTGCGCACGACGCAGTCGGCGGCGACCGCGGCCCATCGCTCCGCGATCGCCGGGGCGGCCGACACCTACACCGTGCTGACGCGGGCGATGAGCGGACGGCTGGCGCGCGGCATCCCCAACTCCGCCGTCCGTGAGATCGAGGCGGCGGGGGCGATCGCGCCGTTCCCCGCACAGAATTGGCTCACCGGGGTCTTCCGTCAGGCGGCGTCGGCCGCGGGGGACGCCGAGCTGCTGTCGCTGTGGGCGGGCCAGGCCGCCGGGTTGAGCCGCCTCGACGACGCCGCGGACGTGCTCGCGGAGCTGCGCGCAGGCGTGCCGTTCTAAGCGGTCGGACGGATCTCGAAACCCTCGAGGGCCTCGGCGACCCCGTCGAGGACGTCGACGTCGTCCACCCGTGCCGCGGTGGGCCCCTCGTGCGCCCACGCGATCACGTCCTCGACCGCGTCGGGATCGCCCGTGAGGCGCGCCTCGACGCTGCCGTCACGACGATTGCGCACCCAGCCCGCGACGCCCCGCCGCGAGGCTTCGTCCTGCAGCGCGTAGCGGAAGCCGACGCCCTGCACCCGGCCGCTCAGCGTGATCGTCACCGTTCGCATCGCTCCATTGTGACCGATACGGATGCCGGGGGCTCCGCGCGGTGAGGGCCCGGGGGCGGGGGCTGCGCCCGATGCGGTCCCCGGTCAGTGCGGGAGCACCAGCGACACCGCGAGGGCGAGCATGACGACGGCGATCACGCCGTCCACGATCCGCCAGGCGCGCGGGGTGTCGAGCCAGCGTCCGAGCAGACGCGCGCCGTAGCCGAGGGCGCTGAACCACACCAGGCTCGCCGTGCACGCGCCCAGTGCGAAGGCCCACCGCCCGTCACCGTGGGTGGAGGCGACCGATCCGAGCAGGAACACCGTGTCGAGGTAGACGTGCGGGTTGAGCCATGTCAGCGCGAGGCAGGTGAGGACGGTCGCCGCCAGGCCCGTGCGCGTGCGCACCGCGACGGCTCCCGTGGCGGATGCGGGGGCGGCGTCCACGTGCAGGGTGCGGCCGTCCGGACGCAGGGCGCGGCGTCCGGCGAGGATCGCGTACCCGAGCAGGAACGCCGCGCCCGCCCACCGCACGGCGACGATCAGCCACGGCACCGCCTGCAGGAGCAGGCCGACGCCCGACACCCCGAGAAGGATCAGGGCGGCGTCCGACACCGCGCACACCGTGACGACCGCGAGAACGTGTTCGCGTCGGATGCCTTGGCGCAGGACGAACAGGTTCTGCGCGCCGATGGCGATGATGAGCGAGAGGCCGAGGCCGAGGCCGGCGAGCACGGAGGGGAGCACGAGGTCGACGGTAGGCGCCGCAACGACCGAAGGAAAGCTCAGGATTCTGCACCGGCATTAGCATCGCTTCATGTCCGCCATTCCGCTCGATCTGGCCCGCACCCTCGCCGCCGTGGTGGAGGAGGGGACTCTGGATGCCGCCGCCCGTCGCCTGCACGTCACCCCCTCGGCCGTGAGCCAGCGGGTGCGCGCGCTCGAGGACCAGCTCGGGCGCGTCCTGCTCGTCCGCTCCAAGCCCGTGCGGGCCACGGAGGCGGGCGACGCGGTGGTGCGCCTCGCCCGCCAGCTCGCGTTGCTCGAGCACGACGCCCTCGCCGCGATCGGTGCGGAGGGCGGGACCGTGGCATCCGTTCCCCTCGCCGTGAACGCCGACTCGCTCGCGACCTGGTTCCTCCCGCCGCTCGCCCGGGTCGCGGCCCGTCGCGCGGTGGTGTTCGACCTGCACCGCGACGATCAGGACTTCACGGCGGGCCTGCTCGAGTCGGGCACCGTGATGGCGGCGGTCACCTCACGCGAGACCCCGGTGGCGGGATGCCGGGTGAGCCGGCTCGGCATCCTGCGATACGAGGCCGTGGCCACGTCCGCCTTCGCCGCGCGGTGGTTTCCCGGTGGGGCGGGCGACGCGACGCTCGCCGAGGCGCCGCTGGTCGACTTCGACCGGCGCGACGACCTGCAGACGCGCTGGCTTCAGCGTCGAGGGGTCTCGGCGGCGGCCCCTCCGCGCCATCGCGTGCCCGCCTCGCAGGATTTCGCTGCGGCGATCGAGCTCGGGCTCGGCTGGGGGCTGCTGCCCGGCTTCCAATCCGCACGGGGGCTGGCCGACGGCTCCCTCGTCCGGCTCGCCGCGGATCCCGTCGACGTGCCGCTGTTCTGGCAGCGGTGGAACCTGACCTCACCGCTGCTGGACGAGGTGGCGGACGAGATCGTCGACGAGGGGCGCCGACGACTCGCGGCCTGACCTCAATCGTCGCCGACGTGCAGCACGATCTTGCCGCGGGTGTGACCTCGCTCCAGCTCGGTGTGCGCCGCGGCGGCGTCGGCCAGGTCGAACACGCGGTCCACGTACACGCGCACCGCGCCCGAGTCCAGCAGACGTGCGATCGTCGCGAGGGCTCCGCCGTCGGGGATCGTCTTGTAGTCGGTGGAGCGGATGCCGCGCGCCGCGGCGGCCTCGCGGAATCCCGGCCAGGCCCCGGTGGGCACCTCGATGAGCAGCCCGCCCGGCTTGAGCACCTCGAGGGAGCGCGTGCCGGTGTCGGCGGCGACGTTGCCGATCAGATCGACGACGACATCGACGGGCTCGACGGCGTCCTCGAAGCGGGTGGTGGTGTAGTCGACGACCTGCGCCGCCCCCAGCTCGGATAACCACTCCAGGGTGCGCCCGGAGCCGGTGGCGATGACGTGCGCGCCGAAGTAGGCCGCGAACTGCACCGCGAAGTGGCCCACGCCACCCCCGCCGGCGTGGATGAGGATCCGCTGCCCCTGGTGGGCCAGGGCGGTCTCGACGATCACGCCCCACGCGGTCAGGGCGGCGACGGGGACACCCGCGGCCTCGACGTGCGAGAGCGACGCGGGTTTGCGCGCGAGCGACAGGGTGGGCACGAGGGCGTACTCGGCGTACGCGCCCGGTGTGCGGGGGACGGCGGCCATGCCGTACACCTCGGTCCCGACGGGAAAGGGGTGCGCCTCGAAGGGCGTGCGCACGACGACGCCGCTCACGTCGAGGCCGAGGACGCACGGGCGATCGTCGATCGCCGCCGACAGGCCCCGTCCGGCCCGGGTCTTGGCATCGATGGGGTTGACCCCGGCGGCGACGACGCGCACCAACACCTCGCTCAGGACCGGAGTGGGGACGGGGATCTCGACCGAGCGCAGGACCTCGGCGGAGCCGGGCTGGTCGAAGACCACGGCTCTCATCGTCTCGGGCACCGCCGGGGCGGGGAGGAGGACGGTCTCGGGACGCGTCGATCGGAATCTCATCGTGCGCTCTCTCTCGCCGGGGTCCGCCGCACGGCGACTGCGCCGCGCGTGCTCCCAGCTAAGCGCGCCATTGTCTCGACGGTGTTTCGGCTCCGTCACCGTGTCGCGAAACCCGTCGCCCCCGTCCGACGAGCGCGGGGGCTGCGGGGTGGGACGCCGAGCGCTTCCGCATCGCGGATGCCGGCCGAAAGCCCTGCGCTCCCGCCATCCGGGAGCGTGCGACTCCGGGCCGTCGGTGCGTCGCGGTCAGTCGCGCACCGGTACCTCGCCGACGGCCAGCGCGTGCAGCAGCGTCGAGAGGTGGCGGATATCGTCGATCGACCAGTCCGCGATGGCGTCGTACAGGCGGCTCTCGTGCGGGGCACGGGCCTCGGCGAGGCGCGAGTGTCCGAGTTCGGTCACCGCGATCAGGCGGGACCGGCGGTCGTTCGGGTCGGGGGTGCGCGTGACCAGGCCGAGGTCTTCGAGCTCGCTGATGCCGCGGCTGAGGAAGCCCTTGTCGGCGGCGAGGCGTTCGGCCAGCCCCGACAACGTCAGGGGGCCGAAACGGCTCACCACCGACAGGGCCTTGAAGGTCGCCGGCAGCATCCCCGGGCTGACCCGTTCCGCCGCCTCGGCGACGAAGCGGCGGAACACGGTCATGAGCTCCGAGAACGACGACTCCAGGGCCTGCACGGCCTCACGGCGATCCTCGTCCACGTCGCTCTTCACGTCAGACATCCTCTCCCATCCCGGCGTCGCGATGTGCACGGCGCGGGGATCCGGCATCCTGGGTCGGCACCGCACCGGTGGCCGCGAGGGTGGCCATGGCCTCGGGCACCGACACCGTGGCGAGGTCGGCCTCGCTGGCCGCGACCCGCTCGCTCGTCGTCATGCGGGTGAGCGGGCGGTTCGGCAGGAACAGGATCGCGATGAGGCTCACCACGGCGACGGGTACGGCGATCAGGAACGAATGCGCGATGGACTGGGCGTAGATGTCCTCCACGATGACCCGCACGCTCTCGGGCAGCAGCGACACCTGCGGGATCGTCCCGGATTGCAGGCTCTCGGCGACCGCGGACCCATTGGCGCCGAGGCCCACGATGGCGGTGCGCAGATCGTCGGCGCGGTCGGTGAAGAGGCCGGTGGCCGTGCTCGCCAGCGCCGCGCCCATGACTGAGACGCCGATCGTGCCGCCGAGGCTGCGGAAGAACGTCACCCCCGAGCTGGCCGCACCCATCTGCGCGGGGTTCGCGGTGTTCTGCACGACGAGGACGAGGTTCTGCATGGTCATGCCGACACCCGCGCCCAGGAGGGCCATGTAGATCGACACGAGGGTGAAGTCGGTGTCGTAGTGGATGGTCGACAGCAGGAACGAGCCGGCGATCAGCAGCACGCCGCCGACGATGAGGAACGGCTTCCACCTCCCGAAGCGCGAGATGAGGGCTCCGACGACGATCGACGACACCAGCAGTCCGCCGATCATCGGGATGGTCATCACGCCGGCCTCGGTGGGCGTGGCGCCCCGGGCCATCTGCATGTACTGGCTGAGGAACACCGAGGTGCCGAACATCGCCAGGCCCGTGGCGATCGAGGCGATGGTGGCGAGGGTGAACGTGGCGTCGCGGAAGAGGGTGAGCGGCACGAGCGGCTCGGACGAGCGCAGCTCGACCACGACGAACAGGATGGCCGAGATCACGGCCCCGCCGACCATGAGGAGGGTCTCCACGCCGGCCCAGTCGAAGGTCTTGCCGGCGTTGGTGACCCAGATCAGCAGCAGCGAGACGGCGGCGGACAGCAGGACGATCCCGAGGTAGTCGATCTTGACCGCGCGCTCGACCCGGGCCGGCAGGTGCAGGGTGCGCTGCTGGATGAACAGGGCCGCGACGGCGAAGGGGAGGGCGACGAAGAAGTTCCACCGCCACCCGAACGCATCGGTGATGACGCCGCCGAGCAGGGGGCCGCCCACGGTGGCGACGGCCATCACCGCGCCGAAGAGACCCATGTACCGCCCGCGCTCGCGGGGGCTGATGATGTCGGCCATGATGACCTGGCTGAGGGCGGCGAGACCGCCCGCGCCCAGGCCCTGCACGGCGCGGAAGGCGATGAGCATCTCGGTGTTCTGCGAGAAGCCCGCGGCCGCGGTGGCCAGGACGAAGATCGCGATGGCGATCTGGATGAGCACTTTGCGGTCGAACAGGTCGGCGAGCTTGCCCCAGACAGGGGTGGAGATCGCGGTGGTGAGCAGGGTCGCGGTGATGACCCAGGTGTAGGCGTTCTGGTCACCGGAGAGGTCGTGGACGATGACCGGGAGCGACGTCGAGACGACGGTCGAGGCCAGCATCGACACGAAGGTGCCGAGCAGCAGCCCGATGAGGGCGGGGAGGACGCGCCGCGGGGCGGCGGTCTCAGGAGAAGGGGTTGTCATGCGGAACTCCACGGAGGGGACGGATGCCGCGACGACGATGGCGCGATTAGTTGACTGACATCAACGATACGCCTATTGGTTGACTTGCGTCAATCATCAGTCGAGGAGCGCCAGGGCGCGATACCTCTCCGAGGGGTCCTGCCGGGTCGGTGCGGGCGCACGCGCGGCCATCGTGCGGCGATACAGCTCGTCGATCAGCGACGTGGCCAGACTCACGAGCTTGGCGATCTCGCGCTCGTCCCGATCGATCCACTGGCAGCGCGGCTCGTCGTGCATCGGCACGAACCCGTCGTGCTGCTCCCAGGCGACGAGGGTGCGCTCCGCGCCCAGGACGTGCTGCTGCCACCAGATCTGGCGCATGTACGTCTTGGGGATCGAGCGCCAGGCCTTGTTCGTGGTCTTGATCTCGGCCAGGACGATGCGCCCTTCGCCGTCGACGACCACGCCGTCGGGGGTGGCCAGGTGCCTCTTCTCCACGACCGCGTGGTACAGCGCGGAGGAGGGGCGGATGCCGTGCGTCGCCGCCACCCAGGCGGCGATCTCGGGCTCGCGGCGCCGACCGTGCGCGGTGTAGGCGTTGCCCGAGAAGCTCGAGCCCATGAGCTTGGCGTCCGCGGCGCGGGAGATGGCATTCGCGCTGGTCAGCGCGGCGACGTCGGTCGCGGTGATGCCGCGAGAACGCGCGCGGATCCAGGCGACGCGATCGCGCGAGTCGGCGACGATCCGGGCGTCGAGGTCGGCGCTGCGCGACGCGACGAGCTCGGGGGACATGCGAACGACCCTAACCCCGCGACGCCGTGGAGCTCCTGCGAGGCGCGGCGCGTCGGCATCCGGGGTCTTGTCGTCGAGGTAAGGGCGACCTAAGTTGGGTCGCATGTCCTCGAACGATGGTGCACGGCGTCGGCCCGACGGCGGCCGGTGGCGCGACCTCGAGGGTGCCGTTCTGCTGGGTGGGGACGAGCGCAACGTGCCCGAGATGCGGCGCATTGCGGCGGCGCTGCCGCCGACGGTGCACCTGACCGTGGTCGTCGAGGTCAGCGGGCCCGCCCGGATCGGCGTCATCGACGCGGGCGAGGGTCGGGTGAGCTGGCTGGACCGCACCGTCGACGGTGGGCTGCGACCCCGTGGCGAACGGCTGGCGAGGGCGATCCACGCCTGGTGCGCCGAGTGGGCGTGCGGCGAAGATCCCGCCTGCACGGTGTGGTTGGGGGCCCGGACGCCGGCGCGCATCGTGCGGATGACCCGTGCACTGCTTCCGGACCCACGCGTGTCCTGACGGCCGGGTTCGGCGCGTCCGGGGCGAGCCGTCGTGCGGAGTTGGACGGGGCACGCCGCCGCAGAGGCCGGTGACGCGGCGCGGTGAGCGTGGGATCCGCACGACGGGCCGGTCGGCGCGGGCGGCGCCGGCAGGCGTGGGATCCGCGCGACGGGCCGGTCGGCGCGGGCGGCGTGGGGCGGCGGCGTGGGGCGGCGGGGCGGCGGCGTGGCGGCGGCGTGGGGCGGCGGGGCGGCGACGGGCGTGCCGGCCGGTTTGGCGGGGGGTGGGGGATCGGGTACAGTGGGAGCCAAGCCAAAGACCGTCGGTCATCGGAGTGCTCGCACTTCGATCGAAGCGTCTGCTGAAAAGCAGAGGACCTACGCAGGTAACGAAACTCCTCTCGAGCTCCGTGCGCCTGCGCCGGAGCTCTTCTTTTTGTCCGGACCCCGGTGTCTTCGGCCGGCGCCCCGCCTCCGCGGAGCGCCTCGTTCACACAAGGAGTGGCCATGGCGCAGAAGGATGCATCGGTCGCCGAGCTCACGAAGAACTTCGAGAGCTCGACCGCCGTTCTGCTGACCGAGTACCGCGGTCTGACGGTTGCCCAGCTCAAGCAGCTGCGCAACGACATCCGTCAGGACGCGGATTACGCCGTGGTGAAGAACACGCTGACCAAGATCGCCGCGGCAAACGCGGGGGTCACGGGACTGGACGACGAGCTCAAGGGCCCGTCTGCCATCGCGTTCGTGCACGGCGACCCCGTCGCCGTCGCGAAGAGCCTGCGTGCCTTCGCCAAGGCTAACCCTCAGCTCGTGGTGAAGGGTGGCTACTTCGATGGCGCCCCCCTGACCGCGGATGAGGTCAACAAGCTCGCCGATCTCGAGAGCCGTGAAGTCCTGCTGGCGAAGCTCGCCGGTGCGATGAAGGCGACGATGACCAAGGCGGCATACGTCTTCCAGGCGCTTCCGTCGAAGGCCGTTCGCACGGTCGACGCGCTGCGCGAGAAGCAGGACACCGCGGCCTGACCCGGCCCGGCTGATTAACCCGATCAAGGAGATACAACATGGCTAAGCTCAGCACCGAAGAGCTGCTCGACGCGTTCAAGGAGCTCACGCTCATCGAGCTGTCCGAGTTCGTCAAGGCGTTCGAGGAGACCTTCGACGTCACCGCCGCCGCCCCCGTGGCCGTGGCCGCAGCCGGCGCTGCCGGTGGCGCCCCCGCCGAAGAGGTCGAGGAGAAGGACTCGTTCGACGTCGTCCTCGAGGCCGCCGGCGACAAGAAGATCCAGGTCATCAAGGTCGTCCGCGAGCTCACCTCGCTCGGCCTCGGCGAGGCCAAGGCCGTCGTCGACGGTGCCCCCAAGGCCGTGCTCGAGGGCGCGAACAAGGAGACCGCCGAGAAGGCCAAGGCTGCCCTCGAGGAGGCCGGCGCCTCGGTGACCCTGAAGTAATTTCAGACACACCGTCGCTTTCGCGATACCGGAGACCCGGATGCCATCGGCATCCGGGTCTTCGTCTTTCTCCGGAGTTTCGCGGCACCGGGCGCGTACCGGCCGCGAAGGGGTGGGACCGGGTCTCACCCGATGGGGGATCGATGTTCATCAGATCGAAACTTCCGAGCCTGGGAAAACGGTATGGGAGTCGTTTACTCTCGGTGGGAACCCCCGTCGATCCCCCCACCCGACGTCGATTTCTCGTGCGTCGGCACCTGGAGACTCATGCTCATCGCCACGTCCGGCGTGCCCGCGCGCCGCCTCACGACCGTGCTCAGTGCCGCCCTCGGCGCCGCCCTGCTCGGTTCCGCCCTCGTCCCCCTCCCGGCCATGGCCGCGACCGGCCCCCAGGTGGTGATCAACGAGGCCTACCTCAAGGGAGGAAGCGCGAACGCGTTCTTCACGAACAAGTTCGTCGAGCTCTACAACGCCGGCGACACCGCCCAGGACCTGAGCGGATGGTCGCTGCAGTACCGTGCGGCCGGAACACTCGATGCGCCGTCCGCGGGCAACACGCAGAAGCTCGCCGGATCGATCGCACCCGGTGACTACTACCTGATCGCCCTGCCGAGCAACGGGGGCAACGGTGCGACGCTGCCGACCGCCGACGTCACCAGCGCCGGACTGAACCCGTCCGGCACCAACGGGCAGCTCCTGCTCGCCAATGTCGCCGAGCCCGTCGCCCTGCCGGCCGGCAACGTCACCGACGGTCGTGTCGTCGACTTCCTGGGCTACGGCACCGCCGCCAGCTTCGAGACCAAGGCCGCCAGCGTGACCGGCGGGAACTTCGACCCGAACGCGCTCGTGCGGACCGGGTTCGCCGACACGAACGACAACGCCGCCGACTTCACCAACACCACCACGGTGACCCCCCAGGGCTCCGGCGGATCCACCCCCGCGCCGACCCAGAGCCCCAGCGCCTCGCCGTCGCCGACGCAGAGCGCCAGCCCCTCGCCCACGACCGCTCCCACCCCGGGCGTCGTCACGCCGATTCGCGACATCCAGGGCACCGGCGCCACGACACCCCTCGCGGGTCAGACCGTCACGACGCGCGGCGTCGTGACGGCGGCCTACCCGACGGGCGGGTACAACGGCTTCTTCATTCAGACCCCCGGCACCGGCGGCGCGCTCGACGCGGCGACGCACCTCGCCTCCGACGCCGTCTTCGTGTACGGCTCCGCCGCGACCGCGAAGGTCGCGATCGGCCAGCACGTCGAAGTGACCGGCACCGCCGGCGAGTTCGCCGGTCAGACGCAGATCACCGCGGATGCCGCCGGTGTCGGCATTCTGACCGAGCAGGCGACGGCCGTGACCCCCGCGCAGGTGTCGTGGCCCAAGACGGACGTCGAGCGCGAGCGCTTCGAGGGCATGCTCCTCGCGCCGCAGGGCGACTTCACCGTCACCAACAGCTACTCCACCAACCAGTACGCCGAGGTCGGTCTCGCCGCCGGCACCACGCCGCTGCGCACGCCCACCGACGTGGCGCGCCCCGACTCGCCGCAGTACGTCGCCGCGGTCGCCGACAACACCGCGCGCGCGGTGGTGCTCGACGACGGCGCGTCGATCAACTTCCTCAGCAAGGCGAACCAGGGCATCCCGCTGCCCTACCTGTCGGTGACCGCCCCCGTCCGCGTCGGTGCGCCGGTCACCTTCACGCGGCCGGTCGTCCTGGACTACCGCAACAACGCGTGGAAGTTCCAGCCGACCCAGCAGCTCACCGTCGACAACGCTGCGGGCGTTCAGCCCGCGACCTTCGAGAACACCCGCACCGCGGCCCCCGAGCCCGTGGGCGGATCCGTGAAGATCTCGAGCTTCAACGTGCTGAACTACTTCACCACCACCGCCGAGAGCGTCGGCTGCACGTCGACGTACAAGGATCGTGCGGGAAACCCCGTCACCGCCGACAGCTGCCCCGCCCCGGGCCCGCGCGGCGCCGCCGATGCGGCCAACCTGCAGCGTCAGCAGGACAAGATCGTCGCCGCGGTCAACGGTCTCGGTGCCGACGTCGTGTCGCTCGAAGAGATCGAGAACTCCGCGAGGTTCGGAAAGGACCGCGACGAGGCGCTGTCGACCTTGGTCGGCGCGCTGAACGCCGCCCTCGGCTCCGAGCAGTGGGCGTTCGTGCCCTCTCCGGCGGTGCTCCCGGCCAGCGAGGACGTCATCCGCACCGCGTTCATCTACAAGAAGGCCGTGGTCGCCCCCGTCGGTGACAGCGTGATCCTCGATGACGCGGCGTTCCGCAACGCCCGTCAGCCGCTCGCCCAGGCCTTCGCCCCGGTCGATTCTCCGGATGCCAAGATCCTCGCGATCGTGAACCACTTCAAGTCCAAGGGCGACAGCACCCCCAAGGCCACGGGCGACAACGCCAACGGCATCCAGGGTGCGTTCAACGGCGACCGGGTGCGTCAGGCCGATGCCCTCGGTACGTTCGCGAGGGACCGCGCCGCGGCCGTCGGCACCGAGGACGTGTTCCTGCTCGGCGACTTCAACGCGTACGCGCAGGAAGACCCCATCGAGAAGCTGCGCGACTACGGTTTCGAGACGCTCGAGGCCGAGACCGGCAAGTACTCGTACTCGTTCAGCGGTCAGTCGGGCTCCCTCGATCACGTGCTCGCCTCCGCCTCGGCGCGTGAGCTCGTCACCGGCACCGACATCTGGAACATCAACGCCGTCGAGGCGCTCGCCCTGGAGTACAGCCGCTACAACTACAACGCGACGAATTTCTACGAGGCCACGCCCTACCGCTCGAGCGACCACGACCCGGTCATCGTCGGTCTCGACCTGGGAGACACCGTCACGCCGGTCAACCTGGTCGGCATCAACGACTTCCACGGTCGCATCGACGCCAACACGGTGAAGTTCGCCGGCACGGTCGAGCAGCTGCGCGCCGAGTACGGCGACGCCAACTCGCTCTTCCTCTCCAATGGAGACAACATCGGTGCCTCGGTGTTCGCCTCGTCGTACTTCAAGGACGAGCCGACCATCGACGTGCTCAATGCGCTCGAGCTGGCCGCCTCGGCCGCCGGCAACCACGAGTTCGACCAGGGCGCGGTCGATCTCACCGACCGCGTCCCGGAGCTCGCCGACTTCCCGTACCTCGCCGCGAACGTCTTCCGGGACGGCGAGCCCCTGCTGCCGGAGTACGCGATCTTCGAGGTGGACGGCGTGCGGGTGGGCGTCATCGGCGCCGTCACGGACGCGACCCCGACGCTGGTGACACCCTCCGGCATCGAGGGCATCGAGTTCCGCGAGCCCGTCGCCGAGGTCAACCGCGTGGTCGCCGAGATCGACGGCCAGGTCGACGTCATCGTCGCGCAGTACCACGAGGGCTCGGGCACCGGTCAGCAGACCACGACCATCGAGCAGGCGATCGCAGCGGGAGGACCCTTCGCGAAGATCGTCAACGAGACGTCGCCCGCGGTGGATGCCATCTTCACCGGCCACACGCATCAGCTCTACGCGTGGGATGCACCGATCCCCGGAGGAGAGGGCACCCGCCCGATCGTGCAGACCGGCAGCTACGGCGAGAACGTGGGGCAGATCGTGCTCGACGTCGACCGTGACGGCGACGTCGTGGACTACACCGCTCGCAACGTGGCGCGTCTCGCGCCGACGGGCGACCAGACGGCCGCTCAGCTCGATACCCAGCTCATCGACACCTACCCGCGGGTGAAAGACGTCTCGGAGATCGTCGCGGAAGCCCGTGAGCAGGCCGACGTCGTCGGTCAGCAGCCGGTGGGTGCGGTGACGGCCGACATCACGACGGCCTTCAGCGGCGGCGCCTACGTCGACGGTGTCTACACCGGCGGAACCCGCGGTGACCGCACCAAGCAGTCCGCACTCGGCGGCCTCGTCGCCGACGCGCTGCTCGACGCTCTCGCCGATCCCGATCGCGGCGGCGCCGAGATCTCGTTCGTCAACCCGGGCGGGCTGCGCGAGGAGCTGCTCTACGGCGCCGACGGTGTCATCACGCTCGCCGAGGCGAACGCGGTGCTGCCGTTCCTGAACAACCTGTGGACCACGACGCTCACCGGGGATCAGCTTCGTCAGGTGCTCGAGCAGCAGTGGGGCGACTTCGCCCAGCGCAAGGATGCCGCGAACCTCGCGCTCGGCGTGTCGGAGAACGTGCGCTTCACGTACGACGCGTCGCGCGCGGCCGGAGAGCGCATCACCGGCATCTGGATCGACGGTGTCGCCGTCGACCCGGCCAAGGGGTATCGCGTCGGCTCGTTCAACTTCCTGCTCGGCGGCGGAGACAGCTTCTCGGTCTTCGCGCAGGGCACCGACACGCGTGACTCCGGCCTCATCGACCGGGACGCGTGGATCGCCTACCTCGACGCCAACACCGAGCCGGGGCTGAGCCCCGACTTCACGGCGCGGGGCGTGCAGGTGTCGAGCGTCGCGCAGCCCGTCGTGGCGGGCACGGACGTGACGGTCACGGTGTCGAACCTCGACCTCACGTCGCTCGGCGCACCGGCGAACACCACCCTCGACGCGTCGTTCGGCGCGGCGGTGGCCGCGACCCGCGTCGCCGACCTGGCCGCTCCCGACGCGAACGTCTCGGCGCTCGCCGCCGCGGCGGCCGTCAGCGTCCCCGTCGTCGACGGATCGGCGACCCTGACCGTAGGCGTCCCCGCGGACGCCGTCGGGACGGTGCAGCTGCGTCTGACGGCTCAGCCCACGGGAACCACCGTGACCGTGCCCGTCCAGGTGGCGGTCGCCGGCGACGGCGCGGGTACGCCCGGCGCAGGAGCGGGCCAGGGTGGCGCCGGCCAGGGTGGAACCGGCCAGGCGGGAACCGGCCAGGGTGGAAGCGCCCAGGGCTCCGGAGCGCTCGCCGTCACCGGCACCGACGCGGCGTGGATGGGCGCGGGCGTGCTCGCCGCCCTCGCCCTGCTAGGACTCGGTCTCGTCGCTCGCCGACGGGCCACCCGCCAGGTCGACTGATCGCGCGATGACACGACCCCGGATGCCATGGCATCCGGGGTCGTGTCCTTTTCGGCGCGGTTCAGGACGACGAGCGCGGGGGAGCGGTCGAGGTGCGGACGACCAGACGTGTTTCGGCCTCGGTACGCCGCGACGGCTCGCCGCTGCCCTCGATCATCGACACGAGGATGCGCGTCGCCTCGACGCCCTGGGCCTCGGGGAACTGCTCGATCGTGGTGAGCGAGAACATCTCGGCGTAGTCGTGGCCGTCGATGCCGACCACGCTGAGCTCGGTGGGAACCGAGATCCCCATGCGACGCGCGGCGATGATCACGCCGATCGCGACCTCGTCGCACGCTGCGACCACGCCGGTGGGTCGCGACGCCGCGTCGGCCAGGAACGACGCGGCCGCGGCGTAGGCGTCGGTGATCGTCAGCGTGGAGGGGACACTGCGGATGCGCACGGCCAGCCCGTGCTCGTTCATCGCGTTGCGATACCCGATCGATCGTTCGTCGACGTCCTTCGCGGGAGCATCCGTGCGCGGCGTGCTGCCCACGAAGGCGATGTCGGTGTGCCCCAGGGCGATGAGGTGCTGGGTGATGATGCGCGTGATGGCGATGTTGTCGAGCCCGAGCGTGGGCACGCCGGTCAGGGCGTTGCCGATGCTGACCACGGGTTTGCCGATGTTGGCCAGACGCTCCAGATCGGCGTCGTCGGGTTCGAGGGCGACGGCGATGATGCCGTCGAAGCGCTTACGGGCCAGGTAGGTCGAGTAGAGGCTCTCGCGGTCGTTCGACCCGGGCTCGGCGACGTACAGGGTGACGTCGTAGCCGAGGGGGATGAGGGTGCGTTCGACGCCTTCGACGATCGAGCCGAAGTACCAGCGGTTGACCTTGGGGACGATCAGCGCGATCGTGCGGGTGCGTCCTGTCGCCAGGCTCACGGCACTGGTGGAGGGCACGTAGCCCAGGGATGCGGCGGCATCGGCGACACGTCGTCGCGTGCCGTCCGAGACGTAGCCGCCGCCCGTGAGAGCGCGGCTCGCCGTCGACTTGGACACGCCGGCCAGGCGTGCCACATCGGCGATTCCGCTCATGCGTGATCTTCCTCATCCAGCGTCGACGTCCGTGTCGACGTCGCAAAAGAGTATCCGACAATGCACAGTTCTGGAACCGGTCCCGGCCTGATGATCTGTGGGATTCCCTCGTTTTTCCGCCCGTTATCGCTCCGTGACTTGACACCGGTTGCGTGCGCTCTCAAATGCCTCTACGGTTACCTGGAATCGGTTCCCGAACGGATCCGATGCACCATAGAACTCAAAGAGGAGAGACCACATGGGTATGTCACAGCGGACTCGCCTGCTGGCGCCCGTCGGACTGCTGGCGGTCGGTGCGATCGCCCTCGCGGGCTGCGCCGAAGGCGACAGCGGCGGAGCGAGCGGCTCGGGCGGCGGCACGACGACGGTCCGCATTTCCGGCGGTATCACCGGAACCGAGGCCGACGCGCTGAACCAGAGCTTCGAGCAGTTCACCCAGGACACCGGCATCGAGGTCGTGTACACGGGTGACAAGAGCTTCGAGGGCAACATCGTCACGAAGGTGTCCGGCGGAGACGCCCCCGACATCGCCATCGTCCCGCAGCCCGGTCTGCTCAAGACGCTGATCGGCACCGGAGAGGTGCAGGCCGCGTCCGACGCCGTCTCGGCGAACGTCGACGAGTACTGGGGCGAGGACTGGAAGTCCTACGGCACCGAGGAGGGCACGTTCTACGCCGCCCCGATGCTCGCCAACCTCAAGGGCTACGTCTGGTACTCGCCGTCCAAGTTCGCGGAGTGGGGTGTCGAGGTCCCCAAGACCCTCGACGAGCTCATGACGCTGACCGCGACGATCCAGCAGAAGACGGGCGCCGCACCGTGGTGCGCGGGCTTCGCCTCCGACGCCGCCTCGGGCTGGCCCGGAACCGACTGGGTCGAGGACATGGTGCTGCGACTGTCGGGCCCCGACACCTACGACCAGTGGGTCGCCAACGAGGTCAAGTTCACCGACCCCGAGATCAAGCAGGCCTTCGACGCCGTGGGCGAGATCCTGCTGAACCCGGACTACGTCAACGCGGGCTTCGGCGACGTGCGCAGCATCAACTCCACCGCGTTCGCCGATGTGGCCGCCAAGGTCGCCGACGGCAGCTGCCCCATGACGCACCAGGCGTCGTTCCTGTCCGCCAACTTCCTCACGGTGACCAACGCCGCGGGTGAGACCCCCACGATCGCGCCCGACGGCGACGTCTACGCGTTCCTGACCCCGGGTGTCACCGAGGGTGAACTGGCCGTCGAGGGTGGTGGCGAGTTCGTCGCCGCCTTCTCCGAGGACGAGAACGTGCAGAAGGTCGTGGAGTTCATGTCCACGCCCGAGTTCGCCGACGCGCGTGTCAAGCTCGGTGGCGTCATCTCGGCCAACAAGGGCGCCGACCCGTCGCTGGCCTCCAGCGAGTTCCTCACCGAGGCGATGAAGACGCTGCAGGACCCGAACACCACGCTCCGTTTCGACGCGTCCGACCTCATGCCGGCCACCGTCGGTGCAGGTTCGTTCTGGAAGGGCATGGTCAGCTGGATCGACGGCACGCCGACCGACCAGGTGCTCAGCGACATCCAGGCCGGTTACGACAACTGACCCGGTCGCACGACTGATGGGCCGCCCGCGACGCGGGCGGCCCATCAGGTCCATACTTCTATTCCGCCCCACGCACCACGCGGGCACTCATCGATGAGCACGAAGGCGTGTTCGGGAGGGACGTCATGACCGATATCAAGAACGCGGAGACGACGCCGACGGCGTCGCCGCCGCCGTCCCGTGGCCGGGAGGACCGTGCGCGGCGCGGAACTGCGGCCACACGGCGCACCACGATGCTGGTGGTCGTCGTGGGCCTCATCCTCGTGGTGGCGCTCTTCCTCTTCATGATCACGCGCGCCCCCGCCGAGACCAGGCCGACCACCCTCGGCTTCTCGCTCAACAGCTTCTTCATCTGGCTGGGCGGCCTGAGCCCGGTCGTGCAGATCCCGCTCGTCCTGGTCGTCTTCGGCGCCGTCGTCGGTCTGCTGCTGCTGCTCATCGAGTACGCGCCCCGCTCGGGCAAGGGCTACTTCTGGCTCCGCCTCGCCGCGTGCTTCGCGATCCCCGTCCTGGCGTTCATGCTCCTGCGGCCCTACCAGAACGCGGTCATCTACGTTTTGGGCATCGCCGTCCTGCTCGGCGCGATCCTCTTCTACGCGGACTACCGCTCACGCCAGGGCGCCGGGTACCTGTTCCAGCTCGTGCTGTTCGCCGCCCCGGCGGCGATCCTGCTGCTGATCGGGCTGGTCTACCCCGCTATCACGACGTTCTTCCAGTCGTTCTTCGACAAGACCGGTGAGAACTTCGTCGGTTTCGAGAACTACATCTGGACCTTCACCAATCCCGAGGGCTTCTGGTCGGTCATCAACACCCTGATCTGGGTGCTGCTGGCCCCCACCATCGCCACGGCGATCGGACTGGCCTACGCGGTCTTCATCGACCGCGCAGCCGGCGAGAAGTACCTCAAGGTGCTCATCTTCATGCCGTTCGCCATCTCGTTCGTCGGCGCCGGCATCATCTGGAAGTTCGTCTACGACTTCCGTCAGGGCGACCAGCTCGGCATCCTGAACGCCATCGTCACCGCGTTCGGAGGTCAGCCGATCTCGTGGCTGTCGGCCGCGCCGCTGGTGAACACCCTGCTGCTCGTCGTCGTCTTCATTTGGAGCCAGACGGGCCTGGCGATGGTCATCCTGTCGGCCGCCATCAAGGCCGTACCGCCGGAGCAGAACGAAGCCGCCGAGCTCGACGGCGCGAGCGCGTGGGAGCGGTTCATCAACGTGACCGTCCCCGGCATCCGTTCGTCGCTCATCGTGGTGCTCACCACGATCGCGATCGGCGCACTGAAGATCTACGACATCGTCGCCGTCATGACCGGCGGCCGCAACGACTCGACCGTCCTCGCCTTCGAGATGGTCAACCAGCAGCAGCGGTTCCAGAGCTACGGCCACTCCGCCGCTCTGGCCGTGGTGCTGTTCCTCTTCGTGCTGCCGCTGATCATCTTCAACGTGCGCCAGATCCGGAAGCAGAGGGAAGTACGATGACCACCTCGACCGTGGTGCTCGAACCCACCACCGACAGCCGCTCCGCCCGTCAGGTCGCTCGCGACACCCGCAGGCACGAGGCGATGGCGCGCAAGCGCTTGACCTCGAAGGGCGCGACCATCGCCGCGATCGTCATCGCGTTCTTCTGGACGATCCCGACGTTCGGTCTGTTCATCACATCGTTCCGACCCGGCTCGGACACGCAGTCCACCGGTTGGTGGACGGTGTTCACCGACCCGTCGTTCACCCTCGAGAACTACCGTCTCGCGCTGACGTCGGGCGGCACCGCCCTGACGCTCGCGCAGTCGTTCCTGAACTCGCTGGCGATCACCATCCCCGTGGTGCTGTTCGCCCTCGCGGTCGCCTCGCTCATCGCGTACGCCTTCGCCTGGATCGACTTCAAGGGCCGCAACTTCTTCTTCATCTTCATCTTCGCGCTGCAGATCGTGCCGCTGCAGATGGCACTCGTGCCCCTGCTGAGCCTGTTCTCGCGGGGACTGACGATCAACGACGTCACGATCTTCCCGGGCTTCGACCTACGCGGCGTGGAGCACAGCTTCGCGACCGTGTGGATCGCGCACGTGATCTTCGCGATGCCGCTGGCGATCTTCCTGCTGCACAACTTCATCGCCGAGATCCCCGCCGAGGTCATCGAGGCGGCACGCGTCGACGGAGCCGGTCACGGGCAGATCTTCTTCCGCCTGATCCTGCCGCTGGCGGCGCCCGCGCTCGCGTCGTTCGCGGTGCTGGAGTTCATCTGGGTATGGAACGACCTGCTCGTGGCGACGATCTTCGCGCCGTCCTCATCGCTGCCGTTGACGCAATCGCTGAACTCGCTGTCGGGGACCTGGGGCGACCAGTGGTTCCTGCAGTCGGCGGGAACGTTCATCTCGATCCTGGTTCCGCTGATCGTGTTCTTCCTGCTGCAGCGGTTCTTCGTCCGCGGCCTGCTGGCCGGGGCCACGAAGGGCTGAATCCGTCCGGACGCTCGAGGGGCGCGGCATCCACCGGGGTGTCGCGCCCCTTCCGTGTGTGTGGAGCGTTGCGCCCCATCCGCCATAAACGCCGTTCCTTCCGAGACACGCGGTGGTGCCGCGTGTCTGGAGAGAAACGGCGTTTATCGGGGTGCAGGCGGGACCGGCGGGGCGGGTCGGGACCGGCGGGGCGGGGCGGGACCGGGCCGGGGGGCGGGGCGGGACCGGCGGGGCGGGTCGCAGCCTTCTCCGCGATAAACGCCGATCCTTCCGAGACACGCGGAGGCGTGGCGTGTCTCGGAAGGACGAGCGTTTATCGAGAGGGGGAGGGGGAGGATGCCGGGAGAGAGGGCCGGCGGGTCAGGCGGGGCACGCGAGGCGGGACCGGATGTCGCGCATGGCGTCCAGCTCGGACGACTGGCCCGTCACGATCGACGCGGCGACCTCTTTCACCCGGACGTCGTCGCCGAGTTCGATGACGGCCTGGGCCATCGGGATCGCGCCCTCGTGGTGGCGGATCATGAGATCGAGGAACAGGCAGTCGGCCGGGCGTCCCTGCAGGGCGCGCAATTCGTCAAGCTGCGCGTCGGTGGCCATACCCATCTCATCGAGCAGCTGTCGCTCCGTCTGCGTCGCGGTATCGCCGTGGCTGTGGGCGCCGGAGGCTTCCATCCACGTCATCAGCGGCTGGCTCGACCCCTGCGGCAGGCCCCACTCGACCAGCCACCCGTACATCTCGCCGCGCTGCCCGGCCTGCGCCGTGGCGATGTCGTACGAGAGGGTACGCAGCTCGTCGTCGTCAGTCTTGCGGTAGATCTCCATCGCCATGAGCACGGCCTGCGTGTGGTGCACCTGCATGTCGCGCGCGAAACCGGCGTCGGCGGAAGTGTCGGAGGGGTGCGCCGGCGCGGCCGTCGCGCCGAACGCGGTGAAGCGTCCGATCGCGAAGGCGACGGCCACGACGGCGACGGTGAGGAGCGCGACGACGATCCAGCGGACCGCGGGGCGCGCGACCGGTGTGTCGTCGCTCACCTCAGGCCTTGCCCGGGCCGTCGATCGCTCCGGAGCAGGCGGCATTCGGCTCGGGGGCGTTCTGGCTGCGCCAGAACTCGGTGAAGAACTCGCCGATCCGGGGGTCGGTGGGGTCGTCGAGCTTGAGCTGGTGGTCCCACGCGCTGACCGCGACGGGGGTGTCCATTCCCGGGTAGGGCGAGAGGATGGCGTAGCTGGACGGCATGAATTCCTTGAGCGCGTCGATGCCCGCCTCGTCGACCCGCTCCGGGTCGTAAGTGATCCAGATCGCCCCGTGCTCGAGGGAGTGCACGGCGTTCTCGTTCTGCTGCGGCTCGGTGTACACGCCGCAGTTGAGCCAGATCGGGTTGTGGGGGCCGCCCGCGGGAGGGTTCTGCTCGTACTCGACCGGGCCCTGCACGTGGTCGGAGCGGTTCTGGAACGTCTGGACTTCGGTGATCTCGCGGCCGGTGCTGTTGCCCGCCTCGTAGCTGGTGGGGGGAGCGGGGGCGAAGACGAAGGATGCCACGACGAGGCCGACCACGGCGAGAGTCGCGACGGAGCCGACGACCCACCAGACGGCCTTTCCGCGCTTACGGCGGGCCATCTCTTTCTGGTACTGCGCCAGCTTCTCTTGACGCTTCTGCTCGCGCTGCTGCTTCTGGGTCAGCTCGATCTGGGCCTGCTTGGCGGGGTTGCCGCTCGCTCGCTTATCGGAGGGGGAGGTCATGCGCTGTGTTCAGTCTCTCTTCGGGGCGGGACACATCGGCATCCGCCGACGATCCCAGCCTATGCGGGTGAATGAGCCGGTGGCCTGGGAGGAACCCGCGAGCGGGGATGGTGGCGCGCGGGGGTGTCACGGTAGTATGACGATGTCGAATCGATTCGAGGTTCGATGGTCCCCCCACTTTCTTCAGCCCGCATCGTCGGGCTGTCCGTGTTGCGAAACGAAACCAGACGCGTGCTCGATACTGCCTCCCACCCCGTGATCCCCTCGTCGCCCCGCGCCGACGACCGCTCCGCCCCCTCCGATCGCGCCCACGAGAAGACCCCGACCGGGTCGGTGCGCTCCGCCGAGGCGAACCCCGCGACCGGGGCGATCCGCTCGCTCGGCGCCAACCCCGCGACGGCGCCCATCGTGCTGCACCCGGGCGATGCCATCCCCGCCTCGCGCCGCGTGCTGTACATCATCGTGCTCGGCGCCCTGACGGCCCTCGGCCCGTTCACGATCGACCTCTACCTGCCGGCGTTCCCGGTGCTCGAGGCCGACTTCCAGACGACGGCGGCGGCGATCCAGCTGACGTTGACCGGCACCATGATCGGCTTCGCCCTGGGCCAGCTCATCGTCGGGCCCCTCAGCGACAAGGTCGGCCGGCGCATCCCGCTGCTGGCGGTCACGGCGCTGCACGTCGTCGCGAGCGTCTTCGCCGCTCTCGCCCCCACGCTGGGCACCCTCTCGATCGCGCGCGTGCTCATGGGTGCGGGAGCCGCTGCCGGTGGCGTGGTGGCCGCGGCGATCATCCGCGACCTGTTCGGCGGGCGTCGTCTGGTGGTCATGCTCTCGCGGATGGCGATGGTCTCGGGCGTCGCCCCCGTCCTGGCTCCCCTTGCCGGATCGGCGCTCCTGCTGGTGATGGACTGGCGCGGTATCTTCGTCGTCCTGGCGGTGTACGGCGCCGTCATGCTCGTCGCGGCGATCGCGTTCATCCCCGAAACCCTGCCGCCCGCACGTCGCGGCGGTCCGGGAGCGACCACGGTGTGGCAGCGGTACGGCAGCGTCTTCCGCGACCGCGTCTTCATCGGCGTGCTCGTCATCGGAGCGATGACCTTCAGCGGGTTGTTCTCGTACCTGTCGGCCTCCTCTTTCCTGTTCCAGGTCACCTACGGCTTCAATGCCCAGCAGTACGGCGTGCTGTTCGCCGCGAACTCCATCGGGGTCGTCGTCGGCGTGCAGGTCGCCTCGCGTCTGGCCGCGCGGTTCGGACCGCAGTGGGTGCTCGCGGTCTCGACCGCGGTGCTGGTCCTCGCGGGCGGGACGATCGTGGTCACCGACCAGCTCGGTCTGGGGCTGTGGGGGACGGTCGTACCGCTGTTCTTCTTCATGACCGCGTGCGGCTTCACCTTCCCGTGCGCGCAGGTGCTCGCGCTGGATCGGCATGGCAAGGCGGCCGGCACGGCGCAGTCCATCATCGGTGCCGCCAACTTCGGCGTCGCGGGCGTCATCTCGCCCCTGGTGGGACTGCTGGCGACCGGGTCGGGGATCACGGCGACGACCATGGCATCGGTGATGGTCGGCTGCGCGGCGATCGGCGTGGTGTCGCTGTGGGTGCTCGTGCGCCCCCGGACGGTGGAGCGTCTGGCTCCCTGACCTCCGGCATCCGTCGCCCAAGCCCTCGCGGTCGCGAACAGTAGCAGAGCGGGCGCGGCGGACGTGATGCGATGCGGGCGGTTCCGTCGGACGGGCGCAAGCGGCATCATGAGGCGATGGATGCCACCGCGGTCGAGGACGTGCTCGACACACGTCCTCAGCGCTTCCGCGCCACCGTCGGAATCGTCCTGATCGCCCTGGCCTCGGCCCTGGGTGCCTGGGTCTACGCGCGCGGCCCCAGTCCTTTCGCCATCGACGTGTGGTGGAACCAGCTGTTCGCCGCCGCCCCCTCGGAGCCGCTGTACGTCTTCGCGCTGGTGATGGATCAGGTCGGCGGCCACCTGACGGCGGTGCTGATCGTTCCGGTGCTCGGCGCTGTCGCGCTGTTCGTGTCGCGGCGGCGGTGGTCGGCGCTGTACTTCCTCTCTGCGTCGGTGGGCAGCGCTCTGCTCGTGCAGGTGCTGAAGCAGACCTTCGGGCGCGCGCGGCCGGAGGACATCCTCGTCCTCAGCGACTTCGGGTCGTTCCCCTCGGGGCACACCGCGAACGCGGCGACGATCGCCGTGGTGGCGGGCGTTCTGTTCCCGCGCGCGTGGGTGCGGGTGGTGGGCGCGGCCTGGGTGATCCTCATGGCCTTCAGTCGGACGTACCTGCACGCGCACTGGCTCTCCGACACGGTCGGCGGCGCTCTCGTGGGCGCGGGGGCGGCCCTCGTGCTGGCGGCGGTGTTCTCTCGCTTGCGCGCGCGCGACGAGGACCGGCTGACGATCCGACGCGCGCGGATGACGGATGCCGCGGAGGCGTCGCCGTCGTAGGCTGACGCCCATGACCGCGCCCGGTGACGTGCCCGCCGTTCCCTCCGAGGCCGACGCCGAGGTCGCACGGCTCAGAGCCGAGGCGGAGGCCGCCGAAGCGGAACTGCGTCTCGCGCGGGCCCGCGCCGACCTGGCCGCCGCCGAGGCCGCCGCGGAGCGGGCGCGCGCAGCCGCCGGGGGAGGGGCTGCAGCGGCGCCTTCGGACGCGGCGCCGACGGGCGCGGGGGACGGCGCGGTCCCGCCCGGCGCCGAGGACCTGCCCGCGGATGGGGGCCCGCTCACCCCGGCGCAGGTCGCCGCGGTCGCGGCCGGCTACGCCTCCGACGGAGCCGCGCTGGACCTCGGCGTGCTCGTCAACGGCGGGCCCGTGGCATCCGTTCCCATCCGCATCCCCCTGGCGATGACCAACCGTCACGGCCTCGTCGCCGGAGCGACCGGCACCGGCAAGACGCGCACGCTGCAGCTGCTGGCCGAGCAGCTGTCCGAGAACGGCGTGCCCGTGTTCGCCGCCGACATCAAGGGCGACCTGTCGGGACTCGCGGGTGCGGGGGTTGCGAGCGAGAAGCTCACCGCTCGCACTGCGGCGCTGGGCCAGGACTGGTCGCCGCGCCCGTTCCCCACCGCGTTCTACGCCCTCGGCGACGACGTGGACTCGGGCGTCCCGGTGCGCGCGACGGTCTCGGGCTTCGGCCCGCTGCTGCTCAGCCGCGTTCTGGGGCTGAACGCGACGCAGGAGTCCAGCCTCGGCCTCGTCTTCCACTACGCGGACCAGAAGGGACTGGCGCTGGTCGACCTCTCGGACCTCCGGGCGGTGCTGACCTTCCTCACCGGCGATGAGGGAAAGGCCGAGCTGAAGGGTATCGGGGGGCTCTCGGCGGCGACGGCGGGCGTCATCCTGCGCGAGCTCGTGGCGTTCTCGGCCGCGGGTGCCGACACGTTCTTCGGCGAGCCCGAACTCGACGTCTCGGTCTTCCTGCGAACGGATGCCACGGGCGCGGGCATCGTGAGCCTGCTCGAGGTGCCGAACGTCGCCGCCCGCCCCGAGCTGTACTCGACCTTCCTGATGTACCTGCTCGCGGAGCTGTACGAGGTGCTGCCGGAGGTCGGCGACCTCGATAAGCCCAAGCTGGTGTTCTTCTTCGACGAGGCGCACCTGCTCTTCCGCGACGCGTCGAAGGCGTTCCTCGAGGCGATCACGCAGACCGTGCGTCTCATCCGTTCGAAGGGCGTGGGGGTGTTCTTCGTCACGCAGACGCCCAAGGACGTCCCCGGCGACGTGCTCGCCCAGCTCGGCTCGCGCGTGCAGCACGCGCTCCGCGCCTTCACCCCCGACGACGCGAAAGCGCTGCGCGCCTCGGTGCGCACCTACCCCGCGTCCGGGTACGACCTCGAGCGGGTGCTGCAGGAGCTGGGTACGGGCGAGGCCGTGGTCACCGTCATGAGCGAGCGGGGAGCGCCCACACCGGTGGCCTGGACCCGGATGTTCGCCCCGCGCGCCTCCATGTCGCCGATCGCGCCGGAGGCGATGGCGGCGGCGGTCTCGGCATCCCCCCTCTTCGCCGTGTACGGGACGCCGATCGACCGCGAGTCCGCTCGCGAGATCCTGGGGGCCCGCATGCGGGCGGCGACCGAAGCGCGTGAGGCCGAGGAGCGGGCGAAGAAGGCCGCCGCCGACGAGGCCGAGTTCGCCAAGCAGAAGGCCGCGATCGACAGGGCCCACGCCGCGGCACAGAAGAAGGCCGAGCGCGAGTACGAGCGCATCCTGAGATCGACCGCGACGCCGCGCACCCGCGCGAGTGCGCCCGCGTCGGGATTGGACGGGCTGCTCGGGCGCGGTGCGACGACGTCGATCGTGACGGGGGTCATCCGCGGGATCTTCGGCACCGGCCGGAGGCGGTGACCGGGGATGGATGCCGGAGGCACCGGCATCCATCCCCCTTTTCCTCAGCCGCGGCGGATCTCGAGCGGCATGGTCGAGGTGTCGATGAGCGGGTCCTCGTCCTGCCGTTCGACGAGCGCCTCGGCCTCGGCCGGCGTCTCGACGGCGGGCATCGATCCGAGCAGGGGGCGGCGGGCGGTCTCGCGCATCGACAGCAGGGCGACGAGCCCCAGCGCGGCGAAGAACATGATGTAGAAGGCCGGCATCAGCGTGTTCCCCGTGAAGTCGATCAGCGCCTGACTGAACAGCGGAGTGGTGCCGCCGAACAGGGACACGGCGACGTTGTACGCCACCGCCATCGCGCCGAACCGCGACGCCGTGGGGAAGAGCGCAGGCAGGGCGGATGCCGAGATCGCCACATAGAACGCCACGGGCACCGCCGCCATGAACAGGGCGATCATGACCGCCCACAGCTCGCCGATCTGCATGATGAGGAACGCCGGGACGAGAAGGACCAGCGCCGATCCCGCGGCGATCGCGTAGACGGGCTTGCGGCCGATGCGATCGCTCAGGCGGCCGATCAGGGGAAGGGCCGCGGACATCACCACGAGGACGGGGACGGTGGCCACCGCGGCGGCGATGTTGGATACGCCGACCTCCTTCTCAAGGTAGGTCGGCATGTAGCTGGTCAGCGCGTACCCGGCGGTGTTGGTCGCCGCGACCAGGGCGATACCGATCAGCAGGGCCTTCCAGTGGTGACGGACGATGCCCACCAGCCCCTGGCGGGCCATGGGGTCGTCGGCGTCGATCTCGGTGCTCCCGTTCTGCTCGAACGCCGGGGTCTCGGGAATGCGCAGGCGGAAGTAGATCGCCACGATGCCCAGCGGCACCGCGAGCAGGAACGGGATGCGCCAGCCGTACTCGATCATGGCGTTCTCGCCCGAGATCGAGGTGGTCACGGCGGTCGTGATCGCCACGGCCGAAGCGCCGGCGGCGAAGCCGACGTACGAACCGACGTCGAGCCAGGACGACCAGAACCCGCGGCGCTTGTCGGGCGAGAACTCCGAGACGTAGGTGGTGGCGCCGGCGTACTCACCGCCCGTGGAGAACCCCTGCACCATCTTCAACAGGTACAGCGGGATGATCGCCCACAGCCCGATCTGGGCGGAGGTGGGCAGGATGCCGATGAGCGCGGTGGCCGCGGCCATCATCGCCATGGTGAGGAACAGCACCTTCTGCCGACCGATGCGGTCGCCGAGCGGGCCCAGCACGAAACCGCCGAACGGGCGCACGAGGAAGGAGATCGCGAAGCCGAGGAGCGTGACCAGCAGACCCCAGGGGGCGGGCACGTCGGAGGCGAAGACGACGGTGAGGGTGACGGCGAGGTACCCGTAGATGCCGAAGTCGAACCACTCCATGAAGTTGCCGACGACCGTGCCGCCGATGGCGGTGCGGACGCGCTTGGTGTCGACGACCACGATGTCGTCGACCGCGAGCCGGGGGGATGCGGATGCCGAGGAGGATTTCTCGTTCATTCCTCTAGCGTTACTCCGATCGGCGCCCCGTTTCCAGTCGGGGTGGCGCGCGGGGCCCTGTGCTAGCGGAAGGAGAGGATCTCGTCGCCCCATGCCTCGCGCAGCTCGCGGTCGAGGTCGGGGACCACCCGGTCGGTCCGATCGATCACGAGCGTCGCGCGGGTCTCGATGTCGTAGGCGGGCCAGTCGACCGCCGCGGATGCCGAGGGTTCCCGGCCGTGTGCGAACGAGGTCCACCGCTGCTGCATGCGTTGCGACAGGGCGACAGCGGCGCGTCGACCACCCAGACGGAACGTGAGATCTCTCGGCCCCCCGTCGAGCGTGCCCCACACGTAGACGAGCTCGCTGCCGTGCGTCGCACCCAGGCGGATCAGCCGGAGGAAGGGCGTGCTGTGGTCGAAGCGGTAGAGGTGGACCGGGGCGATCCTCGCGTGTCCCTCGGCGACCCACAGCGTCGGCAGCCGGAATCCGATGTCGCCCGCCACGCCCAGGCCGAGTGCGCGCTGGCGGACGTGCTCATAGGCCTCGAGCACCTGTTCCCGGTCGGGGAGCACCACCTCGGGATTCTCGGCCGCCATGTCGGCGAACATCTTCTCGATGCGGTCCCCGGTGATCGGGATGAGCGGGGACTTCATGTAGGCGAAGAGCGACGCCTCGTCCTTGTTCGTGCCGATCAGCAGCGGAACGGGCAGGCCCCTGCCGTCGCGCAGCACACTCACCGGCGCCTCGGGCACGAGGTCGCCGTCCACGAGGGGTGCGAACGCGAGGGTCCCCGGCGCACTCGTGGGCACGTCGGCGAAGAGGCGCTGCGCCGCGGCGACGAGACGGTCGGCGTCCATCGTGGCCAGGGTCGTCGCGGCCGCGGGGTCCTGCGCGTCGACGCCCGTCAGTTCGACGAAACGCGCGGCCACCTGGGCGGCCCGCTCGCGACCGTAGACACTGGAGGCGGGGGAGGACTCCGCGATCGCGCGGTGGAAGAGACCGGATGCCGAGGGCGTCGCCAGCAGCGTCGTCACCAGTCCGCCGCCCGCCGACTCCCCGAACACGGTCACCCGGTCGGGGTCTCCGCCGAACGCCGAGATGTTGTCGGCGACCCACCGCAGCGCGAGCAGGACGTCTCTGAGGGCGAGGTTGGCCGCGAAGCCCGCGTCGGGGAACACCGAGGAGAGATCGACGAACCCGAAGGGACCGAGACGGTAATTGACGGTCACGACGACGACATCGCCGTTCGCGGAGAGGTGCGTCCCGTCGTATGTGCCCTGGCTCGCCGCGCCGAAGACGTAGGCACCCCCGTGCAGCCACACCATGACCGGGCGCGGCGCCGGGGACTCGGCATCCGGAGCCCAGATGTTCAGCGCCAGGCAGTCCTCGTCCTGCACGACCCCGGCGCCGAGCGGGAGGGCGGCGTTGGCCGGCTGCGGGCACGCCGGAGCGAAGGCGTCGGCGTCGACGACGGTGTCCGCGCGCGCGGCGGGCTCGGGGTCCCGCCATCGCCGCCCGGCGGTGGGGGCGACGGCGTAATGGATGCCGAGCCAGCGACGTGACGCGTTCACGACACGGCCGCGGAAGAGCCCGGCGGGGGCGTGGGCGAGGGGGCCGGACGAGGCGTTCTGCACGCGCTCACCCTAGCGTCGCCGTCAAGCCCTGGGCGATGTCGGACCCCGGGCGTACCGTGTCGTCATGACCGAGCTCTCCGCCCCCACCGGCCGCGAACCCGCACTGGTCGCGCAGCCCCGACCCGACGGGTCGGCTCCCCTCGCCCTCGTCCTCGGTGCCACCGGCTATCTGGGCGGGCGACTCGTTCCCCGGCTCCTGTCGGCGGGGTATCGTGTGCGCGTGCTCGCGCGCGATCCGCGCCGAGTCGGGGCCTTCCCCTGGGGCGACGACGTCGAGATCGCGGCGGGAGACGCCACCGACCGCGCCGCCGTGCGCGCGGCCGTCGAGGGCGTCGACGTGCTGTACTACCTCATCCACTCGATGGGCAGCGCCCGCGATTTCGAGGCGACCGACCGCGTGGCGGCCCAGGCCGTCGCCGACGCCGCCTCGGCGGCATCCGTCTCGCGCATCGTGTATCTCGGGGGCCTGCACCCCGACGACGCGACCCTGTCGGCGCACCTGCGCTCGCGCGTCGAGGTCGGCGACATCCTGCTGCGCAGCGGGGTGCCGACCCTGGTGCTGCAGGCGGGCGTGGTGATCGGTTCGGGATCGGCGTCGTTCGAGATGGTGCGCCACCTCACCGACGTGCTGCCGTACATGCCCGCACCCAAGTGGGTGCGCAATCACATCCAGCCCATCGCCGTGCGCGACGTGCTGCACTACCTGCTGGGCGCGGCGCGGGTCGCCCCCAATGTCAACCGCGCGGTCGACATCGGAGGCCCCGACGTGCTGCGCTACGGCCAGATGATGAACGGCTACGCGATGGAGGCGGGTCTTCCGCAGCGGGCGATCGCCTCGCTGCCGGTGCTCACACCGCGTCTCGCGTCGCACTGGGTCAACCTCGTCACACCCATTCCGAAGGCCATCGCGCGTCCGCTCGTGGAGTCACTGCAGAACGACTGCGTCGTCAAAGACCGCGCGATCGACGACCTCGTGCCGCGCCCCGAAGGCGGACTCATGCCGTACCGCGAGGCCGTGCGCCGCGCCCTCGGGCGTCTGAACGACGACGACATCGAGACCAGCTGGCAGGATGCCGAGGTCTCGGGCGCGCCGAGCGACCCCCTGCCGAGCGACCCCGAGTGGTCGGGGCGCCTGGTGTACACCGACATCCGCACCATGACCACCAAGGCCAGCGCCGCGCAGCTGTGGTCGGTCATCGAGGGCATCGGCGGAGAGAACGGGTGGTACTCGTCCCCCGTGCTGTGGGCCATCCGCGGGTGGATGGACCGCCTCGTCGGCGGCGTCGGTCTGGCGCGGGGGCGACGCAGTCGCTCTGTCGTGACGGTCGGCGACGCCCTCGATTTCTGGCGCGTCGAGGCGATCGAGCCCGGCCATCTGCTGCGCCTGCGCGCCGAGATGAAGGTGCCGGGCGGGGCGTGGCTCGAGCTGCGGGCGACCCCCGAGGGCGCGGAGGCGCGCTTCGACCAGCGCGCGCTGTTCTTCCCGACGGGTCTGGCGGGACGTCTCTATTGGCTGGCGGTGCTGCCGTTCCACGGCCTCATCTTCAGCGGTATGGCCCGGCGCATCACCGCCGCCGCCGAACACGTGCAGCGCGAAGACCTCGAGCCCCGATCCCGGGCGGGGCGCATCGCCCCCGCGATCGCCGAGGTCGAGACGACCGCGGCGCCATCGGCGTGAGGCGCCGTCTCGGGCGAGCCGGGGCCGTCGCGTCCTCCACGGACGCACGTGTCCGGGCCGCGTTGCTGCGGGGCGGGCCGTCCTCCGGGGTCATGGAGTTGCGGGGCGCGTCCCGTCCCGAGACGGCCGGGGCGGCCTAGGCTGATCCGCGTGCTCCCTCGCGCCCGCGTCCTGACCGTTTCCGACCGCTCCGCCGCGGGTCTGCGCGAAGACCGAGGCGGACCGCTCGCGGTTTCGCTGCTGCGCGAGGCCGGGTTCTCGTGCGCCGACCCGGTGGTCGTCCCCGACGGTGCCGACAGCGTCGAGCAGGCGCTGCGCGCGCTCGCCGCAGAGGGCCGGGGCCTGATCGTGACCACCGGCGGCACGGGTATCGCCCCGACCGACCGCACGCCCGAAGGCACCGCCCGCGTGCTCGACCGCGAACTGCCCGGGATCGCCGAGGAACTGCGTCGGCGAGGCCTCGCCGACACCCCCATGGCGGTCATCTCACGCGGGCTCGCGGGTATCGTCGACCCCGGCACCCTCGTGGTGAACCTGCCCGGATCGACGCGGGCCGTGGCATCCGGAATCGCCGTCATCGCCGAACTCGCCCCGCACATCCTCGACCAGCTCGCCGGAGGAGACCACGCATGAGTGCCGTCCGCATCGCCCGCCTGTCCGATCAGCCCCTCGACCTCGAGCGCCACCTCGACGCGGTCGAGGAGTCGTCCTCGGGCGCCGTCACCACCTTCGTCGGCCGCGTCCGCGACACCGATCCGGACGCCTCCGATGCCGTCGTGGCCCTGGAGTACAGCGCCCACCCCGACGCCGAGCAGACCCTCCACCGCATCGCGACGGACGCGGCAGCCGGCACCGACGCCATCGTGGCGGTCAGCCACCGGGTCGGACGTCTGGGCGTGGGAGAGGCCGCGGTGGTCATCGCCGTGGCATCCGGTCACCGTGCGGCGGCGTTCGAGGTGTGCCGAACGGTCATCGAGACGATCAAGACCGACCTGCCCGTGTGGAAGCGTCAGGTCGAGGCCGACGGCACGACGGAGTGGAAGGGCCTGGGCGGCTAGAGGCTCAGCCGCAGCGGATTCGGACCAGCGCATCAGAATCGGATGGTTCGGTGCGTGGCATCCTATTCTGCTGCGGATCTCCGAAACCGATGCGGTCGCGCGGGGCGCGCTGCGTCCAGCGCCGCCGCGTACCCGGCTCAGCCTCCGGCGAAGGGGGGCAGCACGTCGACGTGCGTGACACCGGCCAGCGGAGCGTCGTCGTCGTGACGAGCGCCGTCCACGAGGACGGCGCAGCGATCCAGGATGGCGCCGAGCTCGGGGTGGTCCGCGACCAGGGCACCGCGCAAGGCCGCCAGGGACGGTTCGGTGCGGTCCTCGGCATCCATCCCCGCGGCCTCGGCCGCCGCGGCGAAATAGCGCACGCGCACGCTCATCGGTCCCCTCCCTCAAGGGTCGTGGCCGAGCGTTCGGGTGTCTCGACGGCACGCGGCTCTCCCGCGCGCACCCAGTCGCCTGACTTGCCACCGGTCTTCGAGACGATGCGCACGTTCTCGATGAAGGTGGCCTTGTCCATGCCCTTCACCATGTCGACGATCGCCAGCGCCGCCACCGACACGCTCGTCAGGGCCTCCATCTCGACCCCCGTGCGATCGGCGGTGCCGACGGTCGCTTCGATCTCGACGCCCGCGTCGGTGATCTCGAGATCCACCGAGGCGCGGTGCACGCCGATGACGTGCGCCAGGGGGAGCAGAGCGGGGGTCGATTTGGCGGCCTGGATGCCGGAGATCCGCGCCACGGCCAGCACGTCGCCCTTGGGGGCGGTGCCGTCGCGCAACGCGGCGACGACCTCGGGCGCGCAGCGCACGAAACCGCGCGCCGTCGCGGTACGGACGGTGGGGTGCTTCCGGGTGACGTCGACCATGCGGGCGTGGCCCGCGGCATCCAGATGGGTGAAGGTCATGGAATCAGCATGACATCGAGCGGGTCGCCCACCGACACGGTGGACACCTCGGCGGGGATGACCGCGAACGCCTCGGCGCGGGCGAGCGAGGCGGCCAGGTGCGAGCCCGAGCCTCCCGCGGTGGCGGGGCGTACGGTGCCCGCGACGAGGTCGATCGCGGCGGGGAGGTACTGGCGGCGCCCGGGCGGGGTCGTCCAGGTCTCGGATGCCGTGAGCCGGGCGATCCGCCGATCGATCACCGCGCGGCCCTGCAGCGCCAGCAGCGCCGGTCGGACGAACACCTCGAACGACACCGCGACGCTCACGGGGTTGCCGGGGAGCCCGAACACCAGGCGCCCGTCGGCGAGGACGCCGAAGGCCTGCGGCTTGCCCGGTTGCATCGCGACCTTGTCGAACGCGATCCGGTCGGAGAGAGCCAGACGCACGGGTTCGTACGCCCCCGCACTCACCCCGCCCGTGAAGACGACGACGTCCGCGCGCGCGGCACGACCGAGCACCGCCTCGATGCCGGCGGGGTCGTCGTCCACGCGGTCCACGAGGTCGACTTCGGCGTCGGCGCCCGCGACGAGGCTCGCCAGCAGCGTCGCGTTGGAGTCGGGCGTCTGACCGCGGCCGGGCACCCGGCCCGGGGCGACGAGCTCGCTGCCCGTGCTCACCACGGCCACGCGCGGGCGCCGCGCGACCCGGACGACGTCGACCCCGGCGGCCGCGGCCGCGGCGAGGGCGAAGGGGCCGAGGCGTTCGCCGGCGGACAGCACCGCATCACCCGCTCGGGTGTCGCCGCCGCGACGGCGGACGAACGCCCCCGCAGCCGCCGGGGCCCGGTGCACCTCGACGGTGCCGAGCGAGTCGGCCAGACCGCCGGCGGTGTCCTCGAAGGGCACGATCGCGTCGGCATCGGTGGGGACGGGCGCTCCCGTCATGATGCGTGCGGCTTCGCCGGCCGAGAGCGCCGGGTCGTCGGCGGTGCCGGCGGGCAGATCGGCGACGACGCACAGCGAGACCGGGGTCGTGGCATCCGCCGATGCGACGTCGGCGAAGCGCACGGCGAAACCGTCCATCGAGGAGTTGTCGTCGCCCGGCAGGTCATGCGCGGCGAGCACCGGTTCGGCCAGGGTGCGTCCCGCGGCGTCGGACAGCCCGACGGTCTCGGCGGGCAGCAGGAAGACGGCGGCGAGCACGCGCGCACGGTGGTCCTCGACGCTCAGCAACGCGCTCACGCGGGGGTCCTTCCGGAGGGGATCAGGGGGATGACGTCCTGACGGGCGCGCAGCGCGTCGACGACGACCAGGCGACCCAGCAGCGGTTCGCCTGCGCCCGTGACGAGCTTGATGGCCTCGGTGGCGAGCAGCCCGCCGACCTGCACGCACAGCGAACCGAGCACGCCGACCTGGGCGCAGGTGGGCGGCTCTCCGGCGGAACCGGTCGGGAACAGGTCGCCGAGCACGACCGGCGCGATCCCCTCGGGCGGTGCCGACCAGAACACCGTGACCTGCGCGGCCCACTCCTGCACGGCTCCCCAGACGAGGGGGATGCCGAGGCTCTGCGTGGCGGCGGCGACGGCCTCGCGCGTGGCGAAGGTGTCGCTGCCGTCGATCACGAGGTGCGACCCCGCGAACAGCTCCACGGCGTTGTCGGGGGTCAGCCGTACGGTTCGTTCATGGACGACCGTGAGGGGCGACAGATCCCGCACCGCGCGCGCGGCGGATGCCGTCTTGGCGATGCCGATGTCGGCGATGCGGTGCGCGAGCTGGCGCTGCAGATTGGTGCGCTCCACGGTGTCGTCGTCGATGATCACGAGTTCGCCCACCCCTGCCGCCGCGAGGGCCAGCAGCACGGGGGAGCCGAGGCCCCCCGCGCCCACCACCGCGATGCGGGCGGCGGCGAGGCGGCGCTGCCCCTCCTCGCCGATCGCGGCGAGCACGGCGTGCCGGGCCGTTCGAATGAGTTCTTCGGGGGCGAGGGATGCCACCGGCTCGACGAGCGGCCTCATCCGCCGATCGCGCTCATCGTGCGCTGCGGCTGGACGAAGTCGGCGCGCGCCAGCCCGACGCGGTCGGAGCCGTGGGCGCGGGGTTTGGCCCACATGGCATCCCGCCAGATCTGCGCGAGGCCCTCGTCGTCGGCGCCGTCGCGGAGCGCCGTGAGCAGGTCGGTCTCTTCGTGCGAGAACAGGCAGGAGCGGACCTTGCCGTCGGCGGTCACGCGCGTACGCGTGCAGGCGGCGCAGAAGGGTTCGGTGACCGAGGAGATGATGCCCACGTGCCCGGCGACGGCGGTCTCGCCGGGGCGGCGCACCTCCCAGCGTTCGGCGGGGGCCGCGCCCCGGCCGCGCGGATCGGCGGTGAGCGTGAAGGCCTCTTCGATGGCCGAGCGGATGTCGCGAGCGGGGATGACGTCGGTGGCGCTCCACGAGCGGTCGCCGTCCAGGGGCATGTCCTCGATGAAGCGCATCTCGAAGCCGTTCGACACGGCCCAGTCGACGAGCGGCACGATCTCGGTGTCGTTGATCCCGGCCAGCAGCACCGCGTTGATCTTGATCGGCCCGAGACCGGCCGCGCGCGCGGCCTCGAGGCCCGCGAGCACCTTGTCGAGGTGCGGGCGGCGGGTCAACTCGGCGAAGGTCTCGGGGTGCAGGGTGTCGAGTGAGACGTTCAGGCGCGTCAGCCCCGCGTCCTTGAGGGCCTGGGCGCGTCTGTCGAGTCCGACCGCGTTCGTGGTCATCGAGATCGGCAGGTCGGGGTTGTCGGCGCGGATGCCGGCGATGATGTGTTCGAGGTCCTTGCGCACGAGCGGCTCACCGCCCGTGATGCGCAGCTCTTCGGCGCCGAGCGACTGCACGGCGACGCGGACGACGCGACGGATCTCTTCGGTGGACATCAATTGCGTCTGCGGGAGCCACGGCATCCCGTCGGCCGGCATGCAGTACGTGCAGCGCAGGTTGCACTTGTCGATGACCGAGACCCGCAGGTCGGTCGCGACGCGTCCGAAGCGGTCGAGCAGACCACCCTCGCGCGGGGCGCCGGTGGCAGGGAGCGTCGTGGTGCGGGATGCCGGGGCCCCGGTCGAGGGAAGGGCGGTCGCGCCGGATGCCGTCACGGTCGCGCCGAGCGACACGGCCACCGGCCCTCGCGTCGCGCTCGCGTGCTCGGTGGTCATGAGTCGAGCCTAGTTCCGTCGCGGTGGGGCGGGGCGGCCCGCCGCTGTGCGCTCGGCCTGAGAACCAGCGGACGGGTAGCGTCGAGGCATGGCGAACACCTTCCGGATCGCACAGGCCGCGGGTCTTCTCGGCGTCAGCGACGACACCGTCCGGCGCTGGATCGAGCAGGGGCTGCTGTCCACGACGGGGGCGACACCGGTCGAGATCCCCGGTGCGGCCCTGGCCGAGCGGGCCGTGGCGCTCGCCGACGAGCCAGCCGACCCCACGGGAGTCGCATCGAGCGCGCGCAACCGCTTCGTCGGGATCGTCACGCGCGTGCGCGTCGACGGGGTGATGGCCCAGGTCGACCTGCAGTGCGGGCCGCACCGCGTCGTGTCGCTGATGTCGGCGGAGGCGGCCGGAGACCTCGGCCTCGAGCCCGGCTCGCTGGCCGTCGCCTCGGTGAAGGCGACCGTGGTGACCGTGGAGACCCCCCGCGGCTGAGGCCGCGTCCGACGGCGGGTTCCGCCGGATGCCGCTGCGCCCGAGCCGCCGGGACGGGGCGGGCGGGGCGGGCGGGGCGAGGCAGGGTGGGGCGAGGCGGGGTGGGGCGGCGGTCGGCGGGTGAGGTCGCGGGCGGCGGTCGTCGCTTTTGCGGAAAAATATGGCCTCAGCGATCGCGAATGCGGAATAATGAGTGCCGCGGACCACCGGGGTGCCGCCGAAAGGACCCCTCATGCGTCGCTCCCTCCGCACTCTCGCGCTGCTCCTCGCCGCCGCCGCGCTCGCCGGCTGCGCCGCGCAGCCCGCCGCACCCGTGCCCGGGAACACCGCGGCAGCGGATCCCTCGGCCACGACACCCGCCGACGCGCTCGGTGGCACGGTCGAGGTGTATGCGGCGGCGTCACTGCAGCGCTCGTTCGACGAGATCGCCCGGGCGTTCGAAACCGCCAATCCCGGTGTCGCGGTGAGCCCCGTCTACGACGGCTCGAGCACGCTCGCCACGCAGATCGCCGAGGGGGCGCCCGCCGACGTCTTCGCCTCGGCCGACGAGAAGAACATGGCCGAAGTGGCCGACCGGGCACCCGAGCCGCAGATCTTCGCGGGCAACACGCTCGTGATCGCCGTGCCGACGGGCAACCCCGCAGGGGTCGAGACCCTCGCCGACCTCGCCCGGGTCACGACGGTGCTGTGCGCGCCGGAGGTGCCCTGCGGATCGGCGTCGCAGACGCTGTTGGCCGCCGCCGGGGTTGCGGTCGCACCCGCGAGCTCCGAGCAGAACGTCACCGCGGTGCTGACCAAGGTCGCCGCGGGCGAGGCCGACGCGGGGCTGGTGTACGCCACCGACGTCGCCGGCCGCGGCGACGTCGAGGCGATCGTGCCGACGGGAGCGGATGACGTCGTCAATTCCTACCCGATCGCCCCGCTCGCCGACGCGCCGAATCCTCGGGCGGCGACCGCGTTCGTGGAGTTCGTCCTCTCCGACGCCGGGCAGCGGATCCTCGCCGACGCCGGGTTCCGCGCCCCGTGACCGGCGCCGATTCCCCGCGGCCGGTGACCGGCGCCGATTCCCCGCGCCCCGTGACCCGCGCGCGTTCGCCGCGCTCCACGGCCGGCGGCGGCTTCCTCCCGCGCTGGCTCGCCGTCCCGGCCGGCCTCGGGCTGCTGTTCCTGCTCGTTCCGCTCACCGCCCTCATCGCGCGCGTGCAGTGGGCGACGCTGTTCGAGGACGTCACCTCCGCGGCGGCGCTGTCAGCGCTGGGACTGTCGCTGGGCACCGGGGCGGTGGCCACCGTGGTCTGCGGGGTGGTCGGCATCCCTCTCGCCCTTCTGATCGCGCGCAGCGGCGACCGGACCGCGGCGGTCCTGCGGGCGCTGGTGACGGTCCCGCTCGTGCTGCCGCCGATGGTCGGGGGCGTGGCGCTGCTGTACCTGTTCGGGCGCACGGGACCGCTCGGGCCGCTCGGGCTGCCCTTCACGACGACGGCGGTGGTGCTGGCGCAGGTCTTCGTGGCGCTGCCGTTCCTGGTGCTGGCTGTGGAGGGGGCGCTGCGCAGCACGGGTGTCGGCTTCGAACGCACCGCCGCGTCGCTCGGTGCCTCTCGCGCGACCATCCTGCGGCGGGTGACGTTGCCGCTCGCTGCTCCGGGGATCGTCGCCGGGGTGGTGCTGTGCTTCGCGCGCGCGATCGGCGAGTTCGGCGCGACCGCCCTGTTCGCGGGCAACCGGCCCGGCGTCACGCAGACCATGCCGCTCGCGATCTACACGGCCTTCAACGGCGCCGGGGTGTCGCAGGGCACGGCCGTGGCGCTGTCGCTGCTGCTGCTCGTGACGGCGATCGCGGTGCTGCTGCTGGTGCGGGGATGGCGTCCGGGGGTGGGTCGATGACGGCCGCGGATGCCGGGACCCCGGCGCCACGGGGCGGGAACGATTCGCGACCGCACGTCTCCTCTCCCGACCGGGTGGCGACGCCCGGTGCCGCCGAGTTGCGGGCTCGTGTCGTGGTCCGTCGACGCGAGTTCGTCGTGGACATCGACCTCGACGTCGCCCCGGGCGAGACCGTCGCCGTGATGGGCCGCAGCGGAGCCGGCAAGTCGACGCTGCTCGACGCGCTCGCGGGGCTGACGCCGCTCGATGACGGAGTGATCTCGCTCGACGGTCGCGTCCTCGACCGCGCGCCGCGCGTGCGGACGGCGCCCATGCAGCGCGGCGTCGTGCTCTTGGGGCAGCAGGCGCGGCTCTTCCCGCACCTGAGCGCCCGCGAGAACGCCGCCTTCGGTCCGCGCGCGGCCGGGGTCCCGGCATCCGTCGCCCGTTCCGCGGCCGACGAGTGGCTGGCGCGAGTGGGACTTCCCGGAACGGGGGACCGCCGCCCCGCGCAACTGTCGGGCGGGGAGCAGCAGCGCGTCGCCGTGGCGCGCGCCCTCGCCGCGCAGCCGCGGGTGGTGCTGCTGGACGAGCCCCTCGTCGCCCTCGACGCCGTGACGGCGTCCGAGATCCGATCGATGCTGCGCGAACGCCTCGCCGGGGTGACCACGGTCGCGGTGACCCACGATGCCGTGGATGCCGCGGCCCTGGCGGACCGCCTGCTGATCCTCGAGCGCGGGCGCGTGACGCAGGCCGGTCCGGTCCGCGACGTGCTGTCGTCCCCGGTGACGGAGGTCGCGGCGAAGATCGCCGGGCTGGAGCGGATCGTGGGCGAGGCGAGCGACGGCGGGTGGGTGTGCGGGCGTCTGCGCCTGGAGTCCGCGGACGCCGCGTCCCGCGCGCTCGCCGCGGAGGACGGCCGGGCGCTGTCCGCGGTGTTCCGCGCGGTGGACGTGCGCCTCGGACAGGGGGTGCGTGCGACGGTGTCGTACCTGGAACCCACACCGGCCGGGGTGCGGGTGGTCACGGACGTGGCCGTCGCCGAGGTGTCGCCGGGCGAGGCCGCGCCGCTGCGCGCCGGCGACGTGGTGCACCTGTCGGTGTCGCCGGATCGCGTGCGCTTCGTCGCGGCATCCTGACCCCGCCCCTCCCCGCCCCCGGCACTCCGGCAACCCCGCCGCGCCCCGCACACGCGCTGCCCGCCCCGGCCGGCACCCGGGTCACACCCCCGCCGCGCCTCTCACCGGCACCCGGTCACGCGACGACGCGCCCGCCCTCCATCCGCACCTCGCGGTCCACCAGCCCCGCGGGCACGTCGACGTGCGACACGAGCACCACCGCCCGGTCGCGCCCCACGGCGCCGAGCAGGTCGCGGAGCAGGGCATCGGATGCCGCGGGGTCCACGCCCGCGGTCGGCTCGTCGAGCACGAGCACCGGGAACCCGCGCAGCAACGCCCGCGCGAGGGCGAGGCGTTGCGCTTGTCCACCCGAGACGAGACCGCCGCGATCGCCGACGCGGGCGTCGAGACCGCCGCGCTCGCGCGTCCAGTCGTCGAGCCCGACGCGCGCTAGCACGTCCCACAGGTCGATGTCGGTCGCGGTGTCGCGTGCGAAGAGCAGGTTCTGCCGGATCGACTCGTCGAACAGGTACGGCGACTGCTCGACGATCCCGATGGTCTGCCGAAGGTCGTCGCCCGAGAGCTCTCGGGCCTCGACGCCGCCCACGCGGAACGACCCCTCGTACTCGAGGAAGCGGGCGAGCACGTGCGCGAGGGTCGTCTTGCCCGCGCCACTGGGCCCGCTGACCAGCAGTCGCTCACCGGGACCGACGCGCAGCGACACCCCGCGCAGGCGCCCCGCATCGGCGTCGGTGTCGGCACGGGCCGGCCACCGCGCGTCGAGGTCGCGCAGCTCGATACCCGTACCGAGCGCCGGCGCACGGCCCGTCGGCGCGGGCTCGTCGCGGGGGAGGCCGTCGGGGACGGTCGTGGGTACGGCATCCGCGATCCGTTCCGCCGCAGCGCGCACCTGTCGCCACGAGGCGAGGGCGAGGGGGACCGGTCCGAACACCTCGAACACCGCCATCGGCAGCATGACGACCACGGCCAGTCCCGGTCCCGACAGGGTGCCGCCGGTCAGGGCGGGGACGGCGACGACGAGGGCTCCCAGCGAGGCCGCTCCCGCCAGTGCCGAGACGGCGCCCGAGGTCAGGCCCTGCGCCCCGCCGCGGCGGACGAGGGCGCGTCGGAGCTGCGCATCGGCCCGGCGGACGCGCTCGCGCGCGGCATCCAGAGCGCCGTAGGCGGTGAGGACGTCGAGGTTGGTCAGCAGGTCGTGCACGGCGTCGGCGACCCCGGCGCGCAGCGGCGCGATCGAGCGCTCCGCGCGCGACCCGGCCGCCCATCCCAGAGCCACGGCCGCGGCGAAAGCCGCGACCAGGCACGCGAGCAGCACGAGGGCGGCGGGCCACGACACGAACGCCGTGAAGACGACGGCCGCGACCGCGGTGGTCACCGCCGTCACCAGCGGCAGCACGACGCGCAGCGGAAGGTTCTGCAGCTCCTCGACGTCGTCGACGACGCTCGAGAGCAGACCGCCGCGGCGCGAGCGCGCGAGACCGTCGGGGGCGAGCGGGACGAGGTCGCGGACGAGATCCGCGCGCACCCCGGCGAGCTGATGCAAGGCGGCGTCGTGACCGCTGAGGCGCTCGAGGTAGCGGAACACCCCGCGCGACAGGGCGAACGCGCGCACGCCGACCACGGCCATCGACAGGTACATCACGAGCGGCTGCTCGGCCGCGCGGGCGATGAGCCACGCGCTCGCCGCGAGCAGGGCCACCGCGCTCGCCGCCGTGCCGAACCCGGCGAGCAGGGCCGGTGCGAAGCTCCGCCGCGTCGGAAGGGCGGAGCGCAGGATGCCGTTCACCCGGGCGTTCACGAGCGCACCCCGCGGGCGAGGGGGCGACCCACGGTCGCGTGGGTGGTTCCGGGGCCGTCGACGGGCGCAGGGACCCCGGAAAGGGAGCGGGGCCCGGGTCCGTCGCCGGGCGCAGGGACCTCGGGCGCGAGCGCGACCACCCGGTCGGCGATCGCGCGAGCCGAGCGACGGTGCGACACCAGCAGCACCGCGCGTCCCGCGTCGGCCTCGCGGCGCAGCGTCGACCACAGGCGCGCTTCGGTCCCGGCATCCAGGGCGCTCGAGGGCTCATCGAGCACGAGGATCCCCGCGCCGGTCGTCCGCGCGCGGTAGAGGGCGCGGGCCACGGCGACACGCTGCGCCTCACCGCCTGAGAGCCCCGCGCCCGACGCGCCGAGCGGTGTCGCGGGATCGAGGGACGCCGCACCGGCGTCGGCCAACGCCGCGGCCGCGCGCGCGGGGTCGGGCTCGACGCCCAGGGCGACGTTCTCGGCCACCGTGCCCGTGACCAGCCCCGGACGCTGCCCGGCCCACGCCACCGCCTCGCGCGCGTGCGCGACCGCGACGCCGTCCAGCAGCACCGTGCCCCGGTGCTCCGCGAACCCGAGGACGGCGGCGATCAGCGAGGACTTGCCCGCACCGCTCGGACCGGTCACCAGCACGATCTCGCCCGGCCCCACCGACAGCGACACCGTCGGCAGCGCAGGACCCCGGCCTTCGACGGCGACCCTCTCGAGCGCCAGCGTCGTTCCCCGCGCCGGGGTGGCGGCATCCGTCCCCGTGTTCTCTGCGGCCGCGTCCAGTGCGTCGAAGATCTGCGCGGTCGCAGCGACCCCCTCGGATGCGGCGTGGAACTGCACGCCCACCTGCCGCAGCGGCAGGTACGCCTCGGGGGCGAGCAGCAGCACGAACAGCCCCACCATCAGCGACAGATCGCCCGCGAGCAGTCGGAATCCGATCGTCACGGCGATGATGGCCACCGAGATGGATGCCAGGAACTCCAGCGCGAAGCCCGAGAGGAACGACACGCGCAGCACCGTCATCGTCTCGCGCTTGTAATCGCGGGTGACCGTCTCGATGGAGTCGGCGGCGCGGTGCTGACGCCCGAACGCCGTGAGCGTCCCCAGCCCGTCGACGGTGTCGGCGAAGCGGGCGGCGAGACGACCCAGCGTGGCGTACTGCTTCTGCTGCACGCCACGAGTGGCGAGGCCGATCAGCACCATGAACACCGGGATCAGCGGGATCGTCAGGATCACCGTCAGGCCCGACAGCGGATCGGCGAGGCTCATCGCGCCGATGAGGATCGGCATCGTGATCGCGCTTGCCACCAGCTGCGGCAGATACCGACCGAAGTACGCGTCGAGTGATTCGAGGCCGTGCCCCGCCGTGACCGCGAGGGCGGCGGCGTTGCGCTCTCCGAGCCATCGCGGCCCGAGGCGGACGACGGCGGCGATCAACGCCTCTCGCAGCTGCCGCGACGCCGCTGCCGCCCCGCGGGCCGACGCCCTCTCGGAGCCGGCTATCAGCAGTCCCCGCAGCAGGGCGAGGGATGCCGCCACCCCGACGTGCCCCCAGAGCTCCGCGAGCGGGCGCCCCTCGATCGCGCCGACGAGCGCGCTCGTCAGCGCCCACGCGAACCCGACGATCACGCCCGCCTGCGCGAGCACGATCGCCGCGGTGACGGCGAAGAAGCTCCGCGAGGCGGTGGCGTAGCGCAGGAGCCGGGGGTCGACGGGTTTCATGGGGGTCAGTGCGCGACGAGCGCGGCCTTCTCGATCCGGGCGCGGGTCACGCGCTTGCGGAACACCCAGTAGGTCCAGCCCTGGTAGGCGAGGATCAGCGGCAGGAAGATCAGCGCCGCCCAGCTCATGATGGTGAGCGTGTAGTCGGTGCTCGAGGCGTTGTCGATCGTGAGGGTCGAGCCCTCGGCGAGTGTCGAGGGCATGACGTTCGGGAACAGGGCGAAGAACAGGGCGGCGACGGCGGCGACGATCGTCACGGCGCCGAGCGTGAAGGCGGTGCCTTCGCGATCACGGAGGTTCGCGACCCACGACCCGATGAGGGTCAGCGCGGCGATGCCGGCGAGCGCGACCACTCCGAGCAGCAGGGGAGCCTGCGCGGTCGTGGCGTTCGAGATCGTCCATGCCAGGAACAGCGCCGCCAGGGCGATGGTCACGGCGCCGGAGCGCGCGGCCAGGCGGCGGGCGTCCGCGCGTACCTGGCCGTCGGTCTTGAGGGCGACGAAGTACACACCGTGCGTGAAGAACAGGGCGAGCGTCGTCAGGCCCCCGAGGATGCCGTACGGGTTCAGCAGCGTCAGCACGGTTCCGGCGTATTCGTGGTCGGCATCCAGGGGCACGCCCTGCACGATGTTGGCGAACGCCACGCCCCACAGGAACGCGGGGACGGCGGAGCCGGCGACGATCATGCGGTCGAAGGTGCGCTTCCAGCGCAGGGAGTCGCGCTGGTGCCGGTACTCGAAGGACACTCCGCGCGCGATGAGCGCGAGCAGGATCGCCAGCAGCGGCAGGTAGAACCCGCTGAACAGCGTCGCATACCACTCGGGGAACGACGCGAACAGCGCCGCCCCCGCGACGATGACCCACGTCTCGTTGAGGTCCCAGACAGGGCCGATGGTGTTGATGATCTGTCGGCGGGCGATGTCGTCCTTGCCGAGGAACGGCAGCGACATGCCGACGCCGAAGTCGAACCCGTCGAGCACGAAGTAGCCGACGAAGAGGAACGCGACGATCCAGAACCACAGGTGTGCGAGATCCATGATGAGCTCCTAGTAGACCGTCGTGGGGGTGTTCTCGATGGAATCGTCGTGCGCGGCATCCGGGTCCGGCAGGGGGTCCGGGCCCTTCTGCGCGAACTTCACGATCAGGCCGAACTCCACGATCGCCAGACTGAGGTAGACGAGGGTGAAGGCGATGAGCGAGATGAGCACGCTCCACCCGGGGACGCTGGGCGAGACGCCGTCCTCGGTGAGCATGAGTCCGAAGACGATCCAGGGCTGGCGGCCCATCTCGGTGAAGACCCACCCGACCAGGCTCGCGAGCATCGGCAGGGGGGCGGCCCAGATCGCCACGCGCCACATCCAGGGCGCGACGGGGCGGGTGGCCTTCTTGCGCGTGACCCAGAGTCCCACGACGCTGACCAGCGCGGCGAGGCCGCCGAGGGCGATCATCCAGCGGAAGGCCCAGTAGGTCACCCAGAGGACGGGGGCGAAGTTGCCGTCGACCTGGTCGGCGAACTGCGGGAACAGCTGCTGGCTGTAGAGGGTGTTGAGGTCGTTGATTCCCTCGACGCAGCCGTCGAGGGAATGGGTCGACAAGATGCTGAGCAGGAACGGCACGCGGATGCTGAACAGCTCGCTGGTGCCGTCGGGGGTGCCGAGGGTGAAGAGCGAGAACGAGGCGTCCTGACCGCAGACGGTGTTGAACGTCGCTTCGGCGGCGGCCATCTTCATCGGTTGCGTCGCCACCATCACCAGGCTCAGCTGGTCGCCGACGATGGCGACGAGAACGAACGAGACCACGGTCGACCAGAGGCCGAAGCGCAGGGTCTTGCGCATCATGTCGGTGTTGCGTCCCCGTGCCATGTGCCAAGCCGAGACGGCGACGACGACCATCGCGGCGAACATCCAGCCCGCGAAGATCGTGTGCGGGAACGCCGCGAGGGCCACGGGGTTGGTCAACATGGCCCAGAAGTCGATCAGCTCGGCGCGGTCGCCGTCGGCCGACATCTGGTAGCCGACGGGGTTCTGCATGAAGGCGTTGGCCGCGATGATGAAGTAGGCCGACAGGGTCGCGCCGATCGATGCCATCCAGATGCTCGCCAGGTGCGCCAGTCGGGGCAGTTTGTCCCAGCCGAAGATCCACAGGCCGATGAAGGTCGCCTCGAGGAAGAACGCGAGCAGTCCCTCGAAGGCGAGCGGGGCGCCGAAGACGTCGCCGACGAAGCGCGAGTAGGCCGACCAGTTCATGCCGAACTGGAACTCCTGCACGATGCCGGTCACCACGCCCATGGCGAAGTTGATCAGGAAGATCTTGCCGAAGAAGCGGGTCAGGTGCAGCCAGCGCACGTCGCCGGTTCGGTACCAGGTGGTCTGGAAGATGGCGACGATCAGCGACATGCCGAGGGTGAGCGGCACGAAGAGGAAGTGGTAAAGCGTCGTCAACCCGAACTGCCAGCGGGCGAGGGCGAGGGGGTCGAGCCACTCCATCGAAAGCCTCCGATCGACGCGGATTGTGTGGTCAGACCACATGCTACGCCGGGGTGGCGAACCGCCGCCGCGTGATCATTCGGCGTCGAACCACCTCCGCCGTCTACCCTGGGGCTTACCGAGGAAGTCATTTCCCCCACCGGTCCGGAGGCCGAATGTCGGTGCGTCAGAGTCTGCTCGCGATCCTGGATCACGGCGCCTGCTACGGCTCGCAGCTGCGCGCGGAATACGAGCGCCGCACGGGTGCCCGACTCAACGTCGGCCAGGTGTACACGACCCTGGAGCGCCTCGAGCGCGACGGCCTCGTCGAGGGGGCCGGCGTGGACGACGAGGGCCATCTGCTGTGGCGGCCCACAGCCGCCGGTCGGGCCGAGGCGGCCACCTGGATCGCGCACGCCTCGCTCGCCGAGGGGCGTGACGAGGTCGCGCTCAAGATCGCGCTCGCCGTGACCTTCCCGGATGCCGACATCCACGGCATCCTGGCCGCGCAGCGGGCGGCCGTGCGCGAGGCCCTCGACGCCGCCACGAGGGACGAGGGGGATGCCGTGTCCGCGGCCATCGTGCTCGCGGCGCGGCGCGCACGACTCGAAGCCGACTTGCGCTGGCTCGACGAGGTCGAACGGATCACCGCGGATGCCGAGCCGTTCGCGCTGTCCGAGGATCGGCCGCGTCGCGGTCGGCCGGCACGCTCGACCGTGTGAGACGCGGCTACCGCCGAACTCCCGCCCCGTCAACCCCGGCGCGGATCATCGGGAGGCGCTCCACTGTGAAAGGACCCCGGTTCGACCCAAGGAGTCCCACATGGTCATGGAAGCACCTCTCAGCCGCCGGGGATCGCAGAAGGCCCCGACGGCGCCCGCCGTCATCCCGCCGGTCCTCTCCGAGATCCCCTGGACGCGCATCGACCTCGATCTGTACGAGGTGGCACGCGCCGGTGTGATCGTCGGGTACGTCGAGGTGGTCGGAGCCGTCTTCGTCGCCCTGGGGGGACAGCGCTACGACCGTGCGGTCGAGGTGTCGCAGCACGTCACCTTCCACGCCGCGGTGGACGTCCTGGTGCGGCAGACACCCTGACCGCCCCGGTCGCTCATCGCGAGAGCGTGTATCCGGCCTCGTCCACGGCGGCCGCGAGGTCTTCGGTGCTCACGGCGCCGTTCGTCGAGATGCGCACCGTCGTGACCCCGCCCGCGCGCAGGTCGACGTCGACGACCTCCACGCCTTCGACGGCGTTCAGCTCGTCGGTGACGGCGCGCACGCAGTGTGCACAGGTCATCCCCTCGACGCGCAGTTCCTGCGACGCGGGGGCGGCCGTCGCGCTCGTCGGTACGCCCGCGTGCCCGCACCCGCAGGAGTCACCGCATCCTCCGCTCGGAGCGGTGGATGCCGTGAGGCCGAGGTCGATGCGCTGTTCGGTCATGGGGTCTCCTCAGGATCGGACCAGGCGGGCGATGGCCTGGTTGGCTTCTTTGAGCTTCTCTTCGGCGACGGGTCCGCCCCGCGCGGCCGCCTCGGCGACGCAATGAGAGAGGTGGTCGTCGAGCAGCGAGAGCGCGACGTTCTCGAGGGCCTTCGTCACCGCGGACACCTGCGTGAGGATGTCGATGCAGTACTGGTCGTCGTCGATCATGCGGGCGATGCCACGGACCTGCCCCTCGGCGCGACGCAACCGCTTCAGGAGATCCTCTTTGTGGGCCTCGTATCCGTGCATGCGCCGACTATACCCCCATGGGGTATCTCTAGCACGGTCGCCGGAGGTGTCAACCCCCTCGGCGGGACGCGCCCGATGACGGATTCTCGAGGCATCAGGAGGTCGACATGCTCTTTCGTCGTACTGGTGGTGGTCGACGATGACCACGGAACCTTTCCCCACCGGACCGCACCGCCCCGTCCGCATCCCGCACCTGCCCCCGTTGCGCTCGCAGCGGCGAGAATCGAAGGATGACGCGAACACTGGCGCAGCTCCCGGGCGCCGCCCGGAGGCTGTGTCTCAGCCGACGAAACGGCGAGATCTGCACGCGTGAGGACGGCCACCGCGGCCTGCACCACCGCACCGGCGGACGGCTGCTGTGGAGTGATCTGCAGGCCGACCCGCCCGCGTGCGCCGGGGCGGGGGCACCGGCGCAACCGGCTCCGACGCTGCCGGACGGGTTTCCGTACGGCCGCGCCGTGTGCCCGGTGTGCTGGGCGTTCGTGGCGCTGACCGACGACGCGACGCTGTCGGCGCACGACTCGTGGCGGGGCGACGAGTCGCGCACCGAGGCCGATCGGCGTCGCGAGTGGTTCAACGCGTTCGGGTGGTGAACGCGGGGTGACCTCGCGCACCGCCGCCGTGTCGAGCGGACGGCGCCTCGGCGTCCTGCGCTGAGGCGGTCGTGCACCGTCCCGCGGTGACGGTGTCGCCTCGGCGTCCCGTTCTGTGGCCGACCTCGTCGTCGCCGTCCGCGTCGGGAAGTCCGCCCGTACGATGGGGGGATGATCCGGGTACGAGTGGTCGGCGTCGCCCTGGATCCCGCCCAGCAGCACGTCATCCTGCTCACCCCGTCCGACACCGCCGCCGACGGCGAGCGCGTCCTGCCGGTGTGGATCGGGGCTCAGGAGGCAATGTCGATCCTCGTCGCCATCGAGGGGACGGGCAGTCCCCGCCCGCTGGCCCATGATCTGATGACCGCGATGCTCGGCGAGCTGTCGGCGTCCGTGTCGCGTGTCGAGATCACCCACCTCGACGAGGGCACCTTCCACGCGCGGGTCGTGCTCGACACCCCCGCGGGCCCGCGCACTTTCGATGCCCGCCCGTCGGACGCGATCGCCCTCGGCGCGCGGGTGGACGCCCCGGTGTGGGTCGCCGATGCCGTGTTCGACGAGGCCGGGGTCCCCGACGACGCGGTCGAGCTGGCCGACTCCGGTCCCGCGGGGCCCGCGTCCGGCGATCCGCGGGCCGAAGAGGAGCGGGTCGCCGAGTTCCGGCGATTCCTCGACGACGTCGACCCCGACGACTTCCAGGGCTGACGGACCGGACCTCCTCGCGCGCTTCTAGACTCGCGTGGGGGCCGCGCGCGGCGGTATCCACCCACGACGAACGGGGAACTGATGCAACTCGCCATGGTCGGACTCGGACGGATGGGCGCCAACATCGTGCGCCGGCTGATGAAGGACGGTCACGACTGCGTCGTCTTCGACGTCAATCAGGATGCCGTCGCCGCCCTCGTCGCAGAGGGCGCGACCGGGGCAACCAGCATCGCCGACCTCGCCTCGAAGCTGCAGAAGCCGCGTGCCGTGTGGCTCATGATCCCGGCGGGCCTGACCGGCAAAGTCGTCGACCAGGTGGCCGAGGTGCTCGAGCCGGGCGACATCATCATCGACGGCGGCAACTCGAACTACCGCGACGACGTGCGCCGGGCCCGCACGCTCGACGGCAGCGGCATCCACTACGTCGACGTCGGCACCAGCGGCGGCGTGTTCGGCCTCGAGCGCGGATACTGCCTCATGGTCGGCGGTCACGACGAAGCCGTCGCCCACCTCGAGCCGGTGCTGCGCACCATCGCCCCGGGACCGGGAGAGGTCGAGCGCACTCCCGGCCGCACGGGGGAGTACACCACCGAGGAGCGCGGGTACCTGCACTGCGGGCCGTCGGGTGCCGGGCACTTCGTGAAGATGGTGCACAACGGCATCGAGTACGGCATCATGGCCGCCCTCGCCGAGGGGCTGAACGTCCTGAACAACGCCGATGCGGGGCTTCGCCAGGGCGAGCATTCCGCCGAGGTCGCCCCGCTCGAGGAACCGGAGTACTACCAGTTCGACATCGACACCGCCCGGGTCACCGAACTGTGGAGGCGCGGGTCGGTCATCTCGTCGTGGCTGCTCGACCTGACCGCCGCCGCCCTCGCGCAGAACCCGACGCTCGACGGCCTCGCCGGGCGGGTGTCGGACTCGGGCGAGGGGCGCTGGACGGTGAAGGCGGCCGTCGACACGGGCGTCCCCGTGCCCGTGCTGGCGGCCTCTCTGTTCGAGCGCTTCGCCTCGCGCGGCGAGGACCATTTCGCCAATCAGGTGCTGTCGGCGATGCGCCTGCAGTTCGGCGGACACCAGGAGCTCCCCGCCGGTGACGTGCTCGAGGCCGGGCAGAAGAAGGCCGAGAGCGGACGCGACTGATCAGTGCCCGGCGCCCCCGCCGTCGAGCATCCGAGACGTCGGGGGCGTCGTTCGTCGAGCCGCGCGTCGCGGGGGACACTAGAGGGATGAGCAGTGCCGATCCGTCCTCCCCGTCCGACCGCTACGTCGTCGCCACCGACGGTGCCTGCAAGGGCAACCCCGGCCCCGCCGGCTGGGCGTGGGTCGGCGAAGACGGGCACTGGGCCGCGGGCTCCATCCCCTCGGGCACCAACAACATCGGCGAGCTGCTGGGCCTGCTGTACGCGATCACCGACCACGCCGACGTGCGCGAGCTCGTCGTGCAGGCCGACTCGAAGTACGCCATCGACACCTATTCGTCGTGGATGGACGGCCATCGTCGCCGAGGCTGGGTGACGAGCGCCAAGAAGCCCGTCGCCAACCAGGGCATCCTCGAGGCGCTCATCGCCGCGCGCGACGCGCGGCGGGCCGCGGGCCTGCCCGACGTCGTCCTCGAACACGTGCGCGGGCACTCCGGCCACGTGCTCAACTCGTGGGCCGACGAGCGCGCCGTGCGGGCCTCGCAGCACGCGGCGAAGGGCGAGGAACTCATCTGGACGTCGCTGCGCGGACTCGACAAGCTCGAGGTCGCCTCGGCGCCCCCGCGCTCGGCCGCCGACCGCAACGGCCGCTAGCCGGCGAGCACCTCGGTCTCTTCGGCGGGCGTCAGGCCCGCCCGTCGCGGGCGGTCGATCCCGCGCTCGCGCTCGTCCCGAAGGGTTCTGCGCATCGTCTCGGAGAGCGACCGGCGTCTACCGCCGGATGCCACGAACATCGAGTCGCCTCGGCGGGCGAAGCCGTCGGCGTCGCGGGGCAGCCAGAGCGGCAGTGAGCGGGGCCCCGCCCAGAAGGCGACGCCGCGAGCGGTCAGAACGTCGTCCTCGACGACGACGGTCTCGCCGTCCGCCGCGGCGGCGTCTCGCGCGGACGCGAGCACCGCGGCGAGGGGGAGGGCTTCGCCGACCGCATTCACCGGTCCGGTGATCCCGGCGGGTCCCGCCGACACGATCCACGCCGCGAGATCGTCGACGTCGATCGCCTGAACCCAGCGGTCGGTCGCGTCGGGGACGAGGACCCGCCCGCCGCGGGCGAAGCGGGCGGGCCAGTAGCCGTATCGGTCGGTCGGGTCGCCGGGACCGACGATCAGCCCCGCCCGGGCCAGCAGGGCGCGCTCGCCCACGGCCGTCGAGGTGAGCCGTTCGGCGTGCACCTTGGCATCCGCGTACTGCTCGAGATCGGCCGGCTCGACCAGCTCCGCCGTCTCGTCGGCGAAGGGGGCGTCGGAACGGGCGTAGACCGAGACGCTCGACACCAGGGTCCAATGCGCGGCGTGGTCGGCGAGGGAGTCGAGGGCGGATGCCACGAACCCGGGGTCCCACGAGAGTTCGACGACCTCGTCCCAGTCGCGCCGCACGGCGTCGTACGCCGTCGGGTCCTGCCGGTCGGCGCGGATCAGCCGGGCGCCACGCGGCGCGTCGCCGGATTCGCCGCGGGCCAGGCACGTCACCTCGGCGCCCTGCGCGACGGCGTGCGCCGCGACGGCGCGACCGAGCCACGCGGTTCCCCCGAGGACGAGCACCTGTCGCATGGGGCTCAGTCCACCATCGGCGGCCGGTCCGAGCGAGTGATTTCGCGGACGGCGGACGGGGCCGGGGCCGTGATGAACGGGGGAGCGGGTGACCGGGAGGGTGATCTCGTCGCGAGGGCGGCCGCCCGGGCCCCTGAATCCGGCGTTCATCGCCGATCCGGCATACGCCTTCCGCTAGCTTCTCGGCCACGGCATATGTCTCCGTGGGGGGACTCGACGAAGGAGTGGAACATGACCGACGTACGTACTCATCACCAGCTGGGCCGACCGACCGCAGCGTTCGTGGGGGCTTCGTGGGTGGCCCTCGGCCTGGGTGCCTCGGTGTACTTCATCGGGCTGTACAACGCGCAGATGGCGCTCTCGGAGAAGGGCTTCTACCTCGCGGTCTTCCTCCTCGGGCTCTTCGCGGCAATCTCGGTGCAGAAGGCCGTCCGCGACCGCGCGGAGGACGTCCCGGTCACGGGCGCCTATCTCGGCGTCGCGTGGGGAATGCTGCTCGTGGCCCTCGCCCTCATGTCGGTCGGACTGTGGAACGCCGACCTGCTGCTCTCCGAGAAAGGGTTCTACGGCATCGGTTTCGCCATGAGCCTCTTCGCCGTCGTCGCGGTGCAGAAGAACGTCCGCGACCTCGCCGCCTTCCGCTCGGTGCACCCCGATCCCGCACCCGTCGAGCACCCCGGATACCCGACCATCGGCTGACGCCTCAGGCGACCGGCGTCCCCTGGTGGAACAGGCACCGCGGTGCGGGGTCGAACCGCCAGAGGGACGATCGGCGGCTGACGCGGTCCTCGAACCGCAGCAGGTAGGTGAGCAGCACGTTGTCGGGGCCGACGAGGCGACTCTCCTTCTCGCGGATCTCGGGAGCGTCGTCCGCCCCCGCGTCTTCCCGCAGGGCGGCGACGATCGCGTCCCGTGTCCACCGGCGACCGGACTGACCGATCTCCACGAACGAGGGATCGAGCAGGGCGGTGACCTGCCGCGGATCGGCGCGCACGGCAGGGTTCAGCAGACGCTCCTCGGCGGACCAGGCCGCGGCGGCGAGGCTCTCGGCATCCCGAGCCCTGCCGCGGATGACGTAGGAGCGCTCGATCCCCGCGGTCTCTCGTCCCCACGTGCTCGTCGCGACGCGCCGCTGATGCGCGTCGAACGCCGCTTCGTCGACGAAGCGCTCGGACACGCGCCAAATTCCTTCGCTCTCGGCGGGGGCCACGTCGAACGAGAGGCATCCCGGCTCGGCGCGGGTCAGGGCGAGGTGCTCGTCGAGGTGGGCGTTTACGCGCTCCGCCTCGGCGGCGTTGGCGCACCGCAGCTCTCCGGTGAGGGTCACCTCGGGATTGCGCGGCACGGGCGTCGACATGCCGGTCGCCCAGTCGCGGCGAAGCACGCTGTAGGCGACGGATGCCACCGGCTCCGCGCCCTCGACCGGCCAGCCGTCGCGGTAGAAGGCCTCGTGCACCCACCCGCACCGCTCGAAGACCCGCCGCATCGCGACGTTGTCCTCGCGGGTCTGGCCCTCGAACCGGATGACCGCGGGATACCGCGAGAAGACGAGGTCGGTGGCGATCCGAAGCGCGGCGGAACCGTGCCCCCGACCCCGGGCGTCGTCGGCGAGGCGCAGATCGATCATCGCCGTGGCATCGTCGAGATCATCGAGACGGAGCACGCCGACGCGGCCGTCCCGGTCGTCGTCGATCCAGAACGTCGCGACCGCGTCGCCGTGCCACGCGCCGTCGTCGATGGACGCGCGGACCTGAGCCGCCGCCCATCGCGGGCGGACGTGGAAGGGGAAGACCTGCGTCGTCAGGAACGATGCGAGTGCGGCACCGTCGATGCCGGCCGGATCCATGCGCGCGAGGGTGATTCCCATCCGCCCACCGTAGACAGTCCCGGCACGGACGCGCTGTCTAGGCTGGAGTGAACGATCCGTTCTTCTGAGGAGCCCACCATCTCGACTGCCTCGACCTCCGTGTCCACCCGTGCGATCCGCACCGCGTCGTTGTCGATCGCGGGGATCGGTGCCGCCGTCACGATGGGCGCCCTCGGCCCCTGGTTCACCCCGGTCATCCTGTTGGTGGCGACGGCGGGTGCGCTGCTGGTCATCTGGCGCGGGGGCGGTGCGGTGGTCGGCGCGCGCGCGGCCGTTCCGGTGCTCGCCGTCGTGGTGGTGTTGACGGTCGCGGCGCTGATGGGGCTCGCCGGCATCCTCTCCTCCGCGTGGGTGTGGGCGTCACTCGGTGCCTACGCCGTCGCGTGGGGCGAGTACCTCGTTTCGCAGACGGTCGCCCGCTCCCGGGTCTGAGGAGGGCCGCGTCAGGCCGCAGTACACAGACGCTTCCGTTCGGGGGTTCGCTCAGACCGTCGCGAGCGTCGATCGCCAGCCGAGGGCGGGAGCGACGTGCCTCGCGAAATTCTCGACCAGGCGCAGGTTGAACTCCACGCCCATCTGCGACGGGATCGTCAGCATGAGGGTGTCCGCACTCATCACCGCGGCGTCGTTCTGCAGCTGCTCGACGAGGACGTCGGGGGTCGCGGCGTACGTCTTTCCGAAGGTGGAGCGCATACCGTCGATGACGCCGATCTGGTCGCTGCCGGCCGAGCCGGCGAAGTACATCTCGTCCTCCGCCGTCACGATCGGGAAGATGCTGCGGCTCACCGAGGTGCGCGGCTCGCCGGCGTGTCCCGCCTCGCGCCACGCGGCGCGGAAAGCGTCGAGCTGCTGAGCCTGCAGGAGGTCGAAGGGCGTGCCGTCGGCCTCGGTCAGCAGCGTCGACGACATCAGATTGACGCCGAGTCGGCCGGCCCACTCGGCGGTCGCGGTCGTGCCGGCGCCCCACCAGATGCGCGTGCGCAGCCCCGGGGAGTGCGGCTCGATGCGCTGCAGCCCGGTACCGCCGTCGAAGGGGCTCATCGGGTCGCGTTCGGCCAGGCCCTCGCCGTCGATCGCGCGCAGGAAGAGGTCGAAGTGCTCGCGGGCGATGTCGCCGCCGCGCGGGTCTTGAGAGCCCGTGTAGCCGAACGCCTCGTATCCGCGGACGACCGTCTCGGGTGAGCCGCGGCTGACGCCGAGGGCGAGTCGGTTCCCGCTGATCAGATCGACGGATGCCGCCTCCTCGGCGAGCATGAGCGGGTTCTCGTACCGCATGTCGATGACCCCCGTGCCCACCTCGATGCGCGAGGTGCGGGCGGCGATCGCCGCCAGCAGCGGCATGGGAGCTGCCTGCTGACGCGCGAAATGATGCACGCGGAACGAGATGCCGTTGACCCCGAGGTCGTCCATGCCCTGGGCGAGGTCGATCGCCTGGAGCATCGAGTCGCCGGCCGACAGGTGGTGCCCGCCGCCGAGGGGGCCGTAGTGGCCGAAGGAGAGTGTGCCGAAGGAGCGCATGACACCTGCAACGCGATGCGATTCGATCTATTCCCGCGCATGTACCGAGAACGACCCCTGTGGGGCGCGGGTGTGGAACCATTTTGTGAATGGACGACGGCGTGCGAGATGAGCTGGAGCGTCTGCGCGCGCGGGCCTACGGTCCCGACGCGGACCTGGCCGACGACCCGATCGCGCTCGAACGGCTGCGTCACCTCGAGGAGCAGGTGCGTACTGCGGCACTCGCTCCCGATCCCGCTCCGCCCGGCCCGCAGCCTGCGGCATCCGTCGACCCGGATACCGCGGCCGCGGACGACCCCGCCGGCGAGGACGAGGACCCCCGGCCTCGGCGCCCGCTCGTGCGTTCGCGTCGCGCGTTGTGGGCGTGGGCTCTCTCGCTGGCGGCCGTGACGGCCGTGGCCAGCGCGGCGACCGCGCTGGGGGTGTCGTTCGTCCCCGTCACGGGCGTGGCCGGTGCGCCGCAGGTCGACACCCTCGTGCCCGATCCCGACGCCGAGACCCCCGCCGTCTTCGGCCAGCGCACCGGTGCGGAGCGGGCCTTCCAGGACTACTACGGCGTGACGGCCTTCGTCGGGCTCGTGCGCACCGACGCGACCGACAATCGCAATCCCTGCCTTTACCTGCTCGACACAGACGAGGTGAGCCGCGAGGACGGCCGCGGGATCGGTGGGAACTTCGTCTACGGCGGATGCGGGGCGGGCGTGTTCCCGGCGACGGTCGAGTTCGTCGTCGCCGAGGGGATGCCGTCGGCCTTCGTCGAGCGTTTCCCGATCGGCACGAGTGTGCAATTCGTCTACGACGGCGACAACGTGGGAGTGTTCAGCGACCGCGGATGAGACTGCGCGGCCTCTCCCGCGGCGCACGGCGTCGTCGAGGACCCGGGCACTGCCGTCGGAGCAGCCCGCGGATGAGAGGCTGGGGGAGTGACCTCCCTCCTCGACCACGTGCCCGTCGGCGCCGACCCGGATGCCGCCTACCTGGGCTTCGTCGAATGGGCGGCGTCCCGTGGGCTCACGCTCTACCCCGCCCAGGACGAAGCGATCATCGAGATCGTCTCGGGCGCGAACGTCATCCTCTCCACGCCCACCGGGACGGGCAAGTCGCTCGTCGCGGTCGCCGCGCACGCGGCATCCCTGTCGCGAGGAGGCCGCAGCTACTACACGGCGCCGATCAAGGCGCTCGTGAGCGAGAAATTCTTCGCGCTGGTCGACATCTTCGGCGCCGAGAACGTCGGGATGGTCACAGGCGACTCGTCGGTCAACGCGGACGCGCCGATCATCTGCTGCACGGCGGAGATCCTGGCCAACCTCGCGCTGCGGCAGGGGGTCGACGCCGACGTGGACCAGGTCGTCATGGACGAGTTCCACTATTACGGCGAGGCCGACCGCGGGTGGGCGTGGCAGGTGCCGCTGCTGCTGCTGGCCCGCGCGCAGTTCATCCTCATGTCGGCCACCCTGGGCGACGTCACCGACATCGCCGACGACCTCTCGCGGCGCACCGGGCGCGCGACCGCCCGCGTGACGGGCGTCGAGCGTCCTGTGCCCCTGCACTTCGAGTATGCGCGCACGCCCGTGCACGAGACGGTGCAGGAGCTGCTCGACACCCGGCAGGCGCCGATCTACGTCGTGCACTTCTCGCAGGCAGCGGCCATGGAACGCGCGCAGGCGTTGTCGTCGATCCGAATCATCGGCCGTGAGCAGCGCGACGAGATCGCCGAGGCGATCGGGGGTTTCCGCTTCACCACGGGGTTCGGAAAGACGCTGTCGCGCTACGTGCGCGCCGGCATCGGTGTCCACCACGCGGGGATGCTGCCGCGGTACCGCCGCCTAGTCGAAACGCTCGCGCAGCGGGGGCTGCTGCGCGTCATCTGCGGAACGGACACCCTCGGTGTCGGCATCAACGTGCCGATCCGCACGGTGCTCATGACCGCGCTGACGAAGTACGACGGCACGCGCATGCGGCAGCTCTCGGCGCGCGAGTTCCATCAGATCGCCGGTCGCGCGGGCCGCGCCGGCTACGACACCGCCGGGACCGTCGTCGTCATGGCGCCGGATCACGAGATCGAGAACGCCGCGCAAATCCTCAAGGCCGGCGACGACCTCAAGAAGCAGAAGAAGATCGTCCGCAAGAAGGCGCCGCAGGGCTTCGTCAACTGGACCGAGCAGAGCTACGACCGCCTCGTCGCCGCCGAGCCCGAGCCGCTGCAGCCGCAGATGAAGCTCACCGCCGCGATGCTCATCAACGTCATCGCGCGCGGCGGAGACGTGTTCGGCAACGTCCGCTCGCTGGTGTTCGACAACCACGAGCCCCGCGCCCGCCGGTACGAACTCGCCCGCCGGGCCCTCGCGATCTTCCGCACCCTGGTGCAGGCCGGCGTGGTGGAGGTCGTCCCCGCGAGCGAGTCGACGGATCTCGTCGCTTCCGGTGGCTCAGGAGCGACAGTTCCTGGCGGTTCGCGCATCAGGCTCACCGTCGATCTGCAGCCCAACTTCGCGCTGAACCAGCCGCTGTCGCCCTTCGCGCTCGCCGCGATCGAGATGCTCGACCCCGAGGTGGAGCTCGGAAGGGCTCCGGATGCCGCGGCCCCCGCGTCGTCGGTCGGTACCGGGCACTACGCGCTCGACGTCGTCAGCGTCATCGAGGCGACCCTCGACGATCCGCGCCCGATCCTGTCGCAGCAGCAGTTCCGCGCGCGCGGCGAGGCCGTGGCCGCGATGAAGCGCGAGGGCATCGAGTACGACGAGCGCATGGAGCTGCTCGAAGAGATCACCTGGCCGAAGCCCCTGGACGAGCTGCTCGCTCAGGCATACGAGGTGTTCGCGTCGAGTCAGCCGTGGATCCGCGACTTCGAGCTGTCGCCCAAGTCGGTCGTGCGCGACATGTTCGAGCGGGCCTGCTCGTTCGGCGAGTACGTCTCGCTGTACCAGCTCGCCCGCAGCGAGGGTCTGGTGCTGCGCTACCTCAGCGACGCCTACCGGGCGATCCGCCAGACGGTGCCGGTGGACGCGCAGACGCCCGACCTGCTCGACCTGATCGCGTGGCTCGGCGAGCTCGTACGGCAGGTGGACTCGAGCCTGGTCGACGAGTGGGAACAGCTGATCAATCCGGCGGACGACCCGGACGCCCCCGTCGTGCCGCCGGCCCCGCCGTCGATCCTGACGAACCGGCGCGCGTTCGTCGTGCTCGTGCGCAACGAGATGTTCCGCCGCGTGCAGCTCGCGGCGTTGCAGCGCGACGACGAGCTGATCGAACTCGATGCGGAGGTCGATTGGCCCGGCGTTCTCGACCGCTACTTCGACGAGCACGACTCCATCGGGACCGGGGGAGCAGCGCGCTCCTCGGCTCTCGTCGAGATCGACGAGTCGTCGGCATCGGACGGCATCTGGCGCGTCGAGCAGACCATCGACGACCCGGCGGGAGACCACGACTGGCGCATCCGCGCCGAGGTCGACCTCGCCGTCTCGGAAGAAGAGGGCACCGCGATCGTGCGGGTCACCGAGGTGCTACGGCTCTGACGGGTTCTCCCAGGGATGGGGTGAACTCCGGCGGATTCCCATGTTCACATACGGCTGTTCCGGTCACGGTGCACTCATGACTGCGACGCACGGCGCCACCTCGTGAACCTCGACACCGATCAGGTGTTGATTGGCCTCGGAGCGGTGCTCTCGACGTCCACCGTGGTGGTTCTCTGCGGGTTGCGCATCATCTCGGGGTGGAGCGGCGGATGGACCGCCGGCTGGCCGAATCAAACCACGCGTTTCATGAGGCCGGGAAGGTCGCCATCGTCCCCGGGGAACGACGGATGCCGAGGCCCTGAGGCCCCGGCATCCGGTGTGTGCGATCGCGCTCAGGACTTGCGGGCGACGCGGTTCTCGGCGCTGACCATCCACGACAGCTGCTCGAGACGCTCCAGCACGCCGTGCAGGATGTCGGCGCTCGTGGGATCCTCGTCGTCGACGTCGTCGTGCACGTCGCGGACGGTGCCCACGACAGCGTCGAGGCGCTCGGTGATCAGGTCGATGACCTCGGCGGTGTCGACCTCGCCCTGGGGGAACTCCGGCAGGGTCGTGGTCTCGGCGACGGTGTCGCTGCGGCCGTCGGGCAGGGCGTGCAGCGAGCGCATGCGCTCGGCGACCTCGTCGCCGAATTCGCGAGCGGCGTCGATGATCTCGTCCAGCTGCAGGTGCGTGTCGCGGAAGTTCTTGCCGACGACGTTCCAGTGCGCCTGCTTGCCCTGGATCGACAGTTCGATCAGGTCGACCAGCACGGCCTGCAGGGCGTCGGTGAGCTCCTCAGAGGCTTGGAAGCCCTTCTCGGCGTTCTGCTCGTCGGTGGTCTCGGGACCGCTGCCTCCGCGCGCGGGGCGACGACGGTTCTTGGTGGGGGCGTCCTTGGTGGTGGTGGACATGCGCGTTCCTTTCACTCACGGTCACCAGCGACGTTAGGGCCGCCGGGTCGGCTGCCACCGGGGGTTGCGGGGGTGGCGGCGGCGGGTTAGCGGGGCGAAAGACCGGGCGAAAGCGCGCTCGTCCCGCCGCGTGATCGTGTGGTCTCCCGCATCGGCGCGGCGAACCGACGGCAGGGTCGGGAACGGCCCCCCGCCGTTTTCGAGAGGCCGTCTTCATGCCCACTTTCTTGCGCTGGTCGCTATCCGTCGTGCTCGGTCTCGGCCTGGCCGTGGCCGCTCTCGCCCCGGCGGCGGTGGCCGACACCCTCTCCCTCGCGCAGAGGACGTCGGCGAGCGACGTCGATCGCGACGACATCACGGACACCGTGGAACGGGCGGTGTGCGGCTCGGCGACCTGCGCGACCGGCGTCGAAGATCGCGACGGCGACGGCATCCCGGATGCCACCGAGGTGCCCGCGTGCGGCGACTCTACGTGCGCCGTACCCACCGCCGACCGCGACGGCGACGGCATCCCCGATTACGCGGAACGGCTGGTGTGCCAGTCCGATACGTGTTCGAACGCGAGGGAGGACGCCGACGGGGATCGGATCGGCGACTGGGCCGAGTTCGTCATCTGCGGAACCCGCACCTGCGCCGACGGGACGGAGGACTACGACGCGAACGGGATCTCCGATGCCGCGGAACTGGCCGCGTGCGTGAAGAGCGTGAACGACCTCGCCGTGACGGGCGGCACCGTGGCGCTGTGGGCGGCCCTTCTCGGGGCCACGGCCCTCGCGATTGGCATCGCGGTGCGCGCGCGCCGCCGCCGCGCCGACTCGGGATCGGCGCAGTGATGCGGCGCGCGATCGCGAGCATCATCATCATCACCACTGTCGTGGTCGGAGGTGCGGTTGTCGCCGACCCGCCTGCCACCGCCGCAGAGGTGGCCGCGTCGCAGCGTGCCGAAGTGCTGGACCGCGTCCGTCAGGCGGCCGTTCCGGTCCCGTCCGCCCCGACGACCCCCGCATCAGAAGCGACCGCTCCGGCGGGCGAGGCGGACCTCGTCCCCGGAGTGGCGACCACGCTCGAGGCGGACACCCTCGGCCTACGCGCCGATTTCTCGGGCCACGAGGTTCCGCGAGAGGTCGCCCTTGAGGCACGCGAGCCCGTCCGAGCGGACACGGCAGCCAGGACCGCTGCGGCCGAGACGGCGGGCGAGGTCGTCACGGATGTCGTCGAGATCGTCGCGACGGATGCCGCGGGCGACCGCCTCACCTCGTTCCCGGCGGAGCTCATCGACATCTCGCCGGCCGACGACGAGGGCAAGCCGCCGGTCTACGACGTCATTCCGGGACTGTCGCTCTCGATGCAGGTCGACGCCGAACGCATCGCCGCGCGAGGCGTGGATCCCGCGACGCTGCGGATCTACACCCGTCACGATCCGGGACAGCCCTGGTCTCTCCTGCCTTCCTATTTCGATCAGGAGTCGGGTGAGGTGCGCGGCGAATCCGACCACCTGTCGCAGTTCGTCGTGATCGGCACGCCCTTCCAGCCGCCGCGCGGTCCGCGGATCGTGCTCGACCCCGACAACGACGAGGGGTCGGTGCAGACACCGGCGCCAGCCTCGGAGTTTCCCTACAACTGGGATCTTGTCGACCGACTGCGAGGGATGCTCGCGGACCGCTGCCGTGCGGACGTCACCGTCACGCGACCCGCCGGGGTCCGCTTCGTCTCGCGCGATACGCGGGCGCGCATCGCCCGCGCAGCGAACCCCGACGCCACCGTCGGTTTCGGCTTCAACACCCTGCGCGGCTTCGCATGGGGCACGCAGAACGAGGGTGGCTCGATGGCGTTCTCGCGGGGTCGCGGAGGCGACAACACCCTCGCACAGTCATTCGTCGACCAGATGCCGGCTTACACCGGTCGCCCGGCGAAGCGTGCGGCATCCACGCGCAATTTCCCCTTCGCGGAGTACGCGGACCTGCCCGGCGCGTACGCGCACGTCGAGGCGCTCTTCCTCGACCACAATTTCGATCGCCCCGTGATCGACTACGGATTCGGGAGCATTGTCGACGGCGCGTTCCGTTCTCTCGGTGGCTACCTGGAATCCGCGGGCTTCGACTGCACCGACCCAGTGACGGGAGGGTGGCCGTCACCCCCCTCGCAGGCGGAGTTGGCCCGCTGGCGTCAACTCGGGTACCAGAATCACCAGATCTACGGTGCCGATCCGGTGTCGTTCTCGACCGGCAACCTCGTCGAGTCGTTCCCCCTCTTCTCGCTGAGCGGGCTCGGCGCGCAGACGATCGCCGCGACACTCGTCTACAACGCCCAGGACGGGCGCCTCTCACGTGTGGGGGCCGGCTGGTCGTTCAGCCTCGGCGCACGGGCGCAGCGGTTCTCGGACGGCTCCGTGCTGACGGTGCGCGGCGACGGTGCGTCGTTCGTCTTCACCGCAGACGGCGCGGGAGGTTTCGTCTCGGCTGACGACCCCGACCTCACCCTCGTCGAGGCCGGGGGAGGCCGCCTGCGTCTCTCGGACCGAGAGGGAGCGTCGTGGGTCTTCGACGCGGGTGACGTCGAGGGCGTCGGCGAGATCGTCAGCCACACGGATGCCACGGGCGCCACCACCACGTTCGCCTACGGTCCGGCCGATCCGGACGCGCACCAGTTCGTCCCGCTGACGGCGGTCACCGACGCGGCCGGGCAGACGGTCGCGATCGATAACGATGGCCTGGGTCGGATTACGGCGTTCCGGCTGCCCGACGGACGCACGTGGCGACTCGCTTACGACGGCGCGGGGAACCTCACGTCGATCACCGATGCGGCCGGAGGCACCCGGTCCTTCTCCTACGACGCGGCGCACCGCATGCTCACCGCTGTCGACCCCGCCGGATCGACCTATCTCGTCAACGTCTACGACGACCAGGGGCGTATCACGTCGCAACGTGACGCCGAAGGTACGGAACGGTCGTTCCGTTACGAACCCGGTCGCACCATCTACAGCGACAACGAAGGAAAGCGGACGGTCTTCGGCTTCGATGACCGCTCGCGGATCACGAGCGTCGAGAACCCCAGCGGGCAGACCGAGCGCTGGGAGTTCGATTCCCGGGGCGACGTCACCTCTCACACCGACGAGGCGGGACGAATCACCCGCTACGTCTACGACGTGGTGGGCAATCTGGTGAGCGAGACGGATGCCGCGGGCCACGAGACGCTGTACACCTCCACGCCCTCGGGTCGGGTGGCATCCCGCACCGATGCCATTGGACGAACCTGGGCCTACACCTACGACGACCGGGGACTGGTGGTGGCCGAGGATCGCCCCGACGGGACGACGATGCGGTACGAGTACACGCCCGGGGGCGATGTTTCGGCGTCGATCGCGCCTTCGGGAGCGACGACCCGTTACGAGTACGACGCCCGTGGCAACCTCGCCTCGCTCATCGACCCGCTCGGCCACCGCACCGCGTACGCCTACGACGTGAGCAACCGGTTGGTTTCGTCAACCGACCCCCTGGGCCAGGTGACGACGTGGGAATGGGACGCCGCGGACCACATCGTGGCGACGGTCGACCCGACCGGCGCTCGGACGACGTTCGCGTACGACCGCACCGACAACCTGATCTCGGCGACGGATGCCACCGGCGCGATGACCCGCTACGAATGGGACGCCCTGCTGCGTCTGGTCACGAACGTCGCGGCGGACGGAGCGGAGACGCGGTACGCGTACGACCGCGAAGACAATCTCGTCTCGACGACCGACCCCGAGGGCGCGACGACTCAGCTCCTGCTGGATGCCGCGTACCGCGAGACCGGCGTCGTCGATCCGAACGGGGGCCACTGGGAGCAGCAGGTCGATCCCACGGGCATCCCGACCGCCGTCACGGACGCCGCCGGGGCCGTCACCTCGCTCGAGCTCGACGAGCTCGGTCGAACCGTGCGGACAACCGACCCTACCGGCGTCTCGACGACTGTGACGTACGACGAGGTCGGGCGTGTAGCGACGGAGACCGACGCTGCCGGAGGAGTGACCGCGTACGCGTACGACGCGCTGGATCGGGTGACTACGGTCACCGACCCCGCGGGATACATGACCGAGTTCGTCTACGACATCGACGGCAACCTCGTCGGCACGATCGACCGTCTCGGCAATTCGACCCTCTTCGAGGTGGACGTGGCGGGCCAGGTCGTAGCGATGACGGATGCCACGGGCGCCGTCGAACGCTACGAATACGACGCCGCCGGTCAGATTACGGCCGTCATCGATGCCGACGGCGGGCGGACGACATTCACGTACGACGCTGCCGGTCGCACGACGAGCGTCATCGACCCGCTCGGCGCCGTGGCACACACCACGTACGACGCGGTGGGACGGGTCGTCGTCGAGACCGACCCCTTGGGGGCCGAGACGCGGGTGGAGTATGACGCGGTGGGTCGCGTCGTGCGTATCGTCGACGCGCTTGGGGCCGAGCAGCGGTTCGGCTATGATCGCGCGGGCCGCCGCACGAGTGCGACGAACGCGAACGGCGTCACGACGACGTACGGGTATGACGCGCTCGGCAACCTGACGACCGTGATCGAGGGGGCGGATGCCGCAGCTCCCACCGACAGCGACACCAACGTCACGACGACCTACGCCTACAGCCCGACGGGGCTGCTGACCGGCATCACCGGTCCGACCGGGGCGACCACTGGCTGGTCATACGACGCGGCGGGTCGACCGATCGTCGAGACCGGCCCCGCGGGTGAACGGACCGAGACGCTGTACGACGCCGCCGGGCGGCTGCAGCGGGAGTCGAACGCGGTCGGGCTCATCGCCGCGTACCGGTACGACGCGCGGGGGGATATCGCCACTCTCACCCGCTCCGACGGTAATGTCACGTTCGAGTACGACCCCGAGCAGCGCCCGATCGCGATGACCGACCCCACCGGCGTCACCGGGTGGATCTACGACGAGGTCGGCCGCGTGCGCGAGCAGCTCGACTCGAACGGCCAGAAGCTCACGCACGAGTACACCGCCACGGGTCTCACGGCCGCCACGACGCTGCCCGACGGCACGGTCACCCGGTTCACGTATGACGCCGCCGGCCGCGCGACGACGCAGTCGACGCCGTTCGGCAACGTCGCGTACGCCTACGACGCGGTCGGGCGGCGCACGGGCATCGAGCGTCCGAACGGGGTGTCGACGACGGTCGCCTTCGACGCGGTCGGTCAGGTCATGCGGGTGTCGCACGCGACGCCGCCCGCTGCGGGTGATGCTGCGGCGACTGCTGCGACGAGCACTGTGCCCTCCCTCGGCACGCACGTCGATGGATGCCGCGGCGTCGCGGACTACCTCGACAAGCGGACGGTCCCCGCGGCGGGTGCCGTGAAGAAGTGCGTCAAGACCGCGGCATACCTCGACCGGCGCACCCTGCCGTCTCCCGAGACGGCAGCGCCAGCCGGCGCTTCGCTCACGTACGACTACTCGTGGAACGGTGACGGGTCGGTCGCGTCGCGGGCGCGCACGATCACCGCGCCCGACGGAACGACGGATGCCACGGCTCAGTCGTTCGACTACGACGACCTGGCGCGCCTCATCGGGTCGGCTACGGCGGACGGTGAGACGTCGCGCTACGGGTACGACGCCGCCGGCAACCGAACCAGCTGGGCGACCGGTGGCCGCGCCGTCACAGCGACGTTGGATGCCGCGGGTCGGGTGACCTCCACGTCGGAGGCCGCGAGTTACACGTACGACGCGGCGGGCTCGAGGTCGTCGGCGGTCGTGGACGGGCAGCGGACGACGTTCGCGCACGACGCCGCCGGCCGGTTGACCGGGACCTCGACGCAGGACCGAGCCACCTCATACGTGTACGACGGTCTCGATCGCCGAGTCGGTTCGGAGGACACCGAGGCGTTCGGCGCCGACGAGGCGACGCGAGCGTGGGACGGGCTGCTGCCGGTCGCGGGGGCGAGTTCTCGTCACGGGGCGTCGAGCCTGCTCCGGGATGCCACGGGCGACGCGCTGGTGCAGTCGGGTGCGTCGGGGGTGTCGTGGCTTCTCGGCGACGCCCGGAACGTTACGGCGACGGCGTCGAGCGAGGGAGTACTCGACGACCTGGTGTCGTACGGCGACTTCGGGGGTGCGACCTTCGCGACGTCCGGATGGGATGCCACCGTCGGCTACGACGGTCAGCCCGGTGATCCCAGCCTCAGCCTGGACGAGTACTTCGCGCGTTCCTATGACCCGACGTTGGGGTCGTGGCTGGAGGCGGATTCATGGCGTGGCGAGCTGGGTGACCCGCAATCGCTGAATCGGTACGCGTACGTGAAGAACTCGCCGGTGACGTATGCGGATGCGTTCGGGTTCATGCACACCCGCTTCGACGGGGGCGGGGGATCGGGGCGTTCGCCGGCCATCATTCGAACCGAGGCGCAGCGCGAGCACACCCGCATCCTCAACCGTGTGAACGCCCATCGGTCGACGGTTGGGCGACCTTCGGCGCAGACCCTCGGCACGACGGACGGGCAGTCCGGGGGGCCCGTTCCCGAGAAAACTGTGAGCCAGCCGCGATCCAGATCAGGCGGGCTCCAGCCGCTCCGCCACCTCAAGACCGTTCGCGGCTGCGGACCGATGGACTGGGGTTGCCGCACTCAAGGCAAGGCGGGGATGGGGGAGTCTCATCCTGGTGAGGGATCGACTGGAGGCAAGGCACCACGATTCACAGCGGCCGTCGCCATGGCCAGCGTACTTTCCCAAAATCCCACCGTTGCGGTGTCGGTGGGTATGACGGATCTCATGCAGCGGGCACCCGGTTTGCGCCGTGTGCTGAACGCTCCAATGACATCGGTTGGAATAGCGATCGCGTACGGCTTGGGGGCCCGAAAATGCGTAGTCGCTCCTAACGGTTTGATTATTTGTGAGGCGGACCAAAACCCTGGCGGTGGAGGAACCACCTTCGGGGACGTGTTCGTGACGAAGACTCCTGTGGAGAAGGTTCTCCGCGACCGCGAACTAATGGACCACGAGGTGAGGCACTCTGAACAGTGGGCTGGCTGGGGGGCGGCGGGATTTCTGCAAGCTTATATTGTGAACGCCGGGTTATCGCAGATTGTGACGGGCAATACCGGCTGCATCAACTACTTCGAGATTGATGCAGGACTAGCTGAAGGTTCTTATGACAAAGTCTGCCAATAGGAAATGTGGAAAGCGAGGTCGAGCGCTGCTGGCGATCGCAAGTCTCATTTGTCTGTCGCTATCGGGATGTTTATGGAGTGCGACAAATGACTTTCCCATGTTCATGAGGTCGTCCGGGGGTCAGCTCGATTTTCTGTGGTGCGGCCGGCAGACCGAAACCTTTGGGTACCTCGAGGTAACCGCAGGAAGCAGCGACAATGAAATCGACATCAGTGGCGAAGGAATATTCTCATTGGCTCGCGCTGAGAGATTTGGCACCGCTGAGCCGCCGGGGCTCGTCCAATTCGACGGGGAGATTGAGTATGTGCCGCGAAGAGGGGATTCTGTGGCGGTATACATCGGTGAATCGCGGGAGAATTTGCATGGGATCTGGCCGCGATTTGCATTTGACTCCAGTGGGCCGACTCCCGACGGCAAATGGATATCAACGAGTAACGTTCTCGTAGATACGCCTTGCTGAGGTCGATGAAGCGCTCCGGAATGCTGAGAGAGACGCGTGGAGTGAGGAGATCGAGTGGAAGAGCATCCTCGCAAGTTACAGAGGTGGGTCGCTCCCACGGCCGCGTCGCTGGCTGCTAAGGCGGTGTTCGCGGTCGGTAGCCTCCTGCTCTGGACGTTTTCGAATCCCTGGACTGAGAGTGCGGTTACGTCGCAAAACCTTCAGGGCTCCTGGCGTTACCAAGCTTCATCAGGTCACTTTCTCAGTTCGCGGGTTTATGCGGATTCCACCGTCGAGCTCACTGGATGGCCGAGCAGTCTGGGATGCACAGGCCCAGTGCAGTCTCCGGATCGACTCGCATAAGATGTCGACTGGGGGCAAGTTCGCACATTTCAAGGCAAGTGGACGTTTGGGTCAAACGTTGGGTTGTGTTTCGGGGATGACATTCTATTCAGAGCAGAATTATTCTTCGCGAGAACTGCGCTCGTTGTACTACCTAAATGGCTTGTCTGACGTGGGCAATGGAATCGCTCCGCTCGTGTTCGAGAAAGAGTAGCCGTCCGCAAATGAAATTTCCCGTAAAAAAGGCAGCCCTCCGCCTGTCCGGTGTCACGATCCTGCTCTCGAGTCTGGGTGTGCCGGTCTTCGTCGGGCGTACTACGCACCATACGTAGATTGGGCGTATCAGACGGGAATCGTGTGGCGGATTCTGGCTGTGTCCGTCCTCGCGGGTTTGACGGCGGCCACGGTCTCGACGTTCGCAGCGAAGCGCTTGCTCCCTGATCGCCGGAAAGGCATCCGCCTTCTTCTCGCGGCATCCGCTGGACCGTCCGTCGTCTTCCTGCCGAGCATCTGGATTTTCGGTGGGGCAGCTGGAGGGCCCGGGCTGATCTTCGTGACATCGATGACAATTACGGCCATTCCCGTGTTTTGGAGAGTTATCTTGTCGTCGTTCCGGGTGTCTCCGCGAGGTGAACATCGGCCCGTTCCCTCCCGCTCCACATCTCGTCCGAGATGTCGATACCGCTGTCGCCTGGCCGGGCGTCGAGGACGCGAACAGGACGATCGAATGCGTCAGCAGCCCGCGGCCGTAGCCGCTCGGCATCCATCGGGCAACCCCGCCCCCGCCGTTCGAGGCCGTTCCTAGCGTGAGCGTGTGCCCCCGACTCCGCCACCGCCCTCCCGGCCCCTCCGCGACTACGCCGCCATCGGCGACGGACGTACGGTCGCGCTGATCGGGCTCGACGGGTCCGTCGACTGGCTGCCGCTGCCGAACATTCACTCGCGACCCGTGTTCGCGCGGATCGTCGACGAGTCCGCGGGCGGATGCATCGAGCTCGCACCCGTGGGGGAGTACACCGTCACGCGCCGCTACATCCCGCGAACCAATGTGCTCGAGACCACGTTCACCACCGACGGCGGGGTGGCCAAGGTCACCGATGCGATGGTCACCGGCATCGCCGGTCGCCTGCCGTGGGCGGAGCTGGCGCGGCGGATCGACGGGGTGAAGGGCGAGGTGGAATTCGCGTGGTGCGTGCAACCCGGCACGATGCTGCGGTCGGCGGCACCCTGGACCGAGCGCATCGACGGATTCTCGATCATGCGCATCGGCCACGTGTCGCTCGCCGTCACCGGGCACGAGCACGGGCTGCACGGCGACCCGGACAGCGAGAACGCCAGCATCGACGGCGGCTTCACCACTGCCGAGGGCTCGCGGCACCTGCTCGTCATCGCCGCCACCGAGGGCGAGCCCCTGCGCATCCCCGACGCGAAGAACGTCGACCGCGGCATCGACCGCACCATCGGCGGCTGGACCATGTGGTCCGACGAGTTCTCGTACGAGGGGCCCTGGGCCGACGACGTCCAGCGCAGCGCCCTCGCCCTGAAGCTCCTGCTGTTCAGCCCGACGGGCGCCATCGCGGCCGCGGCGACCACCTCTCTTCCCGAGAACCCGCGCGGCGGCAAGAACTGGGACTACCGCTACGCCTGGGTGCGCGACCTCGCCTACACCGCCCACGCGTGGGTCGGGTTCGGCCTGCGCGAAGAGACGCACGCGGCGATCTCGTGGCTGCTGCACACGATCCGCAAGAACGGACCCGAGGTGCAGGTCATGTACACCCTCGACGGCGACGCCGAGATCGGCCTCGAGAAGCACGACGTGCCCGGGTGGAACGGCAACAAGCCCGTCGTCACCGGCAACCCCGCGCAGGGCCAGCTGCAGCTCGGCGTGTACGGCGACCTCATCGCGCTGTGCCGCACCTACGTCCAGGCTGGCAATCGTCTCGACATCCAGACCGGACGGCTGCTCGCCGACGTGGCCGATCGCACCTGCGACCTGTGGCGCTGTGAGGACTCCGGTATGTGGGAGCTTCCCGAACTCCGTCACTACACCTCGTCGAAGATGGGCTGCTGGAAGGCGCTGGACGACGCGCAGTGGCTCGCCTCCGGCGGGCACATCCCCGACAACGGCGACCGCTGGCGCGCGGAACGCGACCGCATCCACCGCTGGGTGGGGGAGCACTGCTGGTCGGAGACGCTGCAGGCGTACACGCTCGCCCCCGGAACCGACGACCTCGACGCCTCGGTGCTGCTGCACGCGCCCACCGGCTTCGACCGCGGCGAGCGGATGTCGAAGACCCTGGATGCCGTCACCGAGCGCCTCACCACAGACACCCACCTGGTCTACCGCTACACCGGCATGGACCAGGAGGAGCAGACCTTCGTCGCCTGCGCCTTCTGGCGGGCCACCGCGCTGGCGTGCGTCGGTCGTCACGCCGAGGCGATCGAGGCGATGGACGCCCTCGTCGCCCAGGGCAACGACGTCGGCATCTACTCCGAGATGATCGCCGAGGCCGACGGTGCGTTCTGGGGGAACCTCCCGCAGGCGCTCAGCCACTTGGCCCTGATCAACGCCGCGCTCGTGATCCGCGACCTCGTCGACGACGCCGAGCTCCGCAACCGCTGACCCCGCCGCGGCCCCGTGCCTCGGCATCCCCGATGAAAGGACTCGCCATGACCACGCAATACACGTTCACCGACCCCTCGAAGCTGTATGCCGACATCGATCCGCAGTCTCAGGATGCGAAGGAGCCCGGCCTCGACGCCGAACTCACCCCGAAGGCCGCGCTGGGCGAGGACACCTACGTCGGCAGCGACCGCCTGAAGGGGCGCAACGCGCTCATCACCGGCGCCGACAGCGGCATCGGCGCGGCCACCGCGATCGCCTTCGCCCGGGAGGGAGCCTCGGTCGCGATGTCGTACCTGCCGGAGGAGAAGGTGGATGCCGATCGCATCGCCGGCATCCTGCGCGACGCCGGGGCCACCGTCGTCCAGATCCCCGGCGACCTGCGCGAGCGCGACTACGCCCGCACCCTCGTGAAGGAAGCGGTCGAGGGCCTCGGCGGACTCGACATCGTCGTGAACAACGGCGGCAAGCAGCTCTTCAACGAGGACGTCACGACACTGTCGGACGAGCAGTTCGACGACACCTTCAAGACCAACGTCTACGCGATGTTCTGGATCTGCAAAGAGGCCGTGCCGCACCTCAAGCCCGGCTCGACGATCATCAACACCACCTCGATCCAGGCCTACTCGCCGGCGCCGATCCTGGTCGACTACGCCTCGACGAAGGCGACCATCAACACCTTCACCAAGGCGCTCGGCCAGCAGCTGGCGCCCAAGGGCATCCGCGTGAACGCGGTCGCCCCCGGCCCCATCTGGACGCCGCTGCAGGTGACCGACGGTCAGCCCGACGAGAAGGTCGACGAGTTCGGCGAAGAGACCCCGCTCGGGCGCATGGGACAGCCGGCCGAGCTCGCGCCCGCGTACGTCTACCTGGCCTCGGCGGAGTCCAGCTACGTCATCGGCGAGACGCTGAACGTCAACGGCGGTATGCCCACGCCGTAAGCGGCGTGATGCCGAGGGGTCGCCGTCCCGTTGCGCCCCTCGGCATCCCCCGCCCTTCAGGCACCCCCGCCCTTCGGGCATCCCCGCCCTTCGGGCATCCCCGCCCTTCGGGCATCCCCGCCCTTCGGGCATCCCCGCCCTTCGGGCATCCCCGCCCTTCGGGCACCCGCCCTTCGGGCATCCCCCGCCCTTCGGGCATCCCCCGCCCTTCGGGCACCCGCCCTTCGGGCACCCGCCCTTCGGGCACCCCCGCCCTTCGGGCACCCGCCCTTCGGGCACCCCCGCCCTTCGGGCACCCCCGCGCCTGCGGCTTCCCGACCCCGCCCCGGCCCGCCCCGCCCCGGCCCCCGCGCCCGCCCCCGCCTCGCCCCGGCCCCGCGCGCCCCCGCCTCGCCCCGGCCCCGCGCGCCCCCGCGCCCTGCGTCCGCGCCTGTTGAGTGTCCAAGACACGCCGTACGAGGGCGGGGTACGTCGGCGTGTCTTGGACACTCAACGGGTTTTTCGGGGCGTGTCGGCGTGTCTTGGACACTCGACGGGTTTTCGGGACGGGGCAGGGGCGGGGGAGGGACGGGGGAGGGGCGTGGGAGGGGCGGGGCAGGGACGGGGGAGGGGCGTCAGGCGGTGAGGGTCTTGCGGTAGAAGATCTCGCCGTCGTCGGTGGTCTCGCTGCGGTGGTAGCCCTCGCGCTCGTACAGCCGCTGATTGGCCTCGCTCAACGCCCCGGTGAACAGCTCGGCCTGCGTCGCGCCCGCCTCCCGTCCGCGATGCTCCACCGCGGCGAGCAGGTGGGTACCCCAGCCCTCGCCCTGCTGATCCGGCGCGATGGCGAGGCGGCCGATCAGCAGCAGGTCCCCGTCGAGCCGGGCACGCACGGCGCCGACGATCCTGTCGCCGCTGAGCGCGACGCAGCCGAGGTTCTCGACCAGTTCGGCGGCGAGCTCGTCGAGGGTCTGCGTGAGCGGCGGCATGTCCGGATCGCCGTAGATGAGCGCTTCGCCGGCGAAGGCGGCACGCTGCACGGTGAGCACCTCGCCCGCGTCGTCGGGCGTGATGGGGCGGATGTCTGACGAATCGGCCATCGCTGTCTCCTTCGAGTGTTCTCGGGGCGGGGGTTAACTATCATGGGCCTCGGTGTCGCGTCTTTCCGGCGTACGGTGCCTCGCCTCATGAACGACTACTTCGACACCTCGATCCGCACGGACGACATCGCCGCCACCGACGCGTGGCTGCGTTCGCAGTACGGACACGTCGACCTGCAGGCCGATCACGCCGCCTACGCGGAGCATCTCGTCGGCGACGACGCGTTCTCGCTGCGGCGCCTCGAGTGGCACGCGCGCGTCCAGCTCGCGTACGAGTCCGATCGCTTCTTCGTGTGCCATTCCACCCCGGGCTACGCCTGGAAGGTGGGGGAGGCGAGCGGGGAGTTCAGCGTCGAGCCCGGCATCCTGCAGCCCGGTGACGATCTGCGCGCCCGGGCCGATCACTGCCGTCTGGACGTGGTGGCCTTCGACGCCGACCGTCTTCGTGAGACGGCGCGCACCGTCTACGGGGACGCCGAGCTCGACGTGCGCTTCGCCGGTGCGGGCACCGTGTCGCGGCGGCTTCGCGAGCACTGGCTCGCCACGCACCGGTGGAGCCTGACCCAGATTCCCCTCTTGGCCGAGCCCCTCGCCCGTGCGCACGTGCACCGGGCCCTCGCCGTCGCCACGCTCGAAGCCTTCGCGCTCATTGGAGATCCGCGGGAACGGCGTGCGTCCGCCACCGAGCAGGCGGCGATCTACACCGCCGCCACCGGATGGATCGACGATCACGCGTCGCTGCCGGTCACGATCGACGACGCCGCGCGCGCGGTCGGCACGTCCACGCCCGGGCTCCGACGGGCGTTCTCGGCGAACGGCCAGATCGCCGGGTCGCCGGAGCAGTACCTGGCGCTCGCACGCCTGAGCGCCGCACACGCCGACCTCGTCGGGGCGGATCCGACGGCCGTGACGATCGAGCGTGTCGCGACGCGCTGGGGCTTCGGCGACGTCGCGCGATTCGAGGTGCTGTACGCCGAGACGTACGGCACGACGCCGCAGCGGACGCTCGAGCGTTGACGACTCAGCGATCGCGGTCGGTGTACTCGCCGGGGTTCTCGAGGTCCTCGCGCGACTCGTCGCCGCTCGGCAGCTCGACGTCGGTGTACGCCCCCGCCTCGTCGCTGCGGGGGCGGTCCTCGCTGCCGTCGGCGTTCTGCCGGTCGACGTACTCTCCGGGCAGGTCGGCGCTGCCGCGGTCGGCCGACCCGTCCGGAAGCTGCACGTCGGTGTACTGACCCTCGTCGGGTCCGGTGCCGTGTCCTTCGATGTGCTCATCGTGGTCGCGCTCGGCCATTACCGCCTCCTGAGATCGTGGTGTTCCCGACGTTAGACCCCCGGATGCCGCGCCCGCAGCGGACTTGACAGCCACGACGCGCGGGGGGCTCCGCTCAGGCGGAGAAGAGATCGCGGGCGCGCGGGGGCCGCACCGCGGCGACGGCATCGAGAGCGGGCCCGAGCTCGGGGAAACGGAAGACGAAGCCGGCCTCGGTGAGCACGCGCGGGACGGCCCATCGACTCTTCAGTACGAGCTCGGGCTCGGTGCGCAGGACGGCCATCGCCGGGTCGAGCATCCATCGGTACGCGGGCAGGCCGAACGGCATCCGGGACACCCGCCGCACCTCGCGCATGAGGGTGCGATTGTCGCTCACCCCTGGTGCCGACAGGTTGATCGCACCCGCGAGATCGTCGCGGTCCCGCAGGAAACGGACGGATGCCACGACGTCGTCGATGTGGATCCAGCTGAACCGCTGACGCCCCCGCGTCCGGTGCCATGACGACCACACGGGTCCCGTCGGGCGGGCGCCGATGCCGCGATACCGACGGTGGGGGAACCACCAGCTGTCGATCTGCGGCCCTCCCACCCCCAGCCGGCCGAGAGCCAGCAGCATGCGGGTCGCCGGGCCGTCGCCCAGCACGATGGCCATACGCAGGGCGATCCGCCGGGTCGCGGGCAGGTCGCCCGCGAAGAAGGCGCGCTCCCAGCTCGTCGCGACATCGACCGAGAAGCCCTCGCCGAGGACGCCGTCGAACTCGTCGTTGCCCCGCTCGGTCTCGTGCCGGTAGATCGTCGCCGTGGAGGCGTTCATCCAGACGCGCGGCGGATGCGTCGCGCTCCGGACGGCCGCATGCAGCGCGCGCGTGGTGTCGACGCGGGAGCGCAGGATCTCGTCACGGTCGGCGTCGACGTACCGACACGACACGATCCTGCCGGCGAGGTTGACGAGGACCTCGGCACCGTCGATCACGCGCGCGATCGCCGCGGTGTCGCCCCAGACGGCGGAGCCGGAACGTCCCACGGTGAACACGTCGTAGCCGTCGTCCTCGAACGCGCGGGCGAGGGCGCGGCCGACGAAGCCGCTCGCGCCCGCGATGACGACTCGGGGTCGGGTCACGGCATCCTCCAGGGGTCGGTGCGCTCAGCCTAGGGCGACCCGTTGCTTCGACGGCGACCGGTGTCGATCACGGCGACCCGGACGGACTGACACAATGGATGCCATGCGACGACAGGCACGGGCGACCCGCGTTCTGCGCGGGACCGTCGCCGCGGTCGTCTCGACCTTCGTCGCCCTGCTCTCGCACGTGAGCGCCGGAGGGGCCCTGCCGGGGCCGATCGGCATCCTGGTCCCGCTGGCGGTGTCTTTCGTCGCGTGCACCGTCCTGACCGGCCGACGACTCTCCGTCGTCCGCCTGGCGGCCGCGGTCGCGCTGAGCCAGGCGCTGTTCCACACCCTGTTCGTCCTCGGCAGCTACGAGCTCGGTGGCGCGGGCGGCCACGTCCACGGCGTATCCGCTCCCGTCTCCACGGGAGCCGCCGAGATCGCCGTCCTCGCGCCCGACCTGGCGATGTGGGTCGGACACGCGATCGCGGTGCTGCTCACGACCGCCGCCCTCCACCGGGGCGAGCGCGTCCTCGCCGCGGTGCGCGAGTTGGCCCACCGCACCATCGCCTGGGTGCGCGCTCGCGTCGCCGTCGTCGCCGTGGCCGCACGCCCGGCATCTTCGCGCCGCATGCTCCCCGACGTCGTCGCCGAGACGCGACCCGTGTCGGTCCTGCTCGTCGTCAGCGCGCGCCGTCGCGGTCCCCCCGTCGCGATCGCCTGAGTCCCGGTCCGCTCGACCCCGTCGACAGTGGATCGGTCGATCTCGCCGTCATCCGTCGACGGCCGATCGTCGTCGTCCTCTCGGACGTTCCTCGTTGTCCTCCCGCCCGTCCGCCGCGACGATCGTCGCCCCTCGGACGGACACGGGTGTCGGCGCGCCCTCATCCGGCGCGTCGATCGACGAGCGCCATCGCGCTCGGGAAGTGATCGCCTCATGCTCCGCCTCCGTGCCGTCGTGGCCGGCGTCGTCGTGGCGGTCTTCGCCGTCCTGGCGTCGACCGTCCCGGCATCCGCCCACGACGAATTGCTCTCCAGTTCACCCGCCGCGGGTGAGCGACTGCCCTCCGCCCCCGATGAGATCGCCCTGCGGTTCTCAGCCGACGTGCTCGACATGGGCGCGGAGGTCGTCGTCGCCGACGCCGACGGGACCGACTGGGTCGCGGCGGATCCCGAGATCAGCTCCGGGGTCGTCACCGTGCTGCTGCAGGGGGCCATGCCCGACGCCGGGTACGAGGTGAGGTGGCGCGTCGTCTCGAGCGACGGACACCCCATCTCGGGTCTCATCCCGTTCACCGTGGGCGACGCGGCTCCGCTCGAGCGGGCCGCTGCCTCGTCGGACCCCGCCGCGGACTCCTCGGCCGTTGCGCGGGAGCAGACGACGCAGATCCCGCGCGTGGTCACGGTGGCCGCCATCGGGGCGGGCATCGCGCTCGCCCTCTTCCTCACGTTCTTCTTCTTCTCCCGCCGCCGCCCCTCGCGGCGCGCGGACTCCTGAAAGGTTTGTCATGACCCTCCGCACTCCGCGCCCCCTGCGTCTCGGCGCACTCATCGCCGTCTCGGCGCTCGCCCTGACCGCGTGCGCCGGCACGCCCGCCCCCGCCCCCGCCTCTGCGCAGGCCGACGCGTTCTCGTCGTCCGACGTCTGGGTCAAAGCCGCCGACGAGGGGATGAGCGCCGGCTTCGGAACGCTCGCGAACACCGGCGACACCGACCTCACCGTCGTCTCGGCGACGGACGACGCCACGTCGTCGATGCAGCTGCACGAGACCATGCAGAACGAATCCGGGCAGATGGTCATGCGCGAGATCGAGGGCGGCTTCGTCATTCCGGCGGGCGGCTCGCTCGAGCTCGCCCCCGGGGGAAACCACCTGATGTTCATGGACGTCACCACGCCCCTGCGCGCGGGGGACGAGACGACCATCACCCTCACCTTCGCCGACGACTCGACGGCACGGATCGTGGCTCCCATCAAGGAGTTCTCGGGTGCGAACGAGACCTACGAGGGTGACATGGGCGACATGGACATGGGTCAGTGATGCCCCGCCGACGCGCCTCCGCGACGTCCGCCCACGGCGCCACCCGGCGCTCCTTTCTGCTCGGGGGAGCCGTCGCCGGGGTCGGCGCGGTGGCCGCGGTCGGGATCGATGCCGCGATCGCGGCGCGGGCGCAGGACCCGGGTGCCTCGACACCGTTGAACGGAGAGGTGAGCGTCCCCTTCCACGGCGAGCATCAGGCCGGGATCGACACCGACGCCCAGGCGCACGTGTCGCTGGTGGCTCTCGACCTGCACACCGAGGTCGACCGTGACGGCCTGCGGCGTCTGATGCGCACGCTCACCGACGACGCCGCCCGCCTCACGACCGGACGGGGGGCGCTCGCCGACACCGAGCCGGAACTGGCCGTCGCGCCCGCCCGCCTGACGGTGACCTTCGGCTTCGGTCCGGGGTTCGTCGAGCGCGCGGGAGCACCCCGTCCGTCGTGGTTGGGTCCGCTGCCCCCCTTCGCGATCGATCGGCTCCGACCCGAGTACGGTGAGGGCGACCTGCTGCTGCAGATCGCGGCGGACGACCCCGTCACCGTCGCCCACGCGACCCGGATGCTGCTCAAGGACGCCCGGGCCTTCGCGCGCACCCGATGGGTGCAGCAGGGGTTCCGTCGGGCGCACGGCACCGAACGTCCCGGCACCACCATGCGCAACCTCTTCGGGCAGGTCGACGGGACCGCCAACCCCCTCCCCGGGACGGCCGATTTCGACGACGTGGTGTGGGCGCGCGAGGGGTGGATGACCGGCGGCACCGGCATGGTGGTCCGCCGCATCGCGATGGACCTCGACAAATGGGATCGCCTCGATCGTCCCGGCCGCGACCAGGCGCTGGGGCGGTTCCAGTCCTCCGGTGCCCCGCTGACGGGCTCGGACGAATTCGACGAGCCCGACTTCGCCGCGAAGGATGCCATCGGCTTTCCCGTCATCGCGGAGTTCTCGCACCTGCGGCGCTCCCGCTCCGACGACACCGCGCAGCGCATCTTCCGTCGCGGCTACAACTACGACCAGACGCCGCCGGCCGGCGCGGTCAGCGACGCCGGACTGCTGTTCGTGTCGTTCCAGGCCGATATCGAAAGGCAGTTCGTGCCCCTCCAGACGCGGCTCGACGAGCTCGACCTCTTGAACGAGTGGACGACCCCCATCGGGTCGGCCGTCTTCGCCGTCCCGCCCGGATGCCGAGAGGGCGGCTACATCGGAGAGGGGATCCTGTCATGACCACGACCGTCGAACCCGGGGGTTCGTCGACCGCCACTGCTCCGCCCGTGCCGCCGGCGCAGCCGCATCGCGGGTGGTTCACGGCGATGCTGCGGCGCCTGCACTTCTTCGCCGGCATCCTCGTGGGGCCGTTCATCCTCGTCGCCGCCGTCAGCGGCGCGCTGTACGCCGTCACCCCGACGCTCGAGAAGGTGATCTACGCGCACGAGTTGAGGGCGGCATCCGACGCTCCGGCTCAACCGCTCGCGGACCAGATCGAGGCCGCCGAGGCGTACCTGGGCGACGGGTCGACGCCCGTCGCGGTCCGGCCTGCGCCGGAGGCGGGAGCGACCACGCGCGTGATGTTCGCCGACGAGACGCTGCCCGAGAGCACGACGCGGGCGATCTTCGTCGACCCGGCCACCACCGAGATCCGCGGCGATCTCCCCGCCTACGGGACGAGTGGGGCGCTGCCGCTGCGGCACTGGATCAGCGACCTGCATCGGTCGCTGCACCTGGGCGACGCCGGCCGCTGGTACAGCGAGCTCGCGGCATCCTGGCTCGGGATCGTCGCCCTCGCGGGGCTCGGGCTGTGGGTCGGTCGGTTCGCGCGCAGTCGCCGTGGGCGCCGCGACCTGCTGCGCCCCAACCGCCGCCACACCGGTCTGCGACGACTGTCGGGGTGGCACTCGGCGGTCGGGATCTGGGTCGTGCTCGGCGCGGTCTTCCTCTCGGCGACGGGCATCACGTGGTCCACGTTCGCGGGAGCGCACGTATCCGACCTGCGCGCGGCGGTCGGCGAGGGGACTCCCGCCCTGACGACCTCGCTCGACGGCACGGCGGCCGGGGGCGGTGAGCACGCCGGGCACGCGGGTCACGGCGGCGCGGCCGCGTCGCCGACGGGGGAGGCCAACCCCGCGACCTTCGACGCGGTCCTGGCGATCGCTCAGCGCATCAACGTCGACAGCGGCGACGTCGAGATCAAACCTCCGGCTGCCGCCGGGAAGGCGTGGGTGGTGCAGGAGATCCACCGCAGCTTCCCGACCGAGGTCGATGCGGTCGCGATCGACGGATCCCGCTTGCAGGTGACCGATCGGATCGACTTCGCGGACTTCCCGCTGCTGGCGAAGCTGTCGCGATGGGGGGTCGACCTGCACATGGGCACGATGTTCGGCCTCGTCAACCAGCTCGTGCTGCTCGCGCTGGCCCTCGGCATCGCGGCCCTCGTCGTGCTGGGATACGCCATGTGGTGGAAGCGTCGCCCGACCCGCGGCCTCGCGGCCGCACCCGCCCGCGGTGTCCTCGGTCGCGCGCCGTGGTGGGGCATCGCGGCGGTGCTCGCCGTCGCTGTCGCGCTCGGGCTGTTCCTGCCGCTGGTGGGCTACACCCTCGCCGGGTTCGTGGTGATCGACGTGCTCCTGGGGTGGCGGGCGCGGCGCACCGCCGCGTCGGGACGTCGCGACATCGCGACGCGCTGACGGGGAGAGGGCCGAGGGGGGACGGCATCCTGCGGACCCGTCCGCCCCGTGGCGGGAGGATGCCGTCTCGTGCGGGCGCGAGGCGCGTCAGTCCATGAGCCGGTGCATGGTGACGGACCCGGTCGTCGGCTCGGTGAACCCGAGGCTGCTATACAGGGCCTGACCCGGGGGGTCGGCGAGCAGCGTCACGTAGGCGCCCTCGGGGGCCTTCGCGCGGATCTCCGCGAGAAGGTCCTCGAGGACCCGTCGCCCGAGTCCTCGCCGCTGGTGCGAGGGGAGTGTCGCGATGTCGGCGACGAGGAAGTACCACCCGCCGTCGCCGATCACGCGGCCCATCGCGACGGACCGCCCGTCGGCATCCACGATCCGTCGCCACGCCCAGCTGTTCTCGAGCGCCGGCGCGCCCTGGTCCGGTCGCTTGGGGGTGAGTCCGGAGGCGCGACGCAACTCGAGATAGTCGTCGAGCGAGGGGGCGAGGGGCTCGAGGCGCAAGTCGTCCATACCCCTCAGCGTTGCAGCACCGTCGTCGTCGTGCCAGTCGAGAGGATCGGCCACCGGCTGGGCGTGCGTGGTGGCGTCGACGGCCCGCTCTCCCGGTGCGGGGCCGGTCAGGCCCGGTCGGGGTCGGGCAGGCGCTGGGCGATCTTGCTCGATGCCGCGGACTCGCGGTCGACGCCCGGCTGGAACGCGGCGATCGGGTCGTCGGCGTCCACGCGCGACTCGCCGTCGTCGTCCCGCCGAGAAGGGGCCGGCGTGCGGGCCTCGTCGTCCGCGACCTCGTCGTGGTCGTCGCGATCGGTGTCCTCGGTGTGACGGGACGTCGATCCGACCTCGCCGGTGCCTCGCTCGGTGAGGCCGTCCGCCGCGCGCGTGCCGACGCCGGGCAGGTCGTTCTGGCTCGAGATGTTCTGCAGGCGCGCTTCGTCGTCGGGGTCGATGCGGGCCGTGCCCACGGCGCCGGAGTCCGCTCCCGCGGCACCGGCGGGCACGTCGGCGGCCAGGCCGTCCGACTCGGCAATGAGATTCTCTTCGTCGGATCCGGGCAGGCGGTCGGCGGGGGTGTCCATGGTGTTCCTTCCGTGGGTGTGCCGCCACGCTAGGCGCGTTCGCTCCCGCGGGGGGCGGGGTTGCGCCGCGGCGGATCGTCGCCTCCGCCCCCCGGCTGCATCGACCACGCGCGGCCCCCGGCGTCGGAGGGGATGGATAGGCTCGACGGAGCTTCGAAAGGAACCGCAATGCAGCAGCGTCCCCTCTCCCGTACCGGCCGCGAGGTCTCGGCGATCGGCCTCGGCACCTGGCAACTCGGCGCCGATTGGGGTGAGGTCGGCGAGGACGACGCGCGCGCGGTGCTCGCGGCCTCGGCCGACGCCGGCGTCACCCTCTTCGACACCGCCGACGTCTACGGCGACGGCCGCTCCGAGCAGATCATCGGGTCGTTCCTCCGCAGTCGCTCGGGCGACGACATCACCGTGGCGACCAAGATGGGGCGCCGCGAAGGTCAGGTGCCCGAGAACTACGTCATCGAGAACTTCCGCGCCTGGCTCGACCGCTCACGCCGTCTGCTCGGCACCGAGACGCTCGACCTGGTGCAGTTGCACTGCCCGCCGTCCGCCGTCATCGACGATGACGCCACCTGGGACGCCCTCGATCAGCTGGTGTCCGAGGGGGTCATCGCCGCCTACGGCGCCTCGGTCGAGACGATGGACCAGGCGATGTCGGCGTTGCGCCGGCCGAACCTGACCAACCTGCAGATCATCTTCAACCCCTTCCGCCTCAAGCCCCTCGACGAGGTCCTGCCCCTCGCCGCGCAGAAGAACGTCGCGGTGTTCGCGCGGGTGCCGCTGGCCAGCGGCCTGCTCTCGGGCAAGTACTCGCGCTCCACCACGTTCGCCGAGAACGACCACCGCTCGTACAACCGCAACGGCGAGGCGTTCGACAAGGGCGAGACCTTCTCGGGCGTGCCCTTCGACGAGGGCGTCGCCGCGGCCGACGAGCTCAAGGCGGCCCTTCCCGAGGGCGTGTCGCTGCCCGCGGCCACCCTCGCCTGGATCGCCTCGCGCGAAGGGGTGACGAGCGTCATCCCCGGCGCCCGCTCCGTGCCGCAGGCCGCGGCCAACGCCGACGCGGCCGCCCTGCTCGACGGCGGGTTCGATCTCGCCGCCTTCGACGCCCTCGTGCGCGAGGTCTACGACCGCCGGCTGCGGGCCGAGATCCACCCGCAGTGGTGAACCCGGCCTGAGGGGGGCCGCGGCATCTCCCACGCGAACGACGAAGCCGGGCCCCGACGGGACCCGGCTTCGTCGATGAGAAGACGTCAGCTGACGTCGCCGCGCCAGGCGCCCGACTCGGCACCACGCGACTCGATGTACTTCTTGAAGTTCTCGAGGTCCTTCTTCACCGAGTGGTCGTCGGCGCCGAGGACGGCACCGGCCTTCTCGAGCAGACCCGTGGGCTCCCAGTCGATCTGGACCGTGACGCGGGTCTCGGCGTCCGACAGGCGGTGGAAGGTGACGACGCCGGCGTGGTTCTCGTCGCCGCCGACGCTGTTCCACGCGACGCGCTCGTCGGGGTGCTGCTCGGTGATCTCGGCGTCGAACTCGCGCTCCGCGCCGGCGATCTTGACCTTCCAGTGCGTGAGCGTGTCGCTCTTCTGCGTGATGGACTCGACGAAGCTCATGAAGTGCGGGAACTCCTCGAACTGCGTCCACTGGTTGTACGCGACGCGGACGGGAACGTCGACGTCGATGGTTTCGATGACCTGTGCCATGGTGTCCTCTTCTCGTATGTCTTCCGGGGCTGTCTTCAGTCTTGGCGGGATGCCGCGGGCCTGCCCCCGGGGTTGAGGGATCGGCTTCCGTGCCCTATGGGCGGGGTGCCCGTGCGTCCCGCGCCGGGCGCGTCTCAGGCGAGCCCGCGCAGGATCAGGTGCCAGTACACCCAGGGCAGCACGCGCCGGTCCGCGATCCACGTCGATCGGCGCTCGCGGTAGAGCGATCGCCAGAACGGGACCGTGGGCCGCAGGCGCCCCCGTCGGTCGAACTCGGCGAACACCACCGTTCCGCGCGAGACGGTGAACGGCACGACGCTGTACCCGTCGTAGTGCGAGGTCGGCTCGCGTCCCGCCAGCACGGCGGTCAGGTTCTTCACGAGCGTCTTCGCCTGCTGGCGGATGGCTCCGCCCGACGGGCGCGTGGCGACCCGCGCCGCATCGCCGACCGCCCACACCTCGGGATACCGCACGTGCCGGAGGGTCTCGGGGTCCACGTCGACCAATCCGTGCGGATCGTCGGATGCCGCCAGCCCACTGCCGGCGATCCACTCGGGCGCCCGCTGCGGCGGCACCGCGTGCAGCACGTCGTAGGCCAGCGTCTCGCGCGTCTGGCCGTGTCCGATCTCGAGGGTGCGGGTCGCGGCATCCACCGACCGCAGTACCCGGCTGTATCTCACCTCGATGCCGTACTCGTCGAGCTTCCGCTGGAGTTCGCGGTCGATGGCGGGGATGCCGAAGGGCAGCGGATCGGGGCAGACGAACACCACGCGGATGTCGTCGCGCACCCCGATCGCCCGCCACCAGTCGCATGCGAGGTACATGGGCTTCTGGGCCGCGGCGCCGCACGAGGCCGGCTCGGGCGGCTGCGTGAACACGACCGTTCCCGTGCGCAGGTCGCGCAGCACCGGCGAGGCCTTGGCGGCGAGGGAGAAGTCGTAGTTCGACACGCCCTCGGGGGCGTCCATCGCCCCGGTGAGTCCGGGCACCTGCTCCCAGGCCATGCGCAGTCCCGCGCAGACGACGAGCTGGTCGTAATCGATGCGCCCGCCCGACACGAGGTGCACGCGACGAGCGGCGGCATCCACCGTGAAGACCTCGTCTCGCAGCCAGCGCACACCCGGCGGGATGACGTCGGCCTGGGCGCGCACGGCGGAGGAGGCGCGTGCCGCCCCGCCCGCGATGTGCGACTGCAGCGGTGCGTAGACGTGCCGTTCGCGGGGTTCGATGACGGTGACCTCTCCCGCGCGGGCGCGCTGCAGTCGGCCGGCTGTCGAGAGCCCGGCGTTGCCGCCGCCGATGATCACGATGCGGGGGGCGGTGCCCGGGGGCCCGGGCGGGGCGGAGTCGTGCATGGGCGTCCTCTCGTCCGTCTCACGGTGCGTCGGGGTGACCGGTTGCACCAGCGCCTTGACACCGACGCCCGCGGGCCGGACTTCCGGGGGGCCGGGCGCGCGCTCGTCAGAGAGGGAGGCGGCGGGGGCCTGTCAAGGGTCGGGGTCGCGGGCGTGAGGGGACGTTGGATGGGAGGACCGCCGCACCCGGCGGCATCCCGCGTCCGACGGAAGGACCCCCATGAGCGACGCTTCGATCGACCCGACCCCCGACGCGACCACCCCCGCCGCCGACACCGGCATCGCGGGCGTGCAGCCGTTGCGCGACGGCGACACCTCGATCGAGCCCGATCCAGCGCTCGACCCCGCGCAGGCGGAGTGGGATGCCACGACCGCGCTCGACGAGGGCGCAGACCCCGACGACATCAACCCCGCCACGGCGACGGGTGCCGATCCGGCCGAGATCGACGACGCCGGCAGCGAGATCCCGTTCGAGGATCTGCACGCCGAGGCCACCGGCACCGACTCGCAGGGCGAGGACCCGGGAGTGGTCGAACTGGGAGAAGAGGGTCAGGGCGACCTCGCCCCCGAAGACCTCTGACGAACGCGCGATGCCCCGGCCCCCTCGAGGGGACCGGGGCATCGGCGTGTGCGGTGGGCGTGCGTCCGCGGTCGCGGACGACTGCCGTGCCTACTGCTCGATGGGCTGGGGCGTGCTCTCGTGCGCCTCGATCACGCCGTCGCCGTCGTCGGTGGACACCGAGATGCGGCGCGGCTTGGCCTTCTCGCTGACCGGGATGGTCACCGACAGGACGCCGTTGCGGTAGGCGGCGCTGATGCGCTCGGTGTCGATGCCCTGGCCGAGGTTGAGCTGGCGGACGAAGGAAGCCGTCTCGCGTTCGCGCGTGATCCACTTGACGCCCTCGCCCGAGCCGAGCGTCCGTTCGGCGCGGATCGTCAGCAGCTGCCCGTCGACGTCGATGTCGACCGAGCCGGGGTCGGCACCGGGCAGATCGGCGGCGAGGACGTAGTGGTCGCCGTCGCGGTAGAGGTCCATCGGCATTCGGCGGGGGCCGCCGCCGCGACGGGCGTCCAGGAGCGTGGACGCGAGGCGGTCGAGGTCGCGGAAGGGGTCGTAGGTGGCCATGGTCGTTTCTCCTTTGCGAATCGGCCCGGATGCGGCATCCGGGGTCTGAAGTTGAGTCGGTGCGACTCAACTGCGAGGAAGATTAGCACTCGCGGCGGTCGAGTGCCAAGACCCCGTCGGTGCCGCGTCCGACGGGCCGCGATAACGTCGTCAGCGTGACGGATGCCGGGAAAGAGACGTCGGTGATCCGAGCGCTGTGGGGAGCGACCCACCCCGGACCGACCCTCGTGGTCACCCTGCTGTCGCTGGCGCTCGGTCTCGCGGCGGGACTGGAACCGTTGCGGCTGCTCGTGCTGGTGGGGGCGGTATTCACCGGACAGGTCTCGGTGGGGCTGTCCAACGACGCGATCGACGGGGCACGCGACGCCGCCGTCGGGCGCACCGACAAGCCCATCGCGGGCGGCACGCTGACCGCCGAGCGCGCCCTGACCGTCGCGATCGGCGCCGTCGTCGTCGCCGTCGCGCTGTCGCTGCCGCTCGGACCCGGCCTGCTGGCCGCGCACGCCCTCGCCCTGGCCTCGGCGTGGGCCTACAACGCGGGGCTGAAGTCGACGCCGTTCTCGATCGCGCCGTTCCTGCTGAGCTTCGGGTTGTTCCCGTCGTTCGCGACGCTGTCGGACGGGACGCCGACGCTCGCGCCCGCGTGGGCGACCCTCGCCGGGGCCGCTCTCGGTGCGGCCGTGCACCTGACCAACGTCGTGCGCGACCTGGACGACGACCGGCGGACCGGGGTGCGGGGGTTGCCGCACCGCCTGGGGGCGCGCGCCTCGGTGCTGATCGCGGCCGCGGGAATCGTCGCGGGCGCGCTCGCCGTGCTCGTGGGGACCGGGCGCGGCGTCGGGTTCTTCGCGGTGGTCGTCGCGGTCGCCGTCGCCGTGATCGTGCGGGTGCTGGTGCGCCCCCCGGGGCGGGCGGTGTTCCAGCTGACGATGCTGGCGGCGCTGGTGCTGGCGGTGCAACTCGTCGTCGCCTGACCCGGTGTGCGCGGCTGCCCGCGCGGTGCGGGGTGCGGTGTGCGCGATCGGGTGCACGGTGCGATGTGCGCGGCGGTGCGGGGCGCGGTGCGCGCGATCGGGTGCACGGTGCGATGTGCGCGGCGGTGCGGGGCGCGGTGCGCGCGGCTTCCCGCGCGGTGCGGCGCCGAAGCCGAGGGCTGTCAGGTGCCGCGCGCGGCGCGGTCGAACCGCATCGCGTAGGCCCGCGTGAACGCCGCGCCCCCGGGACCGCGCAGCAGCGCGCGCAGGGCCGTCGTCCGCGCGTGATGCGCGCTCGGCGCCGCGGCCCGTCCGAGCAACGTGTTCAGCAGCGCCAGGCGCGCCGCATGCCGCGCCGAGGCGAGGCGGTCGCGCTCCCAGGTTGCGAGGCCGGCGTCGTCGCCCGTCCGCACCCACGGTGCGAGCAGGGGCGCGAGGGTCAACGCATCGAGAAGGCCCAGGTTCATCCCCTGCCCGCCGATCGGACTCACCTCGTGCGCCGCGTCGCCGACCACGACGATCCGGCCGCGCCGCAGAGCGGGGGCCACCGCGCGCCGCACCCCGAAGGTCGACGCCCCCGCGACCTCGACCTCGATCCCCGCGCGCGACGCGACCGCGTCACGGAGGAACACATCGGCATCCGCGATCTCGGCGGCGCCGGCCCAGGCGACGAGCCGCCGGCGCCCGTCCGGAAGGGGGAACGACTCCACCACTCCGCCGCGTTCCAGGTGCACCCGGGCGACCGGGCCGCCCGCCGCCTCGACGTCGGCCATCGCATAGCGATCGCGATAGTGGCGCGTGCGTATCGCGCCGGGGCGGTAGACGAGACCGCGTCCGGACCACCCGGATGCCACCACCACCGCGCCCGCGCGCCATTCCCCGCCCGCGGCGGTGACGGCCCGCACCCCCGCCCGGTCCTCGTGCAGGGCGACGACGTCGACGCCGCGGCGCACGGGTGGGGCGAGGGCGGTGAGCACCTCGAGGGTGTCGGACTGCGGAAGGGCCGCCACGTACGGGTGTCGCGCGCGCAGGCGGTCGAAGCGGATCGCGGCGACCACGCGGCCGTCTGCGCGCGCCTCACCGCGTCCGATGCGCACGGCGCGCGAGCGGATGCCGTCGGTGGCGCCGGAGGCCTCGAGCAGGGTCAGCGCGGGGGAGTGGATGCCGATGGCCCGCGTCCCGCCGCCCACGGCGTCGCGGCGGTCGACGATCTCGACGTCCACACCGCGTGCGCGCAGGTCGGCCGCGAGGGCGAGGCCGACCGGCCCCGCCCCGACGACGAGCACCTCCGTCATCGCGCGCCCCGGGAGTCGGCGCTGCCGCCCGGCGCACGTCCCCGGGCGACGGCGAGCACCCGGAAGGGCGCGGGGGTCTGCACCCGCCACGGCGGTCCGAGTGCCGCGGCGAGCTCGGGCGCGCGGTAGCTGCGCCGGATTGAGCGTAGGCCGTCCACGCGCAGGAACGTGCCGGCCGCGAGCGGAGCGATGCCCACCGCGTACAGGCCGTAGGCGAGGCGGCCACGGGCGATGTCGGCGTGGAGCACCGCGCCGCGCGAGAGCGCGCGCGAGTCCTCGGCGAAGCAGCGCAGCGCGCCGGCGTCGAGATGGTGCAGGACGTGGTTGGACAGGACCAGGTCGAACGCGTCGCCGGCGGCCAGCAGGTCGGCCGACCCCTGCGCGGTGAACCGCACGCCCGGGCGCGATCGCCGGCGGGCGGCGTCGAGGGCGCGGGCGTCGGGGTCGGCGCCCACCCACTCCACCTCGAGGCCGTCGCGCCGCGCGAGGGCGGCGAGACGCACGACGACGTCTCCGCCGCCACAGCCCAGGTCGAGCACGCGAGCCGGGCGGCCCAGGGCCCGCAGCTCGGGCCGCACGCGCGTGCGGTAGAGGTGCCCCCACGCCGAGACGAGGCGGTTCACCAGGTCGAAGCGGCGGTAGGTGGCCGCGAGCGCCCGGGGATCGCAGTCGGGGTCGTCCATCAGTTCGGTGAGCGCCGTGTCGCGCCGGGCCAGTCCGGTGCTCACGCGTCCGCGCGGCGCCGGGTGAGGGTCGCCGCCTCCACGGTCAGCCCGGGACCGAAGGCGAGGGCGGCGACGCGGGCGCCGTCGGCGAGGGCTGGGGCGTCGAGCAGATCGCGCAGGATGAACAGCAGGGTGGCGCTGGACATGTTGCCGTGCTGACGCAGGACCGCGCGCGAGGGGCCGAGGGCCGCGGCATCCAGGTGCAGGGCGTTCTCGACGCGGTCCAGGATGCTGCGCCCGCCCGGGTGCACGGCCCACGCGTCGACGTCGGCGAGATCGCCCAGGACGTCGGCGGCGATCGCGGAGATCTCGCGGCCGATGATCCGCGGCACCTCGGGCGTCAGGGTCATCTGAAAGCCCGAGTCGCCGACGGTCCAGGCCATGTCCTTCTCTCCGTCGTCGGTCACGTGGGTGGCGAAGCCCGCGAGGTCGAAGCCCGCCTGCGACGATGCCGAGGATGCCACGACCGCGGCCCCCGCTCCGTCGGCGAACACCGAGGCCGCGACGATCTGATCGGGGTGCGACGAGGTCTGCCAGTGCAGCGAGCACAGCTCGCAGCAGACCACGAGGACCACGGCGTCCGGGGTGTCGCCGACGATCCGCGCGGCCAGGCGCAGTGCGGGGATGGCCGCGGCGCAGCCGATGAAGCCGAGGTGGTAGCGCTCGACCGTGGGGGAGAGGCCGAGGTCGCGGACGAGGTGGTAGTCGGGTCCGGGCGCGAACATGCCCGTGCACGACACGGTGACGACGTGGGTGACGGCCGAGGCGGCGTACGCGGAACCCTCGAGCGCCGCCCGGGCGGCCGCGGCGAACAGGGGCGGTGCCGCGCGTCGGTACTCGTCGTTGCGGGCTCCGGTCGGCGGCATCAGCAGCGTGTCCCCGTCGCGGACGGCCAGGCCGTCTCCGGTGGCACCCGCCAGCTGGGGCAGGACGACGTGCCGGGCGTCGATGGCGGCGGCGTCGAACGCCGCCCCCACCAGGCGCTGGCTCTTGCGATCGAACCCCGGCTGCGCGGCGAACAGGTCGCGCAGTGTCGATTGGGTGACGCGGGTGTCGGGCAGAGCCGTGCCGATCGACACGATGCGGGCGGTCATGCCTCACTGTAGACACGCTTTGCCGGCCCGGGCGCGGGGATGGTGCCGGCGTCGTGCCGTGTCTAGGGTGCGACCCGCCCCCGCGCTCAGGCGGCGAGGGCGTCCGAGAGCAGCAGTCCCGAGATCGCCGCGCGGTAGTCCTCGACCATGCGACGCCGGTCGAGCCGGCCACGGGCGCCGAGGGCGGCGGCACGCATCGCGGACCGCCGCATCAGCGCGTCGTCCCACGCCCCGGCGATGGCGTCCTCGTCGCGCGCGGTCACCAGGCCGAAGCCCGAGACCATGCGGGCGGCGTCGCCGACGTCGGTGGTGACGGGAACGGCCCCGGATGCCGCCCCCTCGACGAGGCAGAGCGGCGAGGCCTCGCCGAAGGCGCTGGTGAGCGCGACGACGTCGGCGATCCGGTACAGCTCCGGCATGTCCTCGCGCAGGCCCAGGGCGTGCACCGGCACGGCGTCGTCGACGCCGCTGTCGTCGACCAGAGCGCGGAAGGCGGCATTGTCGTGCGTCATTCCCGAACCGCACATCACGTAGTGCGTCCCGGGTGTGCGGCGGGCGTGCCGGGCGACCGCGCGCAGGAACAGTCCCGGGTCCTTCATGGCGTCGAAACGGGCCGCGAGCAGAACCACCGGGGCGGACTCCGGGATGCCGAGACCCGCGCGGGTCCGGCGACGCTCGGCCCGCGTGCCCGGGCGGAACCGGCGGGTGTCGATGCCGTTGTCGATCACCCACGCGTCGCGGGCGACGACACCGGCGCGCGCGTAGGCGGACGACGTCGATTCCGCGCAGGCGATGGTGGCGGTCACGGCGCCAGAGGCCGCGGCATCCACCAGCCAGCCGAGCGCGGGACCGGAGTGCGTCGGATCGGAGCGGTGCAGGCACGCCGCGAGGGGGCGGTCGGGGAGCATCCCCGCGCGCTGGAGGGCGACGATGAGGCTGAGGGGCTGCTCCTTGAGCGACAGCACCACGTCGGCCGCGGAGATGAGGTGCGCGGCGCGCTCGAGCTCGGCGGCGGTGAAGTCCTCGGGGGCGGCGGGGCGGTCTCCCGCGACGCGGTCGAAGGTGTCGATGGCGACCCCCGCGTCGCGCAGACGCCGGAACCGTGTGTCGTCGTGGGCGAACTGCAGTGACGCGTCGCGTCGAGCGGCGGAGGTGAGCGAGAGCACCGCGTGCTCCTGCGCCCCGCGGTGGGACAGTCCCGCCACGACATCGGAATGCAGGATCCGCGCGCCACCGGCGAAGAAGCCTTCGTAGAGCGACAGCACACGGACGGGTCGGGTCATCGGGATCGCCTTCGCAGCCGGGGACGGAGGACCGCGGGTGCGGTCGTCCCATGCTGGAGGGAGAACCCCGGGCGGCGGGTTACGCCGTGGGGACCATCGTGTGAACGCCCGGCCACCGATCCGTTCGCCCGGAACGAGCCGACGCGCCGGATCCTGGGGGAAGGGGCCGACGCGTCGGGGTGGGGGCGCGGGTGTCAGGAGCGGGGCGCGACCGCCGTCTTCCCGCCCGCGTCGCGGCCTCGCGACCAGAACCGGCGCGATGTCGTGCGCGGGGGGTGTCCGTCGTCCGAGCGCGGCATGATGCCGTTGCCCATGGCCGTCGACATCGCGATGCTCCACACCGAGCCCGTCTGCTGTCCGCCCTGCTGTCCGTAGATCATGGTCTTCTCCTCGCTCCCGTCTCCCGACGGGATGTGCGCCCGCATGTCGGCGGGTCGTCGTGGTCCAGTGATAACCCCCGATCGCGATCGGCCGGACCCGCTTGACAACGGGGGGAGAGTGCGCAGGGCCCCGTGATGACGCGGGTCGAACGGGTCGTCGCGCGGCGCGGCACGGGCGGCCGTGCGCAGTGGGTACGATCATGGGTCGTGCAGACGTCCCCCGACATGATCAGGCCGATGCCCGCGGACTCGGCCCTGCTGCGCGCGCTCCTGGCGTACGGCGAAGCGCGCCGCACCGCCGTCATCGACGCGCGACGAGAGTTGTCGCTGAACGAGCTCGACGCCCGCGCACTGCTGTTCATCGCCCAGAACCCCGGCGCACGACCCTCGCATGTGCGCGATCACCTCGGCATCACCTCGGCGGGGGTGACGACCCTCATCGACCGGCTCGTGCAGCGCGAAGCGGTCCGCCGTGATCTCGATGACGAGGACCGGCGCGTCAACCACCTCACCGTGGTGGTCGATTTGGCCGCGGAGCCGTGGTGCCGCCTGCGCTCCTTCGACGACGACATCGAGGTCGCGATCGCCGCTCTGGACCCGGCCGAGGCGAACCGCGTCGCGGGCGTCATCGACGCGCTGACGGCCGCCGCATCTCGCTGACGGGCGCCGACGCGCGCGTCGACCGCCGCGGGCGTGGGCGCCGACCCACACGTCGACCGCCGCGGGCGTCGCCGCGCGACAGGGCCCGTCGATCGCAGATCGACTGCGCATCGCGGCCTTCTATTCGCGCACGGCGTCCTCAACCGACGGAATGCGCGATCGCGATGCCGCGCCCGATACGGTGAATGCGGGTGGGGGGCGTTCGGAGTCGTCGGAATTCGACTGAATTGCTGCGTGAGAGCGTTCTCATATCTGCAGGGGCCCTCGCAGGCAATGGTCTTGCCGCACATTCTCGGACGATTTAGGAAACTCGCGTGGAGCATACGAACATCGAGACACGCGACGCCGAGACCGTCGAGCGTCTGTGGCAGACCATCGTGCCCGGAGCGCGCATCTCGCGCGCCGAGGCCATCCAGCCCGCCCTCGCGTGGCACGCCGCATCCGAGGCCGGTTTCGCCATCTGCGACTACACGATCGGCTCCACCATGCTCGTGGAGTCCGACCCCCGCGACCAGGTCGTGGTCGGCCGCGTCGCCGGCCCGCGGGTGACGGGGACCTACCGCCAGGAGCGCATCGACACCGCGACGCCCTTCATGGTCGTCGACCGCCCGCTCGAGATCGCCTTCACCGGTCGGATCGCGGGTTCGGCCGTGTCGTTCGCGCGCGCGGAGTTCGACGAGGCCGCCCGTCGGCTCTCGGGCGACGATTCTCTGCGCGTACGCGCTACCGGGCACGGGCCCGTCAACGAGCAGCGGCTGCGCTACTGGTCGCGCACGTGGGAGTACACCCGCGACGTTCTGCTGCGCTCGTCCGAAAGGACACCCCTCATCGAGCAGCAGGCGCGCACCCTCCTTCTCGAAGCCTCTCTGCTGAGCTTCTCGACGACCTTCACCGACGCGCTCGCCGCGGGACGTGCCTCGCGCGCCCTGCCCGCCCCGGTGCGCCGCGCCAAGGCGTTCGTCGAGGCCCACGCGGCCGAGCCCGTGGTGCTGGCCGACATCGCTCAGGCCGCGCGGCTCTCGCCCCGCGGACTGCAGTACGCCTTCCGCGCGGCGACGGGGCGCACGCCCATGCAGTATCTGCGGCGCGTGCGGCTGGACGCGGCGCGCGTCGAACTGCGCAACGGCGACCCCTCGACCGACACGGTCGCGGCGATCGCGGCTCGCTGGGGGTTCTCGAACCTCGGCCGTTTCGCGGCGATGTACCGCGGCGAGTTCGGCGAGACGCCGTCGACCACCCTGCGCTCCTGACCCGCCGGGGTCGCCTCCCGGGCCGGGTCGGCCGTGGACCGTCCGGCCCCGCCCGACGTCGTCCCGGATCGTCGGCCGCGCGCGGGCCCGCGTGAGCGGGGTGTCGGCCGCCACCTGAGCGGGGCACCGGCGGCGCCGACCGTCAGTGCCCGGCGCCGAGACCGCCGCTGAGACGATCGTGGAACTGCGCCGCCCGCGGGTTGAGTCCCTCCAGCTCCACGGTGGTGCCGAGGTGGGCGTATTTGGTGCGCACGGCATCCAGGGCCGCGACGGTCGACGCGTCCCACACATGCGAACGCGACAGGTCGATCACGACGCGGGCGGGATCGCGGTGGTAGGCGAACTTCGTCGTCAGGTCGTTGCTCGAGGCGAAGAAGAGCTCGCCCTCCACGACGTAGCGGGCGAGGTCGCCCTCGACCGTGCGGGTGACGTCGGTCAGGCTCGCGACGCGGCGGGCGAAGAGGACGGCCGCGGCGACGACGCCGACACCCACGCCGATGGCCAGGTTGTGCGTCCACACCGTCACCGCGACGGTGAGCACCATGACGATCGTCTCGCTCAGCGGCATCCGTCGCAGCGTCGAGGGGCGGATGCTGTGCCAGTCGAACGTCGCGACCGACACGACGATCATCACCGCCACCAGCACCGCCATCGGGATGATCGCGACGACGTCGCCGAACGCCAGCACCAGGACGAGCAGGAAGACACCGGCGAGGAAAGTCGAGATGCGGGTGCGCGCGCCCGACGCCTTGACGTTGATCATGGTCTGACCGATCATCGCGCAGCCGCCCATGCCGCCGAACAGTCCGGAGAGCACGTTCGCTGCGCCCTGACCGAGCGATTCGCGGGTTTTTGATGACGGGGTGTCGGTGATGTCGTCCACTAGGGCCGCGGTCATCAGCGACTCGAGCAGGCCGACGATCGCCATGGCGACGGCGAACGGCAGGATGATGGACAGCGTCTCGCCCGTCAACGGCACGTTCGGCAGGAGCAGCGAGGGAAGGCTCTCGGGGAGCGCGCCCTGATCGCCGACGGTCGGCACCGAGATGTTGAAGACGACGGCCGCGCCCGTGAGCAGGACGATCGCGACCAGCGGGGCGGGGATCGCCTTCGTCGCGCGCGGCAGCAGGTACATGATGGCCAGGCCCGCAGCGGCGATCGGGTAGACGGCCCACGGCACGCCGATCAGCTGGGGCACCTGCGCGATGAAGATGAGGATCGCGAGGGCGTTGACGAAGCCGACCATCACGCTGCGGGGGATGTAGCGCATGAGCTTGGCGACCCCGAGCAGGCCGAGGACGACCTGCAGGATGCCGCCGAGGATCACCGTTGCGATCAGGTAATCGACCCCGTGCTCGCGGGCGACGGGCGCGATGACGAGGGCGATCGCCCCGGTCGCCGCCGTGATCATGGCGGGCCGCCCGCCCAGGAACGCGATGGCGACGGCCATCACGAACGACGAGAACAAGCCCAGACGCGGATCGACGCCCGCGATGATCGAGAAGGCGATGGCCTCGGGGATCAGGGCGATCGCGACGACGAGGCCGGCCAGCGCCTCGCGTGTGAGCAGGACGGTGGGTTCGGGGCGCGGGCGCGCGAGGACGTCTGTCATGGAGTTCCTTGGAGAAGGGGAGCAGACCCGCGGCGACGCGGGGAAGAATAGGGGGGTCGCGATCGCGACGAGAGAGACTCTACCGTAACGTGAGGGTTGCGGGATCGGGGATGCCATGACCGAGGAGCGTCCGATGCAGATCGGCGAGCTCGCCGAGCGGACCGGCCTGTCCATCCGCACCCTGCGCCATTACGACGAGATCGGTCTGCTGCGCCCCTCGGCCCGCAGTGAGGGCGGCTTCCGCCTTTACACCCCTGACGACGAGTCCCGGCTCCTGCTGATCCGTCGCATGAAACCGCTCGGGTACTCGCTCGAGCAGATGGGCGAACTGCTCGCCGTGGTCGACGGACTCGAGGCCGAACCCTCCGACGCCGCGCTGCGCGCGCGCCTGGCCGACATCCGCACCGAGGCGCAGGAGCGCCGCGAGGACCTCCGGCGCAAGGTCGCCGCGGCCGACGAGTTCGTCGCGCAGCTCGAGGCCCGATGACGGCGCACGACCTCACGCTGGAGGGCCACGGCATCCGTCTCGATCCCGCCCTGCCCGCTGACGCCGCCGAGGCCTGGCCGCTCACCGACCCGCAGCTGTGGAGTCTGATGACCTCCCCGTGGGCCGACTCGATCGAGGCGTATGCCGCGCGGGTCGAGCAGCAGCGGGCGACGCCGGGTCTGTACGCCTTCACGGTGCGGGATGCCGACACCGGTGCGGTGCGCGGAGCGACGACCTTCTACGAGTACGCGCCCGCGCAGGGTCGCGTCGAGATCGGCACCACCTGGTACGCACGCGCGTTCCACGGCGGGCGCACCAACCCCGCGGCGAAGCTGCTGCTGCTCGCGCATGCGTTCGACGTGTGGGACGTGAATCGCGTGGCGCTGCGCTGCGATGCGCGCAACGAGCGCAGCGCGCGGGCGATCGCCCGTCTGGGGGCGAGCGCCGAGGGGCGCCTGCGCCAGCACCGCATCGCGCCCGACGGCTCGGTGGGCGACACGCTGTACTTCTCGATCCTGCGCGAGGAGTGGCCCGCCGTGCGCGCGGGGCTCGAGGCGCGTCTGCGCCCGTCGCAGCCGCCCGTCGCCGCCGGGTGACGCCGCCGCCGCCGCCGTGCGCCGCCGCCGCCGGGTGACGCCGCCGCCCGCCGCGCGCCGCCGCCGCCGCCGCCGTGCGCCGCCGCCCGCCGTGCGCCGCCGCCGCCGGGTGACGCCGCCGCCCGCCGCCCGCCGTGCGCCGCCGCCCGCCGCCGCCGCCACGTGACGCCGAGACTGCATCCGGCTGACAACTCGGCGACATCCTGCAACCGAGATGTCAGCCACGTGCAGTCTCGGTGCGTCCCTGTGCTGTTCGCGCGACCGCGCGTCCCCGCGATCCCGCGGCCCCGCGTCCCCGCGGCCCGGCCGCCCGGGGAACCCGCGAGACTGCGCCTGGCTGACAACTCGGCGACATCGTGCAACCGAGATGTCGGCCGCCTGCAGTCTCGAGGCTGCACCGCCTGACCGGAACTGCGCTGTCACAGCCCGCTTGCCGGGGGCGATTCGGACGAGCCCGGGGGCCGTGTAAGATCGTCCCTTGGAAGTGTGTCCGAGCGGCCTAAGGAGCATGGCTGGAATCCATGTAGGCGGGGTAACTCGCCTCGCAGGTTCAAATCCTGTCACTTCCGCCACACGAAGAGCGTCACCCGAACGGGTGGCGCTCTTCGTCCGTCAGGGCACCGTCTCGCGTTCGGGGGCGCTTGTCGCCGTGCCGGGCCGCACGACCAGCGCGCGGGGGAGCACCCGGGCGAGGACGCGCCGCCCGCCGCTCATCCGCGCCGCGAGCGTGGCGCGCACCCGCTCGACAGCGGCGGCCAGAGCCGGACCGCGCGCCGGGTCGACTGCGTCACCGGCGTAGCTCGATCGCTCCACGGCCTCGCGCAGCAGGTCGACGTCGTCGGCGCCGGCTCCGTGCTCGGCCACCAGTCGCGCGGCGAACGCGCGCGGTGACTCGGCACCGGGGGCCGGGATGCCGAGATCCACGGCGTCCTCCTGCAGGGCCGTCCAGGCGGCGACCGGGTCTCCCGCGCGCGCGGCCGCGAGGCGCCGGCGACGCCGCACGAGGCGGACGACGGCGGGGACGGCGCCGACGACCAGGAGCGCGAGCAGCACGATGACGGGTGCGAGCCACCTCGAGCCGTCCTGGGCACCCGCGACGCCACCACCGCCCTGCGCGTCGATGTCGCCCCGCTCGGCCTGCGACGGCGCCACCGAGGGTGCAGCGTCCGGGGCCGCGGCATCCTGGCCCGGGGCCGTCGGAGCGTCGCCGCCCCCTCCGGTCGAGCCGGAGGCGAAGTTGGTGGGCACGCCGAGGCTGTTCGTCGGCTCGAACGGCACCCAGCCGATCCCTTCGAAGTACGTCTCGGGCCAGGCGTGCAGCTGGCTCGACGACACCGTGTACTCGGTGCCGCCCTGCTGGGGGATGCTCGACGCGGTCCCCGGCAGATACCCGATGACGATGCGCGAGGGGATTCCGAGCGTGCGCGCCATCACGGCGAAGGCCGAGGCGTAGTGCACGCAGTAGCCCGCCTTGACCTGCAGGAAGTCGGCGACGGCATCGAGACCGGCTCCGTCGAAACCGGCGTCGACCGGGGCGTCGAGCGAGTAGCGGAACGAGCTGGATCGGAACCACGTCTGCAGCGCCAGCAACTGGTCGTACGGCGTCTGGGCGCCGGCGGTGATCTCGCGGGCGGTGTCGCCGATGGCGGCGGGGACGTCGGCGGGGAGGGCGGTGAGGCTCTGGTCCACGCCGGGGCCGCCGGTGGGCCGCGCGCGGATCTGCTCCAGCGTCGGGCGCGGGACGTTCGCCTGCACCTCGTACACCTGGTCGCGCGTCGAGCCCGCACGCGTGACGACGGTGCGGTTCTGCGGCATCCCGAGCCAGTCGCCGGTCAGGCCCGTGACGGTCGAGGCGGGGTAGGGCACGGGCAGCCACGGGCTGTCGAGCTGGTCGACGGTGACGGTGGTCGCCCAGTCGGCCAGCGTGATGTCGCCGTCGACGCCGGGCGGATCGAAGACGGGGCCGTCGGCCGGGACGGGGACGGTGTCGGAGCTGTCGGGCTGCCACACGGATCCGTCGAACGTCGACAGCGTCACCGCGCGCAGATAGGGCGCGGTGGGGGCCGTGGTGCGCACGGTCAGCACGTCGACCTCACGGGGCTGGCGCAGGTCGTTGCCGAGCTCGAGATTGGGGTTGATCGTGGTGCCCACCCCGCCGGTGCCGCCCGTGGCGAAGCGCAGACCCGGTTGGGGTAGCAGCGGCGTCGCGACGATCGCGACGATCACCGCGACCGCGGCGACGCCCAGCGCCGTCGCCGACACTCCGAACGGGCGCGGTGAGCGCACTCGCTCGGGGGCGGAGGTGCGCGCACGGGTGTCGACGCGCAGCAGGAAGAGCAGGGCCGCGGCCAGCAGCACGAAGGCCGCGACGTCGACCTCGGAGGGGATCGCGATCGTGGGGATCAGCGAGACGGCGACCAGTCCGACGCCCGCCAGCAGCGGCATCCGCGCCGTCAGGACGACGTGGTCGAGCACGATCGCGAGCCCGGCGATCGCGGAGACCAGCAGGAAGGCCAGCCCGGTCTCGGGTTCGACGGGGGCGACGCCCACGCGGATCTCTTCGGCCGCCGCGTCCAGCAGGCGGGGAACCGTGGCGAAGGTGCCCGGGGTGGGGATGACCAGCAGCACCGAGGTGGTCCGACCGAAGATCGCGGTGAGCAGAGCCGCACCCACCACGATCTCGGCAATGCTCGCCACGATGGCGGGTAGGCGGGCGAGGCGCACGAGCAACCCCGCGGCCAGGACGCCCGCGGTGGTGAGCACGGCACCCGCGACCCACGGCCCGGCGGCGATGACCGAGAAGATCGGCAGCAGGGCGGCGGCGATGGCTGCGAACAGCCCGAGCGTCAGCAGCGAGGCGTCGCGGCGGCGGCGGGGGGTGCGCAGCACCGTGACGTCAGCTCCCGACACCGGCGTACCCCTGTTCGAGTGCGGCATCCCAGGCCGGGGCCACGTCACCGCCCGGAGGCAGCACCGCGGCGCGCCACCCGCCCGCGTGCAGACGCCCGAGCTCGCCCCGCTCGGCCACGACGAGCAGAACCGGCAGGGCGGAGTGATGCGCGACGGAGCCGAGCGTCGCCCGGTCGTCGGCGTCGAGCGCCCCCGTGATCACGATCACCGGGCCCGCTGACGCCGCCGCGGCGGCGGGGACCACGCGAGGGGCTGCGTCGTCGGCGCGCGCACGCAGCGAGGCGAATCCGGCCGCCACGACGCGCGCCTCGACGTCGTCGCCGCCGTCGACCGGGTCGGTCAGCAGGGTCCCGTCACTGTCCACGACGTCCACGGTGTACCCCTCGTGCACGAGCCGAGCGACCACAGACACGCACGCCGTCACCGCGGTCTCGAAGGCCTCGTCGGAACCCGGCGCGTGCAGGGCGAGCGGGCCCCAGCGCGAGGCCGCCCGGTCGAGGACGACGGTCGCGGCGGGACTGGACTCCTGCTCCTCCTGGCGCACCATGAGCGTGTCGCGGTGGGCGGTGGCCCGCCAGTGGATGCGGCGCATCGAGTCGCCGGGGGCGTAGGGGCGTGCGACCAGGTTGTCCGCTCCCTGGCCCAGCTGCAGGGTCGTCGTCTGCCGCGCCCCGCCGGCCTCGCCCGACGCTGCGGGCAGGGCGCCGAGCTCGACCATCGCCGGCGCGATCGTGACCGGGGTGGTGCGCCCGAGGGCGAGCCGCCTGCGCAGCAGGCCGAAGGGGTCGGTCGTGACGATCTCGAACGGGCCCAGCGCATGGACGCCGCGTCGCATCCCCACGATGTCGTAGCGCGCGTGCAGGCCGCCCGCTCCGCCCGACAGCCGCGACCCCGTCGCGGGCGAGGAGCCCTCCGCGAGTCCGGACACCCCCGCCGGCAGGGCATCGCTCCACCGGCCGGGTCCGCTGGGGAGGGTGCTGCGCAGTCCCGCGCGCACGATGACCGTCGCTGCGCCCCCCACCTCGGGCACCTCGGGAGTGATGGTGCGCGTGACGGTTCCCGCTCCGCGCGTGAGCAGCAGGGCGAGGCCCGAGGCGACCAGCAGGGCCGCCATCAGCGTGGCGAAATACAGCAGTTCGGGGATGCCGGCGCGCTGCGCGATCACGAACGCCGCGATCGCGAGCAGCAGCGCACCGGTGCCCCGCACGGTGAAGGGCCACCACCGACGCACGCGGCGGCTCACGCTCTCGAGGCGAGGGGGACCCGGACGCCGGCGGCGATGCGCTCCAGGGCGTCGACCACGACGGCAGCGCCCGCCCGGCCGCCGGTCGCCGACCGGTTGGGGATGAGGCGGTGCGCGAAGACGGGCGACAGCAGGGCGGTGATGTCGTCGGGGATGACGTACGCCCGTCCGTCCAGGGCGGCACGGACCTTCGCGGCGCGGACGAGTTGCAGGGTCGCGCGCGGGCTCGCGCCCAGCCGGATGTCGGGGTGGCTGCGGGTGGCTTGGGCGAGCGCGACCACGTACTCCTCGAGCGCGGGGGCCACGTGCACCCCGCGCGCCCACGCGATCATCGCGGTCACCTGTCGCGCGGTGACGACGGGGGAGAGCCCGTCGAGCGGATTGACCGTGTCGCGCTGACGCAGCATGAGCGCCTCGGCCGCGGCATCCGGATACCCCATCGAGATGCGCAGCAGGAAGCGGTCGCGCTGCGCCTCGGGCAGGGCGTAGGTGCCCTCCATCTCGAACGGGTTCTGCGTCGCGACCACGAGGAACGGCGAGGGCAGGACGTGGGTCCGCCCGTCGACCGTGACCTGGCGCTCCTCCATCGCCTCGAGCAGCGAGGACTGCGTCTTGGGGGAGGAACGGTTGATCTCGTCGGCGATGACGATGTGCGCGAAGACCGCGCCGGGGGTGAACTCGAACTGCCGCTGCACCGGGTTGAACACCGAGACGCCGGTGATGTCGCCGGGCAGCAGGTCGGGGGTGAACTGGATGCGGCGCACGTCCGCGTCGATCGTCGCCGCCAGGGCCCGCGCGAGCATGGTCTTGCCCACGCCGGGAACATCCTCGATCAGCAGGTGCCCCTCGGCCAGCAGCGCGATGAGGGCGCTCTGCACGGCTTCGGGCTTGCCGTCGATGACCTGCGACACGGATGCCACGATCTCGCCGGTCAGACGGGCGAAGGCGTCCGCGTCGAGCGGCGCCTCGGCCCCGGGGCGGGCAGGGGCGGTGTCGGCACGGCGCAGCCGTGATGTGGCCTCGGGCGTGACCGTCTCGTCCATGGCATCCCTCGTGTCGCGGGGGCGGAGGCGCGTCCTCGCCGCCGTGACCTGATCGTAACCTGCGTCCCGTCGCACGGGGCCGGAATCGGCGGAGCGCACAGACGTCACTCGGCTGATCCCCGGGCCCCTAGGATCGGGGAGCGTTGGTCCAGCCGAGGAGCCCGCGCATGTCGCACACCACCCCGTCCCTATCCGCTTCGACGCACGTGCTCGCCGTCGACGTCGGGGGCACGAAGGTCGATGCCGCCGTCGTCTCGCTCTCGGGCGAGGTCGAGCGCGCGAGCGTGACCCGCCGCCCGACCGGGCGCACCGCCGATCGCGACGAGATCGCACGCCACATCCGCGAGGCCGCCGCCGAGGCGCTCGCCGCGGTCCCCGGCGCCCGGATCGGGGGCATCGGGGTCGGCAGCGCGGGTCCGGTCGACCTGCCCTCGCGATCGGTCTCTCCGCTCAACCTCCCGCTCGCGGCGGGGCTGCCCATCGACGAGGTGCTGGGTGGGCTGGTCGACGGTCCGATCCGCCTCGCGCTGGACGGCACGTGCATCGCGCTGGCCGAGCATTGGCGCGGAGCCCTGGTCGGGTGCGAGGACGCGATGGCCATCGTGGTGTCCACCGGGGTCGGCGGCGGTCTGATCCTGGGCGGGCGGCCCGTACCGGGGGCCAGTGGCAACGCCGGGCACCTGGGGCAGACCTTCGTCCGTACCGTCGAGGCCGGCGAGGTCGTGGCATCCACCCTCGAGGCGGTCGCCGCCGGTCCCGGGACGGTCGCCTGGGCGCGGTCCCGGGGGTGGCAGGGCGAGACCGGTCTCGACCTCGCCGCCGCCCACGCGGCGGGCGAGGAGATCGCGATCGCGGCCGTGATCCGGTCGGCGACCGCGGTCGGCCAGGCGATCGCGGCGGCCGCCACCCTCTGCGACCTCGAGGCCGTCGCGATCGCCGGGGGCTTCTCGCAGGTCGCCCCCGACTACATCGATCGGGTGCGCGCGGCCGCGCAGGCGGCGTCGCTGCACGCGTACGCGCGTCGCTGCCGCATCGTCGGATCGGGCCTGGACGGCGACGGTCCGCTGCTGGGTGCGGCGGCTCTCGTTCTGCAGACCTGAGGCCGGGTCTACCCTGAGAGACCGAGGGGCCCGCGCCGCGGACCGGCGAGCAAGGGCGGGGAACATGCGGACGGGGTCCAATCTGCCGGCCGTCGGCGAGTACAACCAGACGCTCGTGCTCGACCTGATCCGCCGCGCCCCCGAGGGACTGAGTCGGGTCGAGCTGGCGGCGCGGACGGGCCTCAGCGCCCAGACGCTGAGCAACGTCACCCGGCGCCTCGCCGACGAGGGGCTGATCATCGAAGCTGGGAAGGTCATCTCGGGTCCGGGCAAACCCCGGACGCTGCTGAAGCTCGAGCCGCGGTCTCGGTTCGCCGTGGGGGTGCACCTCGACCCGGTCGTCGACACGGTCGTCGTCGTCGACATGGCGGGCGAGGTCATCGCCCACGACGAGATCTCCGGGCTGCGCGAGGTCGCCTCGGATCGTCTGGTGGAGGCGGTGAGCGTCGCCGTCGACGCCATCGTCGCGCGCGCCGGAGTGGATCGCGACCTCGTGCTCGGTGTCGGTGTCGCCGCTCCCGGCCCGTTCGACGCGCGCGGGGGTCGCCTGCTCGATCCGCCGCTGCTGCCGCAGTGGCACAACATCAACGTCCGCGAGGACCTGGGCGCGGCCGCGGGGCTCCCGGTCATCGTCGAGAAGGACGTCACGGCGGCCATGGTGGGCGAGATGTGGTTCGACCGCTCCGACGCGCTGAGCGATGCGATGTTCCTGTACTACGGCGCCGGCGTCGGCATGGGGCTGGCGGTGGCGGGTGCCCCGGTGCGCGGGCGAACGGGCAACGCCGGCGGCATCGCCCACGTGGTCGTGGACCCGGACGGACCGCTGTGCCTGTGCGGGTCGCGGGGGTGCCTGGGCGTCTCGATCGAGCCGCGCGTGCTCATCGCCGAGGCCGGCTACGTCGGCGGCGACGCGCGCGCCGATCTCGACCGCCTGGTTCGCGACGCGCGCGACCCGCGGCACCCGGCCGCCGCGGTCCTGCGCCGGACGGGGGAGCGGATCGCGCGCGCCCTGGTGGTGACGAACAATCTCCTCGACGTCGACGAGGTGGTGCTCGGCGGACCGGTGTGGGAGCGGCTCGCGGGCGTCCTCGCCGATGTCGTCGCCGAGCAGGTCGCGGCCGACGCGGCGTCGACGGCGACGCTGCCGATCGTGGTGCGCCGCTCCGTGGTCGGGCTCGACGTCGCCGCGGTGGGAGCCGCGTGCCTGATGCTGGACGGCGCGTTCGCCGCGCGTCCGGCGCGCATGATGATCGCCCTCTGAGGCGATCGGCCCCCGTGCACAGCCGCGCGTGTCCCGATCGTTATCACGGACACGAAACGAAGACTTGCCGGATTAGTCCATTTGATTTATAAAAGGTTCTGGCGACGCGGTGTCTCCACCCGAGCAAGGGAGCTTCAATGAAGAAACTGACGATGGCGACCGGTCTTCTGACCGCCACCGCCCTGACCGTGGCACTGGCCGGTTGCTCCGGTGGCAGCGGCGACGCGGCGGACTCGAACACGATCCGTGTCGCGTACCAGACCACGGCGACGTTCGACCAGATGCAGACGCTGATGGAGAACGCGAAGGAGCAGTACGAGGCCGCGAACGAGGGCATGACCGTCGAGCTCGTCCCGATCCAGGCCGAGGGCGCCGACTACTACACGAAGCTCGCGCTGATGAACAAGTCGGCCAGCACCGCTCCCGACGTCCAGTACGAAGACACGTTCAAGATCCAGTCCGACGCCGCCGCCGGCTACCTGCTGCCCCTCGACGACTACCTGGCCGAATGGGAGGACTGGTCGCAGTTCGCCGACGGTGCGAAGCAGGCCGGCCTCGGTGCCGACGGCATGACCTACGGCGTCTCGCTCGGTACCGACACGCGCGGACTCTGGTACAACAAGGCTCTCTTCCAGGCCGCCGGCATCCCGGTGCCGTGGCAGCCCGAGACCTGGGACGACGTGCTGTCGGCCGCCGAGAAGGTCAAGGCCTCGAACCCTGACGTGATCCCCCTCAACGTCTACTCGGGCAAGACGGCCGGCGAAGCGGCATCCATGCAGGGGCTCGAGATGCTGATGTACGGCACCGAGGACACCCTGTACGACACCGACAGCAAGAAGTGGGTCGTCGGCAGCCAGGGCTTCAAGGACTCGCTGCAGTTCATCAGCGACGTCTACCAGGGCGGTCTCGGCCCGTCGTTGCAGCAGGCGCTCGACCCCAACATCTTCACCAGCGTGACCGCGGACTGGCTGCCCTCCAGCACGCTCGCCATCGCGCTCGACGGCTCGTGGCAGTCGGCCGCGTGGGTCGAGGGCGGCACCGCCGTCTGGCCCGAGTGGAGCGACGCCCTCGGCATCGCGGCGATGCCCACGCAGAACGGCCAGGCCCCCGGCACCACCAGCATGTCCGGCGGCTGGACGCTGGCCATCGGCAAGAACACCGCGAACGCGGATGCCGCGTGGGACTTCCTCTCCACCGCGGTGAACAAGCAGAACGCCACCGCCTACGGCATCGACAACAGCCAGATCGCGGTGCGCGCCGACGTCGCCGAATCCAGCGAATACCTCGACGCCAACCCGAGCTTCGAGACCTTCTCGAGCTTCGTCGACACCACCCACTTCCGCCCGGCCACCGAGGACTACGACAAGATCTCCAACCAGATCCAGGTCGCCATGGAGGCCGTCATGACCGGCCAGTCCAGCGTCGACGACGCAGCCGCCGCCTACGACCAGGCCGTCATCGGCATCGTGGGCGAAGACAACACGCAGCAGGGCTGATGATGACCGCCCTGGCTCAGACCGGGGCGACCGGAACCGGCCGGGGGTCGCGCGCGAGGGCGCGCGGCCTCCGGTCGTCGGTCCGGGCGCTCCCCCTCCTGCCGGCAGCCCTGCTCCTGGCGGTGTTCCTGCTCGGTCCCATCCTGGTGTCGCTCTGGGGCTCGCTCACCAACGCGACGCTGTCGGGATCGACGGCCGTCGCGAGCGAGTTCATCGGCTTCGACAACTACACGCAGCTGTTCGCGTCCGCCGACTTCCCCGTCTCGGTGATCAACACCATCGTGTTCGTGTTCTTCTCCGCCGTGATCGGCCAGAACGTGCTCGGTCTCGCCCTGGCGCTGATGATGCGCTCGGGCAACCGTGTCGTCACCGCCGTCGTCGGCACGATCGTCGTCACGGCCTGGGTGCTCCCCGAGATCGTCGCGGCCTTCGCCGCCTACGCCTTCTTCCGCGACAACGGCACGCTCAACGCCGTGCTGGCCGTTTTCGGGATCGAACCGGTCAGCTGGCTGTTCACGATGCCGGTGCTCATGGTCATCTTCGCCAACATCTGGCGCGGGACGGCGTTCTCGATGATGGTCTACTCGGCCGCCCTGTCCGACGTGCCGCCCGAGATCACCGAAGCGGCCGAGGTGGACGGGGCCAGCGGCCTCAAGCGGCTCGCGCTGGTGACGATCCCCATGATCCGCTCCACGATCGGCACGAACTCGATGATCGTGACGCTGCAGACCCTGTCGGTCTTCACACTCATCTTCGTCATGACCGGCGGTGGTCCCGGCACCAAGAGCACGACCCTGCCGATCCTGGCGTACCAGCAGGGGCTGAAGTTCGGCGAGCTGGGGTACGGCACCGCCATCGCCACGATCATGCTGCTCATCGGCGCGATCTTCTCGTTCTTCTACGTCCGCGCGCTGCGCGAGGAGGTCTCGTCATGAGCGCCACCACCACGCTCCCCGAGGTCACGGGTCGCACACGCTCCGCCGCGCGCCCGCCGAGGCGCACCCGGGCCTCGCTGTCGTCGCCCCGCACCCGCGTGCTGCGGGTGGTCTCGAACACGCTGCTGATCGTCGTCGGCATCCTGTTCGTGTTCCCCCTGGTCTGGCTGGTGACGGCGTCGCTCGATGCGCAGCCGACGCTGGCGATCAAGATGCCCGAGGTCGTCACGCTCGACAACTTCGCGGCCGTGATGAAGCCCGATCTGCTGTTCCTGCCCCTGTGGAACAGCGTGCTGCTGGCCGGCGGCACCGCCATCGCGACGGTGGTGCTCGCCTCGCTGGCGGCCTATCCGCTGTCCCGCTACAAGATGCGCGTCGGCAAGCCCTTCCTCTACGCGGTGCTGTTCGGCACGTGCCTGCCGATCACGGCGATCATGGTGCCCGTCTACAGCCTGTTCGTGCAGCTCAACCTCATCGACTCGATCGGCGGCACGATCCTCTTCCTCACCGCGAGCGCCCTGCCCATCGCGATCTGGATGATGAAGAACTTCATGGACGGCGTCCCGGTCGAGCTGGAGCACGCGGCCTGGATGGACGGCGCGGGATCGATGCGCACCCTCGTGCAGATCGTGCTGCCGCTCATGCGTCCCGGCATCGCGGTGGTCTTCATCTTCACCTTCATCCAGGCGTGGGGGAACTTCTTCGTCCCCTTCGTGCTGCTGCTCAGCCCCGACTACCAGCCGGCCGCCGTCAGCATCTTCAACTTCTTCGGCTCGTTCGGCGCCGTGGCCTACGGCCAGCTCGCGGCCTACTCGATCGTCTACTCCCTTCCGGTCCTCGGCCTGTACGTCCTCGTGCAGCGCGGATTGGGCGGCCCGTCGGCTCTCGCCGGCGCGGTCAAGGGCTGACCCGTCCCCCCAGACAAGGAATCCTTCATGCACGACCGCACCGCGCTCATCGAGATGCGCATCGAGCGTTTCGTCCGCGAGCGTCTCGCCCCCGCCGTCTACCGCGCCCGACAGCCCCTCGACATCTCCGCCTGGGAGGCGCCGGGCGAACCGGTGACCTTCGCCGAAGCGGTGGATGCCGACTACCGCCCCTTCGCGGTGGGAACGCCGTGGGGCCGGGCGTGGGGCACCACCTGGTTCGCCGTGTCGGGTGAGGTCCCGGCCGCGTGGCGCGACGGCTCGGGGGCCCTTCCCGAGGGCACGGTCGCCGAGTTCGTCGTGGACCTCGGCTTCACGGCCGGCCAGAGCGGCTTCCAGTGCGAGGCGTTGATCTGGAACCGCGACGGTGCGCCGATCAAGGGCATCTCACCGTTCAACAACGCCACGGCCGCGGCGATCGACGCCGACGGACGCGTGGACGTCCTCGTCGAGGCCGCATCGAACCCCGACGTGGGGAGCCTCTTCACCTTCGAACCGACCCCGGTCGGCGATCCCGCGACGGCGGGCGATGCGCCTCTCTACGTGATGCGCGAGATGTCGATCGGGCTCCGCGACGTCGCGGTCTGGGAGCTCCTGCAGGACTACCGCCTGCTGCACGGTCTGATCGCCGAGCTCGACGCCACCTCCGCGCGTCGCGCGACGCTGCTGGAGGGGATGGATGCCGCCATCGACGCGGTCGACCCCGACGACGTCGCGGGCACGGCGCAGGCCGCTCGCGACGTGCTGGCGCCGTTGATGGCCGCGCCCGCGGCATCCAGCGCCCACGTCCTGCACGCGGTCGGGCACGCCCACATCGACTCGGCGTGGCTGTGGCCGGTGCGCGAGACCGCGCGCAAGGTCTCGCGCACGTTCAGCAACGTGCTCTCGCTCATGGACGAGGACCCGGGGTTCGTGTTCGCGAGCTCGTCGGCGCAGCAGTTCGCGTGGATGAAGGAGCACTATCCGGCCCTGTGGGAGCGCCTGAAGATGCGCGTCGCGGAGGGCCGCTTCGTGCCCGTGGGGGGCATGTGGGTCGAGTCCGACACCAACATGGTGGGCGGCGAGGCGATGGCCCGACAGTTCGTCGAGGGCAAGTCGTTCTTCCTCGAGGAGTTCGGCATCGACACCGAAGAGGTGTGGCTGCCCGACTCGTTCGGCTACAGCGGTGCCCTGCCGCAGATCATGAAGGCCGCGGGGGCGCGCTGGTTCCTCACGCAGAAGATCTCGTGGAACGAGACCAATCGCATCCCCCACCACACCTTCCGCTGGGAGGGCATCGACGGCTCGCGCATCTTCACCCACTTTCCCCCGGTCGACAAGTACAACTCCGAGGTCACCGCGGCCGACCTCGCCCACGCCGAGCGCAACTTCGCCGACAAGGGCCGTGCGCGCACGTCGCTCCTGCCGTACGGCTTCGGCGACGGCGGTGGCGGACCCACCCGCGAGATGACCGCGACGATCGCCCGCACCCACTCGCTCGAGGGCACGCCGGTCGTGAAGCATTCGACCCCGCGCGAGTTCTTCGAGACGGCCGAGGCCGAGTACGCCGATCCGGCCGTGTGGGCGGGGGAGCTGTACCTCGAGTTCCACCGCGGCACCTACACCAGCCAGCTGCGCACCAAGCAGGGCAACCGCCGCAGCGAGCACCTGCTGCGCGAGGCCGAGCTGTGGGCGGCGACCGCGACCGTGCGCACCGGCGCCGAGTACCCGGCCGAGGCCTTCCGGCGGCTGTGGCGACTGGTGCTGCTGCAGCAGTTCCACGACATCCTGCCCGGCACCTCGATCGCCTGGGTGCACCGCGACGCCGAGCGCAACTACGCGGCCATTGCGGCGGAGCTCGAGCAGATCATCGCCGGGAGCCTGCGCCAGCTGGTGGGCTCCGGAGATCGCGCCGTGGTCGCCAACGCCGCCCCCCACGCCCGCGCCGGAGCTCCGGCGCTCGGGATCGCGGCGGCCCCCTCGGCGCGCGACGTCACTCCGCGTGCCGAGGGGGCGGGTTTCGTTCTCGACAACGGCGTCGTCCACGCGGTGATCGACGGGCGGGGCCTGCTCATCTCGCTCGTCGAGGTGGCATCCGGTCGTGAGGTCGTGCCTGCGGGCCAGGTGGCGGGACTGTTCGAGGTCTTCCGCGACACCCCCACCCAGTGGGACGCGTGGGACATCGACGAGACGTACCGTCGCCACGTCACCCCCCTCGATCAGGCGGATGCGGTACGCGCCGACGGCGACGAGGTGGTGGTGGAGCGTTCGTTCGGCGATTCCACGATGGTGACGCGCTTCGCGCTCGCTGCGGGAGCGCGGACCGTGCGGCTGTCCCTCGACGTCGACTGGCACGAGCAGCAGAAGCTGCTCAAGCTCGGCGTCCCCGTCGACGTGCACACCGACCGGGCGGCATCCGAGATCCAGTTCGGGCACATCACACGTCCCACCCACACGAACACGTCGTGGGACGCGGCCCGCTTCGAGACGGCCGCGCACCGCTGGGTGCGGGTCGCGGAGCCGGGCTTCGGGGTCGCGGTGACGAACGACTCCACCTACGGCCACGACATCACCCGCCATGCGAGCGAGGCTGGTGGCACGTTCTCTCTCGTGCGGCTGTCGATCATCCGCTCCGCGATGTTCCCCGACCCGGGCCAGGACCAGGGTGAGCACCACCTCGAGGTGGGCATCGTCGTCGGCGCCGACGTGGTCGACGCGGTCGCCGAGGGGTACCGCACCAACCTGCCCGAGCGCACGGTGACGGATGCCGCGGAGGAGTCGGTCGCGCCGCTGGTGTCGATCGACCAGCCCGGTGTGGTGGTCGAGGCCGTCAAGCTCGCGCAGGACGGCTCGGGAGACGTCGTCGTGCGTCTCTACGAGGCGCTGGGTCAGCGCACGCACGCGCGCCTGGAGGCCGGTTTCGACGTCGCCGACGTCACCGAGACCGACCTGTTGGAGCGCAAGGTGGATGCCGTCGCGGTCGCCGCCGTCGCGGGCGGCGCCGTCGACCTGGAGCTGCGCCCGTTCCAGCTGGTGACGCTGCGGCTGTCGCGCTGATCGGAGAGACGCGGTGCGGCCGGGGAGCGTGATGCCCCCGGCCGCACCGTCATCCGCTTGAGGCATTACGCGCTTTCCGAGCGGCCAAGGCTTGAAAACGGCGACGAAGGCCGCGAACCTCTCTCGTGTGTAGAGCCCCGGGTCGCTGAGGAAGCGTCCGACCTCGTCGCGAACTGCGGGGAAGGCCAGCGTCAACAGGGCGACGACGAGACCGGCCAATGCGGCGAGTGCCGTGCTGACGAAGACGGCACTGGCAGTCTCGCGGAAGGCCGCGTCGAGCCTTCGGTGCGTCCGGCGAACCATTTCCCCAAGCCTCCCAGCGCATCTCCTTCGCGATCGACTCGCTGATCTGCCCAAACGAATTGCGGGGCCCCGTTGCGCGAGCTGCGGGGCCCTCGACATCGGTCGCGGCTGTTCGGCTGTGGAACTGTGACGCGCCACGAGCTCGCCATGACGTCGGGTAAGCTGTACTCGGCTCTCCGCGTGGCGGTATCCCGGCCAACTCCCCCAGGACGGAAACGTAGCAAGGGTAACCAGGCTCTACCGGGTGCGCGGAGGGTCTTTTCTTTTGCCCCGAAGCGGGATGCCGCGGGCTCAGCCGCGGGCGAAGGGGCCGTCCAGCACCGCCCACTGCAGCAGCATGATGGTCTTGGCATCCTGGATCGATCCGTCGCGGATCCCGGCGAGGGCGTCGTCGATGCCGTACTCGAGGATCTCGATCTCCTCTCCCTCTTCGGCCAGGCCGCCACGGTCGCCCTCGCGGGTCGACCCGTCGTAGGCGGCGGCGAAGAAGTGCAGGCGCTCGGTGACCGATCCCGGACTCATGTAGACGTCGAAGACGTGCTCCACGTCGTCGACGCGGACGCCGGTCTCCTCCTCGGCCTCGCGACGGATCGCGGTGACCGGGTCGTCGTCGTCGAGCAGCCCCGCGGCCGTCTCGACGAGCATGCCGTCGGGATGGTCGTTGACGTAGACGGGGTAGCGGAACTGCCGCGTCAACAGCACCGTGCGCCGAGCCGGGTCGTACAGCAGGATCGTCGCTCCGTTGCCGCGATCGTAGGTCTCGCGCTTCTGCGTGACCCATTCTCCGTCGTCGCCGCGGTAGCGCAAGGTCGTCGCGCGCAGCACGTGCCATCCGGCGGCGAGCAGCTCGACGTCCTCGACCCGCACGCGCGGGTTGCGGTCGAGGTCGAGCCCGGTGAGGTGCAGGCCGGTGCGGCCGCGGTGGTCGGGCACGGTGGTTCCGGGCGCGGGTGAGGTCACGCTCGTGAGCCTAGACGGGTGGCGTCCCGATGACTCGACGCCGAAGCAACCCCGAGGCGATGTCGGAGCCCCGCAATAGGCTGATCGCGTGACGCAGAGCATCTACATCACGTCGGCCGAAGGTCATTCGGGTAAATCCTCCGTGGCTCTGGGAGTCCTCGACGCCCTGAGCCGCGTCACCCCGCGCGCGGGGGTGTTCCGCCCCATCGCGCGCTCCACCGCCGAGCGCGACTACGTGCTCGAGATGCTGCTCGACCACGACAGCGTCGATCTGGCGTACGACGACTGCGTGGGCGTCACCTACGACGACGTGCGCGACGACGCCGACGCGGCGCTGGCCCGCATCGTCGAGCGCTACAAGGCCGTCGAGGCGCAGTGCGACGCCGTCGTCGTCATCGGCAGCGACTACACCGATGTCGGCAGTCCCGCCGAACTCGCCTACAACGCCCGCATCGCCGCCAACCTGGGCGCCCCCGTGCTGCTCGTGCTGGGCGGTCGGGCGCAGCAGGGCCACGGCGAGACACTGGGTCTGTCGGTCGCCCGCACTCCGCACGAGGTCGGACAGATCGCCTCGCTCGCGATCTCCGAGCTGCAGCACGAGCGCGCGGCCCTCTTCGCCGTCATCGCGAACCGTGCGGACGCCGATCACCTGGACGAGGTCGTGGCATCCGTGCGCCAGGTGGTCGATGCGAGCGCGCCCGCGGGCGCCGACGGCCGGACCGTGCCGGTGTGGGCCCTGCCCGAGGACCGCTTCCTCATCGCCCCCTCGGTGCGCGGTGTCCTGCGCTCGGTCGAGGGAGAGTTGATCAAGGGCGACCCGGCGCTGCTCACGCGCGAGGTCCTCGGCGTGGTCGTCGCCGGCATGTCGATGGTGAACGTGCTGCCGCGGCTGCAGGAGTCCGCGGTCGTCGTCATCCCCGCCGACCGCACCGAAGTGCTGCTGGCGGCGCTGCTGGCGAACGCGTCGGGCACCTTCCCCTCGCTCGCGGGCATCGTGCTCAACGGAGGGTTCGAGCTGCCCGACGCCATCGTGCGCCTGATCGACGGCCTGGGGTCGGCGCTGCCGATCATCGCCACCGACCTCGGCACGTACGACACCGCCGTGCGCATCATGAACACGCGCGGGCGCCTCGCGGCCGACTCGCAGCACCGTTACGACACCGCCCTGGCGCTGTTCGAGCGCCACGTCGACACCGAGCTGCTCACGCGCGAGCTGGGTGTGGCACGCCCCAGCGTCGTGACGCCGCTGATGTTCGAGTACGGCCTGGTCGACCGCGCGCGCACCGACCGCCGCCGCATCGTGCTGCCCGAGGGCAACGACGACCGCGTGCTGCGGGCCGCGGCGACGGTGCTGGCGCGAGGGATCGCCGACCTGACCATCCTCGGCGAACCGATCGAGGTGCGCGGGCGCGCGATCGAGCTCGGCATCGACATCCGCGACGCCGAGGTGCTCAGTCCCTTCGACGCCGTGCACGTCGACAAGTTCGCCACCGAGTACGCGCGGCTGCGCGCCCACAAGGGCGTCACCTACGCCCAGGCCGCCGACACCGTCACCGACGTGTCGTACTTCGGCACGCTGATGGTGCACCTGGGCCTGGCCGACGGCATGGTGTCCGGGGCCGCGCACACGACGGCGCACACCATCCGTCCCGCGTTCGAGATCATCAAGACCGCCCCCGGCGTCTCGGTCGTGTCGAGCGTGTTCCTCATGGCCCTCGCCGACCGCGTCCTGGTCTACGGCGACTGCGCCGTCATCCCCGATCCCACCAGCGAGCAGCTCGCCGACATCGCCGTGTCGTCGGCGGCGACGGCCGAGCAGTTCGGCATCTCTCCGCGCGTGGCGATGCTGTCGTACTCCACGGGGGAGTCCGGCACCGGGGCCGATGTCGAGAAGGTGCGCACCGCCACCGCTCTCGTGCGCGAACGTGCCCCCGAGCTGCTGGTCGAGGGTCCCATCCAGTACGACGCCGCCGCCGACGCCGCGGTGGCCCGTGCCAAGATGCCCGGGTCCGAGGTCGCGGGCCGCGCGACGGTGTTCGTCTTCCCCGACCTGAACACGGGCAACAACACCTACAAGGCGGTGCAGCGCTCGGCGGGCGCCGTGGCCATCGGCCCGGTGCTGCAGGGGCTCAACAAGCCGATCAACGACCTGTCGCGCGGAGCACTCGTCGACGACATCGTCAACACGATCGCCATCACCGCGATCCAGGCCCAGGGAGGCACCCGATGAGCGTCGTCCTCGTGGTCAACAGCGGATCGTCGTCGTTCAAGTACCAGCTGCTCGACATGGCGACCGAGAGCGTGCTCGCCGTCGGCCTGGTCGAGCGCATCGGCGAGCCGGCGACCGGCGCGGGCTCCGGGGGCGTGGCGACGCACACGGTGAAGGCCGCCGCCCTCGCCGCCGCCGACGGTCCCGCGCCCACGGTGACGGATGCCACGAGCACCATCGAACGCGAGATCCCCGACCACACCGCCGGCTTCGCCGTCATGCTCGAGGCCTTCGCCGCCCACGGGCCCTCGCTCGAGCGGTACGCGCCGGTCGCCGTCGGCCATCGCGTGGTGCACGGCGGGGCGCGGTTCTTCGCGCCCACCGTGGTCACCCCCCTCGTCGAGATCAACATCGACGAGCTCTCGGTGCTCGCCCCCCTGCACAACCCCGCCAACCTCGCGGGCATCGTCGCGGCCAAGAAGGCGTTCCCCGCCGTGCCGCACGTGGCGGTGTTCGATACCGCCTTCCACCAGTCGCTCGCGCCCGAGGCGTATACGTACGCCATCGACCGCGAGCTGGCCGAGGCGCACCGCATCCGCCGGTACGGCTTCCACGGCACGAGTCACAAGTTCGTCAGCGAGGCCGCCGCGGCGTTCGTCGGTCGGCCCCTCGCCGCGCTGAAGCAGATCGTCTTCCACCTCGGCAACGGGGCCTCGGTCACCGCGATCGAGGGCGGTCGCTCCGTGGACACGTCGATGGGCCTCACCCCGCTCGAGGGCCTGGTCATGGGCACCCGCTCGGGCGACCTCGATCCCGCGGTGCTCCTGCAGCTGGCTCGCCGTGCCGATCTGTCGATCGCCGATCTGGACACGCTGCTGAACAAGCGGTCGGGACTTCTGGGCATCGCGGGCGTCTCCGACATGCGCGACATCACGCAGCGGCGGGAGGCCGGCGACCCGGCGGCGCGGCTCGCGTTCGACGTGTACATCCACCGCCTGCGCGCGTATGCCGGCGCCTACCTCGCCCAGCTCGACGGCGTCGACGTCATCTCGTTCACCGCGGGGGTGGGCGAGAACGCCGCGGCGGTCCGTGCCGAGGCGATGGCGACGCTCGGTTTCGCGGGTGTCGAGATCGACGCCGAACGCAATGCGGCCCGGGGGCGCGGCATCCGTCGCATCTCCACCGACTCCTCGCGTGTCGAGGTGCTCGTGGTGCCCACCGACGAAGAGCTCGAGATCGCGCGGCAGACGCTGTCGGTCGCCTGAGCGCGGGGGAGCGGCGCGCCGCGCCGTTCAGGCTCCGGCGAGGGCCATGTGCACCTGGTACCGGTCGCCGCGGTACCAGGAGGTGACGTACTCCACGGGCATGCCCGCCGCGCGCGAGGTGCGGCGGAACACCAGGGCGGCTGTTCCGGCGGGCACGTCGAGGGCGTCGGCGACGCCGCCGTCGACGGTGTCGGCCCAGACGGTCTGCTCGGCCGCGTCGATGCGTACGCCGTAGCGTTCGGCGAGCACCGCGTACAGCGAGGCGGTGAGGTCGCGGTCGCCGAGGTCGTGCGCGGCGCGGGGGGAGTACCACCCCGTCTCGAGGGCCATGGGGATGCCGTTGGCCAGGCGCAGGCGGTCGATCGACCACGCGTGCTCGCCCTCGTCGAGTCCGAGCGCCGCGCGCACCTCGAGCGGGGGGACCGCGTGCTCGATGCGGCGGACCAGGGTGGTGGCGACCATTCCGCGGCGTCGCATGTCCTCGGTGAACGAGGCCAGGTGCAGCTGCGACTGCACGCGTTCGCCGGCGACGAAGGTGCCCTTGCCCTGCACGGTGTAGAGCTTCTGCTCCTCGATGAGCTGGCGCAGGGCTTCGCGCACGGTGGCCCGGCTGACGCCGTGCCGGCTCGCGAGGTCGCGCTCGGAGGGGATGGCGGCGTGCGCGGGCCACGTACTGCCGATGTCGGTCAGAAGGATCGCGCGCAGCTGGGCGTGCTTGGGGATCGGGCCGGGGGTGACGGCGGTCGGTGCGTCGGCGTCTCGGAGGCGGGGCATGACGGCATCGGCTTTCGGTGTTGACACGGCCACCCCGACCCCGTACTTTCACTGGTACGTACCAGTCCGAGCCAGTGGGCGGATCGTGCAGAGGAACGGCGTTCCTCTCCAGCCTAAACGGGGACGGTGGTGCGGACCGTCGAACCGCCGTCTCATCGAGGAGTACCCGTGCCCGCTGTCCATTCCCCGCTCGTGGGAACCGTCCTGAGCCTCGCCGCCGTCCCCGACGCGCTCTTCGCGCAGGGCGCCATGGGGCCCGGTGTCGCCATCGACCCGCCCGCCGAGGTCGTCGACGCGGTCGCGCCGATCGACGGCACGCTGCTGCAGGTCTTCCCCCACGCCTTCGTCGTCGTCGGCGACGACGGTCTGGCCGTGCTCGTGCACCTGGGCCTGGACACGGTGCAGCTGAAGGGTGCGGGCTTCACCGCGTTCGCCGCGAAGGGCGACCGCGTCACCGCGGGCGCCCCGATCATCGCCTACGACGTCCCCGCCGTGCGTGCCGCCGGGCTCGCCACCGTCGTGCCGGTCGTCGTACTCGAACGCCCCGCCGCCGACGTCACGGTGCTCGCCGCCGAGGGCGACGCCATCGCCCCCGGTGCCCCTCTGCTGTCCGTCTGACCCCTCCTTCACCGTCGAGAGAGAACCCGCCATGACCACCACCGCCCCCGCCGCCCGTCGGCGCGGCATCCCGGGCTTCGCCCAGATGCAGCGCCTGGGCAAGAGCCTCATGCTGCCGATCGCCGTCCTGCCCGCGGCCGGCATCCTGCTGCGCCTCGGCCAGCCCGACCTGCTCGGGCAGATCGACCTGCCGGTGATCGGCCCGTTCTTCCAGGCGATGAGCGCCGCCGGCGGTGCGCTGTTCGACAACCTCGCCCTGTTGTTCGCCGTCGGCGTGGCGATCGGCTTCGCGAAGAAGGCCGACGGCTCGACCGCGCTCTCGGCGGTCGTCGGCTATCTCGTGCTCGCGAACGTGTTCACGGCCATGTCGCCGGTCGTCCTCGCGGGGCAGACGACGGCGGCGGGCGATCAGGTGCAGATCGACTACAGCGTCTTCGGCGGCATCGTCATCGGACTGCTCACGGCATGGCTGTTCGACCGGTACCACACCATCCAACTGCCCTCGTATCTGGGCTTCTTCGGCGGACGCCGGTTCGTCCCGATCGTCGTGTCGCTGGCGAGCCTGGTCGTCGGCTTCGGGCTGAGCTACTTCTACCCGATCTTCAACACCGGCCTCACCGGTCTCGGCGCCTTCATCGGCGGCACCGGCGCTCTGGGCGCCTTCGTGTACGGCTTCACCAACCGCATGCTCATCCCGGTGGGACTGCACCACATCCTCAACTCCTACGTGTGGTTCCTGCAGGGCTCCTACACCGAGGGCGACGGCAGCGTCGTCACCGGAGAGCTCACGCGTTTCGCCGCGGGCGATCCCACGGCGGGTGCGCTCACCTCGGGCTTCTACCCGGTGCTGATGTTCGGTCTGCCGGCCGCCGCCCTGGCGATGATCCACCTCGCCAACCCCGCACAGCGCAAGGCCGCGATCGGCATCCTCGGTGCGGCGGGCCTGACCGCCTTCCTCACCGGCGTCACCGAACCGCTCGAGTTCGCCTTCATGTTCGCCGCGTTCCCGCTCTACGTCGTGCACGCCGTGCTCACCGGCATCTCGCTCGCCGTGGCCTACCTGCTCGACATCCACCTCGGCTTCTCGTTCTCGGCGGGACTGTTCGATCTGCTGCTGTACGGCACCGCGCCGGCGGCGAACAACGTGTGGATGCTGGTGGTCATGGGCGTGGTCTACTTCGCCGTGTACTACCTGCTGTTCCGCCTCGTCATCAAGAGGTGGAACCTGCGCACCCCGGGGCGCGAGGACCTCTCGGCCCCCGCGGCGGAGGCACCCGCGGTGGATGCCGAGACCTCGGCACCGGTGGCCGGAGCGTCGCAGCCGGTCACGGCATCCGCCCCCGTCGTCGTCGCCCCGGCGGCGGAGGAGTCCCTCGCCGAGCAGTTGATCGCGGCCTTCGGAGGCCGTGACAACCTCACGCACGTCGACGCGTGCATCACGCGTCTGCGCATGGAGGTCGCCGACCGTACCCTGGTCGACCACGCGCGCCTCAAGCAGCTGGGCGCCGCCGGGGTGCTCGAGGTCGGCGACAACGTGCAGGCGGTGTTCGGCCCCCGCGCCGAGATGCTCAAGAACGACATCATCGAGGTGCTGTGATGGAGGTCGTCATCGTCCCCCGCCCCGAGGATGCCGCGATCCTCGTCGCCGACGCGTACTGCGCGCTGCTGGACCGCACGCCCGACGCCGTGCTCGGGCTGGCCACCGGATCGACGCCGTTGCCCGTCTACCGCGAGCTCGCGCGGCGGCACCGCGGCGGCGGACTCAGCTTCGCGCGGGCCCGGGCCTTCCTGCTCGACGAGTACGTGGGGCTTGCGGCCGGTCATCCCGAGCGCTACCGCGAGTTCATCCGCACCGAACTGGAACGTCACGTCGATTTCGCCCCCGAGGCGATCATCGGTCCCGGCGATCTCGACATGGATCCGCTCGAGGCGGGGCCCGCCTACGAGGAGCGGATCCGCGCGGCGGGGGGGATCGACCTGCAGATCCTGGGGATCGGTTCCGACGGTCACCTCGCCTTCAACATGCCGATGTCGAGTCTGGCCAGCCGCACCCGTGTGAAGACGCTGACCCCCCGCACACGGCAGGACAACGCGCGGTTCTTCGACGGCGACCTCGACCTCGTGCCGACGCACTGCCTCACCCAGGGGCTCGCGACCATCCTCGACAGCCGGCACGCGATCATGCTCGGCTTCGGGCGGGGCAAGGCGCAGGCCGTGCGCGAGGCCGTCGAGGGTCCGCTGTCCTCTCGCTGGCCCGCATCGGCGCTGCAGCTGCACCCGCACGCCACCGTCGTCGTCGACGAGGATGCCGCGAGCCAGCTCGCCTTCGGCGAGTACTACCGCACCACGTACGCCGGCAAGCCGGCGGGGCAGGGGCTGTGATGCGCCTGCGCGCCGCGCGCGCCCTCATCGCCGGGGCGTTCGTCGGGCCGGTCGTGCTCGAGGTCGACGGGGGACGCATCGTGCGCATCCGCCCGGCGACGGGTGAAGAGGACGTCGACCACGACGTCGTGGACGGAGTGCTGTCGGCGGGGATGCTCGACCTGCAGGTGAACGGCTCCTTCGGCGTCGACGTCGCCGCGGCCGACGCCGAGGGGTGGCGCACGCTGCTCGGCGGCCTCGCCGAGCGGGGGGTGACGGGTGTCGAACCGACCGTCATCACCGCGCCGCTGCCCGACACGGTCGCGGCCCTCGAGCGGATCGGCCGTGCACGCGACGCCTTCGCGGGCGAGTCGGTCGCGCGGGTCCTCGGCGCGCACCTCGAGGGGCCGTTCCTCGCCCCCGCGCGAAAGGGCGCGCACCGCGCCGAGCACATGCTGGCGCCGGAGCCTGCGCATCTGGACACCCTCTTGGCGCGGCCCGCCGCGCGCGAGGCGCTGCGCACGATCACTTTGGCTCCCGAGCTTCCGGGCGCGATCGAGGCGACCCGGCGGCTGACCGGTGAGGGCTACGTGGTGGCCGTCGGCCACAGTGACGCCACCGCCGCGCAGGTGCACGCCGCGGGCGACGCCGGAGCGACGATGACGACGCACGTCTTCAACGCGCAACGCCCCCTCTCGCCCCGCGAACCCGGGGTGCCGGGAGCCGTCCTCACCGACGACCGGTTCTTCGTCGGCACGATCATCGACGGCCGGCACCTCGATCCGAGCGTCGTCTCGCTCGTGCTGGCGAGCGCGGGGCGCCGCACGGTCGGCGTGACCGACGCGATCGTGACGGCGGGGACCGACGCCGGCGAATGGCTCGACTTCGGCGGGCAGCCCGTCGCGAACGATCCCCACGGCCTCGGTCGCCGCCGCGACGGCACGATCGCGGGCGCCGGCATCGTGCTCGACGAGGGCGTACGTCGCATGATCGCCGCGGGGCTGGATCCCGCGGCGGTGCTGGCGGCCTGCACCGAGAACGCCGCGCGCTCCCTCGGTCGCACCGACGTCGGGCACATCGCCGAGGGGGCCACGGCCGACCTCGTGCAGTGGGATGCCGCGTGGCATCCGTCGCGAGTGTGGATCGGTGGACGCGCGCTGACGCCGACCGCGCGCTGAGACCCGCGGACCGGCCCCGCCGCTACGCTGGAAGGGCGGCGCACCGGGCGCCCGCGCCACCGCACCCCGATCTGGAGCCCGCCGTGACCGAGAGTCCCGACCTGCCCGACCTCACCGCGTTCGAGGGGGTCCTGTTCGACCTCGACGGTGTGCTCACCCCCACCGCCGAGGTGCACATGCGGGCCTGGAAGACCATGTTCGACGAGCTCTTCGCGGCGTGGAGCATCGAGCCGGCGTACACCGACCGGGACTACTTCGAATACGTGGACGGCAAGAAGCGCTACGACGGGGTCGCGAGCCTGCTGCGCAGCCGCGACGTCGAGGTCCCCTGGGGCGACCCCTCGGACGACCCGTCGGAAGACACCGTCTGCGGCGTCGGCAACCGCAAGAACGAGGTGTTCTCGCGCATCCTGCGCAGCGAGGGCATCCGGCCGTACCCGGGATCCGTCGCGCTGCTCGACCGCCTGCAGGCGGCGGGCACCCCCATCGCCGTGGTCTCCAGCTCGAAGAACGCCGTCGAGGTGCTCGAGGCGGCCGGGATCCGCGACCGCTTCCCCGTCGTGATGGACGGGGTGGTGGCCGAGCGCGACCACCTCGCCTCCAAACCCGCCCCCGACGTGTTCGCCGAGGCCGCGCGCATGCTGGGCGTCGATCCGGCCCGCAGCGTGGCCGTCGAGGACGCCCTCAGCGGCGTGCGCTCGGCCGCGGCCGCCGGCTACGGCGTGGTCGTCGGCGTCGACCGCGGGGTCGGAGCGGACGACCTCGCCGCCGCCGGCGCCACCGTGGTCGTCGACGACCTCGCCGCGTTCGTAGACTGAGCCGTCGCCCTCCCGCGACCGCCCCTCGACGCCGCCGGCGCCGAGACCCCGCACCACCCGCGCGCACGGCCCCCCTCCGTCGCGCGGCGCCCGAACCCGCCACCGGAAGGCACCTCCCGATGATCGATCGCGATCGTTTCCCCATCGACGAGTGGCGACTCGTCGAAACCGAGTTCTCGATCGACGACGTGGGGGTCACCGAGACCCTCTTCGCCGTCGGCAACGGCTATCTCGGACTGCGCGGCAACTCGATCGAAGGCCGCTTCGCCCAGGAGCAGGGCACCTTCATCAACGGGTTCCACGAGACCTTCCCCATCCGCCACGCCGAGCAGGCCTACGGCTTCGCCGAGGTCGGGCAGACGATCATCAACGCACCGGATGCCAAGGTCATGCGCGTCTACGTCGACGACGAGCCGCTGTCGCTCGACGTCGCCGACGTGCGCGAGTACGAGCGGGTGCTCGACATGCGCCAGGGCATCCTGCGCCGCAACCTGCTGTGGGTGACGCCCTCGGGCAAGCGCGTGCGCATCGAGGACGAGCGCTTCGTGTCCTTCGACGAGAAGCACCTGGCCGTGCTGCGTCTGACCGTCACGGTCCTCGACGCCGACGCCCCGGTCGTGGTCAGCAGCCAGCTGCTGAACCGTCAGGACGGCGAGGGCATCTACGGCGGATCGCCCATGGCATCCGCCAAGGACGGCTTCGACCCCCGCAAGACCGAGAAGCTGTCGGACCGCGTGCTGCAACCGCGCGAGTACTGGCAGGACGCCAACCGCTCGGCGCTCAGCTACGAGGTGAGCGAGTCGCACATGACGCTCGCCGTCATCGCCGACCACCTGGTCGACACGCAGAACGAGTACACCGCCCGTCAGCTCGTCGAGCCGGACATCGCCAAGAACGTCTTCCGGGTGCAGGCGCGCGCCGGCGTCCCGACCACCATCACCAAGCTCGTCAGCTACCACACCTCGCGCGGCGTGCCCGCCGGAGAACTGCTCGATCGCTGCCGCCGCACCCTCGACCGTGCCGTCGAGACCGGGGTCGACGGTCTCGTCGACAAGCAGATCGCCTGGTACGCCGACTTCTGGGACCGTTCCGACGTGCGCATCGGCGGACACGGCGACCTGCAGCAGGCAACGCGCTGGTGCCTGTTCCAGCTCGCGCAGGCCGCGGCCCGTGCCGACGGTCAGGGTGTGCCGGCCAAGGGCGTCACCGGTTCGGGCTACAGCGGCCACTACTTCTGGGACACCGAGGTGTACGTGCTGCCGTTCCTGGCGTACACCTCGCCGCTGTGGGCGCGCAACGCGCTGCGCATGCGCTCGCTCATGCTGCCGGCCGCGCGCAAGCGCGCGCACCAGCTCAACGAGGCGGGGGCGCTCTTCCCGTGGCGCACGATCAACGGCGAAGAGGCCTCGGCGTACTACGCCGCCGGCACCGCGCAGTACCACATCAACGCCGACGTCGCGTACGCGCTGGCCAAGTACGTCCGCGCCACCGGCGACGAGGAGTTCCTCGCGCGAGAGGGCGTGGACATCGCCGTCGACACCGCGCGGCTGTGGTCGACGCTCGGGTTCTGGCGCTCCAGCGACGACGCCTCGGACGGCGAGCACGACTCGTTCCACATCCACGGCGTCACCGGGCCCGACGAGTACACCACCGTCGTCAACGACAACCTCTTCACCAACGTCATGGCGCGCTTCAACCTGCGCTTCGCCGCCCGGACCGTCCGCGACCTGGCCGAGAACGACCCCGACGCGTACGCCCACATGGCCGACCGCATGAACCTCGACCCCTCGGAGCCCGAGCGGTGGGAGCGCGCCGCAGAGGCGATGCACATCCCGTTCAGCGAGGCTCTCGGCATCCATCCCCAGGACGCGGTGTTCCTCGAGCGCGAGATCTGGGACCTCGAGAACACCCCGCCCGACCAGCGTCCCCTGCTGCTGCACTTCCACCCGCTGGTGATCTACCGGTACCAGGTGCTCAAGCAGGCCGACGTCGTGCTCGCGCTGTTCCTGCAGGGCAATCACTTCACGGATGCCGAGAAGCTCGCCGACTTCGAGTACTACGACCCGCTCACCACGGGCGACTCGACGCTGTCGGCGGTCGTGCAGTCGATCCTCGCCGCCGAGGTGGGCTACCAGGACCTCGCGCTGGAGTACTTCCGCCAGGCCGCGTTCGTCGATCTCGGCGACCTGCACCACAACGCCTCCGACGGCGTGCACGTCGCCTCGGCGGGCGGGGTGTGGACGGCACTCGTGAGCGGCTTCGGCGGGATGCGCGACCACTTCGGCCGCCTGACCTTCGACCCGCGTCTGCCGGCGGACTGGCCCGAGCTGTCGTACGTGCTGCACTGGCACGGCACGCGCCTGCACGTCACCCTCACCGCGGGGGCGCTCACCCTCTCGGCCGGATCGACGGGCAAGCCGGTCGAGTTCGCGGTGCGCGACGTGGACTACACCGTCGCCCCCGGCGAGACCGTGCGCGTCGCCCTGCACGGCCAGGGTCCCGTGCGGCCGGGCCGCCCCTCGATCCGTCAGCTCGAGGGGTCGGTGCGCGAGGACGGCACGCTGCTGTCGGCCTCGGTGCCGATCGTCACGGCGACCATCCCGGTCGTCAACGACGACGATGCGCCGATCCCGGTGGGCTTCGACGACTGATCCTCCTTCTCGGAGCGCGGCGGCATCCCTTCACGGGTTGTCGCCGCGTTCCGCGTTCCGCGGTGGCGCGGGCGCGCGTGGATGTGGTCACGAGAACAGGGCGACGTGTCGAGAACAGGCCGACGTGCGGCGGATCGTTCTGTTCTGGTGAATCGTCCTGTTCTGGGGACGGGGTGGGGTCCGACGTCCCGTCCGGTCACGAGAACAGGGGACGCGGACGGGGTGGGGTCCGATGTCCCGTCCGGTCACGAGAACAGGGGACGCGGACGGGGTGGGGTCCGATGTCCCGTCCGGTCACGAGAACAGGGGACGCGGACGGGGCGGGGTCCGACGTCCCGTCCGGTCACGAGAACAGGGGACGCGGCGAAGACAGGGGGATATGCGGCGGATCGTCCTGTTCTGGTGGATCGTCCTGTTCCGGTGACTGCCCGGGACCCGGCATCCGGTGTCCCGCGGGGCGCGACCGACCTCGGCGGAGGCGATGTCGGAGGGACGCCGTAGGCTGGAGGAGTGACGACAGCCCTGTACCGCCGATACCGCCCCGAGGCGTTCGGCGAGATGATCGGGCAGTCGCAGGTGACCGAGCCGCTCATGACCGCTCTGCGCAGCGACCGCGTCGGTCACGCGTATCTGTTCTCGGGTCCGCGCGGCTGCGGCAAGACCACCTCGGCGCGCATCCTGGCGCGCTGCCTCAACTGTGCGGCCGGTCCGACCGACACCCCCTGCGGTGTCTGCGACAGCTGCGTCGAGCTCGGGCGCGGGGGCGGTGGGTCGCTCGACGTCGTCGAGATCGACGCCGCCAGCCACAACGGTGTCGACGACGCCCGTGATCTGCGCGAGCGCGCGATCTTCGCCCCGGCGCGCGACCGCTTCAAGATCTTCATCCTCGACGAGGCCCACATGGTCACGCAGCAGGGCTTCAACGCCTTGCTCAAGCTCGTCGAAGAACCGCCCGCGCACGTCAAGTTCATCTTCGCGACCACCGAGCCCGAGAAGGTGCTGGGCACCATCCGGTCGCGAACCCACCACTATCCGTTCCGTCTGGTACCGCCGGCCGCGATGCTCGAGTACGTCCAAGAGCTCTGCGAGACCGAGGGGGTCGGTGTCGAGGCCGGGGTGCTGCCGCTGGTCGTGCGTGCCGGTGGGGGGTCGCCGCGCGACACGCTGTCGCTGCTGGACCAGCTCATCGCCGGTTCCGATGCGGATGCCGCGGGACACGTCCTCGTGCGGTACGAGCGCGCCGTCGCGCTGTTGGGCTACACCCACTCCGAACTGCTCGACGAGGTCGTCGACGCGTTCGCCGCGGGTGACGGCGGGGGAGCCTTCGCTGCGGTAGACCGGGTCGTGCAGACGGGGCAGGACCCCCGGCGCTTCGTCGACGATCTGCTCGAGCGTCTGCGCGACCTCATCGTCGTCGCCGCCACCGGTGCGGGCGCCTCCGCCGTCCTGCGGGGCGTGCCCGACGACGAGCTCGAACGCATGGCACGCCAGGCGACGGCCTTCGGCGTCACGCGTCTGTCGCGCACGGCCGACCTCGTCGTCGCGGCGCTCGACGAGATGACCGGGGCGACCTCGCCGCGCCTGCAGCTCGAGCTGCTCGTCGCCCGCGTGCTGACCCACGCCGGGTCGGCGCAGGGCGCGTCCCCGGCGGTCGTGCACGACCTCGACGTGGCGCGCGCGGGGTCGGCCGCCGTGGCCCCCGCGATCGGACGACCCGCCTCTCCCGCCGCCGACATCGCCGCGCCGGGCGATGCTCCGGCGCGCGCGGCATCGCCGGCCGTGGCATCGCCGGGCGCGGCACCGGCCGGTGCGCCACCGCGCGTGGCGTCCCCCGCCGCTCCGCGCGTCGCCGCCCCGGCTGCGGGGTCGTCGCCGGGTGTCACGTCGCCGAGTGTTGCGTCGCCGAGCGTGGCGTCGCCCGGTGTGGCAGCGCCGGTCGCGTCGCCGGGTGTGGCGTCGCCGAGCGTGGCGTCGCCGGGGGTGGCCTCGCCGGTCGCGTCGCCGGGGGTGGCCCCGCCCGGTGTGGCGGCGCCGAGCGTGGCCTCGCTCGATGCTGCTCAGCCGCGGGCGGCGGCGTCGTCGGCAGGCGCTCCGCCGCGCATCGCGGCGCCCGGATCGGCGGGTTCTTCGTCGTCGGACCGCGCCGCTTCGGCGCCCCCGCGTACATCCGAGCCGGCGCGGCCGGTCTCGACCGACGACGACGCTCCGCCGCCCTTCACCGACGACGACGCGCCGCCGCCCTTCGACGAGGACGCCCACCCGTTCGACACTGCGCCCACTCCCGGCTCCCCCTCGCGCGATGCGGTGGCGGACGAGCCTGCGGCGCCCGTACAGACACCGTCCGTCCCTTCGACGACTCCGCCCACCGCCGACGAGTCCGCAGCCGGAACCGAGACGTCCCCGGTACCGGCGACCGCGGCCGAGACGGCCCCCGCCGAGACGGCCCCCGCCGAGACGGCCCCCGCCGAGACGGCCCCCGCCGAGACGGCCCCCGCCGAGACGGCTTCGTCCGACACGGCTTCGTCTGGGACGGCCCCCGACGCCGACGCCTCGCCCCTCGAGCCCGTCGCCCCCACCCCGCCGGTCACCCCCAAAGGACCCATCGAGCTCGCCCACGTGCGCGATGCCTGGCCCGAGGTCCTCGGCCAGCTCGAGGTCGCGAGCCGTTCCTCGTGGCTCACGGTGTCGACCTCGACCGTTGCGGCGTTCGACGACGACGTGCTCACCCTCGCCTTCCGGACGACGTCCGATCTCACGGCGTTCAAGACCCGCACACCCGAGGGCGGTCCGAGCGAAGACCTCCGGCAGGCCATCCAGGCCGTGCTCGGCATCCGCGTGAAATACCTCGCCCGGCTCGACGGCGATGCCGGGCCCGGTGGCACGCCGCGCGGTCCGGCCGGTCCGGGGCAGGGCGGTCCGGGAGCAACCCGCGGTCCGGCAGCAGCCCGCGGTCCGGCACCCGGCCCACGCGCCGCCGCCTCGGCGCCCTACGCCTCGTCCGTGACCGAGTGGGCGGTCGCGCCGATCCCCTCCTCCGACGGTGCCGGCGCGCCCGCCGCGACGGCCCTCGCCGTCGACGACGAACCCGCCGAGGCGACCGCCGCTCCCGTCGCCCCCCTCGCCCCCGAAGGCGTCGTGCTGCCCGCGCGCGAGGTGACCCCCTCGGTCCCGGCTCCCGACGAGGTCGACGACGACGACGTCATCCCCCCCGCGGACCGGGACGAGGCGCCCCTTCCCCCGGTCGTGGTTCCGCGCATGCCTCCGCTCAGCGGTGGCGTCCAGCGCTACGGCGAAGCCGTGGTCCGCCAGATGCTCGGGGCGACCTACGTGCGCGACGAGCCCTACGAGCCCCCGACGAGGTTCAGCTGATGTACGACGGCATCGTGCAAGACCTGATCGACGAGTTCGGTCGCCTTCCCGGTATCGGGCCGAAATCGGCGCAGCGCATCGCCTTCCATATCCTGCAGTCGCCCAGCTTCGACGTCTCCCGGCTGTCGACCCTGCTCGGCGAGATCCGCGACAAGGTCAAGTTCTGCGAGATCTGCGGCAACGTCTCCGAGCAGGACCGCTGCTCGATCTGCCGCGACCCGCGCCGCAACGCCACCCTCATCTGCGTCGTCGAGGACGCCAAGGATGTCGCCGCCATCGAGCGCACACGAGAATTCCGCGGGCTCTATCACGTCCTCGGCGGAGCGATCAGCCCCATCGCTGGAATCGGCCCCGACGATCTCCGCGTCACGCAGTTGATGCAGCGTCTCGCCGACGGAACGGTGCAAGAAGTCATCCTCGCGACCAATCCGAACCTCGAGGGAGAGGCGACGGCCACCTACCTCAGCCGGCTCCTGCACACCCTCGAGATCCGCGTCACCCGGCTGGCCTCCGGCCTGCCCGTGGGCGGCGACCTCGAATACGCCGACGAAGTGACGCTGGGCCGCGCCTTTGAGGGACGCCGTACGCTCTGACGCCCCGCCGGACCCCGCCTCCAGTGTGCTCCGGCGCGGCCCGGCGCCGAACGATGCCCCGATCCGAGCAACGGGATGCCGGCATCCCCCCGCTGGGCATCCCGTTCCTCCGCTCGGGATCCCGCCCTCCGCCCCGTCTCAGCGCGAAAAGAGCGGCACGGTTCCGCACCCCCGCCCTCCGCCCCGGCGCCCCGGCGCACCCGGCCCCGCTCCGCCTCCCGCAAGCTCGCCCGGGCGCCCGCTTCGCGCGCACGATGCCTCGACCTCGGAAGATGTCGCGATGCGTGAACGATTCGGCGCGGATGTTCCGAGCTCCACGCCGTTCTCCGAGATTCGCCCCGCGCGGTCACACGAGATTCGCCCCGCGCGGTCACATGGGAGCCGGACGCGCCCGGCGTGCGCCGCGCACTTCCGGGCGAAGCATCGGGTGAGCAGATCGCGAGATCCTCGCGGAGAAGCGTTGAGGGGTGGTGAACCGCCCGTTCACCCGTTGCTCCCGCCGTGTCCACACGGGACCGCCACTTTCATCTCTGCGGAACAGCGCCGGGTGACCCGAAGACCCGGCGCGCAGGTCCGTCAGACAGGGGCCATCCGTGAGCAATCCGCTCTCCGTACGACCGACCGCGCCCGCGCGCGTGGTCTTCGACACCTTCCGGTCGGCGACCGACCCGATGCTGACGTCGTGGCTGGCGTTCCGCGCCCGCATCCTCCCCACTGCCGCGCCCCCGCCGATCCGCTCCGCCGACGGTGCGCCCGGCGCGGGCGTCTACGGGGTCTGGCGCCTGCTCGCGACCAACAACCGGGAACTGGCGCGCGGGACCGCGCTGCACGCGTCGCCCGACCATGCCTGGGCCGACGCCGAGCACCTGCGCGAGCGTGCGGCGGACCTGTCGACCACCACCCTGCGTGGCGATCTGTCGACGCGGCACGGGTGGGCGCTGCGCCTCGACGGCGTCCCCGTTCTCATGTGCTCGCGCTGGTACGAGTCGCCGAGTGAAGCCGCCGCCGCCGCGCGGGCCGCCCGTATGCACCTGGGCCGCGCGGCCATCACCCGAGTGGTGAACATCGGCACGCGGTCCGGCCGACGATACCGGCAGACGCGCGAACCGATGGACCTTCGTGGGTGACACCTCGGCGGTCGGATCGCACCCGGGGACCCCGCCGTGACGAGCAAGAGCACCGACCTGGTCGGTCGACGCTTCCGGGTGCGCGGCCTGCTCGGTTCGGGCGGCACCGCCTCGGTCTACGAGGCGCTCGACGTCGAGGCGGGCGGACTCGTCGCCCTGAAGATGCTGCACCCGCATCTGGCGGCCGCCGCCGGGGCGCGGGCGGCGTTCCTGCGCGAGGCGGAGAGGGCGCGACGCGTCGAGCACCCTGGCATCCCCCGCGTGATCGCGGTCGGCGACGACCCGGACGACGTGATCTGGACGGCGTGGACCTTCGCGCCCGGAACGTCCCTCGCCGAGATCGTCCGGACCGGGGGACCGCTGACACCGGCCCGCGCGGCGCGCGTGACCGAGCTGGTCCTCGATGCCCTGGATGCCGTCCACCGTGCAGGACTCGTGCACCGCGACGTGTCCGCGTCGAACGTCCTGGTGCACCGCGACACCGCGGGAGGGATCTCGGGCGCGAGCGTGATCGACTTCGGACTCGCCGATGTCCCTGGTCGTACGACCCGCGCGGGCGACGTGCTCCTCGGCGACGAGGGGGAGCGGGGGAGGGGGGAGCAGCAGATCGTCGGCAACCCGTCCTACGCCTCGCCCGAGCAGTTGCGCGGCGATCCCGTCGGCGTCGCGGGGGACCTCTACCAGGTGGGCGGCCTGCTGCACACGGCGCTCGTGGGGGAGCCGCCGTTCGTGCGCCCGCGCACCGAGGACACCGTTCGCGCGCACCTCGCTTCGGTGCCCCCGACGGTGTCGGTGCGCGTGCCGGGTGTATCCGCCGCCCTCGACCGCGTGGTCGTGCGCGCCCTGCTGAAGCACCCCGACGACCGTTTCGCGTCCGCCGCCGAGATGCGCGAGGCGCTTGTCGCGGCGACGGCCGGCGTGCCGCGGTCACCGGCACCACCGGTCCGACCGATCGCACCCTCTTCGCCGGCACCGCCCCCGGCCACCCGGGTGCTCGCCGCCCCGGTCGCGCACGAGCCGGTCCGCGCGACGAGGGCCGGGGCATCGCCGGTGCTCTGGGCCCTGCTCGCGGGGGCCGGCGTGCTGGTCGGGGCGCTCGTGTTCGCGCTCGTGCCGCGCGGCGGCCCCGTCGAGGCGCGAGGCGGTGAGGTCGTGCCCACGGCGAGCGCCGCGGCGACCGCGCCCGTCGGGTCGGCCCCGCCGGTCGCCACGGTCGCCCCCGTCGCCGAGGCGCCGCCGATCCGCATCGCCGTCCCCGAGGTGACGGGCCTGAGCCTCGACGAGGCGCGCGCGATCCTCTCCGCCATCGGGCTGGACGCCGCGGCCCCTCCGCTCTCCTCCGACGACCCCCGCCCGGCGGGGACGGTCCTCTCCCTCACCCCCGCCCCGGGCGAACAGGTGCTGCCCGGAACGGTCGTCGCACTGACGGTCGCGAGCGGCTGGACCGCGGTCCCCGACGTCCGCGGTCGCCCTGCCGACGAGGCGCAGTACGCCGTGGCATCCGCGGGTCTCGAGATCGCGCTGCGACGGGTCCCGACGCGGGCCGTGGTGCCCGGAACGGTGATGGATGCCGAACCCGGCGCCGCGACCCGGGTGCAGCGGGGAGCGCGCGTCACGCTCGTCGTCGCCGACGCGGCGTCCGAGCCGTCGTCGACGTCGAGCCCGTCCCCGTCCCCCTCGACCGCGACGCCGATCCCGACGCCCCGGACGTCCCCGTGAGGAACCTCGTCCCGCTCGCATCTCGGCCAAGCGTCCTTCGCCGATCCGTGGCCCGTCGTTCACCTTCGGACTCCACGCTGTCGAGGATCCGGCAGGAACCCGCCGCCGGTCGCTGTTCTCAGGAAGCCAGATGAGACGATCCCCACGTGCGCTCGCGCGCGCCCACCGACGGGAGCCGCATGACCACCGCAGGTCCTGACGAGCTCACCGAACTGCTGCGCGCGGCGGAGCCGGCGACGACTGCTGCGCACTCCACCCCCGCTCCGCGCGAGCTGCGTTCCCGCCCCTCCGGGGGCGATGCGATCTTCCGCGTCACCTGTTACGCCGCGGGCGGTATCACCGTGGCGATCATGCTCGCCGTCGGGTTGTTCCTGGGGCTGCGCAGCAGCGAGGCCCTCGCCGTCGCGGGGCCGTCGTTCTTCTGGACGCAGGAGTGGAACCCCGAGGCGGGTTCGTTCGGCATCGTCGCCGTCCTGTTCGGTACCGTGTCGATCGCCCTGGTGGCGATGGCCTTCTCGGTTCCGCTCGCGTGGGGAACGGCCCTGCTCATCTCCGAGGTCGCCGCTCCGCGGCTGCGTTCCGCCCTCATCACGCTGGTGGACCTGATGGCTGCCGTGCCCAGCGTGGTGTACGGCCTGTGGGGCGTGTTCTTCCTCCAGGCGGCGGTCATCCCGGTCGCCCAGTGGATCTCGTACTACTTCTGGTGGATCCCGATCTTCGCCGTCACCGATCCGGACGGCACGCGGACGACCGCCGCGGGGGAGTTCACCTCGTCGGCCTTCATCGCCGGGATCGTCGTGGCCCTGATGGTGGCGCCGACGCAGACATCGGTGATGCGCGAGGCCTTCTCGCAGGCACCGATCGGGGAGCGCGAGGGCGCGCTCGCTCTCGGATCGACCCGGTGGGGGATGATCCGCACGGTCGTGCTGCCCTTCGGCCGCGGCGGGATCATCGGCGGGACCATGCTCGGCCTCGGCCGTGCGCTCGGCGAGACGATCGCGGTGTACATGATCATCTCGCCCATCTTCACCATCAACTGGGAGGTCCTGAGCAAGGGATCGAACTCGATCTCGGCCCTCATCGCCCTGCGTTACGGCGAATCCAGCCAGTTCGGCCTCTCGGCGCTCATGGCAGCGGGTCTCACCCTGTTCGTCATCACCCTCATCATCAACTTCACCGCCTCGTCCGTCGTGGCCCGATCGCGCTCCGGCGCGCAGAGCGAGGGATGACATGACCCTGGATGCCACCCTCGCCCCCACCCGGACGGGCGAACGCGACGACGTCACCCGCGTCATCGCCACCGCGTCAGTCCCGCCGCCCCGTCGGGGCCGTACCGTTCTGCCCGATCCGGGGACGGAGCCGATCGGACCCCGACGCCGCGTCCGCGGGACGCCCGCTGAAGAACGGTTCGACCTGGCCGGCGCCCTGTGCGCCGCCCTGGCCGTGGCGACGCTGCTCTTCGGCTGGCTGACGCCGATGACCGGGGGCATCGGGTGGGCCGTCGTCGCCTACCTCGCCTTCATCGCGATCTACGCCCTGCTCATCATCCTGCGCGCCGATCGTCGCGAGGTCGCCGACCGCGTCATGACGGTGCTGCTGTACAGCGCGGGTGCTCTGCTGCTAGCCGCCCTGGTGTTCGTCGTCGCGTTCACCCTCGTCCGCGGGTTCGACGCCGTCACCCATCTGAACTTCTTCGTCGAGACGATGAAGTTCGCCGGTCCCCTCGACCCCCTCACGACCGGTGGCATCGCCCACGCCATCGTCGGCACGCTCATCCAGATCTCGATCGCCCTCGCGATCGCGGTGCCCCTCGGCATCGCCACCGCGGTGTTCATGAACGAGATCGGCGGTCGATTCGCCCGGTTCGTGCGCACGATCTCGGATGCCATGACGGCGCTGCCGTCGATCGTGGCGGGCCTGTTCATCTACGCCGCCGTCATCACCCTGGTGACCCAGGAGCGGTCGGGCTTCGCGGCATCCCTCGCCATCACCGTGATGATGCTGCCGATCATCATCCGGGCATCGGACGTCGTGCTGAGGCTCGTGCCGGGGAACCTGCGCGAGGCCTCGTATGCGCTCGGTGCCTCGCGGTGGCGGACGGTGTGGACGGTCGTGCTGCCGACCTCTCGCTCGGGGTTGGCCACCGCGGTCATCCTCGGGACGGCGCGCGGCGTGGGCGAGACCTCCCCGGTCCTGCTGACCTCGGGCGTGACCGCCGTGATGAACACCAATCCGTTTCAGGGAGCGATGATCTCGCTGCCTCTACAGGTGTTCGACATGGTCAAATCGCCCGAGCCCACGATGATCGCCCGCGGCTTCGGCGCCGCCGCGACCTTGATCGTGCTCGTGCTCGTGCTCTTCATCGTCGCGCGCGCCATCGGCGGCAAGGGCCCCGGCCAGTTGAGCCCGCGGCGTCGCCGCGCCCGGGCCGCCGCCTCGCTCGACGACCTGGCGCGCATCGAACGTCGTGCGGACCGCACTGCGGCGACGATCCACGGCGTCCCGGCCACCGACGTCGCGGCTGAATCACCCGCGGCGTCGTCGCGGCACGCCGACGACGCCGGCGCGCCGGCACCGGCATCCCCTCCCGAAACAGACGTCGACGCCTCCCCCCGCCGCGTTCCCCCCTCCCACCCGAGCCCCGCCCAGGAGAACCCGTGATCCCCCGCCGTATCCGCCTCGTCGCGACCGCCCTTGCGGCACTGCTGGTCGCCGGCGCCGTCGGTGCCGCCGGCGCACCGCCCGCCGCCGTGGCCGCCGAGGCGCCCTACGCCAACATCTCGGGCTCCGGCTCGACGTGGTCGCAGAACGCCCTGGACCAGTGGCGCCGAAACGTGCAGTCGAATTACGGCATGACCGTGGACTACCGGGGTCTGGGTTCGACGGCCGGGCGCAACGACTTCATCAACCGTACGGTCGACTTCGCCATCAGCGAGATCCCCTTCCAGCTGCAGCCCACCGAGAAGGGCGCGCAGCCCGAGAAGCCCCCGGCCGGTGGCTACGCCTACATGCCGATCGTCGCGGGTGGCACCTCGTTCATGTACAACCTGAAGATCGGCGGCAAGCGGGTCACGAACCTCCGTCTGGCGGGCGCCACGGTCGCCAGGATCTTCGCGGGTCAGATCACCAACTGGAACGACCCGGCGATTCAGGCAGACAACCCCGGCCTGGCCATGCCCGACAAGCAGATCCAGCGCGTCGCCCGCTCGGACGGCTCGGGGTCGACGGCCCAGTTCACGATGTGGATGAGCAAGCAGCATCCCGACATCTGGACGACCGGCATGACCTCGCAGTTCCCCGACGACGTCGGTGCGACGCTGCAGAGCGGATCGCTCGGCGTCGCCGCCTACGTCGGGCAGAACTACGGCGAGGGTGCGATCACGTACGTCGAGTACTCGTACGCACTGAAGTCCGGCTTCCCGGTCGCGAAGGTGCTCAACGCCGCGGGGTACTACATCGAGCCGACGGCGTCCTCAGTCGCCGTCGCGATGCTCAAGGCGCAGATCAACACCAACGCATCGTCGGCGGACTACCTCACCCAGATCCTCGACGGCGTCTACAACAACGCCGACCCCCGTACGTATCCGCTGTCGAGCTACTCCTACATGATCGTGCCCACGCAAGAGGGTGGGACGTTCAACGCCGACAAGGGTCGCACGCTCGGCGCCTTCGCCAAGTACGTCCTGTGCGAGGGTCAGCAACAGGCGGAGCAGCTCGGGTACTCCCCGCTGCCGATGAACCTGGTCCAGGCGGGAGCCGAGCAGATCACGCGCATCCCGGGGGCGAAGAGCGAGACCGTCGACATCAACTCGTGCAACAACCCCACCTTCCAGCCCGGCGATTCGCTCGACGACAACCGTCTGGCGCAGACGGCTCCCCAGCCGGCCGACTGCGACAAGCAGGGCCCGAACCAGTGCGTCAGCGGAACGGCCGGTGCCGCCGGGACCGACACCGACGTGACCGGATCGGGTGACGGCGGCTCCGCGGCCGGTGCGGCGGCATCCACCTCGACGGCGGCCGCCGCCGGCGCGGCCGCGGCCACCGCCGCCGACCCGGCGGCCGCGTCCGCGGAGGCGGAGTACGACGCGAACGGCAACCTGCTGTCGGGAGCGGCTGCCGGTGGCGGCCGGGCCGCGGCATCCGCGCCGTTCTCGATCCCCGACCCGGTGCCGGGAGCCCCCGCGGTGCTCATGGCCGTCGCCGCCGTTCTGCTGGCCGGTGCGATCGTGGTGCCGCCGCTGCTCATGCGACGCCCCCACCGGTCCGCCGGACGCTGAGCCCGTCCGACCACGCCTGTTCCGGCAGGCGTCGTCGGCGCGCCAGAAAATGCCCTTGAACAGCGTTTCTTCAAGAAAATCCCTCCGCAACACCCGCGCGAGACGTCGTTGACGGCTCGTTCATCCATCCGTCATGACCCGCCCATAATTTCGACCCGTCGACAGGCCCTGTCGACTCAGAACAGGGGACACCGTGCGTCTTCGAGCACCTCTTCACCCCCGCCGTGGCCTGCTCTCGGTCCTGGCCGGCGCGGCCGTCGCCGGCATCGTCTTCACCGCGATGTCCGGGGGCGCGCTCCCGGCCCCCGCCGCGTCCGCCGACGACGGCGCCGATCTGGGGGCGACCACCGTCACGGCGGCGTCCTACGACCCCGACGCCGCGAACGCCCCCTTCCCCCAGCTCGAGGTCACGGTCTCGCAGACCCGTGGTCTCGGCGCCCAGGGCATCACCGTCTCGTGGAAGAACGCGGCACGGTCGACGCCGCCGAGCCAGCAGACGGGCGGCGAGAACTTCCTGCAGATCATGCAGTGCTGGGGCGACGACCCGATGGACACCGGCCGCCCCGACCGCACGACCTGCCAGTACGGCGCGAGCGGCACGTTCGGCGGAGGGCGCGTCAGTTCGCGCGAGTGGGGATACGAGATCCCCCCGCAGGACCAGGAGTACACGGTCATGGGGACGGGGGTCACCGAGCCGAGTGAGACGGCCATCCCCTTCAAATCCTCCACCGTGCGCGACGGCGAGAACGAGCGGGTCGACCGCATCGTGAACGGCAGGTTCGTCGACGGACCCCGCGTCCCCGTCAACCAGAACCCGTTCTTCTCGCAGTACACCTCGAACGAGGTGTCGTGGGCGGGCTCCGGGTCCGACGGCACGGGCACCGCGAAGTTCGAGGTGCAGACGGCGGTGCAGTCCCGTGGACTCGGCTGCGGCCGGCCCGTCGGCGCGGCGGACGGCACACCGCGCGGTCAGTCCTGCTGGCTGGTGATCATCCCGCGCGGTACGGCCGACAACGGCTCCTCGTCCATCAATCAGTCCGGCCTGTTCTGGGACAGCTGGAAGCATCACCTCGCCGTGAAGCTCGACTTCCGCCCCCTCGGCACCACCTGCGGCATCGGCGCCGCGGAACGTCAGGTCGTGGGCAGCGAACTGCTCTCGTCGGCCCTCTCGTCGTGGCAGCCGGCCCTGTGCGCCAACGGCGGCGACATCTACAACATGATCACGAGCAACGAGGCCGATGCGACGGTCGCCGCCAACCTCGCGACCACGTCGGCGCCGCTCGCCCTGACCTCGCGCCCCTACGCGGGCGAGGGTGCCGACGACCTGATCTACGCCCCCGTGGGCCTGTCGGCCGTGACCGTCGCGTTCGCCATCGATCGCTTTCCCGGTTCCGCGGCGACGGACGACGAGAAGGCACGCGCGGGCCTGCCGTTCACCTCCATGAACCTCACCCCCCGCCTCATCGCGAAGCTCCTCACCTCCTCCTACGTCGACTCCCTACCGACCGAGACCGATCGCGGCCATCTCGGCACGAACCCGCGCAACCTGCTCTTCGACGAGGACTTCCTCGCGATCAACGACCCTGAGTGGCGTCACCAGTCCATCGCCGGCGTCGGCGTGTCCGACATGCTCGTGACGCAGGGCCGCTCCGACGTCGCTTCGACCGTCTGGAACTACGTCCTCGCCGACCCCGAGGCGCGGGCTTTCCTGAACGGCGAACCCGACCCGTGGGGCACCCGGGTCAACAAGTACAGCTCCACCAACGCCGAGGTGAACCCGAACGGGGCGCTGCAGCTGCCCATCGACACCTTCCCCAAGGCCGACCCCACCAAGCGCGAGGCCGTCAAGGGCGGCGCGGGCGAGCTCAACGTCATCGGCTGGCGTCCCTACACGAACGACCTCGACACCTCGGGCTACCTCACGCTCCGCGGCGACGCGCAGATCTCGGGATCGTGGGATCAGCTCGGCAACCCGCCGCGGTACATCAAGGAACCGCGGAGCCTGCAGGGCTCCCAAGCGGTGATCGGGCTCACCGACAGCGCGGCATCCGAGAAGTATCAGATCATCTCGGCGCATCTGAAGAACCCGGCCGGGGAGTTCACCGCGGTGTCGACGGATTCGATGCTCGCCGCCGCCTCGGCCATGGTGTCGCCCACGCCGCAGACGCAGACCGTGAGCTTCGACTTCGGCTCCGATTCCGCCCGCAGCGCCACGGCGGCCTATCCGTTGACGCTTGCGGTCTACGCGGCGGCGAACCCCTACATGACGGATGCCAAGGCGCGCTCGAGCTACGCCACGTTCATCCGCTACGCGTCCGGCTACGGTCAGCAGCCGGGGTCCGGTGTCGGCCAGCTGCCCGTGGGGTACGCCCCGATCCCCGACGCCTGGCGCCAACAGGCGGTGGTGGCCGCCAACGTGATCCAGGGCGGTCTGACCCGCTCGAGTGCACCCGCGCCGACCACGGCGCCGACCGCCTCGGGTCCCCTCGCCTCGGGCGCCCTGCCCGCCGCGGCCGGTGCCGCGTCTGCGCCCGGCTCCGCGGCCGTCGCGGGGGCGGGGGCCGCGCCCAGCGCCACCGATCCGGTCGCCTCGGGTGCGGTGGCGGGCGCCCTCGCCGGGGCGCAGACCCCCGCCGACCCCGGCGTGGGCGGCCTGCCCGCCGTCCTGCCCGCCAGCCTGCTGGCCGGGGCGCTCGCCGCCGGCGTCGTCTTCCTCATCCCCAGACTTCCGCGTCGCCTCGATTGACGCGGACTCGCTCCTCTCCTTCCGCGCATCACCCGAAATCACACTCATCCACCTCTTCCAGATTGGTTACCCGTGAAGATCAAGAAGATCGCCGCCCTCGGTGCGGCCGTCGGCCTCCTGCTGTCGGGCGTCAGCATCGCCTCGACCGCGTCGGCCGAACCGGTGTCGAACAGCTACGTGGCTGTCGGCTCCGACACTCTCCAGGACGCCATGAACGCCCTCACCAACGGCTCCAGCGCGTCCGGCTCCTACGTCCGCGTCCTCGCCGACGGCAAGTCCATCGGCAACTTCGACGCGTTCGGTTCGGCAGCCATCCAGGCCAAGTCGAACGGTCCCTTCTTCGCCCGCCCCAACGGCTCCAGCGCCGGTCGCGACGCCCTGCGCCGCTCGATCGACGGGGGCAACTGGTCGGTCAGCGGCAACGTCACCCCGGCTCGCAGCATCACCGGCCAGGTCGACATCGCCCGCACTTCCGGCGGCCCGGGCTCCTCCGCGAACGCCGACGGGCGCCTGCTGTACGTCCCCTTCGCCCGTGACGCGGTCGCCTACGCCTACAAGGGCGGGACCGCCGCGTGGGCGACGCTCACCGCATCGCAGCTCAAGGGCATCTACGAGGGCACCATCACCGCGATCGACGGCGTGACGGTCAAGCCGCGCCTGCCCCAGACGTCGTCGGGCACCCGCTCGTTCTTCTTGAACGCCATCCAGGTGACCACGCCCTCGGGCGTCGCGGACGCCACCAACACCACCGTTCCCGAGAATGACGCCACCGTGCTCGGAGACGGCGAGATCATCCCGTTCTCGGCCGGCAGCTGGATCGCCCAGGCCAACAACGTCGCCGGTGTCAACACCGTCGGCGCCGCCCCGACCGTGCAGCTGGGTTCGCCCGTCGCCGGTGCCGCGCCCTTCACGGGCACGGCCCCCTCGCTCGTCGCCAACGCGAGCTACTACTCCAACACGACCTTCGGTCGTGACACCTACCTGATCGTCGAGCGTGCCCGCGTGCAGTCGACGTTCACCTACACCGGTGCCGCCGCGTACGACCCGGTTCTCGCGAACCTCGTCAACTCCTCGTCGCTCACCAGCCTGACCAACTTCGGCAACTCGCCCCTGGCGCCCGGATCGGTCAAGCGCAAGTTCGGTTTCCTCGCCCCTTCCTCGACCACCCCCATCGCGGCCTACGCCCAGGGCTGATCGAGAAAATCGAAAAGGTAGACACTCCGATGTTCCGCACTTCCGCCCTCAAGGCCGCCGCCGCGGCCGCTCTTGCCCTCGTGCTCGTCGGCACGGGCGTCACGGCCGCCCAGGCCGCCAACACCCCCGCCGGCTCGACCGAGCCGTTCTACATCTTCGACGCCACGACCGAGAACCTGGTCGCCGACGGCGAGGCCATCGCGTTCGACCAGCTCGTCGCCGGGTACCCGGTCGCCGAGGGCTTCTCGAACTACGACCAGATGTTCACCGGCCCCGACAAGGCCACCGGTGTCTTCGTCTTCGTCTCGCCCCGCGGGGGCGAGCGCGACACCTCGAAGTGGCTCGGCAGCCAGATGAACGCCTTCAACGACCCTGCCAAGAAGACGGTCCTCACCCCGGCCCTGCTGCTGAACAACCTGGCCGGCGCCAACTACGCCTCGGTCAAGGCCAACGGCGGCGACTTCTCGGCCGGTCTGGCCTTCACCTCCAGCAACGGTGTCATCGTCGAGGACGCGTCCTTCGCGTACATCACGGTCAAGCCGGGCGGTTCGTGGAGCTACACCGCGACGGTCCCCGCCGGTGGCGGCACCACGCCTCCGGCCGGTGGCACCGCGGGCGACATCTCGCTGCAGGCGACCACCGTCGCTCCTCAGGACGGTTCGCTGTCGCTCTCGGTGCCCGCGGGCGCCACGGCCACGTTCGGTCAGGCCCAGCTGATCAACAACAAGTCGACCTCGACCGCGAGCCTGCCCGAGGTCACCGTGACCGACGACCGCGTCGTCAGCAAAAAGGGCTGGACGCTGACGCAGACGGTCGCCGCGTTCACCAGCGACGCCGCCACCTTCAGCTCCGCCAACCTCGGCGTCGGTCCCAAGGTCAACCCGACCGGGACCACGTCAACCGGTGTCGTCCCGGCGACGGCGCAGACCGCCGGTGCGGCGGTCTACCCCTCGACCTTCGCCAGTGCGGCGGCGGGTTCGGGTGTCGGGGTGACCAAGCTCGGTGCGGATCTGACCCTCGTGGCGCCGTCGGACGCTCCGGCCGGCACCTACACCTCGAAGATGACGCTCACGCTCGTCTCGAAGTGATCGCACGCGAGGGGCGGCGCCGTCGGCGCCGCCCCTCGTCCGCGTCGGACAGCCCGTTCGGCGTTCAGCCCTCGTTCATGCCGCGGATCGATCGCGGCAAGCATCCTCTGCGGAGATATATCGTGCTTTCCTCCCCTGCCCCCCGCCGCCCGAAGGCGTGGGGGCTCCGCTCGGTCGCGCTCGCCCTGGTGGGCGTCGCCGCGATCTCCGCCGCCCTCTCCGCGGCCCGTCCCGCCCACGCCGAGGACGCCCCCGCCGCCGACACGATCGGCGTCTCCGCGGCGCCGCTGTCGGCCGACGGCACCTCGCCCCGGTCGCGCTTCAGCTACCAGATGAGCCCCGGCCAGAGCATCGACGACACCTACGTGGTCACCAACGCCGGTTCGACCGCGCAGACCTACACCGTGTTCGCCACCGATGCGTTCAACACCGACGAGGGCGGCTACGGTCTGCTCGAGACCGGTGTCACTCCCACGGACGCCGGCGCCTGGGTCGACTTCGGCGGGCAGCCGAGCGTCTCGGTCGCCCTTGAACCGGGCGCATCGACGGAGGTGCCGTTCCACCTCGTCGTGCCCGCCGACGCGGGACCGGGAGACCACGCCGCCGGTCTGGTCGTGTCCGCCCTCGCGGACGACGGCCAGGTGCTGGTCGATCGCCGGGTGGGAACGCGTCTGTACGTGCGTGTTCCCGGCGACCTGCAGCCGATCATGTCGATCGACGGAATGTCCGCGTCGTATGCGCCGAGCCTGAATCCCCTCAACGGCGAGACGACTGTGACCTTCACGGTGCGAAACGCGGGCAACGTCGCCCTGTCCGGACGCCTCAAGGCCGAGGTGCGCGGGGTATTCGGTGTCGGCGTCTCGGGTGTCGTGGAATCCGACGTCGACGAGATGCTGCCCGGCAGCACGCGCACGGTCACCACGACCCTCTCGGGCGTGGGGCAGTGGATCTACCTCGCGCCGTCGGTGACGCTGTACCCCTCGGTCGACGACCAGGCACTCAACCCGGGACCGCTGCGCAGCGTGTCGCGCGACACCGTCCTGTTCGTCGTCCCGTGGGCGCTGCTGCTCGTCGTGCTCCTCGGCGCGCTGATGTGGGGGTGGCTGCGTCTGCGCCGTCGCATCGACGCGCGCCGCGCCCGGGCCTGGGTCGAGTACACCGAGGCCGAAGCCCGCCGCAAGGCCGAGTCCGCGCGCGAGACCGTGGCGACCGGTGCCCCGGGCGGTACGCCGTGAGGCGGGTTCTGCGGGCATGGATGCCACGACTGTCCGCCGTCGCGCTGATCACCGCCGCGGCGGTGCTGGCTCCCGCGACCCTGCCGAGCGCCGGCGCCTCGCCCGCGCGCGCCGCGTCGGGGGTGACGTGCCCCACGGCGGCGCCGTCCGCGGCGGCGACCGGGGCCGTGGACATGTCGGCGACGGTGATCGGTCCGCCCAGCTCGCAGTCCTCGCCGTGCCGTGCCGCCTCGGCGGGTGCGAGCGGCGCCGGAGCGCCGGCGAAGGGCGCCGCCGGGGGGACGGGCGTGCGGGCGGGGTCCGGTGCGGGCACCGCTCCCGCGGGTTCCGGCTCCGAGACGGTGTCGATCGTCTCACCGTCGCCGTCGCCCGCTCCGGGTGCCGTCGATCTGGGCGGTGTCGTGCACGTGGGCGGTCTGCTCAGCAACGTCCGCATCTCGCCCAACCCCTTCGGCGGGTCCGCTGCGCTGTCGTTCACGGTGCGGAACGTCTCAACCTCGACGTTCGATGCGACGGCGGACTTCTGGATGGAGGGCCCGCTGGGCAACCGCGTCGCGCAGATCGACGCGGTGGCGGTGTCGCAGCTGAGAGCGGGCGAGAGCCGCGTCGTCTCCGCGGAGCTGGGTGGCGTCGGGCAGTGGACCGTGCTGACCGCTCACGCGACCTTCCGCCCGCCCGCCGAGGTCGAGGGCACGCAGCTCAGCCCGCTGACGCGCGACGTCACGGTCTTCGTCTTCCCCTGGCTGGTGGTCGCCGGGCTGCTGCTGGCCGGTATCGCCTTCGCCGTGGTGCAGCTGTGGCGATCGCGTCGGGATGCCGAGGCCGACGACCTCGCGATCGGGGTGCCCGCGTGAGCGTCATCGATGAATCGGTCCTCCCCGTCGAGCCCCCGGTGAGACGCGGCCGTCCGCCGCGCGTGCCGCGCCCGCCGCGCCGGCCCCCGGTGGCGCCGCGCGGGCCGGTCGTCCTGAGTTCGGGTGAGGCCCTCGCGCGCAGCATCGTCGCGACGCTGCTGCTGCTGGTGATGATGTTCGTGGGGAACGTCACCGTCTTCAGCCACCTGCAGCACCTCGCGTCGCAGCAGCGTCTCGAGGACGATCTGCGGGCGCAGCTCGCCGCCGGCACCGCCCCGGTCGGCGAGGGCACGTTCGAGGACGTTCTCCTGGCCGACGGGGCACCGGTCGCGATCATGGACATCCCGCGTCTGCGGTTCCACGAGGTCGTGGTCGAGGGCACGTCCTCGGCGCAGACGGCCCTCGGCGTCGGGCACCGCCGAGACAGCGTCCTGCCCGGGCAGGCCGGCGTGAGTGTGCTGATGGGGCGGGCGGGGGCGTTCGGAGGGCCGTTCTCGGCGATCTCGGCGCTCGAGCCGGGTGATGAGATCACGGTGCGCACGGGCCAGGGGTTGCAGCTGTTCGAGGTGATGGGCCTGCGCTACGCCGGCGATCCGACGCCGCCGAATCTGGTGCGCGGCGAGAGCCGGCTCATCCTCCAGACCGCCCGCGGGGTGCCGTACATCCCGACCGGCATCGCCTACGTGGACGCCCGCCTGGTCTCCGAGACGCAAGCCGCCGGTGCACGTCTGACGACCACCACGACTCTCGATCCGGCGCACCGGGCCATGGCGACGGACGTGCGCACGGTGTGGGCGCTGGTCTTCGCCGTGCAGTTCCTCATCGCCGTCGAGATCGCGGCCGTGTGGTCCTTCCGCCGGTTCGGTGCACAGAAGACGTGGATCGTCTTCCTTCCCGTCGCCGCCCTCGCCGGCTTCTTCGTCGCGGACCAGCTCACGCGACTGCTCCCCAACCTTCTCTGACCCTCGAGGATCGCGACATGTCCGACGACACCACCACCGTTCTCCCCGCCGCCGGCGACGCCCAGGGCCGCCGCGCCCGACGCGAGCCCGCACCCGCGACCCCCGTCTTCCCGGCTCCCCTCGAGGGTGATCTGACAGTGCCGGCGCTCCCGCGCGACCCGTTCCCCGACCTACCGCCCGACCTCGCGACCCTCGATGCCCGCGGGATCACCGCCTGGTTCGGTGATCACCAGGTCCTCGACCGGGTGTCGCTGACCATGCCCGCCGGACAGGTGACGGCACTGATCGGGCCGTCGGGGTGCGGCAAGTCCACCTTCTTGCGCATCCTGAACCGCATGCACGAGCTCGTCCCGTCCGCGTCGCTCGCGGGCGAGGTGCTGCTCGACGGCGTCGACATCTACGACACCGCCCGCAAGCTCACCGACGCGAGGCGCGACATCGGGATGGTCTTCCAGAAGCCCAACCCCTTTCCCGCGATGTCGATCTACGACAACGTCATCGCCGGGCTCCGGCTGACGGGCGTGCGCGCCTCGCGCGACGAGAAGGATCACCTGGTCGAGCGCTCGCTCGCGTCGGCGGGGCTGTGGAAGGAGGTCAAGGATCGTCTGCGCCAGCCCGGCGGCGGTCTGTCGGGTGGTCAGCAGCAGCGCTTGTGCATCGCGCGGTCGCTCGCGGTCAAGCCGAAGGTGCTGCTCATGGACGAGCCGTGCTCGGCTCTGGATCCGACGTCCACGCGAGTGATCGAGGAGACGATGGGGGAACTGCAGAAAGAGGTGACCATCGTCATCGTGACCCACAACATGCAGCAGGCGCAGCGCGTCTCGCAGCAGTGCGCGTTCTTCCTCGCTTCGCAGGGCCAGCCGGGGCACATCGTCGAGCACGGCGACACCGCGGCGATGTTCGACTCGCCGATCGACCCGCGCACGTACGACTACGTCAACGGTCGCTTCGGCTGAGCGGGCGTCGCCTCTGGACCACGGATGCCACGGACCGCCGCCCGCGCGGGGCGGGAGCGGCGGCCCGCATCGCCCCGTCGCTGTCAGCAGCCCTGCACCACGACGGCCCGCATCGTCCTGTCGCGGTCAGCGGCCCCGCGCGCACGGCCGAGCGTCGTCCCGTCGCGGTCAGCCCCGCGCCCGCGCCCGCACGCGGGTCACGCTCGACAGCGTCGCGCGCACCGGCTGGCCGAGGTAGATGCCCAGCGAGGCCCCGACGGCGAGGGCGATGCCGATGGTCGCCGCGCCCGCGAGGGTCGTGACGCCGGTCATGAGCACGGCCGGATCCTCGCCCGACTCGACGATGCCCAGCAGTCCGCGGAACACCGCCGCCCCGGGCACGAGCGGCAGGATCGCCGCAGTGGTGATGGCAACGGACGGCACGTGCAGGCGGTATGCGACGACGATGCCGACGAAGCTGCCGACGAACGCGCCCACGCCGCTCGCCGCCGCGACCTCGAATCCGACACCGGTCGCGGCGAGGTAGCCCGCCCACGCGACCAGGCTGAGCGCCGCGCTCACCATCACGATCCGGGCGCCGGCGCCGTTGAACACCGCCACGGCGATCGCGATGACCGCCGCGCCCACGAACTGCAGGACGACCGGACCGAGGGGGAGGGCGGTGGTCGGCGGCGACATGCCGAGGCCCAGGACACGGACCGTCTCCAGACCCGCCAGGATCCCCAGCACCACGCCCAGGGTCTGCGTCGTGAGCTCCAGGATGCGCCCCGTCGCCGTCAGCGCGAAACCGTCGATGGCATCCTGGGCGGCTCCGACGACGGTGAGTCCCGCGAGCATGAGCACGATCCCGGATGCCACGATCACCGACGGTCTGATCGCGGCGGCCGCGTCGATCCCGGTGTAGCGCAGCAGGGGCGACAGTGCCGCGACGACGGTGAGCACGAAGCCGCCGGCGATCTGCGCGAAGAAGTAGGGCACCCGCGCGCGGGCCAGGACGTACTGGGTGCTCGCCGCGAGGGCCGCTGCGATGAACGACAGCACGAGCGCCAGCCAGTTGGCGCCGAACATGATGGCGACGCCGGCGGCGAGCGACGCCTGCGAGACGATCACGATCGCGGGTCGATAGCGGAAGGGCAGGCGGCGGATCGCTCGGCACCGGGTGATCGCCTCGTCGAGACCGAGACCGTCGGCGATCTCGGTCACGAGCGCCTGCAGGCGCTGCAGCTTGGCGTGGTCGGGCACCGATCCGCGCACGACCCGCAGGAGCGTCGTCGGGTGGCTGGCGCCGGGGCGGCTGTGGGCGATCGTGATCGAGTTGTACGTGACGTCCACGTGCACCGGGTCGAGGCCGTAGGCACCGCACACGCGCACGATCGTCAGCGTCACCTCGTTCGCGGGGGCGCCGACGACGAGCATCGTCTCGCCGATGCGGATGGCCAGGTCCAGGATGCGGGTTGCGAGCGCCTCGTCGATCACGGGCAGCAGGGTCGTGTCCGTCGAGGTCGCGGCGTCGTCGGTGTGCACCAGACGGCGCAGGGACGAGAGCCAGTGGCCGGGTGTGAGCGGCATCCGATCGCTCCAGGGGGGTGGGGGGTGGAACGCCTCGATCCTATCGACGGGGGCTGCGCGTCCGCCCGGTGGGTCCGCATGACCAAGCGGTGATGGACGCGCCCCTAGGATGATGCACGGGCGCGGCACGAGCGCCGGCGTCGCGGCATCCCGACGCATGACCCCTCCGGGAGTTCCTTTCATGGCTCTGATCGTCCAGAAGTACGGCGGCTCGTCCGTCGCCGACGCCGAGAGCATCAAGCGGGTCGCCAAGCGCATCGTCGACACCCGTCGCGCCGGCCACGAGGTCGTCGTCGCGGTGAGCGCGATGGGCGACACCACCGACGAGCTGCTCGACCTCGCGAACCAGGTCGCGCCCATCCCCGCCCCGCGCGAGCTCGACATGCTGCTGTCCAGCGGCGAGCGCATCTCGATGGCGCTGCTGGCCATGGCGATACATTCGATGGGCTTCGAGGCGCGCTCGTTCACGGGGAGCCAGGCGGGCATGATCACGGATGCCACCCACGGCGCCGCGCGTATCGTCGACGTCACGCCGGTGCGTCTGCGCGAAGCCCTCGACGAGGGCGCGATCGTCATCGTCGCCGGTTTCCAGGGCTTCAATCGCGACACCCGCGACATCACCACGCTCGGTCGCGGGGGGTCCGACACCACCGCCGTCGCGCTCGCCGCGGCGTTGGACGCCGACGTCTGCGAGATCTACAGCGACGTGGACGGCATCTTCACCGCCGATCCGCGCGTGGTGCCGATGGCGCGCAAGCTCGAGCGCGTCTCGAGCGAAGAGATGCTCGAACTCGCCGCCAACGGCGCGAAGGTGCTCTACATCCGCGCGGTCGAGTACGCGCGGCGCCACGGCGTGCTGATCCACGCCCGGTCCACGTTCAGCTCGGGCGAGGGCACCTGGGTGCTCGACGCCTCGAAGAAGTCCCCGCTCGTCCCCGAGGGAGCCACCATGGAAGAGCCCATCGTCGCCGGCGTCGCCACCGACCTCAGCCAGGCCAAGATCACCGTCATCGGCGTGCCCGACGTCCCCGGCAAGGCCGCCGACATCTTCAAGATCGTCGCCAAGTCCGGCGCCAACGTCGACATGATCGTCCAGAACGTCTCGGCGGCCGCGACCAGCCGGACCGACATCTCGTTCACGTTGCCCAAGACCGATGCCACGACGGCGCTGCGCGCGCTGTCGGGGGAGCAGTCCGAGGTCGGTTTCGAGAGCCTCGTCCACGACGACCAGATCGGCAAGCTGTCGGTGGTCGGTGCCGGCATGCGCACGCACTCGGGCGTCTCAGCGACCCTGTTCGAGGCGCTGAGCCTGGCGGGCGTGAACATCGAGATGATCTCGACGTCCGAGATCCGCATCTCGGTCGTCGTGCGCGGGGTCGACCTGGCCGAGGCCGCTCGTCTCGTGCACACCGCCTACGGTCTCGACGGCGACGCCGAGGCCACGGTCCACGCCGGCACCGGTCGCTGACACCGCCGTTTTCGCAGGCGGTCTCCAGCCGCGCGGCCTACCCTTCGCTCAACGAGCGGAGGTCACGATGACGCGGCAGCAGAGGTCGAGGCGGACCAGAATCGGGTGGATGCTGGGGGCCGGCGCGGCGGCGATCGTCCTCATCGTCGCGGGGCTGCTGTTCCAACCGTGGCTGCTGTTCGTGGACGTCCGCGTCGCCGACGCGATCCCGGCGCCGCAGGGGTCGACCACCGCGACGAGCGCACCCACCGCGACGACCGCGCCGGTCGAGATGGCGGCGATGGCGACCGACGCGGCGACGCCCGCCCCGCCCGCCGGCCCGGTCGATCTTCTTAGCGGCTCCCTGATCAGTCACGAGCACGAGACATCGGGCGCGGTCCGCGTCATCGAGAACCCCGACGGCACCCGTCAGCTGGCCCTGGTCGGGCTGTCGACGTCGAATGGGCCCGACGTGCACGTCTGGCTCAGCGCGGGCCCGGTCGTCGAGGGACGGGACGGGTGGTACACGGCGGCGGATCACGCCCACGTCGACCTGGGTCCGCTGCGGGGCAATCTCGGCGATCAGCTCTACGACATCCCCGCCGACGTCGACCTCTCGGTGTTCCGCACGGTCGATCTGTGGTGCGAACGCTTCGCGGTGTCGTTCGGTGCGGCGGCGCTGAGCTGACGAGGGCCGGCGAGGGGCGACAGGACTTTTCCGGTCCGGGGCGCCCGGCGCCGTGCGAACCGGCGTCGTGCCGGAGCTGCACCGGCAAAGTTCCTGCGTCGGGCCGCCCGCGTCGGCGTCGTCCCCGGCACTCGCGCTACCCTGACCCGAACGCCGCGTTCGCGGCATCCGCCACCCGAACACCCGAGGACCTCGCATGACCCGCATCTCCGATTCCGGAACCTCCCTCGCCGTCGTCGGCGCCACCGGCCAGGTCGGCACCGTCATGCTCGAAATCCTCGCCGAGCGGGCGTTCCCGATCCGCGAGCTGCGCCTGTTCGCCACGGCGCGCTCCGCCGGCTCGACCGTGGAGTTCGCCGGGCGGCCCATCGTCGTCGAGGACGTCGCCACCGCCGACCCCGCGGGTGTCGAGGTCGCACTCTTCTCCGCCGGGGCCACGGGCTCGCGGGCGCACGCTCCCCGCTTCGCCGAAGCCGGCGCCCTCGTCATCGACAACTCCAGCGCCTGGCGGATGGATGCCGAGGTCCCCCTCGTGGTGAGCGAGGTAAACCCCCACGCGATCGATGAGGCCGTCAAGGGCATCGTCGCCAATCCCAACTGCACGACCATGGCGGCCATGCCGGTGCTGAAGGTGCTCGACGCCGAGGCCGGCCTCGAACGACTGATCGTCAGCACCTATCAGGCCGTCTCGGGCTCGGGTCTCGCCGGGGCGCGAGAACTCCTCGGCCAGGTCGAGGGCGTCCTCGCGCAGGGCGACGTCGAGCGGCTCGTGCGTGACGGGTCGGCTCTCGACTTCCCCGCGCCCGAGAAGTACGTCGCCCCGATCGCGTTCGACGTCATCCCGTTCGCCGGCAACCTCGTCGAGGACGGCCTCAACGAGACCGACGAAGAGAAGAAGCTGCGCAACGAGAGCCGAAAGATCCTCGAACTGCCCGAGCTGCGCGTCGCGGGAACGTGCGTGCGCGTCCCCGTCTTCACCGGCCACTCCCTGAGCATCAACGCCGAGTTCGCCCGCGACATCACCCCCGAGCGTGCGCGCGAGCTGCTCGCCGACGCCCCGGGCGTCCGCCTCCAAGAGGTGCCGACGCCTCTTCAGGCCGCCGGGTCCGACCCCAGCTACGTCGGCCGCATCCGCGCCGACCAGTCCGCCCCCGAGGGCAAGGGCCTCGTGCTGTTCATCAGCAACGACAACCTGCGAAAGGGTGCCGCGCTCAACGCCGTGCAGATCGCCGAGCTGGTGGCGCAGCGGCGTCTCGCGACCGCCTGAGGCCACGGCATCCGGGCGTCCTCTGCCAGGTGTCTCGACATCGAACGGACCGATCTCTCGATGTCGAGACACCTCACGGCCCGCACCTAGAATCGACGGGTGACTGAAAACGTCGATGTTCTCCTCATCGGTGGCGGCATCATGTCCGCCACTCTCGGCACGCTGCTGAAAGACCTCCAGCCCGATCTGAAGATCGCGGTCCTGGAGCGCCTCAGCGATGTCGCGCAGGAGAGCTCCAACGCATGGAACAACGCCGGCACGGGCCACGCGGCCCTGTGCGAGCTCAACTACATGCCCGACAGCAAGGACGGCGCCCTCGACCCGTCCAAGGCCGTCGCCATCAACGAGCAGTTCCAGCAGAGCCGACAGCTGTGGGCCTCGCTCGTGGCCGAGGGCGTGTTGGACGAGCCGTCGACGTTCATCAACGCCACCCCGCACATGACGTTCGTCCGCGGAGAGAAGGACGTCGCGTACCTGCGCCGTCGCTACGAGGTGCTCAAGCAGCAGCCCCTGTTCGCCGGCATCGAGTACAGCGAGGACTCCCGGGTCATCAACCAGTGGGCGCCGCTGCTCATGCAGAAGCGCCGCAAGGGCGAGCCCTTCGCCGCCACCCGCGTGCCCGCCGGTACCGACGTCGACTTCGGCTCGCTCACGCGCCAGCTCTTCGCCGATCTGCGCGAGAAGGGCGTCGAGGTCGCGACCAACCACGACGTCAAGAAACTGAAGAAGCAGAAGGACGGCACCTGGCGGGTGTCGTACCGCCACGTCATCGGCGGGACACCCGGCTCGATCGACGCCAAGTTCGTCTTCGTCGGCGCGGGCGGGTGGGCGCTCAAGCTCCTGCAGCGCTCCGGCATCCCCGAGATCAAGGGGTACGGCGTCTTCCCCATCGGTGGTCAGTGGCTCAAGACCTCCCACCCCGACATCGTCTCGAAGCACCGGGCCAAGGTGTATTCGCAGGCCTCGGTCGGTGCCCCGCCCATGTCGGTGCCGCACCTGGACACCCGCGTCGTCGACGGGGAGTCGGCGTTGCTGTTCGGTCCGTTCGCGACCTTCAGCCCGAAGTTCCTCAAGAACGGGTCGATGCTCGACATCGTCACCCAGGTGCGTCCGCACAACATCTTCCCCATGCTGAAGGTGGCGGTCGACAATCCGGGCCTGATCAAGTACCTCGTCAGCGAGCTGCTCAAGACCCATGCGAAGAAGGTCGACAGTCTGCGCGAGTTCATGCCCACAGCCCGGGACGAGGACTGGGAGCTGCTGGACGCCGGTCAGCGCGCCCAGGTCATGAAGCGCGACAAGGCCAAGGGCGGCGTCCTGCAGTTCGGCACCGAGGTCGTCACCTCGGCCGACCACTCCATCGCGGGTCTGCTCGGTGCGTCCCCCGGGGCGTCCACGGCCGTGTCGATCATGCTCGGGCTGATCAAGACCTGCTTCCCCGAGCGCATGCCCGCGTGGGAGCCCCGTCTGCGCGAGCTCATCCCCAGCTACGGCGAGACGCTCAACACGCACCCCGAGAAGGCGCGCGCAGAGCTGGATGCCACGGCTCGCGCTCTCGCCATCAACCCCTGAGTCGCGCGTGGCGAAGCTGTACTTCCGCTACGGCGCGATGAACTCCGGCAAGTCCACCGCGCTGCTGCAGGCGGCGTACAACTACGAGGAGCGCGGCCAGAGCGTGCTGCTGGCCAAGCCCGAGATCGACACCAAGGGCGCCGACCAGATCGACAGCCGCCTCGGGGTGACGCGGCCGGTCGACTTCCTGGTGGCCCCCGACGACGATCTGCGCGAGGCGTTCCACGCCGCGGCGGGTCGCGCGCCGGTGGCGTGCCTGCTCGTCGACGAGGCGCAGTTCTTCACCCCCGCCCAGGTCGACGACCTGCTGCGCATCGCGGTGCTCGACGGCATCCCGGTGCTGGCCTACGGCATCCGCACCGATTTCCGCACCGAGGCGTTCCCCGGGTCGGCGCGTCTGATGGAGATCGCGCACAGCCTCGAGGAGCTCAAGACCATCTGTCGGTGCGGGCGCAAGGCGATCTTCAACGCGCGGCTCGTCGGCGGACGTTTCGTCTTCGACGGCGATCAGGTCGCGATCGACGAGGGGCAGATCGCGGGCGAGGTCACGTACGAGTCGATGTGCGCCGCGTGCTACCTGCGGGAGTCCGGCGGGCGGCTCGACGGCCGCTGACGCGGCCCGCCCGCCCCGCGCGCACCCGGCCCCGCCGCCGTAGGCGCCCCCGTTGGGCCCCCGCTCGGCGCCCCCGTTGGCGCCGAGACTGCACGTGGCTGACGACTCGGCTGCAGGATGTCGCCGAGTTGTCAGCGGGATGCCGTCTCGTGGCGCCGTCGCGCGTGGCCGCGGCGCCGTGCGCTGCGCCCTCGCTGGGAAGCGCCGCGGCCGTGCCCGACCCGCCGGGCGCCGAGACTGCACGTGGCTGACGACTCGGCTGCAGGATGTCGCCGAGTTGTCAGCGGGATGCCGTCTCGTGGCGAAACGGCGGGGACCGACGGCGGCCGGGCGGGCGGGCGACACCGCGACCACGCCGGCGCCGGCGCGACGCGCGCTCCGGCGATGTCGGCGGTGGACGATAGCCTGGAGGCATGCGCGTACTCCTGGCCGGCGGTGCCGGTTACATCGGAACCCACACGGCCGTGGCCCTGCTCGAGGCGGGCCACGACGTGGTGCTGCTCGACGACCTCTCCGGCACGCACGCCGTCGCCGCCGAGCGGGTCGAGCAGATCACCGGCAAGGCCGCTCCGCTGGTCGTGGGCGACGCCGCCGACGCGGCCGTCGTCGAGTCCGCGTTCGCGCAGTACGGTCCGGTCGATGCGATCATCCATCTCGCCGCGTTCAAGGCCGTGGGCGAGAGCACGCAGAAGCCCCTGGAGTACTACTCCAACAACCTCGACACCACGTTCGCGCTGTTGCGGGTCGGCATCGCGCACGGCATCCGTTCGTTCGTGTTCTCCAGCACCGGCACGGTGTACTCCGACCCCGCCGACCTGCCCTTCACCGAAGAGTCGACGACGAGCGTCGAGCTCTCGAACGCCTACAGCAAGTCCAAGCGCATGAACGAGGTGGTCCTGGCCGACGTGGCGCGGGTGAATCCCGATCTCAACGTCACGGTGCTGCGCTACTTCAACCCGGTCGGGGCGCACCCGTCGGGCCTCATCGGCGAAGACCCCGCCGGCATCCCGAACAATCTCATGCCCTTCGTGTCGCGCGTCGCGATCGGCTCGCTCGACGAGATCGGCGTGTTCGGCTCCGATTACGACACCCCCGACGGCACGGGTCTGCGCGATTACATCCACGTGGTCGACCTGGCCGAGGGGCACGTCGCCGCGCTCGAGAAGGCGCGGCCGGGCCACCAGGTGTTCAACCTCGGCACCGGGCGCCCGGTGAGCGTGCTCGAACTCGTCGCCTCGTTCGAGAAGGCGGTGGGCCACGATCTGCCGAAGAAGATGCTGCCGCGCCGCCCCGGTGATGTCGCCGCCACCTACTGCGATCCGAGCAAGGCGGGTGAGGTGCTGGGGTGGCGCACGCGCTTCTCGATCGACGACGCCTGCCGCGACTACTGGAACTGGCAGACCACCAATCCGGCCGGATACGCAACCTCCTCCGACGCGTGACCGCCCGCATCTAGGGTGATGTGGTCAGGCCACACCGGGGGTCGACGGACGGAGGGACCATGCCGAACGGCGAACCGCGCGCGTGGCAGGTGGTGCTCGAGCGCATCGAGGCCGACCTGCGCGAGGGCCGCCTGGCACCCGGCGACCGGCTGACCCCGGAGCGCGAACTCGCGTCCCAGCTCGGGGTGGGACGCTCGAGCGTGCGCGAAGCCGTCCGCGTGCTCGAGGTACTCGGCGTCGTGCGCACGGCGACCGGCTCCGGGCCGACGGCGGGAGCGATGATCGTCACCACGCCGCGCGGGGGCCTGGCGGCCTTCCTCCGCCTACAGGTCGCGGCTCACGGTTTCCCCCTCACCGACGTCGTGCGCACCCGTGTGGTGCTCGAGTGCGATGTCGCCGAGAGGCTCGCCCGCACCGACGCGGATCTGACCGAGGTGTCCGGCATCCTGGACGCGATGGATGCCGATCCTCTCGCACCCGAGGAGTTCCTGGCCCTCGACGCACGGTTCCACCAGGCTCTGGCCGAGGCGTCGGGCAATGCCGTCGTGTCGGCGATGATGGCGGGGCTGCGCAGTTCGATCGAGGAGTACACGCAGGCCGGCGCGGCTCGGCTGGCGTCGTGGCCCACGATGGCCGACCGGCTGCGCAGGGAGCACCGCCGCATCGTCGATGCGGTCGCCCGGGGCGAGGCCGACGCGGCTCGCGCGTGCGTCCGCGCGCACATCACCGACTATTTCACCGACGTCGCCGAGGCGTTGAGCCCGTCCGATGCCGACGACGCCTCGTTCGTCGACGCCGCGCGCGCCGACGTGGGCGCGACCACCCCTCGAAAGGACCTCTCGTGACCGATCGACCCGTGCGTCCCCCGCGCCCTCAGCACGTCCTGCACGTCGTCGCGACAGAGCGACTCAGCCCGCATCTGGTCCGTGTGCGCGCCGCGGGCGAGGGCCTGCACGCGTTCCGCGAGAGCCCGTACACCGACAAGTACGTCAAGATCATCTTCACCAAGCCCGAGCTCGGGCTCGAACCGCCCTACGATCTGGTGGCGCTGCGCGAGGTCCTGGCATCCGAGGATCTGCCGGTGACCCGCACCTACACGGTGCGCGCGGTCGACGGCGACGAGATCACGATCGACTTCGTGGTGCACGGCGACGAGGGCCTGGCCGGTCCGTGGGCCGCTCGCGCGCAGCCGGGGGATCGGTTGGTCGTCGCGTCTCCCGGCGGCGGATACGCCCCCGATCCGACCGCCGACTGGCACCTCTTCGTGGGCGATGAGTCGGCGATCCCGGCCATCGCTGCGGCGCTGGAGGAACTGCCTCGGGATGCCGTCGGCGCAGCGTTCATCGAGGTCCAGGGTCCCGAGGAGCACGTTCCACTGGCGGCGCCCGCCGGGGTCACGCTCACCTGGGTGTATCGCGGAGGAGCCGAGGCCGGTGCGACGCCGGTGCTCGTCGACGCGGTGGCGCGGTGGCATCCGCTCGATGGACGCGGGCAGGTCTTCGCGCACGGGGAGCGCGAGGCCATGAAGGCCATGCGCGATGTCATCTTCGCGCGATGGGGACTCGCGCGCGAGCAGGTGTCGCTGTCGGGGTACTGGGCCTACGGACGCACCGAGGACCGCTTCCAGGCCGAGAAGCGCGAGCCGATCGGCAAGATCCTCTGACGACTCGGGGCAGCGCGAGGTCGCTCACTGCGTGGACGACCTCGCCTGCGGCTCAGTCCTCAGTGCGCTCGGGCAGCGTCGGGATGAGCTTCTCGAGGAACGCCGCGGTGTCCTCCCAGCCGTGTACGGCCTGGCAGTCGACGCCCATGGCGAGCACGGGGTAGTCGTTTCCGTCGGGGTCGAGGCGGTCGCCGACGAAGAGCATGTCGTCGAGGGGGATGCCGGTGGCCTCGGCGAGCTTGTTCATGCCGTAGGCCTTGTCGATGCCGCGGTGGGTGATGTCGACCGAGGTGGATCCGCCGGAGCGCACCTCGAGGTCGGGGATGCGCGTCGCCACGGCTTCGCGCAGGCTGTTCTTCTTCTCGCCGGTCGGGTCCCACGCCATCTTCGCGTCGAGCGGGGCGGACTGGCCGAGCGCAGAGAAGGTGATCTGCGAACCCCGGTCTTCGAGGATGTCGCCCCAGGGCTCCGCCTCCCACAGGCCCAGACGCTCCGCTTCTTCGCGCACGGCGGTGAGGGCGCGGTCCTTCTCGTCGTCGGTCAGGGAGTGGGCGTAGACCGTCTCGACGCCGTCGGTCGACAGCAGGTAGTACTGCGTGCCGCACGTGGGCATGAGGTGGAAGCGCGACAGCAGGGCGGGAGAGGCCTGGGGGAGACGCTCGACGACCTGGCTGCGGAACTGCTGCAGCTGGCCGCCGGAGATGATGGCCACCTCGACGCGCTCGGCGAGGGCGAGCAGCAGATCGCCGATGCGGGGGTCGATCGGCGACTTGGAGGGGGCGAGGGTGTCGTCGAGGTCGAAGGCGACGAGGCGGGGCGTGGCGTCGGACACGGTGCTCCTGGGCTGAGGGGATCGGCGCACGCGCGATGCGCGGGCTGTGCGGCTCGGGGCCTCCTCGATTCTACGGGTGGCGTTCCGAGGCGACCGACGGGGGTGAGTGCCGGCCGGTCGGGCGGCCTTGCGACGTGTGCCGCCGGTGACACGACCGGCACCCTCGCTCGTTCGTGCCGACGATTGGTCACGGGGCGTTCGCGACAGCACGCGAGAAGGCCCCTCACCGAGGTGAGGGGCCTTCTGATTTGCCGCAGTGGTCGGGGTGACAGGATTTGAACCTGCGGCCTCGTCGTCCCGAACGACGCGCGCTACCAAGCTGCGCCACACCCCGTTGCAACTTGAAAAGTCTACCCTGCCCGGAGGGGTGCTTCGAACCGTGGCGACATCCGGGCGCGTCTGGCCCGTTGCGGGTGGATGTCGCCGCACCCAACCGGCGTTCGAATCGCGTGCACGCCGCTTCTCCGGCGTCGAGACCGGAACCGATCGCGACGCCGGAGTCCGGTCAGTGCCGGGGCGTGGAGCGTCTGCGCGAGATGATGATCGCTGCGACGCCGATCGCCAGGATCGCCCCCGCCGCCCCTCCGAGGCTCGCCGCCGACGCGCGATCCTGCCCGGTCGCGGCCAATCGGGCGGGAGCCGCGGGCGGCGATACGGACGGGGTGGGTGCGGGCGCCGGCGGCGGCATGTCGGGGGGAGGCGGCGGGGCGAGCTGCTGGGTCTGCGACGGAGAAGCGAAGCGCTCCCGCCACAGATACTCCGGCGGCAGGTGCGCGGCGGCGGCCGCGTCCTGCTCGACCCGGCTCACGCTCCACACCGCCGTGTAGACGCCGGGGCCGGGGAGAGGGGGCGACGACACGGTGTACGTCCCGGCCCCGGAGGCGGGATCGGTGAGCAGCTCGAGGGTCGCCACGGGAGTGAGGTGCGACGGGATCTCGGACGATTCGGCGGGGAACGAGCCCGTCCGGTAGACGTTCGCCGTCGCCCGGATCACGACGAACGACCCGTCCTCGCGCCGGGGCCAGATCCCGTCTGCGGCCGAGAACGTCACCTCGTCGACGAAGGTGCCGGCGTCGATCTCGGCCGTCGTCGCGATGCGCGGCGAGAAACGCACGGGACGCGGAGATTCGTCGACGGCCGAGAGCGTGAAGCGCGTCGGTTCGGCCGGACCCGCGGACTCCTGCTGCCCGGGCGTGGAGTAGGAGCGGATCGCGGCGGATCGGACGGTGAAGTCGCCGGTGGCGCGCACCGTGTAGGGCCGTCCCTCGTCCGCCACGGGCGGCGCGGCGATGATCTCGAAGACACCGCCGCCGTGGACGTCCGGCCGCTCGGCGCTGCCGCTGTCGGCGAAGACCGCGCCGTCGAGGCGGAGCGTCCCCGTGGCCGCGGCGTCGACGTCGACCGAGAGCGCTCCGCGGGTCGGGTCGTCCGCCCGGGTGCTCAGCGTCATCGCGCCACCGGAGCGGGGCACGGGGACGGCCTGGGCCTCGGCGAGGTAGCGGAGGGCGCGCTCCTGCACCGCGGCGCTGTTCTCGGGACTGGCGCGCCGCATGATGTGATCGATCGCTCCGGCGAGGTCGTCTCCGGAGTACCCCCACGAGTGCAGGGTGGTGTCGAGGTCGACGATCGCCTTGACGGCCCACCCGACGCCGGCCGCCTGCACCGGATCGTCCGTCTGTCCGTACGTGGTGACGAGGTGGTTGATCGCGACGAGCTGTTGGGCGGTCAGCCCGTTCACGCTGGAGGTCGTGCCGTGATCGGTCGTCGTCCCGACCGCGACCGGAAGCCCCGGATGGATGCAGTACGTGTGCACCTCGCCGACCTTCATCGAGCCGTGCCAGCCGGTGCGCGAGAGCGGAGCCCACGTGCCGAATCCGACGCCGCGGTCGGCCGCGTGCGCGGCCGGGGCGAGGCCGACGCCGCCGAGCAGGACCGCAAACGCGGCGATGACCGAGAGGATGCGTCGCCGGGGCGGGGGAGGGTGGTTCATGCGGGAGTCCCTTCTGTCGAGGAGACTCGATCGTGCTCCCGCGCGCCGCCCGTGAAACGGCCGAAGGCGCCGGTCCGTGGACGGATCGACGCCTTCGCGCGGTGGGGAGGACGAGTCAGCGCGGGAGCAGCGTGAGCATCGTCGCTTCGGGGCGGCACGCGAAGCGCACGGGCGCGTAGATCGAGTGCCCGAGCCCGGCGCTGACGTTGAGCGGGACGGTCCGGCCGTCGTGCGTCCATTCGCTGAGCCCGCGGGCCTGGTCGAGCGGCAGGTCGCAGTTCGACACGAGCGCGGTGCGGCTGAACGGCACACGGACCTGGCCGCCGTGCGTGTGGCCCGCGATGAGCACGTCGGCACCGAGGTCGGTGAACGTGTCGAGGGTGCGCCGATACGGCGCGTGCATGACGCCGAGGGTGAGGTCGGCGGCATCCATCTTCTCGAGAAGAGGGGGGAGGAGCTCGGGATGATCCCAGTCGCGATGGGCGTCGTTGACGCCGAAGGCGGTGAGCCGAAGCCCCTTGACCTCGAGCGAGACCGCGGTGTCGTCCAGGATGCTCCAGCCGAGATCGTCGGCGAAGAAGCGGTCGAGAGCGTCGACGTCGAGATGCTTGTGCTCGGGCAGATGGCCGGAGGGGCCCAGGAAGTAGCGCAGCGGGTTGCGCGGGGACGGCTCCTGGTAGTCGTTCGAGCCGTGGACGACGAGTCCCGGCACGCCGCGCAGGGGCGAGAAGGCCGAACGGATGCCGGTGAGCCCGTCGCGGTGACCGAGGTTGTCGCCGGTGTTGATCACGAGGTCGGGCGAGAGCTCGGCGAGGCGCGCGATCCACTCCTGCTTGCGGTGCTGCCACGGCGCCATGTGGGCGTCCGAGACATGCAGGACGCGCAGCGGATCCGCGCCCTTGGGCAGCACGCGCAGGGCGTGGTAGCGCACGGTGAACAGGTAGCGCTCGATGCCGACGCCCCAGACGGCCGCCCCGACAGCGGCCGCCCCCGCGACCCCGAGGGGTGCGAGGGCGGCCGTCGCGAGGGGATGACGCGTCATCCGCACGCCTTGGCGACGATCGACAGGACGATCGGGCTGTTCTTGTTCGCGGCCGTGCCGCCGGCCGGATCCGTCGCCGTCACCTGCCCCTCGGCCGGAGCGTTCGGTTCGACCACGCACGGGCCGAGCGACAGGTTCGTGTACCCGGCGGCGTTCAGCGCGGCGCGGGCGGCGTTCACCGTCTGGCCGGCCACCTCGGGCACCGTTGCGCCCTGCCCGTTGCCGGGGCTCAGCGTGACGAGCGAACCGGCGGGGGCGGACCCGCCGCCGGGGCTCTGCGCGGCGACCGTGTCGGGACCCGACGTCGAGTCGATCTGCTCTCCGATGCTGACGCGGAAACCCGCGTTCTGCAGCGTCGAGCGGGCGGCGTCGATGCTCTGACCGACGACGTTGGGCAGTTCGCGCTGCTGGGTCCGCAGCAGGTTCGACGAGGGGTCGGGGAAACGGTCCCCGCCGTAGAACTCGTCCGAGGCCCGCTGGGTGTCGGCGGCGAGGACGTATCGGATGTCGGACAGCTGGCGCCCGCCCCAGTACTTGCCGAAGAGATCGACGGTTCCCTCGAAGTTGCCGACCCACGCCGCGGTGGTGGTGTTGGTGGACGATTCGATCATCCACGTCTGGAAGCCCTCGTGCGTACCGGTCTTGCCGATCACGGGAGTGCCGTCGAACGGGTTGCCCGAACGGCCCGTTCCGCCGCTGGCCATGACGCCCTGCAGGGCGTAGGCCGCCGTCGCCGAGATCTCGGGGGTCAGTGCGGTCGAGCAGGTGCGCTCCGGGATGGCGCGCTCGGACCCGTCGCTCGCGGTGACCTTGTCGATCACCTTCGGCTGGCACAGAGTGCCGCCGTTGGCCACCGTCGCGTAGGCGCCGGCCATGGCGATGGGCGAGACGTTGTCGCTGCCGATGACGTTGTTGGCGAAACGCATCTCGATCTCGGAACCGTCACCCTTGGTGACGCCGAGCTTCTTGGCCGTCTTGGCGATGTCGCACAGGTCGAGTTCGGCCGCCATCTGGAGGTAGCCGGTGTTGAGCGAATCGCGCGTGAACTGCATCGGCGTGCCGACGTAGCCGGAGTTGTTCGCGAAGTTGTTGATGACCGTCCGGTTCGTGTTGACGTAATTGCCGGTGCACGAGTTGGTCATGTTCGGGACCGGACCCAGGCGGCCGTTCAGCGTCTCGTTGAGGGACTTGCCCTGTTCGAGCCAGTCCACGAGGGTGAACAGCTTGAACGTCGACCCGGCGTTGAAACCGATCGAGCCGCCGTTCGTGCTGTCGCCGGCGAAGACCACGGAGTTGAACGAGGCGTCGGCCTCGGCCTGCCCCGGGTCCTGCGTGAATTTCGTGTTCTGCGCGATGGCGAGGATGCGACCGGTCTTGGACTCGGTGCTCACGATCGTCGAGCCGAACTTCATGTTGTTGTAGCTCTGCGGCGCGTTCTCGTTCATCGATGCCTGCGCGGCATCCTGCACCCGCCAGTCCAGCGTGGTCTGGATGGTCAGACCGTCTTGACGGAGGGCCCGCACGCGGTCGTCCGTCTCGGCGCCGAAGGCGGGGTCGTTGAGGATCGTCGACACCACGTACTGGCAGAAGTACGGCGCGGCCGACGACACGCAGCCCTGGTCGGTCGGCGTGATCTGCGGGGTGATGGGCTCGAGGGCCGCCGCCACGTACTGCTCGTGCGTGATCTTGCCGTCCGCCTCCATGCGGCTGAGGACGTAGAGCTGGCGACCCTTGGTCTCGCTGTAGCCGTCGGCGGCGGCGACCAGCTGCTCCTGCGTGATCTCGCCGTTGTCGCGCAGCGTGTACAGCGCCTGGACGGTGCCCTGGTCGACGTCGTCGATCAGGCCGTCGGGCGCCTTGTTGTACGCGGTGCCGTCGTCATCGAAGATCGACCCGCCCTCGCGGTCGATGCGGAAACGGTTGGGGTTCTGCACCATGCCGGCGAGCACGGCCGACTGACCGACCGTGAGATTCGCGGCGGGGGTGTTGAAGTAGTAGCGCGCGGCGGCGTCGATGCCGTACGTCGTGCCGCCGAAGTTGGCGATGTTGAGGTAGCCCAGAAGGATCTGGTCCTTCGTGAACTCCTTCTCGAGCTGGATGGCGTAGCGCATCTCCTGCAGCTTGCGCTGGTAGCCCGCGGTGCCCTCGGACTGCACGGCCTCGAGCGCGCACTGCTGCAGCGCCTCGTCGCGCGTCATCGCCGGTTGGGTGTCGGTGGCCTCGACGGCGCGGGCGTCGCGCTCGCAGCGCTGGACGAGGACGTTCTTGACGTACTGCTGGCTGATCGAGGAGCCGCCCTGTGTCTCGCCGCCCTGCGCGTTGCTCAGCAGCGCGCGGGTCGTCCCGATGAGGTCGACGCCGCCGTGCTGGTAGTAGCGCGGGTCTTCCGACGACAGGATGGCGTCGTACATGACCGGGTTGACCTGGTCGAACGTCACCGGTGAGCGGTTCTGGTCGTAGAACTTCGCCAGCACCCGGTCGCCCGCCATGAGCGTCGTCGGCTGCATGAGCTCGTCGGGCTGCAGGTAGCTCGGCATCTTGTCGAAGATCGTGATGGCGCTGGAGGCAGCGGCACCGGAGACGGCGATGGCCGGCGTCACGGCGGCGGTGACCAGGAGTCCGGCGACCGCGCTCAGGCCGACGAGGCCGACGATGCCGCCCAGGGCGCCGCTAGCCGTTCGTTTGTTCTCGGGCATAGGCTTGATGCTAAGCGACGTTGCTGGGCGATGCCTCGAAGGCGTGCGCTCGCGCGCGTACGTATCCGTCCCCGCGCGCACCTCGCGTTGCGCGCATCCGAGTCACCGCCGGGAGCCCGACATGACCACGTGGGAGTACCTCACCACGCCGCTGCTGATCCACAACACCGCCGCGATCCTCAACAACTGGGGCAAGCAGGGCTGGGAACTCGTGCAGGTGGTGACCGGCCCCGAGGGCGGACTGGTCGCCTACTTCAAGCGCCCGGTCGGGGGCGGCAGCGCCAACGCCGGTCTCGGCGCGGCCGAGGCGGCCGCTCGCCAGTTCGAGGGTCCGCAGTGACCGTCTCGGAGCGTCTGAGCGCGCTCGGCGTCGAGGTGCCCGCGGTCGTCCCGCCGGTCGCCTCGTACATCCCCGCGAAGCGTCACGGCGACCTCGTCTACACCTCGGGCCAGCTGCCCATGGTGTCGGGGAGCCTGCCCGCCACGGGAAAGGTCGGCGAGTCCGAGGGTCTCGTCACCCCCGCGGATGCCAAGACCCACGCCCGCCAGTGCGCGCTCAACGCCATCGCGGCGGCGGCTGCGCTCGTCGGCGGCGTCGACAACCTCACCGGTGTGCTCAAGCTCACCGGGTTCGTGGCATCCGTCCCGGAATTCACCGGCCAGCCGGGGGTCATCAACGGAGCGAGCGAGTTCCTGGGCGAGGTGTTCGGTGAGGCCGGCGCTCACGCCCGTTCCGCCGTGGGCGTGCCCGTGCTGCCGCTGGACAGCCCCGTCGAGGTCGAGGTCGTCTTCACCGTCGCCTGATCCTCTCGCACCCCGTTTCCGGCGCCGCCGTCTCCGCTCTCCGTGAGCGGGGCGGCGGCGTCGCTGTTCCCCCGCGGGAATCTGTCGCGTGGGCGGGGGTGGGCGGCGAAAACGTGCGGGGGAGCGGTGGGCGGCGCCGGGGTGCGGGGGCGTTCGGCTTCGTCGAGCCCCTCCCCGACACCGCCCGAGACCTCCGACCCGACGGGATTCCCGACGCCCAGCGCGACGGCGCCGACCACGGCACCGACCACCGCGGCGCCCACGCCGACCGCGTCGGTGGCGGTCCCGGCATCCGTTTCCACGAGGAGCGGGACGCTCGCCGTGACCGGTGTCGACACGGATGCCCTGCTGCCGGTCGGGGTCGCCGCCGGCGCCGCGTCGCTGTTCGGCGCGATTCTGCTGATCCTCCGGCGTCGCCGCCACGCCTGAGCGACGAAGACGGGACCGTCCCCCGGGGCGGTCCCGTCTGCGCGTCAGTAGGCGCCCTCGCTGCGCAGCACCGCCTTGACGGTGCGCAGCAGGATGGCCAGGTCGCCGGTGAGCGTCCAGTTCTCGACGTAGAACAGGTCCAGGCGCACCGTCTCGTCCCAGCCGAGGTCGCTGCGACCGCTGACCTGCCACAGCCCCGTGATCCCCGGCTTGACCAGGAACCGGCGGTGCACGCTGCGGCCGTACAGCTCCACCTCGCGGCGCAGTGGCGGTCGCGGCCCGACGAGCGACATCGACCCGCGCAGCACGTTGAACAGCTGCGGCAACTCGTCCAGGCTGAAACGGCGCAGGATGCCGCCCACGGCGGTGACGCGCGGGTCGTCCTTCATCTTGAACATGACGCTGTTGCCCTCGCCCCGTTCGTGGGCGTGCAGATCGGCGAGCCGTTGCTCGGCGTCGGCGTACATGGACCGGAACTTCAGCATCGCGAACGTCTCGCCCTGCAGGCCGATGCGCTCCTGGCGGAACAGCACGCCCCCGGGGCTCGACGAGCGCACGAGGGCCGCGATCACCAGCAGCACCGGCGAGAGCGCCACGATGAGCGACGCCGAGGCGACGATGTCGAACAGTCGTTTGACGTGCAGACGGCCGCCCGCGTAGCGAGGGGTCTCGACGTGCAGCAGCGGCAGTCCGTTGACGGGACGCGCGTGGATGCGGGGGCCGCCGATGTCGGTGAGGCTGGGCGCGACCACGAGGTGCTGGCGGCCCGGCTCGAGGTGCCAGCTCACCTCGCGGACGGTCGCCGGGGTGAGTTCGTTCGCGCTCGAGATGAGGACGGTGTCGGCGCCGAGCATCCGCAGGGCCGCGACCACCTCGGCGGCCATCGCGCGCGCGGCGGCACCGTCGGCGGGGGCGGCGGTGCCGCTGGGGTCGTACGCCCCGACGACCTGGAGGCCCGCCCCCGGCGCACGCCGCAGATCGTCCGACAGCGGGCCGGCCACCGCGGGGGAGCCGACCACGAGCACGCGGTGCGACATGCGGCCCCGCCGCCGTTGGTGCAGCAGCCACCGCCGCGCCGCGAAGCGGGCGGTGAGCAGGCCCACGGCGGTGAGCGCACCCCCGACGGCGAGGATCGCGTGCAGGCCGTGCAGCGATACGACGTAGGCCACGAGGGCGACGCCGGCGAAGGTGAAGACGACCGACATCAGCACCGCGCGATACTCGCGGCTGCCCACGCCGTAGACACGCGGCGCTCGGCTGCCCGTCATCGACAGGGTCAGCAGCATCGCCGCGGCGAGGACCGCCAGGGGCGCCAGCACCGGGACCTGCACGCGACCGTCCATCGCCGGCAGGATCGTGGGCTGCGTGCCGATGACCGCGGCCGCACTCAGCGCGGCGAAGATCACCGCGTTGTCGACGACGACGAGCACGCGTCCGTACGCCCGCGCCCAGCGTTCGCGTTCGCGTGCGGGCTGCGTCGAATCGGCATCCACGATCTCGACCGTGTCTTCGTGGCGTCGCGTGATGGTCATTTCGTACCCCCGGCCGACGAATGCCCGGATCCCCGACCGGCTGCATTCCGTCTTCTCGACACCACGATGACCCCCGCGCGTGCTGGCAGCGTTACGCCCCGGTTACGAATTGCTGTCGATGCGGGGGGATGCCGGAAATGCAGGGGGAATGCGTCATTCTCGTCCGAGCGGGCCGGGTATGGTCTGGCCAAAGAGCCGCTCGCGGTTCACGTCGAAACATTCCGGGGGGAGGTGGGCGATGTCGGTCGAGAATGCGCCGATCACGGTGCTGCATTCGCTTGCGCCGCCGGACGGGACGACCCGGTACGTCGATCAGATGACGGAAGGCGCCCCCGCCGACGTCGAGGTGCGCTATTTCTCCTGGCGGTTCGCGCTCACCGGTCGCTACGACGTGCTGCATCTGCACTGGCCCGAGTTCCTCGTGAGGGCACGCCGGCGTCGCACCCGCCTCGCCAAGCGCCTCGCGATGCGTGCCCTGCTCTGGCGCGCGCGCCGGGCGCGCATCCCGATCGTGCGGACGACGCACAACATCACCCCGCACGAGTCGGGGACGGCGGCCGAGGCGCGGCTGGTGCGCGCGGTCGATCGGTCGACCACCGCCTTCATCCATCTCAACGGCACCACGGCCGCCCCGGCGCCGGGGCTGGAGACCGTGATCGCCCACGGTCACTACCGCGACCGTTTCGCGGCGCACCCCCGCGCCGAGCGCGTGCCCGGCCGGATCGTGTACTTCGGCATCATCCGCCCCCGCAAGAACGTCGAGCGCCTCATCGACGTGTTCCTCGCGCGGGAGCGCCCGGGGTGCCACCTGCGTATCGTCGGCTCACCGACGCCCGAGCTGGCCGAGCGCATCACGGCGCGCATCACCGGGCGCCCCGACGTCTCGGCGCGGCTCGCGTTCGTCGACGACGACGAGCTCGTCGCCGAGGTCACGGCGGCCTCCCTCGTGGTGCTGCCCTACGCCGAGATGCACAACTCCGGTGCGGCCCTGGTGGCGCTGTCGCTGGATCGGCCCGTGCTGGTGCCCAGGAGCCCCGCGAACGACGAGCTCGGCCGTGAGGTCGGCTCCGGATGGGTGCTGCCCTTCGACGGGTCGCTCGACGACGCCGACCTGTCCGCGGCGATGGCTGCCGCCGAGGGGATCGATCCCGACGACCGTCCGGAACTGGGCGGTCGCGACTGGGACGAGGTCGGCCGGCGCCACCGCGACGTCTACCGAGCCGCCCTCGACCGTGTCCGAGGAGGATCACGATGAGCCGTATCACCGCCCGCTCCGGGGCCTTCGCCGGCGTCGCCGCCCTGGTCGTCGTGCTCGCCGCGTGCAGCCCCTCCGGGGCCGCGCCGGCCGAGGATCCGGCCGTCACGATCGAGAGGGGCATCGAGTATCCCGGCGCGGACGGCTCCGCGCTGGAGGCGGACGCGTGCGTGCCCACCGGCGAGGGACCGCACCCCGCCGTCGTGCTGGTGCACGGCGGAGCGTTCGCCGAAGGCGACCGGGGCACGATGGGCAGCATCTGCCGTGCCCTGGGCGAGCAGGGCTTCGCGGCCTTCGCCGTGGACTACCGGCTCGTTCCCGCGACCTATCCCGCGCAGATCGACGACGTGGCGGCATCCATCCGCTGGCTCCGCGAGGGGGCGCAGACCGAGCGGTTCTCGCTCGACGGCTCGGTGTCGCTGCTGGGCAGTTCGGCGGGCGCGATCATCGCGCTCAGCACGGCGGAGACGTTGGCGACGGCGTCGACGCCGGTGGACGCGGTGGTCGCCCTGTCTCCCGCGTCTTCTCTCACCGCGGATGCCGCGGAGCTCGGCGACCCTCGGCCCGATCTCGAGAGCGTGGTGCAGGCGTACCTCGGCTGCGACGATCTCGCGCAGTGCCCCGATGCCGCGGCGGCCTCGCCCGTGCAGGCGGCGCAGCTGCTGCCGCCCACCTTGATCGTCCACGGCAGCGACGAACTGATCCCGCTGGCGCAGGCGGAGCTGCTGGACGGTGCGCTCACCGACGCCGGAATCACCCACGACCTCGTGGTCGTCGACGGGGCCAAGCACGGGCTGCAATTACTGAACAACGACACCCGTCGTGTCATCGTCACTTTTCTTCGCGATAACGCCCGATAACGCCCGATAAGGGACTCACGGCACCGATCGGACGCATTCCGTTAGCGAAACCGGACACAATTCGCCGTCACGATGCAACACGTCGGCAATAAAGAATCCATAGCCTGCGATCAACCAAGAACGTCGCCGGGGGGATAAGCGTTCGGAGCCTGTGGGGATGCCGAGTGGTTCATCCGAGAGTGACGCGTCACGAACGATCGGATACACATGAGCGCCACCGCCCTGCTTCGAGCGATCAAGAAATGGTGGTGGACGCTCCTGGCGTTCTCCGCTCTGGGCGTGGCGGCCGGCTTCGCCGTCGGCTTGATCCTGCCGCCGGTGTACAGCTCGACGGCGCAGCTGGTGGTCGCCTTCAACGCCCCGGCGCAGGCGGGCTCGAGCGATCTGGTCCAGGCCAACAGCTTCGCGGTGCAGAAGGCCTACGCCTACACGGAGATCGGTCGCTCGCCCCGCGTGCTCAACGAGGTGATCGCCTCGCAGGGACTGGACACGACGGTCGAGCAGCTCGCGCGTGAGCTCACGGTGGAGGCGCCGCTGAACACCCCCATCCTGCAGCTCACGGCCGAGGCTCCGACGGCCCAGGGGGCGGCGACCCTCGCCACGGCGTTCGTCGACGCCTTCACGCAGACCGTGCAGTCCATCGAGACGCCCGCCGGTGCGGCCGCCTCGCCGGTGCGGCTCGAGACGCTGCAGGACCCCGAGGTGCCCGACGAGGCGTCCTCGCCCAACGTGCTCACCAACCTCGCCCTCGGCTTCGCCGTCGGATTCGCGATCGCGCTGGTGTGGATCGCGCTCGCCGCGATCGGCGACCGCCGCGTGCACGGAGCGGCATCGGTCGGTGCGGGGGTGCCGCGCGTGCTGGGCAGCATCCCCGGGCGCGCCGGCAGCCTCACCGAGGTCGTCGATGCGCCGCAGTCCCGCGTGGCGGAGGCGTACCGCACGGTCGCGGCGGTCCTGGGACACATGCCGCACACCCGTCTCGACGTGGTGGCCGTCGTCCCGGCGACCCCGCGCGACCGGGGATCGGCGCTGTCGACCAACCTGGCGCTGGCGATGCGGGAGTTCGGCGTCGGTGTGGTGCTCGTCGACGCCAACCTGCGCTCGGGCGCGATCTCGTCGTCGCTGTCGCTGGAGGGTCCGGGACTGGCGGGCGTCCTGAGCGGCGAGGCGACGGTCGTCGAGGCCGTGCGCGAGGCCGCCGGGATCGCCGTGCTCCCGGTCGGGCGGACCCTGCGGAACCCGGCCGAATTGATGTCGGGCCCGGGGTTCGCCGCCGTCGTGAAGACGCTGTCCGAGACCTACGACATGGTCATTCTCGACGCCGCCCCCGCCCTGCCGCTCAGCGACACGATCTTCGCGGCCTCGGCCGCCGGGTCGACCCTCCTCGCCGTCACCGCGGGTCGGGCGACGGCGCCCCAGCTCGCGGCCGCGACCGAGGGACTGCGCGCGGTCGGCATCGACCCGGTCGGGGTCGTCGTGGTGGATGCAAAGACGGCTGGCGTGGACGCCGACGCGGCGACGTCGTCGTTCCGCGACCTGCGCCCCGTGCGGGCCTGAGGTCACCGCCGCTCATGCGCATCGCGATCCTGACCACGGCCCTCACCGGCGGTGGAGCCGAGTTCGTCGCCGGCGCCTGGGCGCACTGGCTCGCCGACGAGGGCCACGAGGTGCGCGCCATCCTCACCGACCCGCGGGCCGAGGTCCCCTACGCCGCGCCATTCGCCGTGTCCCGCGTGGCGGGCGGGGGGTCCCTCGCCACCGTCCGACAGGTCCGCGCGGCGTTGCGGGCCGATCCCGTGGACGCGGTCGTGGCGCTGCAGAACTTCCCGAACCTCGTCGCGCTCGCCGCGACCCGGGGCATGCGGCCCCGACCGGCGGTGCTGGTGAGCGAGCGCAACATCACCACGCGCGAGGCCGAACCGCAGTCCCGCGCCGATCTGATCAAACGCGAGATCGCGCGGCGGGTGTACCGTCGCGCCGACACGGTGGTCGCCATCTCCCACCCCGTGGCGGGTGAACTCGTCGGCGCCTACGGCGTGCGGCCCGAGCAGGTGGTGGTCGTCCCCAACCCGGCCGGACGGCGGGCCGAGGTGCGCACCGCGGCGTCGCACCGCTCCGACACGATCTCGCTCGAGCGGACCCTGCACCTTCTCCTGCCCATGCGGCTCGTTCCCCAGAAGCGGGCCACCCGTGCGGTCGAGGCCGCCGCGCTGCTGCGGGCCGAGGGGCTGGACGTCCGGGTGGTGTGTTTCGGAAAGGGACCCCTCGTCGACGAGCTGACGGAGTTCGCGGCCGCTCGCGGCGTCCCGCTGGACCTTCCCGGCTGGACGGCCGACTGGGTGGCATCCGCCCCCGAGAACGCCATCACGGTGCTCCCCTCGTACCGCGAGGGGTTCGGCAACGTGCTGGTGGAGTCCGCGATGGGCGGCATCCCCAGCGTCGCGGTGTCGAACTCGTACGGTGCGGCCGACGCGCTGGTTCCCACCGTCACCGGCGAGCTGGCCTTCTCGGGCGACCCGGTCGACATCGCCGATGCGATCAGGCGGGTGCGCGGACTCGACGCCGAGCGCACGGCCGCGTGGGCGGCGCGCTTCTCGAGCGCGCGCAGCGGGGGCGTCCTGCTGGCGGCGATCGAGCGGGCGCGTGGCGGCGGATCGCCCGCGACGGTGCCCGTGCTGGCGTCCGCGGTCGGGCAGTTCGACAACGTCGGCGACACGGTTCTGCGGCGCGGATACCTCGACCACCTGCGCACCCTGGGCCCTCTCACGGTGTGGGTGGGCGACAAGAGCGACGACTACCTCAGCGGGCTCGGGCTCCAGCCGGACGACCGGATCGTGCGCGACGCGCGGCAGTGGCGACGTGCGGTGTCGCGCCGCCTGCTGTCGGGCCGCGGGGTCTACGCCTTCGACACCGGAGAGACCGAGGTGCGCCGCGCGTTCGCCCTGCGCTACCTGCGAGTGGCGCCCCTGCTGCTGGTGCACCGTCTGCGCGGGGGGACGGCGATCCTCACCGGCGTCGGCGTCCGCGAATCGCGCGCGTGGCGGCGGGTGATCGGCGCGGTCCTGCGGTTGTGCCGGGTGGTCACCTGGAGGGATGCCGCGAGTCGGCGCATGATGGGGGTCGGCGAGGTCACCCCCGACTGGGCCTTCGCCCTGGGGGCGGATGCCGCGACCCTGCGAGACGCCGGATCGCCGCGCCCGCTGCTGGCGATCTCGGTGCGGCAGGGGCTCTCGCACGCCGCGCGCGAGCGTCCCGACGACCGGTGGGTCGATGCGGTGCGGACGCTCGCGGCCGACCTCGCGCTGCAGCCGGTGGTCGTGGCCCAGATCGAACGTGACGGCGACCTCGCCCGTGATCTCGCCGAGCGGCTCGGCTGCGAGGCGGTGACCTGGCTCGACGGCTCGCACGCGCGCCAGGAGCAGCGCCTCCGCGACACCTACCGCCGCAGCGCCGCAGTCCTCAGCGATCGCCTCCATGCCGTGGTCATCGCCGCGACGGAGGGTGCCGTCCCCATCGCCCTGAGCACCGGGCCGATGGACAAGACGTCGCGCACCCTCGAGGGCGCGGGCATCATCGGCACGAGCGTCGCGCGCGACCTGCACGACGTCGCCGCGGCCCGGGACCGCATCCGAGACGCCCTCGCCCGACGCGACGAGATCGTCGGGGCCGTCATCGCGGCCCGGGTGTCGTTGCGCGCGCTGACCGCGGTCGTCGCCGATCGGGTGCGCCGATGAGCGCCGCGCCGACGGTCTCGGTCGTCCTCCCCGTCCACCGGGCCGCACCGTTCCTGCCGCAGGCGGTGCGGAACCTGACCGCCCTGGACTATCCGGCCGTCGAGGTCGTGATCGTGGACGACGGCTCCGCAGACGACACCGCGCGGGTCGCGCGCGACCTGATCGCGCACGACGATCGGTTCCGGCTCGTCGAACTTCCCGAGAACGTGGGCGTCGCGCGCGCCCGCCGCGCCGGCGTCGAGGCGGCCACGGGGGAGTACGTGTGGTTCGTCGACGCGGACGACACCTGGAGCCCTGACGCCCTGCGCACGCTCGTGGGCATGGCGACCGCGCGCGAGGCCGACGTCGTCGTGGCCGCGGCGACGCTCGTCACCCGCGGCGGCGATCGACGCCCGCTCGTCCCCCCGGTCTCGCCGCCGGTGAACGGGCGCGCGGCGTTCCGGATGCTGCTGCGCGGCGAGATCACCGGCCACCTGTGGAACAAGCTGTTCCGCCGAGAGACGCTCCTGCGGGCGGCCTTCGCCCCCGCCCGGGTGCAGTCCGATCTCGCTCTCGTCGCGGATGTGCTGGGTCACGCCACGGCGGTGGCGTTCACCGGCATCCCGATCTACGACTACGTGCTGCGCGACGGCTCGATCATCACCTCGGTGCGGCAACGCGCGGACTCGCTGGCGGTCATCGACGAGACGGTCACCTCGACCGCCCGGCGTCTCGGACTGCAGGACGCCGACGACCTCGTCTACTTCCGGGCGCGGTACATCGCGCTGTCGGGGATCAAGGACGCATTGAGGGCGGAATACCTGTTATCTGAGCGGAAAGTACTGATATCGCGCAACCGTCGAATGCTGGGTGCGGCCGAGATGGCAGTCTTCATCCGACGCCGTGATGTTCGCCGGGCCCTTCTCACCCTGACCGCGAAAAGCTCCACTCGCGCACACCGGGCACTCCTGAACATCGCGGACGGCTAGAAACCTCGATGTTCCCCCAGCCAGATCAGGAGCCCACCGTGTCACTGTCCCCCCGTCGCTTCCTCGCACCGATCCTCGTCGTCTTCGCCCTCGTCGCCGCGCTGCTCACCTCCATTCCCTCCTCCGCCATCGCCGCCGCCTCCCCGGCCGGTCCCGGCACGTACGAGGAGTCCTCGCCCGCCGTCTCCTACTCCGGGACGTGGACGTCGCTGGGATCGTCGGGTTCGAGCGGAGGAGCCATCCGCTACAGCACCGTGTCGACGGCATCCGCGAGCCTGACCTTCACCGGCGGGTGGATCACCTGGTACACGTGGAAGTCCGCGAACGCCGGCATCGTCCGCGTCCTGATCGACGGCGTCGAGGTCGCGCGCGTCGACAACTACGGCAAGTCCACCGCGACCGCCGTCGTCGGCTACAGCGCCCCCGTGTCGGACGGGCCGCACACCATCACCATCGTCGGATCGGGGTCGAAGAACTCCGCCTCGGGCGGACGCATGACCCACCTGGACTCGTTCGTCGTCACCGCCGAGCCCGTCGATCCCCTCGACACCGCCGACATCCCGCGGGCGGCGGAGTGCCCGACGGCCACCGCGTCGGTGGCGAACGCCGGCGAGCTCACCGCGGCGCTCGCCGCCGCCGAACCGGGCAGCGTCATCCGTCTGGCCGACGGCACCTACACCGGCCAGTTCCTGCTCAACGCCTCGGGCACCCCCGACCGCCCCATCTGGATCTGCGGGTCGTCGAAGGCGACGCTGACCACCGGGGCGATCGACAAGGGCACGGCCCTGCGCGTCGAGCAGTCCTCGAACGTCGTGCTCACCGGCTTCACCGTGGCCCGCTCCCTGCAGGGGGTCATGGTGAAGTACAGCTCGCGCCTCGTGCTCAGCGACCTGATCGTGCGCGACACCGGCTACGAGGGCATCCACCTCTACGCGTTGACCACGGACAGCGTCGTCGCCCACTCCATCCTCGGTCGCACCGGGGTCCTCGACGTCGCTTACGGCGAGGGCGTGTACATCGGCACCTCGCAGCGGCGCTGGGCCGAGGTGACCCAGGGTTACGCCGACGCCTCCGACCGCAACACGATCATCGCCAACCGCTTCATCCAGACCGGTGCCGAGGGCATCGACGCGAAAGAGGGCACGAGCGACGGCGTCATCGCCGACAACACCTTCGAGGGGGCGCTCTCGGGGTCGCGCTCGCTCGGCTGGGTGCTCGTGACCGGTAACGGCTGGTCGGTGAGCGGCAATACCGGAGACACCGCGGTCGGCAACGCCTACGCCTCGATGAGCTGGGGCGACTGGGGCTACGACAACGACTTCCGGGCCAACACCGGTCGAGCCGGGACGTCCGGCTACGGCGTGTGGGTCCACGACAAGACGCGGGGTGTCACCGTCGCCTGCGACAACGACATCGACGCCGCAGGAAGTGGGAACACGAATGTCTTCTGCTCGCCCTGACACCGACCTCGTCTTCGTCGTCGCATCCGCCGACGACCCGGCGACGGAGACGGCCGCGACCTGGGCCGACGCCCTGGCCGCGGCCGGGGTCGCCGCCGTCACGATCGCCCTGCGCACGCTGCCCGGCCGCGGCGGTGCGCGCATCGCGGCCCTCGCCGCGCGGCTGGATGCCCTGGCCCCCCGCGCGCTGGTGGGAGTCGGCACGGCCGCCGCCCTCGCCGCGTTGGCGGCGCGCGAGTTGACCACCCGGCGCCCCGCGGTGGTGGTGAGCGAGCACGAGTCGCTCGCGGCCCGCCGACGCGGCGCTCCCGCCGCGCGGATCGGCGCGATCCGGGCGGCGCGTCGCTACCGTCACGCGGATGTGGTGGTCTCGTCGTCGCACGCCCTGGCCGCCGAGATCAACGCCGGGTGCGCGGTGCCGGCCAGCCGCAGCCTGGTCGTGCCCGAACCCGTGCCCGGACTCGTCCCCGACGGCGCCGAGCGCGCTGCGCGCGGGCCCGGCGGCGCCGAGCGCGCTGCGCGCGGGCCCGGCGCCGCGCCGCGGCTGACGGTCGTCGTCGCCGGGGAGCTCACCGCCGCGAACGATCCGCTGCGCGTCGTCGCGGCGGCCCGCGAGCTCGACCGACGCGGGATCGCGGTCGAGCTCGCCGTGCGCCCCGGCGGCGCACAGACCGAGGCGGTGCGGCGTGCGGCCGCGTCCCACGGCATCCGCATCCGCGACGACGACGGGATGGCGGGACCCGGAGCCGTCGTGGTCCTCGGTGCCGGGAGCACGGGCTTCGGCGCCGAGCTCGTCCGCGCCGCCGCGCGGGGTGTCCCCGCGGTGGCCGTGTCCACCGCGCTCGGCGTGGCGGATGCCGTGGTTCCCGGCGTCACCGGAGAACTCGCCGTCGCGGGCGACGCGGCCGCGCTGGCCGATGCGATCGTCTCGGCCTCTCGCATCGAGGTGGCCGGGGTGGACGACTGGCTCGCGCGCTTCGCGCCGGCATCCAGCGCGCGTCTGCTGCTGAGGGCGGTCGCCCTGGCCACGGCGCGCACCGACGCGGAACGGACCGTCCCGGCATGACCCGGCGCGCGGCGCGCGCACTCGTCGCGGCCGCCCTCGCCGCCGTCGGGATGCTGGCCGGCTGCACCCCCGGACCGCGTCCCGACGTCGTCCCGGTGCCCGCCGACGCTTTCGATGCCTACCTCGACGGCGCCGCGTACCTGCGCGGGGTCAATCTCTACGGTCATGTGCTGGGCGGTGCGGGGGCCGAGGCCGGATCGGCGAACGAGCCCGAGGCGAGCTACGCCTTCCTCGCCGCGCGCGGCATCGACATCGTGCGCCTGGCCGTGCCGTGGCAGCGCCTGCAGGTCATCCCGGCCGGGGGATCCGCCCTCGACGGTCTCGCCCAGCCCGTCGATGAGGCCTACCTGGACGCGATCGCGGCCGAGGTGCGCACGGCTTGGGCCCACGGCATCCGCACGGTGGTCGACCTGCACAACGGCTGCACGTATCCGTGGGGCGCCGGACCCGAGATCCCGGGCAGCGTGCGATGCGGCGCCGGCATCACCGAGGACCACGTCACGACCGTCTGGACGGCGCTCGCGGGGCGCCTGCACGACGAACCCGGGGTGGCCGCCTACGACGTGTTCAACGAGCCGCGCTGGTCGGTCGGGGTGGACGTCTACAAGCACTTCGCGCAGGTGGGGGTCGATGCCATCCGCTCCACCGGGGCGACCCAGCCGGTGTGGGTCGAAGGCATCCTCAGCGACCAGCGGGGCCGACTGTCGGCCATCGCCCCCGACGGGCCGTGGATCGTCGACCCGACCGGGCGGGTGATCTACTCGGAGCACTTCTACGCCGACGCGTCGGGACCGGCCTACGCCGACATCGAGGACCCCGAGCGCGTCCTCGACCGCCTGCGCACGTTCGGCGACTGGTGCGCGCACTGGGGGGTGCGCTGCGCGGTCGGCGAGGTGGGGTGGCCCTCGGGAGGCGAAGGCGGAGCCGCGAACGCCGCGGACGCCGAGCGGTGGAACGCCCTGTTCGAGCGTTTCTACGACCTGGCGGACGACTACGCCCTCGACGTCACCTACTTCGGCGCCACCAGCGCCCGCACGGTCGGCACGCTGCTGGCGTACGTGTCGAGCGAGCCCGGGATGCCGTCGCCGACCGGGATCGACACGGCGCTGTCGCAGGCGCGGGTCATCGAGGCGCACCTCTCGCAGAGGTGAGCGTCGTCGCGCTCAGTTGGCGATCGTGAGGCTGACGGCGGCGGAGGTCGCGGTGTTGCCCGCCGCGTCGGTCGCCTTCGCCGTGATCGGGTACGTGGCGTTGCGGACGTTGCGGGTGTCGTAGGCCGCGCGCCACTCGGACGCCGTGACCCGCGTGGCGACCGCCAGGCGGTTGGTGCCCGCCCAGATCGTCACGCCGGTGACGCCCCCCTGATCGGTGGCCGAGACGCGGATCGTGACGACGCCCGAGACGGCGGTGCCCGACGCGGGCGAGAGGATCGCGACGGCGGGGGCGGTGGTGTCGGGGCGCGGGGTGGATGTCGGGGTGGGACTCGGGGTCGGGGTCGCGGTCGCCGTCGGCGTCGCGGTCGGGGTCGGCGTGGGTGTGGCCGTCGGGGTGGGGGCGAGCGAACCCCAGCGCGTCATCGACGCGGTGAAGTCCCCGGTCGCGAATCCGGGGGTGCTGTGGCCGAGCGTGTGGGTGCGGACCGAGGCCTCGGACGCGACCGCGGCGACACGGTCGACGAGGGCGAGTCCGTGGCGGCGCGGAGGGACGGTGGTGTCGCTGCCGTCGGGCGTCGAGACGACGACGCGGACCTTCGTGCCGCGCCAGGCGTCCGGGGCGAAACGCCTTGGGTTGGCGGCGTCGATCGCCGAGAGATCATCGCCGAAGACCGCCTGCACCGAGAGGCGGCCGCGGCCCCCGTCCTCGTAGAGGGCGCGCAGATCGTACGCGGCGTTGACGTCGTACAGCCCCGTGATGTTCGGCAGCAGCCGACGACCGTAGGTCTCGGCGGCCAGCACGCCGCCGCCCGAGGTGGCGCGCAGCACGACCGACGAGATGAGGAACTGCCGGGTCAGCCACGTCAGCCCCGCGTTCTGGAGCTCGACGGCGCGGGGAGCGGAGTAGAGCGTTCCGCCCGCCTTCTGGCAGATGGCGATCGCGCCGCGCTCGACGGCCCACATCGCCGAGGAGCGGAAGCTGCCGTCGAGCGCGTTGTGATCGCCACCCGAGCCGTGGTAGTACCACACGATCGGCACGGGGCGTCCGTCCTGGGGCTTGATGCTCTGCGGCACGTAGAGGCGCGCCGGGTCCTTGCTGATGGTTACGCAGATGTTGTCGAACAGGGCGCCGCCCGGGGTCAGCTCGTTCGCGGTACGCGCATACTCGCCGGGCAGGGTGGGCGTCGGCCCCGATGTCGCGGCGGTCGCCGAGCGGGCGGCCCACAGACCGAACGCCACGGCGCCGGCTCCCCAGGCACCGCCGGCCAAGACGGTACGGCGACTGACGGATCGTTTGCGTTCTGGCGCCATTTCGTGGATTCCCCTCAGCCCCGGCGTCCGTGCGAAATCGCTCGAGCGCATTCTCGTTCCCATTGTGCGAGCGCGGGGGACGGGGAATGTGAACGGGCTGTGACGATCGCTCGCCGAATAGACGACGAGCCCGAATCCGCCCCGATTCGCGCGGTACAGTTTCGCCACGCCCGGGGCGACGGACGGAAAACGCACGATCGCTCCGGAGAAGAATCCCGGTCGTCCCGTTTCGGGGGAATGCACGAGACGACCGTCCGACGGGCCTGCGAGCCCGAACACAGGGGGGAATCGGTTGCGTCATGTCTACGACCGTGTGGGGAGCCGGCGGAAAGACCGCATTCATCTGCTCGACGGGCGGCCATTTCGCCGAATTGATCAGATTGGAATCGCTGTTCGGACGGCATCCTGATTCGCTCTGGATCACCTTCGACACGCCGCAGAGCCGGCAGATGCTCGAGGGGCGACGGTGCGTGATGCTGCCGTATGTGGGCCCGCGCGATCTGAAGGGAACCCTCGCGGCCGCGGCTCCCCTCCTGCGCATCTTCCGCTCCGAGCACTTCGACGCGGCGATCAGCACGGGGGCTGCGATCGCGACGGCGGCCCTGCCCCTGGCCGCGAGCATCGGCATCCCCGCCACCTACATCGAGAGCGTGGCCCGCGTGGACGGCCCGTCGATGACGGGGCGACTCCTGCAGAATGTGCCGAACGTGCACCTGCGCACCCAGGCTCCCGGATGGGCGAACGGCCGCTGGAAGCTGTGCGACGGTGTCCTCAGCACCTACCGCGCCACGGCGCGCCTGCGTCCGGCTCGACCGCGCCGACTCTTCGTTACCCTTGGCACCATCCAGGGCTACCGGTTCGACTCGGTGATCGACGCGGTGCTGTCGACGGGTCTCGCCGACGAGAACACCGTCTGGCAACTGGGCGCGACCTCGCGCGACGACCTGCCCGGAACGGTGCACGACTACCTCGCGCCCGAGGACTTCACGCGTGCCGCCGTGTCGGCGGACGTGGTCGTGTCCCATGCCGGCGTCGGCTCGCTCCTCGAGATGCTCGCTCTCGGCGTGCACCCGGTACTGGCCATCCGCCACGCCGACCGCGGCGAGCACGTCGACGACCATCAGGACCAGATCGCGGCGCTGGTGAACTCCCTCGGGATCGCCACGGCCGTCCCCGGCCCCGCCGTCACGCGCGAGATCTGCGAGCGCGCGGCCGCGCTGGCCACGGTCGACGATCTGACCCGCTCGAGGGAGCTCGCCGCATGAACGCCCCCCGGCCCCGCACGCCGGCCGACGCCCGCGCGCGCCGCGAGATCTTCGCCGTCGGACGGGGGCAGTACGAGAACGTCGGCGACGTGCTGCTGCGACGTCCGCTGCTGGACTGGGCTCGCGAGAGCGGTCGCCTGCACGTCTACGTCGGTCAGTCGCCCGCGGGCTACGACGAGGGACTCGGGTTGCAGCCCGGAGACGTCGTCTACCGCTCGTTCGTGTCGTGGTACCGGGCGCTCGTGGGGTACGCGGCGCGCGGCGAGGCCGACAGCATCTACAAGCCCGGCGAGTTGCAATTGACCCTGATCGGCATGAAGGAGCACCTGGCGATGCTCCCCGCGGCCGTCCTCGTGCGCTCTCGCGGGGGCCGGGTCGCCCGTGTCGGCGCCGGGGCGCGCAATTTCGCGCCGCTGCCCCGCGCCCTGATGTGGCCGTCCAACGTCCTGAGCTCGTACACGCGGTGGCGCGACGACCGCACGGCGGCATACCTCGGGTTCGGCCCCGCCATGCCCGACCTCGGGTTCTGCGAAGGACTCGACGAGCGGGGTGTCGAGGCCGCCCGCGCAGAGGGACCCGGCGTCCGCGACCTGTTCGTCGTCTCGCTGCGCGACGACACCGAGGTCGCACCACGGCCGTACCCGCGCGCCGCGTGGATCGCGGCCGTCCGCGACGCGGCGTCCGCCCTGGGGCTGCGACTCGTGGTGGTCACGCAGGTCAGCGTGGACGACGAGCGCTCCCACCGCCTCGCGCGGGACCTCGACGCCGAGGTGATCGGCTGGCCCGACCCCGCCGACCACGCCGAGCAGGAGAAGCGGCTGCGCGCCGTCTATCGCCGCACCGCCGTCGCCGCGAGCGACCGGCTGCACGTCATCATCGCCGCGTACACCGAGGGTGCGATGCCGATCGGTCTGCAGCTGGACGACGCCGACAAGATCTCGCGTCACTTCGACACGATCGGTCTGCACGATATCGCCGTCAACACCACCGGGATGGATGCCGCCACCCTCCGCGACCGTCTGACCGCGCAGGCAGCGCGCCGCGGCGAGGCGCTGACGGCTCTGCACGCCGCCCGCGCGCGCCTGGACGTCGTGCGCGCCGAACTCGCCGCGCTGCTGCGTCGAGAGGGGACCTCGCCCGCGGTGCGGCCCACCGTCGACCCACCGACGGTGTACCACCTCGGCCGTGATGGGGACCACCCCGGAGGCATGACGCAGGTCGTCAACGCCTACGCCCGATGGCCGTTCGCGAACTGCCGAATCGACGTGGTCGCCTCGCGCGGCAACCCGGGCGACCACCTCACCGCCCTCCGGCTCCTGCTCGCCGCGCGCCGCCGCGTCCGGCGGATCGCGCGGTCGCGAGAGCCCGCGGTCTTCGTCGCGCATCTGTCCGAGCGGGGGTCGTTCCTGCGCGAGGGCCACCTCGCGCGTCTGGCGGCCCGGCTGGGCGTCCCCGTGATCGCGCACCTGCACGGCAGCGAATTCGACGCCTACGAGGCGCGGCATCCCGGCCGCGTGCGCGACGTGCTGTCGGCGTGCGCGCACGTGATCGCCCTCTCGGAATCCGCGCGGGCGATCGCCGCGCACTACGTGGGGGACGAGCGTGTCACCATCGTGCCGAACGCCGTGCCGGCGGGGCGGGCGACGACCGCCGAGCGCGTGGTCGTGTTCGGCGGGGTGGTGTCGCGTCGCAAGGGCGTCGACGTCCTCGACGCGGCGTGGCGCCGCGTGCACGAGCGGTTCCCCGACTGGTCGCTCGTCGTGGCCGGGCCCGTCCGTGAGGCCGATGTCGTCGACCGCACCCTGCCCCGGGCGGTCTTCCTCGGCGGCGTGCCGCATGACGAGCTGCTCGGACTGCTCGAGCGCGCCGCGGTCGCGGTGCTGCCCTCTCGCGACGAGGCCATGCCCATGTTCATCCTCGAGGCCCTGGCCCGTCGGGTCTGCGTCGTGTCGACCGAGGTCGGCGGCATCCCGGACGTCCTCGACGGCGGCCGAGGTCATCTGGTGCCCCCGGGCGACGTGGACGCGCTCGTGGCGGCCCTGACCACCGCGATGGGCGATCAGACCGACCGCGAGCGGCGCGCGAGCCTGGGCCACGGGTCGTTCCTGACCGCCTTCGCGGCCGAGGCCGTCTACCCGCGGGTGGAGTCCATCTGGTTGGCGCCCCTGGGCGACCGCTTCGGCGGCGAGAAGATCCCCGGGACCGAGCCCAGCAGCGCGGCGATCGCCAGGCACACCGCGACGGCCCCGACGCACAGCCCTGCCGCGACCAGCGCCGCGGGGACGGTGCCCGCGGGGATCACGGGCACGACGGCGGCCAAGAGCAGCGTGTGAAGCACATAGACCGGGAGGGTGCGACGCCCGACGGCGACGAACGGGGCTGACAGCACCCGCGACCTCGCCAGCGCCGACGCCACGACCACACATGCCGCCACGCACACCACCGAGAGCACGACCCGGGCGACACCGGCGGCGGCCGAGGGAACGACGGTGAACACGGCGAACGCGACGGGCACGACGACGACCGCCGGAACCGCCCACCACACCCGTGTCCGAGCGGCCAGGTCTTTCCACCGCGTCGTCGCGCGGACGCCGAGGACGAAGAAGAAGAGGTAGAGCGCGATCGAGCGCCAGATGGGATTGCCGCCCGTGGGGACGATGTCGTACGCGGCCGCCACCGAGACCGCGGCGGCCGGGACGAGGACCGCCCACGCGGGCCATGCCCGCGTGGCGCGGGCGATCACCACGTAGAGGATGAGGGCGAACAGGAACCACAGCCCGGTGGTCGGCCACACCGGCAGCAGCACGAACGCCAGCCACGGCGGCACGTCGCCCAGCGGCCAGGGCACCACGCTGAACCACACCGCACGGATGGCCGACCACACCACGTAGACGTAGACCAGCAGCCACAGGCGGCGCGCCCAGACCTCGCCCCACGGGCGCCGGACCACACCGGCGGCGAGCATGCCCGAGATGACGAAGAACAGCGGCATCCGGATCGCGGTCAAGAAGGTGTTGGCGGTGTCGAGCCAGCCGAGGTCCCACCCGTACGCGCCCATGAGCTGCAGGGTGTGGGCGAGGACGACGAGGATCATCGCCCCGCCACGGGCGGTGTCGGGCCACCGCAGCCGGGGGGCGCTCACGGTGTCTCCCGGGCGCTCGGGCGCGTGGCTCTGGCCCCCGCGGAGCGTCCGAAGGGATAGACGAACAGCCACGACAGCCGGGTCAGATACCGGGTGAGCACGATGGACAGGGCCGTCACGACCGCCGTCATGGCCCCGATCACCAGCAGCCCCCGACCCGGCAGCGTGTCGAGCCATCCCGCTATGGGCGAGAGGACGATCGCGAGCAGGGCGATGACGAAGATGTGCACGAGATAGACGTTGAGCGAGCGCACCCCGATGTACGAGATCCACGCGAGCGGACGCACGCGGGCGACCCGTGTGGCGAGAGTGAAGCCGGCGGCGACCACCAGGACCTGCCCGACGAGGGCCACACCGGGGATCCCGGCGACCCGCGGGACGACCGTCGCGAACACCGCGAATGCGGCGAAGGCGACGATGCTCCCCACGATCACCGGCGCGGTCGTTCGTTCGACGGCCGTGTGGATGCGGCGCTGGAAGGTCGCCCCCACGACGAAGAACACGAAGTACTCGATCATGCGGTTCCACCCGACGTTCTCGGTGTCGATGAGCCCCGCCGACATGAGCGCCGAGGCGACCAGCGCAGCCGCCGGCAGCATCCACGGCGGCAGCACCCTGCTCGCCCACAGCACGAGGGTGAAGACGAACAGGGCGTAGATGAACCAGTACGAGCTGATGGGCCACACCAGGATCCCCAGAAGCGCCAGGGGATCGGATGCCGCGGTGCCCGCCCCGTCCGCGCGCACGTTCGGTACCACGAGGTAGAACACGAACCGCAGCAGCGACCACACCACGTAGAGGTAGAGGTACTGGCGCAGTCGTCGTCGCCAGAGATCGGAGAACGACCAGCTCTGCACGCGGGTCTGGAACAGCCCCGAGATGAGGAAGAACGCCGGCATCGGGAACAGATCGAGCACGATCCGCGCGCGGCCGACCCCGGCGGCATCCATTCCGAGCGAGTTGAGAAAGAGCGATACGTGGTAGGCGACGATCATGATGATCGCCACGCCTTTCACGACGTCCATCCAGTCCCGCCGGCCGACGTCGTCGCGCAGCCAGAGGCTAGCTCGTCGAGTGCTTTCCATTCCGTTCCCCCCAGAATCGGTCCGCACGCTCGGCATCCTCACGGCCCCCCGCGCCGATGCGTACGGTGTTGGCGCGCGCGAGTGCGCGCGCCCGGTCGGCCCCGCGACGGACCCGATCGGTCGCGTCGGGGGCGTCGAGCGCCGAGACCACGACATCGCGGATGTCGTGGCCCATGCCCGTGCGCGGTGAGACGCACAGCTCGGGCCAGTCGAAGAGCCGCATGAGCCCCTCGACCTTGCCCTGCGAGGCGAGCGTGACCGCCGGCACCCCCTGTGCCAGCGACATCACCGCCAGGTGCATCCGGCCGGTCACCACGACCGACGCGGACGCGGCGAGACGGCGGATCTCGGACGGCGCGAGCGTCGTCTCGACCAGCGTCACGCCCTCGCCCTCGCCGTCGTGTCGCAGCGCGTCGTGGACGGCCCGGCACGCGGCGAGGTCGTCGGCGGTCGACCGCAGCACGTGCGGAAGCAGGACGACACGGATGCCGCGCGCCCGCAGTTCGGCCAGGACCGGGCGGTACTCCCGGGCCTGATCCACCGTGCGGGCGATCAACCCGCTCGCGTTCACGAGCGCGTAGGGCGGCTCGAGACCCGCGAGCACGACGGGCGCGCGGTCGGCGCGCCGGTCGTCGGTGAAGACGATGTCGGCGGTCTCGACGACCCCCGGGATGCCGAGCGCGCGCACCCGCGCCGCCGAGGCGGGGTCGCGCAGCAGCAGGCGGGCGCCGGCGGTCCCCGCGCGGCCCAGCGCCGCGCGGGCCGGAGCCGGGGCGGCACCGTTCCAGCTGAAACCGATGATGGAGGTGTCGAATCCCCGCTCCGCCGCCACCGCGGCGATCGTCGATCGGCGCACCGAGGGACGCAGCGAGTACACCCCGTCCATGATGTCGGCGCCGATGATCGACACGGTCGCCGCTCCGCCGAGCAGCGCGCCCAGTGCGCGCACGTCGCCGCGGTGGCCGTGGTCGTCGCCGTAGAGCAGGTGGGGAAGGGCGACGATGCGCGCGCGCCCGGCGAGGTCGGCGGGCAGCACCAGGTCGTCGTCATGGCGGGTGACGATGGTCACCGGTCGGTCGGCGGCGGCGACGAAGGCCTCCACCATCGCCTGATCGCCGATGTTGCCCGCGCCCGGTGGGGCGATCAGGACGTGACCGTCGTGCCCGGGTCGTCCTGCCGAGGAACGCAGCAGCGCGGTGAAGCGCCGGATCGGCAGGCCGCTGCGGTCCAGGACCTGACGGCGGAGGCGCCGCACGCGCCTCGGAATCGAACGCAGCTTCACGGGGTGTCCTCTCCGGTGGTGCGGGGGCCGCGCGCCCGGCGCAGGTGCTGGCGCAGCGCGAGGATCGTGCGGATGTCGCGGCGGTAGGCGGGCAGCACCAGGGCCGTGAGGGCGAGGGCGGCGAGCAGGACGACGGCCCCGACACCCAGGCGCGCGACGTCGTCGAGGCCGGGCCACAGTGCGGTCGCGCCGGCCGAGAGCAGGGCGGCGATGCCGTAGACGGCCACCGTGCGCGCGCCCGCCCAGAACAGCGGAGCACCCCGCAAGAAGGTGCCGCGCGTCATCCACACGATGCCGATGGGCCACACCAGCACGTTGCCGAGCGCGTACGCCCAGGCGACGCCCTCGACGCCCCACAGCGCCCCCGTGACGATCAGGCCGATCACCACGGGCCGTGTCGCGACGGTGTACCAGAAGAAGCGCTTGGTCAGCCCGAGCGACAGCGACACCCAGTAGGTGGCGTACGCGGCCGCCTGGAAGAACCCGGCGATCGCGAGGATCTGGAACAGGTGCACGGTCGGCTCCCACCGCGGGCCCAACGCGACGGCGACGAGGGCGGGCGCCTGGGCGACACTGAACGCCAGCACTCCGGCGACGATGTTGAGCAGCACGATCTGCCCGACGGCGAGAAAGCGGGCGTATCGCTCGGGCTCGTCCTGCAGGCGCGACAGCGTCGGCAGCGCGACGCGGGAGGCGGGGGCGTTGATCTGGTTCAACGGCAGGACCATCAGCTGGAACGCGCGGTTGTAGAAGCCGAGCGAGGCCGGCCCGAAGAGGCGGCCGATCATGACCGAGTCGATGTTTCGACTGGCGTACACCAGGACCTGGGATGCCACGAGGTGCCCGCCGAAAGAGACCAGGCCGCGGACGGACTCGCCGCGACCCGGCAATCCCGGCCACCACCCCGCCACGAGGGGCAGCGCCATCGCCATGAGCAGAACCGGCAGGACCTGCTGCACGACGAGGGCCCAGTACCCCCAGCCCCAGACGGCCAGGACGAGGGCGACGCCGAGCCCGGCGATCTGCGCGCCGATCTCGACCGACGACAGCGAGACGAAGCGGAAGTCGCGGTTCAGATGCGCGCGGAACTGCGTCGAGAACCCGTTCAGCAGGAACGTGGGGGCCAGGGCGATCGCCACGGCGACGAGGCGGGGATCGGCGTACAGCGCGGCGATCGGCACGGCCAGGGCCGCGCACGCGACGCTGAGGGCCGCTCCGATGCCGAGGTTGATCCAGAACAGCGTCGAGCGCTGTCCGTGCGACAGGGTCTTGGCCTGGATCGCGGCGCTGGACAGTCCGAAATCGCGCACGATCTCGCCGACGCCCACGATCGCCAGCACCATGGCCGTGACGCCGTAGTCGCTGGGGGAGAGCAGCCGAGCCAGCAGCACGATGCCGGTAACCTGCACGACGATGCGCACGCCCTGCGCGCCCAGCGTGGTCACGGCACCGCGCGATGCGGTGCGCCCGAGGCTTCGCGGCGGCGCCGTCACGCCGGGATCCGATCCCCGACAGGACGAGCCGCGGGAGCGGCGGACGGGGCGAACGGCGTCGCCTCGCGCCCGCCGCCGTGCAGTGCGAGCAGGGCCAGCACGCCGATGATGACGTGCATGCTGCGCACCGCGTCGAGCGTGTTGAAGCCGGTGATGGCGACGAGGTACGCGACGAGCGCGAGCAGGGCCGCGAGGTTGCCGGTGACCGCGGCACGCCAGGCCAGCGCCGCCGCGAAGGCGAGGAAGAAGAGCAGCCCCGGGATGCCGACGCTGATCAGCAGCTGCAGCATGCTGTTCTCGATGATGATCGTGTCGAACAGGCGGCTCGTCTCGCCCGAGGTCCCCGGTCCGGTGCCGATCCATCCCGACAGGTCCGAGGCGCGGAAGGCGACATCGATCGCGCGGTCGCGTACGTCCGCCGAGATGCGCGATTCGATGGAGTCCGCCCGTTCCACGAGCGGTCCGAAATTGAGGGCGGCCACCCCGCCGACCGCCGCCACGACCACGAGCTGCATCCACCGCTTCGCGTGGGCCCACCCGATGAAGAGAGGACTGATCAGGATGCCGAATCCCACCGCGACGGCGACGGCGGCGAGCGGTCCGCGCGACACCGTCCCCATGACACCGGCGGCGGCGATCAGACCGGCCACGAGCGGCCAACGGCGTCCTTCGGTGAGCCACGTGCCGATGCCGAGCAGGGCCGGGACCGTGAGGAAGGCGGCCGCGAAGAGGGGGTGCGAGAAGGCCCCTCGCGCGCGGTAGACCGAGAAGATCAGGTCGCCCGACGCGGTGCCGTACAGAGGCGAGAAGCGCAGGACCGACTCGACCAGGATGTACAGGCCCGACAGGGCGCCGACCACCAGCAGCGTCTCGCGCAGGAGTCGGGCTTCGCGGCGCGCGTCGACGACGAGCAGCGGCAGCAGCACGCTCGTGACGAACGCCACCGACCAGCCGATCGACGTCTCGTCCCACCCGTTCAGCGCGATGGAGCACACCAGCCACACCGCGAAGAGCAGGCCGGTGGCGTAGAGGGCGTAGCGCGCCGCGAGCGCCGACGGCTTCTCGGCCGGCAGAGTCCCCCGTCCGCCCGGTGAGAGCAGGCGCCGGACGACCCACACGCCCATGACGATCGCCAGCGGGGGGACGGCGTTGAAAGGTCCCTCGGCGGGGATGAGGCGCGTGGGGAACAGGGCCAGGACCGCCATGGCCAGGGAGGGCAGCCACTGCACCGGCACGATGAACAGGGCGATCGCGAACACGGTCGCCGCGGGGATGAGCGCGGCGATCGCGAGGCTCGGCTCGTCGATCGCCCGGATGGCCGCCGCGGTACCGCCCATGATGAAGACCGTCGCGAGCGCGCCGAGCCCCCAGGGGCGCCAGAGACCCGTCGGTCGCGCCCTCGCGATGAGGTGCCGTGTCGTCCTGCTCATCCGATGCCCGCCCCCGCCCCGTGGATGTGCTGAGCACACGCTAGCGAGCGACGGTGTCCGTCACGTTTCCTGTCCGTGACGCCGCGGAGGCGGGTTCGGGGAGGATAGGTCGTCCCCGGTGCGACGGCGATGACGGGGTGGATGCCGGGGCTGCGGCATCCACCGCGCCGATCACTTCACCTGGGCGCTGATGACGCTCATCACGGCCGTGTCGGCGAGGGTGGTGGTGTCGCCCACCTCGCGGCCCTCGGCGACGTCGCGCAGCAGGCGCCGCATGATCTTGCCCGAGCGCGTCTTGGGCAGCTCGCCGACGATGTACACGTCGCGAGGTCGGGCAATCGGGCCGATCTGCTCGCCCACCCACCTGCGCAGCTCTTCTCCGAGTCCCTCGACGGGGTGCTGTTTCAGGTAGCGGCTCTTGATGATGACAAAGGCGACGACGGCTTGACCGGTGGTCTCGTCCGACGCGCCGACGACCGCCGCCTCGGCGACTCCTTCGTGCCCGACCAGGGCCGATTCGATCTCGGCGGTCGACAGGCGGTGCCCCGAGACGTTCATCACGTCGTCGACGCGACCGAGCAGCCACACGTCGCCGTCGTCGTCGAGGCGGGCGCCGTCCCCGGCGAAGTAGTAGCCCTTGTCGGCGAACTTCTCCCAGTAGGTCTCGCGGTAGCGATCGGGGTCGCCCCAGATGCCGCGCAGCATGCTCGGCCACGGCTCGGTCACGACCAGCAGACCGCCGGACCCGTTGGCGACCGGCTCACCGCTGTCGTCGACCACGGCGATCGAGATCCCGGGCACGGGCACCTGGGCCGAACCGGGCTTGGTCTCGGTCACGCCGGGCAGGGCCGAGATCATGATCGCCCCGGTCTCGGTCTGCCACCACGTGTCCACGATCGGCGTCCGATCGGCACCGATGATCTCGCGGTACCAGACCCACGCCTCGGGGTTGATCGGCTCGCCGACCGAACCCAGCAGCCGCAGCGACGACAGGTCGAAGCTCTGCGGCACGTCGCGGCCGATCTTCATGAACGAGCGGATCGCGGTGGGCGCGGTGTAGAAGACGGTCACGCCGTGGTTCTGAATGAGCTCCCACCAGCGTCCCGGGTGCGGGGTGTCGGGAGTGCCCTCGTACAGCAACTGCGTCGCGCCGTTGGCGAGGGGGCCGTACGCGACATACGAGTGGCCGGTGATCCATCCGATGTCGGCGGTGCACCAGTAGACGTCGGTCTCGGGGTGCACGTCGTGCACGACCCGGTTCGTGAACGCGGCCTGCGTCAGGTACCCGCCGGAGGTGTGCAGGATGCCCTTGGGCTTGCCGGTGGTGCCGGAGGTGTAGAGGATGAACAGCGGCGTCTCGGCCGGGAACGCCTGCGCCTCATGCGCGGACGACGCCTGCGGAACCACGTCGTGCCACCACAGGTCGCGGCCGGCGGTCCACTCGACGTCGTTCTCCCCGCGCTTGACGACCAGCACGTGCTCCACGGTCTCTTGGATGCCGGACCCGTTGCGGTCCGCGAGGGCCTGGTCCACCGCGGGCTTCAGCGGCGACACCTTGCCCTTGCGCCACCCGCCATCGGCGGTGATGACGACCTTGGCGCCGGCGTCGTCGATGCGCGCGCGCAGGCTGTCGGCCGAGAACCCGCCGAAGACGACCGAGTGCACCGCGCCGATGCGCGCCACCGCGAGCATCGAGGCGATGGCCTCGGGGATCATGGGCAGGTACAGGGCGACACGGTCGCCCTTTTCGACCCCCAGGTCGGTCAGGACGTTGGCGAGGCGCTTGACCTCGTCGGTGAGCTGGGCGTAGGTGATGTCGCGCCGGTCGCCCGGCTCGCCCTCCCAGCGCAGGGCGATGCGCTCTCCGTTGCCCGCGTCGACGTGGCGGTCGAGACAGTTGTAGGCGACGTTGAGTTCGCCGTCGGCGAACCATTCGGCGAACGGCGGGTTCGACCAGTCCAGCACCTGGGTGAACGGGGTGTGCCAGTGCAGTTCCCGCGCCTGGTCGGCCCAGAAGCCCTCGCGGTCGGCGGCCGCCCGCTCGTACAGGCTGCGGTCGGCGACGGCGTCGCCCGCGAAAGCGGCTGACGGGGCGAACCGCCGGGTCTCGTTGAGGAGGTGGTCGATCTGGCTGCTCATCCGGGCGCTCCTTCGCATTCCGGGACGCCCGCGACGGTGCACGGCGTCTCCCTCCGGTCACGCTAGCGAGCACCCTGCGCAGGGGCCACCTCCGATAGTTGGCATCCGTCCGCGTGTGAAACAGGTGATATATCGCAAAGAATCTGACCGATGAGTTAGGCCTGCTCGGCTGTCCCGCGTAATCTAGGTGCTGCCCGAACATCGATTTCGGCATTCGCGCCGGGGGGAGCCCCCCAATTTTTCCCCGGCGCGTGGCGGCATCCCTCGCCCCCCACTGTAGGGATGCCGCCCCTTCTTTTTTCCGGACCGCTCAGCGGTTCCCGTCCTCCCCACGGTGGCGACCTCGGCATCCATCCCCCGAACGGGCCGACGGCCCGGCGATGCGTGCGGGCGCGCTCCTAACGTCGGGGCATGTCCTCCCCTTCCTCCCTGCGGCCCCCGGGTGGTGGCGCCGCGCGCGGCGACGACGACCCGGCGCTGATCTTCCTGCGCCCCTTCCTCGACGATCCGCGCGTGACCGACCTCCTCATCAGCGGCGAGGACGGTCTCTTCCTCGATCGGGGAGAGGGGATTGATCGCATCCCGTCCTGGCGCGCCGACGAGGACGAGGTCCGTCGCCTCGCCGTGCGTCTCATCGCTCTCGGCGGTCGTCACCTGGATGACGCGGCGCCCTGCGTCGACGTGCGCCTCGACCACGGGATCCGGGTGCACGCCGTCCTCGCCCCCGTCGCGGCGCGCGGCACGAGCATCTCGATCCGCATCCCACGGCGCGAACCCCTCGACCTCGCAGCATTGCAGCGCTCGGGCATGCTCTCGGCCGGGGCCCGGCAGCGACTCGAGCTCCTCGTCGAGCGGCGCGAGAACGTCCTGGTCTCGGGAGCCACGGGCACGGGCAAGACGACCCTGCTGTCGGCCCTGCTGACGGCTGTCCCCGAGGACGAACGGATCATCACCATAGAAGAGGTGTGCGAGCTCCGTCCGCGCCATCCGCACCACGTCGCACTCGAGGCGCGTCAGCCCAACCTCGAAGGCGCCGGCGGCATCCCGCTGGCCCGTCTGCTGCGCGAGGCGCTGCGCATGCGACCGGACCGCCTCGTCGTGGGCGAGTGCCGGGGCGAAGAGGTGCGCGAACTGCTCATGGCGTTGAACACCGGTCACGACGGCGGCGCGGGCACCCTGCACGCGCGCAGTCTGCGCGACGTCGCCCCTCGGCTCCAGGCCCTGGGTGCCCTCGCCGGCATGGATCCGGCCACCACCGCTCAGCAGGCCGCGGCGGCGATCGATGCCATCGTCCACGTCGGACGCGTCGACGGTCGGCGACGCGTCACCGGGTGGGGGCGGCCGGTCGCTCAGGACGGCCGGCTGCTCATCGAACCCCGGGACTGGTCGTGAGACGACGGCGCGGGGCGCCGGCGCCCACGGCGGACCCTCTCGAGACCATCCTCCGCCTGGCCGTCCTGCTGTCGGCCGGAGCGTCGGCGGCGACCGCGTGGGCGCACCTCGCCGAGACCGGCGACCCGGTCCTGCATACGGCCGCGGCGGCCGCGAGGCGGGGCGCCGACGTCGGGGAGACCCTCCGGGCGGCGGGGGAGTCGTGGCGGGACGTCGCCGCCGTCTGGACGGTGGCCGCCGAAACCGGCGCACCGCTGGCGGACACGCTGCGCACCGTGGCGGCGAGTCTGCGCGATGCCGCAGAGGTCGCCGCCGACGTCGATGTCGCTCTCGCCGAGCCGGTCGCGACCGCGCGCCTGCTGGGATGGATGCCGCTCGTGGGCCTGCCGATGGGCATGGCCATGGGGGTCGATCCCGCGCGCACGCTGTCGGAGCCCGCGGGTGCGGCGTGCGTGTGCGGGGGAGTGCTGCTGTCGATCACGGCGCGGGCGTGGACCTCCCGTCTGTCCCGGACGGCGCGGCGGTCCCTCCCGACCCCGGGACTGCGCGCAGAGCTGTGGGCGGTGGCGCTGTCGTCCGGGGCCTCGACGGATCGGGCGCGGCATCTCGTCTCCGACGCGACGGCCGACCGGGCGCAAGACGACTCCGACGTCGACGGCACGGTCGCCCTCGCCGTCCGCACGGGGGTCCCGGCCGCCGAGCTGCTCCGGGGTGACGCATGGATCGCGCGGCACCGCGCGCGCACCGTCGGGCGCACCGCCGCGGCGCGCTTGTCGACACGACTGCTGCTGCCGCTCGGGATCTGCACCCTCCCCGCCTTCCTGTTGCTCGCGGTGGTGCCGATCATGCTCGGCCTCCTGCGTGCGAGCGCCCTGCCGTGACGTCGCTGTTCTCCCATCCCACCCGCCCCACCAGCCGAGGAGTCCTCATGAACCCGTTCCCGCCCGCCGCAACCGACGCACTGCCTCCCCTCACCTCGCATCGGGCGCAGGCGCTCTTCCTCGATGAGCGCGGTGCCGCCACCGCCGAATACGCCGTGGCGACCATGGCGGCGGTGGCGTTCGCCGGCCTGCTCGTCATGATCATGCGCAGCGATGAGGTGCGCGGCATCCTCACCGATCTCGTCCGTCGCGCCCTCACGGTGCAATGACGTCGTACGCGCTCGACGAACACGGGGCGGTCTCGGCCGAGTTCGCCATCGCCCTGCCGGCCGTCCTCGTCGTGCTCGCCCTCGGCCTCGGCGTCCTCGGAACCGCGGCGATGGGCGTCCGCCTGCAGCATGCCGCGACCGAATCGGCCCGTCTGCTCGGTCGGGGCGATCCCGACGCCCTGGCCGTCGTCGCCGAGGCGGGCGGGACCGCCGGGGTCGATCGTCACGACGGAGTCGTGTGCGTCACCGCCACGACGTCCGCGCGGGTCGCCCTGCCGTTGCCGCCGGTGACCGTGAGGGCGTGCGCCCTGGACGGGGGGCGCTGATGGCCGGCGCCGCGGCGACCGTCGGCGTCGTCGCCGTCATCGTCGGGGTGAGCGCCTCGCTCGCGATGGTCGGTGCGGCCGCGGTCGTGGCGCAACGCACCGGCGGGACAGCCGACGCTGCGGCCCTCGCGGCCGCCGACACCGCGAGCGGTGCGGTCTCGGGAATTCCCTGCGAGCAGGCCCTTCGCGTCGCCGAAGCGGGCGGAGCGCACCTCGCCGCGTGCGATGTCGACGGCCTCGTCGCCACCATCACGGTCACCGGGGCGTACGGTGGGATTTCATTCGATGCGCACTCGCGGGCCGGACCCCCCGATGCTTCGACCCCGTGAGACCTCCCGGAACCCGGACAGGGAGGCGTGTGTATGGTGTGCATCGACGAAAGGACCCCAGTGGCAAACGGCAAGAAACTCGTCATCGTCGAGTCCCCGACGAAGATGAAGTCGATCCAGGGATACCTCGGCGACGACTACGAGGTACTGAGCTCGGTCGGTCACATCCGCGACCTCGCGTCGAAGAAAGAGATCCCGGCCGACAAGAAGGCGGCGTACGGCAAGTACTCCATCGACGTCGAGAACGACTTCGACCCCTTCTACGTGGTCAACGACCGCAAGACCAAAACGGTCGCCGAACTCAAGCGCGCGCTCAAGACGGCCGACGAGGTCCTGCTCGCCACCGATGGCGACCGCGAAGGCGAAGCCATCGCGTGGCACCTGCTCGAAGTCCTCAAGCCCAAAGTCCCCGTGCGTCGCATGATCTTCCACGAGATCACGAAGGACGCCATCAAAGAAGCCGCCGAGCACACGCGTGAGCTCGACGTCTCGCTCGTCGACGCGCAAGAGACCCGTCGCGTCCTGGACCGCCTCTACGGGTGGGACGTCTCGCCCGTGCTGTGGCGCAAGGTCGGCTCGGGCCGCGAGGGCACCGCCCTCAGCGCCGGCCGCGTGCAGTCGGCGGCGACCCGCATGGTCGTCGAGCGCGAGCGCGAGCGCATGGCGTTCGTCTCCGCCTCCTACTGGGACGTCGAGGCGCTCGCCTCGCAGTCCGGGTCATCGTTCACGACCCGCCTGAACCGTCTGGACGGCGCGCCCATCGCCCGCGGTGGGGACTACGACGACAACGGACAGCTCAAGAAGGCCGTCGTCGTGCTCGACGAGGCCGCCGCGCGCGCGCTCGCCGACGCCATCACCGCCGCCGGCCGCGCCACCGTGGCCAAGGTCGAGGCCAAGCCCGGCACGCGCAGCCCGCGTGCCCCCTTCACCACCTCGACGATGCAGCAGGAGGCGGGACGCAAACTCTCGATGAGCGCCAAGCACGCCATGGGCGTCGCGCAGCGGCTCTACGAGAAGGGCTTCATCACCTATATGCGCACCGACTCGGTCGCGCTGTCGGGGCAGGCCATCTCGGCCGCCCGCGCGCAGGCCGTGGCGCTGTACGGCGACAAGGCCGTGCCGGCCAACCCCCGCGTCTACAAGAGCAAGTCCAAGAACGCGCAGGAGGCGCACGAGGCCATCCGCCCATCGGGCGAGACCTTCCGCACGCCGTCGTCGCTGGCGTCCTCGCTCGACCGCGACGAGCAGAAGCTGTACGACCTCATCTGGAAGCGCACAGTCGCCAGCCAGATGGCGGATGCCAAGTACGAGACCACGACCGTGACCCTCACGGTCGCCGCGGCCGACCAGGTGGCGGAGTTCACGGCATCCGGAACGGTCTACACCTTCAAGGGCTACCTCGAAGCGTACGAAGAGGGCGCCGACGAGAAGCGCAACGACCGCGACGCCGAGACCGACCAGTCGCTGCCCGCCGTCACGGTGGGCGACGAGCTCGCGATCAGCGACGTCGAACCCAAGGGGCACAGCACCTCGCCCAAGCCCCGCTACACCGAGGCGAGCCTGGTCAAGGCGCTCGAAGAGAAGGGCATCGGCCGCCCCTCGACCTTCGCCAGCATCATCGGCGTGATCCTCGATCGCGGATACGTGACCAAGCGCGGGCAGGCCCTGGTGCCGAGCTGGCTCGCCTTCAGCGTGGTGCGCCTGCTCGAGGAGCACTTCGCCGACCTCGTCGACTACGACTTCACCGCCGCCCTCGAGGACGACCTCGACGCGATCGCCCGTGGCGAGCAGCGCCGCACGGAATGGTTGAAGTCGTTCTACTTCGGCTCCGAGAAGCAGGTGGGACTGCGTCACATCGTCGACAACCTCGGCGAGATCGACGCACGCGAGCTCAATTCGACGCGCATCACCGACACCGCGACCCTCCGCTTCGGCAAGTACGGGCCGTACCTCGAGGTCACCGACCCCGCAGCCGAGGCCGACGCCAAGCCGCGCATCGTGAACATCCCCGAGGATCTCGCACCCGACGAGCTCACCCCGCAGAAGGCGCAGGAACTCATCGACGCCCCCGTGGCCGGCGATCGCGTGCTGGGTGAGAACCCCGACAATGGCAAGCTCGTCGTCGTCAAGGACGGCCGGTTCGGACCGTACGTGCAAGAGGTGGATGCCGAAGAGCCCGACGAGGTCGATCAGGCCACCGGCGAGGTCGTCGAGCAGCCCAAGAAGCGCACCGCCAAGAAGGAGGTCGCGCCCAAGCCCCGCACGGCCTCGTTGTTCCGCTCGATGTCCGTCGACACCATCGAGCTCGACACCGCTCTGCAACTGCTCTCGCTGCCGCGCGTGGTCGGGGCCGATCCCGAGACGGGGGCCGAGATCACCGCGCAGAACGGGCGCTTCGGTCCCTACCTGAAGAAGGGCACCGACTCCCGCTCGCTCGACAACGAGCAGCAGATCTTCGACATCACGCTCGACGAGGCGATCGCCAAGTACGCCGAACCCAAGTACGGTGCCCGTCGTGCGTCGAGCGCGTTGAAGGAGTTCGACGCCGACCCGGTCAGCGGCAAGCCGCTCCGGCTCAAGGACGGCCGATTCGGTCCCTACGTCACAGACGGAGAGACCAACGCGACGGTCCCGCGCGGCGAGAACGCCCTCGAGATCACCTTCGAGCGGGCGGTCGAGCTGATCGCCGACAAGCGCGCGAAGGGTCCTGCCCCCAAGAAGACGGCGACCGCGCGCAAGGCGCCCGCGGCGAAGACCACGGCGGCGAAGACCACGGCGGCGAAGACCACGGCGGCGAAGACGACCGCCGCGAAGGGCACCGCGGCCAAGACCACGGCGGCGAAGACCACGGCGGCCAAGACGCCCGCGGCGAAGGCCACGGCGGCGAGGACGACCGCGGCCAAGACCACCGCGGCGAAGGCCACGGCGGCCAAGACCCCGACCACGCGCAAGGCGCCGGCGACGTCGTCGTGACGGACCACGGCACCCGACCGCTGCGCGCCCCGCGCGCGGCGGCGGTCGGGGGGCCCGGGTTCTTCGTCACCTTCGAGGGCGGCGACGGGGCGGGCAAGACGACGCAGGCGACCCTGCTCGAGCAGTGGATCGGCGAGAGCGGCGGATCCGTCGTCCGCACGCGCGAGCCCGGCGGCACCGACGTGGGCCTGCGCATCCGCGACATCGTGCTTCACCATCGCGGGCACATCGATCCGCGCGCCGAGGCACTGCTGTATGCGGCCGACCGCGCCCACCACATCGACACGGTGGTCCGCCCGGCGATCGCCCGAGGAGACGTGGTCATCCAGGATCGCTACCTCGACTCCTCGGTGGCGTATCAGGGAGCGGGCCGCGTGCTCGACGCGAACGACATCCGTGCCCTGTCCCTGTGGGCGACCGACGGGCTGCTGCCCGATCTGACGGTGCTGCTCGACCTCGACCCCGCTGCGGCGCGACGGCGCTTGGATGCCGACGACAAGCCCTTCGACCGTCTCGAGGCGGAGAGGGGCGAGTTCCACGCCCGGGTACGCGCCGGTTTCCTCGACCTCGCCGCTGCAGAGCCCGAACGCTTCCTCGTGCTCGATGCGACGCAACCGCCCGAGCTCCTCGCCCGTCGGGTGCGGGACGCGGTCGCGGAGCGACGGGGCTGACGTGAGACAGGTGCCGTGCCCTGCCTCCAGGGCATCCACAGCGCCCGCCCCCGGCCGTGTCCGACCCCGCGATTAGGCTGGATGCCATGTCCACCGCCGCTGCTCCGACCGCCCGCCCCGCCGGCGCGGCGTCTTTCCCGTGGGATGCGGTGTGGGGGCAGGACGACGCGGTCGCGACCCTGCGTGCAGCGGCATCCGACCCAGCGGCGCTCGCGCACGCGTGGCTCATCACGGGCCCGCCCGGGTCCGGCCGCTCCACCCTCGCGTACGCCTTCGCGGCCGCACTCATCGCCGATCCGGCAGACGAGCGGGCGCAGCGGCAGGTCCTGGCGCGGACGCATCCCGATCTCACGGCCCTGCGCACCGAGCAGGTCGTCATCCGCATCGACGAGGCGCGTCGGCTCGTCGAGCGGGCGGCGTTCGCGCCCTCGCTCGGGCGTCACCGCGTGATCGTCGTCGAGGACGCCGACCGCATGGCCGAACGCACCTCGAACGTCCTGCTCAAGGCGCTCGAAGAGCCGCCCGAGAAGACGGTGTGGGTGCTGTGCGCCCCGAGCGACGCCGACCTGCTCCCCACGATCCGCTCACGCGTGCGCGTCCTGCGGCTGCGTGAGCCCTCGGTCGCCGACGTCGCGGCGCTCATCGTCGAGCGCACCGGTGTCACCTCCGACGTCGCCGAGGAGTCCGCCCGCCACGCGCAGCGGCACATCGGTATGGCGCAGCGCCTCGCGACCGACGACGACGCCCGCGCCCGGCGGGCCGAGACGCTCGCGGCTGTTCTGGCGGTGCGCGGCATCGGCGACGCGGTCGACGTGGCCGGACGCATCGTGCGTCTCGCGACAGAAGACGCCAAGGCCCTCACCGCCACCCGCGACGACGAGGAACGACGCGCGCTGCTGCGCGTGCTCGGCGTGGCCGAGGGGGCCGCCGTGCCACCGTCGGTCCGTGGACAGGTCAACGCCCTCGAGGACGATCAGAAGCGCCGCGCCACCCGGAGCCTGCGCGACGGGATCGACCGCGTGCTCACCGACCTGCAGTCGCTGTTCCGCGACGTCGTCATGCTGCAGTTCGGACGCGAAGCCGATCTGGTCAACGTCGAGCGTCTCGATGCGCTGCGCGTCCTCGCGGGGGAGTGGACTCCGTCGCGCACCCTCGGGGTGCTCGATCGCATCTCTGTCACCCGCAAGAACCTCGAGCAGAACGCCGCCCCGCTGCTGGCACTGGAGAGTCTCATGATCACCGTCGCCAACGGGTCCACCCCGTGAACGCGCGCCGCCGTCTGACCGCCGCCCTCGCCTCCCTCGCGGGCCTGGGGCTCGTGCTGTCCGGGTGCCTGTACGCGCAGATCCCGCCCCTGGCGCCCGACACGACCCGCTCGCCCGCGCCGCAGACCGAGGGCATCGATCCGGATCTGCTCCCGTACTACGGACAGACCCTCGCGTGGAGCGAATGCGGGGGCCCCGGCTTCGACTGCACCACCGTCACCGCCCCCCGCGACTACGCCGATCCGTCGGCGGGCGAGCTGCAATTGGCCGTCATCCGCCACCGGGCCACGTCGGGCCAACCCCTGGGGTCGCTCCTGACCAACCCGGGCGGACCCGGGGTCAGCGGGGTCGCCACGGTCCGCGACTCCCTCTCGCTCGTCGCGGATGAGACTCTGACGCGCTCGTACGACGTGATCGGCTTCGACCCCCGCGGGGTCGGGCAATCCGCACCGGTGACCTGCTACGACGCCGCGGGCATGGACGCCTTCCTCTACGACGTCCCTCCCGGCGCGCGCGGCAGCGACGAACGCGATGCCGCGCTCGAGCAGCGCCAGGCCGACTTCGCCGCCGCCTGCGCGGCGAACAGCGACGGAGTCCTCCCGTACATCTCGACCGAGAACGCGGCGCGTGACATGGACCTCCTGCGCGCGGTGCTCGGGGACGAGAAACTCTCCTACCTGGGCTTCTCGTACGGCTCGTTCCTCGGCGCGACGTACGCGGGGTTGTTCCCCGAACGCGTCGGTCGCATGGTGCTCGACGGGGGGATCGATCCCAGTCTGTCCGGCACCGCGAGCGGCATCGCCCAGGCCGTCGGGTTCGAGAACGCCCTGCGCGCGTTCATGGCCGACTGCCTCTCGACGTCGGAGTGCCCGTTCAGCGGCTCCGTCGACGACGCGATGGCCGACCTGTCGTCGCTCCTCTCCCGGGCGGACGCGCGGCCGATCGCCGGGCCCGACGGGCGTCTGCTCGGCGCGGATTCCCTCGTCACGGCGATCGTCGCGGCGCTGTACAGCGATCAGAGCTGGCCGTTCCTGCGGGTCGCCCTCGCCGACGTGCTCAACGGCGACGCCGCCGTCGCGTTCCAGCTGGCGGACTTCTACAACGGACGCATCGACGGGCAGTACCCCGACAACACGCTGCAGGCCCTGCGCGCGTACAACTGCGTCGACTACCCGGACGAGGGCAACGAGGACGACCCCGCCGTCGAGCGGGAGCTCGCGCAGAAGGCGCCCGTCGTCGCCCCCTACTGGCTCGGCCCTGACGCCTGCGCGGCCTGGCCCGCACCGCCGACCGGCACGCGCGCGCCGATCACCGCGCCCGGTTCGCCGCCGATCGTCGTCCTCGGCACGACGGGCGACCCCGCCACGCCGTACTCCGAGGCGCAGGCCCTCGCCGGTCAACTGTCGCAGGGTGTGCTCGTGACGTACGTGGGCGAGGGGCACCTGGCCTACAACAAGGGCGACGACTGCGTGAACGCCGCCGTCGACGACTACCTCGTCGACGGCACGGTGCCCGCCGAGGGACTGCGCTGCGAGTGACGCCGCTCGCGCTTAGGCTGGAGACGTCAGACCCGAGGAGACCCCTATGACCGCGCCCATCGCCGACCTGGCGACCTACATCGACCACACGCTGCTCAAGCCCGAGGCCACCCGGGCCGACGTCGAGCGCCTCATCGCCGAGGGCGCTGAGCTGGGCACGTACAGTGTCTGCATCTCGCCGTCCTTCCTGCCGGTCGACGTGCCCGCGGGCCTCAAGCTCGCCGTCGTCTGCGGATTCCCCAGCGGCAAGCACCACGCCGAGGTCAAGGCCGCCGAGGCGGCGCTGTCGGTGACCCAGGGTGCCGACGAGATCGACATGGTCATCGACATCGGGGCGGCCATCGCGGGCGACTACGACCTCGTCGAGGCCGAGATCCGCGCCGTGCGCACCGCGGCTCCGGCCCCGACCGTGCTGAAGGTCATCATCGAATCGGCGGCGCTCAGCGACGAGGCCATCGTCGCCGTGTGCCAGGCGGCCGTCGCCGCCGGCGCCGATTTCGTCAAGACGTCGACCGGCTTCCACCCGGCCGGTGGGGCGTCCGTCCACGCGGTGGAACTGATGAAGCGCACCGTCGGCGACCGCGCCGAGGTCAAGGCCTCCGGCGGGGTCCGCACTCGCGAGGCGGCCGAGCAGATGATCGCCGCCGGCGCCACCCGCCTCGGCCTGTCGTCGAGCCGCGACATCCTCGCCGACCGCGCTGCGCGCGGCGACTACTGATCGCGTTCGGCGAAGTGCGCTGGAGCATGTAAGATCGATGATCGTGCACGCGACAGCGCGCACACGCCGCCTTAGCTCAGACGGCAGAGCGATTCACTCGTAATGAATAGGTCAAGGGTTCGATTCCCTTAGGCGGCTCCGAAGGCCCTCACCCGCTTCCACCGGGTGGGGGCCTTTCTTCCTTCCCCCGTCGATCCATCGCGACGCGCGGCGGGCCGCCCGTGCATCGCGAGGTCGGGCGGGGCGTTCCGGGGACACCTCGTGGACCCCGGTAAGCTGATCTTGCCCCGGCCCGCCCTCGCGCGACGGCCTCTGTTTCGCCCGCTACCCGCTGGAGCCCCCGTGTCGAACGCTCTCGATGCCCTCATCGAGATCTTCACGTGGGTCGGGCTCGGCGCCGGTTCGCTGCTGACCCTGACCGCCGTCATCCTGCTCCTCGCCGACGGCACGTGGCTTCCGGTGCGCGCGGTGGTCGAACACGTCGAGGGCGGACGCGTTGTCCGTTGGTTCGATGCCGACGGCGGGGTCAACGAGGCGCCGCTGTCCGCGCACGACGACGAGAAGATCGGACGCGCCGACATGGCCGACGTCTTCTACCGTCGGGGCACCGCGAACCGTATGCGCCTGACGCGCTCGTCCCCCGTCGTGCGCTTCGTCTCTCTTCTCGCGGCGGGCGTCCTGGGGCTCGGCGTGGTGGCTTTCGTCGTGTCGATCGTGCTGCTGTTCGCACGGGGATGACGCGCCACCGGGCGTCTAGGCTCGACGCATGACCCGCGCGCTGTTCATCGTCGACGTCCAGAACGATTTCACCGAGCGCGGGGCCCTCGGCGTCGAGGGCGGCGATGTGGTCGCCGCGCGGATCTCTCGGTACCTCGAGCTGCACGCCCACGAGTACACCGTGGTGATCGCCTCGCGCGACTGGCACCACGGCGACGACGACAACGGCGGCCATTTCTCGGCGACGCCCGATTTCGTGGACACCTGGCCCGTGCACTGCGTGGGCGGCACCTACGGGGCCGACTACGACGAGGTGTTCGACACCTCGCGCGTCACCCACCACCTCAAGAAGGGTCAGGGTCGCCCGGCGTACTCGCTTTTCGAGGGGATCTCCGACGACGGCGCCACCGCCGCGTCGATCCTCGACGGGCACGGCATCCGCGACATCGACCTCGTCGGCATCGCGACCGATTACTGCGTTCGCGCCTCGGCCCTCGACGCGCTGTCGGCCGGGCGACGCGTTCGCGTCCTCACCGATCTCATCGCGGGCGTCCACCCCGATTCCAGTGCCGCCGCTCTTCGCGAGATCGAGGGCGCCGGAGCCATGCTGGCGACGTCCGGCGCCTGACGTCAGGCGGTCCCGTCGGCGGATGGCTCCTCGGCATCGTCGGTGCGGGGGATGGTGACGACGACGGTCGTCCCCTCGCCCACGGCGCTGTGGATGCGCAACGAGCCGCCGTGGGCGGACACGACCTGCTGGACGCTGGCGAGGCCGATCCCGCGGCCCCCGTCGCCGTCCTGCGCCAGTCGTCCGCGCTGTCCTTCCTGCGTGATCGCGGCGAGGTCGTCGGGGTGGATGCCGCGACCGTGGTCTCGCACCCGCAGGGCGGCGCCCTCGTCGGTCTCGAAAGCCTCGATCTCGATGACGTCGTCGGAGTACTTCGCGGCGTTCTCGAGCACGTTCGCGATCGCTCGACGCAGGCCCAGAACGTCGCCCAGGACGGGGATGGCATCCATCTGCCCGTAACGGATGCGGCCGAGATCGCCCGGCAGGACGACGGCGACGGCGCCGCGTGCGATGAGGTCGAGGGTCGCGCGTCGGCGTCCGCGCTCGGCGGTGGTGTCCACGTCGGACATCAGCGCCTGGGCCATGGCCACGATGTGGTCGCTCGCCTCTTCCGCCAGGTGCAGCAGGCGGTGATCGGGCGGCAGCTCCTCGCCGAGCAGGTCGAGGTAGCCGCGCAGAGCAGTGACGGGCGAGAGCAGGTCGTGCGCGAAGGTGCGCTGCAGCGCGGCGCGTTCGTCTGCGGCCTGCTTCTCGCTCGTGAGGTCGCGCACGATCTTGACGAAGCCCTGCACCTGGCCCACGTCGTTGCGGATGGCCGAGATCGTCACCCGCGCCCAGAACTCGCTGCCGTCGCTGCGCACCCGCCATCCGGTGTCTTCGACGTGACCGTCACGTTGGGCGGCCGCCAGCAGCTGATCCGGGAGGCCGCGCCGCTGCGCTTCCGCACGGTAGAACCGTGAGAAATGGGAGCCGAGGATCTCGCTCTCGGTGTAGCCCTTGATCCGTTCGGCGCCCAGGTTCCAGCCGCGGACGAAACCGCCGCTGTCGAGTTTCACGATCGCGAACAGGTCCACCTGCTCGTCCCACTCGCGGGGAACGGAGCGCCGGATGCTGGTCATGGGGTGTGCAGCGTCGGCGCCGGGCGCGGCGGGGGCAGTCGTCGGCTCATCGGGCACCGTGGTCATTCGAGACCACCGTTCGGGCGGGTGGTGCATACGGCAGACATACTTCGATCATGCCGCCCCGGGGCCCCGCGGGTCGAGTGATTGACATCCTCGGAGCCGAGGTCGGGTGATTCGTCGCCCCGGACACGACGACGCGCGTCCCCCGGAGGAGGACGCGCGTCGGTCGGCCGGGTCGTCAGCTCGAGACGGTGACCAGGGTGCGCTGCCAGCCGCTGGAGCCGTCGGGGGCGATGGGTGCCTGCTCCTCGATCTGCAGGTTGCCCTGCTTGTCGGTGGCGCGGACCGCGATGTAGTGGCTGCCGGGCTCGGCGGTCCAGTCCAGGCGCCACTGCACCCACGACTGGTCGTTGATGGGGTTCGACAGCTGCGCCTCCTGCCAGTCGCCCTCGTCGATGCGCACTTCGACCTTCTGCACGCCGACGGGCTGGGCCCACGCCATTCCCGCGACGGTGACCGCGCCGGCGGCGACGGGGGTGCCGATCTTGGGAGTGTCCACCCGCGACGACAGCTTGATGGGCGCCTGGGCCGCGTACCCGCGGGGGGTCCAGTACGCCTCGTCCTGGTCGAAACGGGTGACGGTGAGCTTGGTGACCCACTTGGTGGCCGAGACGTAGCCGTACAGGCCGGGCACGACCATACGCACGGGGAACCCGTGCTCGAAGGGCAGCGGTTCGCCGTTCATGGCGACGGCGAAGATCGCGTCGAGATCGTCGTCGACGAGGGCCGACAGGGGAGTGGATGCCGTGTACCCGTCCACGCTCTCGGACAGGACCATGTCGGCGTCGGCCTGCACGCCCGCCTCGCGCAGGATGTCGCGGATGGGAACGCCCGTCCAGATGGCGTTGCCGACCAGGTCGCCGCCGACCTCGTTCGAGACGCAGGTGAGGGTCACGCCGTACTCGTCGAGACCGCGGTTGACCAGGTCGTCGAAGCTCAGCTCGATGGGGGTGTCGACCATTCCGTCGATCTGCAGGCGCCAGGTGGTGGGGTCGACGTTCGGCACGGTGAGGGCGGTGTCGACGCGATAGAAGTCGCTGTTGGGCGTGATGATCGGGGACAGTCCGTCGATCTCCCAGTTCGCGCCGTCGGGAACGGTGACGGTACGGCGGGCCGAGGGAAGCCGCAGCGCGTCGCGAGCAGCCGCGACCGATGCGGTGGTCGCGTTGAGCACGCGACCGCCCACCCCGACGACCACGGCGCCGAGGGCGGTGAGCCCGGTGAAGAGCAGGAAGCGGCGACGGTCGGTGCCGGCGGATGCGCCGTCGCCGTCCGCGGCCGCGCCGATCCAGCGCCGCAGACGGGCGATGCTCAGCAGCAGGACGACGATGCCGGCCACGGTGCCGACCACCGGGGGAAGCCACGCGAGCGCGCCGGCGCCGGCGCGCGTGATGATCGCGGCGGTCGCGAGGACGCCGCCGATGCCCAGCAGCGCGGTGCCGACGAAGCGGAAGCGGTACTCGAGGATCCCGGCCACGGCGGCGGCGACGGCGGCGCCGAGGCCCACGCCGACCAGCAGGGCGATCTTGTCGGACTCGCCGAACAGGGTGATCGCGAGCTCCTTCAGCGGGCGGGGAACGATGTCGACGATGAACGAGCCCACGGCGAGCACGGGACTCGCCGAGCGGGCGAACAGTGCGGCGAGGAGCTCCGCGACGGCCAGCAGGGCCGCGGCGGCGACGATCCCGGCCAGTGCGGCCCAGGGCCACGCGTGGGGCCGACGTGTCGGCGTCGTCTCGGTGGCCCGTGCCCGGGTGTCGGTCGTCATGGCATCCCTCGCTCCTGGGAGCACGCGTGCGTGCCCCCGTCTCTCCTTCTCTTCGGAGCGGAAGGGCGATCGGATGCCGCTACCCCGGCGGCTCCGGCGAGGGCCCCGCACTCGCGGGGGCGGTGGCGAAGACGGCCACACCCGAGACGATGAGGGCGAGGGCGACCGCGAGTCCCGGCGTGACGGGCTCGGCGAGCAGGGGGACAGCGACCAGCGCCGTCAGCACGGGGCTCAACGCCCCGGCGGCGGCGGGGATGCTGCTGCCGAGGTGCTTCACGGCGACGACGTAGCAGGCGGTGGAGAGCAGTCCCGTCCCCACGCCCTGCACGAGCGCGTACGAGGTCCATGCGCCGAGGTCGATCCCCCCGGTGAACAGGTGCGAGGGCATCGCCCCCGTGGCGGCCAGGGCGAGCGCCGCGATGAGCGAGGTGAGCGAGACGACCGCGATCACGCCGACCGGGTCGAGCCGCGTCCGGGCCAGGCCCAGCGTGTATGCGGCCCAGACGAAGCCGGCGGCCAGCAGGACGGCGATCCCACCCGGGCCGCCGGGTCCCCCGGTCAGGACGGCGCTCGCGCCGACCCCCGCGACGATGAGGGCGAGGGCGCCCAGGCGCTTCGGCGCGATCGCCCGGCGATGACGCAGGACGAGAAGGAGCGTCACGAAGAGGGGCACGGTCCCCGGCACGAGCAGGCCGGTGAGGGCCGCGGAGGTCAGGTGCGCGCCCCACGCGAAGAGCAGGAAGTGCGGCAGGCCGGCCAGCAGGACCAGGGCGAGGACGCCCGCAGGCTCACGGCGGAGACGGCGCAGGGTGCGCGGCACCCAGGGGGTGAGGACGAGGGCGGGAACGCCGAAGCGCACGATCGCGGCGTCCACCATCGTCATGCCGGTGCTCTCGAGAGCGCGGGTCGACAGGGCGAACGACGACCACAGGCAGACGACGGCGACGAGCGAGGCGACGCCGATGAGCGTGTTCCGCGAGGGCGCGTCGGTGCGCGGTGGCGAGAAGACGGTCACGCGGCGAGCTTAGGAAGCCCTCGTGCGCAGTCGATTGCGAATATTGCGTGCGCAGATCATCTCTTGGCAGAATCTGCTGCATGGGCGCCCTCGATCGCATCGACCTCCTCATCCTTCGCGAACTGCAGCAGAACGGGCGGCTCAGCAACCAGGAGCTCGCCGACCGCGTGGGTCTGTCGCCCTCGCCGTGCCTGCGTCGAGTGCGCCAGCTCGAGCAGGACGGGATCATCGAGGGGTACCGCGCGGTCGTCTCGCCCAAGGCCGTCGACCTGGCCATCACGGCGTTCGTCCGCCTGCGCCTGGCCTCGCACGAGGGAGCGACGGTGGATGCCGTGGAGAAACGCCTGCGCGCGATCCCGCACATCGTCGAGGCGCACCTGCTCGCGGGCGACTGGGACTACCTCGTCCGCATCGTCACCCCGAGCTTCGAGGAGTACGAGACGCTCCTGCGCGACCACCTGCGGGCGATCCCGTCGCTGTCGTCGATCGACACGACCTTCGCCTTCGCGGTGACCAAACCGGTCTCCCCGCTGCCGCTGGAGAGTGCCTTTCCCCGCTGAGACCGGCGCCGGACGCGGGGGGCACCCGGCCCGGCGCCGATCCGTCAGCGCGCCTGACGCTGCTTGAGCAGCTTCGCCTGCACCTTGCGGCGGATCTTCTGCACCTTCGGGTCCTTCCAGACCCGGTAGGCGACCGTTCCGGCCGCGGCCGCGCGCCCGATCGCCGTCCGCGCGAGGACGGCTCCCGCGAGTCCGACCGCGCCCGTTCCGATCCATCGTCCGACACCCATGACGCCTCCTTCGATCGCGTGTGCGAGCTTCCAGCAAACGCGACGATGCGGCGGATGCGACGACGCTTGCGTCCGCACCGCGGGTGTGCTGCGGAGCGGATCAGGCGATGCGTTCGCCGATGCGGGCCGCGAACGGCTCGAGGGCGGCGAGCACGTCGTCCCCGAGCGCGGTCGTGCTCGCGGCCACGGCGTCGTCGATCTGACTCGTCCGCGAGGCCCCGATGATGGCCGTGGTGACCACCGGGTCGCGCAAGACCCAGGCGACCGCGAGCTGCGGGATCGACAGTCCGGCGTCCTTCGCGACACCGGCGATGCCGCGGATGCGCTCGAGGTAGTCGTCGGTCAGGGCGGAGGAGTCCAGGAACCGGCTGTCGGCGGCGCGCGAATCGGCCGGTACGGTGCCGTCGAGGTACTTCGCGGTCAGCAGACCCTGCGCGAGAGGCGAGAAGACGGCGCTGCCCACCGCCAGCTCGCGCAGCGTCGGGAACAGCTCCTCCTCGGGTGTCCGGTCGAACAGCGAGTACCGCGGCTGGTGGACGAACAGGCGCACGCCCTCCGCGGCCAGCAGATCGTGGGCGCGACGGGTGAGGTCGGCGGGGTAGTTGGAGATGCCCGCGTACAGCGCTTTGCCGCTGCGCACGATGTCGGCCAGGGCGTGGACCGTCTCTTCGATCGGGGTCTCGCCGTCGACGCGGTGCGAGTAGAACACGTCGACGTAGTCGGTGCGCATCCGCGTCAGGCTCTGCTCGAGCGAACGGATGAGGTACTTGCGCGAACCGCCGTCGCCGTAGGGGCCGGGCCACATGTCATAGCCGGCCTTGGTCGAGAGGAACAGCTCGTCGCGGTAGCGCCGCAGGTCGCTGTCGAGGACGGTCCCGAAGGTCGTCTCGGCGGCGCCGTAGGGCGGGCCGTAGTTATTGGCCAGGTCGATGTGCACGATTCCGCGGTCGAAAGCGTGCCGCAGGATCTCGCGCTGGGTGTCCAGCGGGCGGGCGGTACCGAAGTTCTGCCAGAGGCCGAGGGAGACACGGGGGAGGGGGATGCCGCTCGCGCCGGCGCGCAAGAAGGGCACGTCGTCGTAGCGGGTCGGTGAGGCCTCGAAGGGCGCGGTCAGGCGGGGGTCATCGGCTGCGATGGGCATGGGTCGACTCTGCCACGCGCGCCGGGCGGCGCCCAGCGGGCGTGGCGGAGTCGCGCCTCACGACAGTTCGTCGCGGACGATCCGGGCGCCCGCCGACAGGGCGCTGAGCTTGTCGTAGGCCACGCCGCGGGGCAACGGCGCCATGCCGCAGTTGGAGCTCGGGATGAGCTTGTCGGCATCCACGTACTGCAGGGCGCGGCGGAGCGTCTCGGCGACCTCTTCGGGGGTCTCGACCTCGGCGCCGGCGACGTCGACCGCGCCGAGCATGACCTTCTTGCCGCGGATCAGTTCGATGACCTCGATCGGCACGTGCGAGCGGTGGCTCTCGAGCGAGACGATGTCGATGTTCGAGCGTTGCAGCAGGGGGAGGGACTCCTCGTACTGACGCCACTCGGCGCCGAGGGTGGCCTTCCAGTCGTTGTTGGCCTTGATGCCGTAGCCATAGCAGATGTGCACCGCGGTCTCGGCCTGGAGCCCCTCGGCGGCGCGCTCGAGCGCCGCGACACCCCAGTCCTTGAGCTCGTCGAAGAACACGTTGAAGGCGGGCTCGTCGAACTGGATGACGTCGACTCCCGCGGCCGCCAGCTCGCGCGCCTCCTGGTTGAGGATCGTCGCGAACTCCCACGCGAGCTTCTCGCGACTGCGGTAGTGCCGGTCGGCGAGGGTGTCGATCATCGTCATGGGTCCGGGAAGGGCCCACTTGATCGGTCGGTCGGTCTGCGCGCGCAGGAACGCGGCATCCTGGACGAAGACCGGCTTGCGGCGGCTCACGGCGCCCACGACGGTGGGGACGCTGGCGTCGTAGCGGTCGCGGATGCGGACGGTCTCGCGATTGTCGAAGTCGACGCCCTCGAGGTGTTCGATGAAGGTCGTGACGAAGTGCTGGCGGGTCTGCTCGCCGTCGCTGACGATGTCGATGCCGCGCAGCTCCTGCTCCTGCACCGCGGCGCGCAGCGCGTCGTGCTGGCCTTCGATCAGGGTGTCGCCCTCGAGCTCCCACGGCGACCACAGCACCTCGGGCTGGGCGAGCCAGGACGGCTTCGGCAGACTCCCGACGATGGCGGTGGGCAACGGAGTGGGCACGGCGGCGGATCCTTCGCGGGTCATCGGGTGGGAACGGCGTAGTCGGCGGCCCACGAATCGAGCACGCGACGGTGGGGCTTCACGAAGTGCTCCTCGGCGTAACGCCCCTGGACGACCGCGAGCTGGCTGCGCTCGGCGCGGTCGTAGGTGACGTCGGTGGGTGCGAAGTCCGCCTGCTCGAGGCTCGGGCGGTAGACGGCGCCCGCGGGCGTGCGGGCGTTGTAGATCTCGGGACGGTAGATCTTCTGGAACGTCTCCATCGTGCTGATCGTGCCGATCAGCTGCAGGTCGGTGTAGTCGGCCAGGAGGTCGCCGCGGAAGTAGAACGCCAGCGGCGCGACGCTTCCGCGCGGCATGAAGTAGCGCACCCGCAGGCCCATCTTGCCGAAGTACTCGTCGGTCAAAGAGAAGGCGTCCTGCTCGTACTCCGCCCCCAGGACGGGGTGGATCGTGCCGGTCCGGCGGTAGGTGCGGCTGGTCGACACGCTGATGCAGATCACCGGCGGCAGGGCGTAGCGCTCGCGGTAGGCGGACGAGTCGACGAAGTGCGAGAAGAGCTTGCCGTGCAGGTCGCCGAAGTCGGCGGGCACCGTGAAGGGGCCGCCGTCGGCGTTTGCGGCGGGCAGCACGACGCTGAAGTCGTAGTCCCGCAGGTACGACGAGAAGTTGTTGCCGACGATGCCCTGGTGCCGCTCGCCCGTGGCCGTGTCGACGACGTGCACCTCGAGCACCTCGATGACGGGGATCTCTTCGTCGGCGCCGTCCTCGAACCGCAGCTGCACCGAGACGATGTCGAGCTCGACGCGGTAGCGGTCGCCGCGCGGGTTGTCGGTGGTGGCGAGCGCGTTGAACCGACGGTCGATCATGCCCAGCGCGTTGCGCAGGTTCTGCCGGCGGCCCGCGCCCCGGGCCAGGTTGGCGAAGTTCGTCGTGACGCGCGACCCCTCGGCGGGGGCGTACTCCTCGTCGAAACGGGTCGTGCTGATGCGGAACGTGATGTCGTTCGCCATGGATGCCACTCCTCGGGCGGGGGCCGGATCGGCCGCGCGGTGATCGGTACACCCATGGTCCCGCCAGGAGCCGGTCATCGGGTAATTCCCGTCCTCTATGCGGTGGTATAGCTTGGGGCTATGTCCAAGCGGTCGAGCGGATTCACCCTGCAGCAGCTGCAGTACTTCATCGAGGTCGCCGCCGAAGGCTCCATCTCCGCCGCGGCCGATCTGCTCTACGTCGCCCAGCCGACGATGTCGGCGGCGATGAAGGACCTCGAGACCCGGGTGGGCCGCGACCTGCTCACCCGTTCCGCGCGCGGCGTCACGCTCACGAACGACGGCGTCGAGTTCCTCGGCTACGCCCGCCAGGTCGTCGAGCAGGCCGACCTGCTCGAACAGCGCTATCTGGGGCGTCCTCCCTCGCGGCGCCTGCTCGGCGTCTCGGCGCAGCACTATTCGTTCGTCGTCGACGCTTTCGTGCGCATGGTGCGGGCGACGGATGCCGCGGAGTACGAGTTCTCGCTGCGCGAAACCCGGACGTTCGACATCATCGAGGACGTCCGCACGCTCCGCAGCGAGCTCGGCATCCTGTTCCGCAACGATTTCAACCGCAATGTGCTCGACAAACTGCTGCGGGATTCGGGGTTGGCGTTCCATCCCCTGTTCGTCGCGGAGCCGCACATCTTCGTCTCACGGCGGAACCCTCTGGCATCCCGGTCCCGTGCCACGCTCGACGACCTCGTCGACCTGCCCCGGCTCACCTTCGACCAGGGGGCGAACAACTCGTTCTACTTCGCCGAGGAGATCCTCTCGACGCTGTCGAGTCGGCAGGAGATCCGCGTGTCCGACCGCGCGACGATCTTCAACCTCATGATCGGTCTCGACGGATACACGATCTCGACCGGCATCATCAGCGACGACCTCGATCCCGAGATCGTCGCGGTACCGCTCGACGTCGACGAGCGGATCGAGATCGGCTGGATCGGCCGCACCGCCATCCCGCTCACCGAGCAGGCGCAGCGCTATCTGGCGGAGGTGCGCGAGGTCGTGGCCGGGTTCGGGGTCGCGCTGCTCGGCTGAATTCCGGGCTTTCGGCCGCGTCGGTGTCAGGATGGGGCATGACATTCGGGATGGCCCACGACGTCTTGCGGCCGACGGACTCCTCACGCGCGGACCGGGTGACCTACGTCGAACTGTTCTTCGACCTGGTGTTCGTTCTGGCGCTGACCCAGGTGTCCGCGTACCTCTTCGAGAACCAGACGCTGCTCGGCGGCTTCGAGGGGCTCATCCTGGTGTGCGCGTTGTGGTGGGCGTGGGTGTCGACCACCTGGGTGACCAACTGGCTCGACCCCGTGAAGCTCCCCGTCCGTGGGGCGGTGATCGTTCTGGGGTTCGTCGCGCTCGTGATGAGCGTCTCGATCGTTGAGGCGTTCGGCGATCGCGCGTGGGCGTTCGCGGTGGCGTACGTCGTGCTGCAGGTCGGGCGGACGGGATTCATCGTGTGGGCGACGGCTCGTCACGACCGGCGGGTGGCGCGTGACTTCGCCCTCGTGCTCGCGTGGACCGTCGCCGGCGGCGCCCTGTGGATCGTCGGCGCCGTCCTGCCGCCCGGATGGCAGCTGCCGCTGTGGACCGCGGCGCTCGGTCTCGAACTGCTCGGCACGATCCTGGGATACCCGGTCCCGGGCCGGGGGAGGGTGGTGCTGGAGTCCTGGGACCTGTCCGGCCCCCACATCGCCGAGCGGACGTCGCTGTTCGTGCTCATCGCCCTGGGCGAGGGATTGCTCGTCACCGGCTTCGCCGTCGTCGAGAAGGAGTCGTCCGCCTCGTCGATCGCGTCGCTGGTGACCGCGTTCGTCGTCGCGGCGGCCGCGTGGTGGATCTATTTCGATCACGGCGAGCGGGTCGGCGCCGAGGCGATCGAGGCATCGGACGAACCGGCCCGGCTCGCGCGGACCGCCTACACCTGGGTGCACGTCCCGATCATCGCCGGAATCGTGCTGATGAGCGTGGGTGACAAGGAGGTTCTCTCGCATCCCGATGAGCGCAGTGTCGCCGCGACGATCATCATCGTCGGCGCGCCCCTGCTCTTCCTCGCCGGTACCGCGCTCTTCCGGCGGACACTCGAGGGCCGATGGTCGCGCGCCCAGGTGCTCGGTCTCGTCGCACTGGCCGTGCTCGCCGGCGCGGCATCCGTCCTTCCGTTCCTCGATGCCCTCGGGCTCTCGATCGCGACGGCGATCCTGCTCGTCGGTGTGGCGGCGGGGGAGACCGTCGAGCGTGTGCGTCGCGGGCGCCGTGCGGGGGGATGACCGCGCGCATCCGCCAGCCGACATCGACGCTGCGCGCCCCGCCGGTCGGCCGCGAGCACGAGAACGCCGCGACCCCCCGGTCGGGGGGTCACGGCGATCGAAGGTGGTGGGCCCCGTGGGGCTCGAACCCACGACCCGCGGATTAAAAGTCCGATGCTCTACCGACTGAGCTAGAGGCCCTCGGCATCCACCCTACCGGCCCCGGCGGGCCGGTCGTGCTCGGCGACGCGTTCGCGCCACGTTCCCGAACAGGTCGGCGCCGCCGAGCACGCCGGTGATCAGCCCCGGGGGATCTGCAACGGCGCCGGCGCGCGCTGGAGCGCCGCCGGTCCGACGGCCGCGCGGCTCGTCCAGGACGAGATCGCGCGCGACGTCGACGGCGACTGACCGCGCACAAAGGAGCGAGCGCCGGACCCCCTCGCCTGGGGTCCGGCGCTCGCCGTCAAGGTCGGTCGATCATCGACCGATCGAGAGCGCGATCACTCGCGCCATCGAGGAATTACATCGGGGGCATCAGCACCGAGTCGATGAGGTACACCGTGGCGTTGGCGGTCTGGACGCCACCGCAGATGACGTTGGCGTCGTTGACGGTGATCGAGTCACCGGAGCCGGCGACGGTCACGTCCTGGCCCTCGACGGTGGTCTGCGTGCCGTCGATCTCGTCGGGCGCGATCTGGCCGGGGACCACGTGGTACGTGAGGATCTTGGTGAGCAGATCGGTGTCGGTCTTCAGCGTCTCGATCGTGGCGGCATCGATCTTGGCGAAGGCCTCGTCGACCGGAGCGAAGACGGTGAACTCGCTGCCGTTCAGCGTGTCGACCAGGTTCACGTTGGGGTTCAGCTGGCCGCTGACGGCCGCGGTGAGCGTGGTGAGGAGCGGGTTGTTCGACGCGGCGACGGCGACCGGGTCGGCAGCCATGCCGGCGACGGAGCCGGCGCCGTCCGGAACCTGCTCGGCGTAGCCGGCGCAGCCGGGGCCGACGAGGTTGGCGGCGGGGTCCATCGACGCCGAAGCCGACATCGAGGGCGAGGCTTCCATCGAGGGGGCCGTGGTGGCCTCGTCGGCGGTGCCGCCCGCGGTGGTGCCACCCGAACATGCGGTGAGAGCGAAGGCCGAGCCCAGAACGAGGGCGAGACCGGCGAAGACAGGCTTCTTGTTGGTGAGCATGACATTCCTCCGAAATCGTTCGGATCGCGTCTGCGACCCGTCAGGGACACCCCGGTGCGAGGGGCGGTTCGCCGTGGAGCGGCTTACACAGGGTCTTCGGGACCCCCTGATGATCGGATTGCGGAATGTTGCGGCGAGGGCGCGAAGGAACGCCTTCGTGTTCGGAAAAGACCCGGTCAGAGGCCTGTAAATATTCTTCAGAATCTTTCTATCCTGATGGGGAGCTGCCGCGGTGACGCCCTCCTGAGCGCCCGTATAACGGTTTCGTCTACCTCACGCGCGACGCGCGCGCACCCACACGGGACGCGCGGAGGCGGTAGGGAATGATGGGGACATGGTGATCGATGGTTTCGACGTCCCCGCTGACGGAGCGGAGAACATCGATCACGTCGGTGCTCTCCTGCAGCGGGTCGCGGCCGGAGACCGGTCTGCTTTCGCGGAGCTCTACGACACCCTGTCCGCGCGGGCCTTCGGTCTCATCCTGCGTGTCCTCGTGGATCGCTCGCAGAGCGAGGAGGTCCTGCAAGAGGTCTTCCTCGAGATCTGGCAATCCGCCGCGCGTTTCACTCCGAATAGAGGCCAGGGAAGATCGTGGGTTCTCACGATCGCGCACCGACGAGCGGTGGACCGCGTGCGGTCATCGCAGTCGAGCGTCGATCGTGACGTGCGCGTGGGCTTCCGGGATATGGACGTCGCCTACGACGACGTATCCGAGAAAGTCGAACTGAAGATGGAAGGGCGGCGCGTCGTCGATGCATTGGCGACGCTCCCCGACGCGCAGAAAGAAGCTCTCACGCTGGCCTACTTCGGTGGATACAGCCAAAGCGAGATCGCTTCCCTTGTCGGGGCGCCGCTCGGTACGGTCAAGACCAGAATGCGTGACGGCCTGTCGCGTCTGAGAGTGGAAATGGGGGTGGACAAGTGAACGAGAGGGATTTCGCCGACCTCGCCGTCGGGCACGCATTGCATGCGTTGTCAGAGGCTGATGAACGCGCGTACCAGGAGGCATTGGCGGGTAATCCGCACTGGGACTCTCACGTGCGCGACGCGGCGGACGTGGTCGCCGCCATCAGCGCATCGGTCGAACCCGTCGAGCCGCCCCCTTCGGTGCGCGCGTCGCTGTTCGCCCGCATCTCCGACCTCCCGCAGGAGTCCGCGGGCCTCACCGCGCCCGCCACGGACGCCGAGGACTTCGCCGCCGCCGGCCCCGCACCCGTCGAGCCGGAACACGAGGCCGTGTCCATGGCGCACGCGCGGTCCCGCGGCTGGGGTGCGCGTCGATGGTTCGCCCTGGCGGCGTCCTTCGCCGCCGTTCTCGTGCTCGGATTCGGTGCCGTCACGGTCGGCCAGCTGTTCACCCCGCCGGCCGCCGTCGTCGCCCTGCAAGAGATCGAAAAAGCCCCCGACGCGCAGTCCGCCTCGACGACGCTGCCCGACGGCACGGTCGCGACCGCCCACTGGTCGCCGTCGTCGGGTCGCAGTGTGCTCGTCGCCGACGGGATGCCGACGCTCGAAGACGGCAAGACCTACGAGCTGTGGTTCGTGCGGGACCAGACGCCCATCGCGGCGGGAGTGTTCACTCCGGATGCCGACGGCAATGCCACCGCCGTGCTCGAGGGCGAGATCCACACCGGTGATGTGATCGCGGTGACCATCGAGCCCGCGGGCGGTTCACCGGACGGAACGCCCAGTACCGCCCCGGTGCTCGCGGTCGCCACGGCCTGACCTCGCGAGTCCCGCAACCCGGCCCGGCCGGCGGGGCCGACGCCCTAGCCTGGAATGATGAGCGAATCGTCTCGCGAGTTCCACAAACCGGTGCGTCGTCCCGCAGAGCTGTTCGACCGCCTGTTCTCTGCCGAGGACCCTGCGGAGGTCTCCCGCGTGGCGCACAGCACCGCCCAGGCTCTCCTGTCACGCGTGCGAGCCGATCCGAGCGTCGACGTGGTCGAACGCCTCGTCGCCTTCACCGACGATCACGGTATCGACGACATCGCCGAGCTGTGGTCGCGCTCGCCGGCTCGTTCCCTGCCGGGTGCCCTCTGGCGGCTGTACCTGCTGCAGCTGATGATCCACGACGACGCGGCCACGGCCGCGCTGCTGTACGAACGCGGTCGCGTCGAGATGGCGACGGTCGATGCGCTCGTTGCGGGAGCGCCGGCTCCGGCCGGTCCCGAGGAGCTCGTCCGCCTGATCGACACCATTTTGCGCGGACTGTTCGAGGGCGACTTCGCGGTCGCGCTCGACCGTGCCGCCGCCTTCTGCCGCGTCCAGGCGGCGGGCTCGACCCACCTCGCAGACGACTACGAGAACACCGAATCGGAGCGCGCGAGTGCCCTGACGACCCGGGCATTGCGTCTGGCCACGTACGCGGAGGACCTGTCGGCATCCGCTGCCCTGTGGCGCCGCGACGCTCTGACCTGAGCGCTGGACGGGCGCACGCGCCCGGAGAAGATAAGTGCCGGACCGCAGAACGCCTCTCGGCGCAAGGCCGCTCATAGCGGCAGAAGATGGAGCCCGGGGTTACTGCGGCCCGGCTATGAGAGTGTAACAAGCCGCCCGCCCCGACATTCCCTCGGACCGTCCGGTTGACAACACCCGGGCGTGTCGACGCGACGACATAGGCTCGCTGCATGGCTTGGCGCAGCGCTCTGTTGATCGACCCCGTGGCATCCGATGATCGGCGGGGGGACTTCGCCGACACCTTCCGCCCCTTCGACCCCGAGCAGCCCGCCCTGCGGGTCGGCGACCTGAGCGCACAGCGCGGCGACGGGATCTTCGAATCCCTCGGTGTCATCGACGGTCACCCCCAAGAGGTGGGTGCGCACCTCGACCGGCTCGTGCACTCCGCGCGTCTGTGCGACCTGCCGACTCCCCACCTCGGACAGTGGCGCGCGGCGATCGCGCGCGTCGCGGCCGACGCGGGAGCGGGCGAGAACGTGATGAAGCTGCTGCTGAGCAGGGGAGTCGAGGGGCAGCCGGTACCGACGGCGTGGATCACCCTGGCATCCGCCCCCGACAACACCCGCTCGCGCCACGAGGGCATCGACGTCGTCACCCTCGACCGCGGGCACGCCCTGGACGTCCCCGCGCGCGCGCCGTGGCTGCAGCTCGGCGCCAAGACCCTCTCGTACGCCGTCAACATGGCGGCGATCCGCGAGGCCCACCGCCGCGGCGCCGACGACGCGGTGTTCGTCACGAGCGACGGCTTCGTGCTCGAGGCTCCCACGGCCACGGTGCTGCTGCGCACCGGGCGACGTTTCGTCACACCGGAGCCGAGCGCGGGGATCCTGCACGGAACGACGCAGCTGAGCGTGTTCTCCTACCTCGAAGGGCGGGGTTTCGACACCGCCTACGAGACGGTGCCGCGCGCGACCCTTGTCGAAGCGGATGCCGCGTGGTTGCTGTCGAGCGTGCGGCTCGCCGCTCCCGTGACCGCGGTGGACGGCGCCCCGAAGACCGTGGACCGTGCACTCACCGACGAGATGAACGCGTACCTGCTGTCGCCTCGCGACTGAGTCGCGCCCCCGCGGAAACGACGAAGGCCCCGCCGCAGCGGGGCCTTCGCGGGTGACTGCTTATCCGAAGCGGCCCGAGACGTAGTCTTCGGTGGCCTGGACCGAGGGCGTCGTGAAGATCGCCGACGTGTCGTTGTACTCGATGAGCTTGCCGGGCTTGCCCGTACCGGCGATGTTGAAGAACGCCGTCTTGTCGCTCACGCGTGAGGCCTGCTGCATGTTGTGCGTGACGATGACGACCGTGTACTCGTTCTTCAGTTCGCCGATGAGCTCTTCGATGGCGTACGTCGAGATGGGGTCCAGAGCGGAGCAGGGCTCGTCCATCAGGATGACCTCGGGGGACACGGCGATCGCCCGAGCGATGCACAGGCGCTGCTGCTGCCCGCCGGAGAGGCCCGACCCCGGCCGGTCGAGGCGGTCCTTGACCTCGTTCCAGAGGTTGGCGCCCTTCAGCGACTTCTCGACCAGCTCGTCCGAGTCGGACTTCGAGATGCGGCGGTTGTTCAGCTTGACACCCGCCAGGACGTTCTCGCGGATGGACATGGTCGGGAACGGGTTCGGGCGCTGGAACACCATCCCGACCTGACGACGAACCAGCACGGGGTCCACTCCCGAGCCGTAGAGGTTCTCGCCGTCGAGGAGGACCGATCCCTCGACGCGGGCGCCCGGGATGACCTCGTGCATGCGGTTCAGCGTGCGCAGGAAGGTCGACTTGCCGCAGCCGGACGGGCCGATGAAGGCCGTGACGGTGCGGGGCTCGATGTCGAGAGACACACCCTCGACGGCGAGGAAGTCGCCGTAGTAGACGTTCAGATCGTTGACTTCGATGCTCTTGGACACGATTCCTCGAATGTTTCTGTTCGGGTCTGACAGCCGCTCAGCGGCCCAGCTTGGGGGAGAAGATCTTCGCGACGACGCGCGCGACGAGATTCAGGACCATGACGATCACGATCAGCACGAGCGCTGCGCCCCACGCCCGATCGATGAACGCCGACGCGGGGATGCCCTGGTTCATGTACTGCGAGTACGCGAACACCGGCAGCGTCGCCATGCGACCGTTGAAGAGGTCGTAGTTGACGGACGTGGCCACACCCGCGGTGAGCAGCAGGGGGGCGGTCTCGCCGATGACGCGCGAGATGGAGAGCATGATGCCCGTGGTGATACCCGCGACCGCGGTCGGCAGGACGACCTTGCTGATCGTCAGCCACTTGGGGACGCCGAGCGCGTAGGAGGCCTCGCGCAGCTCGTTCGGCACCAGTCGCAACATCTCTTCGGTGGAGCGCACCACCACCGGGATCATCAGCACCGCGAGAGCGACCGCACCCATGATCCCCATGCGCACTCCGGGGCCGAGGAACAGGGCGAACAGGGCGTAGGCGAACAGACCCGCGACGATCGAGGGGATGCCCGTCATGACGTCGACCAGGAACGTGATGGCCTGAGCGAGGCGCTTGCCCGCGCCGTACTCGATCAGGTAGATCGCGGTGAAGATACCGATCGGGATCGAGATCACGGCCGCCGCCAGGGTGATCAACAGCGTTCCGACAATGGCGTGCAGAGCGCCACCGCCCTCACCGACGACGTTGCGCATGGAGGAGCTGAAGAACTCCGCGCTGATGCCGCCGATGCCGTTGGTGATCACCGTCACGGCGACCGATACCAGGGGCACCATCGCGATCAGGAAGGCGATGACGACGACGCCGGTGACCAGTCGGTCGACACCCTTGCGGCGTCCCTCGATGATCGTCGAGGTGACGGTGATGAGCGCGAGGTAGATGACGGCGGCCACGACGGCCCAGCCGGCGACGTTGAAGGAACCGCCCGGTGCGAGGGAGGCGATGCCGAAGATGGCGGCGGACAGGCCGGCACTGCCGGCCACGGTCACCCAGGGGACCCAGGCGGGAAGCCGTCCGTTGGTGAGCCGGCTCCCGGACGGAGTGGGCCCCGTGTTGCGCGTGGGCCGCGGTGCAGTCGACGTGGCGGTCATGTCAGTTCGCTCCCGAGAATTCCTTGCGGCGGCTGACGATGTAGCGAGCCAGCGCATTGACCGCGAAGGTGACGATGAAGAGCACGAGACCGGTGGCGATCAGCACGTTCACGTTGAAGCCGTAGGCCTCGGGGAAGGTGAGCGCGATGTTGGCCGGGATCGTGCTGGGGTTCTCGGACGTGAACAGCTGGAGCGTGATCACTCCGGATGCCGAGAGGACGAGCGCGACGGCCATGGTCTCGCCCAGTGCGCGGCCGAGACCGAGCATCGAGGCGGAGACGATGCCGCTGCGCCCGAACGGGAAGACGGCCATGCGGATCATCTCCCAGCGGGTGGCGCCGAGCGCGAGGGCCGCCTCTTCATGGAGGACGGGAGTCTGGAGGAAGATCTCGCGGCAGATCGCGGTGATGATCGGCGTGATCATGACCGCCAGGACGACGGCCGCGGTGAGGATGGTGCGACCGGTGGCCGACACGGTTCCCGAGAAGAGGGGGAACCAGCCGGCATTGGTGTTCAACCAGGCATAGACGGGCTGGATGGCCGGGGCCAGCACAAGGATGCCCCACAGGCCGAAGACGACCGAGGGGACCGCCGCTAGGAGGTCGACGAGGTAGCCGAGTCCCTGAGCGAGTCGACGCGGTGCGTAGTGCGAGATGAACAGGGCCACGCACACCGACAGGGGGACCGCCATGATCAGGGCGAGGATCGATGCCCAGATCGTTCCGAAGGCGAGCGGCCCCACGTACGACCAGAAGTCGCCGGTGAGGATCGAGGCGTTCTCGCCCGTTGCGGTGAAACCGGGGATGGACTGGACGACGAGGAAGATGGTCACCGCGGCGAGGGTGACGAGAATCATGGAGCCTGCGAACAGGGCGGTGCCGGAGAAGACACGATCTCCGGGGCGTTGCTTCGGCTTTTCGGGTGCCGGAGCCGTGGTGGTGGTCATGGCTTCCTGTCTCGAGTCGTGAACGAACGGTGACCCGGTCCGATGCCGCGCGGGTATCGGACCGGGTCTCCAGGTGTTACTGCGTGACGATCAGATCGATCGCGGCGTTGACGCGCTCGCGGAGCGAGTCGCTGATGGGCGCGCTACCGGCGGCGTCGGCAGCGGCGGTCTGGCCGTCCTCGCTCGCGACGTACGAGAGGAACGACTTGGTGATCGCGGCGGTGTTCTCGTCGCTGTACTGCTCGCACGCGATCATGTAGCTGATGAGGACGATCGGGTAGACGCCGGCCTCCTGCGAGGTGCGCTCCAGCTCGATGGCGAGGTCGCCCTCGGTGCGACCCTCGACGAACGGCGACTCGTCGACGATGGCGGCGGCAGCCTCGGGGGAGTACGAGACGAACTCTTCGCCGACCTTGATCGACACGGTCGACAGGCCCTCCTGCGCGGCGCGCGACGCATCGGCGTAGCCGATGGTGCCGTTGGCGCCCGAGACGGCCGAGACGACGCCGGACGTGCCGTTGGCGGCCTCGCCGGAGCTGAGGGGCCACTCGCCGTCGGGCTCCGAGGTCCAGACGCTGGGGGCGGCCTGGAAGAGGTAGTCGGTGAAGTTCTCGGTGGTTCCGGAGTCGTCCTGACGGTGGACCGGGGTCACGGCCAGGTCGGGCAGTGTCACACCCGGGTTGAGGGCGGCGATGGCCGGGTCGTTCCAGTTGGTGATCGTGCCGGCGAACAGGCCCGCCACGGTCGCGGCGTCGAGGTTCAGCGAGTCGACACCCTCGAGGTTGAAGATGACGGCGATGGGCGAGATGTAGGTGGGGAGCTCGATGATGTTCGAGCCGTCGGCGCAGGCACCGAAGCCACCGGCGGCGATCTCTTCGTCGTTGAACGCGCGGTCGGAGCCGATGAACGGGAAGGCGCCCGCCTGGAAGGACTCGCGTCCGGCGCCGGAACCGGCGGCGTCGTACGTGATGGTGACGCCCGGGTTGGCGGTCTGGAAGCCGGCGGTCCAGGCCTGGACCGCGACCTCCTGCGACGAGGCGCCGCCGCTGGCCAGCTCGCCCGAGAGGTCCGAGGCGGCGTCGCCGCTGCTCCCGCCGGCGGGGGCGGATTCGTTCGCGGCGCAGCCTGCGAGGGCGAGGGCGGCGACCGCGGTGAGGGCGCCGAGCTGGGCGAAGCGAGTGATCTTCACGATGTGAGTCCTTCGGGGTATCGGGAGCTGTGTTGCGAGCCCAGTGCGGGGCTCGCCCGGAACGCTAAACTCCGATGCTTACCAAAGTGCGCTCCCTCGGTGAACGGAAGGTGAACGGCCCCGGCCGTCGCGGGGCGTTCACCGGCCCGCTGTATGGTGCGGAAGCGTGACGACTCCCGCTTCCGCCGCGCAGGCTCCGCTCGATCGGATCGCCGCCGCGCCCCTCGAGCGCACGTTGCTCGACATCCTCTCCGACGTCGCCGCGCGGCATCCGGAGGCATCCGCGATCGACGACGGTTCGGGGGCGCTCAGCTACCGCGAGCTCCTCGCCCGCGTGTGGCGCACCGCCGCCGCGCTGCACGAGGCCGGGGTGCGCAGGGGTGATCGCGTGGGCGTGCGCATGCCCTCGGGATCCAAGGAGCTGTACGTCTCGATCCTCGCCGTGATGGCCGCGGGCGCGGCCTACGTGCCGGTGGACGCGGACGACCCCGATGAGCGCGCGCGACTGGTCTTCGGCGAGGCGGGGGTACGGGGCATCGTCGGCGGCGACGGCGAGTTCGTCTCGACGGATCCGGGCGCCGCGCTGGTGCGCCTGTACGACGGCGACGCTCCGCATCCCGGTACCCACGCCCTGCCGGTGGTCGCTCCGCCGAGCGTCGACGACGACGCCTGGGTCATCTTCACCTCCGGTTCGACCGGCGTTCCCAAGGGTGTCGCGGTGTCGCATCGCTCGGCGGCGGCGTTCGTCGAGGCGGAGGGGCGCCTCTTCCTCGCGCGCGAGCCGCTGGGCCCCGGCGACCGCGTCCTGGCCGGACTCTCGGTCGCGTTCGACGCCTCGTGCGAGGAGATGTGGCTCGCGTGGGGACACGGCGCGTGCCTGGTCCCCGCGCCGCGCTCGCTGGTGCGCTCGGGCGAGGACCTGGCGCCGTGGCTGCTGCGGCAGGGCATCACCGTCGTGTCGACGGTTCCGACGCTCGCCGCGATGTGGCCCGCGGATTCGATCGAGAACGTGCGCCTGCTCATCTTCGGCGGCGAGGCCTGTCCGCCCGAGCTCGCCGCGCGCCTGGTCGCGGAGGGCCGCGAGGTGTGGAACACCTACGGACCCACCGAGGCGACGGTGGTCGCCTGCGCCGCGGCCCTCGACGGCTCTCTGCCGGTGCGCATCGGGCTGCCCCTGGACGGGTGGGCCCTGGCGGTCGTGGATGCCGAGGGGCGGCCCGTCGCCGAGGGCGAGGTGGGTGAGCTCATCATCGGCGGCGTCGGGCTGGCGCGCTACCTCGATCCCGCGAAGGATGCCGAGAAGTACGCGCCGATGCCGACGCTGGGATGGGAACGCGCCTACCGCTCGGGCGATCTGGTGCGCTTCGAGGCGGAGGGACTCGTCTTCCAGGGGCGCGCGGACGATCAGGTCAAGGTCGGCGGGCGGCGTATCGAGCTGGGCGAGGTCGAATCGGCCCTGCAGGACCTCGACCGGGTGAGCGCCGCGACGGTCGCGGTGCGCACGACCGAGGCGGGTGTACCCGTGCTGGTCGGTTACCTCGTGATGGAGGAGGGCGCCGACCTCGACCGCGCGGCGGCGCGTGCGGCGCTCGCCGAGCGACTGCCGGCGGCGACGATCCCGTTGCTGGGTGTGGTCGACGCCCTTCCGGTGCGCACCTCGGGAAAGGTCGACCGCGCGGCGCTGCCGTGGCCCCTTCCGGGGGTCGACGCGCCCGCCGCGACGGACTTCACGGATGACGAGGCCTGGCTCGCCGAGCAGTGGCAGGCCGTCCTGGGCCTGCCGGTCACCGAGCGCAAGGCCGACTTCTTCGACCTCGGCGGCGGATCGTTGGCTGCGGCGCAGCTGGTCTCGCGCATTCGCGCGCGCGTGCCCGAGTTCTCGGTCGCCGACATCTACGACGTGCCGCGGCTCGGTGCGATGGCCAAGGCCCTCGGCCCGCAGCTGCACGAGGAGGCTCCATCCGGCTTCCATCGGCCGGCTCCGACCCCGCGGTCCACGCAGTGGGCGCAGACGCTGCTCGGCGCCCCTCTGTTCATCCTCTCCGGGATCCGTTGGCTGCTGTACGTGCTGACGGCGTCGGCCCTCCTCCAGCTCACCCCGGGGTTCGACATCCTGCCGGATGTGCCGTGGCCCGCGCTCGTGATCGGTCTGCTCGTCTTCGCGACGCCGTTCGGACGCATGGCGATCGCCGTGGCATCCGCTCGCCTGTTGCTCGCGGGCGTGCGGGCGGGGGATCATCCGCGCGGCGGCTGGGTGCACATCCGGCTGTGGCTCGCGGAGCAGATCGCCGCCCAGGTGGATGCCGTGGGCCTGGCCGGAGCGCCCTGGGTGTCGTACTACGCGCGGGCGCTCGGCGCGCGGATCGGCCGCAACGTCGACCTGCACGCGCTTCCTCCGGTGACGGGGCTCCTCGTCATCGGCGACGGGGCCTCGATCGAGCCCGAGGTCGACCTGACCGGGTACTGGATCGACGGTGACCTCGTGCGCATCGGCGAGGTGCGCATCGGCGCGGAGGCCACCATCGGCGCGCGCTCGACGCTGGCCCCCGGCACCCGGATCGGCCGGCGCGCAGAGATCGCCCCCGGGTCGGCGGTGTTCGGACGGGTCAAAGCCGATCAGGCCTGGGCGGGCTCCCCGGCCGTTCGGGTCGGCGGCACCGCGAAAGATTGGCCGGCGCAGCGTCCCGCGGCACCCACCCGGTGGTTGTGGGCGTATGCGGCGTCGGCCGTCGTCCTGGCGCTGCTTCCCGTGGCGTCCTTCGCGGTCGGCGGTCTCGTGCTCGCGCACGGGATGCGCGGCAGCGACACCCTCGCCGCGGCGACGGGGGCGGCGTTCGCGTGGCTCGTGCCGGCCGTCGCGGTCACCGGGCTGGTGTTCGCGGCATCCGTCGTCCTGCTCGTGCGGGTGTTCTCGATCGGGCTCGTCGAGGGCACGCACCCCGTGCGCAGCCGTGTGGCGTGGCAGGCATGGACGATCGAACGACTGCTGGACGCCGCGCGCACCATCCTCTTCCCGCTGTACTCCTCGCTGTTCACCCCCGTCTGGTTGCGGATGCTGGGGGCTCGCGTCGGGCGCGACGTCGAAGCGTCGACGGTCCTGCTGATCCCCACGATGACGCGCATCGAGGACGGGGCCTTCCTCGCCGACGACACGATGGTCGCCTCGTACGAGCTGCGGGCCGGGTGGCTGCGGCTGGGACCCGTGCGCATCGGCAAACGCGCCTTCCTCGGCAACTCCGGGATGGCGGCCCCCGGACACCGCGTGCCGCGCGACGGGCTGGTCGCGGTGCTGTCGGCGGCGCCCGCCAAGGCCAAGGCCGGGTCGTCGTGGCTCGGGTCTCCCGCCGTCCGATTGCGACGGCAGTCCGCCGGCGGCGACGAGTCGCGCACCTATCGGCCGACCGCGGCCCTGCGCGTCGCGCGGACGCTGTGGGAGCTCGGTCGGTTCGTCCCGGTCGTGGTCACGTGCGCCATCGGGCTGGGCGTGCTCCTGACGCTGGCCGCCCTGTGGGAGGGACCCGGGCCGGTGTGGGCGCTGCTGCTGTCGGGGATCGTGCTGCTGGCCGCCGGCGCGCTCGCCGCGGGGGTGTCGACCGCGGCGAAGTGGGCGATCGTGGGGGTGATCCGTGCGGGAGAGCAACCGCTCTGGTCGAGCTTCGTGTGGCGCACCGAGGTCTCGGACACCTTCACCGAGATGGTGGCGGCACCGTGGTTCGCCCGCGCCGCCGCCGGCACGCCTGCCCTCGCGGTGTGGCTGCGCAGTCTCGGGGCGAGGATCGGCCGGGGCGTGTGGTGCGACAGCTACTGGCTCCCCGAACCCGATCTGGTCACGCTGGGCGACGCGTCGACGGTCAACCGGGGTTGCGTCGTGCAGACGCACCTCTTCCATGATCGAATCATGAGCATGGACACGGTCGAGCTCGAACCGGGCGCGACGCTCGGTCCCCACAGCGTGGTGCTGCCGGCATCCACTCTCGGAGCCCACGCCACCGTGGGGCCCGCCTCCCTCGTCATGCGCGGAGAGACCGTGCCGGTCGGGTCGCGGTGGAGCGGCAATCCCATCGGCCCGTGGCGCGTCGTCAAGGTCCGCGCCTACCAGTCGACGACGTGAGCGCCGCCGACCCCTACGCCCCGCAGAGCGGTGACACCTCGTACGGCGTCGAGTCCTACGACCTGTCGCTGAGCTACCGGGTGCGTACCAACCGTCTCGAGGGCACGGCGTCGATCGTCGCCGTCGCGCACGTCGACCTGACCTCGTTCGCCCTCGACCTCGTGGGCCTGCGTACCACGCGGGTACGGGTGGACGGCAGCGTCACCCGGTTCGCGGCGGGACCGCGCGTCCTCCGCGTGACCCCCACGGCACGGATCGCCGCCGGGCAACGGTTCGAGGTCGAGGTGGTCTACGCCGGCGCTCCCGCTCCCCGCCGGTCCCGATGGGGCACCGTGGGGTGGGAGGAGCTCACCGACGGCGCACTCGTCGCCGGTCAACCGATCGGTGCGCCGACGTGGTTCCCCTGCAACGACCGCCCCGACGACCGCGCGCGCATGCGCATGGAGGTCACCGTCGACGACGGCTACGCCGTGGCCGCGACCGGTGTGGCCGGAGCGACCACGCGTCGCGGGGGACGCGTGACCACCGTCTTCACCTCCGACGTCCCCACGGCGACCTACCTCGCCGCCGTGCACGTCGGTCGCTACCGCACCGCCCCCCTCGCGGGCAGCGGCGTGGGCGTCGTGCCCGTCGCCAGCGTCACCGCCCCGCCGGCGCTCGCCGCGGCAGCCGATCGGGCGTTCGCGACCGTGCCCGCGATGCTGCGGATGTTCGACCGCCTCTTCGGCCCCTATCCGCAGGAGGCGTGCAGCCTGGTCGTCACCGCCGACGAGCTGGAGATCCCGCTCGAGGCGCAGGGGCTGGCGGTGTTCGGGATGAACCACCTGGTGCCGGCCGCTCAACGCCTGGTCGCCCACGAGCTCGCCCACCAGTGGTTCGGCAACAGCGTCGGTATCGCCCGGTGGAGCGACATCTGGCTGAACGAGGGGTTCGCCTGCTACGCCGAGTGGCTGTGGTCCGAGGAGTCCGGGGGAGACGACGTCGAGGCCTGCGTCGCCCTGCATCACGCCCGACTCGCGGCGAAGCCGCAGGATCTGCTGCTGGCGGATCCCGGTCCCGACGACATGTTCGACGATCGGGTCTACAAGCGCGGGGCGCTCGCCCTGCACGCTCTGCGTCGGCAGCTGAGTGATGCGGCGTTCTTCGACATGCTGCGCGAGTGGACCTCGGCGCATCGACACGGACTGGTCACGACAGACGACTTCCGCGGCGCCGTCGAGCGTGCCGGGGGGGCGGATGCCGCGAGCCTGCTGTCGCGGTGGATCGACCACGTCGCGCTTCCGACCCTCACCTGAGGGACGGGCCGGGGTTGCTCAGCGTCCTGCGACGGCGATCGCCACGACGGTTTCGGCCGGCCCCTCGACATCCCACCCGCGCCAGAAGGCGGCGTCCTCGCCCCGGATCTGCGCCCGCCATCCCGGTGCATCGAGCGAGATCCGCACGCGCGCGGGATCCACGGCGAGGCCGCGGCCGTCCGCCTTGAGCATCGCCTCGATCCGCGCCCAGGTGCGCGCGGCGTCGCCGGGCATCCGAGGTCCGTCCCGCACCAGCACCCGTTCGAGCCCGTCCGCACCCGAGGGCACGGCATCCACTCCGATGCGCGCATGCACGTGACTGACCGCCACGACCGCCCAGCCGGGGACGTACGAGACCGAGACGGCGGCAGCCGCCCCTTCGACACGCACGCGCCCGTGGGCGCCACCGCAGGCGGGGCACCGCGAGACGAAGCGCGCGCCGGGTAGGACCGAGGCGAGCAGCGCCCGCGACACGGATCGCGGCGACGCACCCGCGGGCACCGCCCGCCACAGGACGCGGACACCGTCGGGCAGCGCGGTCACACCTGCGGCTCGTGCGTCTCGATCGCGACGATGCCGGCACCGGGGTGCTCGACGGGGACATGCACGACCGAGAACGCGGCGGGATCCAGCGCCGAGGCGCTGCCCAGGTAGGAACCGCTCATGGTGCCCGTCGCCAGGGCGAGTTCGTGCAGGATGTCGGGAAGAACCGGACCGTGGCTGGCCAGGACGACGGGCTTTCGCGAACGCACCCGCTGACCGACGATCGACCGCGCGTCGGCGCGGCCGTCCTCCCAGGCGTCCTGACTGATCGACGCGCAGAACTGCACCCGTTGGCCGATGGCCTGCGCGATCGGCGTCGCCGTCCGCACGCACCGCTCGGCGGGACTGGAGATCACGCGGCGCACGCCGAACGCGAGGAGCGGTCCGACGATCGCCTGCGACTGGCGCCGGCCGCGCGGGGTGAGGGGTCGGGCGGTGTCGCTGCCCTCCCACTCCTCTCGCGGGCGCGCTTTGGCGTGGCGCAGCACCACGATGGGGAAGGTCGGCAGTGCCCCCTCGTCGACGATGCGGCAGAACTCGTCGAGGATCTCGATGTCGACCGGGTAGCTGAGCCGCTTGCGCGCCTTCTTCATGCTCACCCACTCGATCGCGGCCACCTCTTTGTTCGGGACGAACGTCGACGTGCGCACGGCGGCATCGGTGGCCTCGGCGGCCCAGTAGTGCACGATCTTGGTGCGCCCGTTCGGCATCCGGTAGCGCGACACCCCGACGGGCACGCCGAGCGCGACACGGATGCCGGTCTCTTCGCGAATCTCGCGGACGGCCGTCTCGGCCAGCGTCTCGCCCGGGTCGACCTTGCCCTTGGGCAGCGTGAGATCGCGGTACTTCGTGCGATGGATGAGCAGGACGCGCAGTTTGCCCTCGACGTGTCGCCATACGACGCCGCCGGCGGCATAGATCGCGGTCTCGGTCACCGCGCCGTCCGTGCGCGACGCTTGCGCTGCACCAGCGCCATGGTGTGATCCTGCAGATCGATCAGGGCGGCACCGTCGGCGTCGACGCTGTGGCGGACCCACTCGCCCTCGGAGCCGAGGTGCCACGAGCTCGTGCCGTCGTCCATGGCGAGGTCGAACAGCGACGTGAGCCCGCGCACCTGGTTCTCGTCGACGACGCGCACGAGCGCCTCGACACGACGGTCGAGGTTGCGGTGCATCATGTCGGCGCTGCCGATGAACACCTGCGGGTCGCCGTCGTTGGCGAAGGAGAAGATGCGGGAGTGCTCGAGGTAGCGACCCAGGATCGAACGCACCGTGATGTTCTCGCTCATCCCGGGCACGCCCGGCTTGATCGAGCAGATGCCGCGCACCCACACCTCGACCGGCACCCCGGCCTGACTGGCCCGGTACAGGGCGTCGATGATCTGCTCGTCGACCATCGAGTTGACCTTGATCCGCACCCCCGACGGCTTGCCCGCGAGGGCGTTCTGACGCTCCCTCTCGATGTGGCGCAGCAGCCCCTTGCGCAGGTGCAGGGGAGCGACGAGGAGACGCTTGAACTTCTTCTCAATCGCGTAGCCGCTGAGCTCGTTGAACAGACGCGTGAGGTCGCGACCCACCTGGTCGTCGACGGTGAACAAGCCGAAGTCCTCGTAGATCCGACTCGTCTTGGGGTTGTAGTTGCCCGTTCCGACGTGGCTGTAGTGGCGCAGGCGCCCCTCTTCTTCGCGGATGACGAGGGCGAGCTTGCAGTGGGTCTTCAGGCCCACGAGCCCGTACACGACGTGCACGCCGGCCTTCTCGAGCTTGCGCGCCCAGACGATGTTGTTGGCCTCGTCGAAGCGCGCCTTGACCTCGACCAGGGCGAGCACCTGCTTGCCGGCCTCGGCCGCGTCGATGAGGGCCTGCACGATGGGGCTGTCACCCGAGGTGCGGTACAGGGTCTGCTTGATCGCGAGCACGTGCGGATCGCGCGCGGCCTGCTCGAGGAAGGCCTGCACGCTCGTCGCGAACGATTCGTAGGGGTGGTGCACGAGCACGTCGGCCTTGCGGATCGCGCCGAACAGGTCGGCTCGGCCGTTCTGCTCCGCCGGCTGGAAGGCCAGCGCCGTCTTGGGCACGTGCGGGGGGTAGTGCAGATCGGGTCGGTCGATGCGCGAGAGGTCGAACAGACCGCGCAGGTCGAGCGCACCGGGCAGGCGGTACACCTCTTGCTCGGTGATGTCGAGCTCGCTCAGCAGCAGCGCTCGGGTCACGTCATCCATGTCCTCGGTGATCTCGAGGCGGATCGGGGGACCGAAGCGTCGGCGCAGCAGCTCGGCCTCGAGCGCCTGGATGAGGTTCTCGGTCTCGTCCTCTTCGATCGTCATGTCCTCGTTGCGGGTGAGGCGGAACGCGTGATGGTCCAGCACCTCCATCCCGGGGAAGAGATCGCCGAGGTGGTTCGAGATGAGTTCTTCGAGCGGGAGATACCGCACGCCGGGACCGTCCCCGGTCACCTCGACGAATCGCGGCAGCATCGGCGGCACCTTGAGGCGCGCGAACTCCTGTCGTCCGGTGCGCGCGTTGCGGATGCGGATCGCCAGGTTGAGCGAGAGCCCCGAGATGTAGGGGAACGGGTGCGCGGGGTCGACGGCGAGCGGCATGAGCACCGGGAAGACGTTGCGCTGGAAGTACTCGGTCAGCCGCTCCGCGGTCGGGGCGTCGAGCGAGCCCCAGGTCACGACCTCGATGCCGGACTCGGCGAGGGCGGGACGCACCTTCTCGGTCCAGGCGGCGGCGTGGCGCAGCTGCAGGCGGTGCGCCTCGGCCGAGATGTCGGCGAGCACGTCCAGCGGAGCCCGACCCACGTTGGTGGGCACGGCGAGTCCGGTGACGATGCGGCGCTTGAGGCCGGCGACACGGACCATGAAGAACTCGTCGAGGTTGCTGGCGAAGATCGCGAGGAAGTTCGCGCGCTCCAGAACGGGGACGGCGGGATCCTCGGCCAGCTCCAGCACCCGCTGGTTGAAGGCGAGCCAGCTCAGCTCGCGGTCGAGGTAGCGGTGGTCGGGCAGCTGGTCGTCCTCGGCCTCGACGGCTTCGTCGAAGTCGTCGTCGTCGGCGTCGCCGAGTCCGGCATCCAGCGCGTCGTGTTCCATCATCCCCACATCATGGCAGGGGTCGGTGACACACGCGTGAACGGGCGGTGCGCGGGTCGTCAGGCGGGGGCGGATGCCGCGCTCGGCGTCTCGTCCTCATAGACGTTGAAGCGGTAGCCGACGTTGCGGACGGTGCCGATGAGCTGTTCGAGGTCGCCGAGCTTGGCGCGCAGTCGACGCACGTGGACGTCGACCGTACGGGTGCCGCCGAAGTAGTCATAGCCCCACACCTCGCTCAGCAGCTGCTCGCGCGTGAACACGCGGGAGGGGTGCGTGGCGAAGAAGTGCAGGAGCTGGAATTCCTTGTACGTCAGATCGAGGGGCTTGCCGTGGACCTTGGCGGAGTACGAGGACTCGTCGATCGTGATGCCCGAGGTCTGGACGCGGGTCGACACCTGGTCCGCGGCGCGGCGCCCCATCGCGAGGCGGATGCGGGCGTCGATCTCGGCGGGGCCGGCGCCGACCAGCACGACGTCGTCGATGCCCCAGTCCGTGGACACCGCGGTCAGGCCCCCCTCGGTCACGATCAGCACGAGCGGCGCCTCGATCCCCGTGGTCGTCATGATCTTGCACAGCGACTTGGCGCCCACCAGGTCGAAGCGCGCGTCGACGAAGATGACGTCGGCGCTGGGCGCGTTGATCAGCTGGGCCGCTTCGGCCGGGATCTGACGCACCCGGTGGCTGAGCAATTCGAGCGCGGGCAGCGCCGCGCCCCCGCCAGGGGCGGAGCTGAGAACAAGAAGCTGAGCCACATCGACCTCCCAGCGCGGGCGGGCCGCGCACCCGATCATCTTAGGGTGAGGCGCCGCGCCGATCCGATTCCCGGCGATGCGCGTGCGCGAGCGGGGCCCGTGGGCGAAGATGGGGGGCATGTCGACCCCGGACCTCGCACCCCGCCGCACGTTCGGCGGCATCGTCGCCGTGTGGGTGCTCGCGGTCGTCGCGGGCGTGCTCATCGGCCTGTTCGTCCCCGCGGGGTGGCGGGCGCAATGGGTCAGTGTCGCCCTGGGCGGCTGCGTGATCGTGTCGTTCGCGGTCCAGCTCTGGTACGGCCGTTCCCAGGCGTTCATCCAGCGCATGGCGGTGAGTACGCTGGGCGCGCTCGTGGTCCTCGGCGTCATCACCATGGGTTTCGGGCTGGCGGCGCTCGTCTCGGGATAGGGTGGGGGCATGGACCTCCTCGCGCTCGAACTGTTCTTCGTGGGACTTCTCGGCCTCGCTTCGCTGGCCATCGCCTTCGTGTCCGGAACGGTCATCTGGAACCTCTACCGCGGCCAGCGCTGAACGCCCCGTGATCGAGATTCCGACCGACCTCCCGGCCGACCTCGTCCCCCTCTCGTGGCTCGTCGGCGTCTGGGAGGGCACCGGGGTCATCGACTACGACGCCGGCGGGCGATCGTTCTCGGGTGAGTTCGCGCACCGGGTCAGCTTCAGCCACGACGGCGGGGGCTTTCTCAACTACTCCGCCGACGCCTGGTCGGTCGACGGCGCCGAGCGACGCCCTCTCGTGTCCGAGATCGGCTACTGGCGTCTGGCGCGTCCCGTCACCGACGCGGATGCCGGACCGGCGCTCCTTCCCGCCGTCGCCGAACCGGTGATCCGCACCGCCGACGACGTCGAGGCCCTTCGCAACGCCGACGGCGGCTTCGACATCGAGGTGAGCCTGGCCCACGCCGACGGCGTCCTCGAGCTCTACGTCGGGCAGGTCAAGGGCCCGCGCATCGATCTGGCGACGGATGCCGTCGTCCGCACCGCCGGAGCCAAGCCCTACACCGCGGCGACCCGTCTGTACGGGCTCGTCGACAACCATCTGCTGTGGGCGTGGGACATCGCCGCCCTCGGCCGCGAGCTGGGTTCGCACGCCTCGGCGCGTCTCGCCCGAGCGGAGTGACGATGACCGCGTTCACCGACATCCCCGGGGCCGTGACCGACGAGCGGGGGCTCCGTCACCTGGGCTCGCCCCTCGCCGAGCAGCGCCGATTGGCATCCGGAACCGCCCTCGCCCCGCTGGGTGATCGTCGCGCGATCTCGGTCGCCGGCGAGGACCGCCGCAGCTGGCTCGATTCCCTGTCGTCGCAGGCTCTCACGCACCTGGCGCCCGGGGTGTCCACCGAACTGCTCATCCTCGATCCGCAGGGTCGCGTCGAGCACGCGGCATCCGTCGTCGACGACGGCGAGGTCGCGTGGTTGATCGTGGATGCCGCCGACGCCGATGCCCTCGTCTCGTGGCTGACGCGGATGCGGTTCCGGCTGCGCGTCGAGGTGCGCGACCGTTCCGACGAGCTGTTCGTCGTCGGCGGTACCCGCGCCGCCGTGACCGGGCTCGCCGCCGTGGCTCCCGTCTGGGTCGATCCGTGGCCCGAGGTCGCGCCGGGAGGGTGGGCCTACGCCCGCGTGGATCCGCACCCGGGTCGCGACCGCGACTGGGCCGAGGCGATCGTGGATGCCGCGGAGTTCGAGCGTCTGCTGGCGGCGGCCGCGCGGGGCGAGCAGCCCCTCGCCGGCCGGGACGCGGTCGAGGCGCTCCGCGTCGCGGCGTGGCGCCCCCGGGTCTCGGTCGACGCGGACGAGCGTCTGCTGCCGCACGAGATGGATTGGCTGCGCACCGCGGTGCACCTGTCGAAGGGGTGTTACCGCGGGCAGGAGACCGTCGCCAAGGTGCACAACCTGGGCCACCCGCCGCGTCGCGTCGTCGCGCTGCAACTCGACGGCAGCGACAACGTGCTGCCCGCCCGCGGCGACGTCGTGCGCGCCGGAGACGACGCGATCGGCGCCATCACCTCGGTGGCGGTGCATCACGAAGAGGGACCGATCGCCCTCGCCCTCATCAAGCGCTCCGCTCCCGAGGGTGTCGCGCTGACGGTCGACACCGCGGACGGTCCGTTGGCAGCCTCGGCCGAGACGATCGTCCCCGCCGACGCCGGGGCCACGGCGTCGGTGCCGCGCCTGCCGCGACTCGGTCGCCGCCGCGCCGCGGAATGAGCGACGAGGCGTCGTCGACCTCGGTCGGGGTCGTCGTGCCCCGATCGCGATGGCGCACCACCCTGTCCCGCCGTGTCCACCGCGTCCGCGAGTCGGTGCCGGCCATCGCCCAGATCGTCGTCGCGGCGACGGCGGCGTTCGCCTTCGCCCACTTCGTGCTCGGGCACCCCGTTCCGCTGCTCGCCGCGACGGTGACGGTGTCGAGTCTGGGTCTCGTGCGCGATGCCCGGCCGTGGCGCGTCGCCGAGACGGTGATGGGGATGCTGGTCGGCATCCTGATCGCCGAGGTCGTGCTGCTGATCGCCGGAGCCGGGTGGTGGCAGATCGCGGTGGCCATGACGGTGACGCTGGTCGTCGCGCGGTTCCTGTCGCCCCAGCCCGGTTTCGCCCTGGCCGCCGTCGTCCAGTCGCTGATCGCCCTGGTGCTGGTGTCGGGAGCACCCTTCCTGCGACTGGTCGACGGAGCGGTCGGCGGTGTCGCCGCGCTGATCGTCACCGCCCTCATCCCGCGCACGCTTCGGCGCACCGAGCTGCGCGACGCCGACGAGCTGTTCGACGCCTTCGACGTCGCGGTCGCCACGATCGTCCGGGCGCTGCGCAAGGGTGATCGGGTGCGCGCGGACCGCGGGCTCGAACGTGCGCGATCGCTGCAGACCTACGTCGACGCGTGGAGCGGCTCACTCGAGTCGGGTCGCGAGGTCGCGCGCATCTCGCCGTTCCTGCGTCGTCAGCGGGCGGAGCTGCAGCGCCACGCCCGCGTGCGCGAATCGCTGGACCTGGCCACCCGCAACCTGCGCGTGGTCGCCCGGCGCGCCGCCTCCCTGTGCGCGGATGGGCAGGCTCGTCCGATCCCCGCCGATCTGCTCGCCGAGTTGGCCCGGGGGGCGGCGCTGGTGCGCGACGGCCTCGACGACATCTCGCTCGAGCCGGCCGCCCGGGAGACGATCGCGGCGATCACCCGGCGCCTCGATCCGACCGTCCTGCTCCCCGACGGGGGAGTCGGGGAGATCCAGCTCGTCGCCGCGCTCCGTCCCCTCGCCGTGGACCTGCTGGTGGCGGCGGGAACGCCCCCGGCCGAGGCGCGGGGACTCCTGCCCCGGATCTGACGCCCCGGCCCCTCAGCGCGGCGCGACGGCCTCCCACGCGACACCCACTTCGCCCAGGCGCCACCGTTCGCGCCGTACGAGCGGCCAGCCGGCCGCCTCCAGGCCGCGCATGGCCGTGCGCCACCGGTGCACCGGACCGAAGGGGGCGACCACCGCGGCCCGCGCCCACTCCCGCTCCAGGGACGCGACCAGATCGTGCACGCCCTCGCCGGCGACGTTGCGGTGGATGAGCGCTTTGGGCAGCCGTTCCGCGGCGACGGCGGGGGAGTCGAGTCCGCGTAGCCGCAACGACACCGTGAGCGTGCGGGGGACGGCATCCGCCCCGACCTCCACCCATGTCGCCACGCGACCGATCTCGTCGCAGGTGCCCTCGACCAGGATGCCGTCGGGCTGCAGCCGCGCGCACATGCGGCCCCAGGCGTCGGTGACGTCGGCCTCGTCGTACTGTCGCAGCACGTTCATCGCTCGGATGACGGCGGGGCGGCGCCCCTGCGCCAGCGGCACCTCGAAGCCGCCGCGCGCGAACGACACCCCCTCGACCCCCTCGGCCTGCGCCCGCGCCCGCGCGACCCGGTCGGGGTCGATCTCGAGGCCGAGGACGGTGGCATTCGGTCTCTGCGACCGCAGACGAGCGAGCAGCTCCAGGGGGGTGACGGCACTCGCGCCGAAGCCGAGGTCGACCACCAGGGGGTCGTCGGTGCGTCGCAGGACCGGATGGCGCGCGATCCAGCGGTCGATGCGGCGCAGGCGGTTGACCCCGGTCGTGCCGCGCGTGGGACGACCGACGGGCGAGGGGCTCACTCCCACATGATGCCAGGATGCGCTCGGGGCGGGGCGCTCGGCGTCGCTAGCATGGAGACATGCCTCACACGCTGATCCTCCTCCGCCACGGGCAGAGCGAGTGGAACAAGACCAACCAGTTCACCGGCTGGGTCGACGTGCGACTCACCGACCAGGGCAAGGCCGAGGCGAAGCGCGGAGGCGAGTTGCTGGCGGAGTCCGGCGTCCTGCCCGACGTGCTGCACACCTCGGTGCTCAGCCGTGCCATCCAGACGGCGAACATCGCCCTCGACGCCGCGGACCGCCTGTGGATCCCGGTCAAGCGCTCGTGGCGCCTCAACGAGCGCCACTACGGCGCGCTGCAGGGTAAAGACAAGGCGCAGACGCTCGAGGAGTTCGGCAACGAGCAGTTCATGCTCTGGCGCCGCTCGTTCGACGTGCCGCCGCCGCCGCTCGCCGCCGACGACCAGTACAGCCAGATCGGCGACCCGCGTTATGTCGGCATCGACGGCGAGGTGCCCGACACCGAGTCGCTGAAGATCGTCATCGACCGCATGCTGCCCTACTGGCACAGCGACATCGTCCCCGACCTGCAGGCGGGCAAGACCGTGCTCGTCACGGCGCACGGCAACTCACTGCGCGGCCTGGTCAAGCATCTCGAGGGCATCAGCGACGCCGACATCGCCGAGCTGAACATCCCCACGGGCATCCCGCTGGTCTACCGTCTCGACGACGACCTCACGCCGCTCGGCCCGGGAGAGTACCTCGACCCCGAGGCCGCCGCCGCCGGGGCCGCCGCTGTCGCCGCGCAGGGCAACAAGCACTGACGCCGATACGCGAGAAGAGGGGGTGGATGCCGTGGCATCCACCCCCTCTTCTCGATCAGGCCGTGGTCAGATGACCGGGCTGGGCTCCTGCGCGGCCTCGTCGTCGGCCCCGGCCCAGTCGCCGGTGGCGAGGTAGACGACCTTCTTGGCGACGGAGACCGCGTGGTCGGCGAAGCGCTCGTGGTACCGGCTGGCGAGGGTGGCGTCGACCGTCGCGGTGGCCTCGCCCTTCCACGAGTCGCCGAGCACCTTCTCGAACACGCTGACGTGCAGCTCGTCGATGTCGTCGTCGGCGTCGCGGATCGCCTCGGCGATGCGCAGGTCCTGCGTGCGCAGCAGCTCGGCCAGCTTGCGGGCGACCTCGACGTCGAGCTCACCCATGCGGGTGAACGTGGTCTTGAGTCCCTTGGGGATGGCGCGCTCGGGGAAGCGCGAGCGGGCGAGCTGTGCGATGTGCTCGGCCATGTCGCCCATGCGCTCCAGCGAAGCGCTCACGCGCAGAGCGGTGACGACGATGCGCAGGTCGCGCGCGACGGGCTGCTGGCGCGCGAGGATCTCGATCGCCAGCTCGTCGAGCTCGACGGCCTTCTCGTCGATGATGGCGTCGGCCTCGATGACCTCTTCGGCCAGGGAGACGTCGCTCGTGCCGAAGGCGCGCGTGGCGCGGTCGATGGCCACGGCCACGAGGTCGGCGATCTCGACCAGACGGGCTTGGACGTCCTCGAGGGACTGGTGGAATACTTCGCGCATGGCGGGTACCTTCCTCGTCGGCGGCACGGCACGAATGTGTCCCGCAACCTCCGGGATTCTTCCCAGCGAAGGTTAACGAGTGGTGCTGTGACAGTGAATAGTAACGTCTGCCCGAGCTCGTGAGGGGGTGAACGGCGGGTGACGTCCGATCTGCGCCTCTACGCTGGAGCCATGGAACAGACGCAGCTCGCGCTGCTCGCGCTCCTGGCGGGTGTCCTCATCGGAGCCGCGGTCGTCGCCCTCGTGGCCGGCGCCCTGCGACTGCGCGACCGTTCGCTGGCGGAGACCTCGGTCGACGTCCCCGAGGGTGTGGACGCGATGCTGGAGGCGATGGACGACCCCGCCTTCGTGTGCGATATGTCGTCGACCGTGCTCGCGCTCTCGCCCGCCGCCGAGGTGTTCGGTGTGCACGCGGGAGAGGTGATCGCGAGCGACGAGCTCAAACGTGTCGCCCGCGTCGCCCGCGACACCGGGGCGGGGATCGCCGAGAACCTGCGTCTGCGGCGGGGGGCGGCCCCCGCCGAGGCGCGCCTGGTCGCCGTGCGTGCGACGCCGATCTCGGGACGGCTCACCCTTCTGGTGCTGCGCGACATCACCGAACGCGAACGCGTCGAGGAGATGCGCCGCGACTTCGTCGCCAACACCAGTCACGAACTCAAGACGCCGGTGGGAGCCGTGAGCCTGCTCGCCGAAGCCATCGAGTCCGCGGCCGACGATCCGGCTCAGGTTCGCCATTTCGCCGCGCGGATGCAGGCCGAGGTCGCGCGCCTGAGCGCGTTGGTCACCCGCATCCTGAGCCTGTCCCGCCTGCAGGCCGCGGACGAGCTGCGCGACGTCCGCGACGTCTCGATCGACGAGGTCGTCACCGCCGCCGTCGAAGCGCACGTCATTCAGGCCGATTCCGCCCAGGTGACCGTCGTCCGCGGCGGCACGAAGGGTCTGTGGGTGCGCGGCGAGCCGCAGATCCTCACCGAGGCGGTCGGCAACCTGATCGCCAACGCGATCGCCTATTCGCCCGAAGGGTCGAAGGTGGGGATCGGGGTCAAGCTCGACGAGGACGTCGTCGAGATCGCCGTGACCGACCGCGGGATCGGCATCCCCGAGAGCGATCAGCACCGGGTGTTCGAGCGCTTCTACCGCGCCGACCAGGCGCGCTCCCGTCGCACCGGGGGCACCGGCCTGGGCCTGTCGATCGTCAAGCACGCCGTTCAGCGGCACGGCGGCGAGGTGCGGCTGTGGTCCAAGCCCGACCGCGGTTCGACCTTCACCATCCGTCTTCCGCTCACCCCGGCGCCCGACCTGGACGGCATCCGTCCCAAACCTCGTCGCAAGGGCCGCAAGGCCGCCGCCGCGACCCCCGTACCCGTGAAGGGAGATACCGCATGACCCGCGTTCTGATCGTCGAGGACGAGCCCGATCTCGCAGACCCGCTCGCCTACCTGCTGCGCCGCGAGGGCTACGAGGTCGAGATCGCCGAGGACGGCGCGCTCGCGCTGACGGCGTTCCGCGAGCGCGGGGCGGACATCGTCCTCCTCGATCTCATGCTGCCGGGGATGCCGGGAACGGAGGTGTGCCGGCAAATGCGGCTCACGTCGCAGGTGCCGATCATCATGCTGACGGCCAAGGATTCCGAGGTCGACATCGTGGTGGGCCTGGAGCTCGGGGCGGACGACTACGTCACCAAGCCCTACTCCACGCGCGAACTCCTCGCCCGGATGCGCGCCGTTCTGCGTCGTCGGACGCCCGAGGAGGACGACCTCGACGACCGGGTGCTGTCGGGGGGTCGGGTCGTCTTGGACATCGACCGCCACACCGTCGCGGTCGACGGCAGCGAGATCAACATCCCGCTCAAGGAGTTCGAGCTCCTCGAGGTGCTGATGCGCAATGCGGGTCGGGTGCTGACCCGCGGTCAACTCATCGACCGGGTGTGGGGGACCGATTACTTCGGCGACACCAAGACGCTCGACGTCCACATCAAGCGCATCCGCTCACGGATCGAACAGAACCCGAGCGAGCCGAGCATGCTCGTCACCGTGCGGGGATTGGGATACCGCTTCGAGGCGTGAGCCGCACCGGAACGACGAAGGCGCCGACGCAGGAGCGTCGGCGCCTTCGTTCGTCGATCAGGACGTGGGGGATGCCGTGGGGGTCGGCGTCACCGCGGACGTCCCCGAGGGCGTCGGCTTGATGGTGATCGAGGGCTCGGCCGTCGGCGCGAGCGGGGCGAGGTACTCGAGGCCCCCGTCGAGCACCGGCACCTGGATGAGGGCGCCTTCGCCGTCGCCGGACTGGAAGTACACCGGAACGGTGGTTCCCGGGACCGCGTCGATGTCGTCGAGACGCAGCGGCTCGACGTCGTCGGAAAGGTCGCCCAGGCTCAGCGTGCTGCTCGCGTCGACCTCGACCGAGGCGCGCACGGCCGACGAACCCTCGCCGACCTCGATGCGCAGCGTCTGCGCCTGCGTGGTGCTGTTGACGATCGCGGCGACGAAGTTGCCGGTCGTCCCGTCGCCGTTGGCGACGATGAGGGCGTTGCGCACCGCGAGGGGGCCGGCGGTGTCGGGCACGTTCACGCCGTCGGAGGCGGAGTACTCGATGGTCGTCGCCTGCGGAGCGATGAGGTTGCAGCCGGTCGTTCCCAGTAGAACAGCGGCACCCAGGGCGACGGACGCGATCAGGCGCGTTTTCACGGATCCTCCAAGATCGACAGACGGCATCCTCACCATCCTACGGGTTCGCGGTGGCGCCCCTGTTGCGCGCGGCCCGTTCGCGCGCGCGTCGCCCGTGCGTACCGGCGGAGCCGAAAGGCGGGCGGAACAATAGCGCATGCGGGCCTGTGGTATCCTGGATGTTGCCGAAAGGACATAACTCCATGCTTTTTGAGGTTGGCGAGACCGTCGTTTACCCGCACCATGGCGCGGCCACGATCATCGAGGTCAAAGAACGCGTCATCAAGGGCGAGACGAAGAAATACCTGAAGCTCAACGTCACGCAGGGGGATCTCGTGATCGAGGTTCCGGCCGACAACGTCGACCTCGTCGGCGTTCGCGACGTGATCGGCAAAGAGGGTCTCGATCGCGTCTTCGAGGTGCTGCGCGCGCCCTTCACCGAGGAGCCGACCAACTGGTCGCGCCGCTACAAGGCGAATCTCGAGAAGCTCGCGTCCGGCGACGTCATCAAGGTGAGCGAGGTCGTGCGCGACCTCTGGCGCCGTGATCAGGACCGCGGCCTGTCCGCCGGAGAGAAGCGCATGCTCGCCAAGGCGCGGCAGATCCTCGTGTCCGAGCTCGCTCTGGCCGAGAAGACCGACGAAGACCGCGCGAGCGTCGTGCTCGACGAGGTCCTCGCGTCCTGACTCCTCCGAAGACGCGCACCCCCGCGGGTGCGCGTCTTCGTGTTCCTCCGCGCGCTAGCGTGAACGGGTGACTCTCACCCCCGTGCCGCGTTCCGCCGTCATCGTCGTCGCCGCCGGATCCGGCACGCGATTGAACGGGGGCGTGCCGAAGGCGTTCGTCGGACTCGACGAGCGCACGATCCTGCACCACGCCTTGCGCGGCGTCTTCGCCGCGCCGCCCGCCCAGGTCGTGGTGGTGGTCCCGTCGACCCTGCGCGGTGAGGCGACGACCGAGGCGCACGAAGCCGCCGGAGACCGCGCCCACCTCGTCACGGTCGTCGCGGGCGGAACCACCCGGCAGGAGTCGGTCGCCGCCGGCCTGGCCGCGCTGTGGGGCGATATCGAGACGGTCCTCGTCCACGACGCCGCCCGCGCGCTCACCCCGCCCGCGGTGTTCGACCGTGTGATCGCCGCGATCGAGGCGGGCGCGGCGGCGGTGATCCCCGCCGTCGCGGTGGTCGACACGATCAAGCGCATCGATGCCGACGGTCGCGTCGTCGCCGCCGTCGACCGGTCCGAACTCGCGGCCGCGCAGACCCCCCAGGGGTTCCGCCGGGACGTGCTCGAAGCCGCCCTCGCCGCCGCGGACGCCGATCACACCGACGATGCGGCGCTCGTGGCCGCCGCGGGTCATGACGTGATCACGGTGGAGGGCGACGCGATCGCCTTCAAGATCACCACGGCACCCGACCTGGAGCGGGCCCGCGCGCTCGTGCGCGAGGCACCGCGTCCCGCGGCGAGCGGCGAGCCCGCGACGAGCGGCGCGCCCGCGGCGAGCGAAGAGGCCGCGACCCTGCCGCGGGTCGGCCTCGGAACGGACGTCCACGGCTTCGGGGGCGCGGGCACCCTGTGGCTGGCCGGGTTGGAGTGGCCGGGCGAGACCGCCCTCTCGGGCCATTCCGACGGCGACGCCGTGGCGCACGCGATCGTGGATGCGCTGCTGGCGGCCGCGGGTCTCGGAGACATCGGTACGCACTTCGGAACCGACCGCCCCGAGTTCGCGGGAGCGCACGCGGGGGCCTTCCTCTCGCACACCCTCGATCTGCTCGCCGCGGCCGGGTGGCGCGTCGGCAACGTCTCGGTGCAGGTGCAGGCGAACCGTCCTCGCTTCGCCGCCCGTCGGGTCGAGGCCGAGCAGACACTCTCGGCGGCTCTGGGCGGTGCACCGGTGTCGGTGAGCGCGACGACGACCGACGGTCTCGGCTTCACGGGCCGCAGCGAGGGCGTCGCGGCGTTCGCGACGGCGTTGATCGTTCCCGTTCAGAGCTCTCGCGTCATGAACGTCGACAACGGATCGGGGCGGTAGGGCGGAAACGACGCGCACTCCACGAAGCCCTCGCTCGCGTAGAGGGATCGAGCGGGCAGGAAGTCGTCGGTGCTGCCCGTCTCGAGCCAGAGACTGCGGATGCCGCGTTCCCTGGCGTCCTCCATGATGTGCCGCAGGATGGCCCGCCCCACTCCCTGGCCGAGGTGCGCCTCGACGACCCGCATGGATTTCAGCTCGGCGCGGTGCGCGTCGAGGTCTTTGCAGGCTCCGATCCCGGCGAGTTCATCGTCGACCCATGCCGACCAGACGGTCACTCCGTCCGCGGCCAGGCGGTCCGCATCGAGCGCGTGCACGCTCTCAGCGGGGGTGTGGGCGAGCATGCCGGCCAGGTGCGAGGCGATCAGTGCCCGCGTGGCCTCGCCCGTCAGGTCGTCGACGAGGATGGTGAGAGGCATGCCGTCACGCTAACGCCGGGATGTTTCGGGCAGGGGTCGCGTCGAGGGGCGGCCGATAGGCTGAGGGGGTGACCGTTCGGCTGTATGACACGAAAGCGCAGGCGCTGCGCGAGTTCGTCCCTCTCGATCCCTCGAACGTCACGGTCTACGTCTGCGGTCCCACCGTGCAGTCGGGTCCGCACATCGGGCACGTCCGCGCGGCCCTGGCCTTCGACCTGCTGCGGCGGTGGCTCGCGCACCGCTTCGGACGCGTCACGTTCGTGCGCAACGTCACCGACATCGACGACAAGGTCCTCGCCAACGCCACCGACGACGAGCCGTGGTGGGCGCTCGCCTACCGCATGGAGCTCGAGTTCTCGCGGGCGTACGAGGCGGTCGGCATCCTGCCTCCCACCTACGAGCCGCGGGCGACCGCATCCGTCACGCAGATGCAGGAGTTGATCGCCGAGCTGATCGATCGCGGCCACGCCTATGCGGCGGCGGGTGACGTGTACTTCGACGTGCGGTCGTGGCCCGCCTACGGCGAACTGACCCGACAGAGTCTGGATGCCATGGAGCCGGCCGCCGACGCTGATCCCCGTGGCAAGCGCGATCCGCGCGACTTCGCCCTCTGGAAGGGGGCGAAGCCGGGTGAGCCTGCCTCGGCGACCTGGGCGTCGCCGTGGGGTGAAGGTCGGCCGGGCTGGCACATCGAGTGCTCGGCGATGTCGCGACGCTACCTGGGGCCGGAGTTCGACATCCACGGCGGGGGACTCGACCTGCGCTTCCCGCACCACGAGAACGAGATCGCGCAATCCCACGCCGCCGGCGACGCGTTCGCCCGCTACTGGGTGCACAACGGCCTGGTGACCGTCGACGGACAGAAGATGTCGAAATCGCTCGGAAACTTCACCCTCGCCGCCGACGTCCTCGGCGCCCACGATCCCCTCGTGGTGCGATACGCCCTCGCCGCGGCGCACTACCGCTCGAACCTCGATCTCACGGAGGCGTCGTGGGTGGAGGCCGAGACCGCTCTCGGACGCATCCGCACCTTCCTCGACCGTGCGCGTCGGGTGGCGCAACCGGGGTGGCCCGAGGTGAAAGAGGGTCTGCCGACCGAGTTCGTGGAGGCCATGGACGACGACCTGGCGCTTCCCCGGGCACTGGCCGCGATCCACACCAGCATCCGGTCCGGAAATGCACTGCTGGACGCCGGCAAGTACGATGAGGCGAAGCAGGACGTCGCGGACGTCGTGCAGATGACGCTCCTCCTGGGGATCAACCCGCACTCGTCGCAGTGGGGTGACACCGGTGGAGGAGCCGAGACCGCCGCTCTGGACGCCCTCGTCCAGACGATGATCACGCAACGCGCACACGCGCGCGCGGACAAGGATTGGGCGGCCGCGGATCGCATTCGAGACGCGATCGCCGCCGCAGGAATCACGCTGGAGGACACTCCGGCCGGAACGCATTGGAGTATCGATGGCTAAGCCTGGACGCCCGGGAGCACGCAACCCCGGAAAGAAGAAGGGCCCCCTCAAGGGCACGGGCGGGCACTCCCGCAAGGCTCTCGAGGGGCGCGGCCCCACCCCCAAGGCCGAGGATCGCGCCTGGCACCCCGCCGGCAAGCGCAAGGCCGCCGAGGAGCGTTACGCCGCCGCCGGCGGCAAGGGCCGGCCCGGTGTCCGCGCGGTCGGCAACCCCCACCGCAAGAGCCCCAAGGCCGCCGACGACACCGAGACCGTCACCGGACGCAACTCCGTCCTCGAGGCGCTGCGCGCCAAGATCCCCGCGACCGCGATGTACATCGCCCAGCGCGTCGAGATGGACGACCGCGTCAAAGAGATGCTGTCGATCGCGACGAACCGCGGCATCCCGGTGCTCGAGGTCACGCGTCCCGAGCTGGACCGCATGGCCGGCTTCGACGGCGTGCACCAGGGTGTCGCGCTGAAGGTGCCGCCGTACTCCTACGCGCACCCGCAGGACCTGCTCGAGCAGATCATCGACCGCGGCGAGGTGCCGCTGCTGGTGGCGCTCGACGGCGTGACCGACCCCCGCAACCTCGGTGCGATCATCCGCTCCACCGGCGCCTTCGGCGGTCAGGGCCTGATCATCCCGCAGCGCCGCTCGGCGAGCGTCAACTCCGCCGCCTGGAAGACCAGTGCCGGAGCCGCGGCCCGCATCCCCGTCGCCCTCGCGGCCAACCTCACCGCGACGCTCAAGGAGTTCAAGAAGCAGGGCGTGTTCGTGCTCGGCCTCGACGGCGACGGCGACGTGTCGCTGCCCGCCCTCGAGCTCGCCGACCGCCCGGTCGTGATCGTCGTCGGCTCCGAGGGCAAAGGCCTGTCGCGCCTGGTGACCGAGACCTGCGACCAGGTCGTGTCGATCCCGATCTCGACCGCGACCGAGTCGCTGAACGCCGGCATCGCGGCATCCGTCGCCCTGTACCAGGTGTCGACGCTGCGCGCGGGCGTCTGACCACCGCCCCTCACGGAAGGATCGTCATGCCCCGCATCGCCGTCATCGGAGGAACCGGCTACGCCGGTCGTCACATCGTCACCGAGGCCGTGCTCCGCGGCCACACCGTGGTCTCGGTCGCCCGGTCGGTCCCCGTCGAGCGCGTCGAGGGCGCGACGTACATCGAGGGCACCGTCCTCGACGTCCCCGGCCTCGTCGCCGGTCTCGAGGGCGTCGACGTCGTCGTGTCCGCCGTCGCCCCGCGCGGCGACATGGAGGGCAAGCTCCGCCCCGCGATCGCCGAGCTGACCACGGCTCTTCCCGAGAATGTGCGGCTGGGCGTCGTCGGCGGCGCGGGCGGCTCGCTCGTCGCCGAGGGCGGTCCCCGCCTGATCGACACCGAGGGCTTCGCCGAGGAATACAAGCCCGAGGCGCGCGAGGCGATCGGCATCCTCGAAGACCTGCAGGCCGACGACACCGGTCGCGACTGGTTCTACGTGCACCCGGCCGGCGGCTTCGGCGCCTGGGCGCCGGGGGAGCGCACCGGTTCCTACCGCGACGGCGGCGACGTCCTCGTCGTCGACGACCGGGGCGACTCCTTCATCGGCGGCGCCGATTTCGCGGTCGCCGTCGTCGACGAGATCGAGAACCCGAAGCACTCGCGCGAGCGTTTCACCGTCGGGTACTGACCCGTCGCGCACCATCGAGGTCGCGGCATCCGGATGTGATTCCGGATGCCGCGGCCTCTGTCGTTCCGGGTGCTCGGCGCTGGCGTCGCTGCGCCCCTGCTCGGCGCAGCGCCCGCCGACACGTCTGTGCCGACCGGATCACGGGGTCTCGCCGCAGCGGCGGAGCCGTCCGGCCGGTCAGACCAGGTCGCGCCAGTTCACCAGGTCGGTGTCGGTCGTGGGCACCTCGCCGGTGGCGGGCGCGTCGGCGTCGGACACCGTGCCGATCGACAGGGTGTCGGTGGGCGGCCCCATCACGGTCGCCTCGTCGCGGCGGTGACGCAGCACGTCGTCGATGTAGGAGCTGACCACCTCGGCCAGGGGCACCGAGCGACCACGCGCCTGCGACATGTACCAGCGGTGCTCCAGCACCTGGTGGAACACCTCGGCGGGCTCGAGTTTGGCGCGCAGATCCCACGGGATCGCCATGACGATGGGCTCGAACACGCGCGTCAGCCACTCGTGAGCGACCATCTCTTCATCGGCGCCCAGGCGCGAGACGCGCGCACGGAACTCGTCCAGGTCGTTGAGCAGGCGGCGCGCCTGGTTCTCTTCGACGTCGAGTCCCGTCAGGCGCAGCAGGCGCCGCTGGTGGTGGCCGGCATCCACGACTTTCGGCTGGATCGACACCTGCGTGCCGTCGCTGGCCGTACGGATCGACATCTCGCCGATGTCGAAGCCCAGGGCATTGAGACGGTGCACGCGTTCGGTGATGCGCCACGACTCGTCGACCGCGAAGGACTCCTTGTCGGTGAGGGCGCCCCACAGCGAGTGGTACGACGAGACCAGGCCGTCGGCGATGGCGATGGCATCCACCCCGCCCTCGAGGCGCCCACCGGCCTCGAGGTCCATGATCTCGCCGGCGATGTTGGTGCGGGCGATGTCGAGATCGTGGGCGCGCTGGCCCGGGCTCAGCCGGTTGCCGTGCAGTTCCCCCGTCTCGGCGTCGACGAGATAGGCGGCGAACTCGCCGGCGTCTCGGCGGAAGAGGGTGTTCGACAGCGAGACGTCCCCCCAGTAGAAGCCGACGTTGTGCAGGCGCACCAGCAGGACGGCCAGCGCATCGACGAGTCGTGTGGCCGTGTGCGGGCGCAGCACCTGGGTGAACAAGGCGCGGTAGGGGAGCGAGAAGCGCAGGTGAGCCGTCACGAGGGCCGCGGGCAGGGGGCGCCCGGAGGCGTCGGTGCGTCCCGCGATGACGGCGACCCGATCGACGCACGGCGCCGCGAGACGGTCGAGATTGCCGAGCATGTCGTACTCGCGGCGGGCCATCTCTTCGGTCGTCTCTTTGATCGCCACCACGCGACCGGAGAGGTTGGCGAAGCGGACGAGGTGGCGCGAGATGCCTTTGGGCAGGGCGACGATGTGGCTACTGGGCCAGTCGGCCAAACCGGTCGACCAGGGCAGTTGCAGCAACCCCGGGTCGACGGTGCTGGCGGTGATGCTGAGCGATTCGGACACGGGAGCCTCCGGGAAAACGGTGCGGCGCGCCCCCGGCCCGACGAGGTCGGGATGCCGGGGACGCGCCGCGTCGGTGCGTGGGTCAGGCCGAGGCGATGGCCCGGTCGGTCAGGCGCTCGCCCGACTCGAGGTCGAACACGTGGACGTGTCCGGGGACCGGGGCCAGCACGACCGTCTCGCCCGCGTTGGGGTGACGACGACCGTCGACGCGCGCGACCAGGTCGGTGCGCTTGCCGTTGATGTCGGTGTGACCGTAGAGGTAACCGTCGGCGCCGAGCTCCTCGACGAGGTCGACGACGACCGAGAGGCCGCGGCCGTCGGCCGGGGCGACCTGGATGTCCTCGGGGCGGACGCCGATCGTGACCTCGGAGCCGTGGGCCTTGCCGATGGTGTCGGCCTCGACGGGGACGACCATGTCGCCGAAGCGCACGCCGCCCTCGGCCAGGTCGGCCGTGAACAGGTTCATCGCGGGCGAGCCGATGAAGCCGGCCACGAACACGTTCTTCGGGGTCTCGTACAGGTCGCGCGGGGTGCCCACCTGCTGAAGCAGACCGTCCTTGAGGACGGCGATGCGGTCGCCCATGGTGAGGGCCTCGGTCTGGTCGTGCGTGACGTAGACCGTGGTGACGCCGAGGCGGCGCTGGAGCGAGGCGATCTGCGTGCGGGTCTGGACGCGCAGCTTCGCGTCGAGGTTCGACAGCGGCTCGTCCATGAGGAACACCTGGGGCTGGCGGACGATGGCGCGACCCATCGCCACGCGCTGACGCTGACCGCCCGAGAGCGCCTTGGGCTTGCGGGTCAGGTACTGCTCGAGGTCGAGGAGCTTGGCCGCCTCGAGGACGCGCGCGGCGCGCTCTTCTTTGCCGACGCCCGCGATCTTGAGCGCGAAGCCCATGTTCTCGGCGACGGTCATGTGCGGGTACAGCGCGTAGTTCTGGAAGACCATCGCGATGTCGCGGTCCTTCGGGGGGACGTCGGTGACGTCGCGGTCGCCGATGAGGATGCGGCCCGAGTTGACCTCTTCGAGGCCGGCGAGCATGCGCAGCGAGGTCGACTTTCCGCAGCCGGAGGGGCCGACGAGGACGAGGAACTCCCCGTCCGCGACGTCGAGGTTGAGCTTGTCGACCGCGGGGCGGGTTCCGCCCGGGTACAGACGGGTTGCGTTGTCGAAGGTGACGGACGCCATTTCTTCTTCTCCTTCACCGGCAGGTACGTGCCGGACGATCCGTAGTGAATGGAATGAACGGGGGCGACCCCGTGCGCCCGACGTTGGACGCAGGGTCAGTATCGCACGTGTCTGGTCATTTCTCAGCCAGCCTCGTTAGCATCGTTGATCGTTCGCCCCACCCGCGCGATCCCCCCGATTTCATGCGGCAGACGTTTATGCCCGGAAGGTTTCATGTCCCACGACGAGTCCCCTCACGTGCCCGCCGAACGCGATCGTCGCGAGGCGGTGCGCGAGAAGGCGCAGCAGGTCAAGGCCAAGCAGACGCGCTGGCGCATCGCCCGCCGCTCCCTGCTGGCGATCGGCGCCGTCGCGGTGATCGGCGTCGGAGCCGTGGGGGTCTCGGTCGCCCTGAACTCGCGTGAAGTGCGCTCCCAGGCGCTTCCGGATGCCGCGAGCGACGACGGTTTCGTCGTCACCAGCGCCTCGCAGATCGCCGACCCCCTGGCCGATCAGACGGTCGACGGCAGCTCCGCGACGATGGCGGCGGGAGCCGCCGTCCCGACGCCCGCTCCGACTCCCGAGCCGACCGGATCGGCCGCGCCGGTCGACATCCGCGTGTACGTCGACTACATGTCGACGGAGGCCCGCGAATTCCAGGCCGCCAATGCGACCCAGCTCTCGAAGTGGGTCACCGACGGCGCCGCCTCGCTGACGTACTACCCGGTCGCCATGCTCACCTCGAAGTCGAACGGCACCAAGTACAGCCTGCGCGCCGCGGGCGCCGCCGCCTGCGTGGCCACCCACGATTCGGACCGCTTCTTCGCGTACAACCACGAGCTGCTCACCAATCAGCCCGCCGTCGACTCGGACGGCTACAGCGACCAGCAGCTCGCCGACATGGCCCAGGGCGCCGGGATCAGCGACATCGCGACGGTGCGCGCCTGCATCGAGGACGAGACCTATACGGCGTGGGCCAAGGCCGCGACCGATCGCGCGATCAAGGGGCTGCCCGACACGAAAGGGCAGGCGCTGACCGCCACGCCGACGGTTCTCGTCAACGGCACCGAGTACGTCGGCAACATGAACGACGCGAAGGAGTTCGCGCAGTTCGTCCTGACCGTCGACAGCAACGCGTACTACTCCACGGCCACCCCCACGCCGACCCCGACGCCCGTCGGGTGATCGCAGAGGCTTCCATCGCCCCTTCTTATGAGATTCTGGTGACATGAACGACGAGCTCGAGGACTCCCCGCCGCGGCGGTCCCGTGATCAGTTGGACGCGTGGGTGCAGGAGTTCCGCGATCAGGGACACCTCTTCGCGGGCCAGCTGAAGGTCGTCGAGCAGGAGGACGCCGACAGCCAGGACACCGGCCTCGTCGTGATGAACCTGATGAACGCCAAGGCGTCGATCTACATGCAGCCCCGCGGTTACGACGAGCTGCTGTGGGAGGCGACGCTCACCGCACGCCCCGACGATCTGACCCTCTCGCCCCACGAGATGGCGAGCCTGGCGGCCGAACTGGTCGTCGCCGGCAACCTGTGCTCGTTCCTGCAGTTCAAGTCGCTCGAGTGGGATCGCGAAAGCGGCACGCACACGCAGTGAGCGATGCGGCGGCGCCGACCGTTCTAGACTCGATGACCGGGACGCCGCGCGTCCCACGCCGGCTTGGCGCAATTGGTAGCGCACCGTACTTGTAATACGGGGGTTGCAGGTTCAAGTCCTGTAGCCGGCACCCACCCCCTCACGCGTGAGGGCCCGCGCGACCCCGTCAGTCGCCGTGCCGCGCGGTCCATTCCTCGAACGGCGCGGTCGCGGCATCCACTCGGATCTGTTGCGCGGCCAGGGCGCGCTCCTCGACCGGCTTGGTGTACTCGTCGTAGAAGGTCGCGAGGCTCATCAGACGGTTGCCGTCCTCGTAGTGCGCGCCCTCTTCTTCGCGGGTGACGGCGAACACGAGACGATCGGGCTGGGCGTAGTACACCGCACCCAGGCACATGGGGCACGGATAGGCCGTGACGAACATGTCGTAGCCGGCGAGGTCGCCGATGCCCTTCTCGGCCGCGGCGCGGATCGCGAGGATCTCGGCGTGCGCGGTCGGGTCGCCCTCCTGCGCCACGTGATTCACGGCCTCGACGACGATCTCACCGTCCTTGACGATCAGGCAGGCGAAGGGCTTGCCCCCGTCGCGGACGTTGTCCATCGCGCGTGAGACGGTGAGGGCGGAGAGGTCGCGATCGTTCATGCCTCGACGCTAGGGGTCGACTCGAGGGGGACGCCGGGCTGGGCCTGGCGGGGGATCCGTGCTACCGCGCGCTCACGACGACGCACGAGCGAGCGCGACCAGGAAGACCCCCGCGGCGGCGACGGTGACCAGTCCCGCCAGCAGGGCGCCGGCGATGGCCGCCGCGCGCAGAGGGCCCAGCCGCGCGCTCGCCTCCCAGGCGAACAGGAGCGCGGCGACACCGACGACGAGCGTCACGAGATCTCCCACCAGCCCCGCCGGCGCCCACGCGACGCTCGCCAGCGCCGCCAGCCCCGCCAGCAGGGCGACGACGTGCCGGGTGTGGTCGGTGGGTGGGGGATCGGTGGTCACGGCACCGGCGCCGTTCAGCGCAGACGGACGCGCAGCCAGCGCACCCCGTGCGCGGCGACGGTCAGACCGGCTCCCAGCCAGACCGGGTGCGAGGTGACGAGATCGAGCGCCTCGGGAGCGAGTCCCGACAGGGTCAGGGCGTCGATCTCGACGGCGGTGTCGGCGACGTTGGCGACGACGAGCACGGCGAACCCGTGAACTCCCGGACGCAGGAACGCCACGACCGAAGCCACCCGTGCGTCGAAGGCGATCAGCTCGTTGCCGGCGAATTCGGGGGTCGCGCGTCGGACGTCGATGAGCCGCGTCAGGCGCGAGAAGACGCGCCCGGCGGGGGTCGCGGCATCCGTCCGATCGGCGTACGCCCGCGCGGGACGGAAGGGGCGATGCACCCAGCGGCTGTCGCCCGCCTCGTCGGCTCGGTCGGCGTAGCCGTAGTCGTTGAGCTGGGCGACCTCGTCACCCAGGTAGAGCAGGGGGATGCCGCCGGTCGACAGCGCGAGCGCATGTGCAAGGATCACACGGTCCTCGCCGCCGGCGTCGCCCGCCTCGACACCGGCGAGGGAGGCGGTGGTACCGGTGACGCGGGCGTCTCCGGTGCGGGGGTTCTCCTGGAACGGCACGCCCCGCGCGAACGACCCCGGGGCGCGTCCGACGTAGAAGTCGTTGAGGAACCGGCGGTGCGGGTACCCGTCGATGCCGAGCTCGGCGGCATCCTCGTCGGCGAACGTCCACCCGATGTCGTCGTGACTGCGCACGTAATTGACCCACGCGGTGCCCGGGGGCAGCGCGTGACGGCGTTCGAGGGCCTGCTGCAGCAGACGCCCGTCGCGGGTGGCCAGCGCCTCCCACGTGAGGGCCATCTGCAGAGGGTTGTAGGAGATCTGGCATTCCTCGGGCGAGATGTAGGACACCACCTCGTCGGGGTGCACGATCGCCTCGGACTTGAACAGCAGCCCCGGGGCGGCCATGCGCAGGACCGCGTTGAACGCCTGGAGCAGCAGGTGCGCCTCGGGCAGCGACTCGCAGGCGGTGCCGAGCTTCTTCCAGATGAAGGCCACGGCATCCATCCGCAGGATCTCGACGCCCTGGTTCGCCAGAAAGAGCATCTCTCCCGTCATGGCCTCGAACACGGCCGGGTTGGCGTAGTTGAGGTCCCATTGGAAGTGGTAGAACGTCGCCCAGATCCAACGCCCGTCGTCGAGCTGCACGAACGAGCCGGGGTGGTCGTCGGGGAAGATCTCGCGGGTGGTCTGCTCGTAGGCGTCGGGCATCTCGCGGTCGGGGAAGATCAGGTAGAAGTCCTCGTAACCCGCGTCGCCGGCGATGGCCTTCTTCGCCCACCGGTGCTCGTTGCTGGTGTGGTTGAAGATGAAGTCGACGACGAGCGAAATACCGGCCCGTCGCAGATCCGCCGCGAGTTCGGCGAGGTCCTGCATCGTGCCGAGCTTCGCATCGACACGGCGGTAGCTCGATACCGCGTAGCCGCCGTCGCTGTTGCCCGCGGGGCTTTCGAACAGCGGCATGAGGTGCAGGTACGTCAGGCCCAGCTCGCGGAAATAGGGGATCTGGTCACGGATGCCGTTGAGCCCGCCCGCGTAACGATCGACGTAGCAGACGCCTCCGACCATGCGCTCGTCGCCGAACCAGTCCGGCGCGCTCGCCCGCCCGCGGTCGAGGGCCTTGAGGTCGGCGGGGCGCGCGGCCCAGGACCGCCGCGCGAGGTCGACGACCGAGGACAGGCTCTCGAAACCGTCGGGGCGGTCGCCGTACAGCCGCACGAAGAGATCGTGCAGGCGAGGGAGGTGCCGTTCGACGTTGCCGAGGAACTCGCGATCGACGTGGTCGGCGGTGAGGTCGGCCAGGATCGACGAGACGTCGTGGGGGCCGGGGCGCAGCTGGGTCACGGGGAAAGCCTGGCGCATCCGCGGGGGTGCGGTCGACAACGACCCGATCTCGATCCGGGGGATCACGGGCTCGACGCGCCACGATGGGGTGATGGATGCCGTCTCGACCCGAAGCTGGTCCACCCCCACCATCGCGATCGCGGGGGTCGTCGCGGTGCTGGCCTACGCGGCCGTCGCGCTGGTGCAGATCCTCGTCTGGAATCCGGAGGCGGCGGTCCCCGGGCTCGGCGCCGACGAGATCTGGCGACAGGTGGGACAGGCGAATCAGGGCCCGCCGAACGCGTTCGTCGTGTCGGTGATCGCGATGGGACCCCTCTTCGCCCTGGTGTTCCTCCTGCTCTTCACCCTCACCGGCGCCGGCGCATGGCCCACGGCGGCGGGGTTCCTCGCCCTGCTCGCGATGGGCGCTCCGGGGTACTTCGTGGCGTCGTTCGGCCCGGGCATGGGTCTGGCCGACACCTTCTTCATCGACGGTGGGGACGCCGCCCCCGCTGGGATCGTGCTCGGGGCAGTGAGCGTCCTGGCGATCGTGGCCCTCGCCGGGATCTTCGTCGGGGCGTTCGTCCGCGATCGCCGGGAGCGGCGCCTGCTCGCGATCTCATGACCGCGGGGCGGCCCCGCGATCGCCGAGCACGAACCCGCCGTACGATCGTCGATGGCCCCCAGCGCGGGGGTGCGAGGGGAGAACGGTGGCGGAGCGCGGAACGGTCGGCGTCGCCGTCGCAGGGGCGGTGCTCATCGGAGCGCTGACCGCTCTGCAGGCCCGCATCAACGGCACGCTCGGCGCCGAGATCGGCGACGGGATCGTCGCGGCGGCGATCTCGTTCAGCTCGGGGCTTGCGATCCTGATCGTCCTGTCGGCGGTTCTGCCGCAGGGTCGACGCGGTTTCGGGCGGCTGGTGAGCGGCATCCGCTCTCGCACTCTTCCGCTGTGGACGCTGCTGGGCGGGCTGGCCGGAGCGTTCACCGTCGCGAGTCAGGGCCTGACCGTCGCCACGATCGGCGTCGCCCTGTTCACCGTGGGTTTCGTCGCGGGGCAGACGACCGGGGGACTCGTCCTCGACCGGGTCGGCTACGGCCCCGCGGGGGTGGTGCCCGTCACGGTGCGCCGGGTCGTGGGGGCGCTGCTGGCGATCGCGGGGGTGGTGGTCTGCCTCTCGGGTGATGCGCTCGGCGGGGTCCCCCTGTGGATGCTCATCGTCCCGGCCGTCGCGGGCGCGGGCGTCGCGTGGCAGCAGGGGACGAACGGGCGCCTGCGGGTGCGGGTCGAGAGCCCGCTCACCGCGACGCTGGTCAATTTCGTGGGCGGGACCGTCGTGCTGCTCATCGCGGCGACGATCCACGTCGCCGTGGTCGACGTGCCGCGGACGTTGCCCGGTGCCCCCTGGCTGTACGTCGGCGGTGCGGTCGGGGTGGTGTACATCTTCTTGTCCGCGGTCGTCGTGAGGCGCACAGGGGTGCTGCTTCTGGGTCTCGGTTCCGTCGTGGGCCTTCTGACGACCTCGGTGCTGCTCGACGCGCTGTGGCCGGCCCCCGCCGCGCCATCGACCCCGGTCGCCCTGCTGGCCGCCGGGGTCGCCATCGCCGGCGTGGCGGTTGCCGCGGTGCCCTGGCGGCGCCGTCACCGCTGACGGCGACGCCCCACGGAACGGGCGCTGCGAACCCGGGCACCCCGGGAAACGGCGTCAGGGACGGCGATGCCGCGGGCGAAGACGACGACGCCGCCGGCCGGAGCCGACGGCGTCGATCGCGCGGGAGTGGCGGTGTCAGAGGCGCGCCTCATCGACCGCGCGGCGCTTCTTGCCGCCGGGCATGCGCGAGATGTGCTTCGCGGCATCCACCGTCTTGCGACGGACGGGGCGCGTGCGCGGGGGCTTGCCGCCCACGTAGAGCCAACCGAGCAGAACCTCGCCCTTGGCGAGGCCGTGCGCCTTGGCGAGCACTTTGCTGCGAGTGTTGTCATCAGTGCGCCAGAAGACGCCGAAGCCCGCCTCATCGAGCGCGAGGCTCAGCATGTGGGCGACGCCGGATGCCACGGCCTCCTGCTCCCACGCGGGGATCTTCTTCGAGCGCAGGTCGGCGACCACGGCGATGATCAGCGGTGCGCGACGCGGCTTGGAGGAGTACCCCTTCTTGCCGTCGGCTTTGTTGAGCGCGCGCGCGAGGACGTCGCGGTCGGCGCCGCGGATCTCGATGATCCGCCAGGGACGCAGCGTCTTGTGGTCGGCCACGCGCCCCGCGGCGGCCACGAACACCTCGAGCTCGGGGCCGGTGGGGGCCAGGTCGGTGACCTTGGACCACGACCGGCGGTCGCGCATCGCCTCGAGTGCGCTCACGCCTGCTCTTCGGGGGTGAAGTTCAGCGACAGCGAGTTCATGCAGTAGCGGTCGCCGGTGGGCGTGCCGAACCCGTCGGGGAAGACGTGCCCGAGGTGCGAGCCGCAATTCGCGCAGCGGACCTCGGTGCGTTGCATGCCGTGGCTGCTGTCATCGAGCAGCTCGACCGCTTCGGGGCGGACGGACTCGTAGAAGCTCGGCCACCCGCAGTGCGAGTCGAACTTGGTGCCGCTCTGGAACAGCTCCGCCCCGCACGCGGCGCAGGTGTACAGCCCGGCGCGGCTCTCGTCGAGCAGCTCACCGGTCCAGGCGCGTTCGGTGCCGGCCTGTCGCAGCACGGCGTACTGCTCGGGGCTGAGCTCGGCGCGCCACTGGTCGTCGGACTTGTCGACGGCGTAGGTCATGTGTTCTCTCCTTCGTCCCCTCCATTGTCTCGTGCGCGGCGCGCCCCAGGTCGTGGCGGGACAATTCTCAGGTGGATCAGGATGCCGTGGACGCCGTCGTCGAGCGCTACGAGCGCTTCGCCCGGGACGAGGCCCCCGGCAGATCGGCCGTCTACGAGGGATGGGCCGCACGCATCGCGGGCGACCGGCACCTCGCCGCAGCCCTCGCCGCCATCCCCGAGACGCGCCGCCAGCCGCCGCTCGTCTTCGCCGTCATGCGCGTGCTGGGCGCGCCCCTCGACGACGTCGACCAGTGGGCCGAATGGGTCCTCGCCCACGCGGAGCCGATCGCGAGCGAATGCGGGCGACGGAGCGTCCAGACCAACGAACCACTGCGCTGCGCGACCCTCCTGCCGGCGCTGTCGCTCATCGACGGGCCGATCGCGCTGCTCGAGGTCGGGGCGAGCGCGGGGCTGTGCCTGTACCCCGACCGCTACTCGTACCGCTACCGCCGGTGCGACGAAACCGTCGCCCTGGATCCGCCCGCCGGGCCGAGCACGGTGCTCCTCGACGCCGAGCTCAGCGGCTCTCCCGCGCTGCGGATGCCCGAGGTCGTCTGGCGGGCGGGGATCGACCTCAACCCGCTGGACGCGCGCGACCCCGACGACCGCGCGTGGCTGTCGGGGCTCGTCTGGCCGGGCGAGGAAGGTCGTCGCGAACGCATCGTCGGTGCCCTCGACATCGCCGCTGCCGATCCTCCGCTCCTCGTGTCCGGCGACGGGGCGCAGGCGTTGCCGGACCTCGCCGATCGAGCACCGCGCGACGCCACGCTCGTGGTCACCACGCCCGGCGTGCTCGCCCACGTTCCGCGCGCACGGCGAGGCGCCGTCATCGACGCGGCGCGTGCGGCCGGTCGCTGGATCACCCTCGACGCCCCCGCCCTGCACGACGGGTGGACCCGACGGGTGGACGCCGTTCGGGGAGGGTTCAGCCTCGCCCTCGACGGTGACGTGCTCGCCGAGGTGGATCCGCTCGGAGCGTGGGTGGCGTGGCATCCGGGATCGGGGAGGGCCGCGCAGTAGCGTTGCGGGGTGACTCTGTCGGACCGCGATCTCGCCTTCCTCGCCTTCGAGGGGGAATGGCGGCGCCACGCGGGGGCGAAAGAAGAGGCGATCCGCGCGGAGTTCGACATCACGCCCGCCCGGTACTACCAGCTGCTCGGCCGTCTGATCGACACCCCCGAGGCCCTCGCCCACGACCCGATGCTCGTGCGGCGACTGCGCCGTCGTCGCGACGACGCCGCCGAGCTGCACCGCTCCCGCGTGGGCCGGTCGGTCGGCCGCTGACGGGGACCTCGGTCGTCCACCGATACCATCGTCGAATGGCCAGATCGACCTTCCCTCGGGATCGCTTCGACGACCTGCCCGACGCCTCCGGGCGTGTCGGCGCGCACCGCGCCGAGAAGCCGCGGTTGCGGGGCTGGATCGTCTTCCTCTGGGCGGCGCTGGCCACGCTCGTGCTCATCATCGTCGGCATCTTCGCCGTGCTGGTGGTGTCGGGACGCATCTCGCTCGGCGACGACGCCGCGCCCCCGCCCTCCGCCTCGGCCGAGCCGACGACCCCGGCCGTCGTCGACACGTCGTACGCGGTGGTCGTCCTGAACGGCACGACGGATGACGGCCTGGCCGGCACGACCCGTGACCGGATCGTCGCCGCGGGGTGGCCGGGGGCCTCGGTCGAGACGGGCAATTCGGACAGCACCGACTTCGCCACCACGACGATCTACTACCTGCGAGAGACCGACCTGCCCGCGGCCGAGGGCCTCGCGCAGACGATCGGCGGGGCCGAGGTCGCCCAGAGCGACTTCCTGCAGCCCGCCGACGACCCGGGCACTCCCGACGACGAGAGCGATGTCAAGCGTCTGATCGTGGTCCTCGGCCTCGATCGTGTGGCGGGTGCGGCGGCGCAAACCCCCGCTCCCTGAGCGTGCGCGAGCCGCGTGTTTCCGCGGCGTAAACACTTCGGTGCACCTACGTCAACTTTGCTTCGCGGGCCCCGTGGCGCGGCATCCCCCGTGCTTACGATGACCACGTCGTTCAGCAACAGGAGATTCGCATGACCCAGGGCACCGTCAAGTGGTTCAACGCCGAGAAGGGATACGGCTTCATCACCGTGTCCGATGGGCAGGACGTCTTCGTCCACTACTCGAGCATCGAGATGTCGGGCTTCCGCGTCCTCGAAGAGGGGCAGGCCGTCGAGTTCACCGTCGGCACCGGACAGAAGGGTCCGCAGGCGGAGTCCGTGCGACTGGCCTGAGCGCTGCATCGAACGCCGTGGCATCCGGAGACGGATGCCACGGCGTTCGTCGTTCCGACACGGGTGAAGCGGCTTGCACTCCCCAGGGGCGAGTGCCAGAATGAGTTAGCACTCGCTTTCGTCGAGTGCCAAAATCTGGAAGTCACCCGTCCGGGAGGGACGACACACTTATGGCAAAGATCATCGCTTTCGACGAAGAGGCCCGCCGTGGTCTCGAGCGTGGCCTCAACACGCTGGCCGACGCCGTCAAGGTGACCCTGGGCCCCCGCGGTCGCAACGTCGTGCTCGAGAAGAAGTGGGGCGCCCCCACGATCACGAACGACGGCGTCTCGATCGCCAAGGAGATCGAGCTCGACGACCCCTACGAGAAGATCGGCGCCGAGCTGGTCAAGGAGGTCGCCAAGAAGACCGACGACGTCGCGGGTGACGGCACCACCACGGCCACCGTCCTCGCTCAGGCACTCGTTCGCGAGGGCCTGCGCAACGTCGCCGCCGGCGCCGACCCCATCTCGCTCAAGAAGGGCATCGAGAAGGCCGTCAAGGCCGTCACCGACGAGCTCCTCGCCTCCGCCAAGGAGGTCGAGTCGAAGGAGCAGATCGCCGCGACCGCGTCGATCTCCGCCGCCGACCCCGCCATCGGCGAGCTCATCGCCGAGGCCATCGACAAGGTCGGCAAGGAGGGCGTCGTCACCGTCGAAGAGAGCAACACCTTCGGCACCGAGCTCGAGCTCACCGAGGGCATGCGCTTCGACAAGGGTTACATCAACCCCTACTTCGTCACCGACCCCGAGCGTCAGGAAGCGGTCTTCGAAGACCCCTACATCCTGATCGCGAACCAGAAGATCTCGAACATCAAGGACCTTCTGCCCATCGTCGACAAGGTGATCCAGGAGGGCAAGGAGCTCCTCATCATCGCCGAGGACGTCGAGGGCGAGGCTCTCGCGACGCTCGTGCTCAACAAGATCCGCGGCATCTTCAAGTCGGTCGCCGTCAAGGCTCCCGGCTTCGGCGACCGCCGCAAGGCGCAGCTGCAGGACATCGCCATCCTCACCGGCGGCCAGGTCATCACCGAAGAGGTGGGCCTCAAGCTCGAGAACGCGACCGTCGACCTGCTCGGCCGCGCCCGCAAGGTCATCATCACCAAGGACGAGACCACGATCGTCGAGGGTGCCGGTGAGTCCGAGCTCATCGAGGGTCGCGTGACCCAGATCCGCCGCGAGATCGAGAACACCGACAGCGACTACGACCGCGAGAAGCTCCAGGAGCGTCTCGCCAAGCTCGCCGGTGGCGTCGCCGTCATCAAGGCCGGCGCTGCGACCGAGGTCGAGCTCAAGGAGCGCAAGCACCGCATCGAGGACGCCGTGCGCAACGCCAAGGCCGCTGTCGAAGAGGGTGTCGTCGCCGGTGGTGGCGTCGCGCTCATCCAGGCCGGCAAGACCGCTCTCGCGAACCTCGAGCTCGTCGGGGACGAGGCCACGGGTGCGAACATCGTCCGCGTCGCCATCGAGGCCCCGCTCAAGCAGATCGCGCTCAACGCCGGTCTCGAGCCCGGTGTCGTCGCGAACAAGGTGTCGGAGCTCCCCGTCGGTCACGGCCTGAACGCGGCCACCGGCGAGTACGGTGACCTGTTCGCACAGGGCATCATCGACCCCGCGAAGGTGACCCGTTCGGCGCTGCAGAACGCGGCATCCATCGCCGGTCTGTTCCTCACGACCGAGGCCGTCGTCGCCGACAAGCCCGAGAAGGTCGCCGCGCCCGCGGGCGACCCGACCGGTGGCATGGACTTCTGATCCACGCTGACGACTGAGAGCGCCCCCTCCTTCGGGAGGGGGCGCTCTTCGTTCAGGGCCGGGACGGGATGAGAGCCCTCTTGTCCAGGCGCTGCGCGCCGGAGCCCCGACTACGCCCGATCGAATGAGTGATCTCTTCTCTTCACGCGAGGCGGAGGGCGGCGATCGCCCTCATCGAGCATCTCGTCGAGGCGCAGGTGCGTGCGGCGCAGACGCAGCAGGTGCGGGCCGACATCGACGCGGTGCGGGCGACGGCGACGGCGCCGCGACGCGAGGTGGCGGTGACGGTGGATGCCACGGGTCGGCTGGTCGGCATCCGTCTGGCCCACGCGGCGTACGAACCGCGCAGCCTTCGCCCGATGCACAGGCATCATCGCCGAGCTGGGGTTCGACATCACGGAGCCCGAGCAGGAATGAGAGGCGTCCGCTGTGCTCTCCGACGCCAGTCGCGTCAGCCTGACCGGCGGTGAGCCGTCAGGCGGCGGGGTCGGGCCGGTAGTCCTCGGCGAGGCGCTCCAGCGGCTGCGTCTCGATGAGCGCATGCTCCTGCACATCGCGACGATCGGCCAAGGGCAACGACACCCGGAATGTCGCACCACCGCCCGGCGTATCGACCACCTCGACCGTGCCGTGCAGCAGATCCACGATGGATGCCACGATCGACAGCCCCAGACCCGACCCACCCGTCTCACGGGTGCGCGAGGTGTCGGCGCGCCAGAAGCGCTGGAAGATCTGCTCGCGGATCTGCTCGGGAACGCCCTCGCCGTGATCGATGATCTCGATCCAGCCCATGTCGTTCTCGGCATCCACTCCCACCCGAAGACCGATGGGGGAGTCGTCCGCGGTGAAGCGACGGGCGTTGCCGAGCAGGTTCGCCACGACCTGGCGCACCCTGTTCTCATCGCCGAGCACGATCGGGGCGAGCCGCGTCCCGGGGCGCACGACGCTGAGCGCAGCGGCGGGGGCCGCAGCCGGGGTCTCACCCGTTGAGGGAGCGGCGTCGGCGGCGTCCTTGGGGCGGCGGCGCAGGCGGGAGAGCGTCGCACCCGCGATCGCCATCGCGGAGGTCGTGGGAGCGGTCTTGCGTCGAGACGCCGCGGACGGCTGCCCGCCGGAGTCGAGCAGCGGATCGAGCGTGATCATCGGCAGGACGGTTTCGTTGCGAGAGGTGGTGTCGTCGACGGTCACCTCGCGCTGGGGAGACGTCACGCGCAGGTCGAGTGCGGCATCGCGGGCGATCGGCCGGAGGTCGAGCTCGGTGATCGAGACGTCGCGACGTTCGTCGAGGCGCGCGAGTGCGAGCAGATCCTCGACCAGGGCGCCCATGCGGATGGCCTCTTTCTCGATGCGTTCCATCGACTGCGCGACGTCCTCGTCGGAGCGGATCGCGCCCATGCGGTAGAGCTCGGCGTAGCCGCGCATGGTCACCAGCGGTGTGCGCAGCTCGTGGCTCGCGTCGCCGATGAACCGGCGCATCTGCCGCACCGTGGCATCCCGTTGGCCGAGGGCGCCGTCGATGCGGGCGAGCATCGCGTTGATCGCGGTCTTGAGCCGGCCCACCTCGGTGTCGGGGACGATGTCGGTCAGACGCTGGCTGAAATCGCCCGCGGCGATGTCCATCGCGGTCGTCTCGACCTGCCGCAGGTTGCGGAACGCCAGCGTCACCAGCCACCGCGTGAGCAAGGCCGTCGCGATCAGGATGAGCAGCGCCACGAACGCATAGATGCCGATGTAGGCGGCGACGATGCGATCGGTGGGGGCGAGGGGCTGCACCACCATCTGCGTGTAGACACCCGGGTTGCCGGGCACCTGCAGGACGCCGACGCGGGCGAGGAAGTTCTGGCCGGATTCGGGATCGTCGAGATCGATGCGCCGATCGATCTGGCCGTACGTCTGCTCGATCGTGAACGTCGAGGGCAGATCCGGCAGAGCCGTGGACGCCGTGCCGTTGTAGAACGCCTCGCGCTGGCCGTCCGGACCGTAGACGACGACCATCGACCCGATCTGCGGGGCATTATCGACCTGCGAGAAGACGATGTCGCCGTCGACCGGGGTCGTGGTGAAGATGCTGTTGGCGATGCTCCCCGCCGCCTGCTGCGCCAATTGCTCGTCGAGGTTGTTCACCAGCGTCGTGCGCAGGAACACCATGGTGCCCACGCCCGCCGTGAACAGCCCGATCGCCAGGAGTGCGACGGTCACGCCGGTGACCTTGGTACGCAGGCTGAGCCCGCGCCACCAGCGGGTCAGGGCATCGTCGGAGGGCGACAGGAGAGGCCTCCGCTCAGACCGTCTTGCCCGACTTCAGCATGTAGCCGAAGCCGCGCTTGGTCTGGATCAGCGGCTCGGAGGAGTGCGGGTCGATCTTGCGACGCAGGTACGAGATGTAGCTCTCGACGATGCCGGCGTCGCCGTTGAAGTCGTACTCCCACACGTGATCGAGGATCTGCGCCTTCGACAGCACGCGGTTGGGGTTGAGCATCAGGTAGCGCAGCAGCTTGAACTCCGTCGGGCTCAGGTCGATCGAGACGTCGCCGACGCTGACGTCATGGGTGTCCTGATCCATCGTCAGCTCGCCCGTGCGGATGATCGACTCCTCGTCGGCCTGCATGGTGCGACGCAGGATCGCCTGGATGCGGGCGACGATCTCGTCGAGGCTGAAGGGCTTGGTGACGTAGTCGTCGCCACCGGCGTTGAGGCCCTCGATCTTGTCCTCGGTCTCGTCCTTCGCGGTGAGGAAGAGGATGGGAGCGGTGTAGCCGGCGCCGCGCAGGCGCTTGGTGACGCTGAAGCCGTTCATGTCGGGCAGCATCACGTCGAGCACGATGAGGTCGGGTTCCTCTTCGAGCACGGCCGAGATGGTCTGCGCGCCGTTGGCCACGGCTCGCACCTGGAAACCGGCGAAGCGCAGGCTCGTGATGAGCAGGTCGCGGATGTTCGGTTCGTCGTCCACGACGAGGATGCGAGGAGCTGTCATGCCCTCATTATCGTGATCGCACCCCGCAAACCGCTGGATATGGAACGGAAAGCCGCCGCCTGGTATGTGTCAGGCGGCCGCGGCGTCGATTCCGTCGGCATCCAGGATCGTGTAGGCGTACCCCTGCTCGGCGAGGAATCGCTGGCGGTTCTGCGCGAAATCCTGGTCGACGGTGTCGCGGGCGATGAGCGTGTAGAAGCTCGCCGTGTGGTTCGACTGCTTCGGACGCAGCAGGCGCCCGAGGCGCTGAGCCTCTTCTTGCCGCGAGCCGAACGAGCCCGAAACCTGGATGGCGACCGAGGCCTCGGGCAGGTCGACCGAGAAGTTCGCCACCTTCGACACCACGAGCAGCGGGATGCTGCCGTCGCGGAAGCCCTGGAACAGCTCCTCGCGCTCGGGGATCGGCGTGGCGCCGGTGATCTGCGGGGCTCCGAGCGCCTGGGCGAGCTCGTCGATCTGGTCGAGGTACTGCCCGATGACCAGGACGCGTTCTCCGGGATGCCGCTGCACCAGCCGCCGGGTGACGTCGATCTTGGCGGGGGCCGTCGCCGCCAGGCGGTAGCGGTCCTCGTCCGCCGTCGCCGCGTACTCGAGACGCTCGTGGGCGGGCAGGTCGATGCGCACCTCGTAGCACGCGGCGGGGGAGATGAAGCCCTGGGCCTCGATCTCTTTCCACGGCGCGTCGAAGCGCTTGGGACCGATGAGGCTGAAGACGTCTCCTTCGCGACCGTCCTCGCGCACGAGCGTCGCGGTCAGGCCCAGGCGTCGACGCGCCTGCAGGTCGGCGGTGAGCTTGAACACCGGGGCGGGGAGCAGGTGCACCTCGTCGTAGAGCACCAGGCCCCAGTCGAGCGCGTCGAGCAGGGCGAGGTGGGCGTACTTGCCCCCGCGCTTGGCGGTGAGGATCTGGTACGTGGCGATCGTGACCGGCTTGATCTCTTTGACCTGGCCGGAGTACTCGCCGATCTCTTCGGGAGTGAGCGTGGTGCGGCGCAGCAGCTCGTCGCGCCACTGACGGGCGCTGACGGTGTTGGTCACCAGGATGAGCGTCGTCGTGCGGGTGTCGGCCATCGCGCCGGCGCCCACGAGCGTCTTGCCCGCGCCGCACGGCAGGACCACCACGCCGGAGCCGCCCTCGGAGAACGAGTCGACCGCCTGCCGCTGGTACGGCCGCAGGCTCCATCCGTCCTCGGCGAGGTCGATCGGATGCGGGGTGCCGGGGGTGTATCCGGCGAGGTCTTCGGCGGGCCAGCCGATCTTCAGCAGCTCCTGCTTGATGTGGCCGCGCGCCCAGGCGTCGATGACGTAGCTGTCGGGCGTGGGGTGGCCGATCAGCAGGGGAGCGATGCGCTTGTTGCGGGACACCTCGCCGAGCACGGCGGCATCCGTGGATCGCAGCACCAGGACGCCCTCGTCGTCGCGCTCGATCACGAGGCGGCCGTAGCGGTTCACGCTCTCGCGGATGTCGGTGCTGACGGATGCCGGCACGGGGAAGCGCGACCACTTGTCGAGCGTCTCGAGCATGGCGTCGGCGCCGTGGCCGGCCGCGCGGGCGTTCCACAGGCCCAGCCGCGTGATGCGGTACGTGTGGATGTGCTCGGGTGCGCGCTCGAGCTCGGCGAACACCGCGAGCTCGTGCCGCGCCGTCTCCGCCTGGGGGTGCGCGACCTCGAGGAGGACGGTGCGGTCGCTCTGCACGATGAGGGGGCCGTCAGCCATAAGGTACGAGTTTACCGGGGTCGCACCGCCCTCGGCTCCCAGGGCACGCGAAGAGGACGCAAACCTCAGTCGACGAGAGCCACACCGTCGATGTGCGACAGGGGCAGGGTGCGCTCGACGTCGGCTCCGCGGTCGCGTCCCCGCAGGCGTCCGCCGCCCAGCCCGGTCGCCTCGAGGCGGAACACGCGCGCGGAACCGTCGGGGAGGCGCACGGTGACGTCGACCACGGCCCGAGCGCGAACGGCCTGATCGAGCTCGCGCTCGAGCCACGCGGCATCCGAGTCCCCGGCACCGGCTCGAAGACGCTGAAGCAGGGGGGCGTAGATCTCGAGGGGGTCCGCGCTCGGGGGTGCGCCGGCGGCGAGCTTCGCACGCTCGAGGGCACGCGGGTTACCGTCGGCATCGACCGCGACGGCGGGGTAGTGCGCGTCGGTGAGCGCCCAGAACACCACGTCGGCCGCGACGTGCGAGATCAGCTCGTCGTCGTCGGTGCGGTTCAGCGCGATCGACCGCAACGACTGATCGACCTCCATCGAGCGCAGCAGGGTCTCGTCGTCGGTGCGCACATGCGTCAGCTGCGTCTCGGGATCGGCAGCGACGCGCACCCGCCCGTGCTCAGCGGAGGTGCGCTCGATGACGTAGGCGAGGGGCTGCGGGAGCCCGGTCAACGAGATCGAGGTGAGGAATTCGCGCAGGGAATCCGCTGTCTCTCCCGACGTGATCGCCGCCCCGATGGTCGCGGCGCTGAAGCGGTAGCTCGACGCCTGGGCGCGGGACTCGCGCGCCGCCATCGCCCGCAGGCGCACGTCGAGGTGCGGCGCGAGCGGGCCCGGCGCGATCGCGGTGAGATCGTTCTGCAGGTACACCCGGTCGACCTCGGGCGGCAGAAGGTCGCGCAGGGCGGAGGTGTCGACGTCGCCCCCGTGCGACAACGGCTCGGCCCACGGTGTGACGTGGCCGGCGGCATCCAGGAGCCCCCAGCGCACGAGCCGGCGGATCCACAGGGTCGCGCGCTCGGCGGAATCGGCGTCGAACGGCGTCGCCTGCGCCCACTGCTCGGTGGGGATCCATCCGCCGTCGTCGTCGCGATAGACGCGGGGGAGGGCGTCGCGCAACGCCAGGGCCGTGTGCGCCCATCGGTCGAGCGTCGGCAGGCGCAGCCACTCGCGTCCCTCGGGCGAGACCAGCCACGCGCGATCATTCGCCCCCAGCAGGCCCACGTCGGCCGCGAGTCCCACGAGCAGGTCGGCTTCGGCGGACGTCGACACCGCTCCCGCGTCGACCAGACGACGGCGCTCGGTGGCGCCCAGCGATCCGGTGCCGATGCGTCCGAGCGGCGCCTCCAGCGTCTGCATGAGGATGTCGGCGACGCAGGCCGCGTTGGTGAAGGCCGCCTCCGAGGCGGCCGCGACCGACTCGGGCGTCAGCGGGGTGCGGTGGAGGGGCTCGGCATCCGTCGACCCTTCGGGTGATGCCTCTCGAACGGCGTCGAGGACGCTCGGGAAGGGGATGCCGTCGTCGGCGACGAGGGCGCGGGTCACCAGGCGTTCCCGCGCGGAGGCGGGGACCGGCGTCCCCGCCGCGGCGCCGACCAGCGCGTCGGCCTCGACGCGCGACAGGGCGGGCAGGCCGCGCGCGACGCTCGCCGGCTCGAGCAGGGCCTCGGCGGCATCGAACATGTCGCGCCACGTGCTGGAGGGCGAGACGTGCCGCTCGGCGAACAGGGCCGCCAGCTCGTCGTCGGAGCGCGCGCTCAACGAGACCGCCAGTGCGCGTTGTGCGGAGGTCTCGGGCACGTCAGCGGGCCTTGTTGGCCCGAGCCCTTCGCGTGAAGCTCATGATGAGGACGGCGATCATGAGGGCGAAGCCGACGGGGAGGGCGAATAGCGGCATGACGACGATCACGGGCCACGCACCCTGCGTGAAGTCGCTGACGCCGGCCGGCTGCGCGAGGATGACAATGAAAAAGCACACGATGGACAGGGCGACCAGCCCGAGCGACATGAACGTCAGGATGCGGTCGATGCGTCGGACGGGAACGTCGTCGCCCGGCGTACTGCCGCCGGTGGTGCGGGTGCTCATCGCGCTCAGCCTACTGCCTGGCGTCGGTGCCGTAGGCTGGAAGACCGGGATCCGCTCGGTTCCCGCGTTCCGCCGCGCGTTCGCGCATCTATCCAGCGAGGTGTCCATGCCCACCGGCAAGGTCAGGTTCTACGACGACGAGAAGGGCTTCGGCTTCATCAGCACCGATGACGGCCAGGACGTGTTCCTGCACGCCACGGCTCTGCCCGCCGGAACCCCCGCGCCCAAGGCCGGGACACGACTGGAGTTCGGCGTGGCCGACGGCAAACGCGGGCCGCAGGCCCTGTCGGTGCGCGTCCTGGACGCTCCCGTGAGCCTCGCGAAGCGGTCACGCAAGCCCGCCGACGACATGGCCATCATCGTCGAGGACCTCGTGAAGCTGCTCGACGGGATCGGCGGCGACCTGCGTCGCGGCCGCTACCCCAACGGCCCGCACGCACAGAAGATCGCCGCGGTCCTGCGCAAGGTCGCCGATGACTTCGAAGCCTGAGCAGGTCGCCGACGAGCGGCTGACCGGAGCGCACGACCTCGCGCTGTCCGCCCTGCACGAGATCACCGCCCCCGACACCATCGGCCCGGCCGCCCAATACTCGGTCGAGGACGACGGCGTGGTCTCGCTGCGCTTCCATACCCGCCTGTCGGGGTACCCGGGATGGTTCTGGACCGTCAGCGTGGCCGTCGTCGACGAGTCCGAGCCGACGGTGCTCGAGGTCGAGCTGCTGCCCGGTGACGGTGCGCTGCTGGCTCCGGACTGGGTCCCGTGGGCGACGCGGCTGGCCGAGTACCAGGCCGCCCAGGCCGCCGCTGCGGTCGCGGACGACGAGGACGACGACGCGGACGACCTCGACGCGGACGATGACGACGCGGATGACGAGGACGACGACGGGCCGAAGCCGCGCTTCCACGCGGGCGATCTCGACGGCGTCGACATCGACGAGCTCGACGCCGATCATGCCTCGTCGCACGAGGCGGATGACGCGGACGACGACACCGACGACGCCGACGACGCCGACGTTGACGTTGCGGACGGCGACGACGACTTGGCGGACGACGACGACGCGGACGACGACGACGCGGACGACGACGACGACCTCGAGGACGACGACGACGCGGACCGCGATGAGGGTGAGCGCAGCTACTGACGCCGACGCGCACCGCACATGACGAAGGCCGCCCCGCGAGACGCGGGGCGGCCTTCGTCATGTGCGGCTCAGGCCTGCGGCAGGTGCGAGATCGTGTAGTCGATCGCGCCGATCAGGCGACGCACGTCGTCCGGTTCGATCGACACGAACGTCGCCACGCGCAGCTGGTTGCGGCCGAGCTTGCGGTAGGGCTCGGTGTCGACGATGCCGTTCGCACGGAGGCTCTTCGCGATCGCGCCGGCGTCGATACGGTCGTCGATGTCGATCGTGACGACGACGGGGGAGCGGTCCGCGGGGTCGGAGACGAACGGGGTGGCGTGCGCGCTGGCATCCGCCCATCCGTACAGGGCGGAGGACGACTCGGCCGTGCGCGCCGCAGCCCACGAGAGCCCACCGTTGTCGAGGATCCAGCCGAGCTGCTCGTCGAGCAGCAGCAGCGTCGCCAGGGCCGGCGTGTTGAGCGTCTGCTGCAGACGCGAGTTGTCCAGAGCATTCTTCAGGCTCAGGAACTCGGGGATGTAGCGGTCGGATGCCGCGATCCTCTCGATGCGCTCGATCGCGGCCGGCGAGACGGCGGCGTACCAGAGGCCTCCGTCGGAGCCGAGGTTTTTCTGCGGCGCGAAGTAGTAGACGTCGGCCTGGTCGGCCTCGACGTCGATGCCGCCCGCGGCGCTCGTCGCGTCGATGACCGTCAGCGCCCCGGCATCGGCGTGCACGCGGCGGACGGGGGCGGACACGCCGGTCGAGGTCTCGTTGTGCGGCCACGCGTACACGTCGACGCCCTCGACGGGCTCTGCGACGGTACGGGTCCCGGGAGCGGCCGAGCGGACGTCGGGCGCCTGCAGCCACGGCGCCGCGGCGGCCGAGGCGAACTTGCCGCCGAACTCCCCGAAGACCAGGTTCTGGCTGCGGTTCTCGATCAGACCGAAGGCGGCGGCATCCCAGAAGGCGGTCGAACCGCCGTTGCCGAGGATGATCTCGTACCCGTCGGGCAGCCGGAACAGCCGGGCGAGACGTTCGCGCGTGCTCGCGACCAGATTCTTCACGGGCGCCTGGCGGTGCGAGGTACCGAGGATCGAGGCGCCGCGGGTGACGAGCGCCTCGAGCTGCGCGCCGCGCACCTTGGAGGGGCCGCACCCGAAGCGACCGTCGGCGGGCAGGAGATCGGTGGGGAGTTCCACGTGCGACATGGCTCGATTCTAGGGTCCGGTCCGAGACCCGCCCGCGCCCGTGTCGGAGCGGGTCGGTAGGCTGGGAGCACTTGCCGCGCGACATCGAGGACTGCTGAATGACCGATCTGATCGACACCACCGAGATGTACCTGCGCACGATCCTCGAGCTCGAAGAAGAGAAGATCGTGCCGCTGCGTGCGCGGATCTCGGAGCGCCTGGGGCACTCGGGCCCGACCGTCTCGCAGACCGTCGGGCGCATGGAGCGCGACGGTCTCGTCGTCGTCTCGGAGGACCGTCGACTCGAGCTCACCGACGACGGTCGCCAGAAGGCCGTCGACGTCATGCGCAAGCACCGTCTGGCCGAGCGTCTGCTCAGCGACGTCATCGGCCTGGATTGGGCCTACGTGCACGACGAGGCCTGCCGGTGGGAGCACGTCATGAGCGAGCAGGTCGAGCGCCGTCTCGTCGAGCTGCTCGGGCACCCCACCGAATCGCCCTACGGCAACCCCATCCCCGGGCTCGACCAGCTCGGCGACGCCGCGAGCTCGACGTTCGACGACGGCGTCGTCGGGCTCGTCCGCAAGCTCACCGACGCGGGTGGTCCCATCTCGGGCACGGTGCGGCGTCTGGCCGAGCCGGCTCAGGTGGACCCCGAGCTGCTGCAACAGCTCAAGGCGGCGGGCGTCCTACCGGGAGCGCGCGGGGACTACCGGTTCAACGAGGGGTACGTGCTCGTGCAGATGGACGGGATCGACGAGGGGCTGGAGCTGCCCGTCGAAGTCGCCTCGCACATCTTCCTCGTCGCCGAGGAGTGATCGTGGCCGGGCGTCGGCTGTACACGCCCGCCGGGAACGTGACTTGTTCGTTATCTTCGGGTAGCCTCGGAAAGTCCACAGGCCAGAAGCCCGCCGTCGGACCCCTCGCGGTTTGCCTCTCCGGCTCGTCGTCCGCAGAGGGCCAAGCCCGCACATCGTGCCCCCAATCGAGTGCTGACGAGCCAGCGTCCCCGAAGACGCGGAGGCGCCGGAGGAACTTTGGCTGAACACAACGAACCCGCTGCGGGCCTACCCGAGGCTCCCGTGACGGGTCCCACCCGCAGGAGCACGCGTGCCGCCGTCGCCCGAACGTCGAGCGCCCCCGTGCCCACCGCGACCTCCACGGTCGCCCGCTCCGTCCCCGCCCCCCGGGCACCGCGCGGCCGCAGCTATGGCAAGCCCGTCCGCAGTGCCGTGATCCTCTCGATGGTGGCCGGTCTCGTCGCCACCGTCGCGATCCCGGCGTACGCGGCCACGATGCCCGCCGCCGAGACGATGACGCTGCAGCAGATGTCGGCGCCCGACAACCAGTCGCTCGTCGTGGCGTCGGACGCCACCGCCGAGACGCTCGATCGCAGCAGCTACTCGGCCACCACGGCCGAAGAGATCCAGAAGAAGAAGGATCAAGAGGCCGCCGCGGCCGCCGCCGCCGAGCGGGCGCGCGAACTCGCCGCGAACGCCGCGAAGGCGTCGACCTCGGTCGGGTCCGTCGGCTCGGTCGATCTGAACATGACCGCGCCCGGTTCGGGCGAGGTGCGTTGGCCCCTGACGAACTACACGCTCGGTCGCGGCCTGTGGGACTCCGGCTACCACCAGGGCGTCGACCTGCTCGCGCCCGGCGGTCAGCCGATCTTCGCCGCCGCGGCCGGTGTCGTCAGCGTCTCTCAGGAGAGCTTCGGCGGCTACGGTGTCGGCATCGTCATCGAGCACGTCATCAACGGCCAGAAGGTCTCGACGACCTACGGTCACATGACCTACGGCAGCCGGCAGGTACAGGCGGGCCAGACCGTCGCCGCCGGTCAGTTGATCGGTCTGGTCGGGTCGACCGGTAGCTCGACCGCCAATCACCTGCACTTCGAGGTGCACATCAACGGCTCGGTCGTGGACCCCTACGCCTGGCTCCAGCAGAACGCGGGCTGAGCCCGCAGCGACGGACGGCGTGCCGGAGACGATCGTTCTCCGACACGCCGTCCGTCGTTTCCCTTCGGCCCGACCCCGGGCGTGTCGCAGTGGGTTAGCCTGTCAGCGACGTCCGAAGAACCGGAGGGAAGCCGATGAACACCAGCCCGCGCATCCGCACCATGGATGCGCTCGGGCTGCTCGTTCTCCGGCATCATGAGTTCGGATGCCGCGGCTTCGCCGCGACCTCCGAGGCGCTGTCCGAGTGGACAGCGCCTTTTTTCATGCCCTTCCGCGCCTGACGCCGTCGAAGTCGAACATCCGAGAAGCCGTCTCGGCCATTCGAGAGGAAACGGAATGCGCACTCTGGTGCTGAACGCGGGCTACGAGCCCCTCGCGGTCGTGTCGTTCAAGCGGGCCCTCGTGCTCGTGATGAACGACAAGGCCACCGTCGTCGAGCGTGTCGAGGAGGACCCCGTGTGGGCCGCCGCCGGCACCTACGATCGTCCGGCGGTGATCATCCTCACCCGGTACGTGCGGGTGCCCGGGGCGCGCCGCGTGCCGGTGACGCGTCGCGGGGTGCTGCGCCGCGACGCCCACCGGTGCGGATACTGCGGCAAAGCGGCATCCACGATCGATCACGTGCTTCCGCGCTCGCGCGGCGGAAAGGACACCTGGGAGAACCTCGTGGCCTGCTGCCTGGCGTGCAACAACATCAAGGGCGACCGCACGCCGCAGGAGATGCGGTGGGAGCTGCGGCTCGTTCCGGCGCCCCCGCACGGGTCGTCGTGGACGGTGCGCGGGGTCGACAAGAGCGACCCGCGGTGGGAGCCGTACCTGGCGCTCGCGGCCTGATCCGCCTCTCGTCATCCCTCGTCCTGCGGGGCGGGTGGATGCCGTCGGCGTGCACAATTACGGCATCCACGGCGATGTCGGAGGTCGATCGTATCTTCGACCCACAGGGATTGAGGGAATAGAACACATGTTCTAACCTGTGGGAGTGAGGGCGATCGTGAGAGACCAGGTACAGGCCGTACCCGACATCCATGCGCTGCGCGATCGTCTCGAACTCATGCAGGGGCGGCGCATGGACGCCCCGGTGCTTCCGACCCACCCCGCGTTCTCGTCGCTGCTGCCCGGTGGGGGATTGAGATCGGGCTCGGCCTACGCGCTGGCCCGCTCGGCATCGTTGCTTCTCGCGCTCATGGCGCGTCCGTCGCAGGACGGCGCGTGGTGCGGGGTCATCGGCATGCCCGAGCTCGGCGCCGAGGCGGCGGAGAAGTACGGACTCGATCTCGATCGTCTCGTGTTCATCCCCGACCCCGGTCCGCGATGGCTCGCCGTGACGGCGACGATCGCCGAGGTGCTTCCGGTCGTCGCGGTGCGTCCGCCCGCAGGATCGCCGGCCGCGCGCGCGGGGGCCGAGACCACGCGTCTGGCCGCGCGCCTGCGTGATCGGGGGTCCGTCCTCCTCGTCCAGGGGGCGTGGCCGCAGGCCGAGGCGGTCATCGATGTCGCCGACCCCCGGTGGTCCGGGCTCGGGCAGGGGCACGGCTACCTCGCGGGGCGGGAGTTGACCGTGTCGGTCACCAGTAGACGGTCGCCGAACGCGCGACGGGTGCGCATGCTGCTGCCCGCCGCCGATGGGTCGATCGAGCTGCTCGGTGCTCCCGCCGAACGTCTCGTGCCGCGCGAGCGCACCGCCTATCCCGTGCGGGCGGTGGGGTGATGCAGACGCCCACGCGCAGCCTCGTGCTGTGGTTCCCCGACTGGCCGATCACCGCGTTCTCGGTCGAGGCCGTCGCGCCACCCCGACCGGATGCCGCGGTCGCGGTGTTCGCGAACAACCTCGTCGTCGCGTGCTCGTGGGCCGCTCGCGCGCAGGGTGTGCGCCGCGGGCAGAAGCGCCGTGACGCGCAGTCGCTGTGCCCGACGCTGCAGGTCGTCCCCGCCGACCCCGTGCGCGACGCCCGGGCCTTCGCCCCCGTCGTCGCGAGGGTCGAGGAACGAGCGCCCGGGGTGCAGATCATCCGGCCCGGGCTGTGCACGCTGCGCTCCCGCGGGCCGGCGCGCTACTACGGCGGAGAGGCCGAGGCGGCGCGCATGCTGATCCGCCTGCTCGACGACGACGGTTTCGCGGGCGTGCGCGCCAGTGTCGCCGACGGGGTGTTCACCGCCGAACAGGCGGCGCGCACGGCTCCGGCCGACGACCCGGTGCGCGTGGTGGCTCCCGGCGCGGCGGGGGCGTTCCTCGGGCCGTTGTCGATCGCCACCCTCGACGACGACGAATTCGGCAGTCTGCTCGCCCGTCTGGGCGTGCATACGCTGGGAGACCTCGCCGCGTTGCCGGTCGAGCGCGTCCGCGAGCGCTTCGGGGAGCGGGGGGTGCGCCTGCACGCCCTGGCCGGAGGGCTGGACTCCCAGCCCGTGCAGCCGCGGACCCCGCCGCCCGAGCTGCACCGCGACGTCGCGTTCGAGCCGCCCCTCGAGCTCGCCGATCAGGTCGCCTTCGGCGTGCGCGTGGCCGCAGAGCAGTTCATCGCCCAATTGGGCGTGCACGGGCTGGTCTGCACCGAGTTGCGCGTGGTCCTGACGGGTGAGCGGGGCGAGCGCAGCGAACGCGTGTGGCTGCACCCCGGGTCGTTCGACGCGGCGGGAGTGGTCGACCGCGTGCGGTGGCAGCTCGCCGAAGACGCGCAGGGCATCTTCGGTAGCGGTGTGGCCGGGGTGCACATCGAGCCCGAAGCGGTGGATGCCGCGGTGCACCACGCGAAAGGCCTGTTCGGGGCCGGACCCGATGAGCGCGTGCATCACGCTCTCTCGCGCGTGCAAGCCATGCTCGGTCATCGCGCCGTCGTGACCCCGGTCATCGGCGGCGGGCGATGGCTCGCCGAGCGGCAGGTGCTGGTCCCCTGGGGCGATCGCGCCGTGACGGCCAAAGAACGCACCCGGCCGTGGCCGGGCAGTCTTCCCGACCCTCTTCCGGCCACCGTCTATCCCGAACCGCGCCTCGTCGGGGTCACCGATGTCGCGGGTGCCCCGGTCACGGTGGGGGAGCGCGATGCGCTGAGCGCGCCGCCCGCGGTTCTCGAGACGGCGGGACAGCGGCGCCGCATCCGGGAATGGGCGGGCCCCTGGCCGATCAGCGAGCGCGGGTGGGATCCCCTCCGCGCGCGCCGGGCGCACCGTTTCCAGGTGATCGACGATGCCGGCGGTGCGTGGTTGCTCCTGGTCGAAGAGGGCGAGTGGAGAGCCGAGGGACGCTATGACTGAGGCACCGGCATCCGTATCGTCGTCGCCGTCGCGCGTTCGAGAAGGGGCTCGCTGATGGGCTGGACCAACCCCCCGGTCAAGTGGTCGGAGCTCGAGCGACTGCTCAGCGACACCCGCCGCCCGACCGGCACTCCGCCCAACGGCGACGGGGGCGACAGCCCGGCCTGGTCGCACAAGCGCGGCGCGTACGTACCGCCCACCATCGAACGGCCCGATGACACCGTGCCCTACGCCGAGCTGCACGCGCACTCGTCGTATTCGTTCCTCGACGGGGCGTCGTCACCCGAAGAGCTCGTCGAAGAGGCCGAGCGACTGGGACTGCACGCCCTCGCCCTGACCGACCACGACGGCTTCTACGGCATCGTGCGTTTCGCCGAGGCGGCCGAGGCCCGCGCGGTCAAGACCGTCTTCGGCGCGGAACTGTCGCTGGGGCTCCCCGGCCCCCAGAACGGAGAAGCCGACCCGCGGGGCTCGCACCTGCTGGTCCTGGCCCGTCGCGAAGAGGGATACCACCGCCTGGCCGCCGCGATCACGCACGCGCAGCTCACCGGCGGTGAGAAAGGTCGCCCGGTCTACGACCTCGAAGAGCTCGCCGAGCGCGCCGGCGGCCCCCGCGATCCGCACTGGGCCGTTCTCACCGGATGCCGCAAGGGTGCCGTGCGTCAGGCCCTCACCTTCGAGGGGCCGGCGGGGGCGGCCCGCGAGCTCGACACCCTCATCGACCTGTTCGGCGCCGACGCCGTGTTCGTCGAGCTGATGGACCAGGGCGACCCGCTCGATTCCCGCCGCAACGACGTGCTGGCCGGTCTCGCCGCGGAACGCGGGCTGGCGACCCTCGCCACCAACAACGTGCACTACGCCGCGCCGCAGAAAGAGCTGCTCGCCGCCGCGGTGGCGGCGGTCAGAGCCAATCGCGGACTCGACGAACTCGATGGCTGGTTGCCCGCGCACGCCGGGGCGCACCTGCGCTCGGGGGTCGAGATGGCGGCACGCTTCCAGCGGTATCCGGGGGCCGTCGCCCGCACCGTCGAGCTCGCCGACGAGATCGCCTTCCCCCTGCGCCGCGCGAAGCCCGCCCTGCCGAAACAGAAGGTCCCCGAGGGGCACACCCCCATGTCGTACCTGCGTCAGCTGGTGTGGGAGGCCGTCCCCCGCAAGTACCCGAACCTCTCCGACGACGATCGACGGCGCATCGAGCGCGAGCTCGAGGTGATCGAGATGAAGGACTTCCCGGGCTACTTCCTCATCGTCTACGGCATCGTCGCCGAAGCCCGGCGCCGCGGCATCCTGTGCCAGGGGCGGGGATCCGCGGCCAACAGCGCGGTCTGCTACCTGCTCGACATCACCGCGGTCGACTCGATCTTCTACAAGCTGCCGTTCGAACGGTTCCTGTCGAGCCTGCGCGACGAAGAACCCGACATCGACGTCGACTTCGACTCCGACCGCCGCGAAGAGATCATCCAGTGGGTCTACGGCGAATACGGCCGCGAGCGGGCGGCGCAGGTGGCGAACGTCATCCAGTACCGGCCGAAGAACGCCGTACGCGACATGGCCAGTGCCCTCGGGCACTCGCCGGGGCAGCAGGATGCCTGGTCGAAGCAGGTCGAGCGCTGGGGGGCGACCCTCGAGACCGGTGCCGACCACGACATCCCCGATCAGGTCATCGAGTTCGCGTCCGAACTCCTCAAGGCGCCGCGGCATCTCGGCATCCACTCGGGGGGAATGGTGCTCACGGATCGTCCGGTCGGCGAAGTGGTGCCCATCGAGCATGCCCGCATGGACGACCGCACGGTCATCCAATGGGACAAGGACGACGCCGCGTGGATGGGGCTGGTCAAGTTCGACCTGCTGGGGCTGGGGATGCTCGCCGCACTGCAGTACTGCTTCGACCTGATCCGCGACGCCACGGGGGAGCGATGGGAGCTGTCGACACTGCCGAAAGAAGAGAAGGCGGTGTACGACATGCTCTGCCGGGCGGATTCGATCGGGGTGTTCCAGGTGGAGTCGCGCGCGCAGATGGGGCTGCTGCCGCGCCTGCAGCCGCGCAAGTTCTACGACCTCGTCGTGCAGATCGCCCTCATCCGCCCCGGCCCCATCCAGGGCGGCGCGGTGCACCCCTTCGTCCGGCGCAAGCTCGGACAGGAGCCCATCACGTACGTGCATCCCAAGCTCGAGCCCGTGCTCGCGCGCACGATGGGGGTGCCGGTGTTCCAGGAACAGCTCATGCAGATGGCCGTGGCGATCGGCAACTGCTCCGCCGAGGACGCCGACCTCCTGCGCCGCGCGATGGGGTCGAAGCGCGGACTCGAACGCATTGACTCCCTGCGCGAGACGCTCTACGCCGGCATGGCCGAGAACGGCCTGGTGGGGCGGGTCGCCGACGAGCTGTACGCCAAGATCCAGGCGTTCGCGAACTTCGGATTCGCCGAGTCGCACTCCCTGTCGTTCGCACTGCTCGTCTACGCGAGCTCGTGGATCAAACTGCACTACCCTGCGGCGTTCCTCGCCGGTCTGCTGCGGGCGCAGCCGATGGGGTTCTACTCCCCGGCGACGCTCACCGCCGACGCCCGTCGACACGGCGTGGCGGTGCGCCGGCCCGACCTCCAACGCTCGGGGGTCGAGGCAACGCTCGAACCCGTCGACGAGGCGGGGGCCGAGGGACGAGCAGGGGGGGATGCCGCGGCGGCCTCCGGGCGGAAGCGGCGGCCGACCGGACGCGAGGCGTGCGCCGACGCGCATCAACCGCCCACGGGGGAGTTCGACCCGCAGGAGCCCGACGAGACCCTCTCCCACCGACGCGACGGGGAGTTCGCGGTGCGCCTGGGACTGGCGGGGGTCACCGGGATCGGGGCGAAGGTGGCCGAACGCGTCGTGACGGAACGCGAACGCGGAGGCGCCTACCGCGACCTGCGCGATCTCGTGCGTCGTACCGGTCTCGTCACCGCACAGGTCGAGGCCCTCGCGACGGCGGGGGCGTTCGAAAGCCTCGGACACACCCGACGCGAGGCCATCTGGTTGGCGGGCTCGGCGGCGCTGGACCGCCCGGAGTTCCTTCCCGATTCCCTCGTCGCGGTGCAGCCCCCGCTGTTCACCGACCCCTCGAGCTACGAGGTGCTCGCCGCCGACCTGTGGGCGACCGGTCTGTCCGCCGACGATCACCCGCTGGTCCACTTCCGCGCGGCGCTCGACGCGCGCGGGGTGCTCACCTCGCGGGAGCTGCGCACCTTCGAGACCGACCGGCGCATCGAGGTCGCGGGACTGGTCACCCATCGGCAGCGGCCGGCCACGGCATCCGGGATCACTTTCCTCAATCTCGAGGACGAGCACGGACTCATGAACATCATCTGCTCGGTGGGGGTGTGGAACCGCTATCGGCGCGTGGCCCGCGAGTCGCCCGCGCTGATCGTGCGGGGGATGCTCGAGCGCTCCGTCGAGGGAGTGACGAACGTCGTGGCCGACGGGTTCACCGACCTGCGGGTCGGGGTGGCCCACGCGTCGAGGGACTTCCGGTGACATCTACCGCGCTCACTAGACTCGGGCCATCTCGCCCGGTTCCGCATCAGACAGGGAAACGACATGACCGACTCACCCACCCCTCCCGACGGCTGGTACCCCGATCCCGCCGGGGGCGGCGGACTGCGCCGCTGGAACGGCACCTCGTGGACCGACGAACTGCGTTCTCACGACGGCACCCCCGTGGCGTCCGCCGTGCCCGCGTCGCCCGAAGAAGCGGGATCGGCCGCCGCCGAGCAGGGTCGGCCGGTGGAAGATGCCGCCGGTCACGAGGCCGGGGCGTGGGCGCAAACGGAGGCCGGGGTGGGGCACGCCGCTCGGGAGCAGGATGACGCCCCGGTGCACGGCTCGGCGCTCGCGCACGAGCCGGCAGCCGCGCAGGACGACGCTCCGGTGCACGATGACGCTCCGGTGCGCGGTGCTTCTCCGGTTTCCGGTGACGATCCGGCGCACGGCGACGCCCCGGTGCGCGATGAGGTTCCGGCGCAGGTCTCTCCCGCGGCGCACGATTCTTCCGCGAGACTGCCCGTCGATCCGGCCGGGCTCGACGCGGCATCCACCGCGGGCGCTCGACCGGGCAGCGAACCGTCGAGCGCCGCGGCGGGACTCGCGGCCGGAACCGCCGCCGCGGCCGGAGCTGCGGGTTCGGCCCACCCCCGCGCGACGGAGACGGGATCTCCCGCCGCCCCCGCGTCCCCCGGCGCATCGGGGTATCCCGCCGCCCCCGGCGCCTCCGGGTACTCCGCCGCTCCCGCGTCCCCCGGCGCCTCGGGGTATCCCGCCGCCCCCGGGTACTCCGCCGCTCCCGCGTCCCCCGGCGCCTCCGGGTACTCCGCCGCTCCCGCCTACCCCGGCTCGACGGCGTACCCGGGGACTCCCGGCGCGTCCCGCCCCGCCCCGCGCACCGACATCTCGGCCCGGACCGTGTGGATCTGGCTGCTGGCGTTCCTGCCGCTCCTCGGCGTGATCGGGCTGTTCCTCTTCGATTGGGGCGCATACGTCGAGGAATCGATCTCCGCCGAGGTGTACGGGCTGGGCTCTACGCCCACCGCGACCCTGATCAACACCGTCGTGACGGTGCTGAGCCTGGCGTACTCCGCCGTGACCGTTCTGTTCGCCTTCCTGGACTGGCGCCAGCTGCGCGCTCGCGGTGTGGAACGGCCCTTCCACTGGGCGTGGAGCGTGCTCGTCCTGGTGATGTCGAGCGCCCTGGTCTACGTGATCGGCCGGGCCGTGGTCGCTCGCCGCCGCACGGGCAGCGGTCTCGGCCCGATGTGGGCGGCGATCGTGGTCAACGTCGTCGCGCTGTTCGCACTGATCGGCTGGATCGTCCTGCTCATCGTCCAACTCCTCCCGCTGTTCGAGCAGCTCGCCTCCGTCAGCGCATACTGAGCGTCGACACGGGGCAGCCGACTGAACGGCGGGCCCCGCGTCACGCAAGGATGTGACCGTGCATGACGCTCTGTCACCCCGCATGACGACAACGGAGCCGGGCCCGCGGAACGCTCATACGCTCCTGGAACCGGCGCCCGACGCCGCGTCCACCGGGAGTACACGCATGTCCACCACGTCCATCGCCCAGCAGATCGACGACTTCAACACGGGATTCGAGGCGCAGATCGGCGACCGCCTCGCCGGCGTCTTCGCCGACGAGCGAGAGGCGCTCCGCAACGACGGACTGCCCGCGGGGGCGCTCGGCGTCGACGACGACGCTCCGGACGCGCCGCTGCTGACTCCCGACGGCGCGACGACCTCGCTGTCCACCGCCCTCGGCGGTGCCGTCGGCGTCGTCGTCTTCTACCGCGGCGCATGGTGCCCCTACTGCAACATCATCCTCCGCACCTACCAGCAGGAGCTCGCCCCCGCCCTCCGGGACCGCGGAGCGCAGCTGATCGCCGTCTCGCCGCAGACCCCCGAGGGGTCCACCGCCATCGCCGACGCGGCCGACCTCGACTTCGCCGTCCTCTCCGACCCCGCCAATGCCCTCGCCGAGCGCTTCGGCATCGTCACCGAACCCAGCGCCGAAGCCCGTGACGCCCACACCGATCTCGGGTTCGACGTGGCCGACAGCAACGCCGACGACACCGCCCGAGTGCCCTTCCCCTCGGTGTACGTCATCGACACCGCCGGTCGCATCCGTTTCGCCGACATCCACGTCGACTACACCACGCGCACCGAGGCCCACGAGATCATCCGCGCCGTCGACGCCCTCGACTGAGCCGGGCGCAGGTGCGACGCGGCCGAACCGGTTCAGCCGTGTCGCACCTGGCGTGTCGCCACGATCGCGTCCAGCAGAGCGTGCGCCGTGTCGTCCTTCGTCCCGGATGCCGTGACCACGACCCGTCCGTCGACCCCGACGATCGTGAGGGCGTTGTCGGTCGTCTCGAAACCCCGCGTCCAGCCCACCGCGTTCGCGGCGAGCAGGTCGACGCCCTTGCGCGCCGCCTTCGCGCGCGCGCGCTCGAGGAGCTCCTCGTCATCGACGACCGTTTCGGCGGCGAAGGCCACGATCGTCTGACCCGGTCGGCGTGCGGCCACGAGACCCGCGACCACGTCACGGTTCTCGCGGAGCTCGAGGACCAGCCCGCCCGGGGAGTCCTGCTTGCGCAGCTTGTGCTCCGACACCGCCGCCACGGAGTAATCGGCGACCGCCGCGGCCATGACGATCACATCGGCGTCGGGCGAGACGGCATCCATCGCTCTCCCGAGCTCGTCAGCGGTCCCCACGGCGACCACCTCGACCCGCGGATCGGGGCGGACATCGGCGTCGAGATGAGCCGCGACGAGGGTCACCCTCGCCCCGCGATCGGCGGCGGCCCGGGCGATCGCGACGCCCTGTCGACCGCTGGAGCGATTGCCGAGGAAGCGCACCGGATCGATCGGCTCCCGCGTGCCGCCCGCGCTGACCACGACCGAGACCCCGTCGAGATCGCGAGGACGCCCGACCAGGGCGAGAGCTGCGGCCACGATCTCTTCGGGCTCCGACATGCGTCCCGCTCCCGAGTCGCCACCGGTGAGTTCGCCTTCGGCGGGGCCGACCACATGGATGCCGCGACCCCGCAGCACCTCCATGTTGTGCGCCGTCGCGGGATGACGCCACATCTCGGTGTGCATCGCCGGGGCCACGATCACCGGCGCGGTGGTGGCGAGCAGGGTCGTGCCCAGCAGGTCGGAGGCGAGCCCCGCCGTCATCGACGCGAGCGTGTTGGCCGTCGCCGGGGCGACGATCACCAGATCGGCCGCCTGTCCGAGCGCGACGTGCCGCACCCGGGCGACGTCCTCGTGCACCGAGGTGGTGACCGGATTGCGGCTCAATGCCTCCCATGTCGGCAGTCCGACGAACCGCAGCGCATCGGCAGTGGGGATGACGTGCACGTCGTGCCCCGCCTTCACCAGCAGACGGACGAGGCTCACGCTCTTGTAGGCGGCGATGCCCCCGGTGACTCCCACGACGACGAACATGCCCCCAGTCTTCCAGGCCGCCTCGGGGAGTGGGGGCCGGATGGCGCGGGCGGGTCGGCGGGTGCCGCGCGGGCGCGGACGCGGGCGGCGGGTGGGGCGCTGGTGGGGTCGGCGGGTGAGGGCGCGGGCGGGGTGGGCGGGTGGCGACGGCGGGCGGGGATCTGGCGGCGGCTGGGGCCGTCGGCATTCACGAGAACAGGATGATGCGTCGAGAACAGGGGGATTCGGCGGGATTCAACCTGTTCTCGTGGCGGCGCCTGTTCTCGTGGTGATGGCGCGCGGGCGGGGCGGCGGGTGGCGGGGCGGGCGGGGATCTGGCGGCGGCTGGGGCCGTCGGCATCCATGAGAACAGGATGATGCGTCGAGAAGGGGGATTCGGCGGGATTCGGCCTGTTCTCGTGGCGGCGCCTGTTCTCGTGGTGATGGCGTCGCGGGCGTGGGCGGCGGGTGGGGATCTGGCGGCGGCTGGGGCCGTCGGCATCCATGAGAACAGGATGATGCGTCGAGAACAGGGGGATTCGGCGGGATTCGGCCTGTTCTCGTGGCACAGCCTGTTCTCGTCGCGTCTCGTCGCGACGCGGAGGCGGGGATGGGCGCGTGGAGCGGCCCGTGCCGGCCCGCGCCGGCCCGGCACGCGGGTAGCGTGGACGCAATGTGCACCGTGGTCGTCCACGTCCCCGCGGCCGCCGGACAGCCCGTCCGTCTGCTCGCCGTCCGCGACGAGGACCGCGATCGCCCGTGGCGCCCGCTCGGACCCTGGTGGCCTGAGCGCCCCGGCATCGTGGGGGTCCGTGACGACCGCGCGGGCGGAGCGTGGTTGGCGGTCGACCCCATCGCGCGGCGGCTGGCGGTGCTGCTCAACCGTGAGGATCTGTCGGGCCGCGGCGACGACGAGGTCGTCAGCCGCGGTGCCATCCCGCTCGACGCCGTGGCGGGCGGCATCCCGGAGCAGCCGACGACGCGCGGCTTCAATCTGGTCGAGGTGGATGCCGACGGCGCCCACCTCGTCGAATGGGACGGCCTGACCGCCCGCCGCGGCCGCCTCGCGCCGGGCATCCACATGGTCGCGCACCACGCGGTCGACGACCCGGGCACCCCGCGCATCGCGCGGTGGCTCGAGGAGTTCCGTTCCGCCGGCATCGTGGACGGACCCGACTGGTGGATGCCGTGGCTCGGCGTGGTCGAGCGCTCCACGCTCGACCCGACGACGTCGGTGCTGCGGCGCGACGCGCATGACGAGCATGTGCTCGAGTCACTGCTCGTGTGCGCGGCGACGGTGGGCCGCGCGGGCGTCGAGGTGCGCGAGGCCATGCCGACCACCCCGGGCACGTGGGACGACGGGCTCATCGAGGGTCTGCGCTCCGGCATCCGTTCCTCCCGCGACGCCGTGCCCGTCCAACTCTCTCCCGGCGTGGCGCACGGACGGTCGGAGGAGCCGGCTGCGCAGTAGGCTGGAAACAACCCCGCCTCCGTAGCTCAGGGGATAGAGCGCCGCACTCCTAACGCGGGCGTCGCAGGTTCGAATCCTGTCGGGGGCACCGTCTGTCCCATCCACCCGTCGCCGAGCGCGGCGACGGTCGAGGCGCGTGCGGCCGAGGTGCAGCGTGGGCGCCGCCGTCGCGTCTCGTCGAGCGCAGGTGCCCGCGCGGGGTGCGCGGCGTCGGCCCCGCAATGAAGCCGCCCCGCCTGCGACGCCACGCCGCCGGGTCGTTGCGCGCTCCGACTCCGCCGTGGCATCATTACTGAACGATCGGTCGGAAAACCTCGCTGCTGAGGATGACGACCCCGCCAGAGTCGGCGGGGGAAAGGAAGACGATGTCGGACGCGTTTCTCATCGGCGGTGTGCGCACCCCGGTCGGACGGTACGGCGGGGCCCTGGCATCCGTCCGCCCCGACGACCTCGCCGCCCTCGTCGTCGGCGAAGCGGTCCGTCGGGCCGGCGTCCCGGCCGAGATGATCGACGAGGTGATCCTCGGCGCCGCCAACCAGGCCGGTGAGGACAACCGCAACGTCGCTCGCATGGCCGTCCTGCTCGCGGGGCTGCCCGACGGCATCCCGGGACTCACCGTGAACCGCCTCTGCGCCTCGGGCATGAGCGCGGTCGCGCTCGCCGCGCAGGCGGTGCGCGCCGGGGACGCCGACATCGTCGTGGCCGGCGGCGTCGAATCGATGACGCGCGCGCCGTGGGTGCAGGCCAAGCCCGAGCGCGCGTGGGCGAAGCCCGGGGCCGCGTTCGACACGTCGATCGGCTGGCGTTTCACCAACCCCCGTCTCGCTGCGCGCGACAAGGCGACGTTCACCATGCCCGAGACCGCCGAAGAGGTCGCCCGCGTCGAGGGCGTCTCGCGCGCCGACGCCGACGCGTTCGCCCTGCGCAGCCACGAGCGGGCCATCGCGGCGCAGGATGCCGGACGCTTCACCGACGAGATCGTCGCCGTCGACACGCCGAGGGGCCCGGTCGCCGCCGACGAGGGGCCGCGCCGCGACACCTCGCGCGACGCGCTCGCGGCTCTGCGACCCGTCGTGACGGGCGGCGAGGTCGTGACGGCCGGCAACTCCAGTTCGCTCAACGACGGCGCCTCGGCGATCGTCGTCGCCGGCGCCGCCGCCGTCGAACGGTACGGCCTGCGCCCGCGCGCGCGGATCGTCTCGCACGCCGCGGCCGGCCTCGCGCCCGAGATCATGGGGCTCGGTCCCGTGCCCGCGACCGAGAAGGCGCTGGCGAAGGCCGGGTTGGCGGCATCCGATCTGGGAGCCGTCGAACTCAACGAGGCCTTCGCCTCGCAGTCTCTCGCGTGCATACGACGCCTCGGGCTCGACCCCGACATCGTCAATGCCGACGGCGGGGCGATCGCGCTGGGGCATCCGCTGGGATCGAGCGGCTCACGACTGCTCGTCACCCTGCTGGGGCGGATCGAGCGCGAGGGGGCGCGATACGGCCTGGCGACGATGTGCGTCGGCGTCGGGCAGGGGACGGCGATGATCGTGGAGCGCGTCGATGGGTGAGTCGCGCCTGCGCATCGACGCCCGCGACGACCGCGTCGTCGCGACCCTCGACCGCCCCGACCGGCGCAACGCGATCGACCAGGCCCTGGTCGACGAGCTGCACGCGCTGTGCGCCGAGCTCGAGGAGACTCCCCGGACGCTGATCGTCACCGGGACGGACGGGATCTTCGCCGCCGGCGCCGACATCGCCCAACTCCGCGAGCGCACGGGCGACGACGCGCGCCGCGGCATCAACGCCACCGTGTTCGACCGCATCCGCCATCTGCCGATGCCGGTGATCGCGGCGGTCGACGGCTACGCGCTCGGCGGGGGCGCCGAACTGGCCTACGCCGCCGACATCCGCCTCGGCACCCCGAACGCGCGTTTCGGCAACCCCGAGCCGGGCTTGGGCATCATCGCGGCCGCGGGGGCATCGTGGCGCCTGCCCGAGATCGTCGGTCACGCCCGCGCGAGCGAACTGCTGCTCACCACCCGCACCCTCGGCGCCGACGAAGCCCTCGCCTGGGGTCTGCTGTCGAGCGTGCACGAGCCCGACGAGCTGCTCGACGCGGCCCACGCGATCGTCGACCGGATCGCCGCCACCTCGGTCCGCGCCACGATCCTCACCAAGCGCGCCCTGCTCGCACCCCGCGCCGACCACCCCCGGATCGACGGCGAGCTGCAGGCCGAACTGTTCGACAGCCCCGACAAGCGCGCGCGGATGACCGCGTTCCTGGAGAGGAAGAAGAGATGACGACCATGCCCCTGAACACCACCGCACCCGCGGCCGTCCTGCCCGCCGCCGTCGGCGTGCTCGGCGGGGGGCGCATGGGAGCCGGCATCGCCCACGCGTTCTTGCTCGCGGGTGCGCGCGTGCACATCGTCGAACGCGACGACGAGGCCGCGGCCCAGGCGCGGGGCCGCGTCGAGACCGACCTCGAGCGCTCCGCCGCGCGCGGTCGGGACATCCCGGATGCCGACACCCTCACCGTCGGCACCGACGTCTCCGCCTTCGCGGGGGCGGGCCTCGTGGTCGAGGCCGTCCCCGAGGATCGGGCCCTCAAGAGCGACGCCCTCGCGCGGATCGAGGACGTCGTCGACGGCGGCGCGGTCGTGGCATCCAACACCTCCTCCATCTCGATCGACGCGCTCGCCGCCTCCCTCGCCCGACCCGAGCGCTTTCTGGGCCTGCACTTCTTCAACCCCGTGCCCGCGTCGTCGTTGGTCGAGGTGGTGACCGGGACGGCGACGACCCCCGAGGTCGTGGACGCGGCCCGGAGCTGGGTCGAGGCGATCGGCAAAGCCGCGATCGTCGTGCGCGACGCGCCCGGCTTCGCCTCGAGCCGGCTGGGCGTGGCCCTGGGGCTCGAAGCGATCCGCATGCTCGAAGAGGGGGTCGCCGCCGCCCACGACATCGACACCGCCATGGAGCGGGGATACCGGCATCCGATGGGTCCCCTGCGCACGACCGACATCGTCGGCCTCGACGTGCGCCTGGGCATCGCCGAAGAACTCGAGCGCGCGTTCGGTGCGCGTTTCGCCCCGCCGGCGCTGCTGAAGAAGCTCGTCGCCGAGGGGCACCTGGGCCGCAAGACCGGCCGTGGATTCTACGAATGGAGCGAATGATGGCGTTTCTCCCCAGCTACGTGAACGGCGCCTGGTGGACACCCGCCGCCGACCCCGACGCCGCGATCGTGCGCGACGCCTCCACCGGCGACGAGATCGTGCGGGTCAGCACGAAAGGCCTGGACCTCGCGGGCGCCGTCGAATACGCGCGCCGCGAGGGGCAGCGGAGCATCGGCGCCCTCACTTTTCCGCAGCGGGCGATGGTGCTGAAGAACCTCGCGATCGCGCTCAACGAACGCCGCGAAGAGCTGTACGCCCTGTCGGAGCGCTCCGGCTCGACGCGGCGCGATTCGCTGAGCGACGTCGACGGCGGCATCGGCGTGCTCTTCACGTTCTCGTCGAAGGCGCGGCGCGAGCTCCCGGCCGGAAAGGTGGTGCTCGACGGTCCCGTCGAGCCGCTGTCGAAGGACGGCTCGTTCCTCGGCCGGCACGTGTACACGCGCCTGCCCGGAATCGCCGTGCAGATCAACGCCTTCAACTTCCCGATGTGGGGAGCGCTCGAGAAGTTCGCGCCCGCGTTCCTCGCGGGCCTGCCCACGATCGTCAAGCCCGCGACCCCCACGGCGTACGTCGCCGAGGCGTGGGTGCGCATCGTGGTCGAGACCGGATTGCTGCCCGCGGGGTCGCTGCAGCTGGTGAGCGGCAGCGTCCCGGGGCTGTTCGACCTGCTCGACCTCGGCGACACCGTCGGGTTCACCGGCAGCGCCACCACCGTCGAGCGCCTGCGCGCGCAGGCGAAGCCGGGCGTGCGGTTCACCAGCGAGACCGACTCGGTCAACGCCTCGGTCCTCGGCCCCGACGCGCGGCCGGGCACGCCCGAGTTCGACGCGTACGTCAGGCAGCTGCTGGTCGAGCTCACGACCAAGGCGGGGCAGAAGTGCACCGCGATCCGCCGCGCGATCGTGCCGAAGGGCATGACGGATGCCGTGGCCGAGGCGCTGCGGCAGAAGATCGCCGAGCGGGTCGTCGTCGGAGACCCCCGCACCGAGGGCGTGACGATGGGCCCGGTCGTCTCGCTCGCCCAGCGCGACGAGGTGCTGCGGCAGGTGCGGACCCTCGTCGAGGCGGGAGGACGCTTCGTCGTGGGTTCGGACGAGGCCCCCGAGGGGCTCTCCGCCGACGGCGCCTTCCTGCAGCCGATGCTGCTGTCGTTCGCGGATGCCACGACCCCCGCCGTCAACGACGTCGAGGCGTTCGGACCGGTCGCCAGCATCGTCGAGTACGCCGACGTCGCGGACGCGGCGGCCATCGTGGGCCGGGGCGGCGGGTCGCTCGTCACGAGCGTCGCCACCCACGACCCCGACGTCGCCACCGAACTGCTCACCCGCATGGGCGCGATGAACGGCCGCGTGCTCTTCCTCGACCGCGACGACGCCCGCACCTCCACCGGACACGGCGCCCCCGTGCCGCACCTCGTGCACGGCGGCCCGGGCCGGGCCGGCGGCGGGGAGGAGCTGGGCGGCATCCGCTCGGTCCTCCACTACATGCAGCGCACGGCCATCCAGGGCTCGCCGCGCATGCTCACGGCGCTGACCGGCGTGTGGCATGCCGGGGCCCAGACCGCGACCGACGGCATCCATCCCTTCCGCAAACCCCTCGCAGACCTCCGGATCGGGGATGCCGTCGAGTCGGCCGAACGTCAGGTCACCCTCGACGACATCGAGGTGTTCGCGAGGTTCACCGGCGATACGTTCTACGCGCACATGGACGAGGAGTCCGCCGCGGCCAACCCGTTCTTCCCCGGACGGGTCGCCCACGGCTACCTGCTCGTGTCGTGGGCCGCGGGCCTGTTCGTCGACCCCGCGCCGGGACCGGTGCTGGCGAACTCGGGCCTCGAGAACCTGCGCTTCGTCACCCCCGTGTCGCCCGGCGACCGGATCCGCGTCCAGCTGACGGCGAAGCAGATCACCCCGCGCGAGACCGACGAGTACGGCGAGGTGCGATGGGATGCCGTCATCCGCAACCAGGACGACGAGATCGTCGCGCAGTACGACGTGCTGACGCTCGTGGCCAAGACGTGGGCTCCCGCCTCGCAGCCCGTGGCGGTGCCCGCGTGAGTCTGCGGCCGATGATGCAGCGCGATCGGGCGTCGGCGATGCTCGGCATGGTCGTCGAGCACGACGCGCCGGGGGAGTCGCGCGTGACGATGACCGTGCGCGACGACATGCTGAACGGCTTCGCCATCACCCACGGCGGGCTCGTCTTCACCCTCGCCGACACGGCGTTCGCGATCGCGTGCAACGAGGACGAGCGGGTGACGGTGGCCGGGGGTGCCGACATCACGTTCTTGAAGTCCACGACCGCGGGGCAGACCCTCACGGCGACGGCGGTGCGCCGCGCGCGCAGCGGGCGCACCGGCCTGTACGACATCCGCGTGACGGATGAGACGGGCGACCTCGTCGCCGAGGTGCGCGGCCGCAGCATCACGACCGATCGGCGGCCGCCGGCGGCTGAGCCCGTCGACGCCGCCCGACCCACGTACGACCCCGAGCGCAGCGCCGCGCTCAAGACCACGGAGGTGTCCCGATGACCCTGACCACCGCATCGCGCCCGGACTTCCTGGCATCCGTCGATCCGACCGGCATCCCGCTCGATCGCCTGCGCGCCCTGCAGCTCGAGCGACTGCAGTGGACGGTCCGGCACGCGTACGACAACGTCGAGCTGTACCGCCGCAAATTCGACGAGGCCGGCGTGCACCCCGACGACATCCGCACGCTCGACGACATCCGCCTGCTGCCCTTCACGACCAAGGCCGACCTGCGCGAGACGTACCCGTTCGGCATGTTCGCGGTGCCGATGGCCGACGTGCGTCGCATCCACGCCTCCTCCGGGACGACCGGCCGCCCCACCGTCGTCGGCTACACCGCCGGAGACCTCGACCGGTGGGCCGACCTCGTCGCGCGTTCGCTGAGCGCCGCCGGGATCCGCGCGGGCGACCGCGTGCACAACGCCTACGGCTACGGGCTGTTCACCGGGGGTCTCGGCGCCCACGCGGGCATCGAGAGGCTCGGGGCGACCGTCATCCCGATGTCGGGTGGGCAGACCGCGCGCCAGGCGCAGCTCATCCAGGACTTCGCACCGGATGCCATCCTCTGCACGCCCAGCTACCTCCTCACGATCGCCGACGCCCTCGAGGCCGCCGGCGTCGACCCGCGCTCGACCTCGCTCAAGGTCGCCGTGCTCGGGGCGGAGCCCTGGACCAACGAGATGCGCCGCGAGATCGAGCGCCGCCTCGATCTCACCGCCGTCGACATCTACGGCCTGAGCGAGGTGATGGGACCGGGCGTGGCATCCGAAAGCGCCCTCACCAAGGACGGACCGCACATCTGGGAGGACCACTTCCTGCCCGAGACGATCGACGGCGAGACGGGAGAGCCGGTCGCCGACGGCGAGCTCGGCGAGCTGGTGTTCACGTCGCTCACCAAGGAGGCGTTCCCCGTCATCCGCTACCGCACCCGCGACCTCACCCGGCTGCGGCCCGGAACGGCGTTCCCCGCGATGCGGCGCATCGAGAAGATCACCGGCCGCAACGACGACATGATCATCCTGCGCGGCGTGAACCTCTTCCCCACGCAGATCGAGGAGATCGTGCTGGGCATCGAGAAGCTCACCCCGCACTTCGTCCTCGAGCTCCGACGCGAGGGGCGGATGGATGCCATGACCGTCCGCATCGAGCGTCACCCGGCCCTGGAACGCGAGGTGTGCGAGGCGGCCGGGGTGGTGCTGCAGCAGCGCATCAAGGTGCTCATCGGGACGACGGTCGACGTGTGCGTCGAGGAGCCCGGCATCCTGCCCCGCAGCGAGGGCAAGTACAAGCGCGTGTACGACCTGCGTTGAGGCGTCGGCGGCCCATTGCGGGGCGACGACCCCCGGGTTACACTTTACTGAACGATCGGTCTGTAAAAGGAGTCGACGATGACGATGACCGCCCCCACGACGGACGCCCTCGACGGCGAGGAGATGTTCGACGCCCTCATCGCGGCCGACGGTCGCGTCGAGCCGCGCGATTGGATGCCCGAGGGCTACCGCCGCACGCTCATCCGCCAGATCTCCCAGCACGCGCACTCCGAGATCATCGGGATGCAGCCCGAGGGGGCCTGGATCACGCGCGCACCGAGCCTGAAACGCAAGTCGATCCTGCTCGCCAAGGTGCAGGACGAAGCCGGCCACGGCCTCTACCTCTACTCCGCCGCCCAGACCCTCGGCATCACCCGCGACGAGATGACCCAGCAGCTCGTCGACGGCAAGGCCCGCTACTCGTCGATCTTCAACTACCCCACCCCGACCTGGGCCGACATGGGGGCGATCGGCTGGCTCGTGGACGGCGCCGCGATCTGCAACCAGGTGCCGCTGTGCCGTGCCTCGTACGGACCCTATGGCCGCGCGATGGTCCGCATCTGCAAGGAGGAGTCCTTCCACCAGCGCCAGGGTTTCGAGATCCTCCTCACCCTCATGCAGGGCACCGCGGAGCAGCGCGAGATGGCTCAGGATGCCGTGAACCGCTGGTACTGGCCGAGCCTGATGATGTTCGGACCCCCCGACGAGGACTCGCCCAACTCGGCGCAGTCGATGGCGTGGAACATCAAACGCTTCAGCAACGACGAGCTGCGCCAGCGCTTCGTGTCGATGCTCGTTCCGCAGGCGGCGGTGCTGGGCGTGACGCTGCCCGACCCCGAGCTGCGCTTCGACGACGAGACCGGGCAGTACGTGATGGGCGAGATCGACTGGAGCGAGTTCCACGAGGTGCTCGCCGGCCGCGGACCCCTCAACCGGCAGCGCCTGCAGAACCGGCGCACCGCGCACGAAGAGGGTGCCTGGGTGCGCGAGGCCGCCGCCGCCTACGCGGCGAAGAAGACCGCTGCCTGCATCGAGACGGCGGCGGCCTGATGGCCACGCCCGGTGGCAGCCCCGCCGAGACCTGGCCCCTGTGGGAGGTGTTCGTCCGAGCCGGCCGTGGCCTCAGCCACGTCCACGTCGGATCGCTGCACGCCCCCGACGCCGAGCTCGCCGTCCGCAACGCGCGCGATCTGTACACCCGTCGCGGCGAGGGCGTGTCGGTGTGGGTCGTGCCTTCGGATGCCGTCACGACGAGCGATCCGGGAGCCAAGGGCGCGTTCTTCGAGTCGCCCGCGGGCAAGAACTACCGGCATGCGGTGTACTACACCGCGTCCGAGGGGGTGCCGCACCTGTGAGCATCTCGACGGAACACGGCGCCGACCCGCACGGCGACGTCTCGCACGGCGCCGACCCGCACGGCGACGTCTCGCACGGCGCCGACCCGCACGGCGACGTCTCGCTGGACGCGCGCGAACTCAGCGCCGAGCTCGCCGGGGGAGAGGACCGCGCGACCGATCCCGACGTCGCCGCGTACGCGATGCGGCTGGGCGACGACGCCCTGATCCTGTCGCAGAACCTGTGCGGGTGGATCGCCCGCGCCCCCGAGCTCGAGGAGGACGTGGCCCTCGGCAACATCGCCCTCGACCTGCTCGGCCACGCCCGCTCCCTGCTGCGGTACGCCGGGTCGTACGACGGCCGCAGCGAGGACGACCTGGCGTACTTCCGCGACGAGAACGAGTTCCGGTGCGCGTGGTTGTTCGAGCTGCCCAACGGCGATTTCGCCCACACCATCGCGCGGCAGCTGCTCGCCTCGACGTATCTGCTCGAGCTGTACCGCGCGCTCACGGCATCCGCGGATCCGGTGCTCGCGGCGGTCGCCGCCAAGGCCGAGAAAGAGGTCGACTATCACCGCGATCACGCGGTGCAGTGGACGCTGCGGCTGGCGGGTGGCACCGAGGAATCGCGCCGGCGGTTGCTCGTCGCCCTCGACGACACCTGGCCGTACCTGGACGAACTGCTCCGCGACGAGGCGCTGCACGACCGTCTCGAGGGCGTCGCCGTGCGTCCCTCGACCCTTCGCGGCGCGGTCGAGGACGTGCTGGCCGCCGTCCTCGCCGAAGAGGACGTCGCCGTCCCCGCGCTCGCCGGCTCGTCCGCGGGCGGGCGTCGCGGCGCCCATCATCCCGCCTTCGGTCCGCTGATCGCCGAGATGCAGGTGCTGGCGCGCCGGCACCCCGGAGCGACGTGGTGACCGGCGACAGCGCCCTCGCACGGGCGCGGGAGGTCGCGGCATCCGTCGTCGATCCCGAGGTCCCCGTGCTGACGATCGACGATCTCGGCGTGCTGCGCGACGTGCGACTGGACGGCGACACGGTCACCGTCACGATCACGCCCACCTACTCGGGGTGCCCGGCGGTGGATGCCATCCGCGACGACATCGTCCTGGCGCTCACCTCGGCCGGTTTCGACCGCGCGGTGGTCCAGACCACGCTGACCCCGGCGTGGACCACCGACTGGATGAGCGAAGCGGGCAAGCAGAAGCTCTCCGCGTACGGCATCGCCCCGCCCACCGGCCGTCGCCCCGCAGGTCCCATCCGCCTCACCCTCAGCGTCGCCTGCCCGCGCTGCGGCTCTTCGAACACGCGCGAGGTCTCGCGCTTCGGCTCCACCTCGTGCAAGTCGCACTGGGAGTGCCGCGCGTGCCTCGAACCCTTCGACCACTTCAAGGCCCTCTGATGACGATGACGGATGCCACGCCCCCGGCCCCCTCGCGGACCCGCGCACGCTTCCACACCCTCCGTGTCGCCGATGTGCGCCCGCTCACCCCGACCGCCATCGAGGTGACCTTCGCCGTTCCGGACGAGCTGGTCGAGGCGTTCGACTACGCGGCGGGGCAGTACGTGGCCCTGCGCGCGAGCGTCGACGGCGAGGAGCTGCGCCGGTCGTACTCGCTGTGCCGCCCGCCCGCGCGCGGCTCGATCAGCGTCGGCATCAAGCGAGACCCCGACGGACGCTTCTCGACGTGGGCGCACGAGGGGCTGCGTCCCGGCGACGAGATCGACGTGATGAGCCCGCAGGGCACGTTCGTGTCGAAGGCGTCCACGGCCACGGGGCACGTCATGGCGATCGCCGCGGGGTCGGGGATCACCCCGATCATGGCGCTCGCGAACGACGTGCTCGAGCGCTCCGCCGACTCGCGCATGACGATCGTCTACGCCAATCGCTCCTCGACGGATGTGATGTTCGTCGACGAGCTCGCCGACCTCAAGGATCGCTATCCCTCCCGGCTCACGGTGCACCACGTGCTCTCGCGCGAGCAGCGCGCCGCCCCCGTGTTCTCGGGGCGCATCGACCAGGAGCGCCTGCGCCTCATCCTGTCGCGCCTGATCGTCCCGGCATCCGTCGACGAATGGTTCCTGTGCGGGCCGTTCGCCCTGGTGGAGCTGTGCCGGGAGGTGCTCGGCGACGTCGGCGTGCCGCGCGAGCGCGTGCGGTTCGAGCTGTTCACCGCGGGGGAGGGCGACGCGCCGGCCCAGACCGGGGGCGCGCGGCCCGTGCGCGTGCGCGACGACCAGCCGGTCAGGCGCATCGACTTCACCCTCGACGGGCAGTCGGCGTCGGTCGAGACCCCGGTCGCCGCGAACGAGACGATCCTCGCGGCGGCGCTGCGCGTGCGACCCGACGTCCCCTTCGCGTGTGCGGGGGGCGTGTGCGGGACCTGCCGCGCGCGGGTGACCGAGGGGTCGGTGTCGATGACCGAGAACTACGCCCTCGAACCCGACGAGATCGAGCGCGGCTACGTGCTGACCTGCCAGTCGCACCCGACCTCCGACGCGGTTCGCGTCGACTACGACGGGTGAGCGCGATGATCGACTACCGCTGCGTCGACGACGTCGCCGAGATCGTGCTGAACGCCCCCGGCCGCCGCAACGCCCTCGGCCTCGACGATCTGCGCGCGCTCGCCGCCGCGTACGATCGCGCCGAGGCCGACGGTGCTCGAGCCGTGCTGCTGCGCGGGGAGGGGCCGTCGTTCTGCGCCGGGCGCGACATCTCGGGCGTCGACCCCGCGACCGACGACGTCGCGGGCTACCTCGACGACACCCTGGCACCGCTGCTGCGCCGCATGGCCGGTTTTCCCGCTCCGACCTTCGCCGCCGCGCACGGCGCATGCGTGGGGGTGGGGCTCGGTCTGCTGATCGCGACCGATGTGGTCTTCGTCGCCGACACCGCGAAGATCGGTTCGCCCTTCGCGTCGTTGGGGGCGACGCTCGATTCGGGCGGTCATGCCCTGTTCGTCGAGCGGCTCGGCACGCACGCTGCGCTCGACCTGATCTACACGGGTCGCATGATGACGGGTGACGAGGCCGTTCGCGCCGGACTGTTCTCGCGGGTGGTTCCGGCATCCGAGATCCGGGATGCCGTCGATCTCGCCGCCCGCCGCGCCGCGGCCGGGCCGACCGAGGCGTTCCTCGCGAGCAAACGCATCGTGTCGGCGATCCGCGACGAGCGGCTGGGTCTGTGGGAGGCCATAGCGCTCGAGAACCGCGCCCAGGCCGCCCTCGCCGCCACCGACGACTATCGCGAGGGCTTCCAGGCGTTCCAGGCCAAACGCGCGCCGACCTTCACCGGGCGCTGAGCGCGGCACCGTCACCCGCCTTGCACCGACTCACCCCCGTCCCGCGCCCGCTCCCCTTCCGTGGCGCGTGAGACTGCACGCCGCTGACAAGTCGGCGTCAGGATGTCACCGACTCGTCACGCAGCTGCAGTCTCGCGCGCCAGACGCGCGCGCCGGAGGGTGGGGGCCACGCGCGACGATGCCCCGGCCGGGGGCCGGGGCATCGTCGAGGGGGTCAGCGCCTCACGCGGCGGTCGTCACCGCGAACTGCACCGAGCCCTGCTGGGGGTCGATCTGGGCGTCGAGCACGCGGTCGTCGAGGACGGCCGCGGCGGCGCTGTCGAGGAAGACGCGCGCCCCGGCGGTCTCCACCACGGTGTCGGCCGGCTCGGGGGCGTCGACGACCGACAGTGCGAACTGGGAGTCCGGCGAACCGGCGCCCTCGATGCGGACCCCGCCCTGCGGGGCGTCGGGGATCTGCGCGGTGATGGTCTTGACGGCGGTCGTGGCCTCTTCGGTGAGCGTCAGCATGGGTGACTCTCCTTCTCTGATCGACGACAGGAGTCAGCCACGATGCCGAGAATCCCCGACGCCCTCAAGCTCAGGCGGCCATTTCCAGGGGTTTCCCACCGCTCGTCCAGGGCCTACGGCAGCAGGCCCGCCCGCCGCGCCCGGGTCACCGCCGCGTGCCGTGTCGAGGCGTCGAGCTTGGCCATCGCCGAGGCCAGATACGACTTCACGGTGGTCTCGCGAAGCCCGAGGGATGCCGCGATCTCGCCGTTCGTCGACCCCACCGCCGCGCAGGCCAGCACGTCGACCTCGCGCCGCGAAAGGTGGATGTCGACGTCGGCGGAGGCCGTCGGGGCGTCACCGGTGAGGGCAGCCAGTCGCCCCTCGATGTCCTCGAGGCGGCGGCGCAGGTCGCCGTCGCCCACGGTCGCGGCGATACCGCGCAGCTGGGCGTAGCTCTCGCGGATCTCCTCGCGCGCGCCGACGCTCATCCTGCCCTCGGGACCCGGGGCGTTGGCCAGACGACGCTCGACCTCGGCGCGCACGCGCAGTTCCGTCCCCAGTTCGCCGGCGACATCGAACGCCGGCCGCGCCTCGACCTCGCCCACCTGCGCCTGTGCCCACGAGCCGCAGTACAGCACGCCGCGGGCCGCCCCGCCGACGAGGACGGGCACGGCGAAAAGGGTCGCGATGCCCTCGCCGAGGATCGCGCGGTCGTAGTCGTGGGTGATCGACCGCGAGGTGCGGTAGTCCAGGGTCATGCGCGGGCGCCGTTCCACCAGCGCGCGGCCACCCAGACCGCGGGTGGCGTGCACGACCAGACCGTCGATGCTGCGCGTGCGCGCGCCCACGATCGTGGTCACGTGCACGGCGCCGTCGTGTTCGAGACCGCCGAAGGCGACGGGGAAGTGGGTACGTCGGGCGAGCTCGGCCACGGCGTGCGATACGAGCGTCGCATCGTCTCGAAGAGGGGAGGGTGCGGACACGCACTACCTACTTCCGGGGGTGACGGCGTCGTCGCCGCGTTTCGTAGCGTCGACCATACCACCGGCGAAGCCACGGCCGACCCGGACTTTTCTCCCCGATCGGCGCAGTGCTGCGCCGTATTCATGAGGCAAGGAGGCCACATGACGGACCGTCGGATCGACGACGCGCACACCAGCGGCGTCGACTACATCGCGGTCGAGGAGTCCGCCCCGTTCCGGGAGTTGAAGCGGCGCCAGCGCAGCTTCGTCTTCCCGCTCGCGGTGGCGTTCCTCGTCTGGTACTTCGTCTACGTCCTGCTGTCGTCGTTCGCGCCCGGGTTCATGGCCCAGCCGGTGTCGGGCGCGATCACCGTCGGGCTGCTGTTCGGCCTGGGGCAGTTCGTCACCACGTTCGCCATCACCATGGGCTACGTCGCCTACGCCAACCGTCGCCTCGACCCGGGCGCCGAGCAGCTGCGCGACGAGCTCGAGCGCACCGAGGGGGGACGCTCGTGAACGACGTGCTCGCCTCGATCGACGCGGCCGTGCAGACGGTCGAGAACAACCCCGTCCTGAACATCTCGATCTTCGGCGCCTTCGTCGCCGTCACGCTGTTCATCGTCATCCGCGCTTCCCGCAACAGCAAGACGGCCGCGGACTACTACGCGGCCGGACGCTCGTTCACCGGACCGCAGAACGGCTTCGCCATCGCCGGCGATTACCTGTCGGCCGCGTCGTTCCTGGGCATCGTCGGCGCCATCGCGATCAACGGGTACGACGGCTTCCTGTATTCGATCGGCTTCCTGGTGGCGTGGCTGGTCGCGCTGCTGCTCGTGGCGGAGCTGATGCGCAACACGGGCAAGTTCACGATGGCCGACGTGCTGTCGTTCCGCCTCAAGGAGCGCCCGGTGCGGATGGCCGCGGCGATCACCACCCTCGCGGTGTGCTTCTTCTACCTGCTCGCGCAGATGGCCGGCGCCGGTGGCCTGGTGTCGCTGCTGCTGGGGATCACCGAGCGGGTGGGGCAGTCCATCGTCGTCGCCGTGGTCGGCATCCTGATGATCGTCTACGTCCTCATCGGCGGCATGAAGGGCACCACCTGGGTGCAGATCGTCAAGGCGTTCCTGCTCATCGGCGGTGCCGTCGTGATGACCGTCTGGGTCCTGGCGAACAACGGTTTCAGCCTGAACACCCTGCTCGAGAGCGCGGTGGCGGCGTCTCCGAAGGGGGATGCCGTGCTCGCGCCGGGTCTGCAGTACGGCAAGAACCCGTGGGACTTCATCTCGCTGGCCCTCGCGCTGGTGCTCGGCACCGCGGGTCTTCCCCACGTGCTGATGCGCTTCTACACGGTTCCGACCGCGAAGGAAGCCCGTCGTTCGGTGGTCTGGGCGATCTGGCTGATCGGCCTGTTCTACATCCTCACCCTCGTCCTCGGCTACGGCGCGGGTGCACTCGTGGGACCCGAGGCGATCCTGGCCGCGCCGGGCGGCGTCAACGCCGCGGCGCCCCTGCTCGCGTTCGCCCTGGGCGGTCCCCTTCTGCTGGGGTTCATCTCGGCCGTGGCGTTCGCGACGATCCTCGCGGTCGTGGCGGGGCTGACCATCACGGCGGCCGCGTCGTTCGCGCACGACATCTATGCGAACGTCGTGAAGAAGGGCGACGTGCCGCCCGACGGCGAGGTCAAGGTCGCCCGTCGCACCGTGATCGTGATCGGCGTGCTCGCGATCCTCGGCGGCATCGGCGTCCAGGGGCAGAACGTGGCGTTCCTCGTGGCGCTGGCCTTCGCGGTCGCCGCCTCGGCCAACCTGCCGACGATCCTGTTCTCGCTGTTCTGGCGCCGGTTCACCACGCGCGGCGCGGTGTGGAGCATGTACGGCGGGCTGGGGTCCGCCCTGGTGCTGATCTTCCTCTCGCCCGTGTTCTGGGGCACGCCCACGAGCGTGTTCGTCGACACCGGGGTGGCGATCTGGCCGTTGAACAACCCGGGGATCGTGTCGATCCCGCTCGGGTTCTTCTTGGGCTGGTTGGGGTCGGTGACCTCGCGCACCGCCGAGGATCGCGGCAAGGCCGCCGAGATGGACGTGCGTTCGCTCACCGGGTTCGGCGCCGAGAAGGCATCGAATCACTGACCCGTCCGCACCGTCGAGGGCAGCGCCCGGTCACCGCGTCACGCGGGGCCGGGCGCGTGCTCGTTCACCCGACCGCTCGCAGGCCCGCGGCACCCCCGAGGGCGCCCTCGATGTCGAGGAGGCGTCGCTTCACCTCGGGGTGTCCGCCGTACTCGCCGAGGCTTCCGTCGGCGCGCACGACCCGGTGCACGGGCACCACGATCGAGAACGGGCTCGAGGCGCACGCCGTCCCGACCGCTCGCGCCGCGCGCGGCACCCCCGCCATCATCGCGACCTCGCCGTACGACGCGGTCTCGCCGTAGGGGATCTCGAGGCAGGCCTCGAGTGCCGCGCGCGTGAAACCGCGCACGAGGCGCCAGTCGAGGGCGAGGTCGAACGCCCGCCTCGCGCCGTCGAAGTACTCGTCGAGCTGACGCGCGACCGCGAGGCCGGGCCCCGGATCGGGATCGGGCGCAACACCCAGGCGGCCGGCGATGTCGGCGCGCGCGAGATCGAGGCCTTCGTGCGCGACGTCGAGGCGGACGAGGGCCTCGTCGATGAGGGTCAGGAGCACGGGACCCACCGGGCTGTCGTACGCGGTGCTGGTGACTCTGTTCATGCGTCCATCCTGGAGACCCCGCCGCAGCCGTCGACCGCCGCGCCCGCCGATGGGGGACAGGGCGGGCGGATACCGGTGCGGGGAGGAACAGCCGGTGATCCGGCGTGTCGCCGATTGTCGCGAAACTCGCGCCCGCTGCAGGCGATCCCGAGTCGCCCGGCTTAGTCTGACAGGTGTGTGGCGAGCTGAGGACGGTACCGTGAGCGGTGCCGACGGAGACGGATCGACGTCGTCCGTCGATCCGGGCGAGCTGCGATTGTCGGAGCCCGGCATCGTGGTCCGCCATGTGGCCGACCCCGAACGGGACCGCATCAGGTCGGAGGCCGCCGCCCTCGGCGGGCGCTCGACGCTGCTGCGTTTCGACGACGCGCGGGACGCGGGCATCGACATCACCAAGGCGCACCCGGGATCGCTCCCGCAGTTCATCACCGGCCGCGCCACCATGCTCTCGAACCTGTTCCGCGACGAGGTCGCGCTGCGGACGGCCCGCATGGCCGCCGAGCGCATCACCGCGAAGAACGTCGAGCTGCGCACCGCCCGCGGCCTCGAGCCGGTGCACCTGGCCGTCGGCCTGGCCGCGTGGAAGATCGGCGGGGTCGAGTGGTCCGCCCCCGTGCTGCTGCGTCCCCTCGCCATCCGCCGCCACCACGGCGATTTCGAGCTGAAGCTCCACGGCGCGTTCGTCATGAACCCCGAGCTCGCACGGGCGTTCCGCACGCACCTCGGCATCCAGATCGACAGTGCGGCTCTCGCCGGACTCGCCTACGACCAGGGCGTGTTCAAGCCGCAGCCGGTCATCGACCACATCCGCCGCCTGACCTCGCACGTGCCGACCTTCGTCGTTCATCCGCGCCTGGTCATCTCGTCCTTCGCCGATGTCGGCTCGGGCATGGCCCGCGACACGCAGGACCTCGACGACACGCTCTTGAACGCGCTCGCCGGCCATCCCGACGATCGGGCCCGCATCGCCGTGCGCCGCGTCGACCCGGTGGTCGTCGGTCCCGATGAGCGCACCCCCGCCGCCGACACGTTGCTGCTCGACGCCGACGCCGAGCAGGAGCGCGTCCTCGCGCGCATCACCGCGGGTCACTCCCTCGCGGTGCACACGCTGCCCGGCACCGGCGGCACGCAGACCGTCATCAACGCGATCGGCCAGCTGGTGCGCGCCGACAAGCGCGTGCTCGTCGTCAGCGCGCGCCGGTCCACCCTCGACGGCATCCGCCACCGACTCGCGGGGGTCGGACTGACCGGCCTGGCCGTCTCGCCGAATCACGTGCGCCGCGACCTGATCCGCGCGATCGGACGCAACGAGAAGGCCGAGCAGCCCAAGGTCGCCGAGATCGACGACGCGCTCGTGCGCCTGCGCACGGTGCTGCGCGACTACCGCTCGGCCGTCACCGAGCCGCACCTGGCGCTGGGCGTCTCGGCGCTCGACGTGCTGCGCGCGTTGACCTCGTTGGCATCCGTCTCTCCCGCTCCCTCGACCGAGGCCCGTTTCGACCTCGCCACCCTCGAGAAGCTCGCGGGACGCCGGGATGCCGCGGCCCGCGCCCTCGCGATGGCCGCACGCCTCGGCGAGTTCCGGTTCGGGCCCGACGACTCGCCTTGGTACGGCGTCAGCTTCACCCGCACCGAGGACGCGCGAGCCGCGCACGACCTGGCCGGCAAACTCCACGCACAGGACGTGCCGCGGCTGCTCGAGCGCGGGTACGAGCTCATCGCGCAGACGCGCATGCGGCCGTTCCAGACGGTGTCGGAGCTGGGCTCGTACCTCCGGCTGCTGCAGGGCATCCGCGAGTCGCTCGACCGGTTCAGCCCCAGCGTGTTCGAGCGTCCGCTGGGCGAGCTCATCGACGCGCACTCCCCGCGCCGCGACGCCTCGGCCATGAGCGGTCCCAACCGCCGCCGCCTCAAGCGTCTGTCGAAAGAGTACGTGCGCCCCGGGGTGCACGTGCCCGACATGCACGAGGCGCTCGTTCGCATCCAGCAGCAGCGCACCGAATGGCAGCGCGTGGTCGAGGCCGGCGTCACCCCCGAGGTGCCCCTGGGGCTGGCCGACGTGAATGTGGCGTGGCAGCGCACCGACGCCCTGCTCGGCGAGCTCGACCAGATCCTGGGCCGTCAGGGCTCGGAGCGCCTGTCGACCCTGCCCGTGCAGCGCCTCGTGCGTACCCTCGCCGGATTGGCCGCGGAATCCACCTTCTTCGACAACCTCGTCGAGCGCGCGCAGCTGCGCTCCGAGCTCGCCCGCCTGGGGCTCGAGCAGCTGCTGGTCGAGTTGTCGGTGCGCCACGTCCCCGAGGAGCGCGTGGGCACCGAGCTCGAATTCGTGTGGTGGCAGTCGGCGCTGGAGCACCTGCTGCGCACCGACCGCGCCCTCCTCGGCGCCAACACCAGCGTGGTCGATCGTCTCGAGCGCGACTTCCGCCTGGTGGACGAGGCGCACGCGGCGGCGGCGGGCCCGCTGCTGGCCGCGGAGCTCGCGACGCAGTGGCGCATCGGCATCGTCGACCACGCCGACCAGGCCGCCGCGCTCAAGCGCGTCCTCAAGGACGGCCTGCACACCGCGCAGGAGATCTCGGATGCCGCGCCGACGCTGCTGCGCACGCTGGCGCCGGTGTGGCTCGCCTCTCCGTACGAGGTGCCCGACGTCCCGCACGACCTCGCGTTCGACGTCGTCATCATCGCCGACGCCGCCGCGCTGTGTCTGGCCGAGGCGACCCCGGCGCTGCGTCGCGCGCGGCAGATCGTGCTGTTCGGCGACCCCGTCGTGCAGAAGCCGACGCCGTTCCGCGTCAGCGCAGCGGTCGATCCCGCCGCCGACGAGGTCGACGAGGTGCCGTTCGACGGGGTGTCCGTGTTCGAGCGCGTCGCCGAGCTGCTGCCCGTCGAGACCCTCACCCGCAGCTACCGTGCCGGGGGAGAAGACCTCTCACAGCTCGTGAACGACGCCTTCTACGGCGGCGAGATCGTGTCACTGCCGTGGGCGGGGTCGTACCTGGGTCGTGGCAGCCTCAGCGTCGACTACGTCGAGGGCGGCGTCGGTGCGCCCGACCCGATCAGCGGGGCCGTCGAGAGTCCCGACGCCGAGGTCGCGCGCGTGGTCACGCTGGTCGTGGAGCACGCGGTCAACCGTGCCTCGGAATCGCTCATGGTCGTCACCGCCAGCCGTCGGCACGCCGAGCGCGTGCGCGCCTCGGTCGTGGCGGCGCTGGCCGGGCGCTCCGACGTGGCGGAGTTCGTGTCGAGGGATGCCGCGGAGCCCTTCGCCGTGCTCACCCTCGAGGAGTCGGTGGCCGAGAGCCGCGATCGCGTGGTGTTCTCTCTCGGTTTCGGTCTCACCCGCCACGGGCGTGTCCTGAGCGACTTCGGCGACCTGTCCACTCCCGACGGCGAGCGTCTGCTGACGGTGGGCATGACCCGCGCGCGCCGCTCGATGGTGATCGTGTCGTCCATCCGTCCGTCCGCGTTCGACGATGGACGTCTGGAGCACGGCGCCGCCACCCTGATGGGGATCCTCGGCAATGTCGCGGCGCGCGGACGCGAGAGCCGGCTCGAAGACCTCGCCGACCCCCTGACCCGCGCGCTGGCGCGGGAGCTCCGCCGCCTCGGCGTCGAGGTGGACGTCGACTACCGCGGCCTTCTGCCCCTCGTCGCCCGTCATGAGGGCAAGGCGGTCGTCGCCGAGAGCGACCCCGAGTCCGGGGGAGAATCCCTGCGCGAGACGCTGCGTCTGCGCCCGCAGATCCTGCGTCGTCTCGGGTGGCACTACGTGCGCGTGCACGCTTTCGACCTGTACAGCGACCCCGCGGGTGTGGCCGCGCGGATCGCCGAGTTGCTGGGCATCGCCACCGACGGCGACGCGCCGCCGGAGTCGACGACCGAGACCCTCGACCTGCCCGGCTGATCGTCGGATGATGCGGATTCCGGATGCCGATCTCCCCGACGTGACGGACGGGGGAGCGGTCCCTTCGACGGGCTCGGGGACCGCCGCCGCGCGCGTGGAGGGGGCTGAGGTCGTCGGCGCTCCCGGGATCCCTGCGTCGACCGCGCGTCAGTCCGTCGTGCGCGTGCGCGGATCACGGCGTGCCCGCCTCCTCCCCGCACCCGGGACCACCGCCGAGCCGGCGCCCGCCGACGACCGCGAGCGGGGCGCGGGTGCGGGACCCCCGGCATCCGGCCCGAACGACGACCGCATGCTGCGCGACGTCCCACCCCACTACTGAGGGCGAACGCCACGACGCCCGCCCCGGACGGGTCCGGAGGCGGGCGCCGCATCGAGGCCGCGGAGTCAGGCCCGGTCGTTCTGCCGCTCGAGCAGGTCGCGGATCTGGACGAGCAGTTCTTGCTCGGTGGGGAGCTTCGGCTCTTCGGTCTTCGTCTCGCCGACGCCGGCGCGGGCCGCAGCGATCGCCTTCCACCGGTTCATCGGGTAGACGAAGACGAGGTACACCACGAGTGCGACGGCGAAGAAGCTGATGATCGCCGTGAGCAACCCGCCGAGCGGGAAGGTGACGGCCTGGCCGTAGATGCCCGTGATGGTCGGGCCGAATTCGCCGTTCTCGTTCGGCCGGTAGAAGATCTCGATCAGCGGGTTGATCAGCGCGCTGACGATCGCGTTGACCACCGCCGTGAAGGCGGCGCCGATGACGACGGCGACCGCGAGGTCGATGACGTTGCCGCGGAGGATGAACTCCTTGAATCCCTTGATCATGCGCTGGCTCCCCTTCTGCCGCGCCGACCGCGGCTCAGGAGGCCGAGGACGGGGCGGACGTCTTCGTTTCCGACTTCGATGATGTCGAAGAAGACGACGAGCCGCCAGCGGCCGCGCCGGAAGATCCGCGCGAGTCGGTGCGGTAGAAGCCCGAACCGTTGAAGGTCACGCCGATCGATCCGTACTGCTTGCGCACCTCGCCGCCGCACTCGGGGCACTCGGTCAGCGCGGCATCCGAGAAGGACTGCACGGTGTCGAAGCGGTGTCCGCACTGCTTGCAGGCATAGGAGTAGGTGGGCATGGCGTTCCTTCGGGTGATCAGGCGGTGAGGGCGACGATCGGGACCGTGCGCGTGGGGGTGACCACGCCCGTGACGGGCTGATCGTGCACGTCGCGGGGCACGTCGTCGACGAACTCGGAGTCGAAGATGACCGCGTACACCGGGGGACAGCGTTCCATCGAGCCGAGGGTCTTGTCGAAGTAGCCACGACCCCAGCCCAGACGCATGCCCCGCTGATCGACCGCGGCGGCCGGGATGATGAGCAGATCGACGTCGTTGACGGCGATGGGCCCCAGCACGTCGCCGACAGGCTCGGGCAGACCGAACATGCCCTCGGCGATCTCGGTCTCGGGCGTCGCGACGCTCCAGTCGAGCAGGCCGTCTTCGCGCGTGATCGGGAGCAGGACCCGGATGCCGCGGGCGACGGCGCCGGCGACGAAGGCGTGCGTCCCGGGCTCGGTGGGGGTCGAGAGGAAGCACGAGATGCTGCGCGCCCCGAGCCGGTCGACCAGCGCGTCGAGCTGTCGCGTGATGCCGGCCTCGGCCGCCTCACGGGCGTGGGCGGAGACGGTCTGGCGTCGTTCGCGCAGGTCGGCGCGCAGTGCGCGTTTGGCCTGCTCGATGCGATCCGGCATGCGCGTCAGTCTACGTGCGCGTGTGTAACGGCGACGTCACGCGGCACCGCTAAGGTATCCCCATGCCTCACAAGCCCTTCAAGGCCGTCATCCCGGCCGCAGGACTCGGTACTCGCTTCCTCCCCGCCACCAAGGCCATGCCGAAGGAGATGCTGCCGGTCGTCGACAAGCCGGCCATCCAGTACGTCGTCGAAGAGGCGACGGGGGCCGGTATCCAGGACGTGCTGATCATCATCGGCCGCAACAAGAACAACATCGCCAACCACTTCGACTCGATGCCCGAGCTCGAGACCAAGCTGCGCGAGAAGGGCGACCACGACAAGCTCGCCAAGGTCGAGCACTCGTCCGACCTGGCCGACGTGCACATGGTGCGTCAGGGCGAGCCCAAGGGGCTCGGTCACGCGGTGCTGCGTGCGCGCAGCCACGTCGGCGACCACCCGTTCGCCGTCCTCCTCGGCGACGACCTCATCGACGAGCGCGACGCGCTGCTCACCAAGATGATGGACGAGTACGACAAGCGTTCCGCGACGGTCATCGCCCTCATGGAGGTCGACCCCGCGCACATCCACCTCTACGGCGTCGCCGCTGTGGAGCCGACCGACGAAGAAGACGTGGTCAAGGTCACGAAGCTCGTCGAGAAGCCCGGCGCCGAGGACGCGCCGTCGAACCTCGCGATCATCGGTCGCTACGTGCTCGGTCCCGATGTCTTCGACATCCTCGAGCGCACCGAGCCCGGCAAAGGCGGCGAGATCCAGCTGACCGACGCCCTCGAAGAGCTGGCGACCGGCGGCGGAGAAGGCGGCGGCGTTTACGGTGTCGTCTTCCGTGGGCGCCGCTACGACACCGGCGACCGCGTCGACTACATCAAGGCCATCGTGCAGCTCGCCGCGGACCGTGACGACCTGGGCCCCGCGCTGCGTCCGTGGTTCAAGGAGTTCGCGCAGGGTCTCTGACCCCGCGATGGCCATGGATCTCTCCGTCCCACGGCGGCACGGCGAGGTGTCGATCCGACTCATCCGCAACCGCGACGCGCGCGTCCTCCAGCAGCAGCTGATCGACAATCGCGCGTGGTTGCGCCGCTGGGAGGCGACCAGCCCCGACGGTCCGGTGTCGTTCGACATGCGCCTCGGCATCCGTCGTCTGCTCCAGCAGTTCCGCGACGGTCAGGGCGTGCCCTTCGTCATGGAATGGCAGGACGAGGTCGCCGGTCAGTTGAACGTGTGGGGTGTCTCGCGCGGGTCCCTCGCCTCGGCGACGATCGGGTACTGGGTGGCCGAGGAGTACGCCGGTCGCAACATCACGACGATCGGGGTGGCGATGGCGACCGACATCTGCTTCACCATGCTCAACCTGCATCGCATCGAGATCTGCATCCGTCCCGAGAACCACGCGAGTCTGCGCGTCGTGGAGAAGCTCGGCTTCCGGTACGAGGGGCTGCGGCGGCGGTACATCCATATCGACGGCGATTGGCGCGATCACTATGCGTTCGCGCTCGTGCGCGAAGAGGTGCCGCACGGCGTGCTCGACCGGTGGGAGCGCGGGCAGGTGCCGCCCGATGCGGCGCGTGTGCCCCCCGCAGACCGGATCTGATCTTCGGCCGCACGACACGCGGGAGGATGCCGAGGTGTGATCTCTCGGTGACCTACCTTTGAGCCATGGGTGGGCAGGTTCTGAGCGGCGGCGTGATCGTCTTCGTCGCGGTCGCGCTCTGGTTGGTATATCTCCTTCCGTCGTGGCAGAGCCGTCACCGGTTCACATCCGCCGAGCGCAACGCCGTCCGCCTCAATCAGGCCCTGCGCGTGCTCGCGGAGACCGCCGAGACGCCCCGAGAGGTGCGTCTGGAGCTCACCGCGCGCACCGCCCATCAGCAGCAGAAGCTGGCGCGTCAGATCCAGGCCGAGAGGGCGCAGACCGAGCTCGCCGCAGCGAAAGCGCGTCTCGAGGTCGCGCGTGTCGAGAACGCCCGCGATCGCGACGTCGTGAAGGAGCAGCGCGCGGCCGCCGTCGAGCTGGCGCGCGCGGAGCGTGCCGCCGCCGTCCACGTCGCCCGCGCCGAGCGTGCCGCGGCGCTCGAGAAGAGCCGTGCCGACCGCGCCGCCGCCGTCGAACGCGCGCTGGCCGAGCGCGCCGCCGCCGTCGCGGCTCCCGCTGCGCGTCGAGCGCGCATCCGTCGGCGTTTCCGTCTCGTGGTCACCTCCGTCGCCCTCTCGGGCGTCGTCGCCACCGTCGTGGGCACCGTCCAGGTGCTCGGGGGAGCGGCCCCGGTGCTGCTCGTCTCGGGCGTCGCCGTCGTCGTAGCATCCCTCGTCCTTCTGCGACGCGTCGCGCTCGTCGCCGCCCGCACCGCGGTGGTACCCGCGGCCGTCGCGGTCTCGCGCGCCCCCGTCGCGCTGCAGGATGTCGCGCTGGTGCCCACGCCGCGCCCGACGTGGACGCCCCGCGAGCTGCCGCGCCCGCTCGTGGCGTCGGTGGGCTCGCGTGCCGCGGCCGTGGTCGACGAGCAGATCGCCCGCGACGCCCTGCGCGCCGCGGCCCGAGAAGAGGCCGCGCGGTCGATCGCGGCCGAGCAGGCCCCGACGCCGATCGAGACGGCGCGTCCGGCTCCCGCTGCAGCCGCCCCGTCGCCGTACGCGGCGATGGGGTACGTCGACGACAGCGAGATCCAGGACCACGTGCAGCGGTTGCTCGCGCGCCGCGCATCCGGCGAGTGACCCCGGGTCGCGCCTGACGGGCGCGGGGCCGTCGCCCGGCCCCGGTCGTTGATGGTGCGGCCCGTCTGTGCGCAACGGCGGGCCGAGGGGGGCGACACGCCGCCGGTGCGGCCTCGTGCGTCGGCGTGTCGGGAGATGCCCCGCCGTTGTGCGCGCAGTTGCCGCGGAATGCCGCGGGGTGGCGAGGTGGAGTGCTCGGCCGCGAGGCGGTGGGGCCGCGAGGCGGCCCGTCTGTGCGCAACGGCGGGCCGAGGGGGCGACACGCCGCCGGTGCGTCCTCGTGCGTCGGCGTGTCGGGAGGTGCCCCGCCGTTGTGCGCGCGGTTGCCGCGGAATGTCGCGGGGTGGCGAGGTGGAGTGCTCGGGCGCGAGGCGGTGGGGCCGCGAGGCGGCCCGTGTGTGCGCAACGGCGGGCCGAGGGGGCGACACGCCGCCGGTGCGTCCTCGTGCGTCGGCGTGTCGGGAGGTGCCCCGCCGTTGTGCGCGCGGTTGCCGCGGGGTGGCCCGGGGGGTGCCCGCGGCGACGCGGCGACGGGTGCCGCGCGCGCATGCGTTCGGCGGTATACGGAAGGAGGGGAGGGGCTGCGGTGGTCAGGTGCTCGGGTCGGGGCGTGATAGTGTTGTCGAGGTTTCCGGGCCTGTGGCGCAGTTGGTAGCGCGCCTCGTTCGCATCGAGGAGGTCAGGGGTTCGAATCCCCTCAGGTCCACCACAACGGTCGCCGCTACACGAGCGACGTGATCGCAGCACCTTGCGGCAACGCCTCCAGGGTCCTGCCCCCCGCGTTCCACGCTGTCTCTTGCCGTGGTTATGCACCCGTCCGCACGGCAGATCCCCTCCGCCGAGCGCGGCATCCGTGGCGCCGTCGCCGTCCTGCGCCGCGGCTCCCGGCGGTGCTGCGCGCATCCCGTCCTCCGGCTCCCAGCGGTGCTTCGCGAATCCCGCCACCCCCACTCGGTGGCGCCCGACGTCGCCGGTTGCCGAGCTCGACACCCAGAAGCCGTCCGCCCAGGTCGTGGCCGGGGTCGATGCCACGCCCCGAGCGCTCTGAACGACGGGGCGTGGCATCGGTGCCTGCGCGGCTACTCCTTCGGGGGAGCGACCACGCGCGGCGTCGTCGGGTCGAGCGGGGCCCCGGTCGCGAGGCGCGCGTGGCTGCGCGCGTACGCGAAGTAGATCGCGAAGCCCAGGGCGAGCCAGATGAGGAACCGCAACCACGTTTCGACCGACAGGTTGAGCATGAGGTAGGTGCAGATGAGCGCCGACAGGATCGGGAGCACCGGGCTCCACGGCACGCGGAAACCCCGCTCGAGATCGGGGCGCTTGCGGCGCAGCACGATGACACCCACCGAGACCAGGACGAAGGCCGACAAGGTGCCGATGTTGACCATCTCTTCGAGGACGCCGATCGGGGTGAGGCCGGCGACGAGGGCGACGATGACGGTGACCGTGATGGAGATGACCCACGGGGTGCGGAACTTCGGGTGCACCTTGGCCAGACCGCCCGGCAGCAGCCGGTCGCGCGACATCGCGAAGATGATGCGGGTGGCCCCGATCAGCAGCGTCAGCACGACGGTGGTGAGACCGGCGACGGCGCCCGCGGCGATGACCGTGGCCATCCAGGTCTGTCCGTGGAACGCGAAGGCGTTGGCCAGGGCCGCCTGCGGGTTCAGCTCGGAGTAGGGGACCATACCCGTGACGACGACGGCCACGGCGCAGTACAGGATCGTGCAGATCACGAGCGAGGCGATGATGCCGATCGGCAGGTCGCGCTGCGGCCGCTTGGTCTCTTCGGCGGTGGTGGCGACGACGTCGAAGCCGATGTAGGCGAAGAACACCAGCGCAGCACCGGCGAGGATGCCGCCGACGCCGAAGGTCGCGGGTTCCAGCCCGGAGAGGAACTGCAGGAGGGGTTGGGTCAGGCCCGACGCCGACTCGGTCGGCACGCTCTCGGGAACGAAGGGGCTGTAGTTGGCGGGATTGATGAACAGGATGCCGGCGATGATGACGAACAGCACGATGAAGAGCTTGACGGCGACCAGCACCAGGTTGACGCGCAGGGACTCCTTGATGCCGACCGTCATCAGTCCGCCCAGCACCAGCACCAGCAGGATGGCGGGGACGTCGACGACGCCGCCCGACGACAGATTCTCGGGGAGGACGATGCCCAGCTGTCCCAGGAACGCACCGAGGTACGCGCTCCAGCCCTGGGCCACGACGCTGGCGCCGAGGAACATCTCGAGGATGAGGTCCCAGCCGATGATCCACGCGAACAGCTCGCCCAGCGACGCGTACGAGAACGTGTACGCCGACCCCGAGACGGGGACGGTCGAGGCGAACTCCGCGTAACACATGGCCGCGAGTCCGCAGGCGATCGCGGCGATGATGAAGCTGATGACGACCGCGGGACCGGCGACCTCGTTCGCCGCGCGGCCGGTCAGGGTGAAGATCCCGGCGCCGATGACGACGCCCACGCCGAACACGGTGAGGTCGACGGCGCTGAGGGACTTCTTGAGCCGGAACTCCGGCTCGTCGGTGTCGGCGATGGACTGCTCCACCGACTTGGTACGGAATAGGCTCACGGGACGCTTCCTCTGTCTGAGGCGATGCCCAGGGAGCGGACACCACCTCCGGGAGGATAGTGCCTCTGGACGTCCTCGTCAGGGCGCTCGACGACGGGCGAAAGAAATGCAATACCAGAAGCGAATAGGCATAGGGTATGCGATGCATTCGGGTGTATGGTTCTTCATATTATGGCTATGAAGCACATCACCCACCTCGTGGATGACCTCGACGGTTCTGTTCTCGAAGACGGACAGGGAAAGCAGATCACTTTCTCGGTCGAAGGCCGCGCCTACGAGATCGACCTTTCCGACCGAAATGCCGACAAGTTCTACTCGGCTATCGCTCCTTTCGTGGACGCCGCCCGCTCGGTCTCCCGTGGCAACGCCACCGCCCGCCGTGGCCGGAGCGATCGCCGCTCGAGCGACGTCGATCTGGGCGCTGTTCGGGAATGGGCGCGCGCGAACGGACACACCGTGAGCGACCGCGGCCGCGTTCCGTCATCCATCCTCGACGCATACAACGAGGCGAATTCCTGATCGCCCCTCGGATTTCCGGAGGGCGGTCGTGAAAGCGCGACTCTCTCCGGATACCGTGACCCAATTCGCCGTCCTGGACGCCCTCCTCGGCGGCGTCTATTCGCAGGGTGTTCCCGCGCGGCGGGTCAGAACCCTCGGCGATACGGGAATCGGATGCTGCGAGGGGCTGGGCGGTGAGGTCGTCCTGGTGGACGGCACCCTGTTCGAGTGCACCGCCGACGCCCCTCCGCGCCCTATGGCGGACGACGAGGTGCTTCCGTTCGTCGACGTCGCGACCCTGGGCTCTTCGGACCCCGTGGCAACCGACCGGTCCGGCCTTGCGGCTTTCGGCCGCGTGGTGGAGGGATTTCTGCGCAGTCGGAATCTCTTCCATGTCGTGCGGTGGGACGGTCACCTCGATCGGGTGCGCACGCGCGTGACCCGGCGGCAGTCTCCGCCGCTCCGACCCCTGGCCGAGGTGGCGGCCGAGCAGGTGGAGACGGAATCGGTCGACACCCGCGGCTCTCTCGTCGGATTCTGGATGCCGCAGATCTATCAGGGGATCACCGTGGCCGGCCTGCATCTGCATTTTCTCAGTGCGGATCGAAAAAGCGGCGGTCACGTCATCGACGCCGACCTCGGGGCGGGCGCCCTGCGGATGACGGCGTTCGCGGACTTTCGTCTGCAGCTGCCGACGGATCCACGTTTTCTCGCCACCGAACTCAGCCACGACGAGGATCACCGAATCGTCGTCGTCGAGAATGGTGAGGCTTCCGCTCTCGCCGAATGAACGGCATCCCGGCCCCCTCTCTAAAGAGACGAAAGCCCGGGTGAATTCGTATCGTTCGGGACCTGAGCGCCGGAATGGCCCGAATAAGGTCGGCGCATGGCGAAAAAGCACATCACGCAGATGATCGATGATCTCGACGGTTCGGTCATCGACGAGGGAACGACCCTGCACTTCTCTCTCGAGGGGCGCGCCTACGAGATCGACCTCTCGCGCGACAATGCCGAGAAATTGCGCGATGCATTCCGGCCCTTCATCGCGGCCGGTCGGGCCGCCGGCCCCTCCCACGTCGCCCCCAGACGGGCGTCGCGTCCGCGTGCCGTCCCCACCCGCGATCTGGTCGACGTGCGTTCGTGGGCGGAGAAGAACGGCTTCCCGATCAGTGACCGGGGGCGGATCTCCGAGAACGTTCTGGCCGCATACGACGCCGCCCACTGAGCCGCCGACCCGCTGTCGCGTCGAGAGCCGGGTGCCGCCTCGCGCGGCACCCGGCTCTCCACGTCTTCTCGAGGGTCAGACCAGGGCGGTCGTCGGTGCCCCCGCCGACAGACGCTCGGCCGCCAACCCCTCGGCCGCGGCGAGCGGGGTGACGCCGCGCGCGGCGGCTTCGTCGAACACCCGCCGGACGGTGTCGCCGATGCCCGCGACGCGTCCCATGATCTGCTCGAGGGGGCCGCGCTCCTTCGCCACCAGGTCGAGGTAGATGACCCCGCCCGCGTTGACCACGAAGTCGGGGGCGTAGAGGATGCCGCGCTGGGCCAGCCGCTCGGCGCCGGACCGGTCGGCGAGCGGGTTGTTCGCCGGTCCGCACACAGCGCGGGCGTCGAGGGCATCGATGACCTCGTCGGTGAGGACGCCGCCGATCCCCGCGGGAACGAACACGTCGGCCGGGATCAGGTGGGCCTCGCCCGGCTCGACCCACGATGCGCCGAGGTCGGCCGCGAGGGCGCGCTTGGCCGGATTGACGTCGGTGACGGTGAGCACCGCGCCCTCGGTGGCCAGACGCTCCGCCAGACGGCTGCCGACCTGGCCCAGGCCCGCGATCGTGATGCGGCGGCCGGCGACGTCGCTCGAACCGGCCACGCGCTCGAGGGTCGCGACGAGCGAGGCGTAGACGCCGAGGCTCGTCGGGCCGGCGGGCTCGCCGGAGCCGCCGACGGTGTCGGGCAGGCCGACGACGTGCGCCGTGCGCTCGCTCACGACGAGCATGTCCTCGGTGGTCGAGCCCACGTCTTCGGCGGTGCGGTACAGACCGCCCAGGCTGTCGACGGCGTCGCCGAGGTCGAGGAAGGCCGCGCGGCGGCGATCGGTGTCGAGCACGGTGCCGGGGGGCAGGCCGATGACGCTCTTGCCGCCTCCGGCGTCGAGACCGGCAGCGGCGTTCTTCAGCGTCATGGCGGCGGACAGACGCAGCGCATCGCCGAGGGCGTCGGTCCACGACGGGTAGGTCCATAGACGTGCACCGCCGAGGGCGGAGCCGAGGACCGAGGAGTGCAGGGCGACGGCGATGAACAGGCCGCTGCGGCGTCCCGTCATCACCTCCACGCGCTCGTGGGTGAAATCGGGCAGGGGCAGGGCGTTGGTCATCGCGATCCTTGTCGTCGGCCGCCTTGTGGGCGGCTCTTCGTGGATGCCGCGGCGTTGCGGCATCCACTGTTCATTCTGCCGTCTCGCGGGTGCGTCCGCGAGCTCGTGGTGCGCGGCCGGCGCTGCGGGAACGACGTCGTCGATGTCCGCGGGACCCGGGGGCGCGCGGGGGCGCCGTCGTGCGGATGCGAGGGTCGACGCGCGGTGGCGGGGTGTGTCGCGGGTCGTGTCCGCGGGACGGCGGGGGAACGGGCGGGGCGGGCGCGGGGGAGCGGGCGGGGCGGGAGCGGGGGAGCGGGCGGGACAGCGGCGGGGGAGCGGGTGTGGCGGGTCGATCGGTCGGCCGCACGGGTATGCCGCGACGGGGGCGGGAAGGACGCGGCCCGATCTAGGCTGGCGGGCATGAACGACGCTCTGCCCGCCCGGAGTCGCCTCGTCGCCGCCGCCCTGCGCGACGCGCGGATCGACGGAGAGATCATCATGCTCCCGGATGCCGCGTCGACGGCCGCGCTGGCGGCCGCCGCCCTGGGCGTCGAGGTCGGGGCGATCGCGAACAGCCTGGTCTTCTGGAGCGACGGCGAGCCGCTGCTCGTCATGACCAGCGGTGCGCACCGCGTGGACACCGCGGCCCTCGCCGAGCGGCTCGGGCGCGGGGCTATTCGCCGGGCGACGCCGGAGCAGGTGCTCGCCGCGACCGGTCAGCCCATCGGCGGGGTGGCTCCGACCGGTCACCCCGCGGCGCTGACGACCGTCGTGGACGAGGATCTCGCGGCCTTCGCCGAGATCTGGGCCGCCGGAGGGACGCCGCACACGTTGTTCCCGCTCACGTTCGATGAGCTGGTGCGCTTGACGGGCGGGACGGTCGCGCGGGTGGCGTGAGGGCGCCGGCCGGGGACGAAGGACATCACGCCGGGCGCCGACTGCGCGCAACCGGCCGAAGATGAGGCACACTCCGCGCTCGTCGGGCGGCGCCGAACGGGGCGCGGGGTCGCGCACCGCACGCGGGGAAGGGCCGGGCGGCGCCGAACGAGCGCGGCGCCGCCCGGCGGGCTCACGCCCCGGGGGCGGACGTGAGCGTCGTCAGGCACACCACCGCGGCGGCGGCGGACCACGCCTGCGGTCGGCACGCGGCCGGATACGGGGTGGGCACCGACGAGTGGGTGCGCGGGTCGCCGGCGTGCAGCTCGGGAACGCGATAGGCGAAGCCCTCCGCGGCATCCAGCAGTCCGGCCACGACCGCGCGGGCGTCGTCGATCCGTCCCGCGCGCAGCATGCCGTGCGCGCAGATGGCGGTGTCGTGCACCCAGACGCTGCCGCCGTGATACGACACCGGCCAGTAGCCGGCGGCTCCGGTGGACATCGTGCGGATGCCGTAGCCGCTCGACATACTCTCGCCCCGCAGCAGTTCGGCGACGTGCGCCTCGTCGTCGGGAGAGAGGATGCCGGTGCCTAGCAGGTGTCCGATGTTGCTCGTCAGCGTGTCGACGGGACGCTTGTCGCGATCCAGCGCGACGGCCGGGTAGCGGCCCTCGGGCGTCTCGACCCAGTACGTCTCGGCGAAACGCTTCTTGAGGTCGGCGGCCCATTCCCGCCAGAAGGCGATGTCGTCGGCATCCGTCGCCTCTCCGAACTCCGCGAGCAGGTCGGCTCCGGCGAGGGCGGCCTCGTAGGCGTACGCCTGCACCTCGCACAGCGCGATGGGTCCCTCGGCCAGGGTGCCGTCGCGCCACTGGATCGAGTCGCCCGAGTCCTTCCACCCCTGGTTCGACAGGCCCGTTCCGAGACGGTCGATGTAGTCGAGGAAGCCGTCGCCGTCGCTGTCGCCGCTGTCGCGGATCCAGCCGAGGGCCCCACGCAGGGCGGGCAGGAGCTCGCGCACCTCGTCGGCGGGCATGCCGGCGCGCCACGCGTCGGCGAGCAGGCAGATCCACAGCGGGGTCGAGTCGACGCTGCCGTAGTACTTCGGCGGCAGCACGATGCCCTCGCCCGGGATCTCGAGAGCCGAGGCGCGCAGCTCGTGCAGGATCTTGCCGGGCTCCTGCGCGGTCTGGGCGTCGTCATCGGTGCCCTGCAGACGCGCCAGCACACGCAGAGTGGATGCCGCCATCTCGCGGTCGAGGGGGAGGGCCAGGCGGGCGGCCCAGATCGAGTCACGGCCGAAGAGGGTGAAGAACCACGGTGCCCCCGCGGCGAAGAATTCGTCACGCGGGTGCTCGGGGAGGACCAGACGCAGCGCGTCGAGGTCGTCCAGGGCCGTCCGCAGCCACCGCGCGAGGCGGGGATCGGGGGCGTGGGCGGCGACGTCCGCGGCATCCCATCGGGCGGGCACGGTGGCGGAACCCACGACGAGGGTGTCGTCGCGAAGCGTCAGGGTCCACCCGATCTCGACCGCGCCGAACGCGGGGACCTCGATGCTCCACTGCGCCTCGACCCCATCGGCTCCGGATGCCACGCGGGCACCCGGAGCGACGAGCTCGAGCCCCTGCGGGCCGGCGTCCACCCGGGCGCAGTCGCCGTCGACGCTCGTCTCGACCGACCGCGGACGGGCGTGGCCCGACTTCACCTCGTGCAGCTGCGCGAACTCGGGCGTGAGGCGCAGCCGCAGGGTGGCGCGCACGGGGCGGTCGACGCGGGACGCGACCGTCCACGCCTCGCTCACGACGCCGTCGTCGACGCGGCGATCGCGCAGCAGCCGCACCTTCGGGTCGGGCGTGGTGTCGTCGACCCCGCGCAGGAGGCCGCCGAACACGACGCGGGAGGCGCCGTCGGGGGCGGTCGAGATCCACTCGATCGGGGACTCGTCGCACGAGGCGACCAGGGCGCTGAGGTGACGGACGTCGCCGTGGTAGACGCCGTGGACCGCGGCGGCGCCCATGTCGCCCGTGCCGTCCGACCACACCTGGGTGGGGGCGCGCAGCACGATGAGGGCGTCATTCAGAAGGGGTTGCAGGGGCATGGTCTCGGTGGTCGTCTCGTTCGGCGAGGTGGTGGGGGCGGTGGTCATTCTTTGACGGCTCCTTCGCTGGCGTTCATGATGCGGCGCTGGAAGATGAAGAACACCACGGCGACCGGGATCGTCATCAGGGCCGCGGCCGCGAGTTTGAGGGGGAATTGGTTGCCCTGGCTGAGCTGACCGCTGGCGAGGGATGCCACGCCCTTGGTCAGGGTGGTCAGCTCGGGCGATTGGGTCGAGATGACGAAGTGGCTCAGCTCGTTCCACGATCCCTGGAACGACAGGATCACGATCGTGATCAGGGCGGGACGCGCCATGGGCAGGACGACCGACCAGAACACCCGGAAGGTGCCGGCGCCGTCGATGTGGGCCTGCTCCTCGACGGACGGTGGGATCGACTCGAAGAAGTTCTTCATGATGAACACGCCCGCGGCATCCACGAGGAGAGGCAGGATCATGCCCGCGTAGGAGTCGTACATGCCCAGCTGATTGATCACGAGGAACTTCGGGATCAACAGCACCACGGCCGGCACCGCCATGACGGCGACGAGGCCAGCGAAGACGATCCCGCGGCCGCGGAACTGCAGGCGCGCCAGGGCGTACCCGGCGAGGGAGTTGAAGAAAACCCGCCCGAGGGTGACGAACACCGTCACCACGACGGAGTTGCCGAACCACACGGGGAAGTCGGAGTTGAGGAAGAGGCGCTCGTAGGCGGCCCACGTGAAGGGCTGCGGGGTGAGCGAGATCGGATCGGCGGCGGCGGCGGCATCCGTCTTGAACGACGTCGCCACCTGCACGAGGAAGGGGTAGATGTAGATCAGCGCGAGCACGATGAGCAGCGCGTACAGACCGATCTGCCATCGCAGGGTCTTGCCCGACATGCGGTGCTTCGCGGGACGACCGGGACCGTCGAGACGTTGCTCGGCGAGGACGGTGGTCTGCGGGGACGCCGTGGCGGTCATCGTCGCGCTCCCTTCGAGCCGGTGCCGGACACCTCGTATTGGCGGATGCGGCGACGCGAGACCGGACGGTCGCGCAGGACGAAGCGCTGCAGGATCGTCAGCGCGACGATGATGACGAACAGCACGAAGGCGATCGCCGCGCCCTGACCCCACTGCTGCGACAGGAACGCCGAGGAGTAGCTGAGGTAGGCGGGGGTCAGGGTGGTCTTTCCCGGGCCGCCCTGCGTGCCGGTGTAGATCTGGTCGAACACCTGCCACGTGCCGATGAGGCCGAGGGTGAGCACGGTGAACAGCACGGGCTTGAGCTGCGGCAGGGTGACGCGCCAGAAGCGCTGCCAGCCGTTGGCGCCGTCCATCATCGCGGCCTCCATGACGTCGCCGCCGATGTTCTGCAGGCCCGCGATGAACAGCAGCATGAACGTGCCAGAGGTGGTGAACACGGCCATGAGGATGAACGCCGACATGGCCACCGAGGGGCCGGCGAGCCAGTCCCACCACGACACCCCGAGCAGGGTGTTGCCGGTCAGAAGGGCCGGGCCGCTGGTGACGCCGACGGCGCCGAGCAGGTTGTGCACCACGCCCGACGGGTCGCTGAACCAGTTGGGTCCGTTGATGCCGAGCCACGACAGCACCTCGTTGACGGCGCCGGATGCCGAGAACAGGAACAGCCACAGCACGGTGATAGCGACCGAGCTGGTCACCGAGGGGAAGTAGAACGCGGTGCGGAACAAGCCCCGCCCCCGCAGCACCGCGCGATTGACCAGCACGGCGAGGAACAGCGAGAGGGCGGTCTGCAGCGGCACGACGAGCAGGACGTACCAGGTGTTGTTGCGCAGCGCCGTGCCGAAGTCGCGCTCCGCGAGCCCGCCGCCGGTGGTGACGGCGGCGTAGTTGTCGAGGCCGACGAAGCCGACGCCCGGGGCGAAGGGGCTGCCGCGCCCGGACCAGTCCGAGAAGCTCACCCACAACGCCATCAGCACGGGGACGAGCAGGAACACGCCCAGGATGACCAGCACGGGGGCGGTGAAGAGCCAGCCGGCGGCGGCCTCGCCGCGCCGGATCCCCGAGGTGGGGGACCCGGCACGGCGCGGCGCGGAGGTGAGAGCACTCATGATTACTCGACGATGGCCTCGAGGTTCGACTGCGCGGTCGACAGCAGGGCCTGCGGGTCACCGGTCTTCAGCGACTCCAGCTGGGCGTTGAAGTCGGTGATGACGTCGGCGGCCCCGGCCATGTTCGGCGGGAACTGCGCGTACTCGGCTCCGGCGAGGAAAGCGGTCTGGTCGGGGTTGGCGCTGGACCACGCGTCGGCGGCGGACTGGATCGAGGGCATCGGGCCGAAGGCCTCGGAGAACGCCAGCTGCTGATCGGTGCTGGTCAGGAACTCCACGAGCGAGCGCGCCTGCTCCTGGTTGGCGCTGTCGGCGGCCATGCCCCAGCAGTTGGTGAACTGCAGCGTGCCCTGGCCACCGGGGCCTGCGGGCAGCTCGGCCACGGTGTAGTTGACGTCGGGGTAGTCGGCCGACATCGCGCCCGAGATCCAGTTGCCCTCGATGACCATCGCGGCCTTCTGAGTGCCGAAGGCCTCGCCACCCCAGCCCGCGCCCACATCGGCCGCGAACGCGAAGGTGCCGTCGTTGAGGTGCGTCTTGACGTAGTTTAAGGCCTCGACGTTGGCGGGGCTGTCGGCGGTGGCCTGTCCGTCGGTGACGAGTCCCCCTCCGGCCTGCGCCATGAAGGCGCCGACACGCTGGTACTCGGCGCCGAAGGCCAGACCCACGCGGCCGTCGGCGGTCAGGCGCTGTGCCACGGATGCCAGCTGATCCCACGTCGTGGGGATGTCGGCATCCGTGAGCCCGGCGGCGGACCACAGGTCGGTGTTGATGATGAGCCCGAGGGTGGAGAAGTCCTTCGGTGCGCAGTAGAAGGTGCCGTCGACGGTGAAGTTGTCGACGAGCGAGGGGTAGAAGTCGTCCTTGTTGGCCAGGTCGTCGCCGTAGGCGGCGATCGAGCCGTTCGCCGCGTACCCCGCGAGGGCCTCGGGTGCCAGGTAGAACAGGTCCGGCGGGGAGCCGGCGGCGAATCCCTGCGAGAGCTGCTGGGGGAGGTCGTTGGCGGTCTGGACCTCGGCCTCGACGCCCGACTGCTCGCTCCACGCGGCGACGGCGTCGGTGACGGCCTGGGTCTCGGCGTCGCCCGAGGAGCCGATCAGCAGGGTGAGCTTTCCTCCACCCGAGGCCTGGCCCTCGCCCGGGGTGTCGTTGAAGCCGGATCCGCAGGCGGTGAGCGTGAGGGCTCCCGTGGCGAGCAGGGCGCCGGCGGCGAGGGCCGTGCGCGTGCGGGATGCGGGCAGGTGCCGTGTCATGTGTCTCTCTCCTTCGATGAGGCATGCGACCCCTCCGAGTGCGCGGAGGGCCGTCTTTTTGAACGTTCAAATGACGGTGGAACAAAGGTAAGGAACGGCGGGCCTGCGTGTCAAGCCGTTGCCGGTCGGCCTAGGCTGACGGAACCGCGACGGACCGGCGGCGTCCGGGGGAGTCTTCCTCAGGACGCCCGCGACGAAGCCCGCCCACGACGGCAGAGGGGAGGACGGCGATGATGAAGGCGCCCACCGTCGACGACGTCGCGCGCGTGGCAGGGGTCTCCCGCCAGACCGTCTCGAACGTCGTCAACACCCCCGAGATCGTCCGCGAGGCCACCCGCGTCCGCGTCGAGGCGGCGATCGCCGAACTCGGCTACCGCCCGCACGCCGCCGCCCGCCGCCTGCGCACGCGCCGCAGCTCCACCATCGGCATCCACCTCGATCCCTACGCCGGCGGGATCGCCGGCGTCGTGCTGGACCGCTTCGTGCACGCTCTGACCGAGAGCGCGGGAGAACGCGACATGCGGGTCCTGCTCTACGCCGCGCGCACCGCCGAGGAAGAGATCGTCCGGCTCGCCGACCTGCTCGAAGGGGGAGAGGTGGATGCCGTCGTCATCACCGGAACCTTCTACGGCGACCCCCGCACGGGGTGGCTGAACGCCCGGGGCCTGCCGTTCGTGTCGTTCGGGCGTCCCTGGGGAGAGGACGACGTCGAGGCCCCCGCGCACCTGTGGGTCGACGTCGACGGTGCGGCCGGGACGCACGCGGCCACCGCTCACCTGCGGCACGTCGACGGCGCGCACCGCGTCGCCTTCCTCGGGTGGCCCGCCGGCTCGGGGACGGGCGACGAGCGCGAACGCGGATGGCGCGAGAGCGTCGGGGGCGCCCGCGGACCGCGCTGGGTGGTGGAGGACAGCGTCGCCCTGGCTCGCGACGCCGTCGCCGCCGGACTCGCCCAGCACCCGGACGTGGACGCCATCGTGTGCGCGAGCGACTCCCTCGCCATCGGGGCCCACCTGGCGGCCGCCGTCGCCGGGCGCCCCGACGTGCGCATCGTCGGCTTCGACAACACCCCCGCGGCCGAGGCCCTCGGGCTCTCGAGCGTCGAGCAGCTGCCCGAGCGGGTGGCGTCCGGGGCCCTGGACCTGCTCATGGGCGACGGCAACGTCGTCGCCCCGCGCGCCGCGACCGCCGGTGCCGCGCACGTGCTCGTCGAGCCGCGCCTCGTCGTGCGCTGACCCGCGGGCGGGGGCGTTCATCGGCGGCCTCGTGTCGGGTGCGCGTGCGCACCGGGGCCCGATGGCGCCGCTGACGCAGGGAGCTCGAGCGTCAGGCGGGACGGCCGAGGCGGCGGGCGAGCTCGTGGGCGGCCGAGGTCGCGGCGGATGCCAGGAGTCCGGCGTCGCGCTCCACGTCGTCCGGCCAGGTGAGCGCCACGGCCGCAGCGGGCCACCCGGTGTGATCGAGCACCGCGGCGGCGACGGAGCGGAATCCGGGGGTCACCTCGCCGTTCTCGCTCGCGAAGCCGTCCGCCCGCACGAGCCGGAGCACCTCGCGCAGCGCGCGCGGAGTCGCGGGGCCCGAGCCGTGTCGCTGCGTGAGGGCGGTGGCATCCGGGAACAGGGCCCGCACCTGCTCGCGGGGGAGCGCCGCGAGCATCGCCCGGCCCGTCGCGGTGAGGTGCGCGGGCAACCGCACGCCCACGTCGGTCACCAGGGCGGGGCGGCGCGGCGCGCGCTCCTCGACGATGTAGAGCACGTCGCGACCGGCGAGCACGGCCAGGTGGGCGCTCTCGCCGACGCGGTCCGACAAGGCCGCCAGCAGTGGTCGACCCAGCCGGGCCAGCGGTTGCTGTCGGGCGTAGCCGCCGCCGAGCTCGAAGGCGGCGGTGCCCAGGCCCCACCGCCGATCGCCCGGCAGGTGCACGACGAAGCCGTGCTGCTCGAGGGTCGCCAGCAGGTGGTAGGTGCTGGATCGCGGGATCGCGAGCGCCGACGCGATGGTCTGCGCCGCCATCGGTCCCGGTTGCCGCGCGAGCAGGGCGAGGATCCGCAGCGTCTGATCGGCGGCGGGGACCTGCGGGCGCGGAATGTCTGGCATGACAGACACAGGATGCCAGAACCCGGTGCCGCACGGGCTCGGCGCGCGATGGAATCGGCTCATGCACACCCGCGTCGTCCTCGGATCCGCCCCCCTCACGCCCCGCGAGGTCGTCGCCGTCGCCCGCCACGACGCCGCGGTGACGATCGATCCGGGCGCCGTGCGGCGCGTCGCCGACACCCGCGCGCTCATCGACGCCCTCGCCGACGATCCCCAACCGCACTACGGCATCTCGACGGGCTTCGGCGCGCTCGCCACCACCTTCATCGCCGAGGACCGCCGCGCGCCGTTGCAGGCCAGCCTGATCCGCTCGCACGCGGCGGGTACCGGTGCCGAGGTCGAACGCGAGGTGGTGCGCGCGCTGATGCTCCTGCGGCTGCAGACGCTGGCGACCGGACGCACGGGGGTGCGACCCGTCGTCGTCGAGACGTACGCGGCCCTGCTCAACGCGGGGATCACCCCGATCGTGCGCGAGTACGGCTCGCTCGGCTGCTCGGGCGACCTCGCACCGCTGTCGCATGTCGCCCTCGCGGTGATGGGCGAGGGAGAGGTGCGCGACGGCACGGGAGGGCGCCGACCCGCCGCCGAGGCGCTCGGCGCCGCGGGCATCGCCCCCGTCGTGCTGCGCGAGAAAGAGGGGCTGGCCCTCATCAACGGCACCGACGGCATGCTGGGCATGCTGCTGCTCGCCCTGCACGACCTCGAGATGCTGCTGACCACGGCCGATGCGGCGGCCGCGCTGTCGATCGAATCGCAGCTGGGGACGGATGCCGTCTTCGCCGCCGACCTGATGGCGCTGCGCCCCCAGCACGGTCAGGCGGTCTCCGCCGCGCACCTGCGCGCCTTCCTCGCGGATTCGCCCCTCGTCGCCAGCCACCGCGGCCCCGGGTGCACGCGCGTGCAGGACGCCTACTCGTTGCGCTGCGCACCGCAGGTGCACGGCGCCGCGCGCGACACGATCGACCACGCCGCGCGCATCGCCCGCCAGGAGCTGGCCTCGGCGGTCGACAACCCCGTCGTCACCGCGGACGGTCGTGTCGAATCGAACGGCAACTTCCACGGGGCGCCGGTGGCCTACGTCCTGGACTTCCTCGCGATCGCGGTGGCGGATGTGGCATCCATGTCGGAGAGGCGCACCGATCGCGCGCTGGATGCGGCGCGCAGCAACGGCCTGCCGCCGTTCCTCGCCGACGAGGTGGGCGTGGACTCGGGCCTGATGATCGCGCAGTACGCCGCGGCGGGGATCGTCTCGGAGCTCAAGCGTCTGGCCATGCCCGCGTCGGTGGACTCGATCCCCTCCAGCGCCATGCAGGAGGACCACGTGTCGATGGGCTGGGCGGGCGCCCGCAAGCTCCGCCGTGCGATCGACGGACTCGCCCGCGTGCTCGCCATCGAGGTGCTCACCGGATGCCGCGCCCTCGACCTGCGCGCCCCGCTCGCACCCGCCCCGGCCACCGGCGCCGTCCGCGACCTCATCCGTCAGCGGGTGGCCGGGCCGGGCCCCGACCGCTTCGTGTCGCCCGAGATCGAGGCCGTCACCGAGGCGGTCCTCGCGGGCGAGGTCGCCCGGGTCGCCCTCGCGCAGGTGCGTCCCGCCCCCGTCCCGTCCGCCTGACCCCCGCCCGCGTCCCGATCGAAGGAGATCACGCATGACCGACCCGATGGCATCCGCCGCCGCCGCGCCCGCCGCGGCATCCGCACCGGCCGCCGCACCGGTCCCGCCGGCCGCCGCATCGGCCGCACCCACCGTGGCGTCCGCACCGGTCCCGCCCGCCGCACCCGCCGCCGCACCCACCGTGGCATCCGCACAGGCCGCCGCACCGGTCCCGCCCGCCGCCGCATTGGCCGCACCCACCGCGGCATCCGCACCGGTCCCGCCCGCCGCGCCCGCCGCCGCACCGGTGGACCGATCCGTCGCACGCGGTCCCGTCCGCGCCGCGCGCGGCGACATCCGGACGGCGAAGAGCTGGGGTGCCGAGGCCGCCAAGCGCATGCTCATGAACAACCTCGACCCCGAGGTCGCCGAGCGGCCCGACGACCTCGTCGTGTACGGCGGCACGGGCAGGGCCGCCCGCTCGTGGGCCGCGTACGACGCGATCGTGCGCACGCTCGACGAGCTCGAACCCGACGAGACGCTGCTGGTGCAGTCGGGCAAGCCGGTCGGGGTGTTCCGCACCCACGAGTGGGCGCCGCGCGTGCTCATCGCCAACTCGAACCTCGTCGGCGACTGGGCGACCTGGCCCGAGTTCCGCCGCCTCGAAGACCTCGGTTTGACCATGTACGGCCAGATGACCGCCGGGTCGTGGATCTACATCGGCACGCAGGGAATCCTGCAGGGCACCTACGAGACGTTCGCGGCGGTGGCGCGGACGCTGAACCGCGCCTCGACGGCCTCCACCACCGGGTCGGAGGACCCCGCCGACGATCTGCGGGGGACGCTGACCCTCACCGCCGGGTGCGGCGGCATGGGCGGAGCGCAGCCCCTCGCGGTCACGATGAACGGCGGCGCCGTGCTCATCGTCGACGTCGACCGGGCACGCCTGAACCGTCGCGTCGCGCACGGCTACCTCGACGAGGTCGCCGACGACCTCGACGCCGCGGTCGAGAGGGTGACCGCTGCCCGCCGGGTGGGCGAGGCGCTGTCGGTGGGTGTCGCCGGCAACGCGGCCGAGGTGTTCCCGGAGCTGCTCGCCCGCGGCATCCCGGTCGACATCGTCACCGATCAGACCAGTGCGCACGACCCGCTGTCGTACCTGCCCGTGGGTGTCTCGGTCGAGGAGTGGGCGACCGAGGCCGCGCGCGATCCCGAGGACTTCACCCGCCGCGCCCGCGAGAGCATGGCGGCGCACGTGCGCGCGATGGTCGGGTTCCAGGATGCCGGGGCGGCGGTGTTCGACTACGGCAACTCCCTCCGTCGCGAAGCGGAGCTGGGGGGCTTCGACCGGGCGTTCGCGTTCCCCGGGTTCGTGCCGGCCTACATCCGCCCGCTCTTCGCCGAGGGCAAGGGGCCGTTCCGATGGGTGGCCCTGTCGGGCGACCCCGAGGACATCGCCAAGACCGACCGAGCCGTGGCCGAGCTGTTCCCGCACGATGCCGCCCTGCACCGCTGGCTCGACAAAGCGGGCGCGACGGTCCCCTTCGAGGGCCTCCCCGCCCGCATCTGCTGGCTCGGCTACCAGGAGCGGCATCTCGCGGGGCTGCGCTTCAACGAGATGGTGGCGTCGGGCGAGCTGGCGGGACCGATCGTCATCGGTCGCGACCACCTCGATTCCGGTTCCGTCGCCTCGCCCTACCGCGAGACCGAGGCGATGGCCGACGGCTCCGATGCGATCGCCGACTGGCCGCTGCTGAACGCCCTGCTCAACACCGCGAGCGGAGCGTCCTGGGTGTCGATCCACCACGGCGGGGGCGTCGGGATCGGCCGCAGTATCCACGCCGGTCAGGTGTGCGTGGCCGATGGCACCCCGCTGGCCGCCGAGAAGCTCGCACGCGTGCTCGTGAACGACCCCGGCACGGGCGTCATGCGGCACGTGGATGCCGGCTACGACCGCGCCCGCGAGGTCGCCGCCGCGCGCGGCCTGACGATTCCGATGCCGTGACGGCGCTGCTGCTGACGGGGATCGGCGAGTTGACGACCAACGTCGCCGATCCCGACGACCCCTGCGGAACACGCAACGACGCGGCCGTGCTGGTCCGCGACGGTCTCGTGGCGTGGATCGGATCGACGGATGCCGTGGACGAGGCGCTCGCGGCCTCGTCGACGCCCGCCGGCCCCGGCGCCGAGGTGCGGGTCGTCGACGTGGGCGGTCGGGCCGTGATCCCCGGGTTCGTGGACAGTCACACCCACCTCGTGTTCGCGGGGGACCGCGCCGAGGAGTTCTCGGCCCGCATGGCGGGTCAGGCGTACGCGGCCGGCGGTATCCGCACCACGGTCGCCGCGACCCGCGCCGCCGCCGACGACGAGCTGCGCGAGCGTCTCGCCACCCTCGTCGCGGAGTGCCGCGCGCAGGGGACGACGACGCTGGAGATCAAGACGGGGTACGGTCTGGACGTCGCCACCGAGTCGCGCCTGGCCCGTCTGGCGGCCGAGGCGACGGACGAGGTCACCTTCCTCGGGGCGCACGTGGTCGCCCCCGAGTTCGCCGATCGGCCCGAGGCCTACGTCGACCTCGTCGTGGGCGACATGCTCTCGGCGGTGGCTCCGCTGGCGCGGTGGATCGACGTGTTCTGCGAGCAGGGCGCCTTCACCGCCGCGCAGAGTCGGCGCGTGCTCGAGGCGGGACGGGCGGCGGGTCTCGGCATCCGGGTGCACGGCAATCAGCTCGGGCCGGGCGCGGGCGCCGCGCTCGCGGTCGAGATGGGCGCCGCGGCGGTCGATCACTGCACGTATCTGTCGGACGATGACGTGACCGCGCTCGCCGGCTCGGGCACCGTTGCGACACTGCTGCCCGGCGTGGAGTTCTCGACCCGCCAGCCTTATCCGGACGCACGTCGTCTCCTCGACGCTGGCGTCACCGTGGCGCTGGCGAGCGATTGCAACCCCGGTTCCAGCTTCACCGGCTCGATGCCGCTGATGATCGCCCTCGCCGTCCGCGAGATGGGGATGACGCCCGCCGAGGCGGTCTGGGCGGCGACCGCGGGCGGAGCGCGGGCGCTGCGCCGCGATGACGTGGGGATCCTCGCTCCCGGGTCCCGCGCCGACCTCGTGCTGCTGGACGCGCCGTCGCGCGTGCACCTCGCCTATCGGCCCGGTGTGCCGCTGGTGCGGTCCGTGTGGAAGGACGGCGTCGAGGTCTGATCCCTGTCGGGCGCCGGCGCGCGGATGCCGCCGACCTACGGCGTGAACAACTCGAACTCGTCGGGGGGCACGGCATCCACGTCGTCCCAGGTGCCCTCGTGCCAGGTGAACACCGCCACCGCGCACGTGAGCATGCGCTCGTCGCGGCCGGCGAGGCGCGAGACGAGAGCGCTCATGCCGGGGTCGTGCGCGACGACCATCACCTCGTCCGAGCCCGCGGCGCGCGCGGCGTCGAGCAGGCGGTCGGCGGAAGCCAGATAGAGCTCGGGCCGCTCCTGCACGGCCGCGTCGAAGACGCGCGAGAACGCCTCGGCCGTCTGTCGCGCGCGCAGTGCCGTGCTCGAGAGCAGGGTCTCGGGACGAATGCCGGCCTTGCGCACCGTGCGCGCCATGGCGGGGGCATCCCTTCGCCCGCGGTCGTTGAGCGGCCGGTCGTGGTCGTCGAGGCCCTCGTCGGCCCAGTCCGACTTCGCGTGTCGTGCGAGGACGAGTTGGATCATGGTCTTTCCGCCAATCCGGCCAGGAGCTCGAGGACGCACAGCGCGGCCAATCGAACGGTGCGGGCGTCGTCGGTGTCGGCCGTGGCGTCCACCTCGACGATGTCGGCGCTGACGACGCCGGGGTCTCGGGCGAGGCCGCGCACGAGTGCCCGCAGCTCCCAGGCGGCGAGGCCGCCGGGCACGCTGGCGGGGCATCCCGGGGCAACCGAGCGGTCGCACACGTCGACGTCGATGTCGAGGTGGATGCGGTCGCGGCGCGGGAGACCGTCGCCACCCCCGGCGATGCGCAGCGCCTCGGCCACGACGTCGTCGATGCCGCGGCGGCGCACCTCGTCGACGGGGACGACCGTGATCCCGGCGTCGAGCGCCCGCCGGGCATAGGCCGCGGAGTTGGCGAAGTCGGCGAGGCCGATCTGCACGATGCGACGGGGGTCGAGACCGTCGGCGATCAGGCGGCGCACGGGGGAGCCGTTGGACTCGCCGTCGCGCAGGTCGAAGTGGGCGTCGAGGGTGATGAGTCCGCGCGCGCCGCGCCCCTGCGCGACGGCGTACGTGGCGGAGTTGTCGCCGCCGAGGGCGACGACGAGCCGTGCCGCGTCGAGGGCGTGGACCGCCGCGCGCACGCGCGCTTCGCCGTCACGGCCGTCGGGCTCGTCGACGTCGCCGGCGTCCGCGATGCGCAGCGACGCGTTCAGATCGATCGGGGGCGGGCCGAGCAGGGTGGGCGAGAAGCGGCGCAGGGCCGCGCGCACCGCCGCCGGGGTCTGGCCGGCCCCGGTCGCGGACAGCGAGGTGCGCCAGGCGGGGACGCCGAGGAGGACGGCATCCACCCCGTCGGCGGGCGCCGGCCAGTCTCCGGCACGGGGCCAGAGGGGATCGATCGAGAGAGCGCTCATGCCGAGACGTACACCCACGCAAAGCGCCCGCTCGCGAGCACGACGGAGGTGCGGCGGTACAGCGCCACCTCGTACTCGTCGGCGGCGTCGAGCTCTTCGGCGTCGAGGGCGAGCACCCGACCGAAGACCCGGTCCCGCGGGTCGCCGGTGTGACGCAGGATGGGGTGCTCGTCGAGTCCCGACAGCTGCGCGACCCGCTCGTCGCCCACGTCGACCCACTCGAGGCGGTAGCCGGCGAGGACGTCGTCCTCGCCCGCGACGACGCGGCCGAACGTGTCCAGCTGCACGTCGGGCAGCTGGAGCGTCCCGTAGGAGAAGAGGAACTCCGCGGTCCCCGAACCGTCGCTCACCCGGCCCAGGCTACTCACCCGTCGCGCGGCCGGCGCGGTGCGACGCGAGGCCTGGTCGCGCAACGTCTCGGACACGGCGCGATGCGCGCCGACGCGGGCGATCCCGCCCCGCCCGGACGGGCGGCGCGTGCGTTCGGGGAACCGGGCGACCGGGGCGGTCATGATCCCCACGTGAGGTGGGCGACCGTGAAGATCACCAGCCCCGCCAGGGCGCCGACGACCGTGCCGTTCAGACGGATGTACTGCAGGTCGCGGCCGACCATGAGCTCGATCTTCTCGGTGGTCTCTTCGGCATCCCACCGCTCGACGGTGTCGGTGATAATCGAGGCGATGTCGTGCCGGTAGCGTCCGACCACGAAGACCGCGGCGTCGATCACCCAGCCGTCCACGCGCTTCTGCAGCGTCTCGTCGCGCTGCAACCGTTCGCCCACCTCGGCCAGGGCGGCCGATGCGCGCCGACGCAGGGCGCTGTCCGCATCGCCGAGGGAACGCAGCAATCCCGCCTTGGCGGTGTTCCAGGCGTCGGCGGCGAGCTGGCGCACCCGGGGGCTGTCGAAGACCGCGGCCTTGGCCTCTTCGAGGCGGACCATCGTGGCGGGGTCGTGCTGCAGGTTGTCGGCGAGGCGCGCGAGGTAGCCGTCGATCGCGCCGCGGGCCTGGTGAGCGGGATCGGCGCGGACCGCGTCGACGAACTGCACCGCCTCGCGGTACACGGTGTCGTCGACCAGGCGCGCGGCCATGCTCGGCACCCACGACGGCAGCCGGCGCGACACCAGCCCGTGGAACGTGTCGCGGTTGTTGCCGAGCCACACGGCGATGTTGTCGAGCGCGAGATCGACGGCACCGTGGTGCGCGCCCGAGCCGACGACGCGCTGCAGCCAGCCGCCGATCGACGGTCCCCAGTCGGGCGAGAGCAGGTGCTCGCGGGCGAGGTCTTCGATCAGTACTTGCACGTCGTCGTCGTCGAGCGCCGTGAGGATGCTCGTGGCCAGGGTCGCGCCCTCGGCGGCGACGCGCTCGGCGTGGGTGGGGCCGGCGAGCCAGGCTCCCGCGCGGGCCGACAGCGGCGTCGACTCGAGTTTGGTGCGCACGACGTCGCCCTCGAGGAAGTTGGTCTCGACGAACTCGCCGAGCTGCCGGCCGATCTCGTCCTTGCGGCGGGGGATGATCGCGGTGTGCGGGATGGGCAGTCCGAGGGGATGCCGGAACAGCGCCGTCACCGCGAACCAGTCGGCCAGGGCGCCGACCATGCCGCCCTCTGCGGCCGCGCGGACGTACTGCAGCCATTCGACCTCGCGCTGGAACGGGAACGACACCGCGAAGATCAGCGCCATCCCGAGCAACGCGCCGAGGGCCACACCCTTCATGACGCGCAGGGCGCGGCGGCGTTCTTGATCGGCCGGACTCAGCGCGGCGGTGGGCGTGCGCGCCATCAGTCGGTCACCGGGCCGAGCCACGCGGCGGCGGTCGTGGAGTGCGCCGACTCGGCGTCGGAGGGGTGGAACATGCCCGCGAGCACGTCGCGGTACAGGCGGCTCAGCTCGCTGTGCGCGAAGTACGCGGACCCGCCGCCGACGAGGATGGCGTCGTCCACGACCTCCTTCGCCATCGACACGGCGCGGTACTTGACCCCGGCGAGCAGCGAGAACCACCGGCCGCCGTGGTCGGCCCGCGAATCGACGTCGTTCGCGAGGGTCGCGAGCTGCGGGGGCAGCGCGTCGTAGGCGAGCGCCATGTCGGCCACGCGCCAGCGGATGTCGGGGTCGTCGGCATAGACCGTTCCCGTCTTCTTCGAGCGCCGCGCCGTCGCCGCCGCGACCGCGAGCTCGAGGGCACGGCGCGCGATGCCCGTGTACACCGAGGCGAGCAGGATCTCGAACACCGCGAAGATGCCGAACACCAGCGGGTCGGGCTGCGGGCCGGGGGCGAGGCGCCGGATGACGCGGTCGGCCGGCGCGTGCGCCCCGCGCAGCTCCGTCGTGCGGCTCTGCGTCCCGCGCATGCCCAGGGTGTCCCAGTCGTCGCGCGCCACGATGGCGTCGCCGCGCTCGAGGAAGGCGAAGACCATCTTCGGGGCGTCGGCCGAGGTGGTGTCGAGACCGTGCACGCCCAGATGCGTCCACACCGGCGACAGCGAGGTGAAGATCTTGGTGCCGGTGAAGCGGTACCCGCCGTCCGCGTCGGGCTCGGCCGCGGTGTCGCTGCCGAACAGCACCAGGTCGTTGCCCGCCTCGCTGATCCCGAACGCGAACACCTCGCCCGCCGCCGCGCGCTCTTCGACGAAGGCGAGGTCGTCGAGGCCGCGGTCGCGCAGGACCTTGGCGACACCGGTCCACACCAGGTGCATGTTCACCGCGAGCGCCGTCGCGGGAGCGGCTCCCGCCAGACGCTGCTGCAGCAGCGACGCCTCGGCCAGGCCGAGCCCCGCACCGCCCTGCGCGCGGGGGACCAGGATGCCGAGATACCCCGCCGCCCGGAGCTCGTCGAGGTCGTCGTGCGGGAAGGTGTTCTCGCGGTCGTGCACGGCGGCCCGTTCGCGGATGCGCGCGAGCAGGTCGTCGGGCAGGAACCGAGCCGGGTCGAACGAGGTCATGGCATCCATTGTGGACGTGTCCACCGACATCGCGGGTGGGGGTGGCGGATGCGGTCGAGCGGTGCGCGCTCGATCGCGCCGGACGCCCGCGTCAGCGCAGCGCGTCGAGCAGGGCCGCGACGGTCGCCTCGGGACGATCGCGGTGGGGGGAGTGCCCCGCGCCCGCGATGACGCTCATCGTCACCGCGGGGTTTCGCAGGACCTCGGCCGCCAGCTCGCCGGTGAAGAGCGAGTGCACGGCCGGGTCGGCACCCAGCACGTGCGTGGGCACGGTCAGCGCGGCGGCGTGGGCGCGGACGTCCCACGGGTCGTTCTGCGCCGAGGTCTGCTCGATCGCCCAGCGGCTGGCGCGCTGCGTCGCCCGCGCCTTGAGCTCGACGTCGAGCGGATGCCAATCGGGATGCGTCGCGCGCACCGTCTCGACCCGCGGGTCGGCGAAGGACTGCTCCTGGCTCACCCGCACGACCTCGCGGTCCTGCAGCGAGAGCGCGATCGCCGGGTCGACGAGCACGAGCCGGCGGGTCCACGCGGGACGGGTCGCGGCTGCCACGGTGGCCGCCGCCCCGCCGAGGGAGTGGCCGACGACGGCATCCCACGCGCCGCCGCCGTCGGGCACGGTGGCGACGAGGTCGGCGGCGTAGGCGGCGACCGAGTAGTCGAGCGCCCGCGGAGCGTCGCCGTGACCGCGCAGGTCGACCGCGGTGGCGCACCACCCCGCCTCCCCGAGTGCCGTGCCCAAGCGCCACATCAGAGCGCCGTCCGAGCCGAGGCCGTGCGCGAGCAGGACGGGGGGCGCGTCGGCGGCGCCCCACGACAGGCGGGGGAGGATCACGGGTGCGGGCATGGCATCCATTGTGCTGTCCAGGGTCCGGAGGCATCGCGCCCGGTCCGCCCCCGCGTCACGGAACGACACCAGAATGGATGCCATGATCTCGACCGAGATGGCCCTGGCCCTGCGCGAGGCGGGACTGGTGTGGCACCCCCGCTCCGGTGATCGCTTCCAGCTCGACGAGCCGGAGTTCGACGCCGACGTCTTCACCGTCAGCGACATGACGATCGAGCCGCGCGACTACCCGACCGGGCGCATCCTCGCCTTCAACGGCACGACCGAGTGGGCGCTGGACTCGGTGGCGACCGAGGACGCGTTGTGGCTGCCGTCGGAGTCGCAGTTGCGCGAAATGCTGCGCTCGACCTTCCGGTCGCTGCGGCGTCTGTCGGACACGTACGAGGTCGAGATCTCGGTGGGCGGATCCACCCTCGTGTTCGACCACCCCGCTCCCGCCGACGCCTACGCCCTCGCGGTCCTGGAGCTGTTGCGACGGACGCACTGAGGGCCGTGCGGTCCACGTCTCGGGGGGCGGGCCCGCGGCTGCGGTCGGTCGTCAGGTGACCGTGGGGACGGGCTCGGTGTCGGGGATGGGGCTCGCATCGCGGTGGCGCAGGTCGGGGAAGCCGCGCACGAACACCGCCGACACGATGAGGCCGGCGACGGCGAACCCGGCCGCGGCCACGTACGCGCCCGTCGGCCCGACGCCGTCGACGAGGAATCCCGCCACGGCCGAGCCCGCCGCCGCGCCGATGAGCTGACCGGTGCCGATCCAGCCGTAGGCCTCGGCGGTCTCGCTGAAGCGCACGCTCGCGCTGGTCATGGCGAACATCACCGCGAGGGCGGGGGCGATGCCGGCGCCCGCCACCAGCAAGGTCGCCCCGAGCCACCAGGCGTTGAGCGAGACGATCGTGAGCGAGAGGCCGAGGGCGACGATGGCGAAGCGACGGGCCATCGCCCAGGGGCCGATCGGGATGTGCCCGAACGACAGGCCGCCCGCGAGGCTGCCCACCGCGAAGACCGCCAGGACGAGTCCGGCCTCGAGGCCGCCGTGGTCGAAGGTGGCCACCACCCCGGCCTCGACCGCCGCGCACGCCCCGATGAGGAGGAATCCGGTCGCGGTCGCCAGGACCACCGGGGGCTTGCTGAGGACGCGCCCGAGGCCCCGGCGGCTGCGCGGGATGCGGACGCGGCCGACCTCGGGGCTGAGGATGAACCATGCACCGCCGACGATGAGGATGACGACGACGAGCAGAAGACCGGGCACCGTGCCGATCTGGGTCGCGACGAGCGTGATGAGCACCGGGGCGAGCACCCAGATGATCTCTTGCAGCGAGGCGTCGAGGGAGTACAGCGGCGTCAGCTGCTTCGACGGCACCATCTTGGGGTAGATGGTGCGCACGGCCGACTGCACCGGAGGGGTCGACAGTCCCGCGATCAGGCCCAGCGCCATGTAGAGGGGCAGGGGCAGCTCGATCAGCGCGAGAGCGGCGATCGCCGCGGCGCACACGAGCAGGGTGACCGTCAGCACGCGGCGCATGCCCCAGCGGCCCATCCATCGGCTCGTCACGGGCCCCGCGACGGCCTGGCCGATGCTCGTGGCAGCCAGCACCAGGCCCGCCGCCCCGTACGACCCCGTGACGTGCTCGATGTGGAGCAGGATCGCCAGGCTCGTCATGCCGTTGGGGAAGCGCGCCGTCAACTGCGCGGCGATGATGCGCCCCACGCCGGGGGTGCGGAGGAGTTCGCGGTAGGCGGCCACTTCACAACGTTACAGCCGAGGTGCGGCATCCGCGGAGGAGTGGGGAGGGGGACGGATGCCGCGACACGCCGCGACACGCCGGAACCGACTTTCCACCGCCTGTGCGATGTCGGAACCCCCGTCTAGCGTCCGATCTGTGGACAGCCGGCGTCGACATTCGCGAGAACCGCGGAAACGCGCCTGTTAACAGAGCTCCAGAAGGGGGTGGATCTGTGGATGAAATCGTGGAGAACCTGTGTTGTACATGGAAAGAGACGGTGGAAAATCACACCGATGTAACTACTACCCCTTGTGGTGCCTTCCGATGTCGGCACCCATATGTAGTATTGAGGTCCCGGCGAGCCCTGCCCGCCCGGACGACGATTTTCCAGGGGAGAGAGAGAACGACATGGCGATCACGGTCTACACCAAGCCGTCCTGCGTCCAGTGCACCGCGACCTACCGCGCACTCGACTCGAAGGGCATCGAGTACAACGTGCTCGACCTGTCCGAAGACCCGTCGGCACTCGAGCAGGTCAAGTTGCTCGGGTACCTGCAGGCACCCGTCGTCATCACCGACGAGGACCACTGGTCGGGCTTCCGCCCCGACAAGATCGACGAGCTCGCGTCGCGCCTGGCCTGATCCGGCGACGGGCCCGCAGACCTCCGCCATGAGTGCTGTCAGGTCGGCGACCGAGGCTCCGCTGCTGGTCTACTTCTCGAGCGTGTCCGGGAACACCGCGCGTTTCATCGAGAAGCTCGGCAAACGGGCCGTGCGCATCCCGCTGCGACCGACCGACGCGCCCCTCCACGTCGACGAACCGTTCGTGCTCGTCACCCCCACCTATGGCGGGGGTGCCGGCCGGGGCGTCGAGAAGGGCGCGGTCCCCAAGCAGGTCATCCGCTTCCTCAACGAGGAGCGCAACCGACGCAACATCCGCGGGGTCATCTCCGCGGGGAACACGAATTTCGGCGACGCCTTCTGCCTCGCCGGCGACATCGTCGCGCGCAAGTGCGCGGTGCCGCATCTCTATCGACTCGAAGTCTTCGGCACCCCCGACGACGTCGAACGGGTCACCGAAGGATTGGAACGATGGTGGAAGTTGAGCTGACCGACGTGGACTTCAAGACGGAGGCCCGCTTCGAGGGTCTGGATTACCACGCGCTGAACGCGATGCTGAACCTGTACGACGCCGATGGCAAGATCCAGTTCGACGCCGACAAGCGCGCCGCGCGCGAGTACTTCCTGCAGCACGTCAACCAGAACACGGTGTTCTTCCACTCCCTCAAGGAGCGTCTGGACTACCTCGTCGAGAAGGAGTACTACGAGCCCACCGTGCTCGCGAAGTACTCGATGGAGTTCATCCAGGAGCTCAACGACCGCGCGTACGGCGCCAAGTTCCGCTTCGAGACGTTCCTCGGCGCGTTCAAGTACTACACGAGCTACACGCTGAAGACCTTCGACGGAAAGCGCTACCTCGAGCGCTTCGAAGACCGCGTCGTCATGACGGCCCTGGCCCTCGCCGACGGCGATCCGCGTCTCGCGGTGCAGCTCGTCGACGAGATCATCTCGGGGCGCTTCCAGCCCGCGACCCCCACCTTCCTCAACGCCGGCAAGGCGCAGCGCGGTGAGCTCGTGTCGTGCTTCCTGCTGCGTATCGAAGACAACATGGAGTCGATCGCCCGCGGCATCAACTCCGCGCTGCAGCTGTCCAAGCGCGGCGGCGGCGTGGCTCTGCTGCTGTCGAACATCCGCGAGTCCGGTGCGCCGATCAAGCAGATCGAGAACCAGTCGTCGGGCATCATCCCCGTCATGAAGCTTCTCGAAGACAGCTTCAGCTATGCCAACCAGCTCGGCGCTCGTCAGGGCGCGGGTGCGGTGTACCTCAACGCCCACCACCCCGACATCCTGCGCTTCCTCGACACCAAGCGCGAGAACGCCGACGAGAAGATCCGCATCAAGACGCTCTCGCTGGGTGTCGTCATCCCCGACATCACGTTCGAACTCGCCAAGAACGGCGAGGACATGTACCTCTTCTCGCCCTACGACGTCGAGAAGGTCTACAAGAAGCCCTTCGGTGACATCTCGGTGACCGAGAAGTACCGCGAGATGGTCGACGACCCGCGCATCAAGAAGACCAAGATCAATGCGCGCGAGTTCTTCCAGACGCTCGCCGAGATCCAGTTCGAGTCGGGCTACCCGTACATCATGTTCGAGGACACGGTGAACAAGGCCAACCCGATCGCCGGCCGGATCAACATGTCGAACCTGTGCTCGGAGATCCTGCAGGTCAACACGCCGACGACGTACAACGAGGACCTCTCGTACGACACCATCGGCAAAGACATCTCGTGCAACCTCGGCTCGATGAACATCGCCCTGGCGATGGACGGTCGCGACCTGGGCCTCACGGTCGAGACCGCGATCCGCGCCCTCACCGCGGTGAGCGACCAGAGCCACATCGCCTCGGTCCGCTCGATCGAGGACGGCAACGACCGTTCGCACGCCATCGGTCTCGGTCAGATGAACCTGCACGGCTACCTCGCCCGCGAGCACGTGCACTACGGCTCCGACGAGGGCATCGACTTCACGAACATCTACTTCTACACGGTGCTGTTCCACGCGCTGCGCGCCTCGAACCGCCTCGCGATCGAGCGCGGCACCTCGTTCGACGGCTTCGAGAACTCCACCTACGCCTCCGGCGCGTTCTTCGACAAGTACACCGACCAGGTGTGGGAGCCGCAGACCGCCAAGACGAAGGAGCTGTTCGCCGGCATCCAGATCCCCACGCAGGACGATTGGCGCGAGCTCAAGGCCTCCGTCCAGGCGCACGGCATCTACAACCAGAACCTGCAGGCGGTGCCCCCGACCGGTTCGATCTCGTACATCAACAACTCCACGAGCTCGATCCACCCGATCGCGTCGAAGATCGAGATCCGCAAAGAGGGCAAGCTCGGTCGGGTGTACTACCCGGCTCCGTTCATGACGAACGAGAACCTGGAGTACTACCAGGACGCGTACGAGATCGGCTACGAGAAGGTCATCGACACGTACGCCGCCGCCACGCAGCACGTCGACCAGGGTCTGTCGCTGACGCTGTTCTTCAAGGACACCGTCACCACGCGCGACATCAACAAGGCTCAGATCTACGCCTGGCGCAAGGGCATCAAGACCATCTACTACATCCGTCTGCGTCAGCTGGCGCTCGAGGGCACCGACATGACCGAGTGCGTCTCGTGCATGCTCTGATCCGCTGACCACCCATCGATCAAGGACACAGGAACGACATGGCTGAGAAGCTGCAGTTGCTGAACCACGTACAGGCCATCAACTGGAACCGCATCCAGGACGACAAGGACCTCGAGGTCTGGAACCGTCTGGTGAACAACTTCTGGCTGCCCGAGAAGGTGCCGCTGTCCAACGACATCCAGTCGTGGAACACGCTCACCCCCGAGGAGCAGACGCTCACGATGCGCGTGTTCACCGGGCTCACCCTCCTCGACACCATCCAGGGCACGGTCGGCGCCGTCTCGCTCATCCCCGACGCGATCACGCCGCACGAAGAGGCGGTGTACACCAACATCGCCTTCATGGAGTCGGTGCACGCCAAGAGCTACTCGTCGATCTTCTCGACGCTGTGCTCGACGAAAGAGATCGACGAGGCCTTCCGCTGGTCGACCGAGAACGAGTTCCTTCAGAAGAAGGCACGCATCGTCATGGACTACTACCGTGGCGACGACCCGCTCAAGCGCAAGGTCGCCTCGACCCTGCTGGAGTCGTTCCTGTTCTACTCGGGCTTCTACCTGCCGATGCACTGGTCGAGCCGCGCCAAGCTCACCAACACGGCCGACCTCGTGCGCCTCATCATCCGCGACGAGGCCGTGCACGGGTACTACATCGGCTACAAGTTCCAGCGCGGTCTCGAGACCGTCGACGAGGCCCGTCGTCAGGACATCAAGGACTACACGTTCTCGCTGATGTACGAGCTCTACGACAATGAGGTGGGCTACACCCAGAGCCTCTACGACGCGGTCGGCCTGAGCGAGGACGTCAAGAAGTTCCTGCACTACAACGCCAACAAGGCGCTGATGAACCTCGGCTACGAGGCGATGTTCCCCGCGTCGGTCACGAACGTGAACCCGGCGATCCTGTCGGCCCTGTCACCGAACGCCGATGAGAACCACGACTTCTTCTCAGGGTCCGGTTCGAGCTACGTGATCGGGAAAGCAGAGGCCACCGAAGACGACGACTGGGACTTCTAAATTCCGCGTGATTCCGCGGTTCTACCGCACTGACAAGGCCCCCGGCCGGTCGCCCTCTCGGGTGATCTGCCGGGGGCCTTTCGTCTTTCTGCCCACGTTTTGCCCACATCTGTCAGGACACTGCGGCCGCCCTTGCCTCCGACATCGCTACGGCGACGGCTTCGAGATCGTCGTCGAACAGGTCGGCGTATACGTCAAGCGTCATGGCCGCTGACGCGTGCCCGAGCATGCGCTGCACGGCCTTCACGTTGGCGCCCGCACTGATGGCGAGGCTGGCGGCGGTATGCCGGAGATCGTGGGGCGTGATGTCCGGGAAGGTGTCGTCGGCAGCTTGTGCCGCGGTGAGTGCCTTGGTGAACCAGCCGCTCTCACGATGGGGCTGGGGGAGCGGTGAAGCTCCTGCGCCGAAGAGAAACGTCGAGCGCGTCTTGCCCTCGCACTGCTTCGCGATCGCCGGGGCGAGGAACGCAGGTAGTGGCACCTCCCGGGTGAGCCCGGACTTCGGCGTGCCGATCGCGAACGCGCCCTTCACGAGCACGGCGTTCTCCTCGACCGAGATGCGACGGCGCAGCATGTCGAGGTGTTGGACGCGCAGGGCGATGGCTTCACCCCACCGGAGGCCGGTATAGGCCAGGAGCAACATCATCGTGCGGTGCTCACCGGCGCCTCGAGCGAGCAAATCGACCTGCTGATGCGTGAGGTACCTCTGTGGCTTCCGTTGCTTCTCCGGAAGTCGGAGACCCTTCGCCGGGTTGCTGTGAATGATCTTGTCCCGCTCGGCGATCGTGAGGATGGCGGAGAGGACGAACACCGCGCGCCGCACCGTCTGTGCGCTCTTCTCGCGGTGCAGCTCACCGACCCAGTCCTCGATCTCCGAAGGCCGGATGCTTGCCGCCCCGCGGGCGCCCCATCGCGGTTCGACGTGGACGCGCCAGGATGTCTCGAGCACGTTCTGCGATGAGGGTTTCAGGCCCGCCAGCCGCCCTCGCTTCCACTGCTCAGCGAAAGCCGCGACGGTCTTCCTTCCCTCGGACGGGTCGAGGTACATGCCGGACGCCTTCGACACCGTGACGGAGGCGAGGAACAGGTTCGCTTCCCGCTTCGTCAGGAAGCCGCGCTTGTCAGTCTGGGCGCCGTCGGGCTTCCGATAGCGGACGCGGTATCGCTTCCCGCTGGCGGTGTCGTACGCCGAGACCGAGCCGGCCACGTCAGGCGCTCTCGATGAGGTGTCGGTCGATCCATTGTCCTGACCCCATGCGGGGGCGAACGTAGACGGTGTCGCCGAGGCGCTGGAGCAGAGCCTGGAACGCGAGGACGGTGCTGCGCATCACGTCGAGGTCGACTGCGATTGCTCCCGGGTGGCCGGAGTGGACGGCCTCGAGGTGGCGGTAGTCGTCGGGGTCGATCAGGCGGAGGGCTGCCCATTCCTCGGCGCGGCGCTCCTGCTTAGCGTGCACGGGCCCGAAGCGCGTGGGTGTGTCTCCGAATGCGGCGTGACCGAGTTCGTGCGCGAGAACAGATCGATGGTGTCGTGCGGACATGCCTCGTCGGAGGCGGATGCGGCGGGCATCGTGGTCGTAGATGCCGTCGCGGTCGGCGGGCAGGCGGGTGTACTCGATCGTGACGCCGATGGCGTCGGCGTAGTCGAGGAGACGTAGGTCAGCTGGGGTCGTCATAGGAGGGTTGCTCGTCGGTGGGTTCCGGGTCGGCGGGGCGTGCGGCCTCGTAGAGTTCCCCATCTTGCGTAGGGGTTCCGACATCGCGCGCTCGGCGTGCTTCGGCGAGGTCCTGGACGGGGCGGTAGGTCTGCTTCCCGTCGATGCTTCGGCTCGGTTCGAGATGCGTGGCAAGCGCCTCGATGAAGTCCTCGCCGCGGACATTGGACGGGGGCTGGGCAGGGTCGACGTATCGGAGGGCGTCGGCGCTGAGGTTGGCGGGTGACGGGCTACCGCTGGCGATCGACCGGATCCATCCGGCGTAGTCGGACATCACCTCGAGGCGGCGCTCGAGCTCATCGACGAGGGCGTGGGTCGCGATGTTGTCCAGCGTTGGCGTGGACTGGATCACGACTCCGTCGCCGACGTCGTCGGGCGTGAGGTGGCCTGCTGCGATGAGACCGGGTATGGGGGAGAGGCCGTAGGCGCGGGCGAAGGCGATGACCTGGAGGGGTTGGGGGGTGCTGGCGCCGCTCATCCAACGGCCGACCGTGGCGGGGTCGACGTGACTCTTCCCGGCGATGACGTTCTTGCGTTCGCCGTTGCTGTTTGTCGCGACGTAATCGGCCCATGTCTGCTTCTGCACAAGGGAACGTTACACGCGAGATTGCAAGCATGCAAAGAAACTGCGCGCACACCTGGGGTTTGTCGACGCCTCGCGCCTGCACCGTTATTGCGTGCACGCAAAAAGGTTGCACGCACGCCATGCGTGCCGTACGGTTGCACGCATGCCAGCCACTAGCACGGGCGCAAGAGCCCACCACCTGACAGTCGACCCGGTCCGTCTGGACCAGCTTCGAGACGCGCACGGCATCCCCACAGACACCGAGTTCGCGCGTCGCATCGGAGTCGACGACTCCACCCTCCGCAGAGTGCGGAAGGGGGAGACGGTCGCCTCCAACGAGTTCCTCGCGAAGCTCGCCGCTGCATTCCCTCACGCTTCGTTCGACTCCCTGTTCGTGCTCGTCACGTCGGAGGATCCGAAGCCCGGAGAGGCGGCTTGAGCATGGGGAACGTCGTCCCTCTCAAGAGGTCTGAGCCGGAGCCGGTATGGCTCTCGCCGGATCAGGTCTGCCAGCGCGTGCCTGGAATGACCACCGTCATCCTCGAGGACCTGCGAAAGCGTCGCCAGGGCCCGGCTTTCTACAAGCCCACCCTCCGCACCGTTCTGTACCGCGAGTCCGAGATCGACGCGTGGGTGGCGGAGTCCCGCGTGCAGACTCGACCGGTGCCGAAGTCATGAGCACCACGGTCGCGCGCGGCTTCATCGCCGCCGAGGAGCATCCCGTCGTCACGTTGTCAGTCTTCGCCGGCGTCGTGTGGGGTCTGATCCTGCTGCTCGGGTGGTCCCCGTGGGTGGCGTTCACGGTCGCGGTGCTGATCGGGGTCGTCCTGATGGTGGCGTACGTGATCGACGTGTCGGCGCCGTATCGGACGTTCGACTGCCGCGGTGAACGGCACGGGGCGTGTGTCGAGTGCTGGTGTGAGTGTCACACCTCGGAGGCGGGCCTGACGGTCTGATCCTCCCGTAGGGCCTTTAGGTCCTGCCCCCTGTGGTCCCGGGTCTGTCGCCTGTTCTGACGCGCCGGGTGTCCACGTGATCTGTCTGCGGCACATGGCCGATGTCTTGTGCTGCCCGAAATCCCTGGAGTCGAAGTGAACCCTGAGTTGGAATATGGGCCTGATCGGGCTCCGCATTGGCTGGTAGCCGGTGCGGGTGTGCTCGCTGTGGCCGTGAGCGCGTTGGCCGTGGTCGGCGTGGCGGTGATCGCATGAGCGCCTGGCCTCACAGCATGCGCGTTGCCCCGATCCGGGAGTGGCCCGGGACCCTGACCACCGATCGGCAGCCGTCGAAGTTCAGCGCCTCGCTGACCGACACCCTGCGCGTCCTCGACCGCGAGATCTGGCACCTCACCGAAACGCGGTCTCAGCAGGACTCGGCCGAGCTGCTCATCGCGATCGAGCCGGGGCAGTTCCGACAGGACGGGCGCCCGTACGCGAACGCCAAGGCTGCACACCCGGGAGTGATCTTCTCGATCGACTCGCGTCACGGGCACCTGTCGTACCCGTGCGACACGTTCACCCGGTGGGAGGACAACCTCCGTGCGATCGCGTTGGCGCTCGAGGCGCTGCGGAAGGTCGACCGGTACGGAGTGACCAAGCGGGGTGAGCAGTATCGCGGGTTCCTCGCGCTCGAGGCGACCGCGGCGCCGGCGGGGTTCGGATCGCCGGGTCACGCACTCGCCTTCCTGGGAACGTTCATCGGGCTCGGACTCGACGAGATGCGAGTCGTCGAGGGGGCGGCCTTGCGAGCGCTGCGGCGCGCTCAGCGCGAGACACACCCGGACGCGGGCGGTGACGCAGCGACGTTCCAGCGCGTCTCGCTCGCCGAGGCGAAGCTGCGAGAGGCGGGCCTGCTGTGACCCGCTACATCGGCATCGACTACTCGACGACGTCGTGCGGCATCGCGATCACGGACGGCACCGCGTGGGAGACGGTGACGGTGAAGTCGTCGACGAAGGGCGTCACCCTCGGCGACTACTACGAGCGCATCGAGGAGCACGCCCGCCACATCATCTCCGCCGCGAGGATCACCGCGCTCGACGTGGTCGGGATTGAGGGGATCGCGTTCGCGGGCCGTGGCCGGTCGGTGGATCGCCTGCATTACGCGTGGCACCGGACGGTGGAGGCGCTGGTTCGGGTGCTCGAGGTGGACCCGGTGATCGTGACGACGAACCAGGTGAAGCAGCTCGCCACTGGGAAGGGCAACGCGCAGAAGGATGACGTGCTGCTCGCGGCGGAGCGTCGCATCCCTGAGGCGGGCGTGGCGGGCAATGACGAGGCGGATGCCGTGTGGATCGCGGTGGGCGCGTCTGTGCTCGCTGGTGCCCCGGTGGTGTCTCTGCCGGCCGCGCACATCCCGAAGGGGTTCAGGAGATGACCGTGCGGGATGGGCGTGACATGACCGTCGACATCGACCGGATCAAGGCGGACCACGGGATGGTGCAGGGCGCGTTCGAGGACGAGCTGTGGGCCGCGTCGGGGCACACGTCGTCGCTGGGGACGCAGCTGAAGCAGGGGTCCCGGAAGACGTGGTGGGCGGCCGTGAAGTGGGTGCTGGAGACGCAGCACACGATGGACGACCTCACCGAGGGGCAATTGCTCGCCGAGATCCGGAAGGGCCCGGGGTCGGTGTTCTGGCCGCTGCTTTCCGAGGATCCCACGATGATCGCCGACTGCCCGCGGTGCGAGCACGCCGTCGTCATCGACAAGGAGGGGCTGTGCCCCCAATGCGCATACGAGTTCGAGGAGGAGAACTGAGATGGGACTGAACGTGAGAAAGCCGACGGGGCGCCCGTCGTGGCCGATCCTGCTGCTCGCGGGTCGGGAAGGTGCGGGGAAGACGTTCGCCGCGTTGTCGGCGTCGACGTCGCCGCTGGTGGGTCGTGCGCTCTACATCGGCATCGGTGAGGACGACCCGGACGAGTACTCCCTGATCCCGGGTGTGGAGTTCGACATCGTCGTCCACGACGGGACGTACCCGGGGATCCTCGCTGCGATCAAGGCGGCGGTGGATGAGCCGGCGGGGGACCGGCCGACGCTGATCGTCGTCGATTCGATGTCGCGGCTGTGGACGCTGATTCAGGACAACGTGCAGGCGATCGCGAACAAGCGCGCGAAGGGCCGCCGGAACCCGAACGGTGACTTCACGATCTCGATGGATCTGTGGAACCTCGCGGCGGATCAGTGGAACGACGTGATGAACGCCATCCGCCTCCACCAGGGGCCCGTGGTGTTGACGGCTCGTCTGGACCCGGTGGCGGTGATGGAGAACGGTCAGCCGACGGGTGCGAAGGACTGGAAGGTGCAGGCGCACAAGTCGCTGGTGTTCGACGCGGCGGGTGTGGTGGAGCTGCGGGAGCGGGGCCAGTTCCTCGTCACGAAGCTGAAGAGCATCCGGGTGATGCTCGAGGGCCCGCGGCAGTACCCGGGGTTCACGGTCGAGAAGCTGTGGAACGACCTCGGCATCGGTGAGGGTGCGGGGGAGCGGGCGCACGCGACGGTCGTCGCTGACCGGTCCGGTGGTGAGGTGTCGCGGGAGACGGCGGCGGACAAGGTGGCCGCGGCGGTCGCTGCGATCGGCAAGGCGGCGGATGCTGCGGCGCTGGACAAGATCGACGCTCACGCGAAGGGCCTGAAGATCGACGGCGTCAAGGCGTACGTCGAGGCGATGACGGCGAAGCGTGCCGAGCTCGGCGGGCCTGATGCGGATGCATGGGCGCCGGCGGAGCCCGCCCTGGTGGGCGAGCCGGTCACCGAGTGGAAGACGGCCGAGGTGCCAGCATGAACGACTTCGCCGCATCCAACGGCATCACGATCAAGACCGACGACGACGGGGACGTGCGTCTTCACCTCGGCGCCGGCTTCAACAGCCTGGACGGGTACGACTACCTGGGCCATGCCGACATAGAGGCTCTGCGTGAGTTCTTCCTGGCGGAGGCTGACGAACGCCTCGGCCGGTGGCGCGTCCCGGGGCACCCGAACTGGGTCTGCTTCGCCACCCCCAATGCATACGAGGTTGTTGTCTTCAACGAAGACGAACCGCAGTACGGCACACAGCTGCTCAGCCGTGGCGCCGACACGTGGCCGTACTACCGTGCCGCCGCCGACGCCTACTTCGATGCTCACCCGGAGCCGAAACCGTGGCACGACGCCGGGCCCGCAGAGGTGTGGGACGTCGACCTTCCTACGGGCGGCATGCGCGCGGTGACGGTCTACTCGGCACGGCACGAGGAACCCATCACGGTGTTCCGTGATGCCTGCACTCAGGTCGAGATCGAGACGGATGACCCGGACATTCGGGACGCACGTCGCATCTTCCCGGAGGTGCAGTCATGACCGCGCTGACGGCACCTGTCGAGGCGGGGGTGCAGGAGTACCTGCATCAGCCGGCGAACTTCTCGGGTCGGGTGGAGACGGCTGAGGCGGATGCGTTTCGTGCGGCGGTCGACTGGACGCTGGCTCACACGGACTGGCGTGTGCTTGGCGGGCTCATCCCGGGGATGGTCGAGGCGCGGCATGTGCGTGTAGGCGACGCTGTGCGCCTCTCTGGCGGCCTGTCGACGGTGGTGGCGGTTCGTGCTCACGGTCGCCCGGGTTGCGTGTATGTGACGGCGGAGACGGCGGGTGGTGCGCCGGTGGTGTACGAGCTGCGCACCTCGGAGCGTGTGCAGGTTCTCGCCACGAAGGCGGTGGACGCATGAGCTGGGGAATCCACCTCGAGACAGACAACGGCGAAGTGGTCGAGGTCTTCGACGGGCACACCTACAACCTCTCCCCGATGTGGCGCTTGGCGGGGGTGTTCGAGAAGCACTCCGTCGAACTCGACGGCATGGCCGCTCACGAGATCGGCCTCCGCGCCTCTCGTGGGCTGCTGCGCGCCGTTACCCGACCGGATGTCTACCGGCACCTGAATCCCGAGAACGGATGGGGCAACTTTGACGGCTTCGTCGAGATGCTGACAAGGCTCGCTATCCGATGTGCAGACAACCCGACTGCGATTGCGAGGTGGAACGGATGACTCCGCTCGAGCGGTTCCTCGCCCGCCTCGGCATCGCCCCCTTCGACCACGGCAACCAGCTGCACGCCGACCTGTTCGACGCGCTGAAAGACGCCGACCGGGAGACGCACATGGAGCGGCTGATCATCACCCGCGGTGTCCTCGCCCGGGCGCACTCGGCCGCGGCGACGAACGTGGGCACGGCGCGCGCGAAGTACGAGACGACGCTGCGGGATACGACGAAGGCGGAGATCGAGGACGGCCGGTCCGTCGCCGCTGCCAGCGTGATCGCGGCGGCGAAGGCGCAGGAACACCGGAACCGGATGCACGAAGCCGAAGCCGCGTGGCGGGGTGTGAAGGAACACCTCCGCACGGTGGACAAGGACATCGACAAGACCCGTTCGGATGCGGTGGATGCGCGGCAAATGCGCACGGCCGAGACCTACGGCGGGGGTGCCTGATGGGCGACTACACGCTGTGCTCCCGCTGCGACCGTCCAATGCGTCCCTACGGGGCGAAGAAGAACGATCACCCGGGAACGCTCGCGCGGATGACGAACGACACCTGCTCGAGCTGCTACGGGCAGCGAGGCGGTGCCGTGGCGCATGCCGAGACACCGGTGTTCGTCGACGTGCGCACTTCGCTGCGAGCGGAGACTTTCAAGGCGTTCCGCGCGGTGGCCGATGCCCGCGGTGTCACCGTCGCGCTCCTGCTGTCACGGATGGCCGATGCCTCACTCGGAACACGACCGGAGCCCAAGTGGGTAGGTACCGACGTCGATGCCACGATCCGCGAACTGAACGCCCTGAGGTGGTCGGACAACCGCATCTCGAAGCACATCGGACTCACACAGTCGTCGGTGTCACGGCGTCGTCGGGAGATGGGTCTCGAGTCTCCGACACCACGTTTCCCCCGGAAGGCGGGTGCGTGATGGCCGCGGGCGAGTTCACCCCGGCGACGGTGCGACTCGTGTTCTTCGACCGAGACGGGTCGGCGTGCTTCCTCTGCCGCCGACACCTCCGGTTCGAGGACCGCGGAATCGGGTGGTCAATGCATCACCGGAAGCCGCGCGGCGCCGGCGGTGCGGGCAAGCGCGGGGCGGACGCAGTCGCATCACCCGCGAACGCACTCACCCTCTGCGGGTCCGGGACAACCGGATGCCACGGCGAGGCGGAGAAGCACCGTGACTTGGCCCTGTTCCGGGGCGTGCTGATCTCCCGCCTCGGGCGGGGATCCGCGTTCGACCCGGATCAGGTGCGGGTGCAGAGGAACGACAAGACGTGGTGGCTGCTGACCGGGGACGGTCGCGCCGTGGAAGTGGAAGGGATTGGGGCATGAGCTACAAGGCGACGAACTGGGCGTGGGAGCTCGGTCTGAAGATGCCGGAGAAGTTCGTTCTGGTGGCGCTGGCGGACATGGCTGACGAGAAGCAGTCGTGCTACCCGGGGCAGGCGACGTTGTCGCGGATGACGGGGGCGTCGGAGAGAACGGTGCGCAGAGCGATCACCAGCCTCGAGGATGCGGGTCTGCTGACGCGTGAGGAGCGTCGCACGGAGGGCGGCTACCGGACCTCGGATCGGTATGTGCTGCAGGTCGGCGCGACCCTCGACAGCAACCGGTCAGATTGGCCGGTTGTGGATCTCACCGGCCACACAGACCAACCTCACCGGTCACACAGGCCGACCTCACCGGTCACAGTGACCGGTACATATAAGGAAGAACCACTAGAGAACCACCAGGGTGAATCATCAGATACCCGAGTGGCTCTGATCGCCTCCGTCAGCTTCGACGACTTCTGGGGTGTGTGGCCTCGGAAGGTCGCGAAGCCGGACGCGCGTCGCGCGTGGGACAAGGCCGTGAAGACCGTCCCCGGCGAGGTCATCCTTGCGGGTGCGATCGCGTACCGAGACAACCCCGGGCGCCCTGAGAAGCAGTTCATCCCGCACCCGGCTACGTGGCTGAACCGTTCCGGGTGGGACGACGAGCTGCCAGAGGCGCGCGGCGGTCGTGTGGGTGCGGTGGACGCGGGCCGTGAGGCTGACGCGATGCTCGCCGCACGTGAGCGTCAGGCGGTCGGAGCGTGAGCGTCTACTACGAGGACGACACGGTCCAGATCCACCTAGGCGACTGTCTCGAAGTCATGGCTTCTCTCGCTGACAGAAGCATCACGACGGTTCTGACGGATCCGCCGTACAGCAGTGGCGGCCGCCGCGAGAACGCTCGAAGCATCCGCAAGTCGATGAACCGCGGAGTCGAGGATGACGACTGGATCCGCGGCGACGCCATGAGCACGAACGGCTTCGTGTATCTGCTGCGTGAATGCGGGGTGCAGTGGCGCCGTCTCCTGAACGAGGGCGGGCACGTGCTGTCCTTCATCGACTGGCGCATGGCGTCTCACCTAGCTGCCGCTCTTGAGTCTGCCGACCTGCGTCAGCACCCCACGCTCGTCTGGGACAAGAACCGGCTGGGTATGGGGGCTGTCTTCCGCAACCAGCACGAATTCATCGTTCACATGTCCGCGGGGACACCATCTGCGCCGCAGCGACGAGACGTGGCAAATGTGTTGCGGTTCCCCACCGTGCGGGACGGCGAGCATCCCACCGAGAAGCCGGATGCGCTGCTGAAGACCCTTCTATCGGTCGTCGCGGGGGAAGGATCCACAGTCCTCGATCCGTTCGCGGGATCTGGGAGCACGCTTCTCGCGGCAAAGGAGCTCGGACACAAAGCGATTGGAATCGAAGCCGACGAGCGATACGCCGAGGTAGCAGCCAGACGGGTGTCGCAGCAGTCGTTCGACTTCGGGGGTCTGGACCTGTGAATCCCCGCGAAGCGAACGTGCTGCTGACGAAGGCGACGCTCATCGACCCGCGCCTGTCGCGTCCCGCTGCGGAGCGTGTCGAGCAGGCGGAGGCATGGGCCGCTGTCCTCGCAGACGTTCCTCTCGAGGTCGCTCTCGACGCGGTGCGTGAGCACTACCGGGATGAGACGCGAACGGTCATGCCGGCCGACATCGTCGCCGCCGTACCGCTGCCGGTGTCGTCGTCGGATGCGGGGAACGTGACGGAGCTGCGTCTCGCCGCCGAGAGACGGGAGATCACCCAGTGAGCGTCGCAGCGCGCATGTGGAGCACCTGCCCCGCCTGCGAGTTCTCTATCCGCCCCGGCGATCTGATCGTGCCCGACGAGTACGACGGGGCCGGCAAGACGTGGGTGCACGCGACATGCCCGCCGGAGCGCGCGGTCGCTCAGGTCTGCGAGGTCTGCTTCATGGAGAAGGCGGTCAACGGCGCATGCGGGTGTGAGTCGTGAGCGTCGAAGCGGAGCGCGCTGTCCTCGGCGCCGTCATGCTCGACCGCGCCGCGTGCGACGAGGTCGCGGAGATCCTGCAGCCCGGTGACTTCTCCGACCCGGCGCACCAGGCCGTGTACGGCGCTGTGCGGCGCCTGCACGACGCAGGACAACCGACGGACAGTGTCGCCGTGGAAGCGGCCCTCGCAGCCGCAGGGGAGCTTGTGGGGCGGGTCGACGTGACCCTCATCTACAGCCTCACCTCCGCGGTCGTATCCGCCTCGTCGGCCGGGTATCACGCGGGCATCGTCCTCGATCAGGCGAAGCGACGCCGAGTCCGCGACGGGGCGGCGAAAGCCACCACCATCGCGAACGACCAGTCCATCCCCACCGACGACATGGTCGAACTCGCCCGCGCTGCCCTTGACGACGTCGACGCAACCGTCTCCCGCGGTGTCGAGTCCATCGGCGATTGGTTCACCCACTACGCGGACGCGCTCACCGAGAAGCCGTCATACACCCCGACCCCGTGGACCGACCTGAACCAGCTGATCTTCGGGTTCCGAGACGGCGGCATGTACGTCGTCGCCGCCCGCCCCGGCGACGGCAAGTCGATCATGGCCGTGCAGATCGCCCTCGCCTTCGCCCAGCACCGGCCCGTCCTGTTCGTGTCGCTCGAGATGAACCGTGAGGAGATCGCCGCCCGCGCGATCGCCTGCATGGGGCAGATCTTCATCGGCTCGCTGAACAAGCACCAGCTGTCCAACGCGGAGTGGGCGGCGTTCGCGAAGCACCGCGCCGAGCTCGAGGCTCTGCCGCTGGTGATCGTCGACTCCGCCGAGGTGTCGACCATCCCGCAGCTGAAGGCGAAGGCTCGTGCGGTGAAGCGCCGGTTCAAGCGGGAACCGGTCGTGATCGTCGACTACCTGCAGCTGCTGAACACGCACGAGCGGGTCGAGAACCGCCAGCAGGCCGTGTCCGGCTTCTCCCGGGCGCTGAAGCTCTCCGCCCAACAGTGGCGCGTCCCCGTCATCGCCCTGTCGCAGCTGAACCGAGGCGGCGCGAACCGCAAGGGGAAGCAAGCCGAACCGCAGCTGACGGACCTGCGCGAGTCCGGCGCCATCGAACAGGACGGAGACGTGATCTTGCTACTCAACCGAGTGCGGGCTCCGGGTCGTGACGAGCTCAAAGTCAACGTCGCGAAGAACAGGCAAGGGCAGACGGGCGAACTCACTCTCGTCTGGCAAGGACAGTTCTCACGGGTGCTCTCGAAGTACCAGGCAAACGAAGACCTCATCCCCGAGGGGAGAAGTCGATGAGCGTCGAGGAATGGCTGCCCGTCCCCGGTTACGAGGGCCAGTACGAAGCATCGTCTACGGGTCAGGTGAGAAGCGTCCGAGCGCACCCGAAGGGGCGAACGCCTGCTCTGCATGTGCTGCAGCCTGCCCTTCATCGCAATGGGTACTTGAACGTAGGCCTTCGCAAGGAGGGCGTGCGGAAGGTAATCGGCGTCCACCGCATCGTGTGTGCCGCATTCCACGGGCGCCCAAAGCCGGGGAAGACGGAGGTATGCCACGCCGACGGCGACAAGACCAATAACTCGGCGGACAACCTCCGGTGGGGATCCCACTCGGAGAACGTGCGCGATTCAGTCGCCGCTGGCACTCACTTCTCGCTCGGTCGCACCAAGACCCACTGCAAGAACGGGCACGAGTTCACGGTCGAGAACACCCGCATCACTGAAAGGCAGGGCGGCCGGCATCGAGAGTGCCGTGTCTGCCGGCGAGACATCGGGCGCCGCTATCGCGCCCGCAACACCGAACTGGGCCAAGCCCAAGAACACATCGCCTGAGGAGGCACGTCATGAGCACGAGCTATCACCACGTCCAGCTGAAGATCGAGGGCGGCGAACTGCACCGCGGCTTCGTCTGCACCGCTCCTGAAGACGCGATCTGCCGTCGTCGCCCTGCCGGATTCGAGGAAGGACTCATGGAGTCCTGGACCGCGGAGCAGGCGACCGAGACCGGATGGCCCTGCTGGGCAGTTGAGTGGGTGGAGGCCGCGGGAATCGAGGACGCAATCCTCGGTCAGGAAGACGGCGTCCTGGCCTCGGTGCCCGTCGCCATCTCTTACGACGAGGGAGTCAGCATCACGCCGGTGTCGACTCACGAGACGGCTGAGGTGCGCTGATGGCCGGCGAGACCGTTATCACCGTCGTCGGTAACCTCACCGCCGATCCCGAACTGCGGTACACGCAGAACGGGCTGCCCGTCGCGAACTTTACGATCGCCAGCACCCCCCGCGTCTTCGACCGTCAGGCGAACGAGTGGAAAGAGGGCGAGGCGCTGTTCCTTCGCGCATCGGTGTGGAAGGAGTTCGCCGAGCACGTCGCTGGATCGCTGATCAAGGGTTCCCGCGTCATCGCCCTGGGCCGGCTGAAGCAGCGCTCGTACCAGGACCGTGAGGGCAACCAGCGCACGAGCATCGAGCTCGAGGTCGACGAGATCGGCCCCAGCCTCCGTTACGCGACCGCGCAGGTCACCCGCGCCGGTGGAGGTGGCTCTACGCAGCGTCACGCGCCTGCTGAGCAGCCTTGGACCACGTCCGGCTCCGCCGACTCGGACACCCCGTTCTGATGGCCGCTACGAGGCGCACACAGGTCGAAGCGATTGACGACCTCACCGCGCAGATCCGACTCAGCAACCAGCTGACTGCGCTCGCCCTCCCCGTCGCCGTGCTCCGCCACGACGCGAAGAACTACAACGACCCGGCCGCACAGGCCCGGGCAGACGAAAAGAACCGGAAGCGCGCGGAAGCTCGCGCCGCCCTCGGATGGGACAACGCATGATCCTCCATGAACAGCAGCAGGTGCCGATCGCCGAAGCCGACTGGACCGACGACGGCGTGGTCGCCCTGCTCACCTTCCCCACCCTCGAGGGCCACACAACCCGTATGGCACCCGATACGGCGCGTGCCCTCGCTCGGCAGCTCAACACGGCTGCCGCGGAAGCCGAGGGGGCCGTCGGGGAGGTGGCCGCCCAGCGGGCGCACAGAGCCGTCCAGCACGGGTTCGACATCGACACCCAGGACCAGGCCGAGTCGGCGCTCAGGGCGAGCGGGGCAATCCGATGAGCGCAACCCTCTCACCCATCGAGCAGGCCACGGTCGACCGCTTCGGCCTGCACGACGAGGACGTGCTGCACGACCTGGCCCAGCACGCCGACGACCACCCCGTCTGCATCTTCCTCACCCGAGGCACATCCTGCGGCCAGCTCGCGACGCACGCCGTCGTCTGCACCGCCTGCAACCGGCAATGCGGACTCGTCTGCGACACGCACGCAGCGATCGTGACGTCCTCGGCAGCCCAGACGAAGCACGCCGCCTGCCAGGCGTCAGCGGCGATGCGCGACCTCGTCCGCCTGGTGCCGCTGTGACCGCCGCCCCGACCGCGCAGGACCGCGCCACCCCGCGGGCATCCACCCCCGAGAAGGACCGCACCTGCGCGGCGGGCGCCCCCGGCCGCGGCTACTGCGGCCGCAAAACCAAGACCCCCACCGACTGGGACCAAACCACCTGCCTCGACTGCCACGCCGCACGTCGAGCAGACCACATAGCAGGAGACACGAACCGATGGACCAGATGATCCCCGTCACCCACGTCAGGAACGACGTGCAGTGGTCGGGCGCCGCATCCCTCATCACCCCTGAACCGTGGGTCGCTGAGGCCGCCTGCGCCGAGATCGACCCCGAATGGTGGTTCCCCGAGAAGGGGTACTCGCCCGAACCGGCCAGAGCGATCTGCCTCGCCTGCCCCGTCATGGACGAGTGCCTCGCGTTCGCGCTCCGCACCGGGCAGACGTCCGGGGTGTGGGGCGGGAAGACCGAACGCCAGCTGGCGAAACTGCGCCGAGCGGCGGCCGCGTGATCCCCGACGACGCGATCGACGAGACGACCGAGCGCTGGCGGGCGGTCGTCGGATACGAGGGGGCGTACGAGGTGTCGAACGTCGGCCGCGTTCGATCGGTCGCCCGTCGAGACTCGCGGGGCCACCACCAGGAAGGCCAACTGCTGGCGCTCCCGCGGCATCCTCGCGGCTACGTGCAGGTGCGCCTCTACGTCTCGGGCACAGGCGTGACAACGAAGGTGCACCGCATGGTGCTCGAGGCGTTCGCCGGCCCATGTCCCGAGGGGATGGAAGCGTGCCACGCCAACGGTGTTCGAGACGACAACCGGGTCGGGAACCTGCGGTGGGGGACCGTGCAGGAAAACGCCGCCGATCGCGTTGCCCACCACCCCACGTGCCGGCGGGCGCACCGTCTCGACGGACCGAACCTCACATTCGTCGGCAAGGAGAAGCGCCGTCGATGCCGCGCGTGCTCACGAGAGCGTTGGCGCGCCTACGACCAGGGCCGCCCGTTCGACAACGCGGCTGCCGACAGGGACTACTTCGACATCATGGGAGGTGCCGCATGACCGGCTACGAGGTGGACGCCGACGAGCAGGCAGCGTACGAATACCAACGCTGGGTCACGTCCTATGTCTGGCATACCGACCAGCTCCCGCTGCTGATCGAGACGACCAGCACCCTCGCGCTTCCCAGCATCGGGGTGTCCCGTGGTGGTTCGGCGTTCGACCGGCCGCAGGTCACCGGCGGCGGGTACTACGACAGTGTTCCCATCCGCGACGGGGGAGCGACCACCGACTCCCGCGAACTGTGGGCCCTGATGTGGCGGTACCTCGAGCAGGTGCACTCCCACCTGCCCGCCGCACCCACGGTGGACCGTGACGTACCCCAAGACACGGGCACAGCCCGCAGGGCCGCGTACACCGTCACCGCATGGCTCGCCGAGAACGTCGAAGCGATCAGCGACCTCCACGACGTCGCCCCCGTCGAGGACGACCTGTTCGCCCTCATCCGACGCCTCCGCGGCCGGTACGCAACCGCCGGCACCGCCCGCCGCGCCCGCCCCCGCACCTGCACAACCTGCAGTGAGGCCGCGGTGATCGTCGACTGGATCGACGGGGCGAACGGGTCACCGAGACCCGTGCAGGTCGGTCTGTGCAGGTCCTGCGGGGAGACCTTCACCGAAGACATCAACCACGCGAACGGGAGCCTGTGATGTCACGGACCTACATCGACACGCCGCATTCGGACTCGGACCCGCACCCGCCGAGCCACGTCGAGGGATGCCTCGATTGGTGCAACCACTGCGTGCTCTGTGGGGCACCGACCCTGTACGGGGCGCGGTGTGCTGACCACCACGGCGTGTACCCCCGATCGTCGGCACCGGTGCACTGGGAGGGCAACGCGCCGACGAGCCTGCACGGCAACGGCGCGGCGTCCTTCGAGCGCACAACCCGCGACCGTGCCGAGGTGACGTGCTCGCTGTGCCTCACGCTGCTGGGCCGCGAATCGAGTGAACGGGAGTCCGATGGGTAGCGGGAGGGTGAGCCGGTGCCGAAGCTCCTGACCTACCGGGAGGCGGCGAAACGCATCGGCCGCACCACCCGCGCGATCCGCTACATGCGGCAGGACGGAATGCCGATGGGTTGGGAGACCCGCCACGGGCAACGCGTCCGCGTCGTCGACGAGCAGATCCTCCTCAAGCACTGGCGGGCCAGACTCAAACGCTGGCCACCCCACCAGTACCGACTCCGAAAAGCACGCGAGCAGGAAGCCGCTGAGAGGACCGAAACACCGCCACCCGCCCCGAACCGCCCACCCGACACCACAGGGCGCGAGTGAACCGCACAGAGCGCGACACGCCGTGTTTCACCCGGATACGCCCACCCGAGTTCTTTCCGCCCCTAACTTCAAGATCAGAGAGTTGTCACACACGACAACAGACGACGAAGCCCCCGCGAGGACCACACGGCCCCGGGGGCTTCGTCGTTCCACAGACACCCCGGTCGGGCGTCGAGCCGCAGCGCACACACCCCCATACGCACGCGCACGACGAACGCTCCGCCCGACCGCGGGTCCACACCCGGTGTTCACGAGCCCACGGATTCCGGCTCCAAGCATCCCCACGACCGCCGACATCTGAACGGCGGAGGGAACAGCTGCACCGACCCCCGGGCGCCGGCATCACACCCGGCGCCCTCCTACTCACCCGGGAGACGGCATGCCATCGCACCGCATCCGGGACGGCAAAGGCCACCGCGCCTACCGCCGCAAGCAAGACGCGCTGAAACGCCGTACCGCCCGCGACAACCTCCCCTGCGGATACGGCTCACCCACCGGCGAAGGATGCGGCGACACGATCGACACGACCCTCCCACCCGGGCACCGCCTCTCCTTCACCGCAGACCACCCGGTCGCACTCGAGAACGGCGGCGACCTCGTACGTCAGGAGCTCGTGCCGATGCACCTGGCCTGCAACTCCCGCAAGGGCAAGAACGCACCCGTCGAGATCTGGGAAGCCACCTGACAAGGGAGGAACCACGTGGCCGACATCACCATCACCCGCACCGAAAAGGGCGCCTACGAAATGCCCCTCCCAGCCGGTGAACCCACAACCGTTCTCCTCGAGGACGTCGCACCCTTCTCCAGCGTCGTCATCACCGTCCACGACGCCGAACACCCCGTCTACGTGTCCCGCAACGAAGCGCACCCGAAAGCCGGCGACTCCGACCAGATCCCACCCGGCGGATGGGGCAACGTGTCCGTCGGCGCCTACGACCGCCGCGACGTCACCCTCTACGTCGTGTCCGAGGGTGACGCAGTGTTCTCGGTGTCCCGCTCATGAACCGCCGCGGCTGGATCAACACCGGCATCACCAAGATCACCGACATCGCCCAGAAGGTCAACAAGGCACAGGCCACCGCCGACAACGCCCGCCAGATGGTCATCACCCGCGACCCCCGCCTCACCACGCTCGAAGACATCGCCCGCCGATTCGACGTCGCCACACAAGCCGCCGATGAAGAGCATCAGCGACTGCAGTCCGAGATCGACAACATCGCCCGCACACCCGGACCCCCGGGACGAGACGGCGCAGCAGGGCGAGACGGCACCAACGGTCGAGACGGCGCACCAGGCGTGAACGGGAAAGACGGAGCCCCCGGCAAAGACGCACCCGCCGGAGCAGTCGCACAGATCGAGTACCGCGACAGCATCGCCGTCCCAGCCATCATCACGCTCCTCGGCGCAGCAGCCACCGTCGACGTCACCGTCACCTGGCCCACACCATTCCCCGACACGGGCTACACCATCACCAAACCCCAGACCGGGACCACCACCGCCAACCTCATCGGCAAGACCGACGCCATCGTCAAAAGCAAGACCACCACCGGGTGCGTCATCACCGTCACCACCACAGCGCTCCTCGCACTCGGACAGGTCACCCTCTCCGTCCTCGCCTACCGCAAGACCTGAGCGACCGCCGACGAGTAGGAGACTGACAAACATGCAGTGCGACGAACACCCGTGGACTTGGTCCCGCACGTGCGCCCGGTGCGGAATCTCCGAGCCACACGACGAGACAGTAGCCGACGAAGACACCCCGGAAGCTCTCTACAACCTTCACGTCCTAGGCACCCGCACGGCACCCGCCACCCAAACCCACGGCTGACCCGCGAAGGGGTGGGGGACCCCCCGAAGGCCCACCCGCTGCCCACGTCCCGCACGTGCCTGGCGCGTTTCTCCCCGCACATGATGCTGCGCGACACCGAATCGCGGGCTGACACCGTTTGGAGGTGCCGGATGCCGCGTGCGAAGGCGCCGTGCGGGACGTATACGGCCTACAAGCGGCATTTGAGGGACGGTGAGGACGTCGATTCGGCGTGCCGTCGGGCTCAGAAAGAGCATGACGCGGCCCGATCGACGTCGGTGGGGGCTCGGAGGGCCCGCGCGGTCGCTGAACCGGTCGATTCGGCGCCGGAACTGCCTCTGCCGCCGCCGGCGCCGATGCCGACGACCGATGAGGGGCACGTCTCGCGCCTCGAAGTGCTGAAGGAGTTGCTGGAGCAGCAGCGGGAGCTGTTGCCGGCGCTGCGGCGGACTGATCCGGGCCGCGCGTACCTGCTGATGCGGGAGCAGCGCGAAACGGTGCGCGAGATCGCGGAGATTCAGGGCAACGGACAGGCGAAGGGGGTCACGCTTGCTGACCAGCTCGCCGAAGCTCGAGCTGCCCGTACTGCGCGGGCGGCAGGCGCCTAGGGTTCTGACTCTCCCGCCGCGCGCGGGCACTCTCGCTGATGAGGCGCTGGACCTGTGGACGGTCGCCGGTCGTGTGCTGGACCCGTGGCAGGAGCTGTCGCTCGACGGGATCTTGTCGGTCGACGCGGAGGGCTTGTGGACGTGCACGGAGTGGGGTGAGCTCGTCGCCCGCCAGAACGGCAAGGGCGACATCATCACCGCGTTCTGTCTCGCGAAGCTGTTCCTGTGGCCGAAGCGGGACGGGTCGCCGCGCACGATCGTGTACACGGCGCACCAGTTCAAGACGGCTCAGGAGATGTTCCGCCGGATGCGGTTCATCATCGAGTCGTCGGCGTTGCTGATGGGTGAGCTGCGGGGTGGTTCTCGCGGTATCCGCACGGCGCACGGCGAGGAGGGCTTTGAGCTCGCCAACGGGAACCGTCTGCTGTACCTCGCCCGCTCCCGCAACAGCGGCGTCGGCTTCACCATCGACGACCTCGTCATCGACGAGGCCCAGGAAGCATCGATCGCTGCGATGGACGCTCTGCTGCCGACCATGTCGTCGGTCGAGAACACGCAGGTGCTGTTCTTCGGAACCGTCCCCGACGAACTGAACGACGCCGAGTACTGGGAGGGCGTACGAGACCGTGGACGCGCCGGGACGGCGCCCCGCACCGGGTGGATGGAATTCTCTCCCGAGGGCGCTGACGAGCCGGACACGGCCGCACAGATCGACATCTACTCGGACGCCGCGGCGGAGCAGTCGAACCCGGGCGTCGGGTTTCGTCCCGGCCTCACCTACGAGCAGATCGCCGACGAGCGTGGTGAGCCGGGTGTTGAGGGTCGCATGTCCGCGGACTCGTACCGACGCCAGCGGCTGTCGATTTGGCCGCGCCGCCGCGCCGAAGCCGTTGTGCGACTGTCTGACCTTGACCTCGAGGTGTGGGACCGTCACACCGACACCGACGCGCACGTCACAGGCGACGGTGTCGTGCTCTCCCTCAGCCTCGGCAAGGCCGGCGCGTTCGGCACGATCGGGAAGGCCGTCCGCGTCGACACCGAGCGCATCGCCGTCGAGCACCACAAGACCGACCGCGGCACCCGCTGGATCGCTGAAGACCTGAAAGCGTTGAAGGCCCAGTACGGAAACGCACTCGTCGTCATCGACGCGAAGAACGCGGCCGCCGTCGTCTCGAGCCTCGATCACGCCGGGGTGAAGTACCTCGCCATGAACCTCGACGAGATCGCCGCCGCGCACACCCTGTTCATCGAGCACGTGAACGCCGGGCTGGTGCCCCACCGCCCACAGGCGGAGGTTCGCGCGTCTCTCGAGTTCGCCACCACCCGCAACATCGGCCGCGCCGGTGTCACATGGGAGCAGTCCGACCCGACGAAGCCCGTCTCGATGGCTCAGGCCGTCACCTGGGCACTGTGGGGGGTCCTGAAGTCCGAAGCAACGCCGAAGCGGCAGCCGGCACAAGTACGCGGGTACGCGTGATGGAGGTAGCTGATGGCGCTCGACGGGACCAGCATCGGTGAGCTCATCTCGAAGCACTCCCAGGACATGCGCGCGGAGTGGGGTCGCCTGGCGACGCTGAAGAAGCGCATCGAGGGGAAGCTGACGCGCACGTGGATGCCGTCCGACGCTGACGCCGAGTACCGAGACCTGTTCCGGAAGGCGTCATCCCCGTGGCTGGAGTTCGTGTGCGACGCGATCGCGCAAGGACTGCAGGTCGACGGGTACTCGTCGGAGCGGGTGTGGGCTGAGGGCTGGCAGGCCAACGGCATGGACGGCCGGCAGGGCGCGGTGAACCGAGAAGTCATCGGTCTCGGGAAGTCGTTCGGCATGTCTCTCCCCGCGGATGGTGACGGGGTCGTTATGCGGCCTCTGTCGGCGCTGCGGACGTACGCGAAGTTCGCCCGCCCGTGGGACGAGTACCCCGAGTGGGTGCTGACCCGCGTCGGTAGGCAGGGCGTTTCGTTCTGGGAGTCGGAGTGGCTGTTCATCGACGGAGAGGCAGCGTACTGGTGGACGGGCTCCGCGCTCGCGCCTGTCGACGTCACTGTCGACGAGCACGGTCTCGACTTCTGCCCGGTCGTGCAGCTGTCGAACACCCTCGACCTGCAGGGCAACCCGAAGTCTTCCGTCGAAGCGGCGGTGCCGATCTACCAGCGGGTCGTCGATGCGACGTTCACGCTGCAGATGGTGCAGCGGTATGGCGCGTTCCCGCAGAAGTGGATGGCCGGCGGTGAGATCGCGACCGACGCCAACGGCAACCCGCATCTGAAATCGTCGGTCGACGGGCTCATCCACGCATCCGGCGAGTCGGGGGAGTCGGCACGGTTCGGCACGTTCGCGCCGGCTGACCTGGACAAGGTCGTCGCCGCCGTCGATGCGCACATCAAGCACCTCTCCGCCGTGTGTCAGGTGCCGCCGCACTACCTCCTCGGCGCCGTCGTGAACATGTCCGCTGAGGGCATCGCCGCGGCTGAGTCGGGTTATTTCCGCAACGTCGCCGACCGTCAGATGTCGATCGGTGAGGGGTATGAGCAGTGGATGCGCACCGCCGCCGCGATCCTCGACGACGCCGAGGCCGCGCAGGCGACGTCGTCACAGGTCCACTGGGCCGACGTGTCGACCCGTTCGCTGGGCCAGATCTCGGATGCGGTGCTGAAGCTCGCGACCGTGGGTGCCCCGCTTGAGCTGCTGTTCGCGATGGTCCCCGGCTGGTCGAAGACGGACGTCCTCGAGGCCGCCGACTACGTCCGGTCCCGGCAGCCCGAGGTCGCCGCGATCCGCACCGCCGCAGCCGCCGCGGTGCCCGGAACTTCTGCGGGGCAGATCGCCGCGCAGTGAGACTCACCCGCTCTCGGGCGGGGTCAGGTACGCCAGCTGCCTCTGGCGGTCATATCGACGGATTCACGGAGGATCACCCATGTCCATGCCCAACCCGACCGACCCGCAGCCGACCGATCCGGCGCCCACCGACCCGCGCGCCTGGAAGGCACCGGAGTCGCAGGCCGACTTGGACCGGATCGTCGAGTCCCGTCTCGCGCGTGAGCGTGAGAAGTACAAGGGCTACGACGAGCTCAAGGCGAAGGCCGAGAAGTGGGATCAGCTCGAGGACGAGAAGAAGACCCCGAGCGAGAAGGCGATCGAGGAAGCCCGCGCTACAGCGTCGGGTGAGACCGCAGCGAAGTATGACCAGCGCATCGCCTCATCCGAGGTGAAGGCGGTGGCGGCGACGCTCGGCTTCCTGGACCCCGCCGACGCGCTCACGGTCCTCGGTTCGGACATCCCGAAGAAGGATGACGACATCGACACCGACGAGCTGAAGAAGCGCGTCGAGAAGCTCGCGCAGGACAAGCCGTACCTGGTGAAGGAGCCGTCGCGCACGCCGCGCACGCGCCCTCAGCCACGGCCGGGTGAGAAGCAGCAGGACACCACGGGCAAGCCCGGAACGGGCAAGGCAGCAGCCGCGCTCCGCCAGCTCGGCGCCAACCGCCGCAGCAACTAGGCGAACCACCTTCCGCGCTTCGGCGCACGAATCGTCAAGGAGACGAAATGGCAGACATCTCTCGCGCCGATGTGGCGACCCTGATCGAGGAGGAATACTCCCCGATCTTCCTCCAGGCGGCCGGTGACCAGCAGGGCTCCGCCGCCATCCGCGCCTTCGGCACCGTGCCCCTCGGCACGAAGATCACGAACGCGCCCGTCCTCACCACCCTCCCCGAGGCGGGGTGGGTGCAGGAGTCCGCCACGGCGGGCAACGGCGTCAAGCCGACGTCGGAGGCCGCGTGGGGCAACAAGCGCTTCGTGGTCGAGGAAATCGCCGTGATCATCCCGATCCACGAGGACGTCCTCGAGGACATGACGGAAGACGGCCTGCAGTCGCTCACCGTCCTCGGTGGCCGCGCGATTGGCAAGGTGCTCGACCAGGCCATCCTGTTCGGCATCAACAAGCCCACCACGTGGACCGATCCGGCCCTGCTGCCCGCGGCGACCGCCGCCGGCAACGTTTTCCAGATCTCGGCCACGCCGGGTGAGGACGACCTCGCCGGCTCGATCTTTCAGGCCGCCGGTGCCGTCGCCGACTCGGGCGCCAACCCCACCACGATCCTGTCGGCCGCGGGTCTCCGCTACCGCCTCGCGAACCTCCGCGCCACCGACGGCACCGCGATCCTCTCGCGCTCCCTCGGCGCCGACGGGACGTTCGCCGACAGCATCGCCGGCCTCGACGCCGCGTTCGTCGACAACGGCGCCTGGGACAACACCCTCGCGACCGCCCTCGTCGCCGACCGAACCCGCGTCAAGATCGGTCAGCGCTCGGACATCCAGGTGAAGTTCCTGGATCAGGCAACCGTCGGTGGCATCAACCTGGCGGAGCGCGACATGGTCGCCCTGCGCTTCAAGGCCCGCTACGCCTACGCCATCGGCAACACCCTCACCGGTCAGGGCTCGGCCGCCGAGCCGGTCGCCGCGGTCACCCCCGCCGCCTGATCATGGCGCAGCTCACCCACGGCACGAAGCGCCGCAAGGTGAACGTGCCCGACGAGCAGGTCAAGTTCTACATGCACCACGGATGGGTGCCCGACGTCGTCGTGGCGTCGGAGATCCCCGAGGGTACGCCTTCGGTGGATTGGACCGCGAAGGAGCTGGACGCGTACGCCGCCGACCGGGGCATCGACCTCGGCGGGGCGACGAAGAAAGCCGACAAGGTCGCCGCGATCGCCGCGGCCACCAACTAACAGGAAGGGGAGGGACGGTGTCGCTCAACCTGAAGTACGAGGACGTGCAACCGTTCCTCCCCGCCCTGCCGCCCGCTCAGGCGCTCCGAGCGCAAGCATGGGTGCCGGTCCTGGATCGGCTGCTCAACGCCCGCTACGGGGCGCACATCGACACCCACGACGACACGGAACAGAACCCGTCCAACCGGGTCATGTTCGTGTCCGCCGCGGCAGACGCGCTCGAGCGTCGCCTCGGCAAACCGGCCGGCCCCATCGACTCGCAGTCCGTGGGCCCCGCGTCGGTGAAGTACAACACCCGCGCAGCCCTGTCCCGCTGGTTCCTCCCCGAGGAGCTCGACCAACTCGACGAAGTCTGCGGCCTGGGCGGTGGCATCCGCTCCGTCCGCGCGCCCGTCCCCAACGCGGTCCGCTTCGGCAACACCATGTCGGTCTTCGACCAGATCGCGGAGTCGGACGGCTACGTCCGGGGTGACGACTGATGCTCTCAATGCCGTACGGATCCACCGTGTACCGGCTCCGCGCCGGCACCATCACCGACCCGTACTCAGGCCTTCCAATCGGGGAGGACTGGGGAAACCCGGAGCCGGAACTCGTCATCGAGCAGGCGTTCATCGCGTCCACGTCGACGTCGATGCTCGGCGACGCCACCCGCGCGCAGGCGTTGGAAGCAAAGTCGCTGTACTGCGACGACTCCTACGACATCGCAAAGGGCGACCGCATCCGCGACGGGGAGAACGGCCCGGTCTACACAATCGACGGGCTCCCCTCGACGGGGGACGTGAACCCATTCACGGGGTGGAAAGCGTCGCGCGAGATCCCCCTCACCCGCTACCTCGGCTGACAGGAGGCCTCCAGATGGCCGTCAAGTTCAACGACGCGTACTTCGACCAGCTATCCCGCTCAGCCGGAGTAGCAGGCCTGGTCGACGAAGCCGCCCGGCGAATTGCCGCAACCGCGCGCGCCAACGCACCCAAGGACACCGGCGACTACCGCAACGGCATCGTCACCGCATCGAAGCTGCAGCGGCGATACGTCGGCCTGGTCATCGGGACCGATCCGAAGACCATGCTCATCGAGTCGCGCACTGGCAACCTCGCCCGCGCACTCCGGTCCAACACCCGCCGCTCCGGCCGTCGCTGAAGGGCACCATGTACCCCACCGTCGGCGGCAATCGCGCCGCAGTGATCTACGACGACCTCGAACTGTTCCTCACGGACTGGTACCGACGAGCGCTCACCAACCGCCCCGAAGCGGTGTGCGCCAACGTAAGCGTCGGACGTGTCGAATCGGTCAAGACCCCACCGCCCGCGAAACAGCTCGTCATTCGCGACGACGGCACGTCCCGCGACACATTCCTGACCGGGCGCGCATCCATCGGCCTCACGGTCCTCGCGGGCACGAAGCTCAACCCGCGCGACGCGAAAGAGCTCGCACAGATCGTCCTCGCACTTGCCGAGCTCATCCCCTTCGACGACCCCAGCAACCCCCTGACACGTGTCTACGACTCGAACGGGCCCTACATGGTCCCGGAAGACAGCACATTCGCCCGCGTCTACAGCACCGTCACGTTCGGTGTCGCCGCGCGCCCTCTCTGACCTCACCCACGTCCCGGGCGCCCGCCCAACCCCACCCGCCTCTACACGGGGCACTCACGCAAGGAGATGACAGTGGCCGCAGACTCCGCTGGAAACGACATCCTCGCCGTCGGCGTCCCGGTCTCGGGCTCCATCGGCTTCGCCCCCTATGGGACCACCATCCCCACGCCCGCGTCGGGCGCAGACAACGACCTCACCCTCGACCCCGCCTTCGTCAAGATCGGACTGCTGAAGGAGGACGGAGGACCCCAGTTCGCATGGGCGGCTGACGGCGACCCGATCACGTTCTGGCAAGAGGGTTACTCCATCCCTTCGGGCCTGGCGAACGTGACGCTCGCGATCACCGCCGCGGAGATCCTCGCCGAGCAGGTGCGCGAGATCATCGCCGGCGTCACGCCCGACGCGAACGGGTACGTCGAGATCGACGGCGGCGGCCACGCGAAGCGATGGGTCGTGTTCTCCGAGGAGATCTTCAAGAACGGTGCCATCCGTCGCCGCGTCGCACCCCTCGTCACCCTCGCCTCCTCGACCGAGGACCGCTCCGAGCGTGGCGGTGTCATGGGCAACGCCCTGCTGTTCAACATCGCCCGTCACGAAGCCGTCAACATGAAGCACTTCGGTGAGTGGGTCCTTCCTCCCGAGGCGTGATCAAGCCGGTGGGCGGCGGTGTTCGTGGGTGACGCCGCCGCCCACCTCATTCCGGCGTACCGCGCGCCTGCAGCACACCCACGACTTCATCCACCCGCAAGGAGACCACCCACATGGCCGCACCCACCTACGCCGTCCACGACGACGTCCTCACATACACCAGCAAGCGAGGTGACGTCCTCACTGTCGACCTCGACATCCCGGCCGACATTCTCCGCAGCGCCCTCGCGACGAACGAGGACGACGACCAGGAGCAACAGTTCAAGATCGTCGCCGCCTGGCTCGGGGAAGACTTCGAGGCTGCGTTCGACCGCATGGGCGTCATCGAGCGCACCCGCTTCTCGCGTCTGTTCTTCGACGAGTTCACCAAGGCGGTGCGGATGCCGCTGGGGGAATCTCAGGGCTCCTCGAGTACATCGGGGAGCACCGAGCCGAGCTCCGCTGGGACTTCCGAGTCCTGATCGGATGCGGCCTCGACGACATCGGCCGCCGAAACAGCATCCCGTGGCGTGAAGTACCGGACCTCCTCACAGGTCTCCTCGCAGAGCCAAGGTCACACCTGCGAATGAAAGCAGCCGGGATGAGCGCGCCGACGTCCGACGCGGACACTGCGGTCATCCTGCTCGCTTCACGGGTCCTGAACTTCCTGCGAGGCACGAACGACCCCGTGTTCGAGCTCCCGACGCCATGGTCCGCGGCGGAACCGAACGCTGATGTCACGCCGGAACGCCGTGCTGAGCTGCGCGAGCAGCTTCGACGGAGGTCCGCCTTCCCCGACTGAGAGGTGTCTGCATGCCTGAGCTTGGATCCGGGCAGATCGCGATCGTCCCCACTTTCAAAGGCTTCCGCAAGGCAATCACGGCGGAGACCGACGCGGCCGCGAAGGACTCCGAGTCGGGTTTTAAGAAGGCGTTCACCTCTACCGGACAGACGTCCGGGCGCACCACCGGGTCCGGTTTCCGGAAGGCCTTCGAGCAGGAGTCGAGGGGTTTCTCGTCGTCTGCGACGAAGGAACTGGAGCGTGCAGTCGCGACATCCTCGCGCGCGCTGTCGCAGGCTCGCCTGAAGGAGCAGGATGCGGCCGGCAAGGTGCGTGTCGCTGAAAAGCAGCTGGCTGAGGCGCGCGACAAGTACGCCAACGATTCGTCCCAGGTGATCCGTGCGGAGGAGCGGCTCGCCACGGCGACCCGTCAGCTCGGGGCCGCGCAGGGCAACACGAAGGACGCAACCGACAGCCTCCGCTCAGCGCAGGGGCGTCTCGCTTCGGCGGCCGATGATGCCGGCGAGCAGCTGAATCAGGCAGGGCGTCGATCCGCCGGCCGTTTCGCATCCGGCTTCCGCGAGGTGCTCACTGGTTCGTTCGTGGGCTCGGCGCTCGGGAACATCGCGTCGAACCTCGCCTCCAGCATCGGCAACGCGGTTGGTGACGGGTTCCGCGCTGCCGGCCGGTACGTGCAGGACAGCATCGGGTTCGCCTCGTCGCTTGAACAGTCCATTGGGGCCGTCGACGCGGTCTTCAAGGACAACGCCTCCACGATCCGTACATGGGCCGCTGGCGCCGCGCAGGACGTCGGCCTGTCCCGGAACGCGTACCAGGAGTTCGCGACCGTGATCGGGGCGCAGCTGAAGAACCTCGGCGTCCCGATCGAGGACGTAACGGGGCAGACCGGGGTTCTGATCGGCCTCGGTGCTGATCTCGCTGCGCAGTTCGGCGGGCCCACCACGGACGCAGTGAACGCCATCTCCGCCGCTCTGCGTGGAGAGCGCGACCCGATCGAACGTTACGGCGTCTCCATCAATGAGGCCGCCGTGTCCGCCCGTCTCGCGGCCCTCGGGCTGAACAACCTCACGGGGGAGCAGGAGCAGGCGGCGAAGGCTCAAGCGGTCCTGTCGCTGCTCATGGAGCAGACGGCGGACGCGCAGGGCACGTTCGCCCGGGAGTCGGACACCCTCGCTGGTCAGCAGGCGCGACTGAACGCGGAGTGGCAGAATGCGCAGGCCAGCCTCGGCTTGTCGTTGCTGCCGGCGCTGACATCCCTCGCTCAGGTTGCGAACGAGTCGCTGGTTCCAGCTTTGAACGCGACCATCGCGAAGGTCGGACCGGAACTCGGTCAGGCACTCACCGACTCGACGCCGGCGCTCATCTCTCTGGCGATGGCCACCGCAGAGTATCTGCCGCAGCTCATCGAGTTGGGGACCCAAGCGCTCCCGATCTTCATCCAGGGCGCGCAGGCCATCATCCCTTTGCTTCAGATTTGGACGAACAACCAGACCGGCCTGCTGCAGCTGACCAACGCACTGTTCTCGTTCCTGAACGGTGACACGTCACTGCAGAAGACCGCGCAGAACGCTCTGAACGCGTCTGGTGCATTCGGTGATCTCCTCAGGGGGATCACGGGTGCCCTCGGGGGCGTCCGCGAATTCGGGTTCGGTGTCGGTCAGGCCATGGTGACCGCGGCATCCGCGGTGCAGAACGGCGTCAATTCGGCAATCGGGTTCATCCAGTCGCTCCCACAGCGAGCTTCGGCCGCACTCGGCGACCTCGGGGGATTGCTCTACAGCTCCGGTCGGTCGCTCATCAACGGCTTCCTGCGTGGGATCGCCGAAACGCCCGTCGGTTCCGTCATCGGAGGGGTGCTGTCCACTGTCCGCGGGTTCTTCCCGAATTCGCCCGCGAAGTACGGTCCGTTCTCTGGGGCTGGATGGGACCGTCTTCGCCAGTCCGGTACGGCCGTGATGGAGCAGTTCGAAGCGGGCATGACCCGTCACACGAACCGTGTCCCCGTCGCGGCGTCGTTCGCAATGTCAGGAGGGACCCTCTCGACGATGAACGGAACAGGCAGCGGGCAACGGTACTCAGGCGGTGACACGTACAACATCAACGGGATCACACCCGCCGAGACCGCAAGTTGGATCGCGGCAGAGATTGAGACGAAGAAGCGACGTCGTGTGACTCGGACGGGCGCTCTGGTGACCGCGGGGGTGAGCTGATGTACCCGGTGGTGCTCGGCTCGCCGCCGGTCGGGTCGATCCCAGTCCGCAGCGACTGGTCCGGTATTCGGCTGACCTGGGAAGGCCCGGACGGAACCGTATGGGACCTCAACGACCCGGACGGGGGAGTGGTCCTCACCCGCGACGGCGTGGAGGGGCTCGACAACCCGCGCATCACGAAGCACTCCTCCACCGCACGGGCCATCCCCGGGAAGCGGACCCGCGGGTGGCGCGCCGAGTCGCGTGACGTGTTCTGGCCCGTCTACCTCTGGGCGGACGGTTCCACCGCATGGCTCGAGCGGCAGCGCGCGTTCCGCAACTCCATCCACCCCACGACCCCGGGCACGTGGAGGGTCAAGGCGGGCGATGAGGAACGCACCCTGCAGCTGACGGGCGTGTTCGACGACACGCACCAGTACGAACGTGACCCGATGCTGAAAGGGTGGGCGGTCTACGGCCTCACCCTCGAGGCGGATCAACCGTTCTGGCAGGGCGAGCGGATCCGCCGCGGCCCCTGGGGTGCTCCGGACCCTCGCCCGTTCATTCCTGCCGGTGGGGCACCCGCGTTCACGATCTCGTCATCATCGGCGTTCGGCACAGCCAGCATCCCCAACCCCGGCGACGTCGAAGGGTGGGGCGTGTGGTCCGTCGCCGGGCCGCTGGACGAGATCACCCTAGGCGTCGGTGATGCGATCATCACCGTCCCGTTCGCGCTTGAGCTGACGGACGTGCTCGTCATCGACACCGACCCCCGCCACCCCACGGCACTGCTCAACGGTGTCGACGCGACCGAACAGCTCGGACTGCAGGACTACGCGCCCGTCCCGCCGGGGGAGTCGGTCCCGCTGCACGTGGAAGCCACCGGGACCGGCCGCATCATGTTCGACCTCGTGCCCCTGTTCTTCCGCGCGTTCTGATCGAGAGGGGACTGCCGTGGACGACACTCTCACCTTCGCGATCTACGACAAGGCGGGGACGTACAAGCGACAGTTCTCCGGGGTCGAGGCCACCCTTGACCTGGCGGGGAACGTCATCCCGACGGCGACGTTCGTCCTCGACGATGACGACCCCGCCCTCGGTGCGGTCCTCGCGAACGGGGCGCGCGCCGCAGTCCTGTTCCGTGGGGAGCAGCGGTGCCGGGGCTTGATCCGCCGCAAGCCCGGTACCGGCCCGAACGGGCAGGTCACCGGGCACGTCGTCGGCGACCTGCGGAAGCTGTGGGAGTGGCAGGGCCGCCCGGTCCCGTCCGCCACGATCGACGCGCAGACGCAGGCGTACCGGACGTACACGGGCCCATCAGAGGCGGTGTTCAAGAACGCCCTGGCCGAGAACTTCGCCCGCCTCGGCGTCCCCTGGGTGGTCGCCCCATCCCTCGGGCGGGGGAGTACCACCCGCGCGGAGTTTCGATTCCATCCCCTCGCCGACAAGGTGCTGCAGGCTCTCACAGCCGACAACCTCATCGTCACGCTCGACTACCTCGACGGGCAGGTGATCGTCGACACACGACCCGCACGAACCGTCCCAGGAGTGTTCACCGTCGCCACCGGCGTCCCTGACGAATTCACCTACGACCTCACCGGCCCCACCGCCACACGCATCATCGTCGGCGGCCGCGGGGAAGGCGTCGAGCGGCAATTCGTCGAGGTGCGCGACACCGTGCTCGAGGCGGACTGGAACGACATCATCGAGGGCTTCGTCGACGCCCGCAACACCGACGAGGACGCAGACATCACCGTCGACGGACTCGAAGCCCTCGCCGAGGGCGCCCCGAAGTCCGGGCTGACGACGACGCTGAACGAGACCGACCGGTTCCGCTACGGCACCACCTACGTCGAGGGTGACCTCGTCCGCGTGCGTGTCGGCCCCATCGACCGGGTTCAGCCGATCAGCGTGTCCGTCACCGAGACAACCGAAGACGGCCTCGTCGTCACCCCCCACATCGGGGACATCGAAGACGACACCGACACGATCCTCGCGCAGCAGATCGCCCGCCTCGCGCGCGGGGCTCGAGACACAGGAAGAAGGTAGCCATGGCCGTCAGCATCACGGACAGCGTCGGGTACGAAGGCACCGTCGACGAACCGCAGTGGGCGCGCCTCATGGCCTACGCCGGCGGACGACAGTACGGCGTCATCGGAGAGGGCGACTGGAAGGTCACCGCCGGCACCGCCGACCGGGAGATCCGCATCGCCCCCGGGAGTGGCTTCGGATCCGGCGTTCTCGACCGGACGACGGTGGCCGCCTCCCTCGTGCTGCCGGCCCCCGCGTCCGGGTCACGTTGGCACCTGATCGCTGCACGCCGAGACTGGCAGAACAACCTCACCACGCTGGACAGCATCCCCGGGTCCACCGGCGCCGCCGCGCTCCCGGTCCGGGCGGTCACACCGGGCACCGCGGATGACCATCCCATCGCGCTGGTACAGGCCACCGCGGGGCAGTCGCAGGTGACGCAGATCATCGACCTGCGCGTCTGGGGGAGCGACGGCGGGTCTTACGCTCTTGACGAGCTTGTTCTGCAGTTCCTGAACCGTCTCGGCACTCAGGTGCAGATTGGCGGGCGCTCCTGGATGCGGACGCTCAATAATCTCGGAACCCCTATGTGGACGGAGCTCGGAGTAGGTCGGCTACTCAGCGTCGTGTCGCTCGTGTGGGACTCGACTATGGGGCAGTCTTTCGCTCCCGGCGCGAACGGTGCCGTCAACTGGCCTGAGACGGCCCGGAACATAGCGCGCCTGGACTTTCCCGACCCGGGTGTTCCGTACAGGGTCCGGATGTACGCGCAGGGGTTCTGGGGCAGCGAAGGCGACGACGGCACCCGGTTCGACTTCGACATGGTCGTGGGGTCCACCACGATCGCGACGAAGCTCCCCGCAGGAGACGAGTTCTTCTTCGGCAACTGGCGGTCCTGGGCGCCACCAGCGTCCGCGCAGACATTCGTGGGCGCGCAGTCCCTGTTTTTCCGTGCACGGCGCATCGCCGGCCCCGGCACGTTCGGTGCCGTCCGCAAATCCGAGTCGTTCGTCACCGCGGAGATCTACTCCGCCTGACAGGAGGAACCCGTCATGAGCACCCCCATCCCCACCCCGTACGACATCGGCGGCGTCCACGTCCCCGACACGATCGAGAACGAGGAGAACGACGATGCCCGTTGACGGAGTCGCCGCCGCGAACACGCTCCTCAGCTACCGCGACATCAAGGGCGGCTACTGCTTGTTCTACGTGTGGCAGGCGTACAAGGCCCACGGCGCGTCCACGGGCCGCGCCGCGGGTACCGCGACGGAGGGGTGGAACAAGTCGGACGGGAAGCACCCGGGCGACCGGAACCCGCCCGCTGGGGTTCCCGTCTGGTGGGGACCGAAAGCGTCCTCCGCCGCCGGTGACGTGACCATCAGCCTCGGCGGTGGCCGTGTCGCCGCGACCGACTACCCCCGGTACGGGGTTGTCGGGACCTGCACCATCGACGAACGCGAACGCCAGATCGGCCGCCCCTACCTCGGGTGGACGGAAGCGATCTTCGACCAGCCCATCAGCCGCCCCGGGTCCGCCGGCACCGGCACACCGTTCACTCCGGAAGGATTCCTCATGGCACTCTCCGACGCCCAGCAGCAGCAGATCTACAACGTCATCGTCGCGCCCAAGAAACGGCAGGGCGGGAAGATGGGCGGAGAGGTCACGCTGGAGGGCATCATCCAGTGGTACGACCACAACATCATCGGACTCACCGAGCTCCTGCAGGCCATCCACGGGGTCACCGTCGCTGACCTGCCCCGTGAGGGTGGCGCGATGGGCGGGAAGACCAGCCTCAAGGCTGCGCTGCAGTGGCTCGACCAGAACTTCTCGCTGCTGCAGCGCAAGACCGACGCGGTCACCGAAGCTGTCATCGAGGCGGTCAAGGCCAGCGGCGCCACGGTAGACGAAAGCGTCCTGCGCTCCGCCGTTTCGACCGCGCTCGAGAAGGCCCTCGGTGGCACCACCCTCGACCCGCAGGTCACGGCGAAGGCCGTCCGGGCCGAGTTCCGCAACGACCCGGTGAAGTAATGGTCCGCCGCGCCCAGATCAGCGCCTGGGCTCGCCGCATCCCGTGGCATAACTGGATCTTCGGCGGCTACTACCTGTTCTTCGGGTTCATGGGGCTCTGTGCGCTCCTGTGGACGCCGACAAGCATCCAGGGCGCCGCGGGTCCGTGGGCGACGCTGTCGTGGGCCATAGCGTCGCTCACCGTCGCAGGAGTCGGCATCACCGGCGCGCTCCGTCCGAACTTCCGATGGGAGGTGTGGGCCAACTACGCCGGCATCATCGCCGTGTTCCTCTACGCCTCCACCGTGCAGCTGATCATCCTGCTCGAGGCCCAGTTCACCCGATCGCCGCAGTTCTGGGCGATCGCCGCGCACGTGTGGATCTTCGCGTTGCGCCTGGTCTACATCCACCTCGAGGTGCGGAAGAAGACCATCACGGCGGCCGACGCCAGCGAGGAGTAACCGGATGCCGACGTTTGACCAGGCGTGGCAGGTCGGCCAGACCGTGTTCCTCATCTTGCTGGCCGCCGGTGGCGCCTGGGCGGCGTGGGCGCAGAACCGCAAGCAGAAGACTCGCGACGGCAAGACCGTGGAGAAGCTGCCTGGAGATGTCCTCGCCCGAACGCACCCCGACCCGGAAGTGCAGCGACTCATCGCCGAGGTGAACCGACTGTCGAACCGGGCCGAGGCGCAGCAGAACGAGCTCACGGAGATGTCGAAAGAGCTCGGCCAGCTCCGCACCGAAGTGCGCAAGGCCGACGACCGGTCCTACCTGTTGCAGCGCATCGTTCGCCGGTTCATCGACGCATGGCCCCACGACCACCGCATGCCGCACCTCACCCCCGAGGAGTGGGACCTCATCGGCATCGACGAGGACACCACCCCCGGCCGTAACCGCTCCACCTGACCCCGGCACCGTGTCGGGGTCCTCGTCTCGAAAGGACACCCCGCATGAGCACCAACAACCCCACCACCGTCACCGACGTCGCCGTGGACCTGGCCGACAAGACCGTCCCCGCCGTCGTCGTCACCAGCAGCGCCAAGGCATTCGTCGGCGCCGCCGTCGCCGGCCTCACCGCCGGTGGCGCAGCGCTCGCATCCGCGATCGGCGACAACGTCATCACCGGCGGCGAGTGGATCACCATCCTCGCCGCGATCGCCGTCGGCGCCGGGCTCACCGGTGGTGGCGTCTACGGCGCCACCAACAAGCGCGTCGTCAGCTGATGGCCCATGACGGGCAGGGCGGGCGAGAAGCCCACGACGCTCATGCGTCAACTGCACGCGTTCTTCGTCCTCGCGGACCTCGACCTCGCCCTGCTCGTCACCCTCACCTGCTGCTTGCTCTGGCGGTCCTAACCGCAGCGTTCACCCTCTACTTCTCGCCCCGGCGTCGCGCCGGCACCTGAAAGGACCCGCCCATGGCCGTCGTCGGATACTTCCCCGCGACCCTCGCCGTCGACAGCAACACCGGCACCCGCCTCCGCAACGCTGAGGCGCAGGTGTATGCGATGACGGACACGTCGTTCTCCTCGCCTCTGGCGATCACGGACGTCGCCGGTGTCCCCATCACGGGGAACAAGCTCGTCTCCAACAGCGACGGCATCTACCCCGAGTTCAAGCCGCCGGCTGGGGTGACGCAGGTGATCGTGAAGTCGGGGCAGGCGCTGACCCCGATGACGGATATTTCGGTGTCCGCGGCCGCCGCTGAGACCGCTGCGTCGACGGCTACTACGGCTGCGGGGACGGCGACGACCGCGGCGGGTGCGGCGTCTTCGTCGGCCTCGAGCGCGGCCACCGCTGCGGCTCAGGCTGTCGCGGTGGGGAACACTAACGACACGATCATCGAGGGCCGTATCAAGGACTCGACGTCGAAGACCGCGGTGGCGCTAAACGCCACGATTGCGTCTGTTTCCGGGTCCGAGATCGGCACCGCGGGCACTCCCGCGCGCAACGCGGTGGACGCTCGCGTGCAGGCCAAAGGGCAAGAGTTCTTCGCCCCGGCCGACCTCGCAACGCAGGCCCTCATCCCTGCACCTCGGTTCGTGCCTCAGCCCGCGAAGACCGTGCTGAACGCCTTCGGATCGGGGCACGGCTCCACCGGCACAGTCAGCACCGGCTCGTGGGGAGCGCTCAACCTGGACGACACGACACAGGACGCCTGGGGCCTCAGCACGCAGGTAGTGACCGGGGTGACGCGCGGCACCGGCGGCGCAGCGCTCGGAGCGATCGATGTCCCCACGACCGCGTTCGACCCGACCGGCAAGGTGTTCGAGGCTCTCATCCAGGTCGACAAGCCGACGAACCTCAGCCAGGTGTTCGCCCTCATGACGAGCGACAACTTCGCGAACTTTTCGTCGTTCACAATCCTGTCCGGGTCCGACAAGACGAAGTTCCTCTACCCGGGGAAGCCCTACCTCGCTCGGTTCACCGCGGCCGACAAGATCGGCGACAGCGGCACCGGCATGGGCACCGCCATCACGAAGATCCGACTGCGCGTCCAGGACGACGGCAGCGGACAGGCGGTCATCATCTCGTTCGGCGGTCTCCGCACGTTCCCCAAGCCCAGCGCTGTGATCTCACTCACATTCGACGACGGATACCGGTCCCACGTCACCACGGTGAAGCGACTCCTCGCCGCCAAGGGCTACCGGGGCACCTTCTATCCGATCATCAGCAACTTCGGCAGCCCCGGGATCGCATCCGCAGCCGAATGGCTCGACCTCAACCGCATCCACGGGCACGAACTCGGATCGCACGCGAGCAGCCTCGCAGCGCACGCCAAGGGCTTGCCTGCGATGACGGATGCGGAACGCGACGCCGAGCTTCGAGCATGCCGCGCCTGGCTCGTGCAGAACGGCGTGAGTGGTCAGTCGTACGCCTACCCCGGCGGCCAGGTCGACCGGCTCAGCGCGGACAAGGTGCGTCAGTACTACGTGTCGGCGCGCACCACGTCCGGCTCACAGCGTGACGTCGCGCCGCCGCCCGATCCGATGTACCTCAAGAGCACCCAGGTGGACTCGACGCAGTCGCTGTCGGCCGTTCAGGCGCTCGTGACGAAGGCTGCGGCGAACGGCTGGTGGCTGACCCTCACGTTCCACGACATCGTGTCGGGGACCGCCTCGGGTCTGTCCTGGTCGGAGGCCGATCTGACCTCGCTGCTGAACTCGATTCAGTCAGCGGGCGTTGCGGTGAAGCCGGTCGGAGAGGTGATGGCGGGCATCTGACGAGCGGCGGCGGTAGCTTGGGGCCGGTTATTGAGTTGCCGCCGTCCGCCTGCGTACGCCGTCACTCCAAGCGCTGTGACGGCGAACAGAATCGGTCCGAGCTGCAGGATGAGCGCCACCGTCGAGGCGAGGACGAGAAGGCCGATCAGCGAGACACCTGCGGCGCCGGAGCGCCACCCGAAGGATCCGACGGCCACCATGATCGACGCCGCGAAGATGAGCACGGTCGGTATCCACCCGTACTGGAGAAGCCAGAGAACGTAGGCGTTGTCGATGGAGTTGAAGCCCTGGTAGACGAGTCCCGTTTGATCTTGGGCGATGCCGCGGCCAAGACCGAACACGGACACGTCGTTCGCGAAGACGGCGAGCACGTTCTCGCGGTACAGGCTGGAGGCTGAGGTCTCCGCCTCGGACGCATCGAACACGCTGAGCACCTGCGGCGCGACGAAGACCGCGAGCGTCAGCAGGCCAATCGTGATCGTGCCGCGTGCGAGCGCAGATAGGTTGCGTCCGGGCGAAAGAACGAGCGTCAGCACGAGCCCCAGCAAAGCAGCGATGATCGCGCCGCGGCTGAACGTCACAAGCGTTCCGACGAGGAGTAGGGCGGTCGCGGCGAGCTTCCATCCCACTCGTGCACGCATTGTCAGAGCGAACGGCACTGCTGACGCGAGCACGCCGCCCATGACGATCGAGTGGCCGAGTGCGCCTTCGCTGCGCGCGAGACCACCGCGGATCTGGATGTCGTTCCAGTTGGCTGTGGACGCGAGGGTCTCGAAAGGGTGGATGCCGGTGAGGAACTCGGCGATCGACCACCCGGCGGTGATTGTCGCCATGACTGCGAACACGCGTCCGGCGCGCTCGATACCGATCTCGGCGGACAGCACCCGGAGAACGACGTATGCCGGAATCAGGGTCATCAGCGTGCCGCGGACCGATGATCCGGGGGCGCCTGCGAAGAGCATTGCCGCGAAGAGCAAAGCGAAAGCCACCGTGATGACGACGTCGAGTGGATGCACCTTCACGGATCGCCGGGCGCGGATAAGCGCAGGCAGGAGCATCACCGCGGCGAGCGTAGCGGGCGGGACGATACCTCCGAGGTCAACGCCGATCCAGGCGGGCACGAAGAGCAGCGAGGCAAGCCAGACCACGAGCGCGGCGGTTGGGCGACGACGGAGGACGACCGCACCGAAGACGCCAACGATCGCGAGCACGAGGAGCGGCTGATTCAGCGCCGCGGGCACGAGCACGAGGGTTGCGAACGCAGCCGCCACGTAGAGGGCCGTCGTCTTCATGCTTCGTTCCATCAGCGGTCAGTACGGCTCGTTGCCATCGGCACTATTACGGGAGGCCTGCGCCAGCACAGCGAGCAGCCCCCACCCGGCTCCAACGACGATCGCCGTCACGGAAACCTCGGAAGGCGCGAGTGCCGTCCAGATGATGCCGGCGAACATGACGACGACGCCAGCCACAGCCCAGATCGGCCGCACGCTCCGAAGGTCTTCCATGCTCGCGATCCTACGGGACCGCCTGACTGCATCACTCGTGCGCAGTTTGCGGCTGACGGCAAAGCTCCGGAGGGAGTCATCGCTTTCACCCGCCGCGCCCCGCATCTATGGTGTGAACCAACGAACAGATGGGGGGAATCCAGTGGCAACTGCGGATCGAGGGCCAAGGCGTCACGATATCGACATGCCGAAGCTGGGCAAGGTGCCGGTGTACGCCGGCGTGCGAGTAGGTCGAGCCTTGGACGAGGTGACAGAGGACATGGACCTCTACCACGGCGTTCGCCTGAGCCAGGTGATGGAAGCGGTGTACGAGCAGGGTCGGCGCGACGGCAGGTCTGAGGTGTTTGACGCCTTCACGGAGTCGAGCGAAGAGATCGCGAAACGCAAAGAACTGGCACACCGGAAGCCCGGGAAGCCGCGAAGCAGCGGCAAGAAGTAACACAACGACGCCCCCGGCGCCTGCTCATTCGAGCGGGACGCCGGGGGCTTTTCGTCGTTCACAGCGTGCGCACCGTCACGGCGTTGCGCCAGACCACCGGCTGCCAGTGCCCACCGTCGCACGGGACCTCGAGCATGACGACGCGGTCGTTCGCGCCCATCGCCCACGCCTCCACGCGTTCGGCGGCACGGTTCGGGAACTGCACCCACGCCCACACGGGGCGGCGACGCTCGAACCACTCCACCGGCTGCGGCCCATACGCCTGCAGCGGGAGCGTCATCGGCTTCACCGCGGCAAGCACTCTCGACAGCTTCTCGTCGCTGACCTTCGTCGAGCCCATAGACCGGTCCCCTTCCCCGGCCAGGGAACAGGTTACGTCACGGCGCCGACATCGGTGCGTCAGCGCTGGCCGGCGGAGACGACGGTGGAGATGATGACGACGATGGTGGTGAGAGCGACGATCGCGATGGTGGCGTATCCGAAGATGAGACCGAGCAGGGCGGGCGTCCGACCGACCCCTGATCGTCGTGACTTGCTGATGCCGACGTGGCCGAGCGCAACGGCACCGATGGCGAGTGGTGTTGCCAAGGCTGCAGAGAAAAGTCCGAGGAGTGGGATCGGTACGGAGAGGCCGAAGAACAGCGCGAGCGAGCCGACGATGACTGCTGCTACTGCTGCACCGTTGGAGGGCGGTCGGAGGATCTGTTGGTAGACGATCTGCGGCTGCTGCGGCGGCACTCCGGGAGTGGACATGCAGCCGACCATACCGTGACGCTGACGGCCGCATAGGGGCGGGGGGGGGGGGGGGGAGCTATGTCGGAGGTCACCGCGACACTGGTTGCATGACGAGCATCCCCCTCATCGAGCTGCTCGACTTCGAGGAGCAGTGGCCCCGCTGGTCGAGCCGTAAGGACGAAGCGATCCGCGACCGGTTCGGCGTCCCTCCGGCCCGGTACTTCCAACTGCTGCACCGTGCGATCGAAACGACCGAGGCGCTCGAGGCGCGGCCCATGCTGGTGCGCCGCCTCCGGCGACGTCGCGAGGCCGCCGCGGCCGAGACTCTGCGGAGGCACGCGGGCTGAAATGAAGGAAGCCCCCGCTCGATGAGGCGGGGGCTGGTCTTCTGCTGGTCATGGCCCGTCCTGGGTGATGGTCAGTAGGAGGTTGCTGCGTGCCGTTGGCGGGGACTCCGTCGTCCCCTGCTCATCTTCTGGCTGTCCGCGTTGCCGCGTTCACCTCCACCGGCCTGGTGTGATGCGTGCTCATGTGCAACACGCTAGCGTGCGCGCATGCAACGCGCAAGCGTGCACGTCGACCAAGTGCGTGCATGCCCACATTTTGCCCACACTCGACGCACTCTCCAGTTCCCCATCACCCTCCGACTCCCGCCAACTTCCGGGGTATGTCGCATCCGAGCGCCCCAGGGCGGGGGGTGAAAAAGAACCACGACTTCTTCAGCGGGTCGGGCTCGTCGTACGTCATCGGCAAGGCCGAGGCGACCGAGGACGACGACTGGGACTTCTGACAAGCCGGTCAGTGGCGGCGCGCCGCGGGGGTAGAACGGCATCACCCGGGGCGAGTCGGCCCCGCGCGACGTCGCCGTTCGCGCCATCCGCGCCTGACCACACGGGGTGCGTCACGTCGTGAGCGCACCGCAATCAGCCGAATCGGGGGTCCCGCAGGGATGCGGGGCCCCTTCCGTCGGCACCGTCGACCTGTCGAGCGCCCGACGGGGGCGTTTCAGGGTGCGAGTCCTCGCAGGTAGTCGAGAGACTCATCCAAGACGGGAACCTGCTCGCGCACGTCGCTCCCGTCCTCGCTCGAGAAGCCGAGTTCGATGGTCGAACCGGCAGCCGCATCGAGATTTTGGATCACGGGTGGCTGCGTCAGACCCTCGCCTCCGTACGAAAGGGTGGAGCTCGCACCCACCTCGACGTCGACCACGGTCTCGCCCCGCAGGGTCACCCGAAGGGTGAGGTCCTGGTCGCTGTTGTTGACGATGCCGGCGACGAAGGCTCCGGTCTGCCCGTCCGACGTGACGATGAGGGCATTGCGCACCTCGAGCGGTTCGAGCCCGTCGATGGCGACACCGGCACCTCCCTCGTCAGCCGGTTCGGCGGGGGTGTCGCACGCCGACAGGAGCCCCGTGACGAGGATTCCGGCGAGGAGGGCGATCGCAACCCTCCGAGGAACGGGTCGTCCCGTGGCTTGGACGGAGGTCGCGGTGGTCATGCTGAGAAGGTACGGGCTGCACCGTCGTCACGGACGAGGTTGCATCCGGCCTGGCGCGTGTGCAAGACGAAATCCCTTCTATAGTCAGAAGGTAAAAGGCTAATACTTGTAGGATGCCGGTATGCGCCGTCCTCCTCTCACCCCGCACGCCGTCATTCAGGCGGCGGCCGACCTCGCCGACACGACGGGCTTGGCCGACGTCACACTGTCCGCTGTCGCCCGCGAACTCGGCGTGCGAACGCCGAGCCTGTACGGCCATGTCCGCGACCTCGCAGCCCTCCGCGACGGCGTGACGATCCTCGCCCTCGGTGAACTCGCCGATCGGGCGGGCGATGCCGTGGCCGGGCGATCCGGCCGCGATGCCCTGGCCGCCCTGTGCGATGCGCACCGAGGCTACGCCCGCACCCATCCGGGGCGGTGGGAGAGCCTGCAGCGCCGCGCCGGTGACGCCGTCGTGCGCAGCGACGAAGCCGCACGCTCGAGCCGGGCCCTCGCCGCGGTCCTGCGCGGATACGGGATCGACGACAGCGATCGCGTGCACGCCACGCGACTGATCGGATCCTTCGTCAACGGGTTTCTGCACCTCGAGCACGTCGGCAGTTTCGCGCACAGCGCCCCACCCGCCGACGCGTCATGGGCGAAGCTGATCGACCGCCTCGACGACGTGCTGACGCGCTGGAGTGGGGAGGTCGAGCAGTGATCGAGACGCCGTTCACCCCCGACCTCGTCCGCGGTGGAGGGGAGCTCGCGCGCAGCGAGACCGGCGTGCGTCTGCACCGCCTGCCCCTGCCCTACCGCGAGCGCGAAGCCGACGCACAGTTCCGCATGGTCGAGCGACAGCCGTCCGGCATCCATCTGCGGTTCCGGACCGCCGCGACCACCGTCGTGCTCCGCGTTCATTCGACGCGGGTGTCGTATCGCGGGCTCGATCGGGCGCGAGGCATGGTCGACGTCCTCGTCGACGACGTCCTCGCGCTGCGGCATTCCCTCGTTCAGGGAGACGCCCTCGAACTCGACCTCGCCACGGGGGCGGCCACGCCGCGTTCCGGCGACGTCGACGTCGTGACCGCGGCGGGGATGCCCCCGCGCGAGAAGACGGTGGAGTTCTGGCTGCCGCACAACGAGCAGGTCGATCTCGTCGCGCTGCACTCCGATGCGCCGCTCACCGCGATCCCCGACCCACGGCCGGTGTGGGTGCACCACGGCAGTTCGATCAGCCACGGCTCCAACGCCGCCGCCCCCACCGAGATCTGGCCCGTCGTCGCGGCGCGCGCCGCGGGGGTGCAGCTGCACAATCTCGGTTTCGGCGGGAGCGCGCTGGTCGATCCCTTCGTGGCCCGCGTGATCCGGGATCGGGATGCCGACGTCATCAGCGTCAAGCTCGGGATCAACGTCGTCAACGCCGACCTCCTGCGAGTCCGGGCGTTCGTCTCCGCCGTGCACGGGTTTCTCGACACGATCCGCGAGGGTCACCCCGACACGCCTCTGCTGCTGGTGTCGCCGATCTTCAGCGGCATCCACGAGAAGACGCCCGGTCCGGGCGCGTTCGACCCCGAGGCGCTGCGGACGGGGGACGTGCGCTTCGTCGCCACCGGGTCGCCCGCCGACGTCGCACGTGGCGCGCTCACCCTCGAGGTCGTGCGGGACCTGCTCGAGCGGGTCGTCGCCGACCGGTCGGGCGATCCCGCGTTGCACTACCTCGACGGGCTGTCGCTGTACGACGCCGAGGACGCCGGGACGCACCCGCTGCCCGACGGGCTGCACCCCGACACGGCGACGCACCTGCTGATGGGCGAGAGGTTCGCGAACGCGGCGTTCGCCGCGGGGGCTCCGCTGAGACGCTGACCGCGGGTCGCCCCGGTCGACTCGGCGGCGGGCCGGCGGGGACGCACGAAGACGGGCGCGCGCCGGGGCTCAGTCGGCCGGGCGCGCGCCGGTGCTCAGTCGGGCGGGCGCGCGCCGGCGCTCAGCCCGGCCACTCCCGCGCCTCGAGCCTCTCCAACAGCACCTCGGCCGCCGAGCCCTCCATGCCGCGCACCCATCGCTGGGTCGACGACCCGCGCGACGAGACCGTGCGCCCGCGCTCACCCCGTTCCCGTCGCACCTCGACCTGCCCCGACGCGACGCTCACGCCGCGCAGGACGCCCGCCGCGACCATCGCCGCGAGGGGATCGTGCAGGGCGCAGCGGCGGTCGGGGAAGACGCGTCCGGCGTAGAAATCGAGGGAGAACGGCAGCATGGCGGCGAGAGCGCGCGGCAGCGCCCCGGCGATCGCGTCCACACGCACGAGGTCGGCGGCATCCAGGGTCTGCGACATCGTGACGTCGAGGGGGACGAGGGTCGTGTCCCATGTCTGCGCGAAGACCACCGCGGCGGCCTCGGGATCGTTGTGGATGTTCGCCTCGGCCCAGGCCGTGACGTTGCCCGAGTGCGCGAAGGCGCCGCCCATCACCACGAGCCGGTCGAACGCGGCCACCCCCGGCGTCTCGGCGTACGCGGCGAGGTTGGTGAGCGGACCGAGGGTGAGCACGGTGAGACCGGGATGCCGCGCGGCGAGGTGATCGATGAGCTCGACGGCGGGGCGGGCGTCGATCGCGGCGCGGGCGGCGGCCAGGGCGAGACCGCCCACCCCGTCGTCACCGTGGATGTGCGCCGCGCCGCCCGCGTACGGACGATCGCGGAAGTCGTGCGCTCCGACGGCGACGGGGATGCCGTCGACGCCGGCGAGTTCGAACAGCGAGAGGGTGTTGGCGGCCGCGCGGGCGGCATCCGTGTTCCCGGACACCGTCGTGACCCCGACGATCTCGACCGCGGGCTCGGCCAGCAGGTACGCCAGGGCGAGGGCGTCGTCGATGCCGGTGTCGCAGTCGACGAGGATCGGTCGACGGCTCACGGGGTCACCGCGTAGGCGTCGAGGATGTTGAGGTTCGGCTGCGACGCGTCGTCCGCGACCGCGGCCGCGCCCACGGCGCACGCGCGCGCCAGGGCATTGGTCTCGGCGTCGCCGCGCAGCAGTCCCACGACGAGTGCGGCGCAGAACGCGTCGCCCGCGCCGACGGTGTTGCGCACGGTCGTCTCCACGCCGGGGGCGGATGCCGCGAGCTCGCCGCGACGGTACAGTCGAGCCCCCGCGGCGCCCCGCGTGACGCACAGCAGGGCAGCGTCGTGCACTCCGGGCAGCTGCGCGTACTCCGTCTCGTTGACGATGACTAGGTCGCAGGCGGCGAGGATGTCGTCGGGCAGGGGGCGCGCGGGGGCGGCGTTGAGCGCGAAGAAGCCCGCCGCCCGCGCGGCGGCCGAGACGACGGCATCCGTCACCTCCAACTGTGCGAGCACGGCCGCGCCGGGAACGATGCCGAGCGCGTCGGCGTCGATCGCCGCGTTGGCCCCGGGGCACACGACGATCGAGTTCTCACCCGTCGCGTCCACCACGATCAGCGCCGTCCCGGTGGCGCCGTCGGTCGTCTGCACCCCCGAGGCGTCGACGCCGATCGCAGTGAGATGCTCCCGGATGCCACGCCCGTCGAGGTCGTCGCCGACACCGCCGATCAGCCGGACGTCGGCACCGAGCCGGGCCGCGGCGACCGCTTGATTCGCGCCCTTGCCGCCGGGTCCGCGCTGGAGGACGCCGTCGGCGACGGTCTCGCCCGCGGCGGGAGCGCGCTCCACGCGCGCGGTGAGGTCGACGTTGATCGCGCCGACGACGGTGAGGCAGGGGGAGCGGATGGCACGGTCCTTTCGATCAGGCGGAGCGTCGACGAAGCCCCGCCGAGACGATCGCGACGACCGTGCCGACGGCGACGCCGATCAGCGTCTCGATCACGCGATCGCGCAGCAGCATCTCGGGTGCGACCGGAGCGGCGAGGGACACCATCAGCAGCGCGAGCGGGGTGATGAACAGCATGGCGATCCCGTAGTTGCGGCCGACGAACAGCTCGGCGCCCGCCTGCAGCATCACGGCGACGACGATGACGAGCCACGGGGGCAGGTGCAGCGCCAGCAGTCCCGCCGCGATCAGCACCCCGAGCAGTGTGCCGACCAGTCGCTGGACTCCGCGGATCAGCCGGGCCGTCACGTGCGCCCCGCCGACGGCCGCCACGGCACCGACCATGGCCCAGTACCAGTGCGTGCCCACGAGCAGCACACCGACGACGCCGGCCAGGAGGGCGGCGGTGCCCACCGTCGCCGTCATCTCCCACGCCACCGACCCGATCGGCGGACGCGACCGCCGGGGCCGCGCCCACGAGCCGCGGCGGATCAGGGTGAAGGCGGTGGTCACGACGAGGCTCCACGCCACGCTCGCCCCACCGACGATCAGCACGGTGAGGAAGGTGCCGGCGGTCGCCGGGAAGCTCGCGGTGGCACCCGCGGCGAACACCGTGAACAGCGCCCCCGGTGGGTGCCACTGCGCGCGATACGCCAAGAGGGTGACGACCGCGGCGATCGCCGCGACGATCGCGACGGCCGCGAGCGCGGGCAGGGCGAGCGCCGACATCGCGGTGCCGATGAGCATCGCGGCGACGAGCACCGCGCCGGCGGTCGCCTGCATGCGCACCCGCGTGCGGGGGGTGTCTGCGCGACCGTAGAGCGCGGCGAAGGCGCCGAAGCTCGCATAGACGCTCAGGTCGAGGCGGCCGAGCAGCAGCAGGACGAGAAGGGGGACGCCGACGCTGAGCACGGCGCGGACCGCGACCCGGTGGTCGCCCTGGTGCGGTCCGACGCGGATGACTCCGGTCCACACGCGCCCCCGGGATTCCGCCACCGTCCCAGCCTACGCGTCGCTCCCCGGCGGCCGGAGCGGGCGGGCGGTGCGAGGCGGACGGGTCGGCGGTGGGCAGCGGCCGGTGCGGGCGGGCGGTGGGGAAACGCCGGGGACGTCCCGCCGACCGGGGACTGCTCGACGTCGAGACGCGCGGGCGGCACCGCGCGGGCCGCGTGCCTAGGCTGGGAGTGCCCGCCACGTCTCGAGGAGGACCGTGTTCCGCACGCCCTTGACCCTGTTCCGCACCCTCGCGATCGCCGAGGCCGTCTCGTGGACGCTGCTCATCGCGGGTCTGATCCTGCGGGCCGCGGCCGACCTGCCGATCGCGGTGTCGATCGGCGGGGGCATCCACGGCTTCGTCTTCCTCGCCTACGGCGCGACCGCCGTGCTCGTGGCGCTGAACCAGCGGTGGGGGTTCGGCCCCGCCGCGATCGCGGTGGTCAGCGCCGTCATCCCCTACGCCACCGTCCCCACCGAGATGTGGCTGCACCGCACCGGGCGCCTGCGCGGGGCGTGGCGGCTCGACGAGACCGACGACCCTCGCGATCGACGGGTGATCGACCGTCTGCTGCGCTTCTTCCTGCGTCGACCCGCGGTCCTGGCGCTGGCTCTGGTCGCGCTCGTCGTGCTGGTCTTCGTGGTGCTGCTGATCGTGGGGCCGCCCGGCGGCAAGGGCTGACCCGCCCTAGCGTGCCTGGATGCGCACGCTCGCCGGGGCGACCCGGCACGTCGCGGTGAACGTCTCGATCGTGCCCGACACCGTCGCCGTGACGGGTCCCGACCCCGTGTAGGCGACCGTCCGCCCCGTGGCGTGCAGGGACGCCCGATCCTGGACGTATCTCTGCACGGCCCCGCCGAGGCGCCCCACGTACGAGATGTCGAGCGCGACGCCGACGATCGGCCCGGTGTCGGAGGCGGTCCGCCACGCGATCGACGCCAGCCCGCCGCCGCGGGCGGCCAGGGTGAGGGTGACGGTGCCGCATTCTTCGCCCCCGACGTTCTCGGTGCGCAACGGACGGTCCGCGGGGATCGTGTCGGCGCCGCACAGTGCGATGACGTTCAACCGCGCATACGCGCGACCGTTCGGGGTGACGCTGGAGCAGTCCGCGAGCAGGGCCGCCGACGTGGTGTCGGACGGAGGGTCCAGTCGCACCGCGGCGTTCGCCGCCGTGGGGGCCGACAGCAGCGCGACCGCGAGGCCGACCGCGCCCAGCGTCGCCGTGATCGTGCGCTCGCGCATGCGGACCTCCTCGTCACGACAGCGAATCTACGCCGCGCGCGACGGCCCGGGTCGGGTCTTGCGCAACCTCTCAGCGTCGGGTCGAGACGGTCACCGTGAACTTGCGATCGCGCGCGACCTGCCGGGTGGGACCGACCAGCCGTTCCAGGGCGCCGCGGTATTGCAGGGCGGAGTTCCACACCGTCCACAGTTGTCCTCCCGGCGTCAGGACGCGGGCGGCGTCGGCGAACATGCGCGGAGCCAGGCCGTCGGTGACCGCGGCCCCCGCGTGGAACGGCGGATTGAGGGCGATGAAGGTGGCCGTGGCATCCGCCTGTGCCGAGAGCACGTCGTCGCGGCGCACCGTGACCCGGTCCGCGACCTCGTTCGCCGCCGCCGTGGCGCGGGCCGAGGCGACGGCGATCGCCGACTGGTCGCACGCGACGACCCGCAGGGCGGGATGCCGCAGCGCCAGCGTCGCCGCCACCACCCCGGTCCCGCACGCGAGGTCGATCGCCTCGTCGCCGCGGGGCTCGGGCAGGTGCGCGAGCAGCAGTCGCGTGCCGATGTCGATCGAGGCCCCCGCGAAGGCTCCGCCGAATGCGCGGACGCGCAGGCCGTCGATCTCGGCCTCGTCGGGCTGGGGATCGGCGCCGTCGTGGGGTCCGCGCGCGAGGAGCACGCGCGACTTCTGCCGGGCGTGCGAGACGTCGAGGCGGTCGAAGCGCCGGCGCAGGACGTCGTTCATCGACGGGTGCATGTGCTTGAGTCGCCCCCCGGCGTAGACGGCGACGTCCGGGTGCGCGTGCCGCGCGATCAGTCCGGCGATGTCGTCCAGCGCCCGGAGCGAGCGGGGCAGGCGCAGCAGCACGAGGCGCGCGCCGCGCAGCAGGTCGCCGTCGAGCGGATGCGAGGTGAACGTGGCGTCCAGCCCGGCCTCGGCGGCGTTGGCCGCGAGCGCCCGTTCGCCGAGGAGCTCGTCCTGATGCACGCGGATGCCGCGGGCTCCAGCATCCGCTGATCCCAGGGTCAGTGCGCCGTAGGAATCGCCGATGACGACGAGTTCATCGGGCCCGATGCCCCCTCGGGCATCGGCGGACTCGTCGAGGAGCAGGCGATCGGCGGCATCGACGGCGACCAGATCCGGACCCTCGAGATCGGGGCGGCGACGAAGGGCGTCGAGCGAGAGGGGCACCGGTCAACGGTACCCGGGCGAGGGCCGGGCGCGGCGCGCCCGGCGTCGGCTCACCGCGTGCCGAAGTGGAAGGGCAGAGCCAGAGACGCCGAGACGAGGATGATGCCGAGCGCGAAGAAGAGCGCGGGCGCGGCGAGCGAGAACGACAGGCCGGTCAGCAGCATGCCGCCGACGAACAGGATGAGCGAGACGATGAACATGAGGATCCCTTCGGTCGCTCCAGGCTATCGTGCCGGGTCGGCGCGTCGGTCCGTGCGCGGGGCGGGTCGTCCCCCCGGGCCGGAGACGGACCCGGGGGAGATGCTCAGTGCGGCATGTGCCCACAGCGTGCTGCCGGCGACGGCGGCGGGCATGACGGCGACCGCGCCGAGGGGGACGAGGAAGCACAGCTGCGTCGCGACGCCGAACCCGAGCGCCCGGGCGCGATGCGCGCGCAGCAGCTCCCGTCGGGCGCGGCGGTCCAGTCCCCGCGCCGAGAGGGCGCGCGAGGTGAGCTCGTCGGCCAGGAGCCATCCGGTCAGCAGCACACCGGTGACGAACCCCAGGATGCCGCCCACCAGGGGGATGAGTCCGATGACCCACGCCAGAGCCGCCGCAACGATTCCCCGCAGGATCAGGCGCACGCTGTCGCCCGCGGCGCGCCAGAATCCGTAGTCCGCGTCGGGGATCGCACCGGTCGCGCTGCGCTCGGTGGCGCGCCAGATGCGGTCGTAGAACGGCTCTCCCACGGCGAGGGTGACCGCGGTGAACGACACGACCGCGATCAGCAGCGCCGCACCGAACGAGGCGAGGCCGATCGCGGTGCGGACCGTGGTGGCCCACGCCGGCGCCCACGCCTCGGCGAAGGGCGTCCAGCTCACGACCAGTTCGGGCAGCATCAGTGCCCACACCACGAGCGCGGCGGCGAAGACGAGGCCGACGACCGATCCGGGGATCAGCCCCAGCGCCATCGCCCCCGGAGTGCGGCGCCATTGACCGATGCCCCGGGCGAGCAGGCCCGCCCCGGCGAGGAATTCACGCATGAGGGGAGTATCCCGCAGACGGTCGCCGGCGGGATGTCGGACCCGCCCGTGGCGACCACGGGGCGTGTCGGGGGCTGCTGGCAGGATGCCCCCATGCGGATCCGCACCACCTCGACACAGCGCACGTACCGATACATCCGGCTCGGGCTCGTGGGGGCGACGGTCTTCCTCGCCGTCGGGGTGGGGCTCGAGCTGGGGGGCGGTGTGCCGCTGACGTCGGTGAGCGCGGCCTACTACACCGCCTCGGGGCCGGTGTTCGTGGGGACGCTGAGCGCGATCGCCCTGGCCTTGCTGGCCCTGTCGGGACGGAGCCTCGAGCAGGGACTGCTCGACATCGGCGCGGTGCTGGCCCTCGTCGTGGCGTTCGTGCCGACCACGATCGCCGACGCACGGTGCGGGGGGTCTGCCCGCTGCGTCCCGCCCGAGGTGCGGGCCGCCGTCGTGAACAACGGGGTGGCCGTGGCATCCATCGTCCTTCTCGGGGTCGTCGCCGCGCTGATCCTCGCCCGGGTGCAGGGGACGCTGAGCGGTGGGGTGGTGGCGACGGCGACGATCATCGCGCTCGTCGTCGGGGGTGGCGCGGGGTGGGCGGCGGTGGCACCCGAGGGTTTCCTGGCGGTCGCGCACGAGGTGGCGGCGGTGGCGTTCTTCATCGTGATCGCCGCCGTCGCGGCGCTCGCCACGTGGCGCCCGCGCGCGTCGGGGCGACGCGGTTCGCGCGTGCGCGCCGGGTACGCGCTGGTCGCGGGGGCGATCGTGGCGGTTCTGCTGCTGTTGGTGATCGGCGTCGTCGCCGGGGTGGAGCGCACGGGTTTCCCCGTCGTGCTGGTGGGGGAGTCGATCGCGCTGCTGCTGTTCTCGGTCTTCTGGCTCGTGCAGACGGTGGAGCTGTGGGATGAGCCCGACCCGACGGTGCGCGCTGAGCCGGGAATACCCCCGGAGGGTGTGCGTTGAACTTGATACGACGGTGCTCAAGTTGCAAACTTGAGTCAACCGCACTCACTTATCACAGGAGACGGAATTGCCCGAAGACTTCACCCCCGGCGCCGGGGACGACGGCGCCCAGTCGTTCGACGAGTTCCTCGCGCGCTACCTCGCGGGCGAGCAGGCGCGCGCCGAGCGCTCCATCGACCTCAGCCGCTTTCTCAGCGCCCGCACGCAGGACGCTCTGCAAGAGGCCGGTCGCTTCGCACTCGGCCGCGGACAGCGCGAACTCGACGCCCTGCACGTGTTGCACGTGCTCGTCGGGCGCTCGCCGGCCAAGGACGCCGTCGCGCGCCTCGGCGCCGACCCCGCCGCGATCGCCCGCGCCGCCGAGAGCCGCCTCCCGGCCGCCGGTGCCCCCGCGCACGTCGACGGCGCCGTCGTCGCCGGTTCCGTGCAGCGCGCGCTGTTCCACGCCTTCCAGGTCGCCCGCGCCGCCGGCTCCACCTACGTCGACCCCGACCACCTGTTCTTCGCGCTCGTGCTGGCGCAGGACGCCCCCGCGGGACAGATCCTCGCGCAGGCCGGCGTCACCGCCGAGGCCCTGACCCAGGGGGTGCGCGAGACGGTCATCGGCGACACCGAGACCGCCGCCGAACAGGTCGGCGCCACGCCCCAGCTCGACCGCTTCGGCACCGACCTCACCGCGCGCGCGACCGCCGGCGAGCTCGACCCCGTGATCGGCCGCGCCGACGAGATCGAGCAGACCATCGAGATCCTCAGCCGCCGCACGAAGAACAACCCCGTGCTCATCGGCGAGGCCGGCGTCGGCAAGACCGCCGTCGTCGAGGGACTCGCGCGCGCCATCGTCGCGGACGAGGTGCCCGAGCAGCTGCGCGGCACGCGCGTCGTCTCTCTCGATCTGGCCGCCATGCTCGCCGGCGCCCGCTACCGCGGCGACTTCGAGGAACGGCTGACGCAGACGATGGACGAGATCGCGGCATCCGAGAAGCTGGTCGTCTTCATCGACGAGGTGCACACGCTCGTGGGTGCCGGGGGCACGGGTGAGGGCTCGATGGACGCGGGCAACATCCTCAAGCCGCGCCTGGCCCGCGGCGACGTCCACCTCATCGGTGCGACCACGCTGCGCGAGTACCGCACGATCGAGAAGGACCCCGCCCTCGAGCGGCGCCTGCAGCCGGTGCGTGTCGGAGAACCCTCGATCCCGGATGCCGTGGAGATCCTGCGCGGCCTGCGGGCGGCGTACGAACAGCACCACGCCGTCAGCTACACCGACGAGGCCCTCCGTGCCGCGGTCGAGCTGAGCGACCGCTACCTGTCGGATCGCGTGCTGCCCGACAAGGCCATCGACCTGATCGACCAGGCCGGAGCACGGCTGCGGCTGCGCCTGGGTGTCTCCGTCGACACCTCGGCGCTCCAGGAGCGGCTCGCCGTGCTCGAGGCGGATAAGAACGCCGCCGTCTCGGCCGAGCACTATGAGGAGGCCTCGCGGCTGCGCGACGAGATCGCCGCCGTGCAGTCGCGCCTCGCCGACGCGATCGCCGCGCCTCGCGCGGCCGCCGTCGTCGACGAGCCCGAGATCGCCGCGGTCATCAGCCGCGCAACCGGCATCCCCGTCTCTCGTCTGACGGCCACCGAGCGCGGTCGCCTCGCCGACCTCGAGACGGAGCTGCACGCACGCGTCATCGGGCAGGACGACGCGGTCGCCGCGGTCGCCAAGGCCGTGCGGCGCAACCGCACCGGGATGGGCGACGAGAACCGCCCCGTCGGGTCGTTCCTGTTCCTCGGGCCCACCGGCGTCGGCAAGACCGAGCTCGCCAAGGCGCTCGCCGGGTCGCTCTTCGACGACGACGGCGCGGTGATCCGCTTCGACATGAGCGAGTTCGGCGAGCGGCACACGGTGTCGCGCCTGATCGGTGCCCCTCCCGGATACGTCGGCTACGACGAGGCCGGACAGCTCACCGAGCGCGTGCGCCGCAACCCCTACGCGGTCGTGCTGTTCGACGAGATCGAGAAGGCCCACCCCGACGTGTTCACGCTGCTGCTGCAGGTGCTCGACGACGGCCGGCTCACCGACGGGCAGGGACGCACGGTGGACTTCCGCAACACCGTGATCGTGATGACGTCCAACCTGGGCGCCGAGGTGCTGGCATCCCGTTCCGGCGCCATCGGATTCACCACGACCGGTCGCGAATTCGCGGACGACGACCTGCGCGATCGGGTGATGGGCAAGCTGCGCGAGGCCATGCGGCCGGAGTTCCTCAACCGCATCGACGACATCGTCCTGTTCCGCAAGCTCGAGAGGGCGCAGCTGCGCCGGATCGTGCGCCTGCTGCTGGGGGCCACCTCACGTCGACTCGCCTCGCGCGAGGTGACCCTCGAGGTGACGGATGCCGCGGTCGACCGCCTCGCCGAGGACGGCTACGAGCCCGAGTACGGGGCGCGGCCCCTCCGCCGCGTCATCCAGCGCGAGGTCGATGACCGCATCGCCGACCTGTTCGTGTCGGGGGATCTGCGCGACGGGGGAGCGGTGACGGTGGATGCCACCGCCTCCGGCCTCACGGTGACCTCGGCGAAGGCGGCGCTCGCCGCCTGACGTTCCCCCACGTACAAGCCCCCGGCGCCTCGGTGCCGGGGGCTTCGACGTCGGCGGGTGGTTCTCGGGGGCCGGCTCTGGTGGCGGCGCGGGCTGCCGGCCGGGTGGCGGAGCGGGCGCCGGGTGGCGGCGCGGGCGTCGGGTGGCGGCGCGGGTGCCGCCGGGCGAGCGTCGCGAGCCGAACTCCGGAGAAATCGTTACAGCGACGCCAGCCGCGGTGGTGCGGGCGGCGTGTCGGTCGAAAGCTCCGGAGTTTCGCGCGGGGGCGGAACGGGCGGCCTGAGCAGACCGGCGTCCAGCCCTGCCCCGATGTCGGGGGTTCGGGGCAGAGTAGGGGAATGAGTCGTATCGGCACGATCTTCAGCCCGTACCCGCACCCGCCCGAGCAGATTCGCGACGCCGCCCGCGCGGCCGAAGACGCCGGCGTCGACGAACTGTGGCTGTGGGAGGACTGCTTCCGCTCCTCGGCGTGGGCGGCCGCCGCGGCGGCTCTCGCCGCCACCGACCATCTGCGCATCGGCGTGGGCATCGCGCCGCTGCCGCTGCGCAACGTCGCCGTCTCGGCGATGGAGGTCGCCACGATCGAGCGCATCTTCCCCGGTCGCCTGCTGCCCGGTTTCGGGCACGGGGTGCAGGACTGGATGCGACAGGTCGGCGCCAAGGCCGCCTCTCCGCTGACGCTCATGCGCGAGCAGCTCCCCGCCCTCCGATCCCTCCTCGCCGGCGACACGGTGAGCGCCGAGGGACGCTACGTGAAGCTGCGCGACGTCGCGCTGGACTGGCCGCCCGCCGCAGCGCCCCTCGTCTACGCCGCCGCAGAAGGGCCCAAGACCCTCGCCCTCGCGGGCGAGGTCGCCGACGGTGTGGTCCTCGACAGTCGTCACACCGTGGCCGAGATCGCCGCCGCGGTCGAGACCGTGCAGGCCGCGCGCACCGCTGCGGGCCGCGACGGCAGAGCCGACGTCGTGGCGTACGTCCTGACGGCCTTCGGCCCCGACGCCCGCGACCGCGCGACGGCCGTGCTGTCCGATCGGGCCGACGCCGCCGAGCGGGTGCTCGCCGGGTCGGTGTCCGAGGTCGCCGAGGGTGTCGCCCGGTTCCAGGCGGCGGGCGTCGACGACGTCGTGCTGCTGCCCACCGACGACGTCGATCTCGCCGCGTTCTTCTCGGCGGTCGGCCAGGTCGCCGTCGCCGTGCCGCACGCGGACGGCGTGTCATGAGGCGCGGGGTCGTCTCGCTCGGGGTGGCCGGCTCCCTCGGCCCCGACGCGATCGCCCGTATCGCTCCCGCCGTCGAGCAGGCCGGCTTCCACACGCTCTGGGTCAACGACACGCCCGACGGCGACGCGCTCGCGGCGCTCGCCGCCGCCGCGCGCGTCACCGACCGCCTGCGTCTGGCGACGGGCGTCGTGCCCGTCGATCGGCGTCCGGCTGCCGAGATCGCCGACGCGGCGGCATCCCTGGGTCTTCCCCTCGACCGGGTGACCATCGGCATCGGCTCCGGAACGGCGAAGCAGGGTGCGCTCGCGCGGGTGCGCGCGGCCGCAGAGACGCTGCACCGCGCGGGCCTGCCCCGCGTCCTGGTCGGGGCGCTCGGGCCCAAGATGCGCCGCACCGCCGTCGAGAGCGCCGAGGGCGTGCTGCTCAACTGGGTGCCGCCGATCGAGGCGCGCGAGCAGTCCGCGGCGCTTCGCGCACTCGTGCCGTCGACCCACGTCGCGGTCTACGTCCGCACGGCGATCGACGACGCCGCGCGCGATCGCCTCGAAGCCGAGACCGCCCGCTACGCCTCGTTCCCGAACTACGCCGCGAACTTCGAACGGATGGGAGTGGACGCCACCGACACCACCATCCGCGACGTCGCCGAACTGGCGCCGGCGCTCGAGGCGTACACGGCCGCTGCCGACGAGGTGGTGCTGCGCGCGATCGTGCCCGACGACACCGTCACGGCGTACGTCGACTTCGCCCGCCGTGTCGCGCCGGATCGGATGTGACGCCCGGGGCCGCGCGCGCGGCGCGGAGCAGCCCTCGCCTGACGCCCTGACCCCCGGTGGGGATTCGCGGTCCACCGATCAGCCGCGCCGTCAGCACGCGAGCGGTGCAGAAAAGCGCAGCAGCCGCCCCGTCCGCGCAGCACCCGCCCCGTCCGTGCAGCAGCCGCCCCGTCCGTGCAGCGCCTACTCCTCCGCACCGCGGCCACGCCGTCAGCGCACGAGCCGCACCGTCCGCGGGATGGGCCCGAACGCCGACTCCGCCCCGTCGGCGACGAACCCGTTGCGCGCGTAGAACGCGCGGGCGCGGGGGTTGTCGTCCGCGACCCACAGCGAGGCCGGTCGCGCGCCCAGCACCGCGTCGAGCAGGCCCTGTCCGGCGCCACTGCCGTGTCGGGCGGCGAGCACGTACAGCATCGTCAGCTCCTCCGCGCGCACGGCGTCGGGCTCGGGGGTCGGTTGGACCGCCGCGAAGCCCACGATCTCGTCGTCGTCCTCCGCGATCATCGTCGCGAATGCCCCCTGGGCGAGGTTCTGACGCCACATGTCGATTCGCCGGTCGACAGCGAACCACGGACTGTGCTCGGGGTCGTCGACGAAGCGGCCATACGTCTCGCGCCACGACGTGGCGTGCACGACGGCGATGCCCTCGGCATCCTCGGCGCGCGCGGCTCGGATCCGGATCGTCGGATGCTGCGTCCCCATCCCGCAAGCCTAGGTGTCATCGCCGAGAGCCGACAGGCCGATGGCAGACTGACCGGATGCCACACCGTCGAGGTCTCACCGTCCGCTCCGCCTCTCGCGGGGCGCTCGCCCTGCTGCTGCTCGCCGCCGGGACCGGCCACCTCACCTGGGGGCGTCGCGGCTACCGGATCGTCGTGCCGGAGTGGGCGACACGGGTGCTGCACACCGACAAGGACGCGATCGTCGTGGCCTCGGGCGCCGTCGAGATCCTCCTCGGCGTCGGGCTCGTCGCCCTGCCCCGGGAGCGGCGCCGGGTCGGCGCGGCGGTGGCGGCATTCTTCGTCGCCGTCTTGCCCGGCAACGTGCACCAGTGGCGTACGGGCCGCTCCGCTCCCGGTCTCACCACCGATCGCGCCCGGTTCGCCCGGCTTTTCCTGCAGGTGCCCCTCGTCGCGTGGGCGTGGTGGGCGACGCGCAAGCGTTGAGCCGCGGGATCGGGCGAGCGCCGGGCGACCCGCACGTTGACGCTCGGGACGGTGGACGCGGGACGCCCCGCAAGACGTGAGAGCGCGGAACCCGCGCTGCCCGACTCAGGCGGCTTCGCCGAGACCGAGCACGCCCGTGTCGAAGGCGGCGCGGGCGAGCACCTTGTACCCGTGATCCGAGAAGAAGACCGTGATGCGGTCCGCCTCCACGCCCATGACCGTCCCCGTCCCGAACTCGCCGTGGTGCACGACGGCATCGATGCGGATGCCGTCGTCCGCGGCATCCATGGATTCGACGCCGGCAGCCCCGGCGTCGTCCACCGGGGCGGCAGCGCCCGCGTCGCACCGGTCGCACGACCCGCACCGCTCGGGCGTGTCGACACCGAAGTACTCCAGCAGCGCCCGCCGTCGGCAGTGCACGGTCTCGGCGTAGCCGCGCATGATCTCGATGCGCGAGGCGCGGATGCGCTCCTCGGCTTCGTCGCGGTCGCGTACCGCGGCGACGGCGTCGCCCGCCGACACCTCCTGCCGCACCGTCACGCCGTCGGGGCCGGACGCGGCCAATCCGCACACCACGAACTGGTTGAGCACCCGCCCGATCGCCCGGGTCGACCGCCCCGAGGACTCGGCGATGTCTTTGGCGCGCAGCGGCTCTTCCGCACGCCGCAGGGCATCCCAGACCCCCGCGACATCGGCGCGCTTGCTGTGGCCGCCGGCGAAGAACGACCGCAGCGCGAAGTCCTCGGCGCGGTAGTGCAGGATCGCGCGGGCGGGCTGGCCGTCACGTGCGGCCCGACCGATCTCCTGAGCGTAGGAGTCGAGCGACTCGGTGACGTCGGCGTGCACGACCAGTCGGACGTCGGCTTTGTCGACGCCCATGCCGAACGCGGACGTCGCCACGACCACGTCGAGCTCGCCGGCGCTCCAGGCCGCGTGCACCTCGTCGCGTCGCTTCTGCGCCATCGCCCCGTGATACGGCGCCGCGCGCAGCCCTCGCGCGGTCAGTTCGTCGGCGTAGGCGTCGGTCTCTTTGCGCGTCGCGACGTACAACAGGGCGGGGCCACCGGCATCCTGGACATCGTCCACGACGGCGCGACGCTTGCCGGCGTCGTCCTCGTGGCGGCGCACCGCCATGTGGATCTCGGGGCGGTCCATGCCGCGTACCTCCAGGTGCGGGTCGCGCATTCCGAGGCTCGCGACGATGTCGTCGCGGACGGGAGCGGATGCCGTGGCCGTCAGCGCCAGCACGGGTGGGCGCCCGAGCGCGTCGACGGCGTCGCCGATGCGGGCGTACTCGGGGCGGAAGTCGTGCCCCCACGCCGACACGCAGTGGGCCTCGTCGACGACCACCAGACGCACGTCGGCCGCCGCGAGCCGGTCGAAGACCTCGGTGTTGGCGAGCTGCTCGGGCGCGAGGAAGGCGTAGACGGACTCGCCGCTCTCGATCGCGGCCCAGGCGGCCTTCTTCTCGCGCGCTCCCGTGCGGGAGTTCAACGCGACGGCGGCCGGCGCGTCGGGGGCGCGGTCGATCGAGTCGATCTGATCGCGCTGCAGCGCCAGCAGGGGCGAGATGACCACGGTCACCCCGCCCAGCTCGCACCCGGCGATCTGGTACACCGCCGATTTCCCCGCGCCGGTGGGGAAGACGACGAGCGTGTCACGGCCGCCGATGACCGCGTCGATCGCCTCGGCCTGACCGGGCAGCATGTCATCCCAGCCGAACACCTCACGGGCGGTGCGAGTGGACTGTTCGAGGGTGGCGGGAGCGTTCACGAGGCCTCATTCCTGGAAGAGCCCCCAGCACACCTCAGACCGGGGACGCGGGTGCGGGGGTTGCGAGGACCGGCGTCGTATGTCACCCCACCCCGACACCGCGTACGCGCCGCGAGCCGCCGCGCGCAAGAGCGCCGGCGATGTCGGAGGGGGATGCCACGATGACGACATGCTCTTCGGCGACATCGAGACGGCTCTCGCGGCGGTGACCGCGACGCGTTCGCGTCTGGCGAAGGTCGACGCCCTCGCCGAGGTGCTGCGCGGGCTCGAGCCCGACGAGATCGAACCCGCCATCGGATTCCTCACCGCATCCCCCCGCCAGGGGCGCCTCGGCGTGGGATACAAGACGCTGTCGAGCCGCGGCGTCGTGCACGCCGACACGGCAGCGCTCACGGTCGGCGACATCGACGACGCGTTCGCGCGCCTGACCGGCATCGGCGGGAGCGGGTCGGCCGCCCAGCGCTCGGCTCTGCTCGACGATCTGGCGGCCCGGGCGACGGTCGGTGAGTGGAACCTGCTCATCCGCGTCATGACGGGTGAGCTGCGCACCGGCGCACTCGAGGGAGTGCTGCTGGATGCCGTGGCTCGCGCCGCCGATCGCGACGGCGCCGCGGTGCGCCGTGCTGCCATGCTCTCGGGCGACCTGGGCCGAACGGCCCGCGTGGCACTGACCGCGACCGCCGGGGATCTGGCCGCCGTGGGACTGGTCGTGGGTCGTGGCGTCCAGCCGATGCTCGCGTCGACCGCCGCGACCGTGGCCGAGGCTCTCGGTGAGGCCGGTCGCGCCTCGGTGGAGTACAAGCTCGACGGCGCACGCGTCCAGGTGCACCGGCGCGGCGACGAGGTGCGGGTCTTCACCCGTACCCTCGCCGATGTCACCCACCGCGTGCCCGAGATCGTCGAGATCGTCCGCGCGCTGCCGGTGACCGAGGTGATCTTCGACGGCGAGACGCTCTCGCTCGACGAGGACGGGGCGCCACGTCCGTTCCAGGACACGATGGCGCGCTTCGGGGCCGAGACGGCCCGTGAGATCGCGCTGCGGCCGTGGTTCTTCGACATCCTGCACCTCGACGGTCGCGACCTGGTCGACGAACCGCTGCACACCCGGCTCGAGGAGCTCGAGAGGGTCGCGGCGGCCTGGCGTCTGCCCGCCGTGATCACCGACGACGTCGCCGTCGCCGACGACTTCGCGCGTGCGGCTCTGACGGCCGGGCACGAGGGCGTGATGGTCAAGGGGCTCGACGCGCCCTACACCGCCGGCCGGCGCGGAAAGAGCTGGCTCAAGGTCAAGCCGGTGCACACGTTCGACCTCGTCGTGCTGGGCGTCGAGCGCGGCTCCGGGCGACGGGCGGGGTGGTTGTCGAACCTCCACCTGGGCGCCCGCGATCCCGACGGCGCATTCGGCGAGCCCGGCGGTTTCGTCATGGTCGGAAAGACGTTCAAGGGCCTCACCGATCAGACGCTCGCCTGGCAGACCGCGCACTTCGCCGAACGCGAGACCGGATCGGTGCCCGGCGGCATCCGCGTGGTCCCCGACACCGTCGTCGAGATCGCCATCGACGGCGTCCAACGGTCGGTGCGGTACCCGGGCGGCGTGGCGCTCCGCTTCGCCCGCGTCAAGGCCTACCGTTCCGACAAGCCCGCGGCCCAGGCCGACACGATCGACACCCTGCGCGCTCTGCTTCCGGGCGGCGCGCCGGCGGAAGGATGACGCGATGAGTCTGGCCCCCTGGCTCGACGGCGAGCTCGGTTACCGCAGCTTCGGAACCCCCGGCGCCCCGCGCGCGGTCTTCGTGCTGCGCACCGGCGACGTCGCCACCACCGACCCCGATGCGCGGGTGACGTCGGGCTACGACGTGCGCATCGTCGCTGTGGGACTCGATGCGCCGGAGCTCGAGGACCCGCCGGTCTTCGGCGGATTGACGCCGGCCGGGCTCACGGTCCAGGCGCTGCGCGACCTGCTCGAGCGAGAGGCGCCCGGGGCCACGGTGGGCCTCGTCGGCGAGCGAGCGGCGGGACCGATCGCGATCTACCTCGCGGCGGCGATGGGGCCCGTCGTCGACCGGCTCGCGATCGTGGGCGTGCGCAGCCCGTCCGACCCGCTCAGCCGCGATCTGCGGACGCCCCTGCTCGACCATCTCGACGCCGACGTGCTCGTCGTCGTCGGGGGAGAGGGCCCGGCCGGCGACGACGACGCGTCGTGGTACGTCGACCGTCTGCGCTCCGCCGAGGCCGAGGTCGTGCCCGCCGACGAGATCGACTCCGTCAACGGGCACGTGACGCTCACCTCGGTCTGGGAGCGCGTGCTGACCCACGTCGCTCCCGGCGCCGAACGGCGCTGACCCGGACGCGGCGGACGGCGTCCCCCGGCCGGCGTCCGCGGGCGTGACGGCGTCGCTCCACTCGCCACCGGGCGGGACGGCATCGCCTCACCCACGTCCGGCGCGCGACCCGGCGCCGAGCGGCGCCCGACCGACCTCGAGCCGGGGCGTGCCCCTCAGCCCCGCGTCAGCGCCTTGACCTGCACCACGTTGGACTCCTCGTCCAGCTCGACGTGGTCGCCCTGCGCCTTCAAGAAGTCCGAGAAGCTGCGGAAGCCCAGGGCCTTCTCGCTGAACGACGGGTCGAGGCGCTTCATCAGGTCCTTCACCGCCGACGCGTGCAGCCACTCCCCGTCGGCGCGCTCGCCTTCGAGCTGCATCGCGCGCTCGAGCAGGTCGACCGCCGGGTCCTTCGAACGCTTGCGGGCGCGGGGCCGCGAGGGCGCGGCATCCTTGTCCTTCTTCGTCTCGGAGAGCTTCGGGATGCCGGGCAGGGAGTCGTACGCGTCGAAACGGTCGCATGCGGCGGCCAGCGACTTGGCGGTCGACCCGGCCACGCCCACGCCCACGACATACCGGCCGAGGCGTTTGCAGCGCTGCGCGAGGGGCACGTAGTCGCTGTCGCCCGCGACGATGACCACGTGGGTCAGATCGGGCAGTCGGAACATGTCCTCCACGGCATCCACCGCGAGACGGATGTCGGCGCCGTTCTTGGCGTAGGCGGCGGCGGGGAACAGCTGCACCAGATCGACGGCGCGCGCGACGAGCTGCGAGCGGTATTCGGCGTTGACCGGCGCGGACCAGTCCGCGTAGGCGCGGGTCAGCACGAGGGTGCCGAACGACGCGGCGTAGTCGATGACCGCGCCGACGTCGATCGTCGCCTTGGTGAGCCGTTCGGCGATCTCGGGATCCATCGGGTTCTCGGCGATCTTCTGACGGTCCCGCGAGTACGCGTTGCGACCGTGCACGCGGTCGTACCACGACATGACGATGTTGTCGAAGTCGAGGTAGACGGCGACACGGGCGGTCTGGGTATCGGGCATGGGTCCAGTCTGACCGGTCGGGGCGCGCCGCGGGTACCCCGGGCGCTCAGCGCTCGCCGGGATAGACCACGCCGATCTGCCGACGCACCTCATCGAGGACGCCCATGATCGCGACCGACTCGTCGAGGGGCAGGATGCCGTTCGCGCCGGCGCCCTCGGCGACGAAGCGCTCCGCGGCCTGCGCCTGGAACTGCATGCCGCGGCCGTCGACGCTGCCGTCGAAACGCTCAAGCACCTCGCCCGAGGGCGAGACGACGCGGAACGTGGTGGGGGTGTACCAGACGCGGTCGATCTCGATGCGCGCCTCGGTTCCGACGATCTGCGCGGTGTTGAGCCCCGCGCCGCGCGACGACGACACGCTGGTCGAGACCGCCCCTCCGGCGTGGACGAACGCGGTCGCGACCTCGGCGTCGCTGCCGGCATCCGACAGGCGCGCCACCGCGGTGATGCGTTCGGGCAGACCGAGCACGTCGACGGCGAACGAGATCGGGTAGATGCCGAGGTCCAGCAGCGCGCCGCCGCCGAGTGCGAGGTCGTTCAGACGGTGCGCGGGGTCGGTGGAGATCTTCTGCGTGTGGTCGGCCGAGACCACGCGGATCTCACCGAGCGTGCCGGCCTCGATGATCTCGCGGACGCGAACCATGTGCGGCAGGTAGCGGGTCCACATCGCCTCCATCGCCAGCAGGCCGGCGTCGGCGGCGGCGTCGCGGATGCGGCCGGCCTCGACGGCGTTGAGGGTGAACGGCTTCTCGACGAGCACGTGCTTGCCGTGCGCGAGCGCGAGCAGGGCGTTGTCGACGTGGGAGGGATGGGGGGTCGCGATGTAGACGATGTCGACATCCGGGTCGGAGACGAGCTCTTCGTACGAGCCGTACGCGTTCGGGATGTCGTAGCGCGCGGCGAAGTCGCGTGCGCTGTCGATGCGCCGGGAACCGACGGCGGTGACGTCGAGACCCGCGGTGCGCAGGTCGGAGGTGAAGGCGTGCGCGATGCCGCCCGTTGCGAGGATGCCCCAGTGCAGTCCGGTCATGGCATCCACCGTATCGGCGACCGCGGACATCGCGGCCCGGCGGGAGCGGATGCGAGGTCGATCCGCGGGCCGGCGCGGTCTTCGGCATAGGCTCGCCGCATGACGCCGGTCGAGCGCTTCCGCGAGCTGCTGTCCATCCCGACCGTCTCGCGGGCCGATCCCGCCGAGGTCGACGACGCGGACTTCGCGCGGTTCCATGCGGCGCTCGAGCGCCTCTACCCGCGGGTGCACGCCCGGCTCGAGCGCGAGGTCGTCGCGGGACGCTCCCTGCTGTATCGCTGGGCGGGACGCACCGACCAGGCGCCTCTCGTCCTGCTCGCGCATCAGGACGTCGTCCCGGTCGACGGGCAGGTCTGGCGGCATCCCCCGTTCGCGGCCCAGATCGAGGGGACGGGGACGGATGCCACGATCCACGCGCGCGGAGCGATCGACGACAAGGGGGCGCTGGTGGCGATCCTCGAGGCCGTCGAGCAGGCCCTCGCCGAGGGCGTGATCCCGGCGACCGACGTGTGGCTCGCCTTCGGTCACGACGAGGAGACGCGGGGGACCGGCGCCCGGGCCATGGCGGCGCTGCTCGCCGATCGCGGGGTGCGGCCCGCCCTGGTGCTCGACGAGGGCGGTGCCGTGGTCGACGGCGCCGTGCCGGGGGTGGCGGCGCCCACCGCGATGATCGGGGTCGCCGAGCGCGGTTCGGCCACGTTCGACCTCGTCGCGCGCGAGGCCGGGGGACACGCGTCGACTCCGCCGCCCCTGCCGGCCACCGCGCGGCTGGCTCGCGCCGTTGACCGCTTGCGTCGTCGCCCCTTCCGTCGGCGCCTGACCGCCCCCGTGCGCGCGATGCTGGTCACCGCCGCGGACCACACGGCTCTGCCGCTGCGGGCGGTGCTGCGCAACGCGCACCTGACGGCTCCGGTGCTGACGCGCGCGTTCGCGTCCCTCGGGCCCGAGACCAACGCCCTCGTGCGCACGACGGCGGTCGTGACCCGCCTCGAGGGGTCGCCCGCCGACAACGTCCTGGCGACGACCGCACGGGCGAGCGTGAACGTGCGTCTGCTCACCGGCGAGACGCTCAGCGACGCCGCGATCCACCTGCGTCGGGCGATCGCCGACCCGCTGATCGACATCGAGCTGCGTCACGGCGACGACCCCTCGCCCGTGTCGCCGTGGCGCGGTGCGGCGTGGCGACGGTTGTCGAGCGCGGTCTCGTCCACCCTCGGGGACGAGGTCGTCGCGCTGCCGTACCTGCAGCTCGGGGCGAGCGACAGCCGGTTCTACACCGCGCTGACGGATGCCGTCTACCGCTTCGCCCCGTTCCACCTCACGCGCGCCGAGCGCGACGCCCTGCACGCCCCCGACGAGCGGATCCGCGTCGACGTGTGGCTCCGCGGCATCCGCTTCTACCGCGCGCTGCTCGAGGCGTGAGTCGCGACCCGTCCGTCGCGTGCGGCCCGCGTCCCGTGGGACGGCGGGTGGGTGGCCCACGCGGTCGCGGGATGCCCGCGGCCACGAATCGGGCGCGACGCGGTGCGTCGGCTATCCTCGTGTGACCGGTCACGCAACAGCGCGCGACCCGCGATGAGGCGGACCATGAGCGACACCGACATCCCGGAGGCGAACGGGCGCGCCCCGAGCATCCGCGACGTCGCGCGGCTGGCGGGTGTTTCGTATCAGACCGTCTCCCGCGTGATCAACAACAGTCCGCAGCTGCGACCCGAGACGGCGGAGAAGGTCCGCTCGGCGATCGCGGAGCTCAAATTCGTGCCGAACCAGGCCGCGCGCGCCCTGGCGACGAGCCGGTCACGGCTCATCGGCGTGCTCGGCCCGCGGATGACCACGCACGGCACGTCGGCGATGGTGCAGGCCATCGAGTCCGTCGCGCGGACGGCGGGGTATCGCCTGACGCTGACCAACCTGGCCACCAGCGCTCCCGACGACGTGCGGGCATCGATCGACCACCTGATGCAGCAGTCGGTCGAGGGACTGATCGCGGTCGCTCCGCAGACGAGGGTCGTCCCGATCCTCGAGGAGCTCCAGCTGCCCGTCCCCGTGCAGACGGTGTCGTCGTCGGGCACCTCCACCTCCCGCAACGATCAGACCGCGGGCGCCCGTGCGGCCGTTCGCCATCTGATCGAGCTCGGCCACACGCGCATCCTGCACATCGCGGGTCCGCGAGACTGGGTCGAAGCCGACCATCGCATGCGCGGCTACCTCGCCGAGATGGACGCCCACGATCTCTCACCGCGACCGCCGGTGCTGGGGGACTGGACCGCGCACTTCGGGTTCGAGGCGGGGCTGGAGCTTCTGCGCACGGAGGACGCCACGGCGGTGTTCGCCGGCAACGACCACATGGCGCTCGGGTTCATGCACGCCGTCCGCGCCCGGGGGCGCTCGGTGCCCGAGGACGTCTCGGTCGTCGGCTTCGACGATGTGCCCGAGTCGGCGCATCTCTGGCCGCCGCTCACGACCGTCCGGCAGGACTTCGCCGGGATCGGCGCGCGCGCCGTGACCGATCTGCTGACGACGTTGGGCGCCGACGTGGGCGACGCCGTGGCGGCCGAACCCGACCACCTGCGTCTGATCGTGCGTTCCTCGACCGCGCCGCCGCGCGCGTGAACCCTCGCCGATACGTCACGTTTGCGCAACGGCGCGTTTCGGAACGCACGGGGACTTGACAGCTCCGCCTGCGGGCGGGGTAGCATCACACACACAATGTGAACGGTCACATGACCGGTCGCACAGGCCGACGGGACTCGCTGCGGAGCGGATCCGTCGAGACGAAGATGTTTCGAACGACACGGCAGGCGCCGTGTCCCGGACGGCTTCGTTTCGCCCCGCCGACTCGTGCGCCGATCCTGCACCGGGCGCCATCAGCGGTGGGCTCCATGGGGAGAGACCGCGCACACACCCAACGGAGGGAACCAGAGTGAAGAAGCACAGCATGCTCAAGGCGGTCGCGGGAGCGGGCGTCCTCGCGCTCGGCATCGGCCTCGCCGGTTGCGCGGGCGACCGCACGGGCGGTGGAGCCGGTGACTCGGAGGAAGCCGGCGGCATCATCGGCGTCGCCATGCCGACGCAGCAGTCCGAGCGGTGGATCGCCGACGGCAACAACGTCAAGTCGCAGCTCGAAGAGCTCGGCTACCAGGTCGACCTGCAGTACGCCAACGACGACATCCCCACCCAGGTCTCGCAGATCGAGAACATGATCACCTCGGGCGCCAAGGCCCTGATCATCGCCTCGATCGACGGCACCACGCTGACCGACGTGCTCCAGCAGGCCGCCGACGCGCAGATCCCCGTGATCGCGTACGACCGCCTCATCAACGGCACGCCCAATGTCGACTACTACACGACGTTCGACAACTTCCAGGTCGGCGTGCAGCAGGCGACCTCCCTGCTGACCGGCCTCGGCGTGCTCGACGAGTCGGGCAACGAGACCGGCGCCACGGGCCCGTTCAACGTCGAACTGTTCGCCGGCAGCCCCGACGACAACAACGCCACGTTCTTCTGGGACGGCGCGATGGAGACCCTCAAGCCGTACATGGACTCGGGCGTGCTCGTCGTCCCGTCCGGCCAGACCCAGTTCGGTCAGGCCGCGATCCTGCGCTGGCTGCCCGAGACGGCCCAGGAGCGCATGGAGAACATCCTCACCGTCATCGGCTCGACCAAGCTCGACGGGGTGCTCTCGCCCTACGACGGCCTGTCGATCGGCATCATCTCCGCCCTCACCTCGGGAGGCTACTCCGCCAGCGACCTCCCCGTCATCACGGGTCAGGACGCCGAGGTCGGCTCGATCAAGTCGATCATCGCCGGTGAGCAGTACTCGACGATCTTCAAGGACACGCGCGAGCTCGCCAAGCAGGCCGTGACCATGGTCGACGACATCCGCAAGGGCGAGGAGCCCGAGGTCAACGACACCGAAACGTACGACAACGGCGAGAAGGTCGTCCCCTCGTACCTGCTCGAGTCGACGATCGTCACCGACGCCAACTACAAGGAGATCCTCGTCGACAGCGGTTACTACACCGAGGCCGACCTGGGTTGATCCCCCGGGAGGGTCCGCACTCTCCCTCCCCGCCTCCGCCGCGGCCCGAACCGGGTCGCGGCGGAGGCTCCCGCGGGTCAGCCCCCGGCGCCCGCCTCACCATCCCGACCGGCCACGAGCCGGTTCTGCAAGGAGGACCTCGTGAGCACCATCCTCGAGATGCGCTCGATCACCAAGGAGTTCCCCGGCGTCATCGCGCTCGCCGACGTGTCGTTGACCGTCGAGCGCGGGACGGTTCACGCCATCTGCGGCGAGAACGGTGCCGGCAAGTCGACCCTCATGAAGGTGCTCAGCGGTGTGTATCCCGCGGGCGACTACCGCGGCGAGATCGTCTTCGACGGCAACACCGTCGAGTTCAAGGACATCCGCGACAGCGAGGCCGCCGGCATCGTCATCATCCACCAGGAGCTCGCCCTCAGCCCCTATCTGTCGATCGCCGAGAACATCTTCCTCGGCAACGAGATCACCCACCGCGGCCTGATCGACTGGGATGCCACGAACCGCGAGGCGGCCAAGCTCCTGGCCCGCGTGGGCCTGGGCGACAGCCCCGACGTGCCGGTCAACGAGATCGGCGTCGGCAAGCAGCAGCTCGTCGAGATCGCCAAGGCGTTGTCCAAGGACGTCAAGCTCCTCATCCTCGACGAGCCGACCGCGGCCCTCAACGACGACGACTCCGAGCACCTGCTCGATCTGATCCGGCATCTGCGCGGTCAGAACATCACGTGCATCATCATCAGCCACAAGCTCAACGAGATCCGCGCGATCGCCGACGAGGTCACGATCATCCGCGACGGTCGCACGATCGAGACGCTCGACGTCGCCACGGGCGGCACGAGCGAGGACCGCATCATCCGCGGCATGGTGGGCCGCGAGCTGGAGAACCGCTACCCCGACCGCGACGTCGAGATCGGCGACGAGGTCCTGCGCATCGAGGACTGGAACGTCAGCCACCCCACGGACGCCAACCGCACCGTCATCCACAGCGCGAACCTGAACGTGCGCGCGGGCGAGGTCGTCGGTATCGCCGGCCTCATGGGCGCGGGTCGCACCGAGCTGGCCATGAGCGTGTTCGGTAAGAGCTTCGGCTCGCGCATCTCGGGCACCGTCTACATCAACGGCGAGAAGGCCGACACCTCCACGGTGCCCAACGCCATCCGCAGCGGGCTCGCATACGTGACCGAGGACCGCAAGGGCGCCGGACTGAACCTCATCGACACCATCAAGCGCAATATCTCGCTCGCGGGGATGCGCAAGCTCGTCAAGGGCGGATTCGTCGACGGCGACGAGGAGTACCTCGTCGCCAACCGGTACCGCAAGTCCATGAACATCAAGGCGCCCAGCGTCGACGTGGTCGTGGGCAAGCTCTCGGGCGGCAACCAGCAGAAGGTCGTGCTGTCGCAGTGGCTCTTCTCGGATCCCGAGGTGCTGATCCTCGACGAGCCCACCCGCGGCATCGACGTCGGCGCCAAGTACGAGATCTACACGATCATCAACGCCCTCGCGGCCCAGGGGAAGGGTGTGCTGGTCATCTCGTCCGAGCTGCCCGAGCTCCTCGGCATCTGCGACCGCATCTACACCCTCAGCGAAGGCCACATCACCGGCCAGCTGCCCATCGAAGAGGCCACCCCCGAGGCACTCATGGTGCTCATGACGAAGGAGAAGGAAGCCGACCATGTCAGCGCTTGACAACACCGTGACCCCGCAGGGGCCGGCCACGCCGAAGGGACCCGTCGGCGGTGGCGCCGGCGGTGCCGGCGGCGGCATCGTGCAGTTCTTCACGTCACGCCTGCGCGAGATCGGCATCTTCATCGCGCTGATCGTGATCGTGCTGCTGTTCCAGGCCCTCACCGGCGGGCGTCTGCTCACCGCGGGCAACGTGTCGAACATCATCGTTCAGAACAGCTACATCCTGATCCTCGCGATCGGCATGGTGATGATCATCATCGCCGGCCACATCGACCTGTCGGTCGGCTCCGTCGCCGCCTTCGTCGGCGCGGTGTCGGGTGTGCTGATCGTCCAGTGGGGCCTGCCCTGGTGGCTCGGCATCCTGCTCTCGCTCGTCCTGGGCGCGGTGGTCGGCATGTGGCAGGGCTTCTGGGTCGCCTACATCGGCATTCCGGCGTTCATCGTGACGTTGGCGGGCATGCTGCTGTTCCGCGGCCTCACGCAGATGACGCTGGGCAACACGCAGATCACGCCCTTCCCGACCGAGTACCGCCAGCTCGGCGGTGGCTACCTCTTCCCCGACCTGTTCCCCGCGACCTCGTCTCCGGCGGAGTGGATCACCGTCGCACTGGGTGTGCTGACGCTCGTGCTCTTCGTCGTGTCGCAGGTGCGCCAGCGCGCCAAGCGCGCGGCACTCGAACTGCAGAACGAGCCGCAGACGGCGTTCCTGGTCAAGCTCATCGGCGGCGGTGCGCTCATCGCGTACCTCACCTATCTGCTCGGTGTGGCCCCCGGCTCGCGCGGCACGCCCATCGTGCTCGTGGTGCTGGCGCTGCTGATCATCGGATACTCCACCGTGATGAGCCGCAGCGTCTTCGGCCGCCACATCTACGCCATCGGCGGCAACCGCACCGCGGCCAAGCTCTCGGGCATCAACACCCGTCGCGTCGACTTCATGCTGTTCGTCAACATGGGCGTGCTCGCGGCCCTGGCCGGCATCGTCTTCACGGGGCGCCTGAACTCCGCCGGCCCCGGTGCCGGGAACCTGTTCGAACTGGATGCCATCGCGGCGTCATTCATCGGTGGTGCGGCCGTCCAGGGTGGTGTCGGCCGGGTGGTCGGTGCGATCGCCGGTGGTCTGGTCATGGGTGTGCTCAACAACGGCATGTCGCTCATGGGGATCTCCACAGACGTGCAGCAGTTCATCAAGGGTCTCGTGCTGCTGCTGGCCGTGGCCTTCGACGTCTGGAACAAGAACCGCACGCGCGGTTGATCCCGACCGTCCTCGAACGCCCCGTCGCCTCGCGCGGCGGGGCGTTCGCGCGCCCGCACCCCTCCCCGTCCCTCGCCGCCCTCCCCGCGTGAGTTGCCAGGATGCGTCGCCTCCGCCACGCGTGCGGCGACGATTCGCGGCGACTCGCGCGGATTCGGGATAACCCGAACGCGAGCGGGGGCTGACCGGGCGGCGCCGGGGGAGCCCGCGTCCTACCGTGGAGGACATGACCACGGCATCCGTTCTCCCGCCTCCTCTTCCCGGGCCCTCGCCGACGGCGAGCGCGCCCGACGCGCGCGATACCGCCGCCCCCGCCGTCCGCGTGAGCTCGCCGGGCCGCGTGTTCGGCGCGGCCGCGCAGCTCGCCGCCCTCGGGGTGATCGGACCGGCCGTCTTCACCACCGTCTTCACCATGCTCGGGTGGGGTCTGGGGCTGCTCGCCGCGCTGCTGTTCGGCGTCGTCTTCATCGTCGCCCTCGTCTACGTCCTGTACGCGGTGGCGTGGTTCGAGCGGGCGCGTCTGGACGGCCTCTACGGACTCGGTCTCGCCCCGTTCCGCCTGCGGCGCAGCCCGCGACCCGGATTCGTCGGGTGGCTGCATTCGCTGTGGCTGCAGGCCATCGCCCCCGCGCAGTGGCGGGCCCTGGCCTCGTTCGCCATCTCGACCGTCCTCGGCCTGGCGACCCTCGCGATGATCGGCGCCGCCGCCTGGAGCGTGGCCATCGGCCTCCGCCCCCTCTTCGGGATCGCCGACACGCGCTTCTTCGGCGGGCTGTTCGTCACCGGGGCGTGGGCGCCGGTGGTGGGTCTGGCCGGGATCGTCCTCTCGCTGGCGGTCGTCATCGGTCTGGCGATCCTGCACGGTGTGATCGCCCGGGCGATCTTCGTGCCCTCGCGCGAGGCGCAGCTGCTCGAGCAGGCCCGCACCTCCGACACCCGCCGCGCCGGCGCCGTCCGCGCGGCCGAGGTCGAGCGCACCCGCATCGAACGCGATCTGCACGACGGCGTCCAGCCGCGGCTGGTGTCCATCGGCATGACGCTGGGGCTCGCCCAGACCAAGATCGACGACGACCCGGCGGCCGCCAAGGCGCTGATCGCCGAGGCGCACGCCTCGACCAAATCCGCGATCACCGAACTGCGGCAGCTGGCCCGCGGCATCCATGCCTCGGTCCTCGAGGATCGCGGATTGGATGCCGCCCTCTCGGCGCTGGCGTCGCGCTCGCACATCCCGGTGACCCTCGACGTGCGTCTGCCGCGTCGCTGCGGCCGCGCGGCGGAGGAGGCCGTGTACTTCGCGATCGCCGAAACGCTGACCAACGCCGCGAAGCACTCGCGCGCCGGCGCCTGCCGGGTCGACGTGCGGGTGCGCGACGACGGATCGCTGTGGGCGCGCGTCGAGGACGACGGTCTGGGCGGTGCGCGTGTCGTGCCCGGCGGGGGGCTGGACGGGATCGTCAACCGCGTCACCGCGGCCGGCGGCACCGCCCGGATCGACAGCCCGCAGGGCGGCCCGACCACGGTGGAGGTGAACGTCCCGTGCGCATCCTGATCTGCGAGGACTCCGTGCTGCTGCGCGAGGGGCTCGTCCGTCTGCTCGCCGACGACGGCCACGAGGTGGTCGCCGCCCTCGCCGACGCCGAGGGGCTCGAGGCCGCCGTCGTGGACGCGGCGCCGGACCTCTGCATCCTCGACGTGCGTCTGCCGCCGACCTGGACCGACGAGGGCATCCGCGCGGCGATCGCGCTGCGATCGCGGCATCCGGGTCTGGCGGTCCTCGTGCTGTCGCAGTACGTCGAGGAGCGCTACGCGGCCGATCTCATCGCCGATGGGCAGGGCGCCCTCGGTTACCTGCTGAAGGACCGGGTGGCAGACGTCGCCGACTTCCTCGGCGCGGTGGCCTCGATCGCGCGCGGGGGGACCGTGCTCGATCCCGAGGTCGTCTCGCAGCTGCTGACCCGACGCCGCCGCGACGAGCGCCTGCAGAGCCTGACCGAGCGCGAGCGCAGCGTGCTGGCGCTCATCGCCGAGGGGCGCTCCAACCAGGCCATCGCCGGTGCGCTCTTCGTCTCCGAGGCCAGCGTCGAGAAGTACATCACCGCCATCTTCACCAAACTCGGGCTCGAGCAGGACGACACCGGCAACCGCCGCGTGATCGCCGCTCTCGTGCACCTGGGCCACGACCACACCGGAGCGATCTCATGAGCATCCACACCCCCACCCCGCCGCCCCCGCCGGCGCGTCGTCGCGGCGCCGCTTTCGTGATCTCGGTCGTCACGATCGTGGCCGGTGCCTGCATCGCATTCGGCACGTTCGTCGGCACGGGGCTGTCGGCCGCGCACGGCATGGCGGCGTCGCGGTGGGACGCCGTGGCGAGCGGACAGACGACGTCCGAGGTGGCGCGGGGAGCCCTGTCGTCCCTCGACGTCGTCGTCGCCGGCGCGCAGCTCACCGTCACGTCCGGCGATGTCGAGGCCCCCGAGCTCGATGCCGCCACGAGCGGTCCGAACGCGTGGACCTTCGAACGCGACGGCGACCGGCTCCGCGTGGTCTCGCCGTCCGGGACGTTCATCGGCGACCAGGCCGCGGCGACCTTGACCCTGCCGCGCGACGCGGTCGTCTCGGCCGATGTGCGCGTGAGCGGGGGGTCGGTCGAGGCGGACGGGGATTTCGACGCTCTCGACGTCGAGGTCAACGGGGGCAGCGCGACGCTGTCGGGCACCGCGCGATCCGTCGACCTGTCGCTCGCGGGAGGCACCGCCTCGCTGCGGCTGGACGACACCGCGACCGCCGCCTTCGACGTCGCCGGGGGCCGCCTCACCGCGGCGCTGAACGGCTCGACACCCGAGCGCGTCCGCGTGGACGTGACGGCGGGCTCGGCCGACATCGCACTTCCCGACGACGAGTACGCCGTCACGACCGACGAGGGCGTGGGCACGGTCGACAATGCGTTGCGCACGAACGCCGAAGCCGCCGCACAGGTCGATGTCACCGCGACGATGGGCCGCGTCACTCTCCGCTGACACCGGCGCGACTCGCCGAGATCCGTCGCCCGGGCATGCCCGGAAGCGACAGATCTCGGCGACGCGCGCGGGCGGCGCCGGGACGGGTCACACGCCCTTCAGAGCCTTCGCGATGCGCTGGGGCGAGACGGGCTCAGCCGTGCCCAGGCGCTGGGCGAACAGGCTCACGCGCAGCTCCTCGAGCAGCCACCGCGTCTGCACCAGGTTCGCCGCGGCATCGGCCGGCAGGGGCACGGCACCCCCGGCGTCGACGAACCCGGCCGCCGCGCGCTCGTACTCGGTCATCCTCTGCCGGTCGCGGCCGGGGTTGTCAGACAGGGTCTTCACCCGCTCGAGCGCCCCGGCGAGGTAGCGCGGCAGATGCTGTAGGCGCGCGAGACCCGACCGCGACACGAACCCCGGGAAGATCAGCCCCTTCACCTGGCCCCGCACGTCGTTGAGGGCGCCGAGCAGCGTGATCGACGAGGCGTCCTTCATGGCGCGGTCCACCTCGCGTTGGGCGAGCAGGATCCGCGCGGCGAGAGAGACGGTCTGGAAGGTGCGATCCACGGATGCCGCCGAGTACGCGTCGCGGACCCGTTCGAAGTCCGCCCTCCTGCGCACCACGCCGCTCGGTGCCTCGCGCAGCAGGACATCGTCGGCCAGGGCGACGCGCGCGTCCTCGATGAGCGCCTTGGCGTTCTGGTAGGGGGATGCCGCGAGGGCGAGCTTCTCGTTCGCGGTGAGGTGGTCGAGCACGTACGTCGCGGGCGAGGGCACGGCCAGCAGCAGAAGGCGGCGGATGCCGGCGCGGGTGTGGCGCGCGGCGTCCTCGGGGGTGGCCTCGACCCGCAGGGCGACGCTGTCGCCCTCGTCGACGAGCGCCGGGTAGCCGCGCACCACACCACCGGCGACGGGGGTGTCGACGACCTCGGTGAGCTCGTCGAGGTCCCACGTCGTCAACTTCGTGCGCGAGGCGAAGGCGGGCGAGGCCTGGGCGACCGACGCGGCGGAGCGCGAGGCGGGCCGCTCGCGCGTGACGGCCGACTCGACGCTTGTGCGCGCCCGATCGGCGAGGCGGCGCTGCAGGGCGCCGAGGTCGCGGTCGCTGCCCACGGCGCGGCCACGGGCGTCGACCGCGCGGAACGAGGGCATGAGGTGCCCGGGAACCCGCTCGAGCTCGAAGTCCGCCGCGCTCACGCGCTGGTTCGCCACACGCTGCACGAGCGCGGCGAGGGCGTCGACGAGCGTCGTCCCGGGGAGGCCGCCCGCGTGCTCGGGGCCCTTCTCGGCGAGCTCGGCCGAGAACTTCTCGGCCCAGTCGGCCGCGGGTACCACGTTGCGGCGGATGGTCTTGGGAAGGGCGCGCAACAGCGCGGTGACGAGCTCGTCGCGCATACCCGGAACCTGCCAGTCGAAGCCGTCCGGGCGCAACTGCGCGAGCAGCGGCAGCGGGACGACGACCGTCACGCCGTCGTCGGGGGCGCCCGGTTCGAAGCGGTAGGCCAGGTTGAGGGTCTGGTCGCCCTGCCGCCATCGGGCGGGGAACGCCCGGTCGTCGCCCTGGGCGCGGTCTCCGGTGAGGTCGGACTCGCGCAGGTCGAGCAGGTGGGGCGTGCGGTTCGCGGCATCCCTCCACCAGGTCTCGAACGAGCGCACGTCGGTGACGTCGGCGGGGATGCGGGCGTTGTAGAACGCGAACACCGCCTCGTCGCCGACGAGGATGTCGCGGCGGCGCTCCCGCTCCTCGATCTTCTCGAGAAGGCGACGCTGCTCCTGGTTGCGGCGCAGGAACGCCGTCAGACGCTTGTCGAGCACCGAGGGGTCCCACTCGCCCTCGACGAGCGCGTGACGCACGAACATCTCGCGCGCGAGCGGACGATCGAACCGAGCGAGCTGCACGCGGCGGCGGCCGACGAGCTCGACCCCGAACAGGGTGACCTTCTCGTAGGCGGCGGCGGAGCCGGCATCCTTCGACCAGTGCGGCTCGCTCAACGACCGTTTGACGAGATCGGGGGCGAGGTCCTCGGCCCACGCCGGATCGACGGCGGCGACCGTGCGGGCGAACAGGCGCGAGGTCTCGACGAGCTCGGCGGCCATCACGGCCGAGGGGCGCTTCTTCTTCAGCCCCGACCCGGGGAAGATCGCGAACCGCGCGCCGCGCGCGCCGATGTACTCGCCCTTCGTCGGGCGGGCATCGCCGGGGGCTTTGCGGTCCTTCGTCTGCGCCATGGTGCGCGGATCCAGGATGCCGAGGTGCGACAGCAGTCCGGACAGGATCGCCCGGTGGATGGCATCCCCCGCGGCATGGCCCTCGGGGGCGTCGTCGGACGACCCTCGTCCCACTTCCCTCGGTGGGCGCCCCAACTTCTGCGGACGGGAGGGGTCCGAACCAGCCATGGGCGTGACGGGGTTCTTCGAGCCGCGCCCGCCGTCGCCGCGCCCGCTGTCGCCGCGATCCGCCCCGAGCGACCGCAGCTGGCGGTGGACGTCCATCCACTCGCGCACGCGCACGTAGTTCAGGTGCTCGCTGCGGCACAGGCGCCGGAACGCGCTCGAGCCGAGCTCGGCCTGCTTCTGCTGCAGGTAGTCCCACAGGTTCAGCAGCGATAAGAAGTCGCTGGTCGGGTCGGTGAAACGAGCGTGGAACCGGTCGGCCTCCTCGCGGCGCTCCTCGGGGCGTTCGCGCACGTCCTGGATCGACATGCCGGACACGATCGCGAGCACTTCGGGCTGCACGTCGTTGCGGCGCGCCTCGATGAGCATGCGGGCGAAACGCGGGTCGATCGGCAGCCGTGCGATCTCGCGACCGATCTCGGTGAGACGGGGGCCGTGCTCGTCACCGCGCCCGCCGCGCCGCCGCGAGGGATCGCCGTCGTCCCGGGGGTCGCGCCGCTGCGAACCCGGCGCCGGCAGCTTCACCGCACCCAGCTCGACGAGCAGATCGAACGCGGCCTTCACACCGCGCGAGTCCGGCGGGGTCAGGAACGGGAAGGCCTGGATGTCGCCGAAACCGAGCGACAGCATCTGCAGGATGACGGATGCCAGGGATGTGCGCAGGATCTCGGGCTCGGTGTACTCGGGGCGACGGGTGAAGTCGTCCTCGGAGTAGAGCCGGATCGCGACGCCGGGAGAGGTGCGCCCGGCGCGACCCGAGCGCTGCTGCGCCGACGCCTGCGAGACCGCCTCGATCGGCAGGCGTTGGATCTTCGAGCGGTTGCTGTAGCGCGAGATGCGCGCGGTACCGGTGTCGACGACGTAGCGGATGCCGGGGACGGTGAGGCTCGTCTCGGCGACGTTGGTGGCGAGGATGACGCGGCGGCGTACTCCCGCGACCGTGGAGCGCTCGAACACGCGATGCTGCTCGGCGGCGGACAGGCGCCCGTACAGCGGCAGCACCTCGGTGGGGGCGGCGTCTTTCTGGTAGGCCCCGCGGATGGCATCCGCCGCGTCGCGGATCTCGGCCTCGCCGGGGAAGAACACGAGCACGTCGCCCGCCGGCTCGCGATCGAGCTCGCGCAGAGCCCGCACGACCGCGCCGACCTCGTCGGCGTCGTCGCCGTCGCGGCCGGGCTGGGCGGCGGGCCGTGCAGAACTCCTGGCTTTCTGCGGCCTCGCCGCGCCGCGCCCGCGGGATGCCGGGGCGTCGAGGTCGTCGGTGTCCGCGATCTCCGGAGTCTCGCTCGCGTCGTCGCCGCCGTCCAGCGGCCGGTACCGGATCTCGACCGGGTACGTCCGGCCCGACACCTCGATCACCGGCGCCGGCGTCGGCTCTCCGCCCGGCGCGGCCGGGGCGGCGGCGAAGTGCCGGGCGAAGCTCTCGGGATCGATCGTGGCCGAGGTGACGATCACCTTGAGGTCGGGGCGCTTCGGCAGGATGCGCCGCAGGTAGCCGAGCAGGAAGTCGATGTTCAGCGAGCGCTCGTGCGCCTCGTCGACGATGATCGTGTCGTAGCGGCGCAACAGTCGGTCGCGGTGGATCTCGTTGAGCAGGATGCCGTCGGTCACCAGCGCCACGCGCGTGTCGGCCGACACCTTGTCGGTGAAGCGCACCTTGTACCCGACGGTCGAGCCGAGGGGCACCTGCATCTCTTCGGCGATGCGCTCCGCGATGGTGCGGGCGGCGATGCGGCGCGGCTGCGTATGCGCGATGGACGTGCGCCCGAGCTCGAGGCAGATTTTCGGCAGCTGGGTGGTCTTGCCCGAGCCGGTCGCGCCCGCGACGATCACGACCTGGTGGTCGCGGATGGCGCGCGCGATCTCGTCCCGGGCCGCGCTGACGGGCAGCTCGGGCGGGTAGACGATGACGGGTTCGACGGACACAGCCTTCCAGTTTATCCCGGCGGCACCGCCGCGCGGCGCCCCGCCGGTCACCCCCCCCCCGTCGATAAACGCTATCGGTGTCGAAACACGCCGTGCCGCACCGTGTTTCGACGCGAATAGCGTTTATCGACGCCTGCGTGTGCCGGGGCACTCCTGCCGCGCGCCGCCACACGCCGGGGCGCCTGCGCGGCGGTGGGCCTGCGGCCCCTAGGGCATCGCCGCCTTGGCGTCGAGCACGCGGCGCACCGCGGCATCCACCTTCTCCGCGAAGGCGGGGTCCGCCTCGGCCCGCGCGAGCACGGCCTGGTGCATCTCGGGATAGACCGACGGGTCGGCCGACACGAGCAGCAGGTCCACCCCGGCGTCGATGGCGAGGGTCGCGCGGTCGGCGGGGGAGTAGACCTCGACCTGGTCGGCTGCCGACAGGTCATCGACCGTGATCACGCCGTCGAAGCCCAGGCCCTCGCGCAGCACCCCGACCACCGCGGGCGAGAACGCCGCCGGCACCCCGGGGTCGATGAGGGCGTAGTCGGCCGTCGACATCATCACGACCGCGTCGCCCTGGGCGAGCACCGAGGCGTACACGCCCACGTCGGGCCCGTCCGCGGTGACCACCTGGTCGGTGACGCCGGTGGAGTAGTCGGTGTTGTCATCCACTCTCCCGAGCCCCGGGAAGTGCTTGAGCGTCGGCAGCACGCCCCCGTCGCGCATGCCCGCGGCGAACGCGCCCGCCTTCGCCGCGACCGTGGCCTGGTCGTAGCCGTACTCGCGGGCGAGCGCGCCGATCGGGGGATTGGATGCCGCGGACTCGGGGCTCGACACGACGTCGGCGACGGGGCCGAGGTTCATCGTGACCCCCGCGGCGGCGAGCTGTCCCGCCCAGGCCGCCGCGCTCGCACGCAGGGCGGCGTCGTCCTGCGCGGCCTGGTCGACGGCGGAGGGGATGTCGTCGAAGCCGGGACCGGAGAGCACCTGGACCGTCCCGCCCTCCTGATCGGTCGCGACCCACAGCGGGGGGCCGTCCGCGGGGGCGGCCGAGGTGAACCCGCGCACGAGCTCGGCGATCGCCGCCGCTCCGGCGTCGGAGCGACCGTGCAGGAACACCCCGCCGATGTGGTCGTCGCGCACCGCGGCGAGGGTCGTGGGGTCCGCGCCCTCGACGGGGGTGCCGACCATGAACAGCTGCCCGACCTTGTCGCCGAGGCTCATCGCGGCCAGCGGGTCCGGTGTCGCGGTGGGAGTGGGGGTCGCCGTCGGGGTGGGAGGGGGAGTGGGCGAGGCGCTCGGGACGGCACCGGACGGCGCGCACCCGGCGAGCGCCAGAGCGCAGAGCAGCGCCAGGGCCGAGAAGCGGGGAGCGGTCTTCACCCCACGATGGTGCCGCACCAGTCTGGACGTCCGGTCACCGCCGTCGCGGGCGCGGGGTCCGCGGCGGGCCACCCCAGACCCGTCCCGCACCGGCGGCTCCTTCTGCCGACGTGCTCAGCCGAGGCCGTTGGAGCAGGTCGCCTGGTCGGCCTTGCTGCCGTTGATGTTCTCGGGCAGCTCCACCACGTCGGGCGCCGCGCTCGCATCGGGGGCGGCGCTGGCATCCGGGACCGGGGTCGCCTCGTCACTCGCGCTCTCGGTCGGCGCGGGGGTGGGGACCGAGGGGTCGGCGACCACTCCGCGACCCGCGTCACCGGTGAGGGCGAGGGGCGCGTTTGCGGCCAGGGCCTGCCAGAGCACCTCGGCGGATGCCTCGTCCGGAACGACGCGGTTGGCGTCGGAGGGGTCGTCGACGACGGGGAACTGCACGAAGGTGATGTCGTCGAACGGCACGTCCTTGAGCGTGTACGCGAGCTGCGCGATGCGTACGGGGTCGGCCAGGCTCTCGCTCGGCTCGATGTTGCGCACGGCGGTGCTGGCGAGGTTGAGCAGCGTGCCGGGGTTGGCGAGCACCTCGTCGCTGCGCAGCTTGTTCATGAGTCGCGAGAGGTATTGCTGCTGGTTGCCGATGCGGCCCAGGTCGCTGCCGTCGCCGATGCCCTTGCGGGTGCGCAGGAATGCGAGGGCGTCGAAGCCCTTCACGACGCGGGTCCCCGGTTCCCATTGGATGCCGGCATCGGGGTCGTCGATACCGTCGCCGCCGATGCACACCTCGACGCCGCCGATCGCGTCGGTGATGTTGACCACGTTGCCGAAGCTGACTTTGGCGGCGAAGGGGATGCTCTGCCCGCTCAGCTCGGACACGGTGTCGGCGACGCAGGTGAGCCCGCCGGCCTCGTACGCGGTGTTGATCGAGGCTTTGAAGGCGCCCGGGAAGGGCGTACCGTCGGCCGCGGTGCACTCGGGGATCTCGACCTGCAGGTCGCGGGGGAAGGACACCACCGTCACGCGCCGGGGGTTGGTCGACACGTGCACGAGCATGTTGACGTCGTTGCGGGTGCCCTCGTTCTCGGGGTCGGAGCAGCGTTCGCCGAACGCGGCCGAGACGACGTCGTCGCACTCGTCGGTGCCGACCACGAGCACCGCGAACGGATCGTCGTAGGTGCTCAGGGCCGGGGGCGCGGCGGGGGCGTCCTTGAGGGGGACGGCCGCTTCTCTCAGGGTCTGCGTGAGCGAGAAGGCGTAGAACCCGGCCACCGAGACCCCGGCGACGACCGCCACGGTGACGACGATCGCCAGCAGCTTTGCGCCGCGCCGCCAGGCCGAGACCGGGGGGCGGTGTGCGTGCCGGGTGGGGGGCTGCGTCATGGGTGAAGTCAACCACGACCGTGTGGGAGTCGGCCGAGGGCCCGCCAGCGGGACACGGGGCGGGCGGCCGTCATCGTTTCGCGACGACCGGGGGAGTGAGCGCGGGGATCACGGTCTCGCCGTAGACCCGCATGGTCTCGTCTTTGTTGTCGTGCTGCAGGTAGCCGGCGAACTGGGTCGCACCCAGTGCGCGCAGCTTGTCGAGCTTGGCGATGTGCTCCTCGGCGGTGCCGAGCACGCAGAACCGCTCCACGATGTCGTCCGGGACGAAGTCGACGTGGTCGTTGGTGCTCCTGCCGTGCGAGTTGTAGTCGTACCCGGTGCGTCCCGAGATGTAGTCGGTGAGCGCGGCGGGGACGTCGGAGCCTGCACCGTACTTCGACACGATGTCGGCGACGTGGTTGCCCACCATCCCGCCGAACCAGCGGCACTGCTCGATCATGTGGGCGCGCGACGCAGGGGTGTCCTCGCCGATGTACATGGGGGCGGCGACGCAGAACGCGATGTCGTCGGGGTCGCGCCCGACGTTCTCGGCGGCGCGGCGGACCGTCGTGATCATCCACTCCGCGATGTCGACGTCGGCCAGCTGCAGGATGAAGCCGTCGCCCACCTCGCCGGCCAGCTTCAGCGCCAGGGGGCCGTACGCCGCGACCCAGACGTCGAGCCGGGATCCGCGACTCCACGGGAACTGCAGCGTCGCGCCGTTGTACTCCACGGGGCGCGAGTTGCCGAGCTCGCGGATGACGTGGATCGATTCGCGCAGGGCGGCGAGCGAGGTGGGGCGTCCATTCGTCACGCGCACCGCCGAGTCGCCGCGCCCGATTCCGCAGATGGTGCGATTGCCGTACATCTCGTTGAGGGTGGCGAAGGTGGATGCCGTGACCGTCCAGTCGCGGGTCGCGGGGTTCGTCACGAACGGTCCGACCGTGATCCGGCGGGTGGCGGCCAGGATCGCCGAGTGGATGACGTAGGGCTCCTGCCAGAGCAGGTGCGAGTCGAAGGTCCACGCGTGGCTGAAGCCGTGCGCCTCGGCCAGCTGCGCGAGCTGCACCGTGCGGGCGGCGGGTGGATTGGTCTGCAGGACGACGCCGAAATCCATGGGTTCCCCTCTCAGACCAGGTACTGGCTCAGGCCGCGCCGGACGAACTTCCCGTCACCGGGAGTGCCGAGGTAGGAGCCCGCGTCCACGACGACCTTTCCGCGCGAGAGGACGGTGTCGACGTGCCCGTCGATCTCGAAGCCCTCCCACGCGGAGTGGTCCATGTTCATGTGGTGGGTCTTGTCCACCCCGATCGACGTGTGCCCGGCCGGGTCGTACACGACGATGTCGGCATCCGCTCCCGGGGCGATGACGCCCTTCTTGCCGTACATGCCGAACATGCGCGCCGGGGTGGTGCTGGTCAGCTCGACCCAGCGCTCGAGCGTGATCTGCCCGGTCACGACGCCCTGGTACATGAGGTCCATGCGGTGCTCGACCGAGCCGATGCCGTTCGGGATCGCCCGGAAGTCGCCCTGTCCGAGCGTCTTCTGGTCCTTCATGCAGAACGGGCAGTGGTCGGTGGAGACCATCTGGATGTCGTTGGTGCGCAGCGCCTGCCACATGTGGTGCTGGTGACCCTCGTGCTTCGAGCGCAGCGGCGTGGAGCACACCCACTTCGCGCCCTCGAAGTCGCCCCACTCCTCGCTCGACGCGCCGAGCTGGTCTTCGAGCGAGAGATAGAGGTACTGCGGGCACGTCTCGCCGAAGACGTTCTGCCCGTTGTCGCGGGCCCACGCGAGCTGCGCGACGGCCTGCTTGGCGCTGACGTGCACGACGTAGAGGGGAGCGCCGGTGAGGTGCGACAGCATGATCGCGCGGTGCGTGGCCTCCTCCTCCATCTGCCACGCGCGGGCGACGCCGTGGAAGTACGCAGAGGTCTTCCCCCTCTCGATCAGCTGTTCGGCGAGCACGTCGATGACGGGGCCGTTCTCGGCGTGCATCATCGTCAGCAGCCCCGTGTCGGCGGCGACCTGCATCGCCCGCAGGATCTGCGCGTCGTCGGCGTAGAAGACACCCGGGTAGGCCATGAACATCTTGAAGCTCGAGATGCCCTCGTCGATGAGCCCGGGCAGGGCCGCGAGGGAGTCGGCATCCACCCCTCCGACGATCTGATGGAACCCGTAGTCGATCGCGCAGTTGCCCGCCGCGAGCTCGTGCCAGTGGGCGAGGCCGTCCTGCACGCGCTCGCCGGCGCGCTGCACCGCGAAGTCGACGATGGTCGTCGTCCCGCCCCACGCGGCGGCGCGGGTACCGGTCTCGAACGTGTCCGAGGCGCTGGTTCCGCCGAAGGGCAGTTGCATGTGGGTGTGCGCGTCGATGCCGCCCGGGATGACGTACTTGCCCCGCGCGTCGATGACGGTGTCGACGGATGCCGCCAGGTCATGGCCGAGCAGCGTGGACCCGGGCGCCAGCACGGCGGCGATCGTCTCTCCGTCGAGAAGGACATCCGCGGCGGAGCGCCCGGTCGCCGTGACGACGGTGCCGCCGGAGATCAGCGTGGTCGCCATGTCAGGCCTCGACGATCTCGCCATAGGTGTCGGGCCGGCGGTCGCGGTAGAACTGCCAGTCGTCGCGCATCTGCTGCACGAGGTCCATGTCGAGGTCGCGGATCAGCACCTCCTCGTGGTCGGCCGAGCCGAGGGCGCCGACGTGGTTGCCGCGCGGGTCGATGACCTGGCTGGTGCCGTAGAAGGTCACGGCATCCTCGCCGTACTCGTTGTCCTCGCGGCCGACGCGGTTGGGCTGCAGGACGAAGTAGCCGTTGGCCACCGCCGCGCAGGGACCCTCGACCTCCCAGAGGCGGTTGGACAGACCGGGCTTGGTGGCGTTGGGGTTGAACACCATGTGCGCACCGTTCAGTCCGAGCTCGCGCCAGCCCTCGGGGAAGTGACGGTCGTAGCAGATGTACATGCCGACCTTGCCGACGGCGGTATCGAAGACGGGGTAGCCGAGGTTGCCGGGGCGGAAGTAGAACTTCTCCCAGAACTTCTCGAGGTGGGGGATGTGGTTCTTGCGGTAGCGGCCGAGCACGGTGCCGTCCGCGTCCACGAGCACCGCGGTGTTGTAGTACACCCCGGTCTGGGCCTCTTCGTAGATGGGGAGCACCGTGACCAGGCCCAGTTCTTTCGCCAGAGCGGTGAAGCGCTGCACGATGGGTCCGTCGACGGGCTCGGCGTAGCGGTAGTACTTCTGGTCCTGAGTGATGCCGAAGTAGGGGCCGTAGAACAACTCCTGGAAGCAGAGCACGTCGGCTCCCTGCGCCGCGGCATCCCGGGCGAACTGCTCGTGCTTGTCGAGCATCGACTCCTTGTCGCCCGTCCAGGTCGTCTGGGTGATCGCCGCGCGCACCGTCGTCATGGGAATCCTCGTCTCTGTCGGTCTCCGCTACTTTTCCGCCCCGGGGTTTCCCGCCCATTTCACCCGGTGTCGCCACCGTAAAGTCTGCGGCGGCCCGTGAGAAGAGGCAGATCCGTGCCGGAGCGCCGTCAAGCCCCGGTCCGGGCGTCGGAGCCCCCTCCTAGGCTGGATGCCATGACCGTTCCCTCCATTCAGCTCAACGACGGAAACTCCATCCCCCAGCTCGGCTACGGCGTGTTCCTCGTGCCCGCCGACGACGCCGAGCGCGCCGTATCCGAGGCGCTCGAGGTCGGCTACCGTCACATCGACACCGCCGCGATCTACAAGAACGAAGAGGGCGTCGGCCGTGCCATCGCCGCCAGCGGTATCTCGCGCGACGAGCTCTTCGTCACCACCAAGCTCTGGAACGACCGCCACGACGGCGAAGAGCCGCACGCCGCGATCGACGAGAGCCTGCAGAAGCTGGGTCTCGACGCGGTCGATCTGTACCTGATCCATTGGCCGACCCCCCAGAACGACAACTACGTCCACGCCTGGCAGAAGATGATCGAGATCCGGGAGGCGGGCAAGACCCGCTCGATCGGCGTGTCGAACTTCCTCGTCCCGCACCTCGACCGCATCGTCGCCGAGACGGGCGTCACCCCCGTGGTCGACCAGATCGAACTGCACCCCGCCCTCAGCCAGCGCGAGATCGCCGCCTGGGGTCAAGAGCACGACATGCACATCGAGTCGTGGGGTCCGCTGGGTCAGGGCAAGTACGACCTGTTCGAGATCCCCGCGGTCAAGGACGCCGCCGAGGCGCACGGCAAGAGCCCCGCGCAGGCCGTTCTGCGCTGGCACATCCAGCACGGCTTCATCGTGTTCCCCAAGTCGGTGCGCCGAGAGCGCCTCGAAGAGAACTTCGACCTGTTCGACTTCGAGCTGACCGCCGACGAGATGGCCGCGATCGACGGCATCGACCCCGGCGACGGCTCGGGTCGCGTGGGCACGCACCCCGACGACCTCAACTGAGCGCCGCACCCGCGCATGAACCGCCTCGCGAACGCCTCGAGCCCGTACCTGCGGGCCCACGCCGACAATCCCGTCGCGTGGTTCCCGTGGGGGGCCGAGGCGTTCGCGCTCGCGGCCGAGCGAGACGTTCCCGTCCTGGTCTCGATCGGGTACAGCACCTGTCACTGGTGCCACGTCATGGCGCGGGAGTCGTTCCAGGACCCCGAGACCGCCCGCGTCATGAACGACGGATTCGTCTCGATCAAGGTCGACCGCGAAGAGCATCCCGAGGTGGACGCCGCCTACCTCGACGCCGCCTCGGCCTTCACCCCGCACCTGGGCTGGCCGCTCACGGTGTTCGCGAGCCCCGAGGGGCGCGTGTTCTACGCCGGTACCTACTTCCCGCCCGAGCCCCGCCCGCCCCAGCCCTCGTTCCGTCAGGTGCTCGCCGCGGTCCGCGAGGCGTGGACCGAACGGCGGAGCGAAGTGGATGCCACCGGCTCCTCGCTCCGCGACGCCCTCGCCGCCGCGGCCACGGCCCCCGCCGACGCCCCGCCGACCCTCGCCCAGCTCGCCGGGGCCGCTCGCGCGGTGGCGCAGCGCGAAGACCGCGACGACGGCGGATTCGCCGCGGGGCCGGCCTTCGAGACGCCCAAGTTCCCCAACACCCCCGTGCTGCGTTTCCTGCAGCACCCCGCGCTCGCGGAGCAGGCTCCGGAGGCCGCGAGCGTGGCATCCCGTGCGCTCGCGGCCATGGCGCGCTCCGACCTGCACGACACGGTCGACGGCGGCTTCTTCCGCTACGCCACGCGCCGCGACTGGAGTGTGCCGCACTACGAGCGGATGCTCACCGACAACGCCGGTCTCGTCGAGGTCGCGCTCGCCGCCGGTGACGAAGCCGTCGCCACCGACGCCGCCCGCTTCCTCGTCGACGTGCTGCAGCTGCCGAGCGGCGGCATCGCCGCGGCCCAGGATTCCGAGTCCGTCATCGACGGGCAGCGGACCGAGGGCGGGTACTACCTCGCCGCCGACCGGTCGGGACTGACCCCGCCCGCCCTCGACGCCAAAGTCGTCACCGGGTGGAACGGCCACGCGATCGCGGCACTCGCCGCAGCCGGCACGCGTACCGATCCCCGATTCGTCGAGGCGGCGCGCTGGGCGGCCGATGCGGTGCTCGAGAGCAACGTCGCCGACGACGGGACGCTGCGACGCGCCTCGCTCGACGAGGTGCGCAGCTCCGCCCCCGCCACGCTCGAGGACTACGGCGGTCTCGCGCGCGGCCTGCTCGCGCTCGCGCGGGCCACCGGCGAGGTCGTCTACGCCGAACGCGCGCGGGCGCTGGTCGATCAGTGCCTCGATGGTGACGGCATCCATCCTCCGGGCGGGGGCGACCCCGTGCTGGTCGCGCAGGGCATGCAGGCGCACGGCACCCCCAGCGATGGGGCATCGCCCTCGGGGCCGTCGGCGTTCGCCGCCGCGGCTCTCGATCTGTGGCGCCTGGGTGCGGGGGAGCGGTATCGGGACGCCGCCGCGCGTCTCGTCCGCGCGGCCGCCGACGTCGCCCTGTCCTCCCCTCTCGCCCACGGGGCGATCCTCGACGTCGCGGTGGGGCTGGCCACGCCTCCGCGACAGGTGGTCGTCGTGGGCGAGGCCGATGCCGAGATCGCCGACATCGCCCGGCGCTTGGCGGCGGACGTGGTCGCCGTCGTCTCGCCGGGACAGGCGCGGTCTTTTGCAGAGGCGGGGTTCGAGTTGTTCGCGGGCAAGGTCGCGCGGGGCGGCGAGGCGACGGCCTACGACTGCCGCGCGTTCACCTGCGCGCTGCCCACGACGGATCCGTCGCAGCTGGGGTGACGGGCGCCGGCCTCAGATCCAGCTCGGCAGCCAGTTGTGCACGCGCCAGAATTCGTACGGCACCGGCAGGCCCGCCCAGACGGGGTACCAGAACGCCGACACCCCCACGCACAGCACCAGGAAGATCAGCACGATGACCTGACCGCTCCGCCGTGACGCGCCGCGCACCCCGCGGGCGACGTCCTGCAGGGCGAAGGCGAGAGCGAGCACGAGGAACGGCAGCATCGCCACCGTGTAGAACTGGAAGATCGTCCGCTCGGGGTACAGCAGCCACGGTACGTAGGTGGCGGCCAGGCCCGTGAGCACCACCGCGAAGCGCCAGTCCCGGATCATCACGAACCGCACGAGCAGATACACGGATGCCGCGATCCCGGCCCACCAGATGACGGGGTTCGCGATGCTCGAGATCGCCTCGGTGCAGCCCGCCGGCAGGGTGCAGCCGTTGACCCCGGCATCGTCCTGGTGCCAGTACATCGAGGTCGGACGCAGCAGCAGCGGCCACTGCCACGCGGGACTGGCGTAGCTGTGCGGGGTGACGAGTCCGACGTGGAAGCCGTACATCTCCCGGTGGTACGCCCACAGGTTCTGCAGCGCCGTGGGCACCCACGCGAAGATCCCGGTCGCGTTCTGGTCGGTCTCGCGCATGTACCCGCCGTCGGTGAACAGCCACCCGGTCCAGGTCGCGAGGTAGACGACGACGCTGATGGGAACGAGCACGACGAACGACAGCAGGCCCTGGCGGACGGCATCCATCGGCCATTGCACGATCCCCTGTCGGCGCCGAGCGAGGGCATCGGTCACGACGGCGTAGACGCCGATCGCGGCGAGCACGTACAGGCCCGACCACTTCACCGCGGTCGCGGCCCCGGCCGCGGCCCCCGCCGCGAGCAGCCACGGGCGATCCCACAACAGCGGGCCCCAGGTGTGCGTGTGTCCGGGCAGCTTCTCCATCGCGGCGTCGAGTCGATCGCCCGTGCGACGTCGGTCGAGCACCGCGAACCAGAACGCCAGCACGATGAAGAAGGTGAGGAAGACGTCGAGCAGCGAGATGCGGCTGAGCACGATGCCGAGGCCGTCGATCGCGATGAGACCGGATGCCACGCTCGAGAACACGATCGACTGCGACAGGCTCCACGCCAATAGATAGACCAGCAGCACGGTGGCCGTGCCGAACAGGGCGGCCGAGATGCGCCACCCGGTCGCGGAGTCGGGGCCGAGCACCGCCATTCCGGCACCGATGAGGATGCGCCCGAGCGGCGGATGCACGACGTAGCTGCCGATGCCGGTGAAGATGTCGGTCTCACCCGCGGCGAAGCGCGGATCGGTCTCTTCGGGCCACGTCGAGGGGTAGCCGAGGACCCACTGGCTCCACGAGTCCTTGACGTAGTACGTCTCGTCGAAGACGAGCTGGTGCGGATCGCCGATGTCGATCAGGCGCAGCACCGCCGCCACCAGTGTCACGATCGCGGGGGCGAGCCACCGCCACAGACGCGTGCGCCGGGGATCGGCGAGCAGGGCGTCGCGCCAGCGGTCGAGGCGCGTCGGCTCGGCCGCGCTCAGCAGGGACGGGACGGCAGCGCTCACGGCCCCCAGCCTAAGGTGGAACGGTGATCATCCTGGCGGCGACCCCCATCGGCAACCTGGGCGATGCCTCGAAGCGTCTGATCGAGGCGCTCGAGAACGCCACGGTCGTCGCCGCCGAAGACACCCGCACGACGCAGCGGCTGCTGGCGGGGCTCGGCGTCGAGAACCGCCCCCGTCTGATCGCGCTGCACGACCACAACGAGAAGGAACGGGCGGCCGAACTCGTCGAGCTGGCGCGCCACGACGACCTGCTCGTGCTCAGCGACGCGGGCATGCCCACCGTCAGCGACCCCGGTTTCGGCCTGGTGGCCGCGGCCGCCGCCGCCGGGGTGACGGTCACCGCCCTTCCCGGACCCAGCGCCGTGGTCACGGCCCTCGCCGTCGCGGGGCTTCCCACCGATCGGTTCGCCTTCGAGGGGTTCCCGCGCCGCAAGCCCGGCGAGCGCCGCAAGGCCTTCGCGCAGCTGGCGTCCGAGCAGCGCACGCTGGTCTTCTTCGAGTCGCCGTCCCGTTTGGCATCCACTCTCGACGACCTCGCGAGCGTGTTCGGTGCCGATCGCCCCGCCGCCGTCTGCCGCGAGCTGACGAAGCTGTACGAAGAGGTCAAGCGCGGCACGCTCGCCGAGCTCGCGGCGTGGGCGGCCGAGGGTGTGCGCGGCGAGATCGCGATCGTCGTCGGCGGCGCCGCGGCGCGCGAGGTGGCGTTCCCGGATGCCGTGACCCAGGTGCTCGAACTCGTGCGCGCCGGCACGCGACTCAAAGAGGCGGCGGCCGAGGTGGCGTCGCTCACCGGGCATTCCTCGCGAGAGCTGTACCAGGCGGGGCTCGCGGTCAAGCGCTGACCGCGGGACGGACCGGACGGCCCGCCCCGCGGGGCACCTCACCGGCGTCGGTGACGCAGGGCGAGGCCGGCGCCGGCGGCGAGGGCCAGCAGACCCGCCGCGGCCAGTCCGAACGGCACGCTCGTGCCCGTCGCGGCCAGGTCGCCACGCGTGGTGTGCGTCGGCAGCGGCGTGGCCGACGGCGTCGGAGAGCCGGGCGCGGGCTCGGCCGGTGCGGGCTGAGTCGGTGCGGGCTCACTCGGCGTTGGTGCGGGTGTCGGTTCGCCGGGCGTGGGCTCGGGCGTCGGTTCGCCGGGGGCCGGTTCCTCCGGAGCAGGGGCGCCGTCGCCGACCCGCTCCAGCGCGAGATCGTCGATCGTGCCCCACGCGTCGGTCGGGAGATCGGCGGTCACCCGCACGGTGAGGCTCTCGCCCTCGGCGATCTCGATCTCGTCGGTGCGCGGTTCCGACCACACCCGCCACCCGCCCGCCGTGAAGGGCGCGACCGAGGTGTCGGCATCCGAGATCAGCTCGATGCTCGCCGTCCCGTCGCCGAACGCGCCACCCTGCAGCGCTCCGGCGGCGACGTACCGACCGGCCGGGAGGTCGTCGACGCGCTGCTCGAGGGCGAACGACGTCGCTTCGGCGGCGAAGAAGTGGGCCGAGCGCTCGCCCGTGCGCGGGTCATCCGTCGCACGGAGAGAGAGGGGTCCCTCGACGGTCCACATCGAGACGTCCGGGTCCTCGAAGCCGGGGTTGCGCAGCAGGTTCTCGGCCGAGACCGTGACCACCGCGAGCGCCGCGTAGCCGTCGGCCGTCGCGCCGGCGATCTCGTAGACGCCGGGCTGCGAGAGGTCGGGGGCGGCGTCCCAGGTCACGGGGCTGTCCTCGCTCGTACCGTCGCTGAAGCGCACGGTCACCCGTTCGGGCAGGAGGAGCTCGTCGCCCGCGGTCACCGCGATGCGCACGGTGTCGACGCCGGTGACCTCCCGGGGTGCGACGGCTCCCGTCCGGACATAGGCGAACGTGCGCAGCGACTCGAGCGGCGTGCCGTCGACGTCGAAGAGCGACTGGTTGTCCCACGCCGATCCGCCGAAGTACTCTCCGGCATCCTCGGGGTCGTACTCGCCCGCGAAGCTCGTCGCCCAACCCGAGCCGTCGCGCTCCCAGAGCACGCGGTTCTGCGCCAGCTGGTCGGCCGGGCCCACGGGGAGCCACGCGGGCTCCCAGTAGTACGCGCCGATGCCGGCGTCGCCCACGTCGGCGACGGCCTGGACGACATCGCGCAGCGCCGTGGCCTGGCCCTGCACACTCACCGGATAGGCCTCTGCCTCGGAGGCCGCGTCGATCACATTGGGGTGACCGTCGGCGTCGTCGAGCGTGCGCACCCACGACGTCTCGGCGACCATGACCTTCTTGTCGTAGGTGTCGGCGACCTGGCGCAGCACGGCCGTGAGGTTCTCGGTCGTGCCGTGCCAGAACGGGTAGTACGACGAGGCGAACACGTCGTAGTCGACCTGGTTCGCCGCCAGCTCTGCGGCGTACGCGGCGTAGTGGCCGGGGCGCTCGGGGTTCGTCACGTGCACGGCCACGAGGGCGTCGGGCGTGACCTCGCGGACGGCGGCGGCTCCGGCCGAGAACACCCGCGCCATGTCGGGCCAGCCGGTCACCCCGGCCACTCCGCCGTTGGTCTCGTTGCCCACCTGGACGAGCTCCACGTCGACGCCGGCGGCGACGAACTCCGTCAGTGCGTCGCGTGTGAAGTCCCCGACCGCGGCGGCGGTCTCGGCGGCATCCATCCCCGCCCAGGCCTTCGGTGCCTTCTGCTTGGCGGGGTCGGCCCAGAAGTCGGAGTAGTGGAAGTCGACCGCGACACCGAGCCCGGCAGCGGTCGCGCGCTCACCGATCTCGACGGCCCGGTCCACGCCGACATTGCCGCCGCCGTACCCGCGGCCCGCGGCGTCGAACGGGTCGTTCCAGACGCGGACGCGCACGTCGGTCACGCCGTGGTCGGCGAGCACCTCGAACAGGTCGGCGGGGGCGCCGTCGTCGTCGCGGAAGACCACTCCCGACTCCTCGAGCGACAGCACCGATGACACGTCGACGCCGAGGGCGAAGTCGGATGCCAGTCCCTCGACGCGCGGGACGGTGATCCCGGCCCCGACCGGCTCGTCGGCGGGTGCGGCCCGGGCCGCCGTGAGGGGCGCCACCGCGAGGGCGACACCGAGGGTCAGGGCCGCGAGGGCCGTGGGGCGGGGGTGTATCGGCATCCGGATCTCCATCGATCGATGACGGGGTGGTCGGGGCTCAGCCCTTGACCGACCCCTGGGTGAGGCCGCCGACGATGTAGCGCTGCAGCGACAGGAACAGGGCGAGGACCGGGATCGACGCGACCACCGAGCCCGCGGCGAACAGGCCCCACCGGGAGGTGAGCTGGTTCGAGACCCACTGGTACATGCCGACGGCGAGGGTCCAGTTGTCTTCGGACACGAGGATGATGCGCGCGAGGATGTAGTCGCCGAAGGCAGCGATGAAGGCGAGCAGGGCCACGACGGCGAGGATCGGCGTCACGAGCGGCATGATCAGGCGCCAGAAGATCTGCGCGTGCGTCGCGCCGTCGATCTTGGCCGATTCGTCGATCTCGATCGGGATCGTGTTGAAGAAGCCGTACATGAGGAAGGTGTTCGCGCCGAGCGCGCCGCCGAGGTAGACGCAGATGAGCGCGAGCTTGGAGTTGATGCCGAGCGCGGGAACGACCTCGCCGATGGTCAGGAGCATCAGGAAGATCGCCACGAACGCCAGCGCCTGCGGGAACATCTGCACGATGAGCAGGCCGGTGAGGCTCGCGCGCCGCCCCGAGAAGCGGAAGCGGGAGAACGCGTAGGCGCCGGCCGCGCCCATGAGTACCGCGCCGACCGAGGCGACGCCCCCGATGAAGAGGGTGTTCCCCACCCACGTCCAGTAGCTCGTGCCCGACAGGGCGGCGTAGTTCGAGAAGTCGACCGCCGAGAACAGGGCGTTCGACGAGGCGAGGCTGCCGCGCGGGTTGAGCGACGCCGAGAGCACGTAGACGAGGGGGAAGAGCGCGTAGAACGCGATTAGAGCGGCAACGGGGTACTTCCAGCCGACCTCGGCGAGCCAGCGACGCTTTCTCGCGGGGGCGCGGCGGACGGCGTCGCGCCCGGTGCCGCGTGCGGTCACGGTCATGAGAACTCCTCGAGCTTGCGGGTCTGGCGGAAGGCGAGGGCGGAGATCGCGCCGACCACGACGAAGACGACGATCGACAGGGCGCTCGCGAGGCCGTAGTCGGCGGCTCCGCCCGAGACGCCGGAGATGTCGTAGATGGCGGAGATGAGGATGTCGGTCGAGCCCAGTGCGTAGGGTGCGCCGGGTATCGCGGGTCCGCCGTTGTTGAACATGTAGATGACGGTGAAGTTGTTGAAGCTGAACGCGAACGACGAGATCGCCAGCGGAGCGGTCGACACCAGCAGCAGGGGCAGCACGATCGAGCGGAACGAGCGCCAGCGCCCGGCGCCGTCGAGCTGAGCCGCTTCGAGCGTGTCGGACGGCAACGCCTGCAGGGCGCCCGTGCAGACGAGGAACCAGTACGGGTAGCTCAGCCACACGTTCACCCACAGGACGGCGAGCTTCGCGAGCACCGGGTCGCCGAGCCAGTTGATCGGCAGGCCGAAGAAGAAGACGTCGTTGATGACACCGAACTCGGAGTTGAACATGCCGCGGAACAGCAGCGCCGACATGAACGCGGGGAACGCGTACGGGAGGATGAACAGGGTTCGCAGGAACTTCCGCGCCCGCACGCGCGGGTCGTTGAAGATCATCGCGAAGAGCAGCCCGAGGCCGAAGCTGACCACGACCGACAGGATCGCGAACGCGAACGTCCAACCCGTGACCGACAGCAGCGGCTGCACCAGCGCGCCGTCGGTGAAGACGCGCAGGAAGTTCTCGAACCCGACGTTCACGTACCAGCCGGTCGGCAGGCTTTGCCCGTCGGCCGCGGTGAAGGTACCGCCGTCGGTGGCCGTGTAGACCATGCCGGTCGTGGTGTCGGTGATGGTCTGCGCCTGCTCGTCCCACACAAGGGTCGAGGTGTAGACCGTCGCGGTGGAGCCGTCGCGTGTGCGCAGCGCACCGTCGTTGGGGTCGTCGGACAGGGGGACCCGGAGAGCCGCAGCAGCCTGCTGCACCGCGGGGTCGGTGAGCACCTCGGCACGCGGCACGACGGTCCAGCCCGAAACCTCGGTGGGGGCGCCGCTCGCGCCGATCTCACCGTCGACGGTGGCCAGGGGTTCGTCGGGCGTGCCCACGCGCACGACGCCGTCGTCGGCGATCGCGAGGCCGTAGGTGCCGAGACGTTCCACCACGGCCATGGGGTAGGTGGCGGAGTCGTCGACCCGGCGTTCGCCCTGGATCAGGGTGGCATCCACCGCCTGCGCTTGGGAGCCCGCGTGACCGGTGCCGTAGTTCGTGAAGGCGATGTACGCGGTGTAGCCGAAGATGAAGACCTGGAAGGCGAAGAGGAAGATCAGCCCCGGCAGCAGGTACTTCAGCGGCAGGGCGCGCCGGGTGAAGTAGACGATGTCGGCGACGATCAACAGCACGGCGGTGATCGACGCCAGCAGCCACGAGTCGGCGCCGACGGCGGTGAGGATCGTCAGGATGCCGAAGGCGTTGACGACCGCCATGATCACGAGCTTCACGACGAAGCCGACGCCGATGCCGCGGAAGCTGCGGGCGTGGGACTCGCGCCGGGGCGCCGGGAGGGGCGCGGGGGCGGTGGGGGCCGCGCCCGGGGGCGCGACGGGTGGGGTGACCGACATGGGTGCTCCGGATTCGTCGGGGTGGTACCGCGGGCGGGCGCGGGTGATCGCGCCCGCCCACGGAGCGTGTCGTCAGCCGGCCAGCGTGCTCTGCAGGTCGGTGATCATCTGGTTCCACGTCGAGACGGGCTCGGCGCCGGAGATGATCTGCGCCTCGGCGGCGTTCCAGAGGTCCCACACCGACCCCATCTCGGGGATCGACGGCATCGGCACGCCGTTCTGGGCCGAGGCGAGGAATCCGGCGATGATCGGGTCGGATGCCACCTCCTGACCGAGCGAGGTGTACGCGGGGATGCGCGGGTCGGCCTCGTAGAGCGCGCGCTGCGCGTCCTCGGTGCCGAGGTAGTTCACGAGGAACTCCGTCGCGAGCAGCGCGTTCTTGCTCTGCGCGCTGAGGTAGAAGCCCTGCACGCCCACGAAGGGCGCGGCGGTCTCGCCGCCGGCGCTGGGGATCGGGTTCACCGCGACATCGATGCCCTCGAACGAGCTGATCGCCCAGGGGCCCTGCACGGTGTACGGCGCCTTGCCGCTCGCGAAGAGCTCGTTGTTGATGTCGTAGTCGATCGTGGTCGAGAGATATCCCGCCTGGCCGTTGGTCGACAGCCACTTCGCGAAGCTCTCGCCCGCAGCCCCGCCCATGCCCACCTCGGATGTGTAGGAGCCGCTGGCGTCCTGCACGAACACGGGGGCGCCGAACGAGGTCTGCAGACCGTACATCGTGTAGCCGTCGCCGGTCTCGCCGGCGGTGTTGATGACGAACGGGCGCTCGGCTCCGGATGCCAGACCCCGCTGGATCATGTCGTCCCACGTGGGCGGCGCTTCGGTGCCGACCAGCGCGGTGTTCTGCACGAGCGCGACCGTCTCGAGGGAGTACGGGAGGGCGTAGAGCTGGCCGTCGTAGGTCATGGCCTCGAGGGCGACGGGCTCGAAGTTCGACGCGGTGTCGCCGAGATCGATCGTGTCGACGACACCCGCGGCGACGAGCGCGCCGAGCCAGTCGTGCGCGCCGACGGTGATGTCGGGGCCCTCGCCGGTGGGGACCTGGGCGATGAAGTCGTTGCGCAGGTCCTCGAAGTTCTTCTGGACGAGGCGCACTGTCGCGCCCGTCTCCTCCTCGAACGCCTTCGCGGCGTCGCCGATGGCCTGCTCTCGCTCGGCGTCGGTCCAGACGACGATCTCGGGTCCGTCGCCGCCCTGGGCGGTGTCGTCGCCGGATCCGCCGCCGGAGCAGCCGGTCAGGGCGAGGGCCGAGACGGCGAGGATCGCCGCCGAGCCGAGGAGGGCGCGCCGGGGTGCTGTCATGCGCATGAGGGGTCCCTTTCTGTGCGACCGCAGCCATTGCGGTCGGGTCGGGCGACCGCGGTGGTCGCGGTCGGGTCGTGCGGGGTCGCGGTGCTCGCGGCCCTTTCACCCGGTTGCATCGGTGCGGCCGGGCATCGTTCGGGGTGGGGCCGGTGCGTCAGGCCCGGCCGGCCTCCTCCCGCGCGGAGCGGACGACGGCGATGCCGCCCGCGGGAACCGTCAGCGCACCGCCCGTGGATGCGCCGGTGAGCAGCTCGGTGCCGTCGAGGGCGAGGTCGACGGCGTCGTCGCGGTGATTGACCACGAACGTGAAGTCGTTCTCGTCGGAGCGCCGCACGACGACCTCGCACCCGGCCGGGACGACGGATGCCGAGACCCCCGCGTCGGCGTAAGCGGCGGCCATCACGTGCGCGAGGCTCTCGGCATCCAGGCTCGTCGACACGTACCAGCCGGTCCCGGCGCCGTACGTGTGCCGGGTGAGGGCGGCGCGCCCGGCGGCCGGACCGTCGACGTAGCGGGCCACGACCTCGGCCCCGTCGACGACGAGGTCCTCCGCCCAGGCGCGCGCGGTGAGGGGCGCGGCGTCGGCCCGCTGGAGCGTGGTCGTCTCGCCCTCGCGCAGCGGCAGGAACTCCTCGACGCGCACCCCGAGCACCTCGGCCAGGGGAGCGAGGTAGCCGCCCGGGTGCACGGCGTCGTTCTCGTCGACGATGCCCGAGAAGAACGACACGACCAGCGTGCCGCCGCCGCGGACATATGCGGCGAGGTTGTCGGCATCCGCATTCGACAACAGGTACTGGGCCGGGACGACGACCAGGCGGTAGCCCGACAGGTCGTGACCGGGCAGAGCGAAGTCGGCGGTGATGCCGTCGCGCCACAGCTGCTCGTAGTACGCACGCACCTGGGCCTGGTGCGTGACGTCGACCGAGGGACGCCACTCCAGGTCTTGCGCCCAGAACGACTCGAAGTCCCACAGCACCGCCGCCTCCGCCTGCACGCGCGCTCCGCGCACCTCGCCCAGGCGCCCGAGGGCCGTGCCGAGATCGACGACCTCGCGCCAGACCCGGGAGTCCGTGCCCGCGTGGGGGAGCATCGCCGAGTGGAACTTCTCCGCCCCGGAGCGGGAGGCGCGCCACTGGAAGAAGAGGATCGCGTCGGCGCCGCGCGCCAGGTGCGTGAGCGAGTTGCGGGCCATCTCGCCGGGGCGCTTGGCGACGTTGCGCGGCTGCCAGTTGACGGCCGAGGTGGAGTGCTCCATGAGGATCCACGGCGCTCCGCCGCCCACCGAGCGCGACAGATCGGCGGCGATCGCGAGGCCCACGTGCCCGTCGGGGTCGGCGGCCCACAGGTAGTGGTCGTCCGAGACGATGTCGACCTCCTGGCCCCACGCCCACAGGTCGGTGGTCCAGCTCTGGTTCGCCATGAAGTTCGTGGTGATCGGCTGCGTGGCGTGGGCACGGATGGCATCCCGTTCGATGCGGAAGCACGCGCGCAGCTGGTGGTCGGTGAACCGCGCGAAGTCGAGGCGCTGCGCAGGGTTGACGACGCTCGGGGCGTCGGCCGGGGCGCCCACGTGCTCCCAGTCGTCGTAGTGCTGGCCCCAGAAGGCCGTGCCCCAGGCCGCATTGAGACCGTCGAGCGAGCCGTGACGCTCGCGCAGCCAGTCGCGGAAGGCGGCGACCGAGGCGGGGGAGTAGTCCTCGCCGACGGGAACGCCGTACTCGTTGTGCACGTGCCACATCACGACCGCGGGATGCGCGGCGTAGCGCTCCGCGAGCGCGCCGGCGATCCGGGCGGCGGCGGTGCGGAATGCGGGGGAGGAGGGGGATGCCATGCCCCGCGAGCCGAAGCCCATCGTGCGACCGTCGCGGGTCACGACGCGCGCCTCGGGGTGGGCGTGGAAGAACCACGCGGGCGGCGAGGCGGTCGGTGTGCCCAGGTCGACGTGGATGCCGTTGTCGTGCAGCAGATCGAGGAGCTCGTCGAGCCAGGAGAAGTCGAACTCGCCCTCGGAGCGCTCGATGAGCGCCCACGAGAAGATGCCGACGCTGACGAGATTCACCCCGGCCTCGCGCATGAGGCGCACGTCCTCGTCCCAGACCTCGCGAGGCCATTGCTCGGGGTTGTAGTCACCGCCGTAGGCGATGCCGTCGAGAGCGGGCCAGAGGGTAACGCGGGTCATGACACTCCATCGGATCTTCGTGCGTCCCAAACTGGGACCGGTCACAGCCTCCGGTGCGGCGGCGGCGCGACGCAACATCGAGCGGGGGTTCGTTATCCAACTGTGACCGGTCCCAGCCCGGGTCGCCCGCGAAGGCGGGAGCGGTGCTCGGGGGCAGATAGCATTCCGGCATGGAACAGACCCCGACCGCTCGTCGCAAGCCGACGATCCGCGATGTCGCCGCCGCCGCCGGGGTCTCTCGCGGCACGGTGTCGCGCGTCATCAACGGTGGTCACTGGGTGTCGCCCGATGCCCGCGTCGCGGTCGAAGAGGCGATCGAGCGCACCGGGTACACCGCCAACCACGCCGCGCGGAGCCTCGCGACGGGACGATCGGGTTCGCTGGCCTTCCTCATGACCGAGCCGCAGCACCTGCTCTTCGACGACCCCACCTTCGCGCTCCTGTTGCGGGGAGCGGCCGAGGCGCTCTCGGAGCGCGGGATGACCCTCGTCCTGCTGATCGCGGGAACGCCAGCCGAGCGCGCCAACGTCGAGCATTACGTCCGTGCGGGCCACGTCGACGGCGTCCTGCTCATCTCGTCGCACGAGGCCGACCCGCTGCTGGACTCGCTGCTCGAGGCCGGCATCCCCACCGTCTCGTGCGGCGTCCCGCTCGGTCATCGCGCGGAGGTGCTCAGCGTCTCGGTCGACGAGAGCGGTTCGGCGCGTGAGATGACGGCGTACCTGCGCTCCCGCGGGCACCGCCGCATCGCGATGATCGCCGGTCCCGACGACACCCCCGGCGGACGCTTCCGGCTGGTCGGCTTCCGCGACGAGATGGGCGCCGATTTCGATCCCGCTCTCGTTGAGAGGGGCGACTACTCGATGGACTCCGGGGCGGTGGCCATGGCACGCCTGCTCGAGCGGGCCCCCGACATCGACGCCGTCTTCGCCGCATCCGACTCTATGGCCGCCGGCGCCGTGCAGGCGCTGCGCCGCGCGGGGCGGCGCGTGCCCGACGACGTCGCCGTCGCGGGCTTCGACGACTCCGGTCTCGCCGCCACGCACGAACCGCCGTTGACGACCATGCGCCAGCCCTGGGAACAGCTGAGCCACCGCATGGTGACCCTGCTCCTGGACGCCGTCGCCGGGCGACCCGCCGCCCCGGTCGTGCTCTCGACCACCCTTGTCGCGCGCGACTCCGCGTGAGCGCTCGGTCGTCACGCGACCGCCGGGGCCCGACGCGCCCCCGTAGAATCCTGGGGTGACTTCCGGCCGATCTTTCTACATCACGACGCCGATCTACTACCCGAGCGACGTCCCCCACATCGGCCACGGCTATACGACCGTGGCCGTGGACACGCTCGCGCGCTGGCACCGTCAGGCCGGTGACGACACCTGGATGTTGACCGGCACCGACGAGCACGGCCAGAAGATGATGCGCGCCGCCGCCGCGAACGGCGCGACGCCGCAGGAGTGGGTCGACAAGCTCGTGGGCGAGTCGTGGTTCCCGCTGCTGAAGACGCTCGACGTCGCCAACGACGACTTCATCCGCACGAGCCAGCTCCGCCACGAGGAGCGGGTCGCCACGTTCGTGCAGGCGCTCTACGACCGGGGCTACATCTACGCCGGGGAGTTCGAGGCGTTGTACTGCGTCGGCTGCGAGGAGTTCAAGACCGAGGCCGAGATCGTCGACGGCACCGGCCCCTTCGAGGGTCTCAAGGTGTGCGCGATCCACTCCAAGCCCCTCGAACTTCTGCAGGAGAAGAACTACTTCTTCAAGCTCAGCGAGTTCCAGGACCGCCTGCTCGAGCTGTACAAGACGGTTCCCGACTTCGTGCGCCCGGAATCGGCGCGCAACGAGGTCGTCTCGTTCGTCAAGAACGGTCTGAAAGACCTGTCGATCTCGCGGTCGACGTTCGACTGGGGCATCCAGGTGCCGTGGGACGACGCGCACGTCATCTACGTGTGGGTCGACGCGCTGCTCAACTACGCCACGGCCGTCGGCTACGGCAACGATCCCGAGCAGTTCGCGCGCCGCTGGCCCGCGTACCACGTGGTCGGCAAGGACATCCTGCGGTTCCACGCCGTCATCTGGCCGGCGATGCTCATGGCCGCCGGCCTCGAGGTGCCGCGCGGAGTGTTCGCGCACGGCTGGTTGCTCGTCGGCGGCGAGAAGATGTCGAAGTCGAAGCTCACCGGCATCGCCCCGACCGAGATCACCGACGTCTTCGGCTCCGACGCGTACCGCTTCTACTTCCTTTCCGCGATCGCGTTCGGGCAGGACGGCTCCTTCTCGTGGGAGGACCTCTCGGCCCGCTACCAGGCCGAGCTCGCCAACGGCTTCGGCAACCTGGCATCCCGCACGATCGCCATGATCGAGCGGTACTTCGAAGGGATCGTTCCGCCGGCCGGCGAGACGACCGAGATCGACCGGGCGATCCAGCAGACGGTGGCGGATGCCGCGACGAACGCCGACGCGGCCATCGAGAAGTTCCGCATCGACGAGGCGATCGCCGCCATCTGGACGATCGTCGACGCGCTCAACGGCTACATCACCGACAACGAGCCGTGGGCCCTCGCGAAGGACCCCGAGAAGCGCGAACGCCTCGGCACGGTGCTCTACACCGCGGCCGAGGGGCTGCGCGCGCTCGCCGTGCTGCTGTCGCCGGTCATGCCCGTCTCGACCGAGAAGCTGTGGATCGCGCTCGGCGCGGCCGAGAGCATCGGTCGGCTGCACGACCAGCCGCTGCGCGAGGCGGGGGAGTGGGGCGTGCTGCGTCCCGGCTCGTCCGTCAACGGCCTGTCGCCGCTGTTCCCGCGCGTCGAGCAGGCGTGAGCACGTCGGCCCCGGATCCCGCGGCGGTCCCTGAGCGTGCCGCGGTCCCTGAGCCCGTCGAAGGGTTCGCTGCCTCGCCCGCCGCGGGATCGACCCCCGTCGAGCGCCCCCGCGGCACCATCGGCGGCGGCGACCCGAGCCAGTACGTCCGCGAGCGGTCCGTCGACGGGCGGCGCGATAGGAGCTATCCCCCCGCGCCCGAGCCGCTCGGCATCCCGGTCTACGACAACCACACGCACCTCGAGATCGAGGACGGCGAGACCGGGTTGTCGCTCGACGAGCAGCTGGAGCGCGCGCGGGCGGTCGGCGTCCACGGGGTCGTGCAGGCCGGCGGCGACGTCGACTCCTCGCGGTGGTCCGCGTGGGCGGCGCGCACGCACCCGCGCGTTCTGGCGGCCGTCGCGATCCACCCCAACGAGGCTCCTGTGTACGAAGAGGCGGGGGAGTTGGATGCCGCGATCGCCGTCATCGACGAGCTCGCCGCCGAGCCGCGTGTGCGCGCGATCGGCGAGACGGGTCTGGATTTCTTCCGTACCGGGGCCGACGGCATCCCGGCCCAGATCCGGTCGTTCGAGGCGCACATCGCGCTGGCGAAGAAGCACGCGATCGCGATGCAGATCCATGATCGCGACGCCCACGCCGCCGTCCTCGAGACCCTCGAGCGCGTCGGCGCCCCCGACAGGACGGTGTTCCACTGCTTCTCGGGCGATGCCGAGATGGCGCGCATCGCCGCCGATCGCGGCTACTACCTGTCGTTCGCGGGCAACGTCACGTTCAAGAACGCGCAGAACCTCCGTGACGCCCTCGCCGTCACCCCGCTGGATCGCATCCTGGTCGAGACGGACGCCCCGTTCCTGACCCCCGCGCCGTACCGGGGCCGCCCGAACGCGCCGTATCTGATTCCGGTCACGCTGCGCTTCCTCGCGTCGGAACGGCGGATGGATGCCGACGACCTCGCCGCCCAGGTCGCCGACAACACCCTGCGCGTCTACGGCGCCTTCGAGGACTGACGCGCCCGCGGTGCTCGCCGTCCGAGTCGGGTAGGGGCTGTCCGCGCGCGGTCGCCGCGGTGCGGTGCGGCGCGGGGTCGCGCCAGGGGCGTCGCGCGGGCGCATCCTCCGCGATGCGCGCAACCTCCGTCCGCGGGGGCGGATGCTGCGGAGTTTGTGCGCATCGCCGAGGTTGTGCGCGCACGTCGCGGCGGGCGCCGTGCGCCGTGCGAATGTTCTGCGATGCGCGCAACGTCCGTCCGCGGGGGGCGGATGCCGCGGAATCTGTGCACATCGCCGAGGTTGCGCGCACGCGTGACGGCGCGTGCCGCACCGACGCCGACAGGCGAGAGGCCGGCACCCCGCAGGGCGCCGGCCTCTCGGCATCCGGGATCAGCCCGGCGTCCGGGATCAGCCCGGCGTCAGGGCTCAGCCCGGCATTGCGGCTCAGGCCCTCGACTTGGCCTTCTTCACGAACAGCGTCTCGGTCTGCTCGAGCTCCATCCCCTTCGTCTCGGGGATGCGCAACGCCACGTACACGAACGACAGCGCCGCGAACAGCGCGTACATGCCGTAGGTGAGGGGCAGCGACCAGCTCGACATCGCCGGGAACGACACCGTGATGGCGAAGTTGGCGATCCACTGCGCCCCCGCGGCCACGCCGAGGGCCTTGCCGCGGATGCGGCTCGGGAAGATCTCGCCCAGCAGGACCCAGACCAGCGGTCCCCACGAGGCGCCGAAGCCGACGACGAACACGTTCGCCGCGACGAGGGCGACCGTGCCCCAGGGCGCCGGCAGCGACACGTCCTGGCCCGAGCCGGTCGCGAACGCGAACGACAGCGCCATGGCGCCGAGCGACAGGGTCATGAGGATCGAGCCCGTCAGCAGGATCGGCTTGCGGCCCACCCGGTCGACCAGGAAGATCGCGACGAATGTGACCACGACGTTGGTGATCGACGTGATCACCGAGATCAGCAGCGAGTTGCTCTCGTCGAATCCGACTGCCCTCCACAGCGTCGTGGAGTAGTAGAAGATCACGTTGATGCCGACGAACTGCTGGAACATCGACAGCAGGATGCCGGTCCACACGATGCCCTGCAGCCCCAGGACCGGACCGCGCAGCGAGACGTTCTTGTTCTTGCGGTCGGCCTCGATCGTGCGGGTGAGTTCCTTCATGGTCCGGTCGAGGTCGGCGGGGGGAACCAGGCGCGCGAAGATCTTGCGCGCCTCGTCGCTGCGACCCTTCGACAGCAGGAAGCGCGGTGATTCCGGAACGGTGAACGACAGGATGCCGTACACGGCCGCCGGGATCACACCGACGAGGAACATCCACCGCCAGGCCTCCAGGCCCAGCCAGAACTGGTTCGCGGCGCCGCCGGCGGAGTTGGCCAGCAGGGCGTCGGACAGCAGCGCGCCGAAGATGCCGAGGGTGATCGCCAGCTGCTGCAGCGAGGCGAGGGAACCGCGGATCTGCCGCGGGGCGACCTCGGCGATGTACGCGGGGGCCACGACCGAGGCGATGCCGATGCCCAGTCCGCTCATCACGCGCCACAGGATCAGGTCGGGGACGCTGAAGGTCAGCGCGGCGCCGATGGACGACACGAAGAACAGCACGGCGCCCAGCAGCATGACCTTGAGTCGTCCCCAACGGTCCGACAGGGCGCCGGCCACGACCGCACCCACCGCGCAGCCCAGGAGGGCCACGGCGACGACGAATCCGGTCAGCACCTCGGTCAGCTCGAAGTTGCCCTCGATCGCGTCGACCGCACCGTTGATGACCGAGGAGTCGAACCCGAAGAGGAACCCGCCCACCGCGGCGGCGACCGAGAGGCCGACGGCTCGTCGCCCGTAGGGGCTTCGCAGGGTGAAGGCGTTTGCGGGGATGGACTGCGTTTGACTCACCTGTTCACGCTACTCCTGCCCCTACGGCGTGGAGGGTACTGGCGGCGCCGCTGACTACAGTGGAACAATGCCCGTTTCCCTGCTCGGTGCCGCCGAGATCCGTCGGCTCGCCGCCGACCTCGACGTCACCCCGACCAAAAAGCTCGGGCAGAACTTCGTCGTCGACGCCAACACCGTGCGGAAGATCGTCCAGGCCGCCCGGGTCACGGCATCCGATCGTGTCGTCGAGATCGGTCCCGGTCTCGGTTCGCTCACCCTGGCGATCCTCGAGACGGGGGCGTCGGTGGCGGCCGTCGAGATCGATCACCGCCTCGCCGAGCGCCTGCCCACCACCGCCGCCGCGCACGGCGTGGCGGACGACCGCCTGACCGTCATCGACGCGGACGCGCTCCGCGTCGACGAACTGCCGGGCGAGCCCGAGGTGCTGGTGGCGAACCTGCCGTACAACGTGTCGGTGCCGGTGCTGCTGCACTTCCTCGAGACCTTCCCGTACTTGCGCCGCGGCGTCGTCATGGTCCAGGCGGAGGTGGGGGAGCGTCTGGCCGCGCCGGCGGGGTCCAAGGTGTACGGCGCCCCCAGCGTCAAGGCGGCGTGGTACGGCGCGTGGCGCCTGGCCGGGACCGTTTCGCGCCAGGTCTTCTGGCCCGTGCCGAACGTCGACAGCGTGCTGGTCGCCTTCGACCGGGATGCCGAGCCCCGCGGCACCGAGGAGCACCGCCTCCGCACATTCCAGATCGTGGATGCCGCCTTCCAGCAGCGCCGCAAGATGCTCCGCCAGGCGCTGGCCGGGGTCCTGGGCGGGACGGCGGCCGATGCCTCGGCCCGCCTCGAGGCGGCCGGGGTCGACCCGACCCTGCGTGGCGAGCAGCTCACCGTCGAGGATTACGCCCGCATCGCCGCGTCGTCCTGACGCGTCTCGCGCGCCGCGTCCGGCAGGCCGGGCACCGTCCGACCCCGCCCGTGCACGACGGCGGGGGGTTCGGCGACACGCCGTGTGTCGGTTCCGGGCGCGCGGTGTGCCGGCGGCGACGCCTGCCGTTGTGCTCGCGGGCTTCGCTCGCCGGGCTTCGCTCGCCGGGCTTCGCTCGCCGGGCGCCGCACGCAGCGCGCCGCACGCACCGCGCCGCACGCACCGCGCCGCACGCACCGTGCCGCACGCACCGCGCGGCACCCCGGGCGCGGCACGCCGGGCGCCGCACGCACCGCGCGGGCGGGCCGCCGCCGCCGAGCCCAACCGCGCGTGGGGTGAATTCCCGCCGTGTTCATCACGCGTTCCCGAAACATGTCGGTAACATTTCGAGCCAACCGGGAGCATCACGCCGGTGACGAGGTCGTACCCGACGACCCGGAAGGACCGAGATGCGCTACGCCGAGTACCCCCGTGCCGAGCGGGTTCTGCTGCACCTGAGCGACACCCATCTTCGAGCCGGCGGTGCCCCGCTGTACGACGACGTCGACTCCGAGGCCTACCTCGCCCGAGCCGCCGCCGCGATCGAGGCCTCCGGCATCCGCCCCCACGCGCTGGTGTTCACCGGCGACCTGGCCGACTTCGGTGAGATCGACGCGTACCGCCGCGTACGCGCCATCGTCGAGCCGCTCGCGGCGCGGCTGGACACGCGGGTCGTGTGGGTCATGGGCAACCACGACGACCGCGCGGCCTTCCGCTCCGAGCTCCTGCCGGGCGAGCTCTGCGACCCGGCCGCGCCGGTCGACCGCGTCGACGAGATCGACGGTCTACGCATCGTCACCCTCGACACCTCCGTCCCGGGCGCCCACCACGGCGAGGTGACCCCGGCCCAGCGCGAGTGGCTCGCCGAGGTGCTCTCGACACCCGCACCCCTCGGGACGATCCTGGCCATGCACCACCCGCCGGTGCCGAGCGTGCTCGACCTGGCGGCATCGGTCGAGCTGCGCGATCAGCGCTCGCTGGCCGAGGTCCTGCGGGCGAGCGACGTCCGCGCCATCCTCGCCGGGCATCTGCACTACTCGACGTTCGCGACCTTCGCCGGCATCCCCGTGTCGGTGGCGTCGGCCACCTGCTACACCCAGGACCTCATGGTCCCGGTCGGGGGGACCCGTCCCCAGGATGCCGCGCAGGGGTTCAACATCGTCCACGTCTACGACGAGACGGTCGTGCATTCGGTCGTCCCGCTCGCGGTCAGCGAGGCGCTGCAGCACGTCGACGCCGAGGAGTCTCAGCGACGGTTGCGGGATGCCGGCATCATCGTCCCGGCATCCCGCGCGTTCAGCGGACCGGTGTCGCCGCCGACGACGCCGCTGCCGATCCTGCGCTGACCGAGGTCTTCTCCCAGGGCGCGGCGATCGGGAAGTAGCGCTCGAGGCAGGCCCGGAGGGCCGGGACGCGTACCTCCTCGGGGATCTCGGGGACACTGCCGTCGTTGAGGCAGAACATGTCGGTGTCGCGACGCGAGACGAGACGTTCCATCGTGCGCAGCGAGTCGAGCTGCGTGGTCTGCACGTACCGCGTCCGTGGTTCCGCCGTGACGATCGCCCGTCCGGTGGCCAGCGCGTAGTAGTGGTACAGGCTGTTGGTGACCGAGATGTCGGTCGCCGAGCGGAAGCGCGAGGCCGCCGTGCGGTCGTAGTCGTCGGCGAACTCGCGCTCGAGTTCGAAGGCCACCGATCGCCGCAGCGGCGTGGCGCAGTGCTCGAGGTCGAGGGTGATGACGCGACCGAAACGCTCCTTCAGCAGCGCACGGTTGACCCGCAGGCCGTTGTCGTGGCCCGAGCGGTCCACGTGGGCGGGACCGCTGCCGATGCGCACGCCGCTCTCGACGAACCGGCTCACGCCGCCCCCGCTGAAGAACAGTTCGGGGGTGACGGGGCGACCGAAGAACATGTCGTCGTTGCTGTACAGGAAGTGCTCGGCCAGTCCGGGGATGCGATGCAGCTGCGCCTCGACGGCGTGGGAGTTGTGCGTGGGCAGCGCCGAGGGGTCCGCGAAGAACTCCTCGCTGCGCACGACGGTGACCTTCGGGTGGTCGGCCAGCCACTCCGGGGTGGGGGAGTCGGTGGCGATGAAGATGCGACGCACCCAGGGGGCGTACATGTGCACGCTGCGCAGTGCGTAGCGCAGTTCGTCGACCTGGCGGTAGCGCGCGGCGTTGTCGTCGCCGTCGCCGACGACATAGCCCTTCATCCGCGCGGCACGCTGACGCTGGAACTCGCTCGAGGATCCGTCGACCCACGAGAAGACCATGTCGACGTCGGCGGTGAGCTCGTTCGGGTGCGGGTCGAACATGCCGGCCACGGTCATCCAGCGCCGCCCATAGCGTTCGATCTCGACGAGGTCGAGGTCGGCCGCGGCGAACCGGCGACGGGTGAGGGCGCTGGGGCGGGGTGCCTCGATCGTTTTCTCACCGAAGCGCCACAGCTCGAGCCGGGGGGCGAGCGAGGCGCCGTAGCGGTAGGAGCCTTCGGTCGAGGTGCGCGGCCGGAACACCGCGAACGCCTGTACCGAACCGGAGGTGGGGTGCACGCTGTGCGCCGGCACGGGGTCCTCGCCGCGGGCCTTGAGGTAGACCGGGCCCAGCTCGGGGTCGCGCAGCGCCGACAGCGCGGCCTCGGCATCCGCCGTGTCGACGACCAGCTTGGGACGACGGTTCGCATCGCGCACGAGCAGCACGCGCACACCCGCCGCCTCGATCGCGGACGCGGCCGTGAGCAGGTCGTCGCGCTCCGCCATCGAGGGCGTGGAGGAGTCGTCGATGACGTGCAGGATGCCGTCGTGCATCCGGATATCGGAGCGGGAGAGCAGCGCGCGCCAGGGGTCGGTGTCGATCGACAGGGGGACCATCGGGCGCATACTGCCTCCTCGGGGGGTGGAAACGGGATCCGGTCACCGTAGGGTTCCGGGGTTACGACGACGTTTCGGCGGCGACGCCGAACGGCGGGGAGCGGAGCGCTACTGTCGAAGAGTGACTCACATCGCTCGCTCCGGCCCGGTCCTTCCCGAACCGCTGTCGAAGCGGCGTCGGGAAGCGGGCCGACGTACCAGTTTCGCACACCGCGGGGTCCCCGGACGCACGACGGCGGAGGGCCGCAGATGAGCGCGCTCGCACCGGCATCCGTCCGCGTCCGCGCCCCCGGGAAGATCAACGTCTTCCTCGAGGTCGGCGACGTGCAGGACGACGGCTACCACGAGCTGGCGACGGCCTTCCAGGCGGTGTCGCTGTACGAAGAGATGACGGCGACCCCCGCCGACGACATCACGATCTCGGTCAGCGCGAAGGGTCCCGTCGACGTCGAGGGGGTCCCCACCGATGATCGCAACCTGGCCGTGCGCGCGGCCCGCCTGTTGGCGCAGACCGCCGGCATCGACCGCGGTGCCCACCTGTCGGTGCGGAAGGCCGTGCCCGTCGCGGGCGGCATGGGCGGGGGGTCCGCGGATGCCGCGGCCGCGCTCGTCGCGTGCGACGCGCTGTGGGGCCTGGGGATGCCGACGGCGGACCTCGCCCGCCTCGCGGCACGGCTCGGAGCCGACGTCCCCTTCGCCCTGCTGGGAGGGACGGCGGTGGGGACCGGACGCGGCGACGAACTGAGCCCCGCCCTCGCCCGCGGACGTTTCGACTGGGTCCTCGTACCCAACGACGAGGGCATGTCCACCCCGGTGGTCTACGGCGAGCTCGACGCGCACCGCGAGCGGCACGCGGTCGACATCGGCCCGGCGAGGCGCATGCCGGCGGTCGATCCCGACGTGCTGCACGCCCTGCGTCAGGGCGACGCGCGCATGCTCGCGGCGACGTTGCGCAACGACCTGCAGGCGCCGGCGCTGCACCTGCGTCCCGACCTCGCGCGCGTGCTCGAGCGCGGCGAGGGATCGGGTGCCCTGGCCGGCATCGTGTCGGGTTCGGGCCCGACGCTGGCATTCCTCGCCGGCGACGAGTCCTCGGCCATCGATCTGCAGGTCACGCTCAGCGCGGCGGGCCTGGTGGCCCTGCACGTGCACGGGCCGGTCCCGGGCGCGCGTGTGGTCTGACCGCGCGGCACCATAGTCCAGGTCGTCACGGGGAGCAATCTTCGGATGACGCGGTCGAGTCCTCGCTAGCCTCGTCCAAGGTGGTTCCTCACCGCTGGGTGCCGTGCCCGCGGGGTGCCACGAAGGGGGTTCCCATGAAGGCAGTGCTCGACGGCGTCGTGATCGCCGAAGCCGACCGCGACGACCTCGCCTCGATCGAGGGCAACTGGTACTTCCCGCCCCAGGCGGTGCGCGAGGGCGCTCTGCACGCGAGCCCCACGCCGTACACCTGCCCCTGGAAGGGGGCCGCCCAGTACTGGAACATCTCCGTCGACGGTGCGGAGTTGACCGACGGCGCATGGTCCTACCCCGACCTGCGCGACGGCGCGGTCGAGCGGGTCGGCAAAGACTTCGCGGGTTACGTGGCCTTCGACCGCAAGGTCGTGGTCTCCGACTGAGGTCGGACCTTCGCATGATTGAGTTCTCCGCCGTCTCCAAGGTGTTCCCCGACGGCACGCGCGCCGTCGACGACTTCCATCTCGTCATCCCGTCGCGCAAGACCACCGTCTTCGTCGGTTCCTCCGGCTGCGGCAAGACGACCCTTCTGCGCATGATCAACCGCATGGTCGAACCCTCTTCGGGGTCTATCACGATCGACGGCGACGACATCGGCGGCAAGCCCGCCGTCCAGTTGCGCCGCAGCATCGGCTACGTCATGCAGAATTCGGGCCTGCTCCCGCACTTCACCGTGGCCGACAACATCGCGACCGTGCCCGTCCTGCAGGGACAAAACCGCCGAGCCGCCCGCTCGCGGGCTCTGGAGCTGATGGACACCGTCGGCCTCGACACCGCGATGGCCGACCGCTACCCCAGCCAGCTCTCGGGCGGCCAGCAGCAGAGGGTGGGCGTGGCCCGCGGTCTCGCGGCCGACCCCAACATCCTGCTCATGGACGAGCCGTTCGGTGCCGTCGACCCGATCGTCCGCGACGAGCTGCAGCAGGAGCTGCTGCGTCTGCAGAGCGAGATCGGCAAGACCATCGTCTTCGTCACGCACGACATCGACGAGGCGTTCCTCCTGGGCGATCAGGTCGTCATCCTCGAAAAGGGAGCCAAGATCGCACAGGTCGGCACCCCCAGCCAGATCGTCGAGAATCCCGCGAGCGATTTCGTGGCCAGCTTCATCGGCGCGGTCAAGGGCAAGCGCGCGCTGCACCTGAAGCAGACCGCCACTGGAACGGTCGTGGTGGATGCCGAGGGGCGCACCCAGGGTGCCCTCGTGGAGGACGCTCACCCGTGAACTGGGTAGGGAACAACCTCGACCTCATCGGGCAGCTGACGCTGGTGCACCTGCGCCAGAGCCTCATCGCGCTGATCGTGGGCTTCGTCATCAGCATCCCGCTCGGGTGGGTCGCGTGGCGGTATCGGCTGGTGCGCAGCGGCGTCATCACCATCACCGGACTGCTGTACACGATCCCGTCGCTGGCCCTGCTCATCCTCGTCCCGGTCGTGACCGGGTGGTACAGCATCGTGAGCGAGACGAACCTCGTCGTGGCCCTGGCCATCTACGCGGTCGCGATTCTCGTGCGCGCGGTCGCCGACGGTCTGGACTCCGTCGACACCGGGGTGCGGCAGGCGTCGACAGCCCTCGGGTACGGCTCGTTCCGCCGGTTCTGGGCGGTGGAGTTCCCTCTCGCCGGGCCCGTGGTGCTCGCCGGACTCCGCGTGGCCTCGGCCAGCACGATCGCCCTCGCCACCGTCGGCATCCTGGTCGGCATCCAGAACATCGGCTACCTCTTCACCAACGGTCTGCAGAGGCGCATCATCCCCGAGGTGTTCGCGGGGGTGGTCGCCGTCGTCGTGCTCGCTCTGCTCATCGACCTGATCCTGGTGCTCGCGGGTCGCCTGCTCATGCCCTGGACCCGCGGCGCCAAGACGGTGTCGCGCCAGGCCAACCGGACGTTGGTGAAGGCATGAACCTGCTCGGCGACGCGATCGCCTGGATCTTCGCGGGCGACCCGGGGCAGTTCGACTCGATCCCGCTGGCCATCGGCGTCCAGCTGCTCTACACCGCCGTGGCGGTGCTGATCGCCGGAGCCATCGCCGTCCCGCTCGGGTGGTTCATCGGTCACACCGGCAAGGGCCGCGAGACCGCCGTCGCGATCTCGGGCGCCGCGCGCGCGATCCCCTCATTCGGTCTGCTCATCCTGCTGACGCTGTTGCTGGGTGTGCTGCACAAGCCCGAGGCGGCGATCATCTCGTTCGTCGTGCTGGCCATCCCCTCGCTCCTGGCCGGTGCCTACACCGGCTTCGAGGCGATCGACCGCCGGGTGATCGACGCGGGGCGATCGATGGGCATGACCGAGTCGCAGATCCTGTGGCGCATCGAGGTGCCGCTCGGGCTGCCTCTGCTGGTCGGCGGCATCCGTGCGGCGACCCTGCAGGTGCTCGCGACCGTGACGATCGCGGCCTACATCGGCCTCGGCGGACTCGGGCAGTACATCATCGCGGCCATCCCGCTGCGGCGCTTCGACATCCTGATCGGCGGGGCGATCCTCGTCGCCGTGCTCGCGCTGGTGATCGACGGACTGTTCGCCCTGCTCCAACAGTTCGTCGTGCCGCGCGGCATCCGAGCCGCCGGCGCGGCGCAGCCCCAGCGTCGCAGTGCTCGTCAGCGCCGTGCCGAAGCCCTCGCCGTCGGAGCGCCCGCCGCGCCGCCGGCGACCCCATGACCCATCTGAATCCCGAATCACCAGAAAAGAGAGCACCCATGTTCACAGCACGAACCACGAAGGGCCTCGGCCTCCTCGCCGGCCTGGCGGTCGCCTCGCTCGCCTTCGCCGGCTGCAGCGGCGGCTCGAGCGACCCGCTCAGCAACGGCGGCGGCGCGGACGGCGGCTCGTCCGACGCGATCGTCGTCGGCTCCCAGGCCTACTACTCCAACGAGATCATCGCCGAGATCTACGCGCAGGCCCTCGAGAAGGACGGCAAGACGGTGACGCGCCAGTTCCAGATCGGTCAGCGCGACGCCTACATCCCGCTGCTCGAGGACGGCACGGTCTCGGTCTTCCCCGAGTACACCGGCAACCTGCTGCAGTTCTTCGACGAGGACACCGAGGCGCGTACCGCCGAGGACGTCTACGCCGCGCTCCCGGACGCCCTCCCCGAGGGCCTCGAGGTGCTCGACCAGTCCGAGGCCACCGACCAGGACTCGTACACCGTCACGCAGGCCTTCGCCGACGAGAACGGCCTCACCTCGATCGCCGACCTGTCCAAGGTCACGTCGGGCCTGACCCTGGGTGGCAACGCCGAGCTCGCCGAGCGTCCCTACGGACCCACCGGCCTGCAGTCGACCTACGGCGTGACCGTGCAGTTCTCGCCGACCGGGGAGACCACCGTCGACGACCTCGTCGCCGGCACGATCCAGGTCGCGAACGTCTACACGGCCGACCCGCGCATCCAGACCGACGACCTCGTCACGCTGAGCGACCCCGAGGGCCTGTTCCTCGCCTCGAACGTCGTCCCCGTCGTCAACTCGAACGTCGCCTCCGAGGTGTCGGACGTGCTGAACAGGGTCAGCGCCGCCCTCACCCCCGAGGGTCTGGTCGAGCTGAACGTCAAGTCGACCGTCGACCAGCAGTCCTCGGCCGACATCGCGTCGGAGTGGCTCGCCGCCAACGGCTTCTGAGGCCACCACCGCGGGGCCGTCCGGTTCGCCGGGCGGCCCCGCCGTGTTCCCCGCGTCCGCTCCGTGCCCCGGCGTCCGCTCTGCGCCCCCGGGCGTCTGCTCCGTGCCCCCGGCATCCGTTCCGTGCCCCTGGCATCCGCTCCGTGCCCCTGGCATCCGCTCCGTGCCCCCGGCATCCGCTCCGTGCCCCCGGCATCCGCTGCGTGCCCCCGGCATCCGTGAGACTGCACGCTGCTGACAAGTCGGCGACATCCTGCAACCGACTCGTCAGGGCGGTGCAGTCTCGCGGCGCCCGCGCGGGTCGCCGGGAGCCGGCGCGGGGCGCGGGGCGCCGGGCGCGGGTCGCCGGGCGCGGCGCGGGCGCGCCGCGGGCGCGGCCACGGGCCGCCGGGCGAAGACGCCGGGCGAAGACGCCGGGCGCCGGCCGCGGATCGCCGGGCGCCGGGCGCCGGGCGCGCCGCGGGCGCGGAAGAGCGCAGCGGATGCCGGGGGCCCGGCCACCGCGTAGCCTGGGACGGATATGGCACATCTGCTCGGGGGCGAAGCCCTGCACCTGGAATACCCGACCAAGGTCGTCTTCGACTCCGTCTCGCTCGGCGTGAACGAGGGCGATCGCATCGGCATCGTCGGCCGCAACGGCGACGGCAAGTCGAGCCTGCTCGGCATGCTCGCGGGCATCCGCGAACCCGACGGCGGGCGCGTCACGGTCCGCGGCGGCGTGACGGTGGGGGTGCTCGACCAGCAGGACACCCTCGACGACGACGACACGATCGGCCATGCGGTGGTCGGCGACCGGCCCGAGCACGAGTGGGCCGGCGACGCCCGGACGCGTGACGTGATCGCGGGGCTCCTCGGCGACCTGCCGTGGGACGCGCGGCTGGGCGATCTGTCGGGCGGGCAGCGGCGGCGCGTGGCCCTGGCGAGGCTCCTCTCGGGCGACTGGGACGTGCTGTTCCTGGACGAGCCGACCAACCACCTCGACGTCGAGGCCATCACGTGGCTGGCGGGGCACCTCAAGAAGCGCTGGGCGCCGAGCGCCGGGGGACTGCTCGTCGTCACGCACGACCGGTGGTTCCTCGACGAGATCTGCACTGCCACCTGGGAGGTGCACGACCGCATCGTCGAGCCCTTCGAAGGCGGGTACGCCGCCTACATCCTGCAGCGCGTCGAACGGGACCGCCAGGCGGCATCCATCGAACAGCGTCGTCAGAACCTGGCCCGCAAGGAGCTGGCGTGGCTGCGCCGCGGGGCGCCCGCGCGCACGTCGAAGCCCAAGTTCCGCATCGACGCGGCCAACGAGCTCATCGCCGACGTCCCCGAGATCCGCGACAAGGTCGCCCTGCAGTCGCTCGCGGTGGCGCGTCTGGGCAAAGACGTGGTCGATCTCCTGGACGCGGGCGTGGTCTACGGCGACCACACCGTCCTGAAGGACGTCGAGTGGCGCATCGCGCCCGGCGAGCGCACCGGCATCCTGGGCGTGAACGGGGCCGGCAAGTCGACGCTGCTGAACCTGGTCACCGGGTCGCTCGAGCCCACCAGCGGACGGGTGAAGCGCGGCAAGACGGTCAAGGTCGCCACGCTGACCCAGCGCCTGGACGAGCTCGACCAGCACCTGAACGATCCGGTGCGCGTGGTCATCTCGAGCCTGCGCACCACCTACGCCTTCGGCGCCGGGTCGAAGGCGCAGGAGCTCACCCCCGGCCAGCTGCTCGAGCGCCTCGGCTTCTCGAGCGCCCAGCTGTCGACGCCGGTGAAGGACCTCTCGGGCGGGCAGAAGCGACGGCTGCAGCTGCTGCTGGTCATCCTCGACCAGCCGAACGTGCTGATCCTCGACGAGCCCACGAACGATCTCGACACCGACATGCTCGCCGCGATGGAAGACCTCCTGGACTCCTGGTCGGGCACCCTCATCGTCGTCTCGCACGACCGGTACTTCCTCGAGCGCGTCACCGACCAGCAGTACGCGATCCTCGACGCGAAGCTGCGTCATCTTCCGGGCGGGGTCGACGAGTACCTGCGTCTGCGGGCGATCCAGGATGCCGAGCCCTCGCGTCCCTCATCGGGATCCGCTCCCGCCGCTCCCGGCCTCCAGGGTGCCGAGCTGCGCGCGGCGCAGAAAGAGGCGTCGGCGACCGAGCGGCGCATCGAGAAGCTGCAGCAGCAGATCGACAGGGCCAAGGCGGCCCTGGTCGATCACGATCAGTCCGACTACGTCGGGCTCGGGGCCGAGATGCAGCGCATCTCGGGACTGGAGGCCGAACGCGACGAGCTCGAACTGCAATGGTTCGAGTTGACCGAGCAGATCGGCTGACCCCGCGCGGTGGACGGCGTCGGTGCACGGTGTCAGTGCACGGCGTACTCGAGCAGCACGATGAAGATCCCCAGGCATGCGGTCGCGAACGCGCCCACCAGACGCATCGCGAGGCGGGCGCCCCGCCGCGCGTAGGCGAAGTATCCGAGCACCCCCAGGACGACGAAGGTCGACCACATGCTCAGGTCCGACGCGTCGTCGACGCTCATCCCGGTCAGGGCCGCGCAAAACAGCACGAGCATCGACGGCACCGAGGCGTACAGCATGCCGGCGCCGTGGCGCATGCCCTCCCGGGTCGCGCGTCGCAGTCCGTGCGCCGCGTGCTCGGTGAGGGTGTGGGCGAAGACGTGCGCGATGAAGAAGACGACGAGCGACGTGGTCGCGCTCGCGATGACCTCGCCGACGGATTCGGCGTGATCGTCGGCGATCGTCACGAACGCCGCGAACACGATCAGCCCGTAGATGGCCGCGGGGGAGCGGAAACGCACGTCGAACCAGGCGCGCACGCGCTGCCCGCGCGTCGTCGGGTCGGCGGGGGTGCTCACTGGTCGAACCCGAGGCTCAGCTTGCGCAACAGGGTCGCCAGGCGGTCCCGATCGCTGCGGGCCAGACTCTCCAGCAGCAGGGCCTCGGCGTCCACGAGGCGGGTGATGGCGGCATCCACGCGGATCCGCCCGTCGTCGGTCAGCGTCACGAGGATGCTCCGTCCGTCGCCCGGGTCGGCTTCGCGCCGCACGAACCGGCGGGCGACGAGCCGGTCGATGCGGTTGGTCATGGTTCCACTGGACACCAACGTCTGCTGCAGCAGCTGTTTGGGGCTCAGCTGGTAGGGCTCGCCCGCACGGCGCAACGCCGAGAGCACGTCCCACTCCCACGACTCGATGTCGCTGCGACGGAACGCCTCCTTGCGGGCGATGTCGAGGTGACGCGACAGACGCGCGACGCGCGACAGCACCTCCAGCGGCGAGAAGTCCAGATCAGGGCGTTGGCGCACCCAGGCCTCGACGATGCGGTCGACCTCGTCGCTGTCCGGGCTCACCCCCTCATTATGTCGAGACACACCGGGGGCTCATCGCTCCCTGGTGCGGATCGGACGAACGGCGCGCGTCCGCGTCTGGCAGACTTGACCGGTGCCCGCGGGCACGGTCCGCCGTGGTGTAACGGCAGCACGACAGCCTTTGGAGCTGTTAGGTCTAGGTTCGAATCCTGGCGGCGGAGCATGACATCACCGACCGAGTTGGCCGTCGTCGTCCTCGCCGCGGGTCAGGGCACCCGCATGCGGTCGCGAACGCCGAAGGTGCTGCACCCCGTCGGCGGGCGCCCGCTCGTGGGCCACGTGCTCGACACCGCGGCATCCCTGGATCCGGCGCGCATCGTCGTGGTCGTCCGACACGAGCGCCAGCTCGTCGCCGAGACCGTGTCGGAGCTGGCCCCCGGTGTCGTGATCGTCGACCAGGACGAGGTCCCGGGGACGGGCCGCGCGGTCGAGGTCGCACTCGACGCGCTCAAGGGCTTCGCCGGCGACGTCCTGGTGCTCAGCGCCGACGTCCCGCTGCTCGAGACCGGTACACTCACCGAGCTGCTCGCCACCCACCGCGCCGGGGGCAGCGCCGTGACGCTGCTCAGCGCCCGTGTGGACGAGCCGTTCGGCTACGGCCGCATCCTGCGCGACGACGCCGACGGCGTCCGCCGCATCGTGGAGCAGAAGGATGCCACGGCCGAAGAGGCTGCGGTCACCGAGATCAACGTCGGCGTCTACGTCTTCCAGTCGGTGCCGCTGCGCGAGCAGCTCGCCCGCGTCGGCACGGCGAACGCCCAGGGCGAGAAGTACCTCACCGACGTCATCGGGCTCCTCCGCGACGCGCGGCACGGGGTCGCGGCATCCGTCACCTCCGACGCGTCCGCCGCGCTCGGCGTGAACGACCGCGTGCAGTTGTCCGAGGCGGGGCGCACGCTCAACGCCCGCACGGTGCGGCGCTGGCAGCTCGAGGGCGTCACCGTCGTAGACCCGGCGACGACGTGGATCGACGTCACCGCGACCCTGGCGCCCGACGTCACGATCCTGCCGAACACGCACGTCCGCGGGGCGACCGCCATCGCGAGCGGCGCCACGATCGGCCCCGACACGAGCCTGCTCGACTGCGAGATCGGCGAGGACGCTACCGTCACCCGCACCGACGGCACCCTCGCGGTGGTCGAGGCCGGGGCCACGGTCGGACCCTTCGCCTACCTACGCGCCAACGCGCGCGTGGGGGTGAACGGCAAGGTCGGCACGTTCGTCGAGGTGAAGAACTCCTCGATCGGCGAGGGCAGCAAGGTTCCCCACCTGTCGTACATCGGCGATACCGAGATCGGTCGCGGGGTCAACCTCGGAGCCGGGGCGATCACCGCCAACTACGACGACCTCGCCAAGCACCGCACCGTCATCGGCGACGAGGTGCACAGCGGCTCGCACAACGTCTTCGTCGCGCCGGTTACGATTGGAGCCGGCGCCAAAACGGGTGCCGGAGCGGTGATCCGCAAGGACGTTCCGGCCGGTGCGCTGGCGCTCAGCGTGTCCCCCCAGCGCAACATCGAGGGGTGGGTCGAGAAGAACCGACCGGGTACCGCGGCGGCCGACGTGGCCGCGCGGGCTCGGGCTGAACAGGAAGCGGCCGATGGCTCGTAAGAAGAACCGTGTAGACCTCGACCGCGACAACGGCATCGCCCCCGGGCTCGTCGCCAAGACGAAGAAACGGCTGGTCGTGGCGTCGGGGCGTTCGCACCCCGAACTCGCCGCGCAGGTCGCCCAGCATCTCGGCACCGAGCTCGCACCCACCGAACACCGCACCTTCGCCTCGGGTGAGATCTACACCCGCTTCGAGGTGTCGATCCGCGGCTGCGACGTGTTCGTGGTGCAGTCGTTCGGTCCCCCGGTGAACGAGTGGCTCATGGAGCTGCTCATCATGCTCGACGCCCTCAAGCGCGCCTCGGCCAAGCGCATCACCGTGGTCGCGCCGTACTACCCGTACTCGCGTCAGGACAAGAAGGGCCGCGGCCGCGAGCCCATCAGCGCGCGCCTGGTCGCCGACCTGCTCAAGACCGCCGGAGCCGACCGCATCATGAGCGTCGATCTGCACGCGGCGCAGATCCAGGGCTTCTTCGACGGTCCGGTCGATCACCTCTTCGCCAAGCCCGTCCTGCTCGAGCACTTCGAGCAGGGGCTGACCGCCGAGGATCGCGAGACCCTGACCGTGGTGTCGCCCGACATGGGTCGTGTGCGGGTGGCCGACACGTGGTCCGACAGCCTCGGCGCGCCCCTTGCGATCATCCACAAGCGCCGCGACCCGAAGGTCGCGAACCAGGTGTCGGTGCACGAGATCGTCGGTGATGTGAAGGGTCGCACCTGCCTGCTGGTCGACGACATGATCGACACCGGCGGCACGATCCAGAAGGCCGCTCAGGCGCTCAAGGCCAGCGGCGCTCGCAAGGTCATCGTCGCGGCCACGCACGCGATCTTCAGCGACCCGGCCACGCAGCGACTCCAGGATGCCGCCATCGACGAGGTCGTCGTCACCGACACCGTCCCGCTGCCCGCCGACCGGCGGTTCGAGCGGCTCACCGTGCTGCCGATCGCACCGCTGCTGGCCCGCGCCATTCACGAGGTCTTCGAGGACGGCTCCGTGACCAGCATGTTCGGCGGCGACGCGTAAGCGCCCGCCCCGCTGCGCTCAGCCGTCTCCCGCCGCGGGAGGCGGCTGAGTGCGTTCCGGGCCCACACGCCCCCGGCGTCGTCATCCGTTCCCCCGCGGCTTTTGGTCGCCGGGCGTACGGGGGCCGACGAATCTCCGCGGGGGAGCGGCGGCGGTCCCGCCCCGCCCCGGCCCCGCAGCCCGCCCCGACCCGGGCCAGCGCCGCTCGCGCACATAGCTTGCACAGAAGAATGAACCGGGCCACCGTTCAGGTCGTGTCCCTACCGTGAGCACCACCCGCGCCGCGAGGCACGACCGAAGGAGGACCCCCATGATCCGCACCGCAGCCGTACCCCGTCCCGTTCGCATCGGCACCGCCCTGCTGGGTGTCGCCGGTATCGCGACCCTCGCCGGGTGCGCCGGTGGGGCCACCGACGCGGCCGCGCCCGTCGAGAGCGCCGCCGCCCCGGCGGCCACGTCCGAGCCCTCGTCCAGCGCCGACGCGGGCGCGAGCGCGGCGGGCACGTACAAGGACGGCCAGTACGAGGCGACCGGCCAGTACGCCACGCCCGAGAGCGTCGAGACGGTCGACGTGACCCTCACGATCGCCGGCGATACGGTCACCGCGGTCGAGGTGACCGGAGACCCGCAGGCGGCCGAGTCCCGGCGCTATCAGAGCGAGTTCATCGGCGGCATCCAGGACGAGGTCGTCGGCAAGAAGCTCGACGAGATCTCGGTCAGCAAGGTCGCCGGGTCCTCGCTGACCAGCGGCGGCTTCAACAAGGCCGTCGACGCGATCAAGACCGAGGCCAGGGCCTGACGAGCATGACCACCCCGGCCGTCACGCGCGCGTCCTGGACGTTCGACGCGATCGGCACGTCGTGGGCGATCGAGACCGCGGAACCCCTGCCGGCGGTCGCCCGCGACGCGGTCTCGGCCGTCATCGACCGGTTCGACCGCGAGTGGTCGCGCTTCCGCGAGGATTCGTCGGTGTCGGCGCTCGCGGCGGGGCGGGCGGCATCCGTGGTCCTCCCCGACGACGCGGATGCCATGCTCTCGATCTACGACGAGCTCGACATCGCGACGCGGGGCGCCGTCAACCCGCTCGTGGGCGACGCGCTGTCGCGCCTGGGATACGACGCGCGGGTGACCTTGACCCCGCGGGGTGGTCCTCGTCCCGCGCCGTCGTGGCGCGAGATCCTGCGGTGGGAAGACACCTTGACCCTCGTCGAGCCCGCGACGATCGACGTGGGAGCACTCGGCAAGGGGCGTCTGGTCGACCTCGTGCTCGACGTGGTCGCGGATCACGCGCCCGGCGACGTGAGCGTCGACGCCTCGGGTGACCTCGCCGTCCGCGGCACGCCCGTGCGCGTCGGCCTCGAGCACCCCTACGACCCCTCGCGCGCCATCGGGGTCGCGACCGTCGCCGACCGGGCCCTGTGCGCCTCGGCGATCAACCGGCGGGCCTGGGGCGACGGGCTGCATCACGTGCTCGACGCCCGCACCGGTGCGCCGGTGCGGGCCTACGCGGCGACGTGGGCGCTGGCCAAGACCGCGATGCGCGCCGACGCCCTGGCCACGGCGCTGTTTTTCGACGGCGGGCCCGAGCTCGCGGCATCCTGGAACGCCGCATGGGTCCGCATGAGCACCGACGGGCGCGTGGAGTGGTCGCCCGGATTCGACGGAGAGGTCTTCTCATGAGCGCAACGCTCACCGCGGGCTCGACCCGTGTTCTCGGCGTCATCGGCCGGGTCTCGATGTACCGCCTGGTGATGTCGTCGCTGGGCCTGTTGGCGATCCTCTCGCTCGTGCTGTCGTTCGCGGGGCTCGTCGTGCCCCAACCGCTCGAACTCGTCGCGAGCCTCGTGGTGCTCAGTGCCGCGTGCGTCGTCACCGACATCGTGGCGCAGAAGCTGCTGCGGATGCCGCTGCGGATCGAGTCCTCGCTGATCACCGCGGCGATCCTGCTGTTCGTCGTGCGTCCGAGCGTCGACCCCGCGGGCCTTGCGGGACTGGTGGTCGCGGGGGTCGTGGCATCCGCGTCGAAGTACGTCTTCGCGTGGCGGGGGAGGCACATCCTGAACCCGGCGGCCACCGGGGCGACGGTGCTGACCATCGTGAGCATCTGGGCTCCTGATCTGGGCGGGTCGGCGTGGTGGGTGGGTTCGCCGTGGTTGGCCGCGCCCGTTCTGGTGCTGGGCGTCCTGCTGCTGCTGCGCACCGACAAGCTGCCGATCGTGGTGACGTTCTGGGCCGTGGCGATGACGGTCGCCTTCGTCCGCACGACCGTGCAGTTCCAGGCGGCGGGGTTCCCCGTCGACGTCCCGACGGTGCTCTCGCAGGTGGCGTTGTCGTCGCCGTTCCTCTTCCTCGGGGCGTTCATGCTGTCCGAGCCGCTCACCCTGCCCCCGCGCCGGGGGCAGCAGTACGTCGTGGCGATCCTCGTCGGCGTGCTGGCCGGATGGCCGCTGCCGGTGGGCGAGATCACCCTGGGACAGGAGCGGGCGCTGCTCGTGGGCAACCTCGTGGCGTTCCTGTTCTGTCTGCGGGCCGCTGTGCGTCTGCGGGTCGAGGGGCGCCGCGATCTGACCCCGACGGTGCGCGAGCTCTCGTTCCGCGCGGCCCGGCCGTTCCGCTTCGCGCCGGGGCAGTACCTCGAGCTCGACGTGCCGCACCGCCGGCCCGACGGTCGCGGCACGCGGCGGGAGTTCTCGATCGCGTCGGCGCCCGAGGATCTTCCCGAGGTGCGCATCGCGTTCAAGGACGGTTCGCAGTCGTCGTACAAGCGGGCCCTCGCCGCCGTCGAGAGCGGGTCGACCCTCGCCGTCACCGGTGTGTGGGGGGACTTCGTGCTGCCGTCGCGTCCGACGGCGCCGGTGCTCCTGGTCGCGGCGGGGATCGGCGTGACCCCCTTCGTGTCGCAGCTGCGCCATCTCGTGGCGACGGGTCAGCAGCGCGACGTCGTGCTGGTGTACGTCGTGTCCGAGGCGGCGGAGCTGGCGTTCCGCGACGATATCGCCGCCAGCGGCATCCGGGTAGTGGTGTTCAGCCGCGACGAACCGACGGACCTCCCCGCCCGGTGGACGTGGGCGGGGCCGGACCGGGTGGATGCCGAGGCCCTGGTCGCCGCGGTGCCCGACATCACCCAGCGCGCGGCGTACGTCTCGGGGCCCCCACGGCTCATCTCGGCGCTCGCCCCGGCGCTGGCGAAGGCGAAGTCGCTGACCACGGACGCGTTCGCGGGGTACTGACGCGCCACCGGCGCGGGCGCAGCCGCTCGACGCGGCACTGGCGTCTCGCGCCGACAGCGGAAAGAGTAGGGTCATGCGCTCGGTCTTCTTCTCCTCCGATCCCGTCGACGACGATGACGGCGACCGCTTCGACGGGCGGTCCGAACGGATCCCCTCGTTCGAACCCCCGCGCGACGAGATTCCGGTCCTGTCGGGCCCGGCCGGGCTGCTCGCGCGCGCGGACGACGTCGTCATCGCCCTCATGGGCGTGCGCGTCTTCTCGGACGGCGTCGAGTTCCTGCTCGACCGGCACCTGCGCCGGGGCGGGCGCGATCCGCGGGAGTGGCAGCTTGCCCAGATGGACTTCGCGGGCCACTTCGGCGTGGCCGACCGCACCCCGGGACGCCTGCGCTGGGGGCTGTCGCTGGGCGACGGTCAGCGGCTGCTCCTGGACGACCCGTTCGGGTTCCCCCATCCGCACCGCCATGACGCGCCGTCCGAGCCGCAGCGCCACACCGTCCGCGTGACGGGTGGCGGCGGGTCGGGCGGGGGCGACGACTACACGATGCACGACGGGCTGTGGCTGTGGCCGCTGCCGCCCGAGGGTCCGCTCGACATCGTCGTGCAGTGGACGACGTTCGGCGTCGCCGAGTCGCGGTTCTCGCTCGACGGCGGCCATCTGCGCGCCCTCGCCGCGGGGGTGCGTCCGCTGTGGGAGTGAGGGCCGTCGGCTCCGCGGTCGTCCTCGCCGCGACGGTCGCGCTCTGCGCCGGGTGCGCGGGCCCGACGACCGACACCGCGGTGTCCGCGTACGTGGACGCCGCGATCGCCGAGATGCGTGACGGCATCCACGCGGATTCCGAGGAGTTCCGGCGGGCGGTCGACGACCTGGGGCCGACCCTGCGCGCGGCCCCAACGATCGCCGACACCTACGCGGGCCTGCAGCAGCTGGCGGTCGCTGCGGGCGGAGAGCACTCGAGCTTCGCCCCACCGGTCGATGTCGCCGCCTACGAGGCGGCCGATCAGCCCGGGGCGGCTTTCGCGGTGCCGACCGCGTCGACCTCCGCGGGCGTGACGCGACTCACGCTGCCCTCGTTCAACGGTCAGTCCGCCGAGGCGATGTCGGCGTACGTCGACGCCGGATTGACGGCGATGCGGGATGCCGTGCCCGCCACCACCTGTGGATGGATCATCGACCTGCGCACCAACGGCGGGGGCAATGCCTGGCCGATGCTCGCGGTCGCGGCCCCGCTGCTCGACGACGGCGACGTCGTGGGACTGCAGCGCGACGGCGAGATCGCCTGGGCGCGGGTCGAGGACGGGGGAGTGGTGTCCACGCCCGGCGGGCCCGACACGACCACGCCCGGGGGCTTCACGATCGACGCGTCCGTCGCGCTGATGACCTCGTCGATGACCGCGAGCGCGGCCGAGATCGTGGCCATCGCCTTCCAGGGGCAGGCCGATGCCGTCCGCGTCGGCAAACCGACCGCGGGACTGACGACCGGCAACGAGGTGCGCGAGCTCAGCGACGGGTCGTGGCTCATCCTCACCACCACCTACGACGTCGACCGCGCCGGAACGCTCCAGAACGGCCCGCTGATCCCCGACGTCGAGGTGGCACCGGGGCCCGACCTCGAGGCGGCGCGGACGGCGGTCACCTCGCGCTGCGGGTGAGCCCCGGCATCCGTTGCGCTCAGGTCGGGTCGGCGGGCTTCGCCGGCAGGCGCACCTCGAACGTCGTGTCGCCCGGCGTGCTCCGCACGGTGATGGTGCCGTGGTGGGCGTCGACGATTGCCTTGGCGATCGACAAGCCGAGTCCCGTACCGCCGGTCTTGCGGTCGCGTGAGCGGTCCGCGCGGGCGAAGCGCTCGAACAGCTGTGAGGCGACCGAGGGGTCGATGCCGGGGCCGTCGTCGTGCACGCGCAGCACCGCCTCGGAACCCTCGTGCGCCACCGAGACGGCTACGACGCTGCCGGCGGGGGTGTGCGTGCGGGCGTTGGCGAGCAGGTTCGCGACCACCTGGTGCAGGCGCGAGGCGTCGCCCGCGAGCTCGACGGGGGTGTCGGGGACGTCGATTGTCCACGAGTGATCGGGTCCCGCGGGACGCGCGTCTCCCACGGCCTCGACCGCGAGCCGGGTCAGGTCGACCGAGCCGTAGACGAGCTCCTGCCCCTCGTCGAGCCGGGCCAGCAGTAGCAGATCCTCGACGAGCGTGGTCATCCGCAGCGACTGCGCCTGGATGCGCTCGAGAGACTGCTCGGTCGTCTCGACGGCCAGGGCGATCCTCTGGCGGCTCTCGTCGTCCTGCGCCTGCCGCATGGCGCGCAGCGATAGCTCGCTGAAACCGCGGATGGATGCCAGGGGCGTCCGCAGTTCGTGACTGGCATCCGCCACGAACCGGCGCATCATCTCTTCGTTGCGTTGGCGGGCCGAGAGCGACGCGTCGACGCGGTCGAGCAGCGTGTTGAGCGCGGTGCCGACCTGGCCGATCTCGGTGTGCGCGTCGACCTGCTCCGCCGGGACGCGCTCGGTGATCGAGACGTCCCCTTGATCCATGCGCAGCGAGGCCACGCGCGTGGCGGTCTCGGCGACGGCGCGCAGGGGACGCAGTCCCAGGCGGATGACGATCGCGATCACGACCGCGAGCAGCAGCAGGCCGCCGGCGGTGACGAGGGCGACGGTGGTGAGGATGGCGCCGATCGTGCCGGTCACCTGCGACAGGGGGAGTCCGACGAGGAAGACGGAGTTGCTCCCCGGGGTGGGGAAGGCGCGTACGCGGTACTCGCCGAGGTTCGGCAGTTCGACCGTCTGCTCGCTGGTGTCCGCGGCCTGCAGGCTGTCGGCGATGCCTCCCAGGTCGTCGTCAGTGAGGGCGCGGGCCCCCGTGTCGCCGACGACGGCTCCGCTGAGGCCGCTGCGGGAGTTCATGACCAGCAGGGTGCCCGAGTCGAAGAAACCGGACTGCAGCACCTGCTCCGCGGTGCTCTGGAACGCCGTGCGCGGTTGGATCGACGCCGCGGCCTCGTCGACCTGCGCCCCGAGGTTCACGTACAGCACCTGACTGAGGATGGCGCTGGTCGAGATGCCGATCATCACGAGGATGAACGCGACCATCCCGATCACGGCGGTCATCAACCGCGCCTGCAGCGTCCACGGACGGCCGAAGCGCTTCGAGGCGGCGCGATCGGGGTCGGTCGCCGGGTCGGCGGCGCGCTCCGGGGGAGCGGCCGCGGGGGGAACCGGGGGAGCCGGCCGCGGGGGCAGGCTCACTGGGGGGCTTTGATCATGTAGCCCACACCGCGCACCGTGTGGATGAGGGGCTCGTTGCCGGCATCGATCTTCTTGCGCAGGTACGAGATGTACAGCTCGACGACACTGGAACGCCCGCCGAAGTCGTAGTTCCACACGCGGTCGAGGATCTGCGCCTTCGACACCACGCGGCGCTGGTTGCGCATGAGGAAGCGCAGCAGCTCGAACTCGGTCGCCGTCAGCTCGATCTCGCGCCCACCGCGCACGACCTCGTGACTGTCCTCGTTCAGCGACAGGTCGCCCACGCGCAGGATCGGCTCGGAATCCCGCGTGAGCGCCGTTCCGGCCCGACGCATGAGCCCGCGCAGGCGTGCGACGACCTCTTCGAGGCTGAACGGCTTGGTGACGTAGTCGTCGCCGCCGGCGGTGAGTCCCGCGACGCGGTCTGCCACGGCGTCCTTGGCCGTGAGGAAGAGCACGGGAACGTCGTTGCCCGAGTGCCGCAGACGCTGGAGCACCGCCATGCCGTCGAGGTCGGGCATCATGATGTCCAGCACCATGGCATCCGGCTCGAAGTCGCGTGCGGACTGCAGGGCGTCGAAGCCCGATCCGGCCGTCTTGACGTCCCAGCCCTCCATGCGCAGGGCCATCGACAGCAGGTCGGTGAGCATCTGCTCGTCGTCGACGACGAGCACGCGCAGCGGGCTCCCGTCGGGGCGGGTGAAGGCGGGGGCGGCGGCGGTCGCGGTCATGGAACTCATTGTGCGCCCGTATCTATGAGCTTTCTATGGCGGGCGTTATGGGATTGCTGTGAGCTGCGCCGCCACCGCCGCCAGCCGGCGGCGACGAGCAGTCCGATCGCGGCTCCGGCGGTGTTGGCGACGACGTCGCGCACGTCCGCGACGCGCGTGGGCAGGAACCACAGCTGGGTGAGCTCGATCGCCGTGCTGAGCGCTGCGGCCAGCACGAGACCCTGCCACCAGCGCCCGCCCCACGCCGCCACCAGCAGACCGAGCGGCACGAACATCGCCACGTTCGCCGCCGACTCGACGACGTCGAAGCTCACCCAGGCGGTCGCGGGCGACGCCGCGAGCAGCCGCAGCAGGTCGCCCAGGATTCCGCCGACCTCGGCGTCGTAGATCGAGGGGCGCAGCGTCATCCACCACACCGCGACGGCGTAGACGCACGAAGCGGCGACGAGCACCGCCCGCCGCCGCTTCGTCATCGACATCCTCAGTGGGTGTCTTCGGCTTCGATCTCGGTGCGATCGCCCGACCAGAGGGTGTGGAACGTGCCCTCTTTGTCGACGCGACGGTAGGTGTGCGCGCCGAAGAAGTCGCGCTGGCCCTGGATGAGGGCGGCGGGCAGACGATCGGCGCGCAGGCCGTCGTAGTACGCCAGGGACGAGCTGAAGGCGGGGGCGGGGATGCCGCTGGCCGCCGACAGCGAGACGATGTGACGCCACGCGTCCTGCGCGCGGCCGAGCGCCTCGACGAAGTACGGGGCGGTCAGCAGCACGGGCAGCTCGGCCTCGGCGTCGTAGGCGTCGGCGATGCGGTTGAGGAACTGCGCGCGGATGATGCAGCCGCCGCGCCAGATCTTCGACACCGCTCCCAGGTCGATGTTCCAGTCGTACTGGGCGGCGCCGGCGCGGATCTCGTCGAAGCCCTGCGAGTAGGCGACGATCTTCGAGGCGTAGAGCGCCAGGCGCACCTGCTCGATGAACGCGTCCGCATCCTGTCCCGAGAGAACGTCGGTGCCCGAGGGGCCGGGGAGTTCGCGAGAGACCTCGCGCTGCTCGGGGTGGCTCGACAGCGATCGGGCGAAGGTGGCCTCGGCGATGCCCGACACGGGAACGCCCAGGTCGAGGGCGGTCTGCACGGTCCACGCGCCGGTGCCCTTGGCGCCGGCCTGGTCGAGGATGACGTCCACGAGCGGCTTGCCGGTGTCGGCATCGTTCTGACGCAGCACCTCGGCGGTGATCTCGATCAGGTAGGACTCGAGCTCTCCGCGGTTCCACTCGGCGAACACGTCGGCGATCTCGGCCGGGCTCTTGCCGGTCGCCCGGCGGATGAGGTCGTACGCCTCGGCGATGAGCTGCATGTCGGCGTACTCGATGCCGTTGTGCACCATCTTGACGAAGTGACCGGCGCCGTCGTGACCGACGTGGGTCACACAGGGCTCGCCCTCGGCGACCGCGGCGATGGACGTGAGGATGGGGCCGAGCGTGGCCCAGGCCTCGTCCGAGCCGCCGGGCATGATCGAGGGGCCGCGCAGGGCGCCCTCTTCTCCGCCCGAGACGCCCATGCCGACGAAGTTGATGCCCGTGTCGCGCACGGCCTTCTCGCGGCGGATGGTGTCGGTGAACAGCGCGTTGCCGCCGTCGACGATGATGTCGCCCGGTTCGAAGACCTTGACGAGCTCGTCGATGACGAAGTCGGTGGGCCGGCCGGCCTTGACCATGATGATCGCCGTGCGCGGCTTCGACAGCGACGCGGCGAAGTCCTCGTACGAGAACGACGCGACGAAGTTCGCCTCGGGGTGGTTCTCGAGCACGTGCTCGGTCTTGTCCTGGCTGCGGTTGAAGATCGCGACGGTGTTGCCCTCGCGGCTCGCGAGGTTGCGAGCGAGGTTGGAGCCCATGACGGCCAGGCCGACCACGCCGATGTTGGCGCGGCCGTCGCCGTCGCCGGCGGGTCGCGAGTCGGCCTCGGCGGTGGGGCGGTCCACCTCTTCGATTCCGGGGGCGCCCTCGTGCACCTGCGCGGCCTGGTGCGGGGCCTGGTCCTGGTCGTTCGAGGGGCCGGTCGGGGAGGGGGTCGACGTCATTCGTTGCTCCGTATTCGGGTGCGAGGAAGGGGTTGTGCGGACGCACGCGGGCCGCCTCCGCCACTGTATCGGCTCGGCCCGGGGGTGTTTCAGGAGGGTGAAGGGGTCAGCTCGAGCCGGTCGACGACCTCCTGCACCTGCTCTCCCGGGGTGAGGTCGAGGTCGACGCGGATCGCCTGCTCATCGGCATCCGGCATCTCGAGCGTCTCGAACTGGGACGTCAGCAGCGACGGGGGCATGTAGTGGCCCTGGCGACGCAGCAGACGTTCGAGCACGAGCTTCGGGTCGCCCATCAGCAGCACGAAGGTGACGTTCCCGCGACGCAGCACGTCGCGGTAGCTGCGCTTGAGAGCCGAGCACGTGATGACCCCCGGCCGGCCCGCGGCGACCTGTCCGTCGATCCATCCGGCGACCCGATCCAACCAGGGCCACCGGTCGTCGTCGTTCAAGGCGTGCCCGGACGCCATCTTGGCGACGTTCTCCGTCGGGTGCAGGTCGTCGCCCTCCTGGAAGTCCCAGCCCAGGCGACCCGCGAGCATGCCCGCGACGGTGGACTTGCCGGTGCCGGCGGGGCCCATGAACACCAGGACGGGAACAGGCGTGGACATAGCTTCTCTCTTCGTCGGGGGAGGGGTCAGATGGTGCGGCGCACTTCGGAGAGGACTGCGGCGACGTACCGTCGCGTGTGCTCCTCCGCCGCGTCGGCGTCAGCGCGGCCGATGGCGGCGGCGGTCTCGACGTGGTTGTCCAGGGCGTCGGGGTTCGGGATGCCGGGGGTCAGGCCGTGCATCGCGCGGCCCTCGATCGCGGCGGCGATCGGCGCGCGCGCGGCGGCGAGCATCAGGTTGCCGCTGGACATGAGGATCAGGTCGTGGAACGCGATGTCGGCCGCGAGGTACTCCGGTGAGTTGCCGAGGCCGGCGGCACCGAGGCGCGCGAGCTCGTCGGCGAGACGCAGGATCTCGCCGCGCTGCAGGTCGGTGGCGCGACGTGCGCTGAGGCGCGCTGCCACCGGTTCGATCGCGGCGCGGAGCTCGGTGGTGTTCACGATGAGCTGGTCCCGTCGTCGGCCGGCGAGCTGCCAACCGATGAGTCGGGTGTCCAGAGCGCTCCAGTGCGCAGCGGGACGCACGGTGATGCCCACGCGTCGACGCTGTTCGAGCATGCCCATGGCCTCGAGGACGCGCACGGCCTCGCGGACCACCGTGCGCGAGACCTCGTATTCCGCTTCGAGGTCGGCGATGGTCAGCACCCGGCCGGCTGCGAGGTCGCCGTCGACGATGCGCATGCCGACGGCGTCCACCAGCGGACCGTGGGACGCTCGGGCCATGACCCCTCCTCAGGCCGTTTGGTACGACCTTATCTTGTCAAAAATATGATCATTGTGTGAAGATGCCGTGACCGCCTCGGCGGACGCACGGCGTTCACAGCATGCCCGAACACGCGTCCGACCGGCTGAATCAACGGAGATCTCTTGGACGACTGGACCCAGACACTCGGCACGGCGCCTCTGCTCGCCATCGCCGCGGGCGCGATCGCGCTCATCCTCGTACTCATCATCTGGCTCAAGGTGCACGCCTTCCTTGCGCTCATCATCGTGTCGCTCGTGACGGCGTTCGTCGCCGGCATCCCGGTGTCGGCCATCGTCACGACCCTGACCGGAGGTTTCGGAGGCACCCTCGGGACGGTCGCGCTGCTCGTGGCCCTCGGCGCCATGCTCGGACGGTTGATCGAGCACTCCGGCGGGGCGCAATCGCTCGCCGAGACCTTCGTGCGCGTCTTCGGCGAGAAGCGCGCACCGTTCGCCCTCGGTATCGTCTCGCTCATCCTCGGATTCCCGATGTTCTTCGACGCGGGGCTCGTCATGATGCTCCCGATCATCTTCGCCATCGCGCGCCGGGTGTCGGGCAACAACGTGCTGCTCTTCGGTCTGCCGGCCGCCGCCGCGTTCTCGGTCATGCACGTCTTCTTGCCCCCGCACCCCGGTCCCGTCACCGCGAGCGGACTGTACGGCGCGAACCTCGGCCTCGTCCTGATCGTCGGCCTCATCATCGCCTTCCCCATCTGGTACCTCTCGGGTTACCTCTGGGGGAAGTTCATCGCCCGCCGCATCGTCCTGCCGGTCCCGGCCCTGTTCGGTGACGTCGACGCCGACCAGCCCACCAACCCGCCCAAGCCGGCGACCGTGATCGCGGTGCTGCTGCTGCCGATGCTGCTGATCTTCCTCAACACCGGCCTGACCACCCTCGGCGCGGCGGGGATCGTCGATCCCGCCAACATCGTCGTGCAGGTGCTCGTGCTGCTCGGCAACTCGCCCGTCGCACTGCTGATCACGGTGCTGGTGGCCACCGTCGTGTTCGGGTTCCGCCGCGGCGAGAACGGCACCGCGCTCGAGAAGGTCGTCGACTCCGCGCTCGGCCCGGTGTGCTCCGTCATCCTCATCACCGGTGCCGGTGGCATGTTCGGTGCGGTCCTTCGCGCGTCCGGCATCGGCGACGCGCTCTCGGAGAGCCTGAGCGACCTCGGCCTGCCGGTGATCGTCGCCGCGTACGTGATCGCCGTGATCCTGCGTCTCGCGCAGGGCTCGGCCACCGTCGCGCTCGTCACCGCCGCGGGCCTCGCGGCTCCGGCCGTCATGGCGGGCGACTTCTCGCCGCTCCAGGTCGTCGCGATCACCCTCGCCACCGCCGCGGGTTCGGTCTTCGCCGGTCACGTCAACGACTCCGGCTTCTGGCTGGTCGGGCGCCTCATGGGGATGGACGTGAAGACCACCCTGAAGACGTGGACGGTGCAGCAGGCGATCGAGTCGGTGCTCGGCTTCATCGCCGCCCTCCTCGTCTTCGGCGTCGGGGCCCTGCTGTGACGGGCGCGAACGCCGGCCTCTTCGACGTCTCGGACCGGCTCGCGCTGGTCACGGGGTCGTCGCGGGGCCTCGGCCGCGCGTTGGCGCTCGCCCTCGCTCGTGGCGGGGCCCGCCTCATCATGCACGGCCGAGACGCGGATGCCGTGGAGCGGACCCGCGCCGAGGCCGAGGAACTGTCGGGCCGCCCCGCCCACGCCGTGGTCTTCGACGTCACCGACGCCGCGGCCGTCGAGGCCGCGATCGGCGGCGTCATGGACGAGGTCGGAGTCCCGGACATCCTCGTGAACAACGCCGGCGTCCAACGCCGCGCGCCGATCCACGAGTTCGCGGTCTCGGACTGGGACGACATCGTGGCGGCCAACCTTTCGGGCGTCTTCTACGTCTCGCGTTTCGTCACCCCCGCGATGGTGGCGCGCGGCTCGGGCAAGATCGTCAACGTCGCTTCGGTGCAGTCGCGCCTGGCGCGCCAGACGATCGCACCGTACTCGGCGACCAAGGGCGGTGTCGCCCAGCTGACCGCCGGGATGGCGGCCGACCTCGCTCGTCACGGCATCCAGGTCAATGCCCTCAGCCCGGGCTACTTCGCGACCGAGATGAACCGCGACCTCGTCGACGACCCCGAGTTCACGCGGTGGTTGACGCAGCGCACGCCGGCCGCCCGCTGGGGCGCGGTCGACGAGCTGCGCGGGGCGCTGCTGTTCCTGGCATCCGACGCCTCGAGCTTCGTGTCGGGACAGAACATCTTCGTCGACGGCGGAATGACGGCGGTGGTGTGAGCGTGGACGAGCAGACCATGACGTCTCTGCTGATCGAGTCGGCGCGCACCGCCGCGGTGCGCGAGATCGCCGTTCCCGAACCGGGGGAGGGGCAGGTGCGCCTGCGGGTCGCCTACGTCGGCATCTGCGGGAGCGACCTGCACTACTTCTACGACGGCGCCAACGGGGCGTTCGTCGTGCGCGAGCCGCTCGTGCCCGGCCACGAGATGTCGGGCACGGTCGACCTCGACCCGTCGGGCGCCCTCGCGGCGGGCACCCCCGTCACGGTGCACCCCGCGCGCTTCGGAACCCCGCGCGAGGGCATCGAGGACGCCCCGCACCTGTGGCCCGGAGGGTCCTACCTCGGCAGCGCCTCGACCTGGCCGCACACCCAGGGCGCGGCATCCGAATTCCTGGTCGTCGAGGCCGATATGGTGCGGGTCCTGCCCGCGGACCTGCCGGTGCGGCGGGCCGTCCTGGCCGAACCGCTCGCGGTGGCCCTGCACGCGCTCGGCAAGGCCGGTCCGGTCGAGGGGCTCGACGTCCTCGTCACCGGCTCCGGGCCGATCGGTCTCATGGCCGTGGCCGCGGCGGTCGCCGCCGGTGCCCGCGTCACGGCGACCGACGTGCTGGCGGGACCGCTCGAGCGGGCCGCGGCGCTGGGGGCGTCGACGACCATCGATGTCTCCGCTGACGCGATCGAGGAGAACGCCTATGCGGTCGTCCTGGAGTGCTCGGGCGTTCCCGTGTCGATCTCGACCGCGCTGCGGGCCGTTCGCGCCGGCGGCACGGTCGTGCAGGTCGGCATGCTGCCCGATGAGCCGCGGCCCGTGAACCTCGCCCCCTTCATCGCGAAGGAGGTGCGCTACCTCGGTGCGTTCCGCTTCCGCGACGAGATCGACGAGGCCGTCGAGCTGCTCGCCCGCACCCCCGCGATCGAGGCGGCCCTCACCCACGAGTTCGCGGTGTCGGATGCCGCCGAGGCCTTCGCCGTCGCGCGCGACTCGCAGCAGTCGGGCAAGGTCGTCTTCGCGCTCTGAAGCCGACACGACGAAGCGGAGCGGCCCTCGGGGTCGCTCCGCTTCGTCGTGCACGGGGGCGTTCGCGTGCGGCCGGGCGCCGCCCGGACGCGCGCTCTGCGCGTCAGTGCTTCTTGTACGAGGCGTTCCGGCCGAGCGAGAACAGGGCGCCGATCGCGGCGACACCGCCGATGGCGGTGAGGGTGGCGATGACCCCGAGCACGACGTGAGAGAAGAAGCCGCTGTCCATGTTGATCCTCCGGGTCGGTGTGGCCCCTCGATCCTAACCGGCCGTCGTCGGCCACCCCGTCCGCCCCGAACCCGTCGGGTCGTCGTGCCGGCGTCGCGCTGGTAGACTTCTGGGGAACTTCGGCGAGGGACGTCCCCACGTGCGTGTCGCCACGCACGGATGTCCGTGATCGACGCGGTGATGCAGGCTCCCGGCTTTCCTCACGCGCTCGCGTTCGAGTCGAATCCAGACCACACAGGTGCGGACCCCGTCCGCTCACGATCTGCGGGACCACGCGCCCGCGAGGAGAACATCATGTCGGAAGACAACAAGGTCGTCGCGGAGCTCCGCGAGAACTTCGGCAAAGGCTTCGCCCGTCGCCTCCGCGCCGCGGGCAAGATCCCGGCCGTCATCTACGGCCACGGCACCGAGCCCCAGCACGTCGCCCTGCCCGGCCACCAGGTCGCACTGCTCATCCGCCGTGCCAACGCGCTGCTCGACCTCGACATCGCGGGCAAGGGTCAGCTCGTCCTGGTGAAGGACGTGCAGAAGGACCCGGTGCGCCAGATCATCGAGCACATCGACCTGCTCGTGGTCAAGAAGGGCGAGAAGGTCAACGTCGACGTGCCCGTCGTCCTGACCGGTGAGCCCTTCCCCGGCACGGTCGCCATGCTCGACACCGCCTCGGTGTCGCTCGAGGTCGAGGCCACGCACATCCCGCAGAACATCGAGGTCGACGTCGAGGGCGCCGAGGACGGCACGCAGATCACCGCGGCCGACCTGACGCTGCCCCAGGGCGCGACCCTCGTCACCGAGCCCGAGACCCTGATCGTCGGTGTCTCGATCCCGCTCGACACGATCGCCGCCGACGAAGAGATCGCCGAGGCCGACGCCGAGGTCGCCGAGGAGCAGTCCGAGGAGTCCGAGGCCGCCGAGGGCACCGAGGGCGACGACAACTGATCGCGCGCGGACCCCACGGTCCGCGGCAGGCGAGGGGGCGCGTTTCGCGCCCCCTCGTTTTTTCTCGACCCGGACGCGGTGACGACGCATCGCCCCGGACGGCGCGGGTCCCGCGGGATCCGGAAGGATGGATGCCATGGCGGACACCTGGCTGATCGTGGGACTCGGCAATCCCGGGCCCCGCTACGAGGCGACGCGGCACAACATCGGGCAGATGGTGATCGACGAGCTCGCCGCCCGCCGCCGCGAGTCGTTCAAGGCGCACAGGGCGAACGCCCGCGTGGTCGAGACGTGGCTGCGTCCCGGCGCCGCCAAGCTCGTCCTGGCGAAGCCGAACAGCTTCATGAACGTCTCGGGAGGCCCCGCCTCCGCACTCGCGCGCTTCTACGGCACCGACCCCGAGCGCGTCGTCGTCGTGCACGACGAGCTCGACATCCCCTTCGACACCATCAAGCTCAAAGTGGGTGGCGGACACGGCGGTCACAACGGCGTGCGCGACATCGCGAAAGCCCTCGGTACGCCCGATTTCCCTCGTGTGCGGGTGGGGATCGGCCGTCCTGCGGGTCGTCAGGATCCCGCGGATTGGGTGCTCGACCCGTTCGGTGCGACCGAACGCACGACCCTGCCGATCCTGGTCTCGGATGCCGCCGACGCGGTCGAGATGCTGGTCGACGAGGGGCTGGTGGCCGCGCAGCAGCGTTTTCACGCTCCACGCGCCTGATTCTTCCGGGCCCGGATAGGCGAATGGCCCCGGTCCAGGGGACCGGGGCCATTCGGCTGCTCAGAGCGTGGAGCCGATGCCGATCGATGCTCCGATGCCGAGCGCACTGACCACGACGATGCCGCCGAGCACGGCCACGATGATCGCCGCGATGCCCCATCCGCGGCCGCGGTTCTTCACGGCGGCGACGATGCCCTGGATGAAGCCCCACAGGCCGAAGAGGCCGTAGACGACGAAGGCGGCGAGCGAGAGCCCCGCGAACGCGGCGGCGGCTTGAGCGGCCCCGGGCGGGATGTTCTCGGGGTCGATCTGTCCGGTGCCGTCCGCGTACTGCGCGAGCCCGGCGCTCTGCAGGCCCGCGACCACGGCGAGGATCGCGCCCAGGACGACCGCGATCAGCGACGCGACGAAGGCGATGACGCCGAGCTTCTTGGACACGACGGGGCGGGATGCCGCGGCGTACTGCGGCGCGGGAGCCCCGTAGGCGCTCTGTCCGGCGGGCGCGGGGGAGGCGTCGGAGCGGTCGGGCTGGCCGTACGGCTCCGGGGGCGGGGGTGCTGTGCTCACGGGGTACTCCTCTGGTCGGCGGGCGCGATGCGCCCTTTCGGCCACCGTACGCGCGCGCGGACCGCCGGTCGCGGGGGTGGACGACGCCGCGACGCGCAGGGTATCGCCGGTCAGATCGGCGAGCCGGGATCGCCCGACCCGGACAGGCCCGCGACGGCGGCGATGACGATGAGCAGCGCGAAGACCGCCGGCCCGAGCGCCGAGACGACGACGGCGGCGATCCCGGCACCGCGACCCGCGCGGCGGGCGATCGCGACGATCCCGAGCACCAGGGCGGCGATGCCGATCACCGTGCCCGACCAGAACGACACCTCGCCGACGAGCACCAGGTCGCGCACCGGCGAGAGGATGCGCCAGTCGAACGTCGTCGTCTCGGTCACACCCGGGGCTGCTCCCCGCGCGACCCGGTAGGCCGCGAACCCGCCGACCGCCGACGCCAGCACCGTGGCGACGATCGCCAGGAGCAGCGCCCAGGTTCCGACCGGACGCCCACGACGGCGGGCGGTCGGCGGCCCCGTCAGCGACCCGGTCGGGGGCGCGACGTGCGGCGCGGCGAAGACGGGTCCGTTCGGAGCGCTCGGCGTGGTCATGACGCCACTGTAGAAGACGGCGAGGGCGCAACCCCCGCCTCGCCCGGACCCGATGTCGGAGCCCCCGCGTAGACTTTCCCGAGTGACAGTTCCCGGGATCGTGCGCGCCCTCGAGCAGGCTGAGTCGTACCGTGAGGCCGCCTCCGCGGCATCCGCCGACCTCTCGCTCTCCCTCGTCGACGGCCTCGACGCCCCCGTCATCGCGGGCCTCATCGAACGAAGGCGTGCGGCCGGCGATCCGGGTGCCGTGCTCGTCATCGCTCCGACCGGCCGTCGAGCCGAGTCGCTCGGGCCCGCTTTGGATGCCGTCCTGCCCGGCGCGCACGTCCTGCACTTCCCCGCGTGGGAGACCCTGCCCCACGAGCGTCTCAGTCCCAGCCCCGAGACGGTGGGGCGTCGTCTCGACGTGCTGCGCCGCATCGCCGCGTGGGATGGCGAGGCGCCGCTGGTCGTCACGGCGTCCGTGCGCAGCGCGTTGCAGCCGCTCGCCCCCGGTCTCGGCGACGTCGAGCCGATCGAACTCGTCGTCGGCGGGCGGGGGCACGAGCTCGAGACCGTGACGACGCGTCTCATCGAGTTGGCCTACCACCGCGTCGACATGGTCTCGCGGCGCGGCGAATTCGCCGTGCGCGGCGGCATCCTCGACGTCTTCGCCCCGGTGGCCGACCACCCTTATCGCGTGGAGTTCTTCGGCGACGAGGTGGACCAGATCCGCGCCTTCTCGGTCGCCGACCAGCGGTCCCTGCCCGGCGACGTCTCGGCGGTCTCGCTCAACCCGAGCCGCGAGCTGCTGCTGACCGCCGGGGTCCGCGCTCGCGCCGCGGCGCTGCGCGACGGCTATCCGGGACTCCGCCAGCTGCTCGAGAAGATGGCCGAGGGCATCCCCGCCGAGGGCATGGAGTCCCTCATACCGGTGCTCGTCGACGATCTGGTCACCCTGGTCGACTACCTGCCCGGCGGCAGCGCCGTCGCCCTCGTGGACCCCGAGCGCTCCCGCGCCCGCGCGACCACGCTCGGCGACACCAATCGAGAGTTCCTCGAGGCCGCGTGGTCGGCGGCGACGGCGGGAGCCGACACGCCCGTCGACCTCGACTCGGGTGACTTCGTCACGCTCGACGACCTGCACGAGATCGCCGGCGGCCGCGGGGGCGTCTGGTGGCAGCTCAGCGCCTTCGATTCGGGGGCGGCGGATGCCGAGGACGAGGGCCTCGTCGTCGGCGACGATTCCGCCCATCGGGTGAAGGCCGATCCGATCCCCTCCTTCCAGGGCAACGTCGACGGGGCGACCGCCCACGTCGGGACCCTCCTGGCCGAGGGCTGGTCGGTGGTGGTCACGGCATCCGGACCCGGAATGGTGGATCGCGCCCGAGACGTGCTGTCCGAGCGCGGCATCGCTGCGCGACGGGTCGACGATCTGCGCACGCCTCCCGAGCCGGGAGTCGCTCATGTCGTGTGCGCTCCGCTGGAGCGCGGATTCGAGCTGACCGAGGCGCGATTCGCGGTGCTCACCGAGACCGAGTTCTACGGCCGGTCGGTCACGGGCGACAACCGCGGCGTCAAGAAGCTGGCGTCGCGCCGGCGCAATGTGGTCGATCCATTGCAGCTCAAGCCGGGTGACGTCGTCGTGCACGCGACGCACGGCATCGGACGGTTCATCGAGCTCACCCAGCGCGAGGTGTCCAGCGGTGGACGCAACGCCGTCAAGACCACCAAGGAGTACCTGGTCCTCGAGTACGCGCCCGCGAAACGGGGGTACCCCGGCGACAAGCTCTTCGTCCCCACCGACCAGCTCGACCTGCTCTCCAAGTACGTCGGGGGAGAAGCGCCCACGCTGTCCAAGATGGGCGGCAGCGACTGGGCGGCGGCGAAGGGACGCGCACGCAAGGCGGTCCGCGACATCGCCGTCGAACTCGTGAAGCTCTACTCGGCGCGCATGGCGTCCAAGGGCTACGCCTTCGGCCCCGACACCCCGTGGCAGCGCGAGCTCGAAGAGGCCTTCCCCTTCGCCGAGACGCAGGATCAGCTGCAGACGATCGACGAGATCAAAGCCGACATGGAGAAGCCGATCCCGATGGACCGTCTGCTCTCGGGCGATGTCGGGTTCGGCAAGACCGAGGTGGCCGTCCGCGCCGCCTTCAAGGCCATCCAGGACGGCAAGCAGGTGGCGATGCTGGTACCGACGACGCTGCTGGTCAAGCAGCATCTCGAGACCTTCGCCGAGCGTTTCGCCGGGTTCCCGGTGACGGTGCGCCCCCTCTCGCGTTTCCAATCCGACAAAGAGGCGAAGGCGACCCTCGCCGGCCTCACCGACGGCACCGTCGACATGGTGATCGGCACCCACCGCATCCTCACCGAGAAGGTGGTCTTCAAGGATCTGGGCCTGATGATCATCGACGAGGAGCAGCGCTTCGGCGTCGAGCACAAGGACGCCCTGAAGAAGCTCAAGACGAACGTCGACATCCTCGCGATGAGCGCCACACCCATTCCGCGCACCCTCGAGATGGCGGTCACGGGTATCCGCGAGATGTCCACGCTGGCCACGCCGCCCGAGGATCGGCATCCGATCCTGTCGTACGTGGGCCCGCGCAACGACAAGCAGATCGCCGCGGCCATCCGTCGGGAACTGCTGCGCGAAGGCCAGGTGTTCTACGTGCACAACCGGGTGTCGTCCATCCAGCGGGTCGCGGCGCACCTGAGCGAACTGGTTCCCGAGGCGCGCGTCGTCGTCGCGCACGGCCAGATGGGCGAGCACGCGCTCGAGCAGGTCGTCGACGACTTCTGGGAACGCCGCGCCGACGTCCTTGTGTCCACGACCATCATCGAGACCGGTCTCGACATCTCGAACGCCAACACGATCATCATCGACCGCGCCGACAAGTACGGTCTCTCGCAGCTGCACCAGTTGCGGGGTCGCGTGGGTCGCGGCCGTGATCGCGCGTACGCGTACTTCCTGTACGACGACATGAAGCCCCTGTCCGAGACGGCAGCCGACCGCCTCGAGACGATCGCCGTGAACAACGACCTCGGCAGCGGTATGCAGGTGGCGTTGAAAGACCTCGAATTGCGGGGGGCGGGCAATCTGCTGGGCGCGGAGCAGGCGGGGCACATCGCCGGCGTCGGCTTCGACCTCTACCTGCGCATGATCGGCGAGGCCGTGTCGACCTTCCGCGGCGAGGACGTCGACGGCCCCACCGAGCTCCGTCTCGAACTGCCCGTCGACGCGCGCCTGCCCGAGTTCTACATCGACAGCGAACGGCTGCGGCTGGAGGCGTACCAGAAGCTCTCGGCCGCGGCATCGGCGACGGCGAAGGACGACGCGATCGATCTCGTCGTCGATGAGTTGCGCGATCGGTACGGCGAGCCCCCTTCCGAGGTCGAGGGTCTTATCGCCGTCGCGCGCCTGCGTCGTCGCGCGGCGCAGGCGGGACTGGCCGACGTGGTCGCCATGGGGTCGAACCTGCGGGTCGCCCCGGCCGACTTGGCGGAGTCGATGCGCGTGCGCCTGCAGCGCCTGTACCCGAAGGCGAAGCTGGTCGCGGGAGGGGATGCCATGGTCGTGCCGCTTCCGCAGGATGCCGACGACGCGGCCCTCATCGCGTGGGTTCGCCAGCTGCTCGATGCGCTGTGGCCACTGCCGGCAGGCCAGACGGCTCAGACGGCGTCGGCCTGAGCGCCCGAGGCGGCATGAAGAGGGGGTTCCTTCGACCAGACGGTCGTGAGGAGCCCCCTTCCCCGTTCTCCTGATGTTTCCGCGGATTTTCGGGGACGACACGCCCGGGGGGTGGTGTCGATTCGACGGGTCAGGGGATCCCGCGTAACTTATTACCTGTTCGCCCCACAGGGGAGAGCGGAGCGGCCGAAAGGCCCCGCGTCCCCTCAAGTGGTGAACCACCCCCCATTGATGGTCTTGAGAGTTTCGGCTTTCTGGTCTATTGTTGGGGTCTGCCGTTCGGCGCTTCTCTCTCGTTTTCTGGTCCTTTCGGGGCTGTACGGGGGTTTGTGTCGGGTGGTTGTAGGTAGTGAACTGCCTCATGGGTTGGTCGAGATGACTGTGGCCTGTGGGTGCGTCCGTTCCTTGAGAACTCAACAGCGTGCACTTGTC
>NZ_JBIVFV010000001.1:1079226-1790322 GCF_044748345.1 Microbacterium sp. NPDC090007 | reverse complement strand
GGCGAACAAGTAATAAGTTACGCCCGAACCCCCCACCCGTCGAATCGACACCACCCCCCGGGCGTGTCGCACACCAAAAACCCCGGAATCACGCGGTGGAACGCAAAACCCGCCCCACCGGGCGGTGGGGCGGGTTCTGGACGGTCCGGGGCTCAGGCGGTGAGGACGAAGGTCGCGGCGGGGGCGGCGGCATCCATGTGTCCACCGGTGAATTCGATCCCGCCGAAGAACATCGCACCGATGACGAGCGCGAAGACGAAAGCGATCGAGAGGAACAGCACGGCGACGCCGGCGAGGGTGATCAGAAGGGGAAGTCGAGAAGCCATGCAATCATCCTGCCCTCCCGGCCGCGGATCGGCCAGGGCTTGCACCCGGGAACGACCGAAGGCCGGCACCCCGAGGGGTACCGGCCTTCGATGCGGGACGGATCAGCGACCGGAGAGCTTCTCGCGAAGCGCAGCCAGCGACTCGTCGTCGGCGAGGGTGCCCTGGGCGGGCGACTCGGACGAGAAGGATCCACCGAACGAACCGGAGTCCGTCGGGTTGGCGGCCTCGGCCTCGAGGGCCTTGGTGACGGCAGCCTTGTGGGCCTCCCAGCGACCCTGGGCGGCGGCGTACTCCTGCTCCCACTGCTCGCGCTGAGCGTCGAAGCCCTCGAGCCACGCACCCGACTCGGGGTCGAAGCCCTCGGGGTACTTGTATTCGCCACGCTCGTCGTACTCGGTGGCCATGCCGTACAGCGCCGGGTCGAACTCGGTGCCGTTGGGGTCGACCGACTCGTTGGCCTGCTTGAGCGACAGCGAGATGCGGCGGCGCTCGAGGTCGATGTCGATGATCTTGACGAAGACCTCTTCACCGACCGACACGACCTGCTCGGCGAGCTCGACGTGCTTGCCCGAGAGCTCGGAGATGTGCACGAGACCCTCGATACCGTCGGCCACGCGGACGAACGCACCGAACGGAACGAGCTTGGTGACCTTGCCCGGAGCGATCTGACCGATCGCGTGGGTGCGGGCGAACACCTGCCACGGGTCTTCCTGCGTCGCCTTGAGCGACAGGGAGACACGCTCGCGGTCGAGGTCGACCTCGAGGATCTCGACGGTGACCTCCTGGCCCACCTCGACGACCTCGGAGGCGTGCTCGATGTGCTTCCACGAGAGCTCGGAGACGTGGACGAGACCGTCGACGCCGCCCAGGTCGACGAACGCACCGAAGTTGACGATCGACGAGACCGTGCCCTTGCGGACCTGGCCCTTGTGCAGGTTGTTGAGGAACGTGGTGCGCGACTCGGACTGCGTCTGCTCGAGCAGGGCGCGGCGCGAGAGCACGACGTTGTTGCGGTTCTTGTCGAGCTCGAGGATCTTGGCCTCGATCTCCTGGCCGAGGTACGGCGTGAGGTCGCGGACGCGGCGCAGCTCGATGAGCGAGGCCGGAAGGAAGCCGCGGAGGCCGATGTCGACGATGAGGCCACCCTTGACGACCTCGATCACGGAACCGGTGACGACACCGTCGTTCTCCTTGATCTTCTCGACGTCGCCCCACGCGCGCTCGTACTGCGCACGCTTCTTGGACAGGATGAGGCGGCCTTCCTTGTCCTCCTTCTGGAGAACGAGGGCCTCGACGTGATCGCCGACATTGACGACCTCGTTGGGGTCGACGTCGTGCTTGATCGAAAGCTCGCGGGAGGGGATGACACCCTCGGTCTTGTAACCGACGTCGAGGAGGACCTCGTCGCGGTCGATCTTCACCACGGTGCCTTCGATGAGGTCGCCGTCGTTGAAGAACTTGAGCGTCTTCTCGACCGCGGCCAGGAAGTCTTCGGCCGAGCCGATGTCGTTGATCGCGACCTGCTTGATAGCCGGGGCGGTCGTTGCGGTAGTCATGTAGTGGGTTGTCCTAGTTGGGTGTGGTGTCGGGCTCCGGCTCCTGAGCCCGCGATCCGGGAGGATCGGAGCCGCCGGGCACTCGGACGCCCGAGGGCGAACGGATGCCGCGAGCCGAAGCGAAGCGGGTGTGTTCGTGCGATGTCACGGGCACGCTCGAAGAACGGGCGAAGCCCACGTGTGACGCCTCAGTCTAACGCACCCACCCGCTCCCCCGCTGCCGGCGGCGACCCGCTCCCGGGGGCGGGAAGACCCGACGGCGTGCGCGGGTATCGATTCGCCCCCGATCTGCCCTTTTCGAGACCGGTAGAAGGCTTCGACGCCCAGGTGGCGTCCAGACTGCCATGCCAGGCTCCGGGTTTCGTGCCCGCCGAACGCGGGTCGGACGGTGACACCCGCACCGCCCTCCCTCACGTGAAACCGGTTCTATGCGCTCTGACTCGACGCCCCCATCCAATCGTCGTGACCGTCGCCTCGCCGCCCGCCGCACCCGCCGTCGCCCCCTGACGGCTCTCGGTGCGGTCGTGGTCGGCGTCGTCGCGGCCGCGGCCCTGACCGGCACGGCACCGGCCGCGACCGCCTCCCCGACAGACCTGTCGACCGCCCGCTTCTCGCTCGCCTCGGCGACCACGCCGATGGTCCTCGCGACCGCTCGCGGCGCGGGAGCCGACGCCGCCCGGACCGCCGAATCGGCCGCCGCGACCGCGCGGGCCGCGGCCTCCACCGTGCAGAACGACATCGCGGCATCCGGTCTCGACATCGGCCAGCCCGCCACGGTCGACACCACCGCCCTCGACGCCGCCACCGCGCGGCTCGAGGCGGCCTCGGTGCTGCCGGACACCTTCTTGCCCGACCTCGCCGCGGACGTGACCGCCGCGAAGGCGACCGTCGACCTGCGTGTCGCGGAGCTGCGCGGAGGCCTCGACGCCGCCGTGGCGAAGAAGGCCGAGGAAGAGGCCGCCGAAAAGGCCCGCCAGGAGGCCGAGGCCGCCGCCGCGGCCGCGGCCGCCGCGAAGCAGAAGGCCGCCGCCGAGGAGCGCGCCACGCAAAGCAGCAGCAGCTCTTCGGGCGGATCGTCTGCTCCCGTCCCCGTCGCCTCCGGCGGCGGATCGGGCGACAACAGCCCGGCCGGGGCCCAGGCCACCGCGCGCGGCATGCTCGCCAGCCGCGGCTGGGGCGACGACCAGTTCTCGTGCCTGGTGTCGCTGTGGAACAAGGAGTCCGGCTGGAACTACCGCGCCTCCAACCCCAGCAGCGGGGCCTACGGCATCCCGCAGGCTCTGCCCGGAAGCAAGATGTCGTCGGCCGGCGCCGACTGGCAGACCAACGCCGCCACGCAGATCTCGTGGGGCCTGGGCTACATCTCGGGTCGCTACGGCACCCCCTGCGGCGCGTGGAGCCAGTCGCAGTCGGTCGGCTGGTACTGACCGACCCGCACCCGCACGCAGAAGCGCGCCGCCCGGAGACGATCCGGCGGCGCGCTTCGCGCGTGAGAGGGCCGACGACAGCCCGGCGTCACAGACCGTTGCGACGGGCGATGAATCCGGCCAGCAGCGCGTGCGAGAGCGGAGCGATCGAGACGATCATCAAGAGCGTGCCCAGCACCGCCTGCTCGGCCTGCAGAAGGACGCCGCCGATGAGCAGTCCGGTGAACAGCACCGATGACACAACCCGGCGCACCATGCGCTCCAGATCGCGCATGCGCCGTTCGACGCGCGGGGTCTGCACCGACACCGACCCGTCCTCGAAGCGCGTGACCAGGTTGTCGACGCGGCGGGGAAGGCGTGCGGTGACGGCGGCGACCGCGCCCACCTCGCGCACGAGGGCCTGCGCGGTGTTGCCGCTCTCTTCGCGGATCAGCCGCTGCGCGTAGGGCTCGACGGCATCCCAGATGTTGAAGGCGGGATCCAAGGAACTGCACATGCCGCTCGTCAGCGACATCGCCCGGATGATGAGAAGGAAATTCTCGGGCAGCTGGAACGGGAGTGAGCGCACCACGTCGCCGAACTCGATCGCGAAGGCCCGGAACTCCCGCGGATCGACCTCTTGCAGCTCCGCGAAGCCCATGCCGCCGAAGCGCGCGAACAGCTGCGTCATCGCGCGCTCGAGCTGGATGGTGTCGGCCGTCGGCAGAAGCACTCCGACATCACGGATGCCGTCGACCAGGCCTTTGCCGTCTCGCGAGGCGGCGGCGATGAGGACGCGCCGCAGACCACGACGCAGGCTGGGCGGAACCTCGCCCATCATGCCGAAATCGATGAAGGTGAAGCGCCATGCGGGGGTTCCGTCCTCGGTGAGGGACCCCAGCGGAGTGACGAAGACGTTGCCCGGGTGGGGGTCGGCGTGGAAGAAGCCGTCGTCGAACAACTGGTCGAACATGACCCGCGCGAAACGCGCGGCGACCTCGGCCGGGTCGATGCCCGCGGCGCGCAGCGCGTCGACGTCGTTGATCTTGATCGCCGTGACGTCCTGCAGCGTGAGGACCCGGCGGGTCGTGCGCTCCCACACCACCTCGGGCACGGCGATCGAGCCGTCAGCGGCGAAGTCGGCGGCGAAACGTTCGGAGTTCGCGGCCTCGTGCAGGTAGTCGATCTCTTCGAGGCTCGTCACCGCGAACTCCTCGACGAGCGAGGGCATGTCGACCCGATCGCGCACGAGCGCGACCCTGCTGAGCCACACCCCCACCTTGCGCAGGGCCCGCAGGTCGACGTCCACGACACGGTCGATCCCGGGCCGTTGGATCTTCAGCACCACGGCGCTCAAACCGGTCTCGTCGGCCATCGCCGCGGTCAGCACGGCACGATGGGCCTGACCCAGCGACGCCGCGGCGAGCGGGCGCTCGTCGACCGAGGCGAAAGCGCGCTCGAGCGGCATCCCGAGCTCCGCTTCGGCGCGGATGCGCATCTGCGCGAACGGGACGGCGGGCACCTCGTCCTGCAGGCCCTCGAGTTCTTTGGTGATCTCGGGGGGGAGGACGTCCAAGCGCGAGGACATGAACTGCCCGACCTTGATCATCAGACCGCCCAGGTCGACCGCGAGGACGTGGAAGCGCTGCGCGATCCGCTGGAGGCGACGGGTTCGGCCCCGGGCGGAGATCCACCCGAGGCCGAACCGCGGCAGGAAGAGCTCGTACCACCACGCCTGGACGAGGTAGCGCGCCGCGAAGCGCGTGATACGGCGGTAGCGGGCCTTCATGAGGGCGTCGTCGGTCATCGAATCTCCTGGATGCCGACGTGCGCCCCGCACGCGTCGAGCTCGGGTGGGCCTCAACCCTGGGCGAGGATGGAGTAGAGCTTACGGCGCGCGTCGTCGAGGATCTCGACGGCTTGCGCGACCTGCTCCTTGTTGCCCGTACGGGCCACCTGCGCCGCGGCCTGCGCCAGTTCGACGCCGGCCTTGGGCAGGGCCGTCATGCGACCGCTCTCGCGGGACCCGGCCGCCTCCCACGGGGCGGTGCGCTCCGTGGTCTCGTCACCGGCCGCGGCGCGACCCTCGGGGGTGAGCGAGTACGTCTTGCGACCGTTGGATTCCTCGGCCTGCACGAGGCCCTCGTCGGTGAGGAGCTGGAGCGTGGGGTAGACGGAGCCGGGGCTCGGCTTCCAGGAGCCCCCGCTGCGCTCCTCGATCTCGCGGATGATCTGGTACCCGTGCATCGGTTGCTCGAGCAGCAGGGACAGCACCGCCGAGCGGACGTCGCCCTTGTTCATCCGCGGGGCCGAGCCGCCCTTCTGCTCGAACTGCGTGCGCAGCTGCTCGAGACCCTCGAGGATGTTGGACATCGGCCAGCCGGGGCTGTTCGCACCGCCGCGTCCGCCGAACGCGTCTCCCAGGAATGAACCACTCATGACGACCTCCTTCGCGCGGACCCGATCTGAGCCAGCGATATACAACGATATATCGCTGACCCGGGGCGCGGGCGGGTCGTCAGGGGTTTCTCAGTACCAGTTGACGGCCTGCGAGTGGCCCCAGGCACTGCACGGCGTGCCATAGCCGCGCGAGATGTAGTCCAGCCCCCACGCGATCTGCGTCGCCGCGTTCGTCTGCCAATCGGCTCCGAAGGTCGCCATCTTGCTGCCGGGCAGGGCCTGCGGGATGCCGGTGGCGCCGCCGTCGTCGTTGTAGGCCTGGTAGTCCCAGCCCGACTCCTTGGTCCACAGCGACGCGAGGCACGAGAACTGGTCGCTCCCCCACCCGTACTTCTGCGCAGCGAGCTGGGCGGCGTAGTCCTTCGCACCGGCGGGCGTGTTCACGCGCGCGAGGGCGGCCTCGGCCTCCGCCCGGCGCTGAGCCTCGGCCGCCGCGGCCTCGGCGGCCGCCTGCTCTGCCCGGCGCTGGGCCTCGGCGGCGGCGTCGGCGGCGGCCTTGTCGGCCTTCGCCTGCGAGAGGCTGGCCTGCACCTCGGCGACGCGAACGCCGACCCTCTCGGTCTCGGCCTGCGCGTTCTGGCTCAGCGCGGGCACGAGCAGCACCGGAAGCAGGTCGCTCGAGCCGAGACGGTCGACGGCGTCCTGCAGGGCGGCGGTGTCGACGGAGGCGTCGCCGATCGACAGGGGCAGGCCCGTCGCGGCCACCTCGGCTTGGACGGCGGACGCGCTCGCGAGGGCCGCCTGCGCATCGGTCATCGCCGCGTCGGCGCCGGTGGTGACGGCATCCAGGGTGGGAGCGGACGAGATCGTGATCGCCGAACCGGGAGCGGTGAAGGACGACGCGGACGCGTCGGGCGGAGAGACCGGTGCGGCCATCGCCAGGCCGGTGGTGGCGACCAGCCCCAGCGCCAGGCCGGCGCAGGTGGCGGCGGTGACGAGGGTGCGGCGGGCGCGGTGGACACGGACGAGCTTGATATCGGAACGCAGCAAAGAGGAGTCTTTCGGTCGGGCGCGCTCGTCGGGATCGAGCGCGATCTGTGCCGTCAGGTCGGCACGAGTCCCCGAGTGTGGGTGGCCCGTCTGGGCGTTATCTCTTCGTTACCTGAACGCGCCGTGGGAGACGCGCTTCTCGCGGCCGCGCGCCGCAGCCCGCCCGACGGGGTTCGCGGGCTTCGCTCCGTGCGCGGCGGAACGTCTCTTTCGACCCTCTTATCGGGTGTTTCATGGCAGGGCCGCGACACGTCAGTGCCGCCCCGCCCGGCGCCGACACCGGATGACGAACGGGCCGCCCCGGAAGACGCGAGATCTTCTGGAACGGCCCGCTCCGCGCGCACCCGCGCGGCGTTCTCAGGCGCGGTGCAACCGGTAATAATCCAGCAGCGAACGCGTCGAGGCGTCCTGCGACGACAGGGCATCGTCATCGCCCTCGATCGCCGGAGCGATCTGCAGCGCGAGCTGCTTGCCGAGCTCGACCCCCCACTGGTCGAAGGAGTTGATGCCCCAGATCGTCCCCTGCGTGAACGTGATGTGCTCGTACAGCGCGATGAGCTGGCCCAGCACCGACGGCGTCAGCGACGGCGCGAAGATCGACGTCGTCGGACGATTGCCGGGGAAGGTGCGCGCGGCGACGAGGGCGCCGGTGGTGCCCTCGGCCTCCACCTCCTCGGCGGTCTTGCCGAACGCCAGGGCTTTCGTCTGCGCGAGGAAATTCGCCAGGAACAGTCCGTGCACGTCACGACCGTCGTCGGCGAGCGGGTACGCGGGGTTGACGAAGGCGATGAAATCGGCCGGGATCAGGCGCGTGCCCTGGTGGATCAGCTGGTAGAACGCGTGCTGGCCGTTCGTGCCGGGCTCGCCCCAGAAGACCTCGCCGGTGTCGGTGGTGACCGGCGTTCCGTCCCACCGCACGGACTTGCCGTTGGACTCCATCGTGAGCTGCTGCAGGTAGGCGGCGAAGCGATGCAGCTGCTGCGCGTACGGAAGGACGGCGTGCGACTGCGCCCCGAGGAAGTTGGTGTACCAGACGTTCAGCAGGCCCATCAGGACCGGCACGTTCTGCTCGATCGGTGTGGATGCCACGTGCTCGTCCACCGTGTGGAAGCCGGCCAGCAGCTCCCGGAACACGTCGGGACCGAGCGTGACCGCGAGCGACAGGCCGATGGCGGAGTCGACCGAGTACCGGCCACCGACCCAGTCCCAGAAACCGAACGCGTTGTCGGTGTCGATGCCGAACGCCGACACCTTGTCGAGTGCCGTGGACACCGCGACGAAGTGGTGGGCGACGGCGTCGGTGCGAGCGGCATCCGTGTCGTCGATGGCCCCGGCCGACCCCAGCTCCCGCCACAGCCAGTCGCGGGCGAGGCGCGCGTTCGTCAGGGTCTCGAGCGTGGTGAAGGTCTTGGAGGCGACGATGAACAGCGTCGTCTCGGGGTCGAGGTCGGCGGTCTTCTGCGCGATGTCGGTCGGATCGATGTTGGACACGAAGCGCGCGTGGATGCCGGCGTCGGCGGAGGGAAGGAGGGCTTCGTAGACCATCACCGGTCCGAGGTCGCTGCCACCGATGCCGATGTTGACGACGTGCGTGACCTTCTTGCCGGTGACCCCGCGCCACTCGCCCGAGCGGACGCGCTCGGCGAACGCGCTCAGGCGGTCGAGCACCTCGTGCACGTCGTGATCGACCTGCTGGCCGTCCACGACGAGCGCAGGTTGGACGCCCGCGGGGCGACGCAGCGCCGTGTGCAGGACCGCGCGGTCCTCGCTGGTGTTGAGGTGGACGCCGCGCCGCATGTCGGCGAAGCGCTCGCGCACTCCGGTCTCGGCGGCGAGCGCCACGAGGGCATCGAGCACCTCGGGGGTCACCAGGTTCTTGGACAGGTCCACGTGCAGATCGCCCACCGTGCGCGTCAGATCGCGCGTGCGGTCGGCGTCGGCGGCGAACCAGCCGCGCAGATCGGGTTCGAACCCGTCGCGCAGAGCGGTGAGGCGGGACCAGGCGGGGGTGGAGGTGGGGTCGATAGGCGCAGTCACAGACCCGACGATAGCGAGCATCCCGTCACCCCGCGCCGCCGGTGACGTCACGGTCGGCATGCGCTAGACGCGGTCGACGGGCGGCGGGGCGGGCACCGCGATCTCGCGCGCGCGGTCCCAGGGCTCCGTCCACCCCAGGCGATCGAACAGGCCGTCCAGGAGCATCGCGGTGAACCCCCACACCGTCTGCTCCCCCGCGGGCGTCACCAGCGCGAACGCGGGCCCCCGCCATTCCCGTCCGTCGCGGCGCAGAACGGTGACGCCGCGTCGCGCCGGATCGAGCAGGTCGGCGACGGGCGCACGGAACACCTCCGCGGACTCCGCGGCATCGACGGCCCGCACCGGCGTCGGACGCGTCCACCACCCGAGGACAGGGGTCACCTCGTGGCCCGAGAACGCCAACGGGACCGGGGCGAGCGTCCCGAGCACCTCGACTCCGGCGGGGTCGAGTCCCGTCTCTTCGCGCGCCTCGCGCACCGCCGCCGCCGCGGCATCCGCGTCGTCGGGATCCACCCGTCCGCCGGGGAAGGCCACCTGCCCGGGATGGGCGCGCACGGTGTCGGCGCGGGCGAGGAGCAGCACGTCGAGGTCGCTCGGGACGCGGGGCGACACCCGCTCGCTCGGCGCGCCGTCGAGCACCCCGAAGAGCATGAGGACGGCGGCGGCGCGGGCTTCGCCCTCGACCGGGATCGCCCGCAGCGCCGGCGAGACGTCGCCGACCCCCCGCGCAAGAAGGTCTTCGAGCTGCGCGCGCGGAGAAGTCATGACTCGAGGCTATGCCGCGACGGCGCCCCGCACGATCGGATCGACGGCGCCCCGCCGCCAGTCGCGCCCGCTGTCGGGGGGGGAGGGTGTGTCGACCCGGACGCCGAGGGCGACGCTCCCCGCGGCGTCGTCATCGCCGGCGCGCGTGAGCGTCGACGGCACGCCGGCGGTCGCGCGTGCGCCCTCGAGATGCGCAGATCGTTCAGGGCGACCCCCGACGTTGCGCGTGTCAGGATGAGAGCAGGAGGATCGTGATGTCGGATCAACTGCACGCCGTGACGCTCGTGGTGAACATGCCGATCACCAAGATCGACGCCCTCGACGCGATCGCCTTCGCCGCCGACGGAGGAGTCGAGGGGGCGGGAACCCCGAGCCCCCGCGTCTGGCTCGCTCCGCACGCCTGGGCCGAGGTCGAGATCCCCAAGTTCGCCGACCCGCCGCCGTTCGCGATCGACGTGTACTCCGATGCGTCGGGAGAGATCGCCTGGGCACAGGCGCGACGCTTGTTCGCCGCCCTCGAGCGGTTCGGATGGGCCGTGACCCCGCCGCGCGCCGGCGTGCAGTGACCATCGTCGACGGTGTGCGACCGCTCTTCGTCACGCCCGCGGCAGGTGCCCGTCCGTTTCAGTCGTCGAGACCCACCAGCGCCGCGCTCCGTTCCCACAGCACCTTGGCCACCGCGGGGTCGTCGGCGATGCGGTTGGTCTTGGCGGGCTTGTTGTTGGCGTAGAAGCCGCCCCGCTCCCAGTCGACACCCGGCTTGCCGAGCGCGAGCCAGGTCAGACGAGCACCGCCGACCGCGGTCGGGGTCATGAGGCTCTTGGCGAGCGGTCCACCGTAGAGGAACTTCCACGGGCCGTCGCTGGAGGCGCCGAAGTTCGAGGCGATCACGCCCGGGTGAAACGCCACGGCCGACACGCCCTGCTCGCCGAAGCGGCGGTTGAGCTCCTTCGTGAACAGCACGTTGGCGAGCTTCGCGTTGCCGTACGCCGTGGTCGAGGAGTAGCGCCGCTCCCCCTGCAGGTCGTCGAGATCGAAGCGCGGGAAGAGCTTCGCCGCGGCGCTGGAGGTCTGGATCACCGACGCGTCCGATGCGATCAGACGCTCGCGCAGCAGGTTGGTGAGCAGGAACGGAGCGAGGTGGTTGACCTGGAAGGTCGTCTCGTAGCCGTCCGCGGTCAGGGTGCGCTCGCCGAAGACGCCGCCGGCGTTGTTGGCGAGCACGTCGATGCGCGGGTACTTCTCGAGAAGGGATGCCGCGAGCTCGCGTACCTGCGACAGGTCGCCGAAGTCGGCGACGAACGAGTCGACGCCGAGGGAGCGCGCGACGCGGGCGGTCTTGTCGGGGTTACGTCCGACGACGACGACCTCTTCGCCGACCTGCACGAGCTGCTTCGCGGATGCGGCGCCGATGCCGTCGCTGGCGCCGGTGATGACGATGGTGCGGGTCATGGGATCCTCCAGGGTCTCGGTTCCTCCACGCTAACCGGGGCGCCGGACCCCGCGGCGGGGCTTGCCCCCGGCATCCCGGACCGCACGGAACTCACAGGGCGCTCCCAGTCCCGCGGGACCAAAACCACCCGCTCCGGCGTTGTCCTGTGTCGACGGCCGCCACAGGCCGTCATGACGAGAGGACACCAATCGTGAGCACGGAGTACCGGAAGACGTCGGAGGCGCTGAGCCGCCTCACCGACCGCCAGTTCGCCGTCACGCAGGACGACGCCACCGAGCCGCCGTTCCGCAACGAGTACTGGGACAACCACGAGGACGGCATCTACGTAGACGTCGTGTCGGGGCAGCCGCTGTTCAGCTCGACCGACAAGTTCGAGAGCGGATCGGGCTGGCCGAGCTTCACCAAGCCCATCGACGACGCCGCCGTCGTCGAGAAGAAGGACCGGACGCTGTGGATGACGCGCACCGAGGTGCGATCCTCGGGTGCCGACAGCCACCTGGGTCACGTCTTCGACGACGGCCCGCGCCAGGCCGGCGGGCTGAGATACTGCATGAACTCGGCCGCGCTGCGCTTCGTGCCGGTCGCCGAGCTCGAGTCCCAGGGCTACGGCGCCTACCTGGCCCTGTTCCGCGAGAGCCGGGCCTCATGAACCTCTTCCCCTTCCGCAACCGCAAAAGGAGCGACACCATGACCAGCGGACCTTCCGACACCGGCGAGATCACCCGCCGTCCCGGCACCGAGACCGCCGTCCTCGCGGGCGGGTGCTTCTGGGGAGTCGAGGACCTGATCCGGCGCCAGCCCGGCGTGCTCGACACGCGCGTCGGCTACACCGGCGGCCAGAACGAGCACGCGACCTACCGCAACCACCCGGGCCACGCCGAGGCCGTCGAAATCGTCTTCGACCCCGCGCAGACGTCGTACCGCGACATCCTCGCCTTCTTCTTCCAGATCCACGACCCGTCGACCCTGAACCGTCAGGGCAACGACATCGGCACGAGCTACCGCTCGGCGATCTTCCCGCTCTCGCCCGAGCAGCAGAAGGTCGCCCGCGACACGATCGCGGACGTCGACGCGTCGGGCATCTGGCCCGCCAAGGTCGTCACCACGATCGAGGCCGCGGCGCCCTTCTGGGAGGCCGAGCCCGAGCACCAGGACTACCTGATCCGCATCCCCAACGGGTACACGTGCCACTTCGTGCGTCCCGGCTGGGTGCTGCCCCGACGCGAGCAGGCGTCGGCGTAAGTTTCGAGAGAAGGCCCCGGATGCCACGGCATCCGGGGCCTTCGTCTGCGCCGAGCGTCCAGGACACGCCGTCCGTCGCCGACGCGATACGGCGCGTCGTGGATCGAGCGTCCAGGACACGCCGTCCGTCGCCGACGCGATACGGCGCGTCGTGGACAGTCGAGGGAGGGGGCGGGGGTCCGCAACCCCGAGGACTGGGGTCGAGGTGCTCCATAGGCTCGCGGAATGAACGGGTACGACGTGATCGTGGTGGGAGCGGGACTCGCGGGGCTGCGCGCCGCCGTCCGCCTGGCCGAAGCCGGTCGCGATGTCGTCGTGCTGGAGGCGGAGGACGCCGTCGGCGGGCGCGAGCGCACGGACGTGGTCGACGGGTTCCGCCTCGACCTCGGCTTCCACGTGCTGAACCCGGCGTACCCGGCCGTCCGGCGGTGGGTCGACGTCGACGCACTCGCCCTCCGGCGCTTCCCGGTCGCGGTGGGCGTGCGTCTCGAGGACCGCGTGGCCCACCTCGCTCACCCGTTGCGGCACCCGGCATCCCTTCCCGCGTCATTGCGCAGCGGGCTCGTGCGCCCGGCGGACCTGCTCGCTCTGGCGCGGTGGGCGGGGCCGACCGTCATGTCGGCCCGTGCCGCCAAGACGGGTGCGGATCGCCCGCTCGCCGAGGCCTGGGACCGTGCGGGCCTGCGCGGCCCGCTGCGCGAGAGCGTGCTCGAACCCTTCCTCGCCGGCGTGCTCGCCGACGATCGGCAGCAGACCTCCGATGCTTTCGTGCGCCTGCTCGTGCGCAGCTTCGCCCTCGGCCGCCCGGGGGTCCCCGCCGCGGGGATCGGGGCTCTCCCCGCTCAATTGGCCGACACCGCGCGCCGCGCGGGCGCCGGCGTGCGCCTCGAGCACCGCGTCTCGGCGATCGAAGCGCAGGGCCGGGGGTGGCGGCTGGACATCGAGGGGCGGGATGCCGTCACCGCGCGCGCCGTGATCGGTGCGACGGGGCTGATCCCGGGCCTCGATCAGCCGCTCCCGCGCGCGCGCGGCCTGCAGACGTGGTGGTTCGCGGCCGACGAGCCGCCCAGCGATGACGCCGCCCTCCGCGTCGACGGACGCCGGCGCGGACCGATCGTGAACACCGCGGTGATGACCAACACCGCCCCCACCTACGCCCCGCGCGGACAGCACCTCGTCCAGGCGACGTGCGTACTCCCCTCGGACGCCCCCGAGAGCGTCGTGCGGCGTCAGCTCGCCGAGGTGTGGGATGCCGATACCCGCCCGTGGCGGCTGCTGCGCCGCGATGACATCGCCGGCGCCCTTCCCGCGCAGGATCCGCCCCTGCGTCTGCGACAACCCGTCCGTCTCGGTGACGGGCGTTACCTCGCCGGGGACCACCGTGACACCGCGTCGATCCAGGGCGCCCTGGTGTCGGGTCAGCGCGCGGCGGAGGCCGTGCTCACCGACCTCGCGCGCTGACGGGCGCTACGCCCGCGCGGCGAGCGCCGTCAGCGCGTCGCCGGTGACGCGGCGTGTGGTCCACTCCTCCATCGCCTGGGCGCCGAGCGCGCGGTAGAACCCGATCGCGGGTTCGTTCCAGTCGAGCACGGTCCACTCCAGGCGTGGATAGCCCCGGTCGACGCACTCCCCCGCCAGGGCCGCCAACAGGGCGACGCCGTAGCCGTTCGCGCGGAAGCGCTCGTGGACGTAGAGGTCTTCGAGCCAGATCCCGTGACGGCCGGTCCACGTCGAGTACGTCAGGAACCAGATCGCGATCGCCCGAATGTCGCCGTCGCCGCCGTCCACGACGAACGCGAACGCGCGCGGGTCGTCGCCGAACAGGGTCTCGCGGATCATCTCGGCCGTGTTGTCGACGGCATCCGGCTCGCGTTCATAGTCGGCGAGGGCTTGGATGCAGGCGAGGATACCGGTCTCGTCGCCGGGGCGGGCGCGGCGCAGCACGGCGCCGTCGGTGAGGGTCGTCATGCTCCGAGGCTATCCAGGCGCGCCCGGGCGCGGCGTCACTCCCGCGGGTCCCAGCTCTCGCGCGCGACCCGGCGGAAATTGCCCCCGAGCACGGCGGCGATGTCGGCGTCGGCCCAGCCGCGCTCGCGCAGGGCGCCGCCCAATCCGATGAAGGTCTCGGGCGGCATCCATTCAACCGGTCCCCACGCGGTGTAACTGGCGTCGTAGAGTTCGGGGCTCGACGCCAGCTCCACGCGGAAGGTCCGCCAGTCGAACGAGAAGTCGGTGCTGACGCCCACGTGCGCGATGCCGACCAGGTCGACCGCGTACTCGAGGTGACGCGCCATCGCCTCCCGCGTCGGGGTGTTGGGCCCGAGGAAGATCCCCACCCCGGTCATCCCGACCACGCCGCCGGTGTCGGCCGCGGCGCGCGCCTGATCGTCGGTGAGGTTGCGCGGGTGCTCCCACACCGCCCGCATGTTCGAGTGGCTGAAGATCACGGGACGTGTGGACGCCGCGCACATGTCCATCGAGGTGCGCACCCCCACGTGCGAGCCGTCGGGCACCATGCCGGCGCGATTCAGTTCGCGCACCAGATCGCGTCCCCACGAGGACAGGCCCTCGTCGGTCGCATCGAGGCAGCCCCCGCCGACGGCGTTGGCGTGGTTGTAGACGGGTCCGAGCGTCCGCACGCCGCGGGCGACCAGTCGTGCGACCGCGTCGAGGTCGCCGCCCAGGGGGCCGGCGTCCTCGAGGTCGAACACGACGGCGGTGTCGCCGGCGGCGGCGATCCGGTCGACCTCGGCGACCGACGCGGCGAGCGCGAGACCGTCGATCTCCTCGACCTGCGCGCGGAAGGCGTCGAGCAGGGATGCCGTGAGCGCGGGCGGGTGCGGGGAGAAGCCGACGTTCAGCGACACCAGGCCCCCACCGGCCGGGCGGTAGCGGTGCAGTTCGCTCAGGTCCGCGGTCTCGACCAGTTCGGCGCAGGCGTGCTGGTCCCACAGCATCAGGCGGCCCGCTCGCCCGCCGCGGGCGACACGGGGGTGAGTGCGGCGTCCAGGGCCTCGCGCTCGTCGAAGACGAAGCACCCGCCGTTCCAGTGCGCCCCTCCCTGCTGCGCGAACCACCCGAGCACGCCCCCGTCGAGCTGATATGCGGCGATGCCCTCGTCGCGCAGGTGCAGGGCCGCCTTCTCGCACCGGATGCCGCCCGTGCAGAACGTCACCACGGTCTTGCCCTCCAGCTCGGCGCGGTGGGCGGCCGCGGCGTCCGGGAACTGCGTGAAGCGCTCGATGCGCCAATCCCGCGCCCCGGCGAAAGTGCCGTAATCGACCTCGAAGGCGTTGCGCGTGTCGACGAGGACGATCTCGCGCCCGTCGTCGTCCGCGCCCCGGTCGAGCCAGCGGCGCAGCGTCGCGGGCGACACCGCGGGGGCCCGTCCGTCCTGGGGCCGCACCTCGGGTCGGTCCATCCGGATGATCTCGCGCTTGACCTTTACCCGCAGACGACCGAAGGGCACGGCATCCGACCAGCTCTTCGTCGCCCGCATCGCCGCGAAACGCGGGTCGGCGCGGAGGGCGTCCAGGAACGCGCGCACCTCGTCGGCGCGTCCGGCGAGGAAGAGGTTCACGCCCTCCTCGGCGAGCAGGATCGTCCCGCGCAGCCCTCCCCCGGCGGCGCGATCGCGCAGCGTGGCCCCGAGGGCCCCGGGGTCGTCGATGCGCGTGAACAGGTACGCCGAGACGTTGAGGACGGATGCCATGGCATCCACCCTACGAAAGGGCGGCGCCGCACCCGCACCTGCCTCGGCGTCGAGACACGCAGGCGTCAAGCCGGGAAACGCCCCCGCCGCATCGCCTAGCGTGGGAAGCACTCGTCCCCGGGAGGAAGCGTGCCCCACGACCCTGCGCCAGCGGTCGCGACCGTATCGGTCGTCATCCCCGTCCGTGACGACGCCGTTCATCTCCGACGCTGCCTCACCGCCCTCGGCGCGCAGACCCTGACCCCCGACGAGATCGTCGTGGTCGACAACGACTCCGCCGATGACAGCGCGGCGGTCGCCCGCGCGGCCGGGGCCCGCGTGGTGTTCTGCGCCGCCCGCGGCATCCCCGCCGCCGCCGCCGCCGGTTACGACGCGGCCCGCGGCGACCTCGTCCTGCGTCTCGACGCCGACAGCATCCCCGAACCGACCTGGGTGCGCAGCATGGTCGACGCCTTCCGCGACGACGGGGTGGATGCCGTCAGCGGTGGCGCCGTGTTCCACGACGGTCCCGCCTCCCGACGCGTCGCGATGGCCCGCGCCTTCCTGGGCACTTACGCCGCGTTCGCCGCACCGGCCCTCGGTCACGCTCCGCTGTGGGGCTCGAACATGGCGTTCCGCCGCAGCGCCTGGTGCGACGTGCGCGACGAGGTGCACCTGGACCCCGAGCTGCACGACGACCTCGACCTCGCGTACCACCTCGGTCTCCGTCACCGCATCGGCGTCGTGTCGGGACGGCACATGCGCGTGTCGTCGCGCACGGTGCAACCCCGGCGTTTCGCGCGGTGCTTCCGCCGCGGGGCGGGCACGGTGTTCGCGCACTGGCCCGAGGACATCCCCCCGGCGCGCTGGGTGCGGGTGCTGCGCCGGCGTCGGCGCTCCGCCCTCGTCCCCACCGACGGGGTTCGCGCATGACCGCCGTGCTGTTCTCGGCCGTCCGTGCCCCCGAGCTGCACGTCATGAGCTTCAACATCCGCCGCCGGTTCGACCGGATGACGTGGCCGCCCGCCGACCGATGGCCGATGCGCAAGCAACGCCTGCGCACGTTTCTGAGCGCCAACAAGCCGCATCTGCTCGGCTCGCAGGAAGCCATGCCCGACCAGGCGCAGTGGGTCCAGGACGCACTCGGCTCGCGCTACGGCCGGGTGGGCCTGGGAAGAGGACCGCGCCGCGACGGCGAGGGCACGCCCCTCTTCTACGATCGCGACCGCATCGAGGTCGAGGACTGGGAGCAGGTCGCCCTGTCCGACACCCCCGACGTGGCCGGATCGACCGGCTGGGGCAACACGATCCCCCGCATCGCCGTCATCGCCCGGATGCGGGACCGCGCGACGCAGGCGCGGTTCACCTTCGTCAACACCCACTTCGACGCGTTCTCGGCGCGCGCGCGACGCCGCTCGGCGGCCTGGCTGCACGATCTGGCCGCCCAGCGCACGGGACCGCTGCTGTTCACCGCCGATGTCAACGCGCACGTGCGCTCGAACGAGCTCGCCGAGATGTTCGCCGGGGGCGGGCTCGTCGACACCTGGTCCATCGCCCCCGCGCGGCGGACGGCGGAGTGGGGCTCGTTCAACAACTACCGCCGCCCCAAGCTCGGCGCGCGCCGGATCGATGCCATCCTCGCCAGCCCCGACGTCGGTGTGCGCGCGGTCGGCATCGACCCCCGCCCGACCGGGACGCAGTGGCCGAGCGACCACCTGCCGATCCAAGCGGTGCTGCGTCTTCCCGGGGGCACGACGCCGTGATCGCGCGCGAACCTGCGGGACGAGAGCTCCCCACGAACAGGGGATGCCGATGATCTCCGCGATGATCGCCAACCTGCGCCGCCCGCCACGGACCGCGGTCGAAGTGATCGCCGACGCGGTACGTGCGGGCGCGATCGTGGTGACGCTCGTCGCCTTGTTCACCCTGCCGTTCACGGACTTCGTGGTGCTGTCGATGGCGCTTCCCGCGGTCATGCTGGCACGCATGATCGGCTTGCGCTCGGGCCTGGATGTCGTGACGTGCGTGACCGTGTTCGTCGCGGCGGGCAGCAACGTGATCGATCTGTACCGGTCGTGGACCGGATGGGACCTGATCGTGCACGCGGTGTGCACGGGCGTGCTGGCCGCGGTCGCCCTGGTGCTGCTCGACGACGCCCGCGTGATCGCGCCGACCGGGCGGCGACGCACCCCGATCCTCGTCGCCACGATCGCCGGGCTCGCGCTGAGCGCGGTGTGGGAGATGGTGGAGTGGTTCGGCTACCGCTTCATCACCGATGCGATCTTCGTCACGTACGACGACACCATCGGCGACATGATCGCCGGTGGAGCCGGGGCGCTGGTCGCCGGGGTACTGGCGTCGCGTTTCGCGCTGACGCGCGAGGACCGCGCACCCCTCTGAGGTCGCCTTCTCCGAAAGAATCCGGCGGCGGGTGTCCGGCCGAGGCCGCCGGGGCGCGGGCACGTCCGGCCGGCCTGGCCCGCGCGCAGCGCGGTACCCGATGGAGGGGCGGGCAGCCCGTCGTGGACGCCGTGACGGACCACGGCCCGTCGACGACCGACCGCGCAGGGGCGGACGGATGGTCGACGGGCCGCGGTGCAGACGGTCTCGTGCGAGACCCGGGTCTCGACGTCAGATCTTGCCGGCGACGTCCGTCCCGACGAGGTCGCCGTCCGGGTTCGGCTCGCTCAGCTGCTCGCCGGGAGCAGTCGATCCCTCGAGCGGAGGGAGGCCGGCCTCGACGCGCGCGCCGATCTCGGCATCCACGTTCTTCCAGTACTGCACGGCGCGGTCGCGCACATCGGCGCGCTTCACGCCGCCGACGTGGCCGGTGATCGTCTCGACGAGGCGGTCGCGCTCCTCAGCCGACATGACCTCGCGCACGAGGGTTCCGGCCTGACCGAAGTCGTCGTCCTCGGGGTGCAGGGTCGCTGCCGAGCGCACCAGCTCTCCGTCGCTCTGCCATCCGCCGCCGCCTGCGCGGCGCGGATCGGCCGCGGGCCCGCCAGCCGAGTTCGGCGCGTAGACCGGCACCTCGGGCGGGTTGTACTCGTAGCGCATCGCGCCTTCCTTCGAGTACGAGTGCACCTCGGTGTGGGGACGGTTGACCGGCAGCTGCTGGTAGTTGGTGCCCACACGGTAGCGGTGCGCGTCGGCGTAGCTGAAGATGCGCGCCTGCAGCATCTTGTCGGGGCTGCCGTCGATGCCGGGGACGAAGTTCGACGGCTCGAAGGCGGCCTGCTCGATCTCGGCGAAGTAGTTGCCGGGGTTGCGGTTGAGCTCCATCGTGCCGACCTCGATCTCGGGGTAGTCGCTGTGCGGCCACACCTTGGTCAGGTCGAAGGGGTTGAAGCGGTACGTCTTGGCGTCCTCGTACGGCATGATCTGCACCTTGAGCGTCCACGTGGGGAACTCACCCCGCTCGATGGCGGCGTACAGGTCGCGGATGTGGAAGTCGGCGTCCTGCCCCGCGATCTGGTCGGCCTCGTCCTGCGTGAGGGTCTTGTGGCCGAGGTCGGTGTGGAAGTGGTACTTGACCCAGAAGCGCTCGCCCTCGGCGTTGATCCACTGGTAGGTGTGCGACCCGTACCCGTTCATGTGACGCCACGACGCGGGGATCCCCCGGTCACCCATCAGCCAGGTGACCTGGTGCGCGCTCTCGGGCGAGAGCGTCCAGAAGTCCCACTGCATGGTGTTGTCGCGCAGGTGACTGCCGGGCAGGCGCTTCTGAGAACGGATGAAGTCGGGGAATTTGATGCCGTCCTTCACGAAGAAGACGGGGGTGTTGTTGCCGACGAGGTCGTAGTTGCCCTCGGTCGTGTAGAACTTCAGCGAGAAGCCGCGCGGATCACGCCACGTGTCGGGGCTGCCCTGCTCGCCCGCGACGGACGAGAAACGCGCGAGCATCTCGGTCTCGACCCCCGGCTGGAACAGCGCCGCGCGGGTGTACGCCGAGACGTCGCCCGTGGTGCGGAACGTGCCGAACGCGCCGCCGCCCTTGGCGTGCACGACACGCTCGGGCACGCGCTCGCGGTTGAACTGAGCGAGTTTCTCGATCAGGTAGTGGTCGGTGAGAGCGATCGAGCCATCGGCTCCGACGCTCTGGGAGTGCTCGTCGCTGGCGACGGGGGCTCCGTTGTTCTGGGTGGTCGGCTCGGTCATGGCTCTCCTCGCATCGCGGGCCGCGGGGGCGACCCGTCTCCGACGCTACGCAGACCCTCCGACATCGCGGGGGCATTGCGCGATCGGTCCGGGCGACGTACGGTCCGGGCTGTCAATCCCCCGGGGGCGGGTCCGTCTGCTCGACAGCATGGGCCCACGTCAACGGAAGGAATGCAGATGTCGAAAGATCTGTCGAAGGGCGACCGCGTCAGCTGGGACACCCCGCAGGGACGCACGCAGGGCGAGATCGTGGAGAAGAAGACGAAGGACTTCCAGCACGACGGCCAGAAGTTCACGGCATCCGACGACGACCCGGCCTACCTCGTGAAGTCGGAGAAGTCCGGTTCGACCGCCGCGCACAAGGGTTCGGCGCTGAACAAGCTCAAGAGCTGAACCGCGAGGCGAGCGGAACTCCTGGGTCTCTCGCCGCGTCGGGCTCCGCCCGAGAGCGAAGACGGCGACGAAGCGGTTTCCTCAGGAGTTTCGCCCGCCGCCCGCCGCGCCTACCCTTTCGCGTCCCGCCGCTTGCGCATCTGCGCCAGCGCGAGGCTCAGCCGGTGGTTACCGGCCAGAACGTCCTCGTGACGCTCCAGGAACTCCCAGTACGCCTCGGTGAAGACCGAATCCTTGGCATCCTGGGCCGAAGGCCACCACGAGCCCATCTTCTGCAGATACGCCCCGCCCGAGACGTACGGCTTGGTCGCGACGAAACCGCCGTCGGCGAACTGGCTCATCCCCATCACGTTGGGCACCATCACCCAGTCGTATGCGTCGACGAACAGGGCGAGGAACCAGTCGTTCACCTGCCGCGGGGCGTAGCCCTGCAGCAGGAACCAGTTGCCGAGCACCATCAGGCGTTCGATGTGGTGGGCGTAGCCCCATCGATGCACGCGCTCGAGGACCGTCCGAACCGGGATCGGCAGATCCGCCGGCATCCGCTCCCCCGAGAACCAGTACTTCTGGATCCGCTTCTCGAGGTGCAGCGCGTTGACGTGCTCGAGCTTCGGGTGCGCGCGGTACATGCCGCGCATGTACTCGCGCCAGCCGATCACCTGGCGGATGAACCCCTCCACGGATGCCAGGGGTGCGTCGGTCCGGGTGGCCGCGGCGACGACCTCCTCCACCGTGAGCAGCCCGATGTTCAGCATCGGCGAGATGATCGCGTGGAAGAGAAAGGGCTCGTCGGCCTTCATGGCGTCCTCGTAGCGACCGAAGTCGTGCAGCCGTTCCGCCACGAACACAGCGAGCCAGTCGCGTGCGTCGTCGGGGGTGACGGGCAACCAGAAGTCGGCGGCCGCACCCGGGTGCTCGGGGTACCGCGCATCGACCTCGTCGATCACCGTTCGGGTGATCTCGTCGTGCTCCGGCTGCGGCAGGGGCGGGATCTCGACCCCCTTCTTGGGAAGGGCCTTGCGGTTGTCGGCGTCGAAGTTCCACCGTCGCCCCGCCGGTTTCCCTCCGTCCATCAGGATGCCGGTGCGTCGCCGCTGCCAGTGGTAGAAGTCCTCCATGAGGGGCGTCGGGTGATCGGCGAACCACTCGTCGACGTCTTCTTCGGGCGTGAGGAACAGCCCATCCGACAGGACGTCGGTCTCGACATCGTGGGCCGCGCAGATGCGGGCGATCCGCTCGTCGACGGGGCGATTGGGATCGCTCATCCACGTCAGCTCGGTCACGCGATGGGCCGTCAGCAGCTTCTCGAGTCCCGCCCGGAAGGTCAGGTCGTCGTCGAGCGTGATCCGCCGGACCGTCCGGCCCTCGGCCTCGAGCCGCGCCGCGGTGTGCCGCATCGCCGAGACGAGCAGCACGATCTTGTGCCGGTGGTACGGCAGCTTGGCGAAACGCGGGGCCGACTCGATGAAGAAGAATTCCTCGATGCCGTCGTCGCCGTAGGCCGGGTGGTCCGCGAATTGCTGCGTGGCCAGGATGAGCGCGGCCCTCATGCGTGCCGCCTCTGCGCCGCCGCCTTCGCGCGGCACCCGCGTGAGCAGTACAGCACCTGGTCCCACTGATCGCGTCCGCTCCAGCGCTTGCGGTCGGTGAAGGGCCTGCCGCAATAGGCGCAGGGCTTGGAGCGCACCTCGGGTCGTGACATGGCGACATCGTCGCAAAGACGCGAGCCGGTCACCGGGGGCTTGCGCTGCACACGGCCGGGGTGCGCGCAAGGCCCGTGCACTTCCACGTGTCGACGTGGTCCGTTGTCGTCATGGACACCGCACCCGACCGGCCGACCGACACCGCCGACGAGCCCGACGAGCTCGAGACCGCCGACGCCCCCGTCATCCCCGACACCACCGACGACGACGGCGCCCCCGTCGACAACCCGTCGGGCGGGTGACCCCGCGGCACGGTGCGGCCGCGGGGTCCACGTCGTGCTCAGTCGGTCAGATCGAAGGTCTGCTTCTCGCCACCGCGCGGACGATCGCCCGTCACCTTCGAGGTCACCAGCGCGATGGCCGTGGCCAGACGCCCGCCGGCACTCCCCCAGTACTCGCCGGTCAGGGTGGAGACCTTCAGCAGGGTCACCCCGGGCGACTCCGGACCGTCGGGGAACCACGCCTCCACGCTCGTGGACCACAGGTCCTTGAGCTTGGCGAGGTCGTCGACCACCTCCGCCTCGCCCGCGAGCGACAGCCAGGTGCTGTCGGAGCTGAAGGACAGGCCCACCTTCGGGTCCCGCCGGACGTGCTCGACAGCCGAGGCGTGCGTGCCGACGATGAACCAGAGGTCGCCGTCGGACTCCTTCTCCTGCACGGTGAGCGGGTGGGCGTGCAGGGCACCGTCCTCGGCGCGCGTGGTGACCATGGCGAAGCGGAACTTCTTGAGCAGATCGTTGAGCGTCTCGAGCTCGCTGGCGGTGGATGACATGGGGACTCCCCTTCGTTTCGTGAACCCCCAGCCCACCGTGTCCGCTCCCGCAGGCGCTATGCGTTGACGCCGTCGTCGCCGTCTGCTCTCGGCGGCGCGATCGCATCGAGCTCGTCCAGCGCCTCGCGGGCACGATCCAGGCGCGCTGAGGTCTCGTCGTCCCACCACCGCGGGCCGCGTTCGCCGAGACCGTGCTTGGCGAGGCCGACACGTCGTCGTGCGTCCGCGACGGCCGCGTCGTCCTCGGAGCGCTTGGCCGTGCGCACCGCCGACCGGGCGCGGCCGAGGTGCGATCGCAGCCGTTGAACGATCGGATCGGGCAGGGCCGGGTCGGTCCGGCGCCACCGCCGCCCGTCGATCACGAGCCATCTGTCGTCCTCGTCTGCGGATGCCATGACCCCAGTGCAGCGCAGCAGGGAGGCTCCGACATCACCCGGGCATCTCGCAGGACATCCGTGGTACGGTGAGGATATTCGTTCAGGGACCAGCTTCATCGACGCCCGCCTCATCGCTGAGATGCCGGGCGCACGGCGCCGAGCCGTTTACGAAAGCGTTCCCTCCCTCAATCATCGCGTGCACCGCTCGACGGCATCCGCCCTCGCACCGCACTCGCGGAAAGTCTCTGTGTCTCTGCTTCACCCCTCGCCACTGTCGTGGCGTCAGGCCGATCTCGACGTGTTCGTCGCGACGGCCGGATCCGACTACGCCGGTTTCGTCGGCGCGGCCACCCTGGGCTACGAGGCCCAGGGTCCGCGCGGCGAGAACCTCGGCGTCCACGCGTCCGTCGACGCGGCCCAGGCCGCCGTCGACGGGCATCGCGTCCGCGTCACCGATTCGGTGCCGCGGCGTCCCCGTCCGCTCCGCGTGCGTCGGGGCGGCACCCACGGTCGCGTCTGCGGCCCAACATGAATAAAGGAAGAACACGATGGCCACTGGCACCGTGAAATGGTTCAACTCCGAAAAGGGCTACGGCTTCATCGCTCCCGATGACGGCTCTGCCGACCTGTTCGCGCACTTCAGCGCGATCCAGGGCAACGGCTTCAAGGAGCTCACCGAGGCTCAGAAGGTCGAATTCGACGCCGAGCAGGGCCCCAAGGGCATGCAGGCGGCGAACATCCGCCCCCTCTGAGCTCCGCTCCTCGCAAGCCGGGTGCGTCGCCTCGCGACGCCCCGGCTTGTGCCGTTCACGGGCAGGATCCGGCGCGGATGTTTCCGTTTCCCGTGAGGCTGCTGGGCATGTGGACGTATGCCGAGTCGTCCATACGGCGCCCCGTAGTCTGGCCGAGCCGGGGTAGTCGCCCCGGCTCCCGACCACGGTCATCCCGATCCGAGGAGCAGTCCATCGCTTCCACCATCGTCGAGTCCCGCCTCGGCCCTGTTCGTCAGACCTACTCCGGCACCACGGAATTCCCCCCTCTCACGAAGGCCTACACAGAGCTGTCTCAGGTCGTTCGAGAAAGCGGCTTGCTGGTGCGCACGCCCGTCTTCTACGCCGTCGTCGCCGGCGCGATCGTCCTCGGATTCGCCGGATGCATCACCGGATTCCTCCTGCTGGGCGACAGCTGGTTCCAGCTGCTCATCGCCGCGGCCCTCGGCATCCTGTTCACGCAGGTCGCGTTCCTCGCCCACGAGGCGGCCCACCGCCAGATCTTCGCGTCGGGACCGGCCAACGACCGCCTCGGCCTGTTCATCGGCAACGGCATCGTCGGCATGAGCCGGTCGTGGTGGGCCTCGAAGCACACGCGTCACCACGCCAACCCGAACCGCGTCGACAAAGACCCCGACATCGAGATCGACACGATCTCGTTCCTCGACGTCGACGCCGCCAAGGCGCGCGGCCTGCAGCGCTGGATCACGCAGCGGCAGGGCTACCTGTTCTTCCCCCTGCTCGCCTTCGAGGGCATCAACCTCTACGTGCTGGCGCTGCGCCACCTGTTCTCGCGCGGCGAGATCAAAGGCCGCTGGGGCGAGCTGGGCCTGTTGACGCTCCGGCACGCGATCTTCATCGCACCGATCTTCGTCTTCCTGCCCGTCGGTCTCGCGTTCGCGTTCTTCGGGGTCTCGGTCGCCGTCTTCGGCATCTACATGGGCGCGTCCTTCGCACCCAACCACAAGGGCATGCCGATCATCGCCCCCGGCGCCAAGCTCGACTTCTTCAGCAAGCAGGTGCGCACCTCGCGCAACATCGCGGGCGGCTGGTGGGCCACGTGGCTCATGGGCGGTCTGAACTACCAGATCGAGCACCACCTGTTCCCGAACATGCCGCGGCCGCACCTCAGCCGCGCTCGACTCATCGTGCGCGAGCACTGCCAGACGCTCGACGTCCCCTACGTCGAGACCTCTCTTCTGCAGTCGTACGGCATCGTCATCGCGTACCTGAACCGCGTCGGCCTCGCCGCGCGCGACCCGTTCGAGTGCCCCATGACCTCCTCGACCCGGCACCTCACGGTCGAGAAGGGCTGACGTCGCGCCGAGAGCTGTCCGCACCGAAGGCGTCGCACCCCCGTGGTGCGGCGCCTTCGGCGTTCAGGCGCGCGAGACCTCGTGCGTGCGGACATCGTGGATCCCGCCGTCCGCGAGCGTGAGGGTCATGATCGTGCACGCGGGCTGCCGGCGTCGGTCGGTGGGCGATCCGGGATTGAGCAGGCGCAGGCCCTCCGGGGTGGTGGTGTCCCACGGAATGTGACTGTGACCGAACACGAGCAGGTCGGTGTCGGGAAAGGCGGCATCCATCCTCTTCTCGCGTCCCGCGGCGGCTCCGGTCTCGTGCACGACCGCGACGCGAACGCCCTCGATGACGGCGCGCGCGATCTCGGGAAGACGCGCACGCAGCGCGGGACCGTCGTTGTTGCCCCACACGCCGAGCAGGGGTCCGATGCCGCCGAGTTCGTCGAGCACGCTCTCGTCGACCCAGTCGCCCGCGTGGACGATGAGATCGGCGGCGGAGGCCGCGCGCTGCACCGCCACCGGCAGGGCGCGCGCGCGTTTCGGGACGTGGGTGTCGGCCACCAGGAGCAGGCGCGTAGGCATCGTCCCACGCTAACGACGTCGGCGAGCGTCCGCCCGCACCACCACGGCGCGCGAGAATGGAGTCGTGCCGTCTTCCCGCCGCCTCCTCGTCCTGACCGTCGCGATGGATGCCGTCCTCGTCACCGTGTTCGCCGCGATTGGGCGTGCGACGCACGAGGGCGACGTCCTCGGTTCGTTCGGGAGCGGCCTGCTGACGACCGTGTGGCCGTTCCTGGTCGCCCTCGCCGTGGGCTGGCTCGTCGTCAGAGGATGGCGGGCGCCGCTCGCGCTCGCGCGGACCGGACTTCCCCTGTGGGCGATCACGGTGACGTTGGGCATGGTGCTGCGCGCCGCGAGCGGGCAGGGCACCGCGGTGGCGTTCGTCGTCGTCGCCGCGATCACTCTGGCGGTGTTCCTGCTGGGGTGGCGGGCGATCGCCCTCGTGGTCGTCCGTTCGCGCCGTCGCTCCGTCCGCGCCGACTGACGAACGGGGGGACGTCAGGCCTGGTCGGCGAGCGACACGTCCACCCGGATCTCACTCGCGAGGCGTTCCAACCCGGCCACCAGATCGTCGATGGCGACATCGGCGGGCTCCGTCGCCGTGATGGTCGCTTCGAACAGTCGCCCGCCGGCCATCGCGGCATCCGTGGTCAGCGTCGACATACGCTCGATGCTCGCGCCCCGTGTGCTCAAGGCCGAAGAGACCTCGCGGACGATCCCGGCCCGGTCGTTGCCGACCACGTCGAAGGTGACCGATCGTGCCGACGGGACCGGCGCCGCAGCCCACCCGGCGTGCACGGTCACGGTGAGCGTTCCGGCCAGGCCCTCGAGGGCCGCGCGCAGATCACCGGCACGGTCCGCGGCGATCGAGATCTCGACGATGCCGGCGAACGCCCCCGCGAGCTCGGCGAGTTCGCTGTTCTCCCAGTTTCCTCCGTGAGCGTCGACGATGTCGGCGACGGCGGACACCAGTCCCGCTCGGTCGTCTCCGACGAGGGTGAGGACGAGGGTGGTCATGCCGACAGCGTAGCCAGGAAGGGACTCAGACGGTCGAGGCCCCGGCGTCCCATCGCCGTGTCGCGGCCGCGTTGAGCACTGCTGTCGCCAGCACGAACGCCGCCGCCGCCGCCGGGAACAGCATGGCCGCATCGACCGAGACGCTCTCGGCCAACGCCCCCGTCGCCGCCGACGACAACGCCTGCGCGAGCGTCAGGGCCGAGGCGAGCAACGTCATGGTCGAGGCGGACCGCCCGCGCGGCGCGCGAAGACCCGCGAGGCTGAACACCGTGACCAGCGAGGGTCCTACCCCGATCCCCATGAGGCACAGCACGATCGTGACGGTCACCACCGACCCGCCCACCGTGTAGGCCCCCGCCGACGCGGCGAGGATCGCGGCGAACAGCACGAGTCGCCAGCGCAGCGCGAACCGTTCCGGCAGCAGTGCCACCGCCAGCGCCAGCACCGCCGAACCGACCCCCATCACCCCGTACAGCAGGGCACCGGCTTCGGGTGCGCCCTGTGCCTCCATGAAGGCCGTCAGCGAGGTCAAGGTCGATCCGAAGAACAGTCCCACTCCGAACACCGCCGCCACCAGCACCGTCATCCTCGGGCGCAGCAGTTCGCGCGCGGGAGCCATCTCGGCGCGCTCCGAACGCGCCGGCACAGCGCGGCCGGTCGGGTGCAGGGCGAAGGCCGTGACGAACACGAAGCTCAGCACGGCGGCCCCCGCGATGGGGGCCCACGGCGCGATGAGGGCGGCCAGCACGCCCACCACGAACGGGCCGATGACGAAGGCGGTCTCGTCGGCCGCGGACTCGTACGCCATCGCGCGCGAGAACGTGCGTTCACGGCGCTCGGGTCGGACGCGCTCGCCGATCAGCGCCATCACGCGACTGCGCGACATCGCGGCGGTCTGCGGCCCGGTCAGACCGATCGCGGCCGCCGCGACCAGCAGCAGGGCCTCGCCGCTCGGCGACGCGACCACCAGGGGGAAGATCGCCAACAGGATGCCGTTGGCCAGCCCCACCGGGATCAGCACGCGACGCTGCCCGAACCGATCGGCGAGATCGCCCAGGACGGGGCCCGCGACGACGACGCCGAGCCCGACCGCGGCCGAGGTGAGGCCACCCAGGGCGACGGAGCCCCGCAGCGCCACCACGATGGCGAGGACGCCGACGGTCATCATGGCGAACGGCAGCCGGGCGATGAACGCGACCGGGAAGTACCAGAAGCCCGTGTGGTGGACGAGCGGGCGGTCGAGGGCGACGGACGTGGACGCGGGCAGTGACATGGAGCGGTCTCCGGGAGGCGGTGGAACGTGCCGCCTTGCCGAACCGGTAGGTAGGTGCACTCTGTGCGGCGGGAGGATCCCGCGACGACATCCTACCGCGGGTCGGCGCCCCCCGCCCGGGTCAGGACACGAGCGCCGCGACCGCGGCGATGACCGACGCGAGGGCCAGCACCAGCGCGAGGGCGATGAGCACCGTGTGCACGATCAGGAACGCCGTGGCCTTGCCCGCGGCATCCCGTGCCCGGGGGTCCTTCGCGATGCGCGGGTAGAAGCGCGGCCAGACGACCGCGTTGAAGACGGCGTTGGCGAACAGCAGCACGATCAGGAGCGATTCCACCCCTCGAGCCTAGACGCGGACGGTCGCGCTCAGGTCGCGCAGGCGATGCATCGCCGCGCGAAGGGCCGCGCCTCGAGTCGCGCCTCGGCGATCGGACGACCGCACGCCTCGCAGGTGCCGTATGTTCCGGATGCCACGCGCTCGCGCGCGGCACGGATCTCGTCGCGCTCCGCTTCGGCGCCGCGGCGCAGCGCATCGACCTGCGCCCATTCCCCTGACAGCGTCGACCCCTCGGGATCGTGCTCGTCGTCGGCGGTCGCATCGGCCCGGTCATGACGGAGGCTGTCGTCGTCGTCGCGCAGGCGGGACAGGCGCACCTCGATCTCGCGCGCGCGGTCGTCGAGCATGCGCATCGCTGTCACGGCATCCATGCTCCGACGCTAGCCCCCACCTCCGACACCGGGCATGCGCGAGGATCGGCCCATGAGCGAACTCCGACGTCACTGGACGCCCACCGCGGTCGTCTTCCTCGTCCTCTCGATCGCCGGTCTCGTGGGCACGTGGGTCTTCAACGCCTTCGCGATCGTCGAGATGCGCGACTTCATCGGCGATCTCGTCTCCAGCGGCCCCGCGGTGTCGTCGATCACCGTGGACCTGCTCGTGGTGGCGATCGCCGGGAGCATCTTTATCCTCGTCGAGGGGCGTCGTCTCGGCATGCGGTTCGCCTGGCTGTACGTCGTGCTGTCGGGGATCACCGCGTTCGCGTTCACGTTCCCGCTCTTCCTGGCGATGCGTCAGCGGCGCCTGACGGCGCGGGCTGCCGCCCCCGACCGCACCGCGTGAGTCGCCGCGATTCGTCGCTCCCCGCCTGGGCGAAGCGACGAATCGTGGCGACTCACGCCGGGAAGGGTGGGGGTCAGCGGGCGGCGAGGGCCTGACGGAGGGCGTCCTCGAGCGGCGTGGTGGGGCGGCCGATGATGCGCGACAGCGACCCGTCCGTCTGCCCGAGCGCGCCGCGGGCGATCGCCTCGTCGATCCCGGCCACGAACGCCGCCGTACCGGCATCCAGTCCCGCCGCCTGCAACCCCGCGGTGAGCTGCTCCACCGAGACCGCGGTGTACGCCACCGGGCGGCCCAGCACCTCGCTCGCGGCGGCGGCGAGCTCGTCGTAGGTCCAGGCCGCGTCCCCGCCCACCTCGAGCGTGCGCCCGGCCAGGTCGTCGGTGGTCAGGGCCACCGCCGCGGCCTCCGCGTAATCGCGCCGGCTCGCACTCGCGACCCGGGCATCGCCCGCCGCCGCGACGATCTCACCGGTGTCGGCCGCGCGCGCGACGGCGTCGAGATAGTTCTCGGTGTACCAGTTGTTCCGCAGGATCGTGGCCGACAGCCCCGACGCGGCGATCGCCCGCTCGGTGGCGAGGTGGTCGGCGCCGAGGGCGTAGTCGATCTCGTCCACGCGCGGCGCGCTGGTGTAGACGAGTCGCTCGACGCCGGCGGCCGTGGCCGCGGCGATGACGTCGCGATGCCCGGCGACCCGATCGGCATCGGTGCCCGAGATGAGCAGCACACGGTGCACTCCCTCGAGGGCGGGCGCGAGCGTCTGCGGACGCGAGTAGTCCAGTTGGACCACGCGGACGCCGCGTGCGGCGAGGTCGGCGGCCTTCTCCGGCGTGCGGACGCCGGCGACGATGTCGGATGCCGCGATCCCGCGGTCGAGCAGGGCGGTGACGACGAGACGACCGAGGTGGCCGGTGGCGGCGGTGACGAGGAGGGTCATGGAAGTGTCCTTTCGTGGGTACGTCCGTTCCAACCGGGGTTCCCCACATGCATTCCGGAATGCGGGTACCCACTTTCCGGTTAGGTACTCACATGAGCGTCAGTCTTGCCGATCTGCGCGGTGACAATCCTCAGATCTTCTCGGAGGGATGCCCCACGCGCACCGTCCTGGACCACGTGATGGGCAAGTGGGGCATCCTCGTGCTGCTCGCCCTATCCGACGGCACGCAGCGGTGGGGCGTTCTGCGCCGCAACGTCGCCGGGATCAGCGAGAAGATGCTCGCCAGCACCTTGAAGACCCTCGAGGCCGACTCCCTCGTGCGCCGCACCGCGTACCCCGAGGTCCCCCCGCGCGTCGAGTACGCCTTGACACCCCTGGGACGCGACCTGATGGTGCGGGTGCTCCCCCTGATGGAATGGGTCGCCGATCACGCCGACGACATCGTGGATCGGAGCGAGTGATCGTGCGGATGCCCGACCTCCGCACCGTGCGCGGCAGTCTGAACGTCCGCGCCCCGCGTCGCGTGCCGCTGCTGCAGGTGGCGAAATCCGCGCTCGCGATCGTCGCGGCGTGGCTCGTCGCGGGATGGCTCGTGCAGGGCCCGCCGCCCATCTTCGCGGCCATCGCCGCCCTGTTGGTGGTGCAACCGAGCATCAACCAGTCCTTCACCCGGGCGGTCGAGCGCAGCGTGGGCGTCATCCTGGGCGTCGTCATCGCCGCGGGGCTCGGCCTCGTCTTCGGCTCTCAGCCCTGGGTGGCGCTGCTGTCGGCCGGGGTGGCGCTCGCGGTGGCGTGGGCCGCGCGCATCTCGCCGGGGGCCACCAACCAGATCGCGATCAGTGCGCTGCTGGTGCTCGCGCTCGGCACCGCCACGCCCAACTACGCCCTCGACCGCGTGCTCGAGACCCTCATCGGCGCGGCGATGGGCATCGTGGTCAACGCGGTGCTCGTTCCCCCCGTGCTCGTTCCCGCCGCACACGAGAAGGTCGACGTGCTCGGCCGCGAGCTCGCCGCCGCTCTCGAGCGCCTGGCCGAGGCCCTCGAGACGCCGCAGACGCCCGCGTCGCTGGAGGGATTGCTGCTCGAGGCGCGGCTGCTGCGGCCGGTGCGGGATGCCGCAGCCGACGCGATCCGCGACGGCGCCGACTCGCTGGCCCTGAACCCCCGCAGCGGTCGGCACCGAGCAGAGCTCGCCGGGATGGACGACCTGCTCGAGCGTTTCAGCCCCGTCGTGACGCAGACGGTCGGCATGACGCGCGCCGTGTACGACGGCTACGAGCGGTCGATCGCCGACGAACCCGCCGTTCGCGCCATCGCGGAGCAACTGCACCGCGCCGCGCACGATGTGCGCCTCGCGTTCGCGCTCGACGCGGGCCCCGAGCACGTCGTCGACGCCGAACCCGCCCTCACCCGGCCGCTCCAGATCCAGACGCCGTCGCCGCTGCACTGGGTGCTCGTGGGATCGCTGCTGATGGACCTGCACAGGGTGCACGAGAGCCTGCGTGACGGCGAGGCGTGAGCGCGTCCCGCGTCCGCCCGGCGGGACAGGCGGGCAATCTCACCCGAGCGACCCTCGTGGCGGCCCGCGCTGGTTGACTGGGCGTATGGGTACCGCGATGTTCCCCCTCGGAGCCGTCCTCTTCCCGCACACGCCCCTGGCGTTGCGCATCTTCGAGGAGCGGTATCTGATCATGCTGGGACGACTGCTCGACGAGGACGACCCGGCCTTCGGCGTCGTGCTGATCGAGCGCGGGTCCGAGACCGGCGGGGGCGACCAGCGCTTCCGGCTCGGGACCATGGCGCAGCTCAGTCACGTCGTCCCGCAGGCGGGGCAGATGCAGATCGTCGCGCGGGGTACCGAGCGCTTCGAGATCGTCGGCTGGCTCGACGACGACCCCTACCCCCGCGCCGAGGTCGAAGCCCTCCCCGACCTGGAGTGGAATGACGCCCTTCTCCCCCTGCTCGACGAGGCGGAGCGGATCGTGCGGCGCGTGCTCGGTCGGGCACAGCAGTTCGGGGGGACGCGCTGGGACCCCGAGGTCGAGTTGTCGGAGGAGCCGCTCCCCCGCGCCTGGCAGGTCGCGGCGATCGCGCCGCTCGGCGAGCTCGACCAGATGGAGCTGCTGCGCTCCGCCACGATGGGCGGGTTGCTGCGCGCGACGATCGATCTGACGCTCGCGGCCGAACCCCTGCTGGGCGACCCCGTCCCCGACGGCGTCATCGTGGTCGACGACGACGCCCCCGGGGGACGAGGACTGACGGCCGGTTCCGCTCAGTTGAGTTCGCGGACCGTCGCGGGGATCTCGCCGTCGCGATACAGGTCGATCGCGAGGTCCTGCAGCGCCGTGAGGGCGACCCGCTGCGTCTGCGGGCCGTAGGAGATGCGGGCCACGCCGAGCGCCTCGTACTCGGCCGCGGTCAGGTTGCCCGGCACGCCGATCACGCTGATCTTGCGCTCGCCGATGCCCTCCACGAGCCGGCGCGTGGTCTCGGCGTCGAGTTTGCCGGGGATGAACACCGAGGTCGCTCCGGCGGCGAGGAAGGCGCGGCCGCGCTCCACGGCATCCGCCACCTTGTCGTCGACGGCGCGATCGGCCCCCTTCAAGAAGACGTCGGTGCGCGCGTTCAGGACGAAGGGGACGCCCTCGGCCTGTCCGGCGGCGATCACGGCCTCGACCGCGGCCACCGCCTCGGCGAGGGGCTTGACCCGGTCCTCGACGTTGGCGCCGACGATCCCCCGGGCGATCGCCCGGCGCGTGGTCTCGCCGGGGTTGCCGAATCCGGCGTCGAGGTCGGCGCTCACGGGCACGTCGACCGCGTCGACGATGCGCCCGACCATGTCGAGCATGAGCTCGAGCGGGATGTTCTCGCCGTCGGGGTAGCCGAAGGTCGCGGCAATGGAGTGCCCCGCCGTGGCGAGGGCTTTCGTCTCGGGCAGGGCTGCGATCGCCTTCGCCGAGACGACGTCCCAGACGTTCACGACACGCAGGATCTCGGGGGCGGTGTGCAGCGCGGCGAGGGACTCGGCGCGGTCACGGGGCGCGGTCATGCGTCATCTCCCTGGTGGCGTGCGGAATCGTCGACGATCGCCTCGGCGATCAGGGTGTCTCCCGCGCCGAAGCGGATGAAGCGTCCGATGCTCGCCGGCTGGACGAGGACCGCGGCCGCTACCGCGGCGACGTCGGCGCGCGAGACCTCGCCCTTGCCCTCGGGGGCGGTGGTGATCCGCCCGGACGGCGGGTCGAGGGTGAGCGTGCCGGGTCCGAGGATCGTCCAGTCCAACTCGCTGGCGCGCAGGTGGTCGTCGGCGGCGAGTTTCGCGTCGGCGTAGGCGAAGAAATCGTCGTCGGGGTCGATCCCGTGGTCGGGCGTCGAACCGATCCACGACACCATGACGAAGCGCCGCACGCCCGCCTTCGCCGCGGCGTCGATCGCGCGCTGCGCGGCATCGCGGTCGACCGCGTAGGTGCGCTCGGCGCTGCCGCCGCCGGCGCCCGCCGACCACACCACGGCATCCGCACCCGAGAAGGCGTCGGCCATCTCGTCGATCCCGGCGTTCTCGACGTCGAGGACCAGCGGCGTTGCGCCGACCTGCTCGATGTCGCTCTTCTGGTCGGGGTTGCGGATGACGGAGGTGGCCTCGTCTCCGCGGTCGGCGAGCAGACGGGCGAGGTGCAGGGCCACCTTGCCGTGTCCGCCGATGATCACGATGCGTTCCATGTCGTTGTCCTCCTCGGGGGTCGGTCGCCAACGACCTTACGCAGGCCCTCCGACACGCCCGTGCGGGGTTGACGCCCTCGCGCGAGCGCTCTGATGCGTCTCAGTCCACGTCGCCGTCGACGTAGACCCAGCGCCCCGCGCGACGCACGAACCGGCTCCGCTCGTGCAGTCGGCCCGCCTCGCCCGCGTGCCACCACGTCGCACGGAACTCCACGACCGCGGCATCCACGTCTTCGTGCGCCTCGACGATGTCGAGCCCGGTCCACCGCGTGCCGTCGTCCGCCTCGATCCGGTCGGGTCGGGTGCGCGGATGCCACGACCTCGCCAGGTGCGCCGTATCGCCGAGCGCGAACGCGGTGTAGCGCGAGCGCATCAACCGCTCGGCGCTCGGCGCGGGCGCACCGTCGAGGATCGGCCCGCAGCAGGATGCGAACGCTCCCCCGCCGCACGGGCACACGGCCGTCGCGGACGGGCGGAGGGATGCCGAGCCGAAGGACATCACGCCACTCTAGGTCGCGTCGGCCGGCGCGAGCCGCCGGTACTGCCGGCGAGAAGTCGAGCGTGCCAGGATCGGAACCGTGACCGACCGCCTCATGCTCCTCGATACCGCGTCGCTGTACTTCCGTGCCTTCTACGGCGTGCCCGACAAGGTGAAGGCTCCCGACGGCACGTCGGTGAACGCGGCGCGGGGTCTGCTCGACATGATCGCCAAGCTGGTGAGCACCTATGCGCCCACGCACCTCGTCGCGTGCTGGGACGACGACTGGCGTCCGGCGTGGCGCGTCGAGCTGTTGCCGAGCTACAAGGCGCACCGCGTCGTGGAGCCGTCGGCCACCGGTCCCGATGTCGAAGAGGTCCCCGATCCGCTCGACGCGCAGCTGCCGGTCATCCGCGCCGCGCTCGAGGTGCTCGGCATCCCGATCGTGGGGACGGGCGCCCACGAGGCCGACGACGTCATCGGAACCCTCGCGACGCGCGCCGACATCCCGGTCGACATCGTCACGGGCGATCGCGACCTCTTCCAGTTGATCGACGACGACCGCGGGGTCCGGGTGATCTACACGGCTCGTGGCATGAGCAACCTCGAGGTCGTCGACGACGCCGCCGTCGTGGCGAAGTACGGCGTGCACGCGGCGCAGTACGCCGACTTCGCCGCCCTGCGTGGCGACCCCTCCGACGGTCTTCCCGGTGTGTCGGGGATCGGCGAGAAATCGGCGGCGTCGCTGCTGAGCGCGGGCGGCTCGCTCGACGGTGTGCGCGACGCGGTCACCGCCGGGACGCTGGGCACCGCCTCCCAGCGGGCGAAGATCGCCGCCGCCGCGGACTATCTCGATGTCGCCCCGACCGTGGTCCGGGTCGTCCGCGACCTCGAGCTCGCCCCCGTCGACGATCGCCTCGCGCCCGTGGACCGCGATGCGGCCGAGGCCCTCGCCGAGAAGTGGAACCTGGGATCCTCGATGACCCGGGCGCTGGCGGCCCTGCCCTCCTGAGGGTCAGCGCGGGCGTTCCAGCCACTCCCGGAGCCGGTCGAGCGGCCAGGTCGTGACGATGCGTTCGGTGGGGACACCGAGCGCCTGCGCCCGCGCGGCGCCGTGATCGAGCAGCGAGAGCTGACCGGGGGCGTGCGCGTCGGAGTCGATAGAGAACAGGCACCCGGCCTCGATCGCCCGTGTCAACAGCTCATCGGGCGGGTCCTGCCGCTCGGGACGCGAATTGATCTCGACCGCCACCCCGCTCTCGGCGCATGCGGCGAACACCGCCTCCACGTCGAACTCCGAGGGCGGACGCGTCCCCCGCGCCCCCTCGACCAGCCGTCCGGTCACGTGACCCAGCACGTCGACGCGTGTGTCCCGCGCCGCGGCGACCAGACGTCTCGTCATGGGCGCGCGCTCCATGCGCAGTTTGGAATGAACGGATGCCACGACCACGTCGAGGTCGCGCAGGAGCTCGTCCTGCTGGTCGAGGGCGCCGTCGTCGAGGATGTCGACCTCGATGCCGGTCAGCAGCGTGAAACCGTCGCCGCGATGACCCCGGACGATCTCGATCTGCGCCCGCAGCCGCTCCGGCGACAGACCGTTGGCGACCGTCAAGCGAGGAGAGTGGTCGGTGAGGGCGAGGTATTCGTGTCCGAGGCCGCGTGCCGCCTCGACCATCGCGTCGATCGACGTCAGGCCGTCCGACCAGTCGCTGTGGCTGTGCAGGTCGCCGCGCAGAAGAGCGCGCACCTCGGCACCCCCCACCGGAGCGGCCTCGGCGCGCAGGGTCGCCAACCGCTCGGGGACCTGGCCGGCCAGAGCCTGCTGGATCACCGCGAACGTGGAGTCGCCGATGCCCGGCCGACGCCGCAGCCCGGGATCTCGCAGGTCGTCGGCACTCAGCCCCTCGATGGCCGCGGCCGCGGTGCGGAACGCCTTGGACTTGTAGCGCGACGACCTCTCCCGCTCGAGCAGATACGCGATCTCGGTGAGGGCGTCGAGCGGGTCCACGATCACTCCGCCAGGTCGCGCGAGGTGTGCACCCAGGCGTCGAGCTTGGCCAGGGCCCGGCCGTCGTCCACCGCCGTCGCTGCGTCGGCCATGGCCTCGGCGAGACGCTCGATGATGGGGCGCTGCACCTCGGCGGCATCCTGGAACAGCCGGAACGACACCAGCCCGGCCGCCGCGTTCAGCAGCACGATGTCGCGGACGGGTCCCGTCTCTCCGGCGAGGACCCGCCGCACCACCTCGGCGTTGTGGTCGGGGGAACCGCCCAGCAGGTCGTCGATGTCGGCGAGGGGGATGCCGAGATCCCGCGGATCCAGGTCGTGCTCGTGAACGTCGCCCCGGCTGATCTCCCACACCCGGCTGTGTCCGGTGGTGGTCAGCTCGTCCAGGCCGTCGTCGCCCCGGAACACCAGCGCGGTGGCCCCGCGCGTGCGGAAGACGCCGGTGATCAACGGCACCCGGTCCAGGTGCGCCACGCCGACCGCGTTCGCCTCGGCGCGGGCCGGATTGCACAGCGGACCGAGGAAATTGAAGACCGTCGGCACCCCCAGCTCGGAGCGCGTGGCCGCGGCGTGGCGGAACCCGGGGTGAAAGGCCGAGGCGAACGCGAAGGTGATGCCCGTGCGCTCGAGCGTCTCGGCCACCTTCTCGGGCGACAGCGTCAGGGCGATGCCCAGCGACGACAGGACGTCCGACGAACCCGACGCGGAGCTCGCGGCACGGTTGCCGTGCTTGACGACGGGGACCCCGGATGCCGCCGCCACCACGGCGGCCATCGTCGAGACGTTGACCGTGCCGTAGCGGTCCCCGCCCGTGCCGACGATGTCCAGCACGTCGGCGCGCACCGGCAGGGGCACAGCGGCTTCGAGAATGGCGTCGCGGAAGCCGACGATCTCTTCGACCGTCTCGCCCTTCGCGCGCAGAGCCATGAGGAACCCGGCCAGTTGCGAGGGGGTCGCCTCGCCCGCCATGACCTTCTTCATCGCCCACGTCGATTCCGACACGCTGAGGTCGGTGCCGGCGAGCAGCGAGGTGAGCAGATCGGGCCAGGCGAAGCGTTCCGACATGCCATGATCCTTTCACACGCGGGTCCGCGCGCCGCGCTGCACCGACCACGAACGGAACCTCCTCCGTACCGGGGATTCCTTGCGGATTCTGAGGCTTCCCTAAGTCTCGACCGTGGAATATCTCATGTTGGGGATGGGAATATTGCGCCCCGGCATCGCGCATAATGGAACGGTGACGACCTCAGCGACGTATTCCCAGGCCGTGCGTGCCGTGAAGCGACCCGACCCGGTCGCCGTGGGCACCATCGTGTGGCTGGGCAGCGAGGTCATGTTCTTCGCCGGCCTCTTCGCGATCTACTTCACCCTGCGCAGCACCTCCGCCTCCCTGTGGGCCGAAGAGACCCAGCTGCTCAACGTCCCCTTCGCGACCGTCAACACGATCATCCTCGTGCTGTCCTCGGTCACCTGCCAGATGGGCGTGTTCGCCGCCGAGCGGTACCAGCCGTACCGCACGGGCACGCGCACCGGCATCCTGAAGTGGGGAATGGTGGAGTGGTTCTACCTCACCTTCATCCTCGGCGCGGTCTTCGTGTCGGGTCAGGTGTGGGAGTACGCGACGCTGATCGCCGAAGGCATGCCCATCAGCGCCAACCCCTACGCCTCGGCCTTCTACCTCACCACCGGCTTCCACGCCCTTCACGTGACGGGCGGCCTCATCGCCTTCCTGCTCGTGATCGGCCGTGCGTACGCCGTGAAGAACTTCGGACGAAAAGAGATGACCACCTCGATCGTCGTGTCTTACTACTGGCACTTCGTCGACGTCGTCTGGATCGCCCTGTTCTTCGTCATCTACTTCCTCAAGTAAGAGAGCTGCATCCACATGGCACGCGAGAAGAAGACTCGTAAGGCGACCGGGCGTCGGAGCCCCCTGGCCGCCGCCGCACTGATCGGTATCGGACTCCTCCTCACCGGAGGCGTCTACGCGGGCGCGACGGCGGCGGTCGCCGCCACCTCCAGCACCCCGGTCAGCGAGGCCAACAACGCGACCGCGGTCGACGAGGGCGAGAAGCTGTTCCAGGCGAACTGCGCCACGTGCCACGGCCTCGACCTCGAGGGCAGCGAGCAGGGTCCGTCGCTGTTCGGCGTGGGCGAGCTGTCGGTGCACTTCCAGGTCTCCACCGGTCGTATGCCGCTGCAGGCCCAGGGTCCTCAGGCACCGGTCAAACCCGTCCAGTTCACCGAAGAGCAGACCAACGCCATCGCGGCCTACGTCCAGTCGTCCGCCCCCGGTCCCGCCTACCCGTCCGAGGAACTCCTCGACGGCGAAGGCGACCTGGCCCACGGCGCCGAGCTCTTCCGCATCAACTGCGCGATGTGCCACAACGTCGCCGGCGCCGGTGGGGCGCTGACCGAGGGCAAGTACGCCCCGGACATCCACTCGACGACGCCCGTCAACATCTACGCGGCGATGGTCACCGGCCCGCAGAACATGCCGGTGTTCAACGACCTCAACCTCACCCCCGAAGACAAGCGCGACGTCATCTCGTACCTGATGTACAACCAGCAGAACGAATCCCCCGGCGGATTCGCCCTGGGCTCGCTCGGCCCCGTCTCCGAGGGCCTGTTCATCTGGATCTTCGGTATCGGCGGACTGATCGCCCTCACCGTGTGGATCACGGCGAAGTCCAACTGACCGTCGTCTTCGACATTACGTAAACGCACGAGGAGCACCATGGCACACGAGGACGACGCACTGGAGCACGAGAGGGCTTCCTGGAAGCCCGGCTCGGGGCTCGCCGTTGCGGTTCCGGACGCCGCGAAGAACCCGGGACTGCCCGGCCACCGTCAGCGCATGACGGACAAAGACCCGCAAGAGATGAAGCGCGCGGTCCGCACGGTATACACCCTGTTCTACGTCTCCGTCGCCGCGAGCATCTGGGCGAGCATCGCCTACATGATCTTCCCGATCGAATCGGGCGCGATGGTCGACATCCGCTACAACAACCTCTTCATCGGGCTGGGAATCGCGTTCGCGCTCCTCGCGATCGGCATCGCCACCATCCACTGGGGCAAGTCGGTCATGTCCGACAAGGAGTACATCGAGGATCGCCACGCGACGCGCGGCCGCGACGAGGTCCGCGAGGGCGCCGTCAACGTCTTCGTCGAGGCCGAGAAGGACTCCGGCTTCGGCCGTCGCGAGATCATCCGCAACTCGCTGTTCGCGGCTCTCGCCGCCTCGGTCATCCCCGGCATCACCCTGTTCCGCGGCCTCGCGCCGCAGGACCAGGATCCCGTGGCCAATCTCAGTCACACCATGTGGAAGCAGGGCATGCGCCTCGCGCACGACCCCTCGGGTCGCCCGATCCGCGCTGCGGACGTCACCCTCGGTTCCGCGTTCCACGTCATCCCCGAAGAACTCGCCGGCCTGGGCCACGACGAGGGTTACCTCGAGGAGAAGGCCCGGGCGATCGTCCTGCTCATGCGCATGCAGCCCGAGCAGCTCAACCCCGAGACCAACAACCTGGACTGGTCGTACGACGGCATCATCGCGTACTCCAAGGTCTGCACGCACGTCGGATGCCCCGTCGCCCTCTACGAGCAGCAGACCCACCACCTCCTGTGCCCCTGCCACCAGTCGCAGTTCGACGTCGCCAACGGCGCCGCCGTCATCTTCGGCCCGGCTGCCCGTCCCCTGCCGCAGCTCCCCATCACCGTCGACGCCGAGGGTTACCTCGTCGCGCAGAGTGACTTCCAGGAGCCCGTCGGCCCCAGCTTCTGGGAGCGCTCATGAGTACCGGTACTCACCCCACCGAGAACGTCACGACCGAACCGGCCGTGTATTCCGGACCGCCGCAGGCCCCCGCCGGCCGCGACGGCAAGCCGCTCGGCGGCAAGTTCGTCGGCGCAGCCGCCAACTACCTCGACGAGCGCACCAGCATGTCGGGGCTCGTCAAGGAGCTCGGCCGCAAGATCTTCCCCGACCACTGGTCGTTCATGCTGGGCGAGATCGCGCTGTGGAGCTTCGTCGTCGTGCTGCTGTCCGGCACGTTCCTGACGTTCTTCTTCCAGGCCTCGATGGTCGAGACGCACTACGACGGCGCCTACGAGCCGATGCGCGGAATCGCGATGTCGGCGGCCATGGAATCCGCCCTGCACATCTCGTTCGACCTCCGCGGCGGCCTGCTCGTCCGCCAGATCCACCACTGGGCCGCGCTCGTCTTCGTCGCCGGCATCGGCGTGCACATGCTGCGCGTCTTCTTCACCGGCGCGTTCCGCAAGCCGCGCGAGCTCAACTGGGTCGTCGGCTTCATCCTCTTCATCCTGGCGATGGCCGAGGGCTTCACCGGCTACTCGCTCCCCGACGACCTGCTGTCGGGCAACGGACTGCGCATCATCGACGGCATGATCAAGGGTCTCCCGATCATCGGCACCTGGACGTCGTTCCTGCTCTTCGGCGGCGACTTCCCCGGCACCGCGATCGTCGGACGCCTGTACACGCTGCACATCCTGCTGCTGCCTGCGATCCTGGTCGCCCTGCTGGCCGTGCACCTCATGCTGATGATCATCAACAAGCACACGCAGTTCGCCGGGCCCGCCCGCACGAACAGCAACGTCGTGGGCTACCCGATCCTCCCGGTGTACGCGTCCAAGATGGGCGGCTTCTTCTTCATCACCTTCGGTGTGATCGTCCTGATCGCCGCGCTGGTGACGATCAACCCGATCTGGAACTACGGTCCGTACGACCCGTCGCCGGTGTCGGCCGGTACCCAGCCGGACTGGTACATCGGCTTCGCGGACGGCGCGCTGCGCCTCGTCCCGCCGCACCTCGAGTTCGTGCTCTGGGGCCACACCTGGTCGTGGAACATCATCCTGCCGGTGGCCGTGCTGGGTCTGTTCATCGTCCTCGTGTTGATCTACCCCTTCATCGAGGCGTGGGTCACGGGTGACAAGCGCGAGCACCACATCGCCCAGCGCCCCCGCAACGCGGCGACCCGCACGGCGATCGGTGCGGCCGGTGTCACGTTCTACGCCGTGATGTGGGCGGCCGCATCCTCCGACATCATCGCGACGCACTTCAAGCTGACGATGGAGGGTGTCATCCACACCCTGCAGGCGCTGCTGATCCTGGGCCCGATCTTCGCCTACTTCATCACGAAGCGCATCTGCATCGCGCTGCAGAAGAAGGACCGCGAGATCGCACTGCACGGCTACGAGTCCGGACGCATCGTACGCCTCCCCGGTGGGGAGTACATCGAGGTGCACCAGCCCGTCGACGAGTTCGAACGCTGGAAGCTGGTCGACAACGAGACCTACGAACCGCTCGTCGTGCGCCCCAACGACAAGGGCCAGATCCCGTGGCACGAGAACATCCGCGCCTCCATCTCCCGCTGGTTCTTCGAGGACCGTCTCGCCCCGATCACGCAGGCGGAGCTCGACGCCGCGGTGGCCCACCAGCACCACGAGCTGGATCACATCGCCCACGAAGAGGCCGACGAGATCGCCGGTGCCAACGCCCGGGCCGACGAGGACGGCCGCCCGCCGATGGCCATCGGTGAGCGCGTCGAGGTCGAGATTCCGGCGCCGAAGGGCCTCGCGGATCGCAACCGATCCGGTGACGACAAGAACGAGTGACCACTCAGACGAAACCCCGGTGCATCGGCACCGGGGTTTCGTCGTTCTCCCGGGCGCGTACCGCCCGGCGCGCCTGGCAGGAACCCGCGGGCGGATGGCATCCGCTCCCCTCCCCCGCGTCCGCCTTCCGCCGTACCGTGTGGAGATGACCGATGCTCAGGATCATTTCTCCGCCCGCCTCGCCTTCGAGACGGACCCCTCGGACGTCTACGCCGCGCAGCGCGCGGGGGACGCCTTCACGCTCGTCGACGTGCGCGGACAGGACGCCTGGGCGCAAGGACGTATCACCGGGGCCGTGCATCTGCCGTACCGTGAGATCCCGGACCGCGCCGAGAACGAGATCCCGAGGGACCAGCCCGTCGTCGTCTACTGCTGGAGCCCCGGATGCAACGCGGGTCAGAAGGGCGCTCTCGCCCTCGCGCGACTCGGCTACGAGGTCCGCGAGATGATCGGCGGTTTCGAGTACTGGGTCCGTGAGGGACAACCGACCGAAGACGACCGCGGGCCTTGTGAGCGCATCTTCGACCCCACCGTCATGGTCGTGCGCAACTGAGCGCCCAGCACCGGCCCCAGCCCTCCCCCGCGCTCAGGCCCAGGCCCAGGCCCAGGCCCTAGGATGCCTCGATGCAGCATCCGCCACTCGAGCCCTTCGCCCACGGCTTCCTCGATCGACCCGACGGCGCCCGACTGTACTGGGAGACATCGGGGAATCCGCGCGGCCGCCCCGCTCTGTATCTTCACGGCGGTCCCGGCGGTGGACTCGGCAGGGGTGGGTACCGTCGACGTTTCGACCCCGACCTGCATCTCATCATCGGCGTGGACCAGAGGGGATGCGGACGCAGCACCCCGTGGGCCTGCGACGACCTGGCGAGCCTCACCCGACAGACCATGGACGATCTGCTGGGCGACCTCGAAGCGCTTCGCGTCCACCTCGGCATCGAGCGGTGGCTGTTGCACGGGGTCTCGTGGGGATCCACCCTGGCTCTCGCGTACGCCCTCGCCCACCCGACGCGCGTGACCGAGATCGTCAACCTCGCCGTCACGACCGGATCGCGCTGGGAGATCGACTGGATCACCGACGGGATCGCGCCCGTCTTCCCCGAGGCGTTCGCTCACCTGCGCGGGCTCCTCGGTGCCGAGGAACGCACGATCGAGGGGTACGCGCGACTGCTGCGGGACCCTGATCCCGCGGTGCGCGTCGAGGCCGCCGAGCGGTGGGATCAGTGGGAGGCCACGCACCTGTCGCTCGGCCCTCTCGCCTCCCCGGGCCCCCTCCACGCCGATGCCCGCCATCGGCTCAACTTCGCGACGCTGGTGACGCACTACTGGGCGCGGGACTGCTTTCTCGTCGGCGGGGACGCCGTCCTCACGCGCGCGGGTGAGCTCGCCGGCATCCCCGGCGTCCTCGTCCACGGCAGACGCGACATCAGCGGTCCCGTGCTGACACCCTGGCTGCTGCATCAGGCGTGGCCCGGCAGTCGTCTCCAGATCGTCGAGGAAGACGGACACGGCGGTCCTCGGAGCGCGGAACTCTGTCAGCTCGCGATGGACGCCTTCGCCGAGGCTGCGACCTGACGCCTCACTTCGGGGGCGGGATCCCGCCCGTCCGACGTCACGCCGTCTCGACGCCCTCGGTGAACCAGCGGGCAGCCGAGCCGAAGAACACGGGGTCCACGATCGTGGAGTCGTCATCGTCGACGACGTCGCAGACGACGACGGTCACGTTGTCGCGGGTCCCGGCCTCGAGGGCCAGGCTCACAGCCTCCGTCGCCGCGGAACGCGCATCGGGCGCCGCGGCGATCAACCGCGCGACGTCGGCCTCGGGGACGTAATCCGTGAGACCGTCGCTGCACAACATCCATCGATCGCCCGCGAGCGGAGGACGCTCCGCCACTGAGACGACATCACCTTCGGCACCTCCGAGGGATGCCGTGATGATGTTGCGTCGCGGATGAGCCGCCGCCGCCTCGGGCGGGATGATGCCGTGGTCGACGAGCGCCTGGACGTACGAATCGTCACGCGTCTCTCGAGAGAACTCGCCGTCTCGCAGGAGATAAGCGCGGGAGTCGCCCGTGTGCGCGAGCAGAAGATCGCCACTCGTGCTGAGGAAGATGCCGGTGAAGGTCGTCGCCATGCCCTCGAGGGCGGGATCGCGCTCGACGTGGGCGCGGATGTCCCAGTTCGCCTCGCGGATCCGCACGAGCAGGCCGTCGGCATCCATGCTGCGTCCGCTTGTCGCCACCAGGCGGTGGACCAGAGCAGCCGAGGCGAGGTCCCCCGACGGGCCGCCGCCGACGCCGTCCGCCACCGCCGCACCCCAGGATGCCGCGAAGGCGGCATCCTGGTTGGTGGGACGGTGGGCGCCGGCATCGGATGCGGCGGCCGTGATGAGCCGTACGGGCACGGGATCAGCGCGCGAAGTACCCGCGGTAGTACTCGTACACCCAGCCGACGATGGCCACAGCGAACACCGCGAATCCGACGGGGACGAGCCAACTACCCACGGCCAGGCCGACGACGGCGATCGCCGCGGAGGCGGCCAGGACGATGGGCCACCACGACCACGGGCTGAATTCGCCCATCTCGGGATCGCCGTCGTCGATGTCGGCGGTCAGCGTGTCTTCGGGAAGCTCGCCGCGCTGTGCCTTGAGGACGCGTCCGATGTAGAACGCGATCATCGTCGACATCAGGCCGAGGAAGGCCAACGCGACCGTTCCGACCCACTCGACGCCGCCGTGCTGGAGCAGGCTCCAGACCGTGTAGATGGCGGCGATCAGGTAGGCGAAGACTGCCAGGAGCCACCAGAGGTTGACGTTGGTACGCATGTCGTTATTTGACCTCTCCGCCAGCTGCGTCGACGACGGGTGCATCGGGGGCGTCCTTCGCCGGTCCCACACCGACCGGGATGCCGGCCTCGGGGTGGTTGAGGTCGAAGGCGGGGCGCTCGCTGCGGATACGCGGGATCGAGGTGAAGTTGTGGCGCGGCGGCGGGCAGGACGTCGCCCATTCCAGCGAGGCTCCGTAGCCCCACGGGTCGTCGACGGTGACCTTCGGCGCCTTGCGCGCAGTGATCCACACATTCAGCAGGAACGGGATCATCGACGCACCGAGGATCATCGAACCCACCGTGGAGAGCTGGTTCTCCCAGGTCCACCCGTCAGCGGCGGCGTAGTCGGCGTAGCGGCGCACCATGCCGTCGACACCCAGCCAGTGCTGGATGAGGAAGGTCATGTGGAAACCGATGAACAGCATCCAGAAGTGCACCATGCCCAGACGCTCGTTCAGCATCTTGCCCGTCCACTTGGGCCACCAGAAGTAGAAGCCCGCGAACATCGCGAAGACGACCGTGCCGAACACGACGTAGTGGAAGTGCGCCACCACGAAGTACGAGTCGGACAGGTGGAAGTCCAGCGGCGGCGACGCCAGGATGACACCGGTGAGGCCACCGAAGACGAACGACACGAGGAAGCCGAGCGCGAAGACCATCGGTGTCTCGAATGTCACCGATCCGCGCCAGAGCGTGCCGATCCAGTTGAAGATCTTCACGCCCGTCGGGACCGCGATCAGCATGGTCATGAGCGCGAAGAACGGCAACAGCACACCGCCCGTGACGTACATGTGGTGCGCCCACACGGCGACGGAGAGGGCGGCGATCGCGATCGTGGCGTAGACCAGCGTCTTGTAGCCGAAGATCGGCTTGCGGCTGAAGACGGGGAAGATCTCGGACACGATGCCGAAGAACGGCAGCGCGATGATGTAGACCTCGGGGTGTCCGAAGAACCAGAACAGGTGCTGCCAGAGCAGCACTCCGCCGTTCTCGGGGCTGTAGATGTGCGAGCCGAGCACGCGGTCGCTGGCGGCGGCGAAGATGGCCGCAGCGAGGACCGGGAAGGCGAGCAGGATCAGGATGCTCGTGATGAGCGTGTTCCACGAGAAGATCGGCATGCGCCACATCGTCATACCGGGGGCGCGCATGGTGAGGATCGTGGTGATGAAGTTCACCGCACCGAGGATCGTTCCGAAACCGCTGATGCCGAGACCCAGCATCCACAGGTTGCCGCCGACACCGGGCGAGAAGCTCGCGTTGGCGAGGGGCTGATAGGCGAACCAGCCGAAGCCGGCTGCACCCTGCGGGGTGAGGAAGCCGGAGACCGCGATGGTCGAACCGAACAGGAAGAGCCAGAACGCGAAGGCGTTCAGACGCGGGAAGGCCACGTCGGGGGCGCCGATCTGCAGGGGCAGCAGCGCGTTGGCGAAGCCCGCGAACAGGGGCGTCGCGAACATCAGCAGCATGATCGTGCCGTGCATCGTGAACAGCTGGTTGTACTGCTCTTTGGTCGGGATGATCTGCATGCCAGGCTCGAACAGCTCGGCGCGGATGATGAGCGCCATCACACCGCCGAGCATGAAGAACACGACTGAGGCGATCAGGTACATGTACCCGATGGTCTTGTGGTCGGTGGAGGTGATCCACTTGACGACCAGATTGCCCTTCTGCTCGACACGCGTGGTGCTCAGCAGTGCGGCTTGACGCGGCGGGAGAGTCGTCGGGCGAGAAGTGCCCGTCCCCTGGAGCGGAAGCGTCGTGGCCATGATCACTCGTTCCCTTCGGCGCCGGCCGTGTTGAGGTTCTGCAGGCGCGACAGATCACTGATGTCGCCGACGTCACCGGCCGCACGCAGCGAGTCGAGGTAGTCCTCGTACTCGGCCTCGCTCACGACCTTGACGTTGAAGAGCATGGCGGAGTGGTACTCACCGCACAGCTCGGCGCACTTGCCCTCGTAAGTGCCCTCACGAGTGGGCGTGAACGACCACTCGTTGTCGCGGCCGAGGTACATGTCTTTCTTGTACAGGAAGTCGATGATCCAGAACGAGTGGATGACGTCGCGCGAGCGCAGGTCGATCTTCACCGTCTTGTTCACCGGCAGGTAGAGGGTGGGCACGTCCTCGAGGTCGTAACCGTCGCTGGTGGCCGTGGCCTGCACACCCATCGAGTAGACGGCGTCCGAGTTGTCCTCACGCTCGCCGTTGTACTGGAAGTCCCACGCCCACTGCTTGCCGTACGCGGTGATGGAGACGTCGGGGTCTTCGTACTGCGTCTCGAGCGTGTTCTGGTCGCGGGCCGTGAAGGCGAAGAACCCGACCACCAGGATCAGCGGGACGATCGTGTAGAAGATCTCGACCGGCATGTTGTAACGCAGCTGCACCGGGAGGCCGGACTGGCCCTTGCGACGGCGGTAGGCGATGACCGACCAGAGCATCAGGCCCCAGGTGATGACGCCCACGGCGAGCAGGACGATCCACGAGTTGACCCACAGACCGGCGACCATGTCGGTGTGGTTCGTGGCAGGCGTGCCGTCATCGACGAAGCCGGGGAGGAAGCCGTGGAGCTGGGTCGTGGTGCAGCCCGAGAGGAGTGCGACGGAGGCGATCCCCAGGGGGAGCGCTGCCCAGCGAAGGCGACGTTTGGAGGGCACAATGCACCTTTCCGGGTCGTGGATGTTGCTCTGACAGTCTAGAGCAACCTCTCACCGTTCTCAGGCCAATCGTCCAGCGCCGAGACATCGAGAACCCCCGGAATCCACGGGATGATCCGTGGCCCGGGGGCTCTCGATCCGACGCCGGGGAGCGGCGTTTCAGGTCAGTGGAAGCTGTCGCCGCAGGCGCAGGATCCCTGGGCGTTCGGGTTGTCGATCGTGAAGCCCTGCTCCGAGATCGTGTCCTTGAAGTCGATGTTCGCCCCGTCGAGGTACGGCACGCTCATGTCGTCGACGATGACCTCGACGCCGTCGAAGTCGACGACCTTGTCGCCGTCCAGATAGCGCTCATCGAAGTAGAGCTGGTAGATCAGGCCGGAGCAGCCACCGGGCTGCACCGCGACGCGCAGGCGGAGGTCGTCGCGACCCTCCTGCGACAGCAGGCTCTTCACCTTGTCGGAGGCGGCCGCGGTCAGGCCGACGCCGTGCTCGCGGGTCTCGGCGGAGGACGACAGAGTGGTGTCGGTCATGGCGATGCCCTTCGGGTTGTTCGGTCGCGGGGACGGGTCGAGTCTACGCCCGTCCCGCCCCCGCGGCCTCGTTCAGATCGTGCGGGCGTTCAGGCGCGCCAGCAGCAGCGCCTCGGAGACGAGCGCATTGCGGAAGGTCTCGAGGTGCAGCGACTCGTTCGGGCTGTGGGCGCGGGCGTGAGGATCCTCCACCCCGGTGACGAGGATCTGCGCCGTGGGGAACTCGCGCACGAGGTCGGAGATGAAGGGGATCGAGCCGCCGATGCCGACGTCCACGGCGTCCACGCCGTACCCGTCGGCGAATGCCCCCCGGGCCTCTTCCACGGCCCAACCGCCCGTGTCGACGAGGAACGAGTCGCCGCAGTCGACGTCGCTGAACTCCAGATGCGCACCGAACGGCGCGTGGGCGCGCAGGTGCTTCTCGACCGCGGCGAAGGCCTCTTCGGCATCCTGTCCCGGCGCGACGCGGGCGCTCACGACGACGCTCGTCTGCGGAGCGAGGGTGTTCGAAGCCGCCGCGACGGGCGTGGCATCCCACCCGGTGATCGTGATCGACGGCTTGTTCCAGATGCGGCTGAGGATCGAGTCGCGACCGATCGGGCTCACCCCCTCGAGCAGACCGGATTCGGCGCGCAGCGTCGCCTCGTCGTACGGAGGCGTCTCGGCGTCGCGCACGGCGAGACCCTCGACGGCGACCGCGCCGTCGTCGTCCCACAGGGTGGCGAGGAGCTTCACGGTGGCGAGCATGGCATCCGGCACCGCTCCACCCATCATCCCGGAGTGCGAGGCGTGCTCCAGCGTGCGCACCGTCAGGGTGAAGCGGGCGTTGCCGCGGAGGGACACGGTCAGACCGGGGGTGCGCTCGTCCCAGTTGCCCGAGTCGGCCACGACGATCACGTCCGAGCGGAGGACGTCGAGGTTGTCCGCGAGGAACTGCCCGAACGAGCGCGAGCCGTATTCCTCCTCGCCCTCGATGAAGACGGCGATGCCGAGGTCGAGGTCGTCGCCGATCGCTTCGGCGATCGCGCGCACGGCGCCGACGTGCGCCATGATGCCGGCCTTGTCGTCGGCCGCGCCGCGACCGTAGAGGCGGCCGTCACGGACCGTGGGCTCGAACGGCGGCGAGTCCCACAGGGCTTCGTCGCCCGGCGGCTGGACATCGTGATGGGCATACAGCAGTACCGTGGGGCGGCCGTTGCGGGCGGCGCGGGTCGCGAGCACCGCCGGCTGACCGAACTCGTCGGTCCCGGGGATCGCGGCGCGCTTGACCTCCACGGAGTCGAACACGCCCGTCCCACGCAGGAGCGCGGCGACGGCGTCGGCACTGTGCACGAGGGCGTTCTGGTCGAAGGCGGGCCAGGCGATCGAGGGGATGCGCACCAGGGATCCGAGATCGGCGAGGGCTACGGGGATTCCGGCGTCGGCTGCTTTTTGCACAGCTTCCTGCCGGGACAGGTCGAGGGTCATGCGGGTAATCTTAAGTCTCCCGATCAGCGAATCACCGAGGTTTCCCGTGGCCAAGTCCCCCGCCCCCGCCCCCAACGACACCCCCGTCGAGCCGACGGAGCTCGGATCGGGCAAGGGCCGCGCGACGCCGTCGCGCGCCGAGCAGGAGGCCGCGCGCAAGCGCCCCCTGGTCCCCGACACGAAAGAGGCCAAGGCCCGCGCACGCGCCGAGCTCGCCGCTCAGCGCGAGAAGGCCCGCATCGGCATGGCCGCGGGCGAGGAGCGCTACCTGCCCGTGCGCGACCGGGGCCCCCAGCGTCGCTTCGCCCGCGACTTCGTGGATGCCGGATGGCACCTCGGCGAGGGCGTCATGCCGTTCATGGTGCTCGTGATCGTCGCCACGCTCATCCCGGTGGCGTTCTTCCAGTACTGGTCGTTCGTGGCGCTGTGGATCTTCATCCTCTTCGTCGTCGGCGACATGATCATCACCTCGATCCGCGTCAAGCGCGCGGCGAAGGAGAAGTTCGGCGAGACCCGTCTCGAGAAGGGTCTGGGCTGGTACGCGGCGATGCGCACCGTGCAGATGCGCTTCATGCGGCTTCCCAAGGCCCAGGTCAAGCGCGGTCAGTACCCCGCCTGATCCGACTCCCCACGAAGCGGCGTACCCTCGGGTGCGCCGCTTCGGCGTCCGGGGCGGGTTGCGACCGACCGGGTCACCGGCGGACGAGACCGTGGTTGATCTGGCGGGCCCAGAGCGGACCGCGGTAGAGGAAGGCCGTATACCCCTGCACGAGTGTCGCCCCCGCCGCGACGCGCTCGCGGACATCGTCGGCGGTCTCGACTCCCCCGGCCGAGATCACCACGAAATCCGCGGGCACGGCCGCGCGCACGAGACGGAGCACCTGCACCGCGCGATCCTTGAGCGGGGCGCCCGAGAGACCTCCCGCGCCCATCGCCTCGACCGCGGCCACCGGGGTCGACAGACCCGAACGCTCGATCGTGGTGTTGGTGGCGATGAGGCCGGACAGACCCGCGTCGACCGCGAGCCGCGCGATGTCCCCCACCTCGTCGTCGCTCAGGTCCGGCGCGATCTTCACCAGCAGCGGAGTGTCCCCGGCCGCATCGCGCACGGCCGTCAACAGCGGCCGCAGCGTCTCGACCGCCTGCAGACCGCGCAGTCCGGGTGTGTTGGGCGACGAGACGTTGACCACGAGGTAGTCGGCCAGGGGGGCGAGCAGACGGGCGCTGCGGACGTAGTCGGTCGTCGCGTCGTCGACGGCGACGACGCGGCTCTTGCCGATGTTCACGCCGATCACCGGCCGCCGTCGAGACCGACGCAGCCGGCGCAGACGGTCCGCGGCGAGGACCGCGCCGTCGTTGTTGAATCCCATGCGATTGATGACCGCGCGGTCGGCGACCAGGCGGAACAGGCGCGGCCTCGGGTTGCCGGGCTGCGGCAGGGCCGTGAGGGTTCCCACCTCGACGTGCCCGAAGCCGAGCGCACCCAGCCCGCGGCCCATCGTGACGTTCTTGTCGAAGCCCGCGGCGACGCCGAACGGCGAGTCGAAACGCAGACCCAGCGCGTCGACGCGCAGCTCCGGCGACGGGGCGGTGAAGCGGCGGACGAGGGATGCCACCGGCTCGACGCCCGCGGCGCGGATGACCAGCGCCCCGAGGTGGTGGGCGAACTCCGGGTCGAGCCGGGCGAGGATCGTGCGGAAGACGAGGGGATACATCCCCGCCAGGTTACTGGACCGCGTCGCCCTCGACGCTCGTCGCGCGCGCCGCGTGATCGGCCCGGAGCTGCGCGATCGCCGCGTCGAAGTCCTCGAGCGAGTCGAAGGCCTGATACACGCTGGCGAAGCGCAGATACGCCACCTCGTCGAGCTCGCGCAGCGGCCCGAGGATCGACAGGCCGATCTCGTTCGCCTCGATCTGCGAGGAGCCGGTCTGTCGGATCGCCTCCTCGACCTGCTGGGCCAGGACCGCCAGGTCGGCATCCGTCACCGGTCGCCCCTGGCACGCCTTGCGCACGCCCGACATGACCTTCTCGCGACTGAACGGTTCGACCACGCCCGACCGCTTGATCACGTTGAGGCTCGCGGTCTCGACGGTCGAGAAACGACCGCCGCACTTGGGGCACTGTCGACGGCGACGGATGCTGAGGCCGTCGTCGCTGGTGCGCGAGTCGATCACGCGCGAGTCCGGGTTGCGGCAGAACGGGCAGTGCATGACGTCGCTCTCAGACCTCGAAGCGCGCGGTCACGGCCTCGCCGTGGGCGGGCAGCGCCTCGGCCTCGGCCAGGGTGACGATGGCATCGCGCACGCGGGACAGGGCGTCGCGGTCGTACTGCACGACCTGCTGCGGGCGCAGGAAGGTCGCGGCCGAGAGTCCCGCGCTGTACCGGGCCTGTCCCCCGGTCGGCAGGACGTGGTTGCTGCCGGCCAGGTAGTCCCCGAGGCTCACCGGCGTGTACGGGCCGACGAAGACGGCGCCCGCGTTCACGAAATCCTCGGGACGCGGGTCGGCGAGGTGCAGCTCGAGGTGTTCGGGCGCGTAGGCGTTGCTGAACGCCGTCGCCTGCGCGAGGTCGTCGACGAGGACGACGGCGGACTGCGGTCCGTGGAAGGCCGCCGTCACCCGCTCGCTGTGCCGGGTAGCCGCCACGCGCGCCGGGAGGGCCGCTCGGACGGCCTCGGCGAGGGCCGGCGAGTCGGTGACGAGCACGGCGGAGGCCTGCTCGTCGTGCTCGGCCTGGCTCACCAGATCGACGGCGACGAGATCGGGGGTGGCGGAGTCGTCGGCGACGACGAGGATCTCGGTCGCCCCCGCCTCGGAGTCCGTGCCGACCCGACCCGCGACCGCACGCTTGGCGGAGGCCACGAAGTTGTTGCCCGGTCCCGTGACGACGTCGACCGGGTCGAGACCGATCTCGGCCACTCCGTACGCGAAGGCGCCGATGGCTCCGGCGCCGCCCATGGCGTAGACCTCGGTGACCCCCAGCAGGCGGGCGGCGGCGAGGATGACCGGGTGCACCCGGCCGCCGAACGCGGCCTGCGGCGGCGAGGCGAGGGCGACCTCGCGCACACCCGCGACCTGGGCGGGGACCGCGTTCATCACGACGCTCGAGGGGTAGACCGCTTTACCGCCGGGGACGTACAGGCCCACGCGACGCACCGGCTGCCACCGCTGGGTGACGCGGGCGCCGTCGGAGAGCTCGGTGACAACGGGCGGGGGCACCTGGGCTGCGGATGCCGTGCGCACGCGATCGATCGCCTCGTCCAGCGCCGCACGGATCGCCGGATCCAGATCGCGCAGCGCCTCGTCGAGGTGGGCGGCGGGGACTCTCAGCACGTGGTCGCTCACGCGGTCGAAACGTGCCGCCTGCTCGCGAAGGGCCTCTTCGCCGCGGCGGGCGACATCGTCGACGAGGCGCGCTGCCGTGGCCAGGGCCTCGTCACGGGCGGCGTCGGCGCGGGGGACGACGGCGAGGAGCTCGGCCGGCGAGAGCACGCGGCCGCGGAGATCGATCGTGCGGAGCATCGTCCCAGGCTACCGGCCCCCTGCGAGCCGCCTCGCGCGACGCGGGCGGCTCGCAGGCGGTGCTCAGCCGCGGGTGACGCCCGAGACGTCGTGGAGGTAGCCGATGCGACCGTCGTCGTGGCGCACGACGAACGTCTCGCCGCGGTCCTCCACGACGAGCGCCCACGCCGTCGGACCGATGTGGAAGATCGGCGTGCCGTAGTCGTCGACGATCTCGCGCTCCTCGGGGGCGAGCGCCCAGAACGCCTGCGCGTGGGGATGCTCGTCGCGGATCGGCTCGGCCGACGCGCTCACGTCGCGCCGGTTCTCGTCACGCTCGTCGTCCGAGGTGCGCAGCGGCGCGAAGATGTCGGTGTCGTTGTCGTCCCCGTGCGGGGCCGCGGCCCCGCCGTCACCCGCCTCGTCGCGATGAGGACGGTCCGCATGGGGGGTGGGCAGAACGCTCGTGCGCGGTGCGGCGTCCTCGTGCGAGAGGTCGGTCGACCCGGTGTAGCTGCCGGGGGTGGGCGCGTCGTCCGCGTCGGGCGCGACGGGCGTGCCGTGCGCGAGCGCGCGGTCGTCGACCGGCGTCGTGGCGGGGGTGCGCGCGGGGCGCGGGGTCCGCGGTGTCCGGGGACGGGCGACCACGGGGCGGATCGGACGCGCGTTACGGTGCGCGGGCACCTCGTCGCGGTCGCGGAAGTCGCGCGAGAACGGAGGGATGATCGGCGCGAAGACCGTCAGGACGACACCGGCGAGGAGCACGACCGCTTCGACCCAGATGACCCACGAACGCGTCCAGATCCCGGTCTCGCCGAAGACCGCCACGGTGTCCCACACCCACGAGACCCACACGAGCGCGGCGACGGCGAAAGCGACGGACGCGAACTGGTCGATGCCGAGGGATCCGACGCGCCGGATGCCCTGCGGTGAGAGGCGTCGCAGCACGATGAGCCCGACGGCGACGGTCGGCAGCGCCACGGCGGGGATCCACCACAGCCCGGACAACCAGACATTGCTCCCGCCGACGAGGACGCCGGAGGGAGAGTCGAGGATGTTCGTGCGGAAGAACGAGACGAGGAAGGCCACGACCCACACGCCGAGCAGGGCGACTTCGCGGACCGAGAACGGGCCGACTCCGTAATGGGGGCCTTCGGCGCCGCCCGCCGCCGCGCGCGCGGGGCCGGGGGTCGACGCGGCGTCGCCCCGCCCGGACTCGTCGTGAGCGGGGACGCCGCCGAACCGGGCGGCATTGGCGTGGGCCGAGGCGGGGACGGACGAGACGCCGAGCGCGCCGCCGCCCGAGGACTCCGGAGCACCCGACGCGTCGGCGCGATCGAACGCGTCGACGGCCCCGGAATCACCCCTGTCTGCGGCGACCGCGTCGCGGTCGAGCGCGGGGCGGGCGCCGGAGGCGACCTCGTCGCGTGAGCGCCGGTCGCGTGAGAGATCGTCCGACGCGGACGCGTCGGACGCGGAATCGTGATGGGGGGTCTGATCGGTCACGGTGGTCCTTTCACCAGGGGCGCCGGAGCGCCCGGTCATCCTAACCAGCGGGTGTTCTGCATCCGCTGGGGTTGTGGCGACGGCATACGAGGGGATGGAGCGGGGTCAGCCGAGACAGTTCGGTCCCAACAAGCCCTTCAACTCGCCGAAGAGATCGGCGGTCACCCGGACGGGCAAGGGGACCTCGAAGACCTTCGCGGACCCGCCCTTGTGGAGTTTGAGGACGACCTCCGTCGATCCCGCGTGGCGACGGAGCATGTGCGCGAGCTCGCCGACGAGGGCCTCGTTCGCGCGCTGCTCGGGGACGACCAGAGTGAGACCGCCGGTCTCGTCGAGCCCCTCGAGATCGGGGGCGAAGGCGCTCTGGGCGTGCAGGTTGAGCCCGTCGTCCCGACGGGACACGCGGCCGCGGACGACGAGGATCGAATCGGCCTGGAGGACGGGCGCGAACTCGGCGTACGTCTTGCCCATGAACATCACGGTCACCTCGCCGTTGAAGTCCTCGACGGTGACCATGCCGTACGGGTTGCCGCTCTGCTTGGCGACGCGATGCTGCACGCTCGTGAGCAGCCCCGCCACGGTGACCTGGTCGCCGTCCTGAACGTCTTCTGACGCGAGCAGATCGTGGATCGACGTCGAGGCGTGCTTGGCCAGTGGGACCTCGAGACCGGCGAGCGGGTGATCGGAGACGTAGAGCCCGAGCATTTCGCGCTCGAACGCCAGTTTGTCCTTCTTCGTCCACTCCGGCCGCTCCGGCACCTTGACGACCTGCTGCGGTTCGTCCCACAGAGAGTCGAAATCGAACCCGACCTCGCCGTTGGCCTCACGGCGTTTGTCGAGCACCGCCCCTTCGCAGGCGTCCTCGTGCACCTCGACCAGGGCCCGCCGCGTCGAGCCGAGGGTGTCGAACGCGCCCGCCTTGATGAGCGACTCGACCGTGCGCTTGTTGGCGACGTGCATCGGCACCTTGGACAGGAAGTCGTGGAACGACGTGTACGCGGCATCCTGTCGGGCCGCGACGATCCCGTCGACGACGTTCGTTCCGACGTTGCGCACCGCGCCGAGGCCGAAGCGGATGTCTTCGCCGACGGCGGCGAAGAAACGGATCGATTCGTTGACGTCGGGGGGGAGCACCCTGATCCCCATGCGGCGGCACTCGTTGAGGTAGACCGCCATCTTGTCCTTCGAGTCGCCGACGCTGGTGAGCAACGCCGCCATGTACTCGGCGGGATAGTGCGCTTTGAGGTAGGCGGTCCAGTAGGACACGAGTCCGTAGGCGGCGGTGTGCGCCTTGTTGAAGGCGTAATCCGCGAAGGACTCCAGCACCTTCCACAGCGTCTGCTGCGCGACCTCGCCGAACCCGCGCTCGGTCATTCCGCCGAAGAAGATCTCTTTCTGCTTGTCCAGCTCGCTCTTCTTCTTCTTACCCATCGCACGACGCAGCAGGTCGGCCTGGCCGAGGGTGTAGCCGGCGACGCGCTGGGCGACGGCCATCACCTGCTCCTGGTAGACGATGAGGCCGTAGGTCGTGTCGAGGATGTCGGCGAGCGGCTCTTCGAGCTCGGGGTGGATCGGCTCGATCTCTTGCTGCTTGTTCTTGCGCAGGGCGTAGTTGATGTGCGAGTTCACACCCATCGGGCCGGGGCGGTAGAGCGCCAGCACGGCAGAGATGTCCTCGAAGTTGTCGGGACGCATCAGGCGCAGGAGCGACCGCATGGGTCCGCCGTCGAGCTGGAAGACGCCCAAGGTGTCGCCGCGGGCGAGGAGCTCGTACGAGGCCGTGTCGTCGAGATCGAGGTCCTCGAGGACGAGGGGGTGGCCGCGGTTGGCCTCGATGTTGTCGAGCGCGTCGTTGATGATCGTGAGGTTTCGAAGCCCCAGGAAGTCCATCTTGATCAGGCCCAGCGATTCGCACGCCGGGTAGTCGAACTGCGTGACGATCTGCCCGTCCTGTTCGCGGCGCATGATCGGGATGATGTCGATGAGCGGCTCGCTCGACATGATGACGCCGGCCGCGTGCACGCCCCACTGGCGCTTGAGGTTCTCGAGTCCCAGGGCGGTGTCGAACACCGTCTTGGCCTCGGGATCGGTCTCGATGAGCGTGCGGAATTCGCTCGCCTCTTTGTACCGGGGATGCTCGGGGTTGAACATGCCGTCCAGCGGCATGTCCTTGCCCATGACGGCGGGCGGCATGGCCTTGGTGAGCTTGTCGCCCATGCTGAAGGGGAACCCGAGCACACGGCCGGCGTCCTTGAGGGCTTGCTTGGCCTTGATGGTGCCGTAGGTGACGATCTGCGCGACGCGCTCGTCGCCGTACTTCTCGGTGACATATTGGATGACCTCGCCGCGGCGGCGGTCGTCGAAGTCGACGTCGAAGTCGGGCATCGAGACGCGGTCGGGGTTGAGGAACCGCTCGAAGATCAGACCGTGCTGCAGCGGGTCGAGATCGGTGATCTTCATCGCGTAGGCGACCATCGAGCCGGCCCCCGAGCCACGGCCGGGACCGACGCGGATGCCGTTGCGCTTGGCCCAGTTGATGAAGTCGGCGACGACCAGGAAGTACCCCGGGAAGCCCATCTGCAGGATGACGTCGGTCTCGTATGCGGCCTGCGTGCGCACGGCATCGGGGATGCCGCCGGGATAGCGGTCCTGCAGGCCGTTCTCGACCTCTTTGATCATCCAGCTGCTCTCGGTCTCGCCCGCGGGGACCGGGAAGCGCGGCATGTAGTTCGCCGAGGTGTCGAACTCGACCTCGCACCGCTCGGCGATGAGAAGGGTGTTGTCGCAGGCCTCCGGGTTGTCGCGGAACACCTGGCGCATCTCGGCGGGCGACTTGACGTAGTACCCGTCGCCGTCGAACTTGAACCGCTTGGGGTCGTCGAGGGTGGACCCCGACTGCACGCACAGCAGAGCTGCGTGGCTGGTGGCGTCGTGCTGGTGCGTGTAGTGCAGGTCGTTCGTCCCGACGAGGGGGATGCCGAGATCCTTCGAGATCCTGAGCAGGTCGGCCATGACGCGGCGCTCGATGGACAACCCGTGGTCCATGATCTCGGCGAAGTAGTTGTCTTTGCCGAAGATGTCCTGGAACTCGGCCGCCGCCGCGCGCGCCGCGTCGTACTGCCCCAGCCGCAGGCGGGTCTGCACCTCGCCCGAGGGGCAGCCGGTGGTCGCGATGAGCCCCTTGCCGTAGGTCTGCAGCAGCTCGCGGTCCATGCGGGGCTTGAAGTAGTAGCCCTCCATGCTCGCCTTGGACGACAGGCGGAACAGGTTGTGCATGCCCTCGGTGGTCTCGGACAGCAGGGTCATGTGCGTGTACGCGCCCGAACCCGAGACGTCGTCGCTCTGCTGCTCGGGCGTGCCCCACCGCACGCGCGCCTTGTCGGAACGGTGCGTCCCGGGGGTGACGTAGGCCTCGATGCCGATGATCGGCTTGATCCCGGCATCCTTCGCCGTCTTGTAGAACTCGTAGGCTGCGAAGGTGTTGCCGTGGTCGGTCACCGCGATCGCCGGCATGCCCTGCGTGACGGCCTCTTGGACCATCGGGCCGATGCGCGCGGCGCCGTCGAGCATCGAATACTCGCTGTGCACGTGAAGGTGAACGAAGGAGTCTGCTGCCACGCGTCGAGTCTACGTTCGCCCTCCGACATCGACCCCGGATGTTCGGGGTGGACGCCCAGTTCGGTCGTCCCGCCCGGGCGCGTCGACGACCTGGTCCGGGACGCCCGTCTCAGGCGCCGTCGGCGAGGATCTCGAGCGCCCGCGCCAGATCGGCGGGGTAGGGCGACGCGAACTCGACCCACTCCCCCGACCCCGGGTGGGTGAAGGCGAGACGATGGGCGTGCAGCCACTGGCGGGTGAGCCCGAGACGCGCCGAGAGCGTGGGATCGGCACCGTAGAGGGGGTCACCCGCGCACGGGTGGCGGTGCGCGGCCATGTGGACGCGGATCTGGTGCGTACGCCCCGTCTCGAGGTGCACCTCGAGCAGAGACGCACGGGGGAACGCCTCGAGCGTCTCGTAGTGGGTCACCGAGTCCTTGCCGTCGGGCGTGACCGCGAATTTCCACGAGTGGTGCGGATGCCGCCCGATCGGCGCGTCGATCGTTCCGGCGAGGGGGTCGGGATGCCCCTGGACCACCGCGTGGTAGATCTTGTCGACCTCGCGCTCCTTGAACGCGCTCTTGAGCAACGTGTACGCCCGCTCGGTCTTGGCCACGACCATGAGACCGCTCGTACCGGCGTCCAGCCGGTGCACGACCCCGCGGCGTTCGGCGGGGCCGCTCGTGGCGATGCGGAAGCCCGCGGCGGCGAGGGCGCCCAGCACCGTCGGCCCCTCCCACCCGACCGACGGGTGGGCGGCGACACCCGCGGGCTTGTCGACCACGACGATGTCGTCGTCGTCATGGACGATCCCCAGATCGGGCACCTCGACCGGGATGATCTCGGGGTCGCGCTTGGGCTCCCACTCGACGCTGATCCACGAGCCCGCGCGCAGGCGGTCGCTGCGACCGGCCGTCCGACCGTCGACGCTCACTCCCCCGGCATCCGCGACCTCTGCCGCGAACGTCCGTGAGAAGCCGAGCATCTTGGCCAGCGCCTGATCGATGCGCGTCCCGTCGAGCCCGTCGGGGACGGGAAGGCTCCGCGACTCCATGTCAGCGGGTGCCCGGCTCGGCGCCCGAAGGCGCGTCGTCGGCCGCCCCCGCGTCGGGGGTGCGTGCGGGCTTGGTCTCGCGAGTGCCGTCGAGGCGCAGACCGACCAGCACCAGGATCGCCACCGAGATCATCATCGACACGATGAAGATGTCGGCGACGTTGTAGATCGCGGGCATCATCCACGGGGTCGAGATGAAATCGACGACGTGGCCCACGGGGAATCCGGGCTCGCGCAGCAACCGGTCGGTGAGGTTGCCGAGCACCCCGCCGAGCAGCAGGCCCAGGACCACGGCCCACAGGCGGGAGCGGACGCGGCGAACCGCGAGGTACACGATGATCGCGGCGACGACCGCGAGGGCGATGGTGAAGATCCAGGTGACGCCCTCGCCCAACGAGAAGGCGGCGCCGGGATTGCGCACGAGGTAGAACTGCAGCGCCTCACCGATCACCGGGACGACGCGCTCGGGCGGCAGGGTGTCGATGGCGACGGTCTTCGCCAACTGGTCGGCGGCCAGCACCAGCACCGCGAGGATCGCGATGATGATGCCGGCCGCCGCCGAACGCAGAGGAGGTCGACTGCGCAAAGAGTTACAGACCGATCGCCGACACCGGGGTCGAGCCCGACGACGTCGCGGTGGTGTCGAGGTCGCGGAGCTGGCCCTCGATGTAGGAACGCAGCTGCGAACGGTAGTCCCGCTCGAAGTTGCGCAGCTCGGTGATGCGGCCCTCGAGCGTGGTGCGCTCCTTCTCGAGACGGGCGCGCTCTTCGCGGCCCTTCTGCTCGGCCTCGGCGACGATCGACGCCGCCTGCGCCTGAGCCTCGCCGATGAGCTGATCGCGCTGGGCCTTACCCTCGGCCACGTGCTCGTCGTGCAGACGCTGGGCGAGCTCGATGATCCCCGCGCTCTGCGCGGCGGGCTCGGCGTCGGCCTTGGGGGCCTCGGCGACCGGCGCCGGGGCGGGCGCCTCGGCGACGGGCTCGTCGGCCTTGGGCGCCTCGGCGACGGGGGCCGCGGTCGCGGCCGGAGCGGTCTCGCCGGACTCGTACGCGGCGAGCTTGGTCTTCAGCTCCTCGTTCTCGGCGATGGTCTTGCGCCACTCGACGACGATCTCGTCGAGGAAGTCGTCGACCTCGTCGGGGTCGAAGCCCTCCTTGAAGCGCACGTGCTGGAACTGCTTGGTGACGACGTCATCGGGGGTCAGTGCCATGGTGTTTCCTCTTTCGAGAGCTCTGATGTCGGAACTATGGGGGTGTCGCACCGGGGCGTACCGCTTCGGAACAGCATAGCCGCCGCCCTCGACCGGTGTCGAAGGGCGGCGGCGAGAGCGTCAGGCGGCCGCGAGGGACCGCGTGACGCTCAACAGCATGAAGCAGACGAACATGACGATCGCGAAACCGAAGTCGATCGCGATGCCCCCGATGCGCAGGGGCGGGATGATACGGCGGATCAGCTTGATGGGCGGGTCCGTCACGGTGTAGACGATCTCGGCGAGCACCAGGACGGCACCCCGGGGACGCCACTCGCGATTGAACATCGGGATGTACTCGAGCACGAGGCGCGCGAGCAGGACGATGATGTAGATGAACAGGATCGCGCTGAGGACGGAGCCGATCAGGCTCAGGACGGCCACGATCGGTTACTGGGACGCGAAGGGCGCAGCCTCGGGGTCGGCCTGCGCGATCGCACCGTCGCCGGAGACGGCGATGTTCTCAGGAGAGAGCAGGAAGACCTTGCTCGTCACCCGCTCGATACGGCCGTACAACCCGAGCGAGAGACCGCTCGCGAAGTCGATCAGGCGGCGCGCGTCGGCGTCGCTCATCTGGGAGAGGTTGATGATGACCGGGATGCCCTCGCGGAAGTTCTCGGCGATCGTCTGGGCGTCGCGGTACTGCTTGGGGTGCACCGTGAGGATCTCGCTCACGGGTCCGGCCGAGGGCTGACGCACCACGGCGGGACGGTGCAGGGGGGTGACCGGCGCGGCCTTCTCCACGGGAGCGGCCGGTGCGGCCTGCTTGCGCGCGATGGGCTGCGGCGCCGTCTCCTCGTAGGTCTCTTCCTCGTCGGCGAGGCCCAGGTACACCATGGTCTTCTTCAGGGGGTTCGACATCGCATCCTCCGTTCGCTCGTCTGGTCCGAGGCTAGTCGCGCGTGGGCCTCGGGCCCGTGATTGCGGAGCCGATCCGCAGGTGTGTCGCGCCCATCGCGATCGCTTCGGGGAAGTCGCCGGTCATGCCTGCCGAGATCCAGTCGGCGTCCGCCACCACGGCCTTCACCGCGTCGGCGCATCGACGCAGCCTTTCGAAGGCTCGGGCGGGTCGCTCATCGAGGGGGGCGACCGCCATGACGCCCCGCAGGCGCAGGCTCTGGAGCGCGGCGACGTGGGTGGCGAGCTCGTCGACCTCGTCGGGCGCGACTCCCCCGCGACCCGGGTCGTCCGTGAGGTTGACCTGGACCAGGACGTCCAGGACGTCGTCGCCGGCGGCGGCGTGGTGCAGCGCGTCGGCGATCCGCGCCCGATCGACGGAGTGCACGGCATCCGCCCCCGCCCGCACGGCACGCGCCTTGTTCGTCTGCGCCTGACCGATGAAGTGCCAGGTCAGATCCGGGATGCCGGTGAGCTGGGCGCGCTTGGCGGTGAGCTCTTGCTGACGGTTCTCGCCGACGTGGCGGACACCGAGGGCGTGGAGGTCGGCGACCAGCGAGGCGGGGTGGAACTTGGTGACGACGATGCGCGTGAGGGCGTCCGCGTCGCGGCCGGCGGCGCGGGCGGCATCCCGAATGCGTTCGTCGACGGCGGCGAGCCGGTCGGCCAGGGCGGTGTCCATGCTGCTCCTTCGACGACGAGAGCGGGCCCGGTGGAGACCGGACCCGCTTTCGTCGGAGAGATCGTGCTTACTTCAGGAAGTCGGGCACATCGAGGTCGTCGTCGGCGTAGCCGTTGTCGTACGAGGTCTCGGGCACGCGGGCGATGACCGGGGCCGGCTCGGGCCGACGCTCGGGAGCGCGCTCGATCGGACGCTCGGTCGCCGCCTTCTGCTCCTCGGCCGCGTCGAGGTCGCGGGCGACGTCGTCGGCGGGGATGACGGGCACCACGGGGATGCTGGCCGGACGCTGCGCGCTGACGGGGTCGATGCGCAGCGAGGGCTCACCGCCGTCGAAACCGGCGGCGATGACGGTGACGCGCACCTCGTCGCCGAGCGTGTCGTCGATGACGGTTCCGAAGATGATGTTGGCCTCGGGGTGAGCGGCCTCTTTCACCAGCTGGGCGGCGTCGTTGATCTCGAAGATGCCGAGGTTCGATCCGCCCTGGATCGACAGCAGCACACCGTGAGCGCCCTCGATGGAGGCTTCGAGCAGCGGCGATTCGACCGCGAGCTCGGCGGCCTTGATCGCGCGGTCGGCGCCGCGCGACGAGCCGATGCCCATCAGCGCGGATCCCGCACCCTGCATCACGCTCTTGACGTCGGCGAAGTCGAGGTTGATCAGACCGGGGGTCGTGATGAGGTCGGTGATGCCCTGCACACCGGCGAGCAGCACCTGGTCGGCGGTGGCGAAGGCCTCGATCATCGAGATGCCGCGGTCGCTGATCTCGAGCAGGCGGTCGTTGGGGACGACGATCAGGGTGTCGACCTCTTCTTTCAGCCGCTGCACCCCGCCCTCGGCCTGGCTCTGGCGGCGACGCCCCTCGAACGAGAAGGGCTTGGTGACGACACCGATGGTCAGGGCGCCGATCGACTTGGCGATCTTGGCGACGACGGGTGCGCCGCCCGTACCGGTTCCGCCACCCTCGCCCGCGGTGACGAAGACCATGTCGGCGCCGCGCAGGGCCTCTTCGATCTCTTCCGCGTGGTCCTCGGCGGCGCGTCGGCCGACCTCGGGGTCGGCACCGGCACCGAGGCCGCGCGTGAGCTCGCGACCGACGTCGAGCTTGACGTCGGCGTCGCTCATGAGCAGCGCCTGCGCATCGGTGTTGATCGCGATGAACTCCACGCCGCGCAGGCCGAGTTCGATCATGCGGTTGACGGCGTTGACGCCGCCCCCGCCCACACCGACGACCTTGATCACGGCGAGGTAGTTCTGGTTGTGGCTCATGCCGGCCTCCGTTTGTCCCCGAACCCGAAACTCTAAACCTCATGTTGAGGGTTAAAGAATTGCCCGGTATGCAATTCCTTAGCTCGAAGGTAGGTGGCGGATCCGGCGCCGGTCGCCCGACACGCGGCGTGTTCCGTTATCGCCCCGCAGATCAGCGGACGACGCCGGCGTCGGGCGACGTCACGTCGTACTCCCGGGCCTGATCCGGCGGGCTCTTGGCCGTCAGCCGGTCCAGGACGATCGCCTTCTCGGCCGAGCGCTCGGCGCTGCCCCACACCACGCGCGACCCCGATGCGCCGAGCGTCAGGGTCACGTCGTCGGGCGTGGATGCCGAGACCTGTGTCACCTGGACGCGGATCGCGTCCGGCAGGGCGCGCACGACCCGGCCCGCGGCGCGGAACGCCGCCGAACCGGTGCCCCCCGCGACCTCGAGCACCGCCTGACCCGCGGGGGCGTCGGGGGTCGTCGACAGCGCGACGCCCGCGGCATCCACCACCGTGAAACCCGCGGCCGTCTGCAGCGCCCCGATGGGGGTGCGCTCCACGATCCGCACGACGAGATCGTGCGGCGGACGGGCCTCGAGCGTGTAGGACTCCACCAGGGGGAAGCGCACCAGCGCGGCCTTGACCGCGCTGTCGTCCACCATCGCCAACGGCGTGCCCACCTGGCCCGCCAGGGCGTCGGTCACCGTCGCCACGTCGAGCTGCGACGTGCCCACCACGTCGATGCGCTCCACGGCGAACAGCGGGCTGTACGCCACACCGGCCGTGCCGAGCACCGTGACGAGGAACGCCGCCCCGACGCCGATCCACACCCGCCTGCGACGCCGCTGACGCACCGTGAAGCGCTTGACCTCGGCCGACAGCGCCCGTCGGCGCGCTCGGGAGGCGCGCCAGACGTCGCGCAGCCGCGTGGCCTCGGCATCCGGGGTTCCCGGCGTCGTCGGGTCGTGCTCCTGCCGCGCGAGGGGCGTGACCGGGGTGGCGTCGTCGACGGCGTCCGGATGCCGCGGGGCACGGGTCGCGGCACGCTCGGCCTTCGGCGAACGGGCGGACTCCGGCCGCTGCGGCAGGGGCGAGGGCCGGCGCACGCTCAGACCGCCGGCGCCTCGGTGCGGGAGAGCGCCTCGAGCACCTGCGGGATGATCTGGTAGACGTTGCCGCAGCCGAGGGTGATGACGTAGTCGCCGGGACGAGCCACGCGCGCGGTGTAGTCCGCGGCCTGCTGCCAGTCGGGTACGTAGTGCACGTGCGCGGGATCGGCGAACGCGCCGCTGACCAGCTCGCCGGTGACGCCCGGCACCGGGTCCTCGCGCGCGCCGAACACGTCGAGCATGACGGTGTGATCGGCGTGCGCCTCGAGCACCTCGGCGAACTCCCGGTACATCTCCTGCGTCCGGGAGTAGGTGTGGGGCTGCTGGATCGCGATGATGCGCCCCTCGCCCACGACCGTCCGCGCGGCCGACAGCGCCGCCGCGACCTCGGTGGGGTGGTGGGCGTAGTCGTCGTACACGCTCACGCCGTGCTGCACGCCGTGCAGCTCGAAGCGGCGGACGGTGCCGCCGAAACCCTCGACCGCGCGCGCGGCGTCGGGGAGCCGGTAGCCGAGCACCCGCAGCACGGCGATCGCGCCGGCCGCGTTCACCGCGTTGTGGGTCCCCGGCACGCGCAGACGCACCTCGACGCTCTCGCCGTCGGCGGTGAGCGTGAACGCGACCGGGCCGTCGGTGCGGATGCCGCTGAGCCGGACGTCGGCGGAGGGATCCTCACCGAAGGTCACGACCGACGGGTGCGTGATGCGCGCGCGGACGGCGCGGGCCCCCGGATCGTCGGCCGAGATGACCACGGCCTCGCCCGCGGCATCCGCGAACCGGGCGAAGGCGGCGTCGAAGGCGTCGCGCGAGCCGTAGTGGTCGAGGTGGTCGGGGTCGACGTTGGTGATCAGCGCGACCGCGGTGTCGTAGAGCTCGAACGTGCCGTCGGACTCATCGGCCTCGATGACGACGAGGTCGTCGGAGCCGGTGCCGCTGGAGACGCCGAGGTCGGCGATGACACCGCCGTTGACGAACGTCGGATCGGCGTCGAGCGCGCGCAACGCGGTCACGACCATGCCGGTCGAGGTGGTCTTGCCGTGTGCACCGGCGACCGACACCAGGCGGCGGCCCCCGATGAGCCAGTGCAGGGCCTGCGAGCGGTGGATGACGTGCAGGCCGCGCTCTTTGGCGGTGACGAATTCAGGGTTCTCGGGCCAGATGGCGCCGGTGTGCACGACGGTGTCGGCGTCGCCCAGATGCGCGGCGTCGTGGCCCACGTGCACGGTCGCCCCGCGCGCCGCGAGGTCGCGCAGCGCCGCGCTGTCGGCACGGTCGGATCCGGAGACGCGGATACCGCGGTCGAGGAACATGCGGGCCAGGCCCGACATCCCGGAGCCGCCCACGCCGATGAAGTGCGCGGAGGTGATGGTCTCGGGGAGAGGGAGGCTCAGGTCGGGTCTGATCATGGCGTCTGCGAGTTTACGTCGCCGATCCTGCGCGCGAGCCCCGGCGCGCGGGCCGGGGCTCGCGGGGCCGGGGCCGCGGACGGGCAGAGCGTCGACCGTCCTGCGGATGCCGGCACCGACACGCCGCGAGCCGGAGCCCCGGCACGGTGCGTCCCGGCCGGGATCCGTAGGACGGCGCCGACGAGCCGAGAGCGCGCCGCGCCGGCCGGGCCGGGCGGCATCCGCGGGACGGCATCGACGGGGCTCGCCGGGCGACGTCAGCGCGCGAGGGCCTCATCGATCATCGCGATCACATTCTCGGTGCCGGTGCGGATGCCGGTGCGCGCCGCCGCCGCGCGCATGGCCTCGCGCCGGGCCGCGTCGCCCAGCAGCGGCACCACGTCGGCGCGCACCCGCTCGGGCGCGAACTCGGCATCGGGGATGAGCACCGCGGCCCCCGCCCGGACCGCGGCGGCGGCGTTCAGACTCTGCTCGCCGTTGCCGACGGCGTAGGGGACGTAGATCGCCGGGATGCCGAGGGCGTTGATCTCGCTGACCGTGGCCGCGCCCGAGCGCGAGACCACCAGATCGGCGAGGGCGAAGGCGAGGTCCATCCGGTCGACGTACCGCACGACGGCGTACCCCTCGGCGCCGGGGTCGGGCAGGTCGGAGTTCTGTCCGGTCACGTGCAGCAGCTGCCACCCGGCGTCGAGCACGTCGCGCCACGCGCCGCCGAACGCGGTGTTCAGACGCAGGGCGCCGAGGGAGCCCCCGAAGACCAGCAGTGTCGGGCGCGCGGGGTCGAGGCCGAAGTGCGCCGCCGCCTCGGCCCGGGTCGCCGCGACGTCGAGGTCGACGATCTCGCGGCGCAGCGGCATCCCCACCTCTTTCGCACCGCGCAGCGGCGTCCCCGCGAAGGCCGCGCCGACGCCCGCCGCCGACCGCGCCCCCAGCACGTTGGCCAACCCGGGTCTCGCGTTGGCCTCGTGCACGACGAACGGCACGCGCTCGCGGCGCGCCGCGACGTAGGCCGGGGCCGCCGCGTAGCCGCCGAAGCCGACGACGACGTCGACGCCGCGCTCGCGGATGAGCCGGCGCACGTGCGCCACGGCCGCGAGGAACCGCGAGGGGAAGACGGCGGCCGCGCGGTCGGGACGCCGCGGGAACGGCACCTTGGCCACGATCAGCAGCTCGTAGCCGCGCAGCGGGACGAGCCGTGCCTCCAGGCCCTCGCGCGTACCGAGCACGAGCACGTCGGCCGCGGCGTCGCGCGCGCGCAGGCCGTCGGCGACCGCGAGGAGGGGGTTCACGTGCCCGGCGGTACCGCCGCCGGCGAGGAGGTAAGTCGTCACCGTACGACCCTAACCAGATCGGGCGGGGGTCCCGATCGAGATGGCGGGTGCCCCGGCATCCCCCCGCGCGGGACGGCGTGCGCTCGCGGGCCGCGCGGAAGGTGCCCGGGCGTCCCCGGCTCCGGCGCGTTCGGTCGCCGGCGGATCAGCCGCGCGACGCGGCTCGTCGGGCCGGACGAGGCGCCGTGGCCACGGCCGCACGGCGGTCGGGCAGGGTCCGCGCGCACGACAGGAGCACGCCGCACCCGATCAGCACGGACAGCAGCGAGGTGCCGCCCTGCGACATGAACGGCAGCGGCACGCCCAGCACGGGGAACACGCGCAGCACCACGGCCACGTTGATCATCGCCTGGCCGACGATCCAGATCGTGATGCCACCCGCGACGATGCGGACGAACGGGTCGTCCGTGCGGCGGATGATGTGGAACGCCCCGACGGCGAACAGCGCGAACAGCGCGAGCACGACGACGCAGCCGATCAGACCGAGCTCCTCGCCGACGATCGCGAAGATGTAGTCGTTGGCTGCGGCGGGCAGCCAGTCGTACTTCTCGGCGGAGTTGCCCAGGCCCACCCCGAACACCCCGCCCGCGGCCAGCCCCCAGATGCCGTGCAGCGGCTGGTAGCAGTCACCGAGGTAGTCGGCCAGGCAGTCCTGGTCGAGGAAGCTCATGATGCGGCGCATGCGGTCGGCGCTGGTGAGGGCGAACAGAGCGACCGCCGCGAGCGCGCCGAGCGCCGGGAGCAGGAAGATGCGCAAGCGCACCCCCGAGAAGAACAGGGCGCCCAGCAGGACGAGCACGAGGATCATCGTGGTGCCGAGGTCCCTGCCGCCCATGACTGTGGCGATCACCAGCGCCGCGACGGGCACGATCGGGATGAACACGTGGCGCCAATTGCCCAGCAGCGTCTGCTTGCGGAAGAGCACGTACCCGAGCCACAGTGCGAGGGCGAGCTTGAGGAACTCGGCCGGCTGGGCCTGGATCCCCCCGATGAGGATCCAGTTGCGGTTTCCGTTGGCCGAGATGCCCAGGGGGGTGAACACCAGCAGTTGGAAGATCGTGGCCAGGATCAGGGCGGGCCACGCCATACGCTTCCAGAACCGCAGCGGTGCGCGGCTGAGGACGAACATGAGCGGGATGCCGATCACCGCGAACACGCCTTGCTTCAGCACGTGCTCGAAGGGGTTCTGCGCACCGTCCAGCGCCGAGGTGGCCGAGAGCACCATGACGAGGCCGAAGAGCGTCAGCAGCAGGGCCGCCGAGGTGATGAGCAGGAACTCGCTGGGGACCGGACGAAAGGCCCGGCCGAGCGACACACGTGCGGACAGGCCCCCGCGGGGAGGCTCTTCGGGGATCCGCCGGGGAGGAGGCGCCGTCGTGGTCACGCGTGTCCCCTCACTCGGTCGGTCGAACTGCTCCGTCGCCCTGGCCCGCGATCCACGCCCGCACCGCGTCGGCGAAACGATCACCGCGGTCCGAGTAGGACGCGAACTGATCGAAGGATGCCGCCGCGGGAGCGAGGAGAACGGTGTCCCCGTCCCGCGCCACACCCGCCGCCAGTTCGACGACCTGGGCCATGACGTCTTCAGTCTCGGCGTGGTCGACCTCGAACAGCGGCACCGCGGGGGCGTGTCGCGCGAACGCCGCGACGATGTCGCCGCGCTCGGTGCCGATGACGATGACCGCGCGCACGGTCCCCCCGCGCTGACGGACGAGGTCGCCGAGGTCGACGCCCTTCAGCAGCCCGCCCACGATCCACACCGCACCCGGGTAGGCCGCGAGCGACGACGCCGCGGCGTGCGGGTTGGTGGCCTTGGAGTCATCGACCCACGTGATGCCGCGGTGCGCGCCGACGACCTGGATGCGGTGCGGATCCAGACGGAAGCGCTCGAGGGTGTCGAAGACGTGCGCGGGCGTCGCGCCCAGAGAACGCGCCAGAGCGGCGGCGGCGAGGATGTTCGCGACCATATGGGGGGCGGCGAGTCCCCGCTCGGCAAGAGCGGCGACGGTGGTCAGCTCCAGTGCCGAGGTCGCCCTCTCTTCGAGGAAGGCCCGATCCACGAGGATGCCGTCCACGACACCGAGATCGCTGGGCCCGGGGACGCCGAGGTCGAAGCCGATGGCACGGGCGCCCTCGACCACCTCTGCATCTGCGACCATCTCGCGGGTGGCCGCGTCGGCCTTGTTGTAGACGCACGCGACCCGGGTGCGGGCGTAGACGCCCGCCTTGGCCGCGCGGTACTCGTCCGCGCCGCCGTGCCACTCGAGGTGGTCGTCGGCGAGGTTCAGGCAGACCGCGGCGTGGGGCGAGAGGGCGTCCGGGCCCGTCTGCAGGTTCAGGTACCAGAGCTGGTGGCTGGACAGTTCCACCACGAGGGCGTCGAAGCCGCCCGGGTCGCGCACCGCGTCGAGCACCGGGGTGCCGATGTTGCCGACGGGGGCCGCACGCAGCCCCGCCGTCACCAGCATCTCGGCCGTCAAGCGCGTCGTCGTGGTCTTGCCGTTGGTGCCGGTGATGAGCACCCAGTCCGCGGGTCGACCGTCGGCGCGCACGACCTTGTCGCGGACGCGCCAGGCGAGCTCCACATCGCCCCACAGCGCGATCCCGCGCTCCTGCGTCCACTGGATCACCGGGTGGTGCGGGGGGAAGCCGGGCGAGGCGACGACCACCTCGGGGGCGAAGTCGGTCAGCTCGACCGGGACGGCGTCCAGCGGCCCCTCGTGCAGGCGCACGCCGAGGACCGGCAGCAGGCGGCCGTACTCGGCATCCGCCCGCTCGGTGACCACGAGCACGTCGGCACCGAGTTCGGCGAGGGTGTCGGCCACCGAGAAGCCCGTGACCGACAGGCCCATCACGGCGACGCGCAGGCCCTTCCAGTCGGCGTGCCAGCTGGTGAGAGTGGTGAGGTCGGTCATACGCGCGCGAGCCATTCGACGTAGAAGAATCCGATTCCCGAGACGGCCAGGAGGCCGGCGATGATCCACATGCGCACGACGATGGTGACCTCGGGCCACCCGCGCATCTCGAGGTGGTGGTGGAGGGGGCTCATGAGGAACAACCTCTTGCCCCGCGTGATCTTGAAGTAGGCCCGCTGCAGGATGACCGAGCCCGACGCGATGACGTAGACGCCGGCGATGAGCACGAGCAGCAGCTCGGTGCGGGTGAAGATCGCGAGGGCCGCGATCACACCGCCGATCGCCATCGAGCCGCAGTCGCCCATGAACACCTTGGCCTTGGGGGCGTTCCACCAGAGGAACCCGACGAGGGCCCCCACGAACGACGCCGATACGATCGCGAGGTCGAAGGGGTCGCGGACGGCGTAGCAGCCGGCCTGGACGCTCGGATCGAGAACGTCCGCGCACACCTGCTTGTTCTGCCAGAACGCCATGAGACTGTATGCGCCCACGACGAAGATGCCGGAGCCCGCCGCGAGGCCGTCCAGGCCGTCGGCGACGTTGACGGAGTTCGAGGTCGCGGTGCCGATCAGCGAGATCCAGGCGAGGTACAGCAGCCACCCCAGGATCGGACCGAGGGCGAAGAACGACAGCAGCTGGATGTCGCGGAACACCGAGACGTAGCCCGACGCCGCCGTCTGACCGACCGCGTTGGGGAAGTTGAGGGCGACGATGGCGAACGGGACGACGACGATGACCTGGCCGGCGATCTTGCGCCACCCCGACAATCCCAGGCTGTTCTGGTGACGCACCTTCATGTAGTCGTCGATGAAGCCGACGACGCCGAAGCCGAGCATCATCCACAGCACCAGCAGACCCGACATGGTGGGCGGGTTGTTGCCCGCGAACGAGCCGATCAGATACCCGACGATCGTGCCGAGGATGAAGATCGTGCCGCCCATGGTGGGCGTGCCGCGTTTGGCGCCGTGCGAGGGGTTGTGCACGTTCTCGGGGGTGCGGATGACCTGCCCCCACCCCCACTTGCGGAACCACCGCAGGAACACGGGGGTGAGGAACAGCGTGAAGGCGAGCGAGATCGCCGCCGACGTCAGCAGGCTTCTCACGCGAACACCTCTCCCAGACGGTCGCCGAGATGCCGCAGTCCCGCCGCGTTCGACGACTTCACCAGCACGCGGTCGCCGTCGCGCAGTTCGGTGCGCAGGTACGCGAACGCGGCGTCGGCGTCGGCGAAGAACACCGCCTCGCCGTCCCACGACCCCTGCGCGATCGCCTCGAGGTACATGCGCCGCGCCTCGGGCCCGATCACGACGATCCGCTGGATGCGCAGGCGCACGGCGAGCAGGCCCACGCGGTCGTGCTCTTCGTCGGCGTACTCCCCCAGCTCGCTCATCGCACCGAGCACCGCGACGGTGCGTTCGCCCGGGCCGGTGATCTGCGCGAGGGTGCGCAGGGCCGCGGCCATGGAGTCGGGGCTGGCGTTGTAGGCGTCGTTGATGATGCGCACGCGATCGGAGCCCATCGGCTGCATGCGCCAGCGCTCGGCGATCTCGACGGTCTCGAGCCGCGCGATCGCGTCGGCGGCCGAGACGCCCAGGGCGGTCGCTGCGGCGAGGGCCGCGAGGGCGTTCATCACGTGGTGCTCGCCCAGCACCCGCAGGGTCAGGGTGTGCGGTTCGCCGTCGACGAGCAGGTCGGCCCGGGTTCCGGATGCCGAGACCTCGACGTCGAGGGCGCGCACCTGGGCGCGCTCACCCCGGCCGAACCACCGGACGTCCTGCGCGCGCTCGCGCGCGATCGGTTCCATCGCCGCGACACGCGGGTCGTCGGCGTTCAGCACGGCGACTCCGCCCTCCCGGGTGGCCCGCACGAGCTCGCTCTTGGCGTGGAAGGTCGACTCGATGCCGCCGAAGCCGCCGGCGTGGGCCATGCCGACCATCAGGACGATGCCGATGTCGGGAGTGACGAGACCCGCGAGGTGGGCGATGGCGCCCGGCGCACTGGCTCCGAACTCGCTCACGAGGTAGCGGGTGGCATCCGTCACGCGCAGCATGGTCAGCGGGGCGCCGACCTCGTTGTTGAACGACGCGCGCGGGGCCACCGTCTCGCCCTCGGCCTCGAGGATGCGGGCGAGGAGGTTCTTGGTGGTCGTCTTGCCGTTGGAGCCGGTGATGCCGACGATCTCGAGGTCGCCCTGGGCGCGCACGCGGGCGACGACGTCGCGGGCCAGCGCGCCGAGGGCGGCCACGACGTCGGGGACCACGATCTGGCTGACCTCGTCGTCGAGTTCGCGCTCGACCAGGGCGAGGACGGCCCCGCGCTCGACGGCGGTGCCGACGAAGAGGTGCCCGTCGGTGGTCTCGCCGGGCTTGGCGACGAACACGCCGCCGGGTTCGATCAGGCGCGAGTCGGTGTCGACGGCTCCGGACACGACCGTGTCGGGCGTGTCGCCGCGGCGCACGACGAGGCGCCCGCCGATCACGTCGGCGATGTGGGAGAGCTGAGTGGGGATCATTGCTGTGCGGACGCCCTTTCCGTGTCGCATTCGTTACCGAGACGAGACCGGCGTCGGCGGTGTCTCAGCCGAACTTGGGCAGTTCGGGGGTCGTGGTTCCGGACGGGATGACGCGGTAGTTCTTGAGAACCTGCGTCATGGCCTTCTGGAACGCGGGGGCGGTGGCCGCGGACGATTTTACCGTCCGCGGTTCGTCCAGGTTGACCTCGACCACGTACTGCGGGTCGTCGGCCGGGGCGAAGCCGATCATGGTGGTGAAGTAGGCGTCGCCCTTGTAGGCGCCCGTGACGGGGTCGGTCTTCTCACCGGTTCCCGTCTTGATGCCGATGCGGTAGCCGGGGATGGCCACCTGCGAGGCGAGGGTGCCCTGCGTGGCGACGTTCTCGAGCATCTGCGAGACGGTGCGGGCGGCTTCTTCGGACACCACGCGCGTGCCCTCGGCGTCCGGCACGTCGGTGACGGTGCCGTCGGGGGCGGTGCAGCTCTCGACGAGCGACAGCGGCATGCGCACTCCCCCGTTCGCGATGGCCTGATAGGCACCGGCGAGCTGCGGGATCGTCACCGCGACGCCCTGGCCGAACGTGGTGTTGTAGAAGGTCTGCGTGTCCCATGTCGAGGGGTCGCGCAGGATGCCGGCGGACTCGCCCGGGAACCCGACGGCCGTCTGCTCGGTGAGGCCGAACTTCTGCAGGTACGAGATGCGGGTGTCCAGCGGGATCATCTCGCCGAACTTCGAGATGCCGACGTTCGAGGAGTCGATGAGCACCCCCGTCAGCGTGTACCGGTTCTCGGGGTGCGCGAACGAGTCCGACACGCGGGCTCCGCCGGGCAGGGTCTCGCTCGAGGACGCCGTCACCGTGGTGTCGGCGCCGAAGGACCCGCTGTCCAGCCCGATCGCCGCGGTGATCGCCTTCATCGTCGAGCCGGGCTCGTTCGGATCGGCGAACGCCGCACCCTCGCGCTCGTTCGCCGGGGTGGCGGTCGGGTCGTTGGGGTCGACCGTGGGGTATTCGGCCAGGGCGCGGATCTTGCCGGTCTTCGCCTCGACGACCGTGATCGTGCCGCGCAGCGAGCCGGTGTTCTGCACCTGCTCGGCGATGAGCTGTCCGAGGTACCACTGCAGGTCGCGGTCGATCGTCAGCTTCAGCGTGCCGCCGTCCACGGCGGGCTGGGTGACGACCTCGGTCCCGGGGAGCACGACACCCGAGGGGCTCCGCTGGAAGACGACCTTGCCGTCGGTCGACGCCAGGCACGAGTCGTCCGCCGCCTCCAGGCCCGCGAGAGCCTGGCCGTCGCTGCCGACGAAGCCCAGGATGTTGCCGGCCACGGCGCCGTCGGGGTACACCCGACTGGCCTGCGGCGGAAAGCTGAGGAAGGGCAGCCCGAGGTCGGCGAGGGCCCGGTACTGCTCGGTGGGCACCGCCTTGGCGACGATCGCGTACTGGGAGCCGGGGTTGTCGGCCACGGCATCCGTGACGATCTTCTGCACGTCGGCACTGCTCATGCCCAGGACCGCGGCGATCTTCGCGGCGAGGTCGGGCCAGGGCGTCTCGATCTTCTGCTGGTCGTCGCCGAGCGTTTCGATGCCCTGGACGGCGAGAGAGGGATCGATCTGCACGTCGTAGCGATTGATGCTCGTCGCCAACGACGTGTTGTCGGCGTCGACGATCGAGCCGCGCGACCCGTAGAGCGTGCGGGAGCTCTGCAGGCCCATCGACAGCGAGTCGTCCACGTGCTCGCGGGCGTTGACGACCTGGATGTCGATCAGGCGCACCACGAAGGCGACCAGCACGATCAGCACGACCGCGAGGGCGATGACGGTGCGGCGGCGCGGGGACCGGGAGGCGGCTGTCGTCATGCGCTTATCGTGTCGCGGGCGTCGGCAGACCGTCGCTGATCGACGGGGGTGTCGCCGATCCGGTCGCGGGGATCTCCCCCGCGGCCGCACCCTCGGCGGGCGCAGCGGGTGCGGCGGCGGTCGGTGCGGGGGGCTCGACGGCCGGGGCCGCCGGGTCGGTCACCAGCGGCACCCCCGCGATCAGGGAGTTGTTCACCGAACCGCGACCCTTGGCATCCACCGACGAGGTGGTGTCGGCGGGGGTGTCCGAGCCGATGACCGCCCCGTCGCTCAGGCGCAGGTAGGTGGGCGACTCGTCGATCACCATGCCGAGCGCGGCGGCGTTGGCGGCGAGGTACTGGGGCGAGCTGAGCCCGGCGGTCTCGTCGTACAGGATCTGCTTCTGGTAGGTCAGGTCTCGCTGCTGCTGCGTGAGCGTGGCGATCTCGAACGAGCTCTGGGTGGTCAGGATGCCCAGTCCCATCTGCACCAGCACGATCGCCAGCGCGCCGGCCACGGCGACGATGCCGAACAGGCGGCGCGGGGCACGACGACGGGCCGTCGCGGGGACGACGGTCAGCCGGCGTTCGCGGACCGGGGTCGGGAAGTCGGGAAGGAAGGCGGCGTCGATGGCCTGGGATGCACTCATGCGTCCTCCTGGATCCGCTCGGCCGCACGCAGTCGCACGGGGGTGGCTCGGGGGTTGGCGGCGCGCTCGTCGTCGCCGGCCAGTTCGGCACCGCGCACGAGCAGCCGGAATTTCGGCGCGTGCTCGGGCAGTTCCACGGGCAGTCCCCGGGGGGCGGTGGATGCCGAGGCCTCGGCGAAGACGCGCTTGACCAGGCGGTCCTCGAGCGACTGGTAGGACAGCACCACGATCCGCCCCCCGACACCGAGCACGCCGAGCGCCGCGGGGATGGTGCGCTCGAGGACCGACAGCTCGGCGTTGACCTCGATGCGCAGCGCCTGGAAGACGCGCTTGGCGGGGTGGCGCTCGCGCAGCACGGCGGCGGGGGTGGCCGCCTGCAGCACGTCGACGAGCTGGCCGGAGCGTTCGAGCGGCGCCTCGGCGCGCGCGGCGATGATGGCCCGGGCGTAGCGCCCGGCGAGCTTCTCTTCGCCGTAGCGCTCGAAGATGCGCCGCAGGTCACCCTCTCCGTAGGTGGCGAGCACCTCGGCGGCCGTGACCCCGGTGGTCTGGTCCATGCGCATGTCGAGGGGGGCGTCCTGCGCGTAGGCGAAGCCGCGGTCGGCCACGTCGAGCTGCAGCGACGACACGCCCAGGTCGAACAGGATGCCGTCGACCCTCGTCAGACCCGCGGATGTCACGGCCTCGGCGATGCCGTCGTAGACGGTGTGCACGAGCGTCACGCGGTCGCCGAAGCGTGCGAGCCGCTCGCCTGCGATGCGCAGGGCGTCGGTGTCGCGGTCGAGCCCGATGAGCGAGGCGTTCGGGAAGCGCTGCAGGAACGCCTCGGAGTGCCCGCCCATGCCGAGCGTGCCGTCGACGAAGACCGCGCCCGGCTTCTGCAGCGCGGGTCCGAGGAGCTCGGCGCAGCGCTCCAGCAGGACGGGGGTGTGGATGTCGCGGATATCCATGATGAGCGGGGACCGGTCCTCCGACTCTGATCCCCACCCGCATCGACCTGGCGCCGGGGAAGTGCGTCAGGGCGTGCGGCTGGGCATCACAGCCGGAGGGTCAGAACAGTCCCGGGATCACCTCCTGCTCCATCTCGGCGTAGGTCTCTTCGTTGCTTTCGGCGTAGGCGTTCCACGCCTCGGCATCCCAGATCTCGGCGTGGGCGCCGACACCCGTGACCACCAGTTCCCGCCCCAGCCCCGCGTAGGAGCGCAGCGCCGGCGGAACGGTGATGCGGTTCTGGCTGTCGGGCTTCTCGGCGCTGGCCCCCGAGAGGAACATGCGCAGGAAGTCGCGGGCCTGCTTGTTGCTGAGCGGGGCCTCGCGGATCCGCTCGTGCACGCGCTCGAACTCCTCGGTGCTGAACACGTAGAGGCAGCGATCCTGCCCGCGCGTGATCACCACCCCGGCGCCGAGATCGTCACGGAACTTCGCCGGCAGGATGACCCGACCCTTGTCGTCGAGCTTGGGTGTGTGCGTACCGAGCAGCATTCGGGCGTCCACCCCCTTCGTCCGGCCTGCGAAGTTTCCCCCACTTTACTCCACAGCCCTCCACAACGCCATCGAAATCCGGGGTCTTCTGGGCAGGCGCTCCTCCGTGTACTGTGTGCGGCACCGAAGAGCGCCACGCCGAGAACCGCGGAATCCCGCGCCCCGACCGCATCCCGGACCGCGCGGTGGAGCGCGAGTGGAGCGAAAGGGAGCGAGTCGGCCGCCGGAGACCGAGGGATGCCGACCCCCGGGCACACGAAAAAGCACCGACTCCGAAGAGCCGGTGCTTGATCGACGAGGGGGTGGGCTGGCGGGTCAGGGACCTTCGCGGCGGCGGTCCCACCGGTCGTTCATGCGATCCATGAAGGAACTGCCCGAGGCGCGGGGACCGCGCGTCTTGCCGGTGCGCGCGGGCGCTGCAGCGGCGCCACGGGTGGGGGTCACCGCGAAGACGACACCGCCGACCATGAGGACGAAGCCGATCACGCCGATCGCGATGCCGAGGACACCGGTGTTGAAACCGATCGACACGCCCACGACCAGGGCACCGAGACCGGCGAGCACCAGGATCGAACCGAGGACGATGTTGCGATAGCTGAGGGCGCGACTGGGAGCGGACACGACATCCGTGTCGTTACTCATGAGATGGCGCTCCATCTCATCAAGCAGACGCTGCTCCTGTTCGGAGAGTGGCATGCATCCCCCTCTATTGTTCGATGCGGATAATTCTACGCGCGGCGTGGATCACTAGGCTAGGCCCGTGCCGACCTCCCAGGAACCGATCGAAGCTGTTTCCCAGCGACTCGACAAGTTCCTCTCCGAACAGTTATCGTACGCGTCCTCACTGGGGCCCGAGGCCGAGATGCTCACCCGCTCCGGAGCGTCCGCACTCCGCGGTGGCAAGCGCCTGCGGGCCCGCTTCTGTCTCACCGGGTTCCGCGCCGTCGACGAGGCCGGTGACGATCGACACGACGCAGCGCTGGCTGTTGCGACGTCGCTGGAGATCTTCCACGCCGCCGCCCTCGTCCACGACGATCTGGTCGACAACTCCGACACCCGACGGGGTCAGCCCGCCGCCCACCGCGCCCTCCAGAAGGCGCACCGCGCCGCCGGCTGGACCGGCGATTCCGACTCCTTCGGGCGCTCGGGCGCGATCCTGCTCGGCGATCTGCTCGTGGCGTGGAGCGACGACCTTCTCGAGGACGGCCTGGCCCTCTCCCCCGCCACCGCGGCGGCGGCCCGTCGGGCGTACGCCCGGATGCGGCGCGACGTCACGATCGGCCAGTTCCTCGACGTCGCCGAGGAGTCCGCCTACACCGTCTATCCCGACGACACCCACGCCGATCGCGCCCTGCGGGTGGCCTCGTACAAGTCGGCGCGCTACAGCATCCAGCAGCCCCTGCTCATCGGGGCCGCCCTCGCCGGAGCCGACGACGCGCAGCGCGACGCGCTGGGCCGGTTCGGCCACGACGTCGGCATGGCCTTCCAGCTGCGCGACGACGTCCTGGGCGTGTTCGGCGACACCGCCGTGACGGGCAAGCCCGTGGGCGACGATCTGCGCGAGGGCAAGCGGACCGTGCTCGTCGCCTACGCCCGCGAGGCCCTCTCCGACGTCGAGCGCGCGCGCATCGACGCACTGCTGGGCGATCCGGGATTGGATGCCGCCCAGATCGCCGATCTGCAGCGAGTCATCACCGGCACGGGAGCGCTTGACCGTCTCGAGCAGCTCATCTCCGCGTACGCGCGGGCCGCCGACGATGCCCTCGACGGTGCTCCGCTGCGCGCGGAGGCCGTCGACGAGCTCCGCACGCTGGCGCACGCCGCGACCCAGCGCACGGCCTGAGCGCACCCGGAGCGCGCGGACGCCGAGGCCGCCCTCAGGCGAGCGTCGCCGCGACCCGCCGCACCTCGCTCTTGCGCCCCGCCCGGAGCGCTTCGATGGGGGCGAGGCCGATGGTGTCCTCGGGCGTCAGGAGCCAGTCGATCGTCTCGTCGGGATCGAAGCCCGCATCGTGCAGCACGATGATCGTGCCGCGGAGCGAGGGCAGCGGTCGCCCGTCGACGAGGAACACCGACGGCACCTTGAAGACGCCGTCCCGACGCGAGCCGACGAGGTAGCTGTCGTCGAGGAGGCGGCGGACCTTTCCGAGGGGCTCGTCGAGCAGCTCGACGAGGTCGGGGATGGTCAGCCATTCGGTCGCGTAACGGGAGTTCTCGGTCACCGTCCCACTATCTCACCCGGGGCGATGGAGGTCCTCCCGCACCGCCGGGACCTCGTGCGTCACAGCAGTCACATGAGCCTCATGCGTTGACATCCTTCCCGAGCCATGTCAGCGTGTCGGGCAGTCGGAAGAACGGAAATCCCCCACCATGCGACGACTCCCCTCCTCCCCCCACCTCGTCCGCGACGCCGCTGACGGCGCCTCGCGCCGTGCCGCATTGGCCTGGCCCGCCGCCGTGGCCGGCACCATCGCGCTCAGCCTCACGGGCGACAACGCCGCCCACGCGGCGACCCCGCTCCCCCCGCTCGCGTCCGCACCCTCGGCGACGCCCCGGGCGGCCCTCCCCGTGGTCGCCGCCGTCGCGGCGCCCCCGGCCACCCACACCGTCCGACCCGGCGACACCGTGTGGGCGATCGCGCGCGCCCACGGCGTCGAGACGGCATCCATCCAGGCGGCGAACGGCCTCGGCCCGGGCAGCGTCATCCGACCGGGCCAGGTGCTCTCGCTCGGTCCCGCGGCGAGCCCGCCCGCGGTCGATGCCCCGGCCCCCGCTCCCGCACCGGCGACCACGGCGCATGAGGTGCGCCCCGGTGACACCGTCTCGGCCATCGCCCGCGCCCACGGCGTCTCGGTCGACGCGGTCCTCGGGGCCAACGGCCTCACCCGCGCGTCGATCATCTACCCGGGCGACGTGCTGCAGATCCCTTCCGCCGCTCCCGCCGCCGCGCCCGCGGCGACCGTCGTCACCGTCGCCCCCGGCCTGGACGCGGAACAGTCCGAGAACGCGCGCCTGATCATCCGGATCGGCCGCGAGCTCGGGGTCTCGGATCGGGGCATCGTGATCGCCCTGGGCACCGCGATGCAGGAGTCGTGGCTGCGCAACCTCGACTGGGGCGATCGCGACTCGCTCGGGCTCTTCCAGCAACGGCCGAGCATGGGCTGGGGCACGGCCGAGCAGATCCGCGACCGCGACCGCGCCACGCGCGTGTTCTTCGGCGGACAGGGCGACCCCAACGGCGCGACCACGCGCGGCCTGCTCGACATCCCCGGATGGGACCGGCTCGGCTACGCCGACGCGGCGCAGGCCGTGCAGATCTCGGCCTACCCCGACCGCTACGCGCAGTGGGAAGCGCCCGCGACCACCTGGTTGCAGGTGCTGGGCTGAGCCGAGGACGCGGTGAGCCGTTGCCCGTGCTCACAGGGGCCGCTCCGTAGACTCGACCTGTGAGCACGAGTCAGCAGGCCGACCCGCTGATCGGCCGTCTCGTCGACGGCCGGTACCGGGTCCGCGCGCGCATCGCGCGCGGAGGCATGGCGACCGTCTACGTCGCGACCGATCTGCGCCTGGAGCGCCGGATCGCGCTCAAGGTCATGCACGGCCACCTCAGCGACGACACCGTCTTCCAGAGCAGGTTCATCCAAGAGGCCCGCTCCGCGGCGCGGCTGAGCGACCCGCACGTGGTCAACGTCTTCGACCAGGGTCAGGACGGCGACATGGCCTACCTGGTCATGGAGTACCTGCCCGGCATCACGCTGCGCGAACTGCTGCGCGAGCACCGGCGCCTCACGATCGATCAGACCCTCACGATCATGGACGCCATCCTCTCGGGCCTGGCCGCCGCCCACCGCGCGGGCATCGTGCACCGCGACGTCAAGCCCGAGAACGTCCTGCTCGCCGAGGACGGCCGCATCAAGATCGGCGACTTCGGACTCGCGCGCGCGACCACGGCCAACACCGCCAGCGGGGCCCAGCTCATGGGCACGATCGCGTACCTGGCGCCCGAGCTGGTCACGCGCGGAACCGCCGATGCCCGCAGCGACATCTACTCGCTCGGCATCATGCTCTACGAGATGCTGACCGGCGAGCAGCCCTATAAGGGCGAGCAGCCGATGCAGATCGCCTACCAGCACGCGACCGACTCGGTCCCGCGCCCCAGCGCCCGCAACGCCGGCGTGCCCGAACAGCTGGACGAGCTCGTACTGTGGGCGACCGAGCGCGAACCCGGCGACCGCCCACTGGACGCGGGCGCCATGCTCGAGCGGCTGCGCGCGATCGAGAAAGAGCTGGGGCTGGCGCCGCAGGTGGCCCGCGCCGTCGCCGTCGGCACGGCCGGCGCTCCCACCCCCGCCGAATCGCGCGAGCTGACCAAGGTGCTGCCGCAGACCGCCGCCGTCCCATCGGCCACCGTGGACGAGCCCGACAACGCCGCTCGCCTCCGGTCTCGCACGCGCAAGCGCTCCGCACGCGGCGTGTGGGTGCTCATCGTCGTGCTCCTGCTCGCCGCGGGCGCCGGGTTCACGGGGTGGTACTTCGGGTCGGGCCCCGGCTCTCTCGTGGCCGTGCCCGATGTGTCGGGCCGCAGCTTCGCCGATGCGCAGATCCTGCTCGCGGAGCAGCAGCTCCAGGCGCAGCAGCAGGACGTCAACGATCGCGACATCCCCTCGGGGACCACGATCGGGTCGGATCCCGCCCCGGGCGCGCGTCTCGACAAGGAGTCGCTCGTCACCGTGTTCGTCTCGATCGGACCGGCGACCCACCAGATCCCCGCGCTCGGCGGACGCGGCGCCGACGAGGTGCGCGGCATCCTGCAAGGGGCGTTCGTCGGCGTCGGCGACGACCCGGAACGTCAGTTCTCCGACGCCGGCGAGGGCGCCGTCCTCGATGCCACGATCATCCCGCGTTCCGGTGGCGACGCGATCGCCTGCACCGACGGCTGCACCGTGTACGAGGGGGACGCCGCCACGCTGGTCGTCTCGCTCGGTCCGATCCCCGACGTCACCGGTGAATCGCTGAGTCAGGCCCAGCGCGCTCTGGACGGAGTCGGGCTCGCGTCGACCGTCTCGGAACGCTTCAGCAACTCCGTGGCATCCGGCGTCGTCATCAGCATGGGCGACCGCGAGGGGGGCGGCAACTGGCGCCCCGGCGACACCGTTCCGCTCGTGGTGTCGAAGGGCCCCGAGCCCGTGCAGATCCCGGGTGACCTGGTCGGCAAGTCCATCCGCGACGCCGTCACCCAGCTCGAGGGCCTCGGATTCGAGGTGAACGCGGGCATCGACGACGGCACCCTCCCGCTCGGCTTCAAGTACTGGGACATCTACAAGGTGCGCGCGAGCAACCCGCAACCGGGGTCGACGGCCCCGCGCGGTGCGACCATCACCCTCACGCCGACGCTCTGACGGGCGCCGCGCGCGCGACGCTCTCGAGTGCGGCCTCCGACACCGGGATGCCCTCGTCGCGGTGGGACCCGGTGGTGCACGGTCGCGGAGTGAGCTGCGCGCCCGGGAACGCGGACGCCCCCGACCCTACGGGCCGGGGGCGTCGTCGACGCGACGGGCGTCAGCGCTTCTCGAGCTCCTCGGCGACGAGGAACGCCAGCTCCAGGCTCTGCCGGTGGTTCAGGCGCGGGTCGCACAGGCTCTCGTACCGCGTCGCGAGGGTCGCCTCGTCGATCTGCTCCGAACCGCCCAGGCACTCCGTCACGTCGTCGCCGGTGAGTTCGACGTGGATGCCGCCGGGGTGCGTGCCGACGGAACGGTGGGCCTCGAAGAACCCGCGCACCTCGTCGACGACGTCGTCGAAGCGCCGCGTCTTGTACCCGGTCGGTGTCGTGATGCCGTTGCCGTGCATCGGGTCGGTGACCCACAGCGGCGTCGCACCCGAGTCGCGGACGGCCTCGAGCAGCGGAGGCAGTGCGTCGCGGATCTTGCCGGCGCCCATGCGCGTGATGAAGGTCAGACGCCCGGGCTCGCGCTCGGGATCGAGCTTGTCGATCAGCGCGAGGGCGGTCTCGGCCGTGGTCGTGGGGCCGAGCTTGACCCCGATGGGGTTGCGGATCTTCGAGAAGTAGTCGACGTGCGCACCATCGAGCTCGCGCGTGCGCTCGCCGATCCACTGGAAGTGCGACGAGGTGTTGTAGGGAAGACCCGTCCGCGAATCGATCCGGGTCATGGGGCGCTCGTAGTCCATGAGCAGACCCTCGTGACCGGTGTAGAACTCCACGCGCGTCAACTCGTCGAAGTTCGCGCCCGCGGCCTCCATGAATTTGATGGCCCGGTCGATCTCGGTCGCCATGCTCTCGTAGGCCTGGTTGGCGGGGGTGCTCGCGAAGCCCCTGTTCCAGCTGTGCACCTCGCGCAGATCGGCGAACCCGCCCTGCGTGAATGCACGGATCAGGTTCAGCGTCGACGCGGCGGTGTGGTAGCCCTTGAGCAGACGCGCCGGGTCGGCCTTGCGCGACTCCTCGGTGAAGTCGTAGCCGTTCACGATGTCGCCGCGGTAGGCCGGCAGCGTCACGGCGCCGCGCGTCTCGGTGTCGCTCGAGCGGGGCTTGGCGAACTGCCCCGCCATCCGCCCCATCTTGACCACGGGCATCGACGCGCCGTAGGTGAGCACGACGGCCATCTGCAGGACCGTCTTGATGCGGTTGCGGATCTGCTCGGCGGTGGCGCCCGCGAACGTCTCGGCGCAGTCGCCGCCCTGCAGCAGGAAGGCCTGACCGGCGGCGGCGCGCGCGAGGCGGTCGCGCAGGATGTCGACCTCGCCGGCGAAGACCAGCGGCGGGAGGGTCGCCAGCTCTGCGGATGCCGCGGCCACCGCGGCCTCGTCATACCACTGCGGCTGCTGCTTGATGGGCAGAGAACGCCAGTGGTCGAGGTCGAGGAGCTGCTGATTCACCCCTGAAGTCTAGTGGCGCGCCGACGGCGCCTTCGCCGCCTGCGCGGTCACCAGGCGGTCCTTCACCGTCGAGGCGTAGACGTCCTCGTAACGCTGTTCGCCCAGGCGCTGCAGAGCGACCATGATCTCGTCGGTGACCGAGCGCAGCACGTAACGATCGCCCTCCATACCCTCGAAGCGCGAGAAGTCGAGCGGCTCGCCGATGACGATCCCCACGCGCCCCACGCGCGGGACGCGCTGTCCGATCGGCATGACCGCGCCGGTGTCGACCATGACGACGGGGATGACGGGAACCCGTGCCTCCAGCGCCATCCGGGCGATGCCCGTGCGGCCGCGGTACAGGGTGCCGTCGGGACTGCGCGTTCCCTCGGGATAGATGCCGAGCAGCTCCCCACGACCGAGGACGCCGAGACCGGTGTTGAGCGAGGCCTCCGACGCCTTGCCGCCCGAGCGGTCGATGGGCAGCTGACCGGTCGCGGTGAAGAACACGCGGGTGGCCCAGCCCTTCAGGCCCTTCCCGGTGAAGTAGTCGCTCTTGGCGAGGAACGCCATGCGGCGATCGATCATGAGCGGGAGGAAGATCGAATCCGAGAACGACAGGTGATTGCTGGCGAGGATCGCCGCCCCCTCGGTGGGGATGTTGCGCCGACCCACCATCCACGGGCGGAACACGGCCTTGATGACCGGTCCGATGACCACGTATTTCATGAGCCAGTAGAACATCGTCAGCGCTCCTTCCCGGCGAGGTCGGCGACCCCGATGAGACCGGCGTCGTTGCCCAGGCGCGCGATCGCGAATTCCGCGACCGGACGTTCACCGTACCCCGGCAGTGACGTCTCGTATGCGAGCTTCACCGGCTCGAGCAGGTCGGCCCCCAGCTGCGCCACTCCCCCGCCGATCACGAAGACCTCGGGGTCGAGCACCGCCTGGAAGCCTCCGCACGCCTCGCCGAGGGCGGTGGCGACGCGGCGCAGGGCCTCGACGGCACCGGGATCGCCGGCCAGCACGAGACGCGAGACGGCCGGTCCCGGGATCGCACCCCGCTCCTCGCGGACGGCGGCCAGAGCGGCACCGATCCCGCCCTCGTCGGCGATGGCGTTGGCCTCGCGCTGCAGCGCACGTCCCGAGGCGTACTGCTCGAGGCATCCGTTCTGTCCGCAGCCGCAGGGGTGGCCGCCCCGGACGAAGCGCATGTGCCCCAGTTCGGCGCCGATGCCGTGCCCGCCACGGAAGAGCTCGCCGTCGGTGACGATCGCGCCGCCCACACCCGTGCCCATCGTGAGCATCACCATGTCGCGCACACCCTGGCCCGCGCCGAAGCGGTACTCGCCCCAGCCGGCGGCGTTGGCGTCGTTCTCGATGGTGACGGGTGCGTCGAGACGCTGCTCGAGCCGCGCCCGCAACGGCTCGTCGCGCCAGTCGATGTTGGGGGCGTAGATGACGGTGCTGCGGTCGCGGCTGATGAATCCCGCCGCGGCCACGCCGATGGCGTGCACGTCGTGGGCGCGACGCAGGTGGTCGGCCATGTCGACCACGGCGTCCACGAGGGCCGAGGGGTCGATGGGGGTGTCGACGCGGAGCTTCTCGATGATCGTGCCGTCGGCGTCGACGACGCCGCCCGCGATCTTTGTGCCCCCGATATCGATGCCGACGTTGCGCACCGCACTCCCTTCCGGGCCGAGCGTGCCGCGCGGCCCGGAGAAGTCTAGCCACCCCCGTCGAGCCGCGGAGGCGCCGTCCCGGACCGCACCGATGCATGCGGATAGACTTGCGGGACCGTTCGACGTTCTGCCGGTGCCAAAGGAGTTACCGTGATCCAGTTCGACCTTCCCGCTGTCGTCCCCGCCGATCCCGATGCCAACGCGTCCGATCTGCTTGCCGAGCGCGTTCGCGCAACGCCGGATCGGCCCCTCTTCGCCGTCCCCGACGCCGACGGTTGGCGCGAGGTCACGGCCGCCGACTTCGAGCGCCAGGTGATCGCGCTCGCGAAGGGTTTCGTCGCCGCCGGTGTGCAGCCGGGCGAGAAGGTGGGCTTCATCGCCCGCACCACCTACGACTGGACCCTGGTGGACTTCGCGCTGTTCTACGCGGGAGCCGTCATGGTGCCGGTGTACGAGACGAGCTCCCCGTCGCAGATCTCGTGGATCCTGTCGGACTCGGGCGCGATCGCCGTGGTCCTCGAGTCGGCCGAGCACGCCCAGCGCCTCGAGGAGGTGCGCAGCGACCTCCCGCTCGTGCGTGAGGTCTGGGGCATGCACGCCGGGGATCTCGATCGTCTGGTGACGAACGGGACGCACATCACCGACGAAGAGATCCAGCGGCGCCGTCACCTGGCCAAGGCGGACGACGTCGCGACGCTCATCTACACCTCGGGCTCGACCGGCCGTCCCAAGGGCTGCGTGCTGGTGCACAGCAACTTCGTCGAGCTCGCCCGCAACTCCGCGAAGGCGCTGCACGAGGTGGTCGAGACCCCGGGCGCCTCGACGCTGCTGTTCATCACGACCGCGCACGTGTTCGCCCGGTTCATCTCGCTGCTGAACGTGCACGCGGGGGTCAAGACGGGCCACCAGCCCGACACCAAGCAGCTTCTGCCCGCACTCGGATCGTTCCGCCCGACGTTCCTGCTGGCCGTGCCGCGCGTCTTCGAGAAGGTCTACAACTCCGCCGAGCAGAAGGCCGAGGCCGGCGGAAAGGGCAGGATCTTCCGGGCCGCCGCGGCCACGGCCGTCGAGCACTCGCAGCGCCTGCAGGACGGCAAGAAGATCCCCCTGGTGCTCAAGGCCAAGTTCGCCCTCTTCGACAAGCTGGTGTACTCCAAGCTCCGGGATGCCATGGGCGGACGCGTCGTGTACGCGGTGTCGGGATCGGCCCCGCTCGGCCCACGGCTGGGGCACTTCTTCCGCAGCCTCGGCGTCGTCATCCTCGAAGGGTACGGCCTCACCGAGACGACCGCGCCCGCCACCGTCAACCTCGCCACCATGTCGAAGATCGGCACGGTCGGCCCGGTCCTTCCCGGCGTGGGCGTGCGCCTCGCCGACGACGGCGAGATCCAGGTGCGCGGCATCAACGTGTTCCGCGAGTACTGGCAGAACCCCGAGGCCACCGCCGAGGCCTTCGACGGGGAGTGGTTCAAGACCGGCGACATCGGCTCCTTCGACGCCGACGGGTTCTTGGCGATCACCGGACGCAAGAAAGAGATCATCGTCACCGCGGGCGGCAAGAACGTCGCCCCCGCCGCGCTCGAGGACCCCATCCGCGCCAACCCCATCGTCGGACAGGTCGTGGTGGTCGGCGATCACAAGCCCTTCATCTCGGCGCTGGTGACCCTGGACCCCGAGATGCTGCCGACCTGGCTCGCCAACAACGGCCTGCCCGCCGACCTGTCGCTCGCCGATGCGAGCACGAACGAGAAGGTGCGCGCCGAGGTGCAGGGCGCAATCGACCGCGCCAACACGCGGGTCTCGCGCGCCGAGTCCATCCGCAAGTTCACGATCCTCCCGACGGAGTGGACCGAGGCCAGCGGTCATCTGACGCCCAAGATGAGTATCAAGCGCAACGTCATCGTCGCCGACTTCGCCGACGCCATCGAGGACATCTACGCCGTACCCGTGAACACGACCAACGTGTCGCTGCCCTGACCCGGGATGCCGAAACGGCCCGGTCCCTCGGGGGATCGGGCCGTTTCGCGTCACGAGGACAGGAGATGCCACGCAGACAGGACGGTTCGCGGCGCATCCGCCTGTCGTCGACGCACGCTCCTGTTCTCGTGACGCCAGCGCGGACGTCCGGGTTGGACGGATGCCGTCATCCGTCCCCCGGCAGGAGTCGGGTCAGAACCAGTCGCTCTCGCGCACCTGCCGCATCGCCTCGCGGCGCGTCTCGGCGGGGAGCCGCGAGAGATAGAGCATGCCGTCGAGGTGGTCGGTCTCGTGCTGCAGCGCCTGCGCGAGCAGACCCTCGCCCTCGAGCACGACCGCGTTGCCGTCCAGGTCGGTGCCCTCGACCCGCGCCCACGGGTAGCGGAGGGCGTCGTGCCACAGTCCGGGAACCGAGAGGCATCCCTCACCCACCGGTTCGGGCTCGCCGCGAGTCTCGACCAGAACGGGGTTGAGCACGTAGCCGATGTCGCCGTCGATGTTGTAGCTGAACGCGCGCAGTCCCACACCGATCTGCGGCGCGGCGACCCCGGCGCGACCGGGGAGCGCGACCGTGTCGAGCAGGTCCTGGACGAGGGCGCGGACGCCGTCGTCGACCTCGGTGATCGGCTCGCTCTTCGCGCGCAGCACGGGGTCGCCGAAGAAGCGGATCTGCCGGACGGTCATGCCGCGCCCGCCGATGCGCGCAGCCCCTCGACGACCGCCGCGGCGAGCTCTCGGGCGGCCTGTCGCGTCGAGGGCTCGAGGTCGCGGAAGGCGATGGCGCTGCCGGCCGCGATGCGCGCGTCGTACGGCATCCGGATGACGGTGCGCACCCGCGAGCGGAAGTGCGCCTCGAGCTCGTTCTCGCGCACGAGCGGCGCTCCGGGGCGGGCGTTGTTCAGCACCACGACGGCGTCGCGCACGCGTGCGCCGTAGCCGTTCGTCTCGAGCCAGGTCAATGTCTCGGACGCCAACCGTGCCTCGTCCACCGACAGACCCGCGACGATCACGAGAGTGTCGGCCAATTCGAGCGTGGCGCCCATCACGGAGTGCACGATCCCCGTTCCGGTGTCGGTGAGGACGATGGAGTAGTAGTGCGCGGCGACGTCGGCGACCTGGCGGTAGTCGTCGTCGCTGAAGGCCTCGGACACGCGCGGATCGTAATCGGATGCCAGGACGTCGAGGCGGGTGGCGTCTCGGGCCACGATGGTGGAGACGTCGTTGTACCCCGCCATCTCGTCATGCGCGCGGACGAGGTCGCGCACCGTGCGACCGTTGGGGCGGCCCACACGGTCCGCGAGGGTTCCCCGGTCGGGGTTCGCGTCGACGGCGATGATGCGGTCGTCGCGCGCGTCCGCGAGGGCCATGCCCAGCAGGGAGGTGACGGTGGTCTTGCCGACGCCGCCCTTGCGCGAGAGCACCGGGACGAAACGCGCTCCCCCCGTCAGCGGGGCGGCGATGCGACGATCGAGATCCTTGCGATCGCGCGCGCGGCGGCCGTCACCCAGGTTGATGCGGTGCCGCGACACCGAGTACACCAGCTGCTGCCACAGTCCCTCGGGCTCGGGGCGGGTGATCTGGCGCGGGTCGAGCAGCCGGTCGGCGGTGAGCAGGTCGCTGCTCTCACGCTGGTCGTCGATCTGCCCGATGCGCTTGGAGGTCAGTGCGACCTCGGGGGCGGTGGTGCGCACCCGTTCCATCGCGTGGGCGCGCTCGACGCGGGCCGTGTCGTCCGCGGCGCGCGCGGCCTCGTCGGCCTGATGGGCGCCGCGACGGGTGAGGGGCACCGTACCGATCACACCGGTCGCCGCGCGCTCGGCGCGTGTGGTCGGGGTTGCGGAGACCGCCGCGGCCGGGGAAGCGGCGTCCGCGGTCGCGAGGTCCGCGGCGGAATCGTCCTCCCGGTCCCCGGCGAGCGACGAGCCGCCGGACGACGCGCCCGCGACGGCCGCCTCGTCGGGCACCTTCGCGACGACGTGGTCGGCCGGCGCGTCGTGGATCGTGCGGGCGGCCGTCTCGTCGACGACCTCTTCCGCCGGTGCGGGTGTCCACGGCGCGTGGGTCAGGGGTTCGTCGAGCGCGGCGGCCACGACCGCGGCGTCGACGCGGTCGGGATCCCCCGCGGCGTCGTCCAGGTCGACGGGCTCGGCGGCATCGGCCTCGAACAGCTCGACGTCCTCGACCACCTCGAGATCCTGCAGATCGGCGGCGCGATCGTCGTCGTGCAGACCGCCGCCGTCGTCGACCGCACCGGGCACGTCGCCCGCGTCCTCGTGCCCGGCGTCCCCGTTCCGAGCACCCTCGTGCCCGCCGTCCTCGTGCCCGGCGTTCTCATGCCGAGCACCCTCGTGCCCGGCGTTCTCATGCCGAGCGCCCTCGTGTCCAGCGTCCTCGTGTCCGGCGTCCTCGTGTCCGGCGTCCTCACGTCGAGCGCTCTCGTGCCCGGCGTTCTCGTGCCCGGCGTCCTCGTCCCCGGCGTCCTCGTGCGACCCGCCCGCGGCGGCGTCGATGCCCGCCGACTCGTCCGCGGCCAGGGCGCGGGAGCCGCCGTCGGTCGACGCGCCGGGGGCCTCGGCATCCGTCGGCGGTTCTTCGTCGACGACCTCGGCGTCGAGGACGTCGTCGAGGGGTTCCGTCTCGCGGTGGTCGATGTCGCCGTCGTGCGGCTCGAGGATGATGTCGCCCGTCGGCAGCTGCTCGACGTGGTGGTCCTGCACGAGATCCTCCTCGCCCGGGGCGGCATCGCCGCGGTCGGCGGCGATCGCCGCGGGCTGCGCCCCGCCCGGAGCCAGGTCGGCCGGCGCGGAGTCGATCGGGAGCTCGTCCTCGATCACGTCGTCGTCGATGTCGTCGTCATCGGAGGCCACCGGCAGGTCGACGCTGACCTGGGCGATGCGCCCTCCGAGGATCGTGATGCTCGCCGTGTCGAGGTTCCCGCTCTCGTCGAGCACGCCGTGCTCGGCGCCCTCGTGGGGGTTCTCGTCGGTGCGGTCGGGGGTCACTGCAGTCTCCAAACGGGAAGAGGGCGCGAAAGCGCCCCCTCCCAGGCTACTGCGCGGGGCGGATCACCAGCAAAAGGTCGCCGGCCTCCACCTGCTGCGTGGCCCCGATCGCGACCCGCTCGATCACGCCCTCGACGGGGGCGGTGATCGCCGCCTCCATCTTCATGGCCTCGATCGACGCCACCGGCTGACCCGCGGCCACACGGTCGCCCTCGGTCGCCTTGAGCGTGACCACTCCCGAGAAGGGCGCCGCGACCTGACCGGGCCGGGAGGTGTCGGCCTTCTCGGCCTGACGGGCCTCGACGTCGATCGAGCGATCGCGCACGAACACCGGCCGCAGCTGGCCGTTCAGGGTCGTCATGACCGTGCGCATGCCCTTGTCATCCGCGTCACCGACCGCCTCGAGTCCGACGAACAGCTGCACGCCCCGTTCGATCTCGACGGTGTGCTCACCACCGGCCTGCAGACCGTAGAGGTAATCGGCCGTGTCGAGCACGCTCAGATCGCCGAAGGTCGCGCGGGTCTCGAGGAACGTGCGCGTGGGTCCGGGGAAGAGCAGGGCGTTCAACCGGGCGCGGCGCTCGCCCGACTCCCCCGCCAGAGCGGCGGCGTCGTCGTCGGTGAGCGGCGTCGTCCCCGACTTGGCGTCGCGACCGGCCAGGACCTTGGAGCGGAACGGTTCGGGCCAGCCGCCCGGCAGATCGCCGAGCTCGCCCGCCATGAACGAAACGACCGAGTCGGGGACGTCGTACTTCTCGGGATTGCGCTCGAAGTCGGCCGGGTCGGCCTTGACGGCGGCCAGGTGCAGCGCGAGGTCGCCGACGACCTTGGACGACGGGGTCACCTTGGGTACGCGACCGAGGATGCGGTCGGCGGCGGCGTACATGTCCTCGATGAGTTCGAAGTCGTCCGCCAGCCCCAGGGCGATCGCCTGCTGGCGCAGGTTGGACAGCTGGCCGCCGGGAATCTCGTGCCGGTACACGCGACCGGTGGGGCCCGCGAGCCCCGACTCGAACGGCCGGTACAGGTGGCGCACGGCCTCCCAGTAGGGCTCGAGGTCGCTGACCGCGGCCAGATCGATCCCGGTGTCGCGCTCGGTGTGGGCGAGGGCGGCGACCAGCGCCGAGAGCGACGGCTGGCTCGTGGTGCCGGCCATCGGCGCCGACGCCGCGTCCACGGCATCCGCCCCCGCCGCCGAGGCGGCCAGGAGGGTTGCGAGTTGTCCTCCCGCGGTGTCATGCGTGTGCACATGGACGGGCAGGTCGAACCGGTCGCGCAGCGCCGCGACCAGACGCGCGGCCGCGGCCGGTCGCAGCAGACCCGCCATGTCCTTGATCGCGAGGATGTGCGCGCCCGCGTCCACGACCTGCTCGGCCAGACGCAGGTAGTAGTCGAGCGTGTAGAGGTCCTCGGCGGGGTCGAGCAGGTCGCCGGTGTAGCAGACGGCCACCTCGGCGACCGCCGTGCCCGTGGCCAGGACCGCGTCGATCGCGGGGCGCATCTGCGAGACGTCGTTGAGCGCGTCGAAGATGCGGAAGATGTCGACACCGGATGCCGCGGCCTCGGTCACGAACGCATCGGTCACCTGCGTGGGGTACGGGGTGTATCCCACGGTGTTGCGGCCGCGCAGCAGCATCTGGATCGCGATGTTGGGCAGGGCCCGGCGCAGCACGTCCAGGCGTTCCCAGGGGTCTTCACCGAGGAAGCGCAGGGCGACGTCGTAGGTCGCTCCGCCCCACGCCTCGACCGACAGCAGGTCCGGCGTCATGCGGGCGACGTACGGCGCCACCCGGGCGAGGTCGCGGGTGCGCACCCGGGTGGCCAGCAGCGACTGGTGGGCATCGCGGAAGGTCGTCTCGGTGACGGCGAGGGCGGTCTGCTCGCGCAGGGCACGGGCGAACCCCTCGGGACCGAGCTGCTGCAGCCGCTGCCGTGAGCCCTCCGGAGCGGGGTCGGCCAGGTCGAGGCGCGGGAGCTTGGCGGCCGGGTCGATCGAGAGCGGATTCTCGCCGTTCGGCCGGTTGACCGTGGTGTCCACCAGCCACGACAGGATCTTGGTGCCGCGGTCCTTCGACTCGCGCCCGCGCAGCAGCTCGGGACGCTCGTCGATGAACGAGGTGCTGAGGTCACCGGCGACGAACGCGGGGTCATCGAGCACCGCCTGCAGGAAGGGGATGTTCGTCGACACCCCGCGGATGCGGAACTCCGCCAGGGCCCGACGCGCTCGGGCGACCGCCGCGGGGAAATCGCGGCCGCGGCACGACAGCTTCGACAGCATCGAGTCGAAGTGCGGACTCACCTGGGATCCGGCCGCGGTCGTCCCACCGTCCAAGCGGATGCCGGCACCGCCGGGCGAGCGGTAGGTCGTGATCTTGCCGGTGTCGGGGCGGAAACCCTGCGTGGGGTCCTCGGTCGTGATCCGGCACTGCAGCGCGGCTCCCCGCAGATGGATCTCGTCCTGCAACAGGTGCAGGTCGGAGAGGGTCTGCCCCGCGGCGATGCGCATCTGCGACTGGACGAGGTCGACGTCGGTGATCTCTTCGGTCACGGTGTGCTCGACCTGGATACGAGGGTTCATCTCGATGAACACGACCTCGCCGGTCCGAGGTCCCGCCGTCTCGAGCAGGAACTCCACGGTCCCGGCGTTCTGGTAGCCGATCGAACGGGCGAAGGCCACGGCGTACCGGTGGAGGTCCTGCCGGACGGCGTCGTCGAGGTTCGGCGCCGGAGCGATCTCGATGACCTTCTGGTGGCGACGCTGGACGGAGCAGTCGCGCTCGAACAGGTGCACGGTCTCGCCCGTGGCATCCGCGAGGATCTGCACCTCGACGTGGCGCGGACGCTGCACCGCCTGCTCGAGGAACATGCGCGGATCCCCGAACGCACTCTGGGCCTCGCGCATGGCCTCGGCCAGAGCCGGAGCCAGCTCGCCCATGCTCTCGACCCGGCGCATCCCGCGACCGCCACCGCCGGCGACCGCCTTGGCGAAGAGGGGGAAGCCGATGCCGTCGGCCTGGTCGAGCAGGGCGTCGATGTCGTCGGAGGCGGGGGTCGAGCGCAGCACCGGCACGCCCGCGGCGATCGCGTGCTCCTTCGCGGTGACCTTGTTCCCGGCCATCGACAGCACCCCGGCGGGAGGGCCGATGAACGTGATGCCGTGGGCCGCGGCCTTGGCGGCGAGCTCGGGGTTCTCCGAGAGGAATCCGTAGCCGGGGTAGATGGCATCCGCTCCGCACTCGCGCGCGACACGGATGATCTCGTCGACGTCCAGGTACGCCCGCACGGGGTGTCCGCGCTCACCGATCTGGTAGGCCTCGTCGGCCTTGAGCCGGTGCAGGGAGGCGCGGTCCTCGTAGGGGTAGACCGCGACGGTGCGCGCGCCCACCTCGTACGCGGCGCGGAACGCACGAATGGCGATCTCGCCGCGATTGGCGACCAGGATCTTCGAGAACATGCGCACCTCACGTCAAGCTGGCGGAGCTGAATGTGCTCACAGCCTAGGGGACGGTAACGTGGACTCTCGTGCACGTACTCTCCGTCAGCTCTCTCAAAGGCGGGGTCGGCAAGACGACCGTGACACTCGGGCTGGCTTCGGCAGCCTTCGCTCGTGGCGTTCGCACTCTCGTCGTCGACCTCGACCCCCAGTCCGACGTGTCGACCGGGATGGACATCCAGGTCGCCGGTCGCCTCAACATCGCCGATGTCCTGGCGAACCCCAAAGAGAAGGTCGTGCGGCAGGCGATCACCTCGAGCGGGTGGGCCAAGGTGCACCCCGGCACCATCGATGTGCTGATCGGCAGCCCGTCCGCCATCAACTTCGACGGCCCGCACCCGAGCGTGCGCGACGTCTGGAAGCTCGAAGAGGCGCTCGCCACGATCGAGAGCGAGTACGACCTCGTCCTCATCGACTGCGCCCCCTCGCTGAACGCCCTTACGCGCACCGCGTGGGCGGCGAGCGACCGCGTGGTCGTCGTGACCGAGCCGGGTCTGTTCTCGGTGGCCGCGGCCGACCGCGCGCTGCGCGCGATCGAAGAGATCCGCCGCGGCCTCTCGCCGCGTCTGCAGCCCCTCGGCGTCGTCGTCAACCGCGTACGCCCGCAGTCGATCGAGCACCAGTTCCGCATCAAGGAGCTGCGCGACATGTTCGGCCCACTCGTGCTCAACCCGCAGCTGCCCGAGCGTACGTCGCTCCAGCAGGCGCAGGGCGCCGCCAAGCCCCTGCACGTGTGGCCCGGTGACTCGGCGCAGGAGCTCGCCGCCGACTTCGATGCGCTTCTGGACCGCATCGTGCGCACCGGCCGGATCCCCGTCGCGTCAGAGGCCCCTCAGGCCTGAGGCTTTCCGCGGAGACGCCGTCCCGCTGCCCGGCAGCCGGGGCGGCGTTTCGTCGTCTCGTGCGTAGGTGACGGCTCGCGCCGTCGCGCGCCCGTTTCGGGTCGTCCCTGACCTCGATAAACGGCATCCGTGCGCAGAAACGCCCCCTCGGACCGTTTCTCGTCACGGATCGCGTTTATCGCGGGGGTACGGGCGGGGCGGGCCGGGTGGGCGGGTGCGCGCTGCGGAGGACGGATGCGGGCGTGCGACGCAGAAGATCCCGGATGCCATGGCGACCGGGATCCGAAGACGTCGTCGTCGCGTCAGGCGGTGCGTGCCGCGCGACGGGCGGCGAGTTCGTCGACCGCGTCAGGGGCGGCCTTCTCGAAGTCCACGAGCGTCGACTCGACCTCGCGCAGCACCTTGCCGACCGCGATGCCGAAGACGCCCTGCCCGCGACTGACGAGATCGATGACCTCGTCGTTCGACGTGCAGAGATACACCGAGGCGCCATCGCTCATGAGCGTGGTTCCGGCGAGATCGCGGATGCCGGCGGCGCGCAGCTGGTCCACCGCGGTGCGGATCTGCTGCAGCGAGATACCGGTGTCGAGCAGTCGCTTGACGAGCTTGAGCACCAGGATGTCGCGGAAACCGTAGAGGCGCTGAGACCCGGACCCGTTCGCACCGCGGACCGTCGGGACGACGAGCTCGGTGCGCGCCCAGTAGTCGAGCTGACGGTACGTGATCCCGGCCGCGCGAGCGGCGACCGCTCCGCGGTACCCGGTGTCGTCATCCATCTCGGGCAGACCGTCGGTGAAGAGGAGGTCGGTGGCGAACCGAGGTTCGCCGACTGCGTCGCCAGCGTTCATGCTCGCGCCCTCCTTCTTCTGCTCGTTTCTTCCACGCTAGATCAGCGAGGCTCCCCCGGCAATGACATCCGCTCCGAGGGTCGCGGCGTGTCGCGGTCAGGACAGCAGACGCTCCAGAGCGTCCCGCACGAACATGCCGCGGACCTCGTCCAGGCGGGTCGCCAACTCGGGGGCGAGCTCGTTCGCCTTGGCGCGCGAGGGGGCATCGGGACGACGCAAGAGCGCCGACAGCGCCGATTCGACGAGGGACACCTCGCGTTCGGCGCTCTGGCGCAGCGATCGGATGTGACGGGGTTCGATCCCGTGTCGATCCAGCGCGACGAGAGCCCGCAGCAGCGCGACGGTCTGCTCGGAGTACATGTCGGCCGCGGCGATCACGCCCGTGCTCACCGCGTCGTTCAGAAGCTGCGGTCCGGCACCTGCCGCGGCCAGGAGCTCGTCGCGCCGATAGCGTCGCGGCGCCGAGGTGATCGAGGGGATCGCGGTGGGCGGCGCGGGATTGCGACCGGCGTCGAGGTCTTCGAGGTACTCCCGGATCACGACCAGGGGCAGATAGTGGTCGCGCTGGAGGGTCAACGCCAGACGCAGACGCTCGAGATCGGCGGGCGAGAACTTGCGGTATCCCGACTCGGTGCGCGTGGGCGTCACGATGCCCTGCACCTCGAGGAAGCGCAGCTTGCTCGAGGTCAACGCCGGGAAGTCGGGAGTCAGGCGCGCGAGCACCTGACCGATGCTGAGCAGCCCCGCAGCCGCCTGACGACCACGGGAGGGGGCTGCCGCCATCAGTGCTCTGCCGTGGGCAGGTCGACGGGCGAGCCGAAGAAGTTCAGACGGAACTTGCCGATGCGCACCTCGGCCCCGTTGACGAGAGCGGACCGGTCGACCCGCTCACCATTGACGTAGCTGCCGTTGAGCGAACGCTGGTCGACGATCTCGAACGACGAGCCCGTGCGGATGATCTCAGCGTGACGACGAGACACGGTGACGTCATCGAAGAAGAGATCTGCTTCGGGATGCCGGCCCACGGTCGTGACGTCGGTGTCGAGCAGGTAGCGGGCGCCGGTCGTGGGTCCCGACCGCACGATGAGCAGCGCGGCTCCCGAGGGCAACGCGTCGATGGCCTCGAGCTCGGCCTCGGTGAGGTCGGCCCCGAAGGGGACGAACGACAGGTCCGCGTCGTGGGTCTGGGTCGTGTCGTGTGCGCGATCAGTAGCGGCGGCGTCGGCCGCGCGTCGGATCTCGTCGCGATCGAATCGGCTGGTCTCGTCCACGGCTTCTCCTTCTTGTTCACCATAACCGATCGCTTCTGCGGGGGAGGAGCGACCGAGCGGAAGCGGGCCATGGTGAGGCGTGATGTCTCTGGGCTTCGTCGACCAGGACCGCGGAATGGGGGTGCGGAGCCGGCCGACGAGACACTCGAACCTATCGACCCGGGGTCACCCCTGTCGAGTCCGCACCCGGTCGCACCCGCGCTCCGGGCGCGCCCCGCCGCCGACGCGACTCCCAGGACGGTGTCGGAGACCCTCGTTAGGCTTGCAGCGTGATCTCTTCTCCCGACGCGCGCCGACGTTCTCTGCCCGCCGCCGTGGCCGCTCTTCTGCTCGCACTGGCCGCCGTTCTCCTGCCGGGTGTTCCCGCATCCGCGCACGATGAACTGGTCTCGAGCGATCCGGCCGCCGACGCGACCCTCGACGCCCTCCCGTCCTCGCTGACACTGACGTTCAGCGCCGAGGTCCTCACCGACGACGGTGCCACCGTCATCGAGGTCACGGATGCCGCGGGCACGCGTCTCGACGAGGGCGCCCCCGTGGTGGCGGGCACCGAGGTCACTCAGGCGCTCAACGGCGAGGGGTCCGGCGCGGTCACCGTGCTGTGGCGCGTGGTCTCGAGCGACGGCCACCCGATCGACGGAGACTTCTCGTTCTCGGTGCCCGTCGCGGCATCCACCCCGACGCCGACCGCGTCGGCGAGCACCTCGACGCCGACGCCCACCGCCGTGGAATCGAGCGCGCCGTCCGAGGCCGCCGAGACCGCCGCCGCTCCGGCCGAGACCGCCTCGGCGACCTCTCCCCTGCCGTGGATCCTCCTCGTCGTCGCACTCGTGATCGTGGCCGGCGTTTTGGTCTACGTCTTCGCCGCGCGCGGCCGGGGTGACGCCGCCGACCGCGGCAGCGTCGGGCGATAGGCTGGAAGCATGCCTCATTACGATCTGGTCATTCTTGGTGCGGGTCCCGGCGGGTACGTCGCCGCCGTCCGCGGCGCGCAGCTGGGGCTGTCGGTCGCGATCGTCGAAGAGAAGTACTGGGGCGGTGTGTGCCTGAACGTGGGCTGCATCCCCTCCAAGGCTCTGCTCCGCAACGCCGACCTCGCCCACACGTTCCACGCGAAGGCCGACCTGTTCGGCATCTCCGGGGACGTCACCTTCGACTTCGGCAAGGCCTTCGACCGCTCCCGCACGGTCGCCGCGGGTCACGTCAAGGGCATCCACTACCTGATGAAGAAGAACAAGGTCACCGAGTACGAGGGCCGCGGCCACTTCGCCGACGACCACACGATCGAGGTGACGAAGACCGACGGCTCGAAGGAGCAGGTCACCTTCGACAACGTCATCATCGCCACGGGCTCCACCGTGCGCCTGCTGCCCGGGGTCACCCTGAGCGAGAACGTCGTGACCTACGAGGAGCAGATCCTCACCCGTGAGCTGCCCGAGTCGATCGTCATCGTCGGCGCCGGCGCCATCGGCATGGAATTCGCGTACGTCATGACCAATTACGGCGTGAAGGTCACCATCATCGAGTTCCTCGACCGTGCCCTGCCCAACGAAGACGCCGAGGTCTCGAAAGAGATCCAGAAGCAATACAAGGGCTACGGCGTCGACATCCTCACCTCTACCAAGGTCGATTCGGTGACCGACCACGGCGACAAGGTCACGGTGGCGTACACGGCGAAGGACGGCTCCACCGGCTCGATCGACGCGGACCGCGTGCTGATGTCCATCGGTTTCGCCCCCAAGGTCGACGGCTACGGTCTCGAGAACACCGGCGTCAAGCTCACCGAGCGCGGTGCCATCGACATCGACGACCACATGCGCACCAACGTGCCGCACATCTACGCCATCGGCGACGTCACCGCCAAGCTCCAGCTGGCCCACGTCGCCGAGGCACAGGCCGTCGTCGCCGCCGAGACCATCGGCAAGGCCGAGACGCAGACCCTCGGCGACTACCGCAACATGCCCCGCGCCACGTTCTGCAACCCGCAGGTCGCCTCGTTCGGCCTCACCGAGCAGCAGGCCCGCGACGCCGGCCACGACATCAAGGTCGCCAAGTTCCCCTTCAGCGCGAACGGCAAGGCCAACGGCCTGGGCGAGCCCGTCGGCTTCGTCAAGCTCGTCGCCGATGCCGAGACCCTCGAGCTCATCGGCGGCCACCTCATCGGCCCCGACGTCTCAGAACTTCTGCCCGAGCTCACCCTCGCGCAGAAGTGGGATCTCACCGCGCTCGAGGCGGCCCGCAACGTGCACACCCACCCGACGCTGTCGGAGGGCCTGCAAGAGGCGTTCCACGGCCTCGCCGGACACATGATCAACCTCTGATCTCAGCGCTCGTCACGAAGGCCCGCCCGGTACACCCGGGCGGGCCTTCGGCGTTCCCGCACGCCGTGCGGCGTCGGGCGCCCGGCGCAGGCCCACGGCACGCGAGGCCCGGTGCGGCCGGGCGCCGGGCGCCGGGAATACGCGAGACTGCACGCCGCTGACAACTCGGCGACATCCTGCAACCGAAACGTCAGCCACATGCAGTCTCGCCGCCGCCGGGGGCCGGTGCGGCCGGGCGCCGGTGCGGCCGGGCGCCGGTGCGGCCGGACGCGGGGCGCCGGGCGCCGGGCGCCGGACGCCGGGCGCGGCTCGGCCGGGCGCCGGGAGCGGGGCGCCGAGCGCCGAAGATTCGCGAGACTGCAGGTAGCTGACAACTCGGCGACATCCTGCAACCGAAACGTCAGCCACGTGCAGTCTCGCCGCCGCCGGGGGCCGGCGCGGCCGGGCGCCGTGGGCGGGTCGGCGGGGCGCCGCGGCCGGCGCGGCCGCGCGCCGCGGCGGCACGGTTGTGGGGCGCCCGGGCCCGGGGCGCCCGGGCGACCGGTGGCCGGGGTGTCAGTGGCCGAGGGCGCGCGCCAGCTTGGAACCGGATGCCGCGGGGCGGCCGCCGGCGGCCGAGACTGCCGCGTCGACCGCGGTGAAGAACTCCGCCCGTCCGGCGTCGTCGGCGGGGGCGGCGGGCCCCAGCTCGACCTCCCATTCACGCCAGGACGATTCGGCGCCGCGGCGCTCATCGCGCGCGCGGACCCGGTCGTCCACGAATTCGGCGACCTCTCCCCCGTCCGCGTCGAGAAGGGCGTAAGCGGTCCGCGCGTTGCGGACCCGCGCCAAAGGCAGGAATGGCGGGTGCGCGATCGACACGACGGCATCCTGCACCGACTCCGGAACCACCGGATCGGCGTCGTCGTCGCCGACCTCGCCGAGGGGCCACTGGGTCTCGCGTCGACCACCGTCCTCGACGGGTCCCTTCACGTGCCAGCCCTCGTCGGGGCCGCCGCGCCGACGCCGCACCGCGACCCCCGCGCGTGCGAGGTCGGCGTCGGCGGTGTCGACGTAGCGGGCGTCGAGATCACGCAGCTCGGCTGCACCCACCCGCGTCACTCCCGGCAGCGCCGAGAAGTCGGGAAGGGGTGTGTCGGCGTCGACGTCGTACTTCTTCTCGACCTCGACGCTCGACCCGCCCGCCGCAGCCGCGCTCAATCGTCGCGACCGTAGCCGTCGGGGTGGATGTCCTCGGTCTCTTCGTCGTACGCGAAGACGCTCTGCGTGGGGCCGTCGGAATCCCCGGTGTGCGTCGCCTCGCCCTGGCGGCGATAGACCAGCTGGCCCTCGCTGTAGGGCATGATCAGCGTGTCGTCGGAGTCGTTCTCGAGGGGGATGACCTGCCCGTCGAGCGGGCCTCCGGTCAGTCGTGCGATAGCCATGCCGTCAGCGTAGACCGCGATCCCGGTGCCGCCCGGCGCCTTGACAGCTCTGGCCTAGAATCGCTCGGGTGACTGCGACGGACCTCCCCGGCGACCGCCCGTTCGTCCTGCTGGCCACGCGTGCCGAGGACCGGCCGGCCGATGAGGAGTACGCCCTCTTCTTGCGCTACACCGGTCTCGCTCCCGAGCGACTCATCCGGGTGCGCCTCGAGCGCGACCCGCTCCCTCCGCTCGACCTCGATCGGGTATCGGGCATCCTCGTCGGCGGCAGCCCCTTCAACGCGTCCGATCCCCTCGAGAAGAAGTCGGCGGTCCAGCGACGCGTCGAGGCTGAGATCGCGGATCTCGTCGCCGAGGTCGTCGCCCGCGATACGCCGTTCCTCGGCGCCTGCTACGGCGTCGGGACGCTCGGTACGCATCTGAACGCCCCCATCGACGCGACCTACGCCGAGCCCATCAGCGTCGTGGACGTCCGCCTCACCGCCGCGGGGCGCGAGGACCCGCTCACGGCCGGACTCCCCGCGGACTTCACCGCCTTCGTCGGACACAAAGAGGCGATCAGCGCGCTTCCCCCCGAGGCGGTGCTGCTGGCATCCTCCCCCTCCTGCCCCGTGCAGATGTTCCGGCTCGGGCGGAACGTCTATGCGACCCAGTTCCACCCCGAACTCGACGTCGAGGGGATCGTCACCCGCATCCACGCGTACGCGTCGTACGGGTACTTCGGGCACGACGAGCTCGACCTCACCCTCGCGGCGGTCCGACGTGCGCCCGTGCACGAACCGTCGCGGCTGCTGCGGACCTTCGTCGAACGCTACGCGCGATGAGTCACCGGGGCTGACGACCCGGGCGTGCTCATTCGCACGAGATCGATCGGCGCCGTCAGAGCGGGCCGCGCGAGGCGCAGAGAGGGCTCGAGCCCCAGATCGACCACGTGCACCCGCCCGGCCAGCGCCGGACCCCGACCGCGGACCAGACCCGCCTTGAGAGCGCCGAAGGTCACCGTGACGTCGGCGGGGAGCACGGCGGCATCCGCCGAGCCGTCGTCGGGGTCCAGACCGCTCGGCACGTCGACCGCCACGATCCGCGGCCGCGGCGAGAGCGACAGCACGCGCTCGACCAGCGCCCGCGCGCTGCCGCGCAGGCGCCGATCCGCGAGGCGGCCGATTCCCAGGATGCCGTCGAGAACGACCGTGCTGTCGGAGAGGAGCGCCCAGGCCTCGGACGTCGACCGCACGCGGGCGCCCGCGCTCGTCGCCGCCTCGAGGGCGGCGCGGTGCACCCGGTCCCGGACGAGCACCACGTCGACCCGGTCGGCCACGGGGCAGAGCTCGGCGGCCGCGTACAGCGCGTCCCCGCCGTTGTCGCCGGCGCCGGCCAGGACCAGCACGGATCCCGGCCGCGCGTGCAGCTCGGCCCGGACGACGTCGGCGAGCGCCGACGCCGCCCAGCGCATGAGCGGCCGACCGGCGGCCAGCGCGGGCTTCTCGGCGGCGCGGATCGCGTCGGCGCTGTAGGCGGCGAACCGGGTCGGGGCGGGGTCCGCCGGCTCAGGCATCGGCCGCGGCCTTCTGCGCGGCGGCCGTGAGCGTCTCGCGCTCCTTCTTCTCGGCGGCACGGGCGGCATCCAGTTCTCCGGTGGCGGCGCGCACGGCCTTCTCGGCGCGGGCGACGCGGAACTGGATCAGGGTGGAGGCGCCGTACTTGGCCTTGACGCGATCGCGGTCCTCTTCGGTGGCGACCGTGATCCAGGCGCCGGCGAGCAGGATCACCTGGCTGGACAGATTGAGCCACAGCAACAGGGCGATGAGCGAGGCGAAGGTCGCCAGCAACGGGTTCCCGCCGGCACCGCCCACGAACAACCCCGACAGCTGCTGCAGGACGACCAGGCCGACGCCGCCGAGCAATGCCCCGCGGATGAGCGTGGAGCGACGCGTGCGGACGCCGGACAGCGCGGCGAAGGCGACCGCGACGGCGGCGGTGTCGAGGGCGAGGACGATCGCCGTGGACAGCAGCCAGGTCAGGACCGCGGTGATCCAGGAATCGGCGGAGATCCCGAGGAGCTCGCGCACGAAGGTCAACCCGGCCGTGGCGAGGAAGGTCACGACGGCCGCGCCCACCAGAGCGACGCCGATGCCGACCGCGACGAGCAGGTTGCGCAGGATGGTCAGGATCGGGAGGGTGTCGTCGGTGGTGACGCCGGCGATCTGACGCAGCGCGGTGCGCAGGGTCCCGATGGCTCCGATGGCCGCGCCGACCAGACCGATCGAACCGATCACGCCCGCGACGGTCAGACCGCCGGGGGCCTCGATGTCGCTGATGTCGATGAGTCCGTCCGAACCGACGAGGCCGGGAACCACTCCGTTGACGGAGCGGACGAGGGCGTTCAGGGCGTCGGGGTTGCCCGAGAGCCACAACGCGGCGAACGAGAAACCGATGAGCACCGCGGCGAAAAGGCTGAACAGCGTGCGATAGGTCACGCTGTCGGCCAGCGCGGGACCGCGGGCGCCGGAGTAGACGAGGAAGGCGCGCACGATGCGGAGCGAGAGGGCCCACGCGGTGACGCGACGGATGAGGTCGGCCATGGGGTCAGGGTAGCTGCCGGGCGAGCGGGCGCCGCGCGGGTTGACCGGCGCGTTCGCGCGCGACAGGGGCGGGTCGGACGCCGAGGTCGCGGTCGCGGGTGCTCACCCCTGCAGCATCCGCCACCACGCCCCTCCCAGGAGGGCTGGACCGTAGGCGAGATGGTCGCGCCGCGCGCCCGCGAGCCACATGCCCGCTGCCGCGAACCCGCCCAGGATGCCGGCCACCAGCAGACCGGATGCCACAGCCTCGGCCCCGAACCAGCCGAGGTGGGCGCCGACGAGCCCGGCGAGTTTGACGTCACCTCCGCCGAACGCCCACGGTCGCGCGAGATGCGCGAGCAGACAAAGGGCGAACGCCGCGAGCGCTCCCCCGGCCACGTCCCGAGCGCGCGAGGGATCGCCGAGCACGCAGGCCGCCAGGGCGAGGAGGACCACCGAGACGGCGAACACGGGGAGCACGACGACGTCGGGCAGTCGCCGCCGACGGAGGTCGAGCACGGTGAGGACGGCGCTCGCGACGGCGAACACGCCCCAGGCGGCCAGCAGCGCGGTCATCGCGCTCAGGCGTCGATCACGACCAGGCCGACCTCGACGAGTGCACCGGGGTCGATACCCTCGACGTCGCGCACCGTCTTCTTCAGCGGCAGCACATAGACCCCGCCCGCCTGCGGGAAGATCGACGTCCGCCACGTCGACGCACCGATCGTCGCTTCCACGCGCACCCCGCCGAATCCCCGGCGGTACGTCTGCGTCTCGCGGATGTCGGCGCTCAGCCCGGGCGGGAGTGCGACGAAGTACCAGTCGCTGTCGGACCGCGCCTCCCAGCGGAAGACGTCGCCCTCGAACCGTACGATCATCGCCGGCCCCCTTCGTCGCTCGGAGGCATCACGATAGCGCCGCCGTCACGCGCGGTCGCCGGATCTCTCCGTCGCCTCCCCCCGCGCCGGGCTGGGGAGGACGCGAGCCGACGGCGGATGGCCTCGTCGATGACCGCGGTCACCACCGCCGCGGCCGGGTAGACGAGCAGGTCCCGCGGGTCGAAACCCGTCCCGAGCACCAGAGCGACCGGGGGGACGTCGGACGCGAGCCGGGCGGGGACGCCCGTGGCCTGGAACAGCTCCACGGCGACGCTCCACCCGGCGGCGATCGTCGCGACCGCCGCGGGCCGGGTGCGCGGCAGGAGGATGACCAGTGCGCCGTACACCGCGACGGCGTACAGCGCATCTCCCGCCACGTCGGCGGCGACCCCGGGCACGGGCGCGACGCGCGTCGCCAGGCCCGCCGCGACTGTCGCCGCGAGGGCGATCAGGGCCGCCACCCGGCGTCCGCGCGTCCGTCCGGTCGTTGCGTCCACGGCGTTCACGGCAGCACGCCCGCCGCACGCGCGGGCTCCGCGTAGGCGCGGGCGAGCGTGTCCACGGTGTCGTGGGCGTTCAATCCGCTCGGGTTCGGCAGCACCCAGGTGGGGACACCCGCGATCGGGTCGTCCTGACGCCCCGTCGCCGCTCTCGGCCGGTCGAATCCCTGTCGGTACGCGGTCACCCCGACCACGGCCACCACGCGCGGCCGCCAGGCCGCCACCCGGTCGACGAGGGCCGCCGCCCCCGCTCGCAGCTCGTCGCGACTCAGTTCGTCGGCGCGCGCGGTCGCACGGGCGACAAGGTTGTCGACCCCGATGCCGGCGTCGAAGATCATGCGCCGATCGGGGGCCCCGAGTGCGTCGGCGTACGCCGGCGGCCGGGGCAGGATCCCCGCGGTCACCAGCGCCGGCCAGAACCTGTTGCCCGGCCGCGCGAAGGGCGTGCCCGTCGCCGCGGTCCACAGGCCGGGATTGATGCCGACGAACAGCAGCCGCACCCCGGACTCCACCAGCGGCGGGATCGTGGCATCCCGGAACGATTCCAGCTCTGCGCGCGTGAATCCCATGAGACCACTATGACCACTACGCATCCCGCCGTCGGCCGTCTGCCAGGATCGGGGGAATGGATGCCGTCCCCGCCCTCACCGAGATGCCCCCCGCGCAGTCCGTCATCGTCGGCGACAACGTGCGCCTGGCCACCTACTCCTGGGGCGACATGGACGCCGAACCGGTCCTGTGCGTCCACGGCTTCGGTTCGAGCACGCGCGACAACTGGGTGAACACCGGGTGGGTGCGCGACCTGCTGCGCGCGGGATTCCGCGTGATCGCGGTGGACCAGCGCGGACACGGCGAGAGCGAGAAGCCTTACGAGGCGGCCGCGTACACGATGCCCACGCTCGTGTCCGACCTCGTCGCCGTGCTCGACACCTACCTCGTCGACCAGGTGCGCTACCTCGGCTACTCGCTGGGGGGACGCGTCGGATGGCAGCTGGCGGTGGATGCTCCCGAGCACGTCGAGAGAGCGGTGCTCGGCGGCATCCCGGACGGACGACCGCTGGCCCGCCTGCGCGTCGATCAGGCGCGGGCGTTCCTGGACCACGGCACGCCCGTGGAGGATGCCACGACCCAGCGCTACGTCTCGCTCGCCGAACGCGTGCCCGGCAACGACCTGCGCGCCCTCGTCGCGATCGCCGAGGGCATGCGCCTGGGCGAGACCGACCCGGACCCGTCGGCGCCGCCGGCGCAGCCGGTGCTCATCGCGACCGGCACCGACGATCCCATCCACGACCAGTCCGCGCACCTGGCGAGCCTGCTCCCCCGCGGCGAGTTCGCCGACATCCCGAAACGTCATCACGTGAATGCGCCGGGATCGCGGGCGTTCCGCGAGGCGGGGCTGGAGTTCCTGGCTCGGTCGCTCTGACCGCGGGGGCGATGCCCGCCCGCCGGGTCTGCCGCGGGGCGACGCAGGCCGAGAGCCCTGCCGCAGGGCGACGCCCGCTGGCCCTGCCGCAGGGCGACGCCCGCTGGCCCTGCCGCAGGGCGACGCCCGCTGGCCCTGCCGCAAGGCGACGCCCGCCATCCCTGCCGCAGGGCGACGCCCGCCATCCCTGCCGTGCGGCGACGCCGGCCGACAGCCCGGCCGCAGGGCGACGCCGGCCGCCGGCCCGGCTGTGCGTCGCCCCGGCGGAGGGCCCGTTCCGCTCACCCGCAGGCGTACACCGTCGAGGGTGCGCTCGTGTCGAGCGCGCAATGCTGCCCCACCCACTCGCGGATCTGCGCCGACGCCGAGGTCGTATCGCCGCCCGACACCCCGCCGCCGCGGCTCCCCGTCCACTGACCCGCGGGCTCGATCACGTAACGCACCTCGCCGCTCTCGACGAGCGAGATGAACTCGTCGAGCGTGGGGACGGCATCCGTTCCGTTGAAACCGCCGATGGGCAGGAACGAGCCGCCGTCCGAGGCGAGGATCAGCTGCGCGGCCGACTGGGCGCCGAACGTGGCCGCCAGGTAGGTCGACCCGGCGGCGTTCTGCTGCAGCCAGGCGAGGAGCTGCGTATCGACCGTCGACGTGGCCCCGCCGCCGGCCGCCCCGCCCGAGCGTCCGCCGTCCCCCGCCGCACCACCCGGCGCCGCACCCCCCGGCGCCGCACCGCCCGGCGCCGCACCGCCCGGCAGCGCCCCGGCGGCCCGGCCGTCGCGGCCGGCACCCGGCATCCCTCCCCCTGTCCCGAACCCGCCGCCACCGCCGGTCATCTCGGACACCCCACCCGCGACGGGGTTGATCGAGCTCGGGTGGGCGATCGTCACGGCGGACCACACCGCCGGCGTCAGCAGCAGGCCCACCAGCATCGCCGCCGTCGTCGTGCCGCGCGGGGCGCGCCGGAACAGCAACAGCGCGATCGCGATGCCGGCGGCCACCGCCTGGACGACGGCCACCGGCACGCTGTACCCGCCCGCGGCCAGGCCGATACCGAGCGCGGTCGCCCCCGCCGCGCCGACGATGGCGACCTGCGGCCACGTCCGGCGCGACCGGTGCGAGACGGCGAGCGCGACGGCGATCACGAGGGCGAGCGGCACGGCGAGCGCCGCGGTGTAGAACTGGTGCATGCCGGCCACGGCCGAGAACATCGCGGCGAACGTCAGGGTCCACACCGTCAGCAGCACTGTCACCGGCCGTGAGAAGCGCAGGACCCAGAGCACGACGAGCGCCACGAGCGCGGCGGGCACGAGCCAGGCGATCTGGCCCGCGAGCTGCGCGTTGAACAGGCGCAGCACCCCGGGGTCGCCCGAGAACGGCGGGGTGAACGATTCGTAGGCGGTGCTGTCGGCCGTCGCCGAGAACCGACCCAGACCGTTGTACCCGAACACCATCTCCCACGGGTCGTTCGCCAGTGTGCTGCCGATGAAGGGCCGGCTGTCCGCCGGGATGAGCGACACGATCACCACCCACCACAGCGACGCCGCCAGGCTCACCACACCCGCGACGGCGAGGTGGCCGATACGCCGGGCCCACGACTGGCGCGTCACGAGGTACGCGGCGGCGAGGGCGGGCCAGACCGCCCAGGCCTCGAGCATGTAGAACTGGAACGACAACCCCACAAGTGCGCCGGCGGCGATCAGCCATCCGGCGCTGCGCTGCTGCACGGCGCGCACTCCCGCCCACGCCGTCGCCGCCAGGCCCAGGACGAAGAACGTCTCGGGCTGGTTGGAGCGGGCCACCGCGACGAGGATCGGTGTCACCGCCACGATCGCCCCCGCGACGAGTCCCGCGCGCACGCCGGCGGTGCGGCGCGCGGTGACGGCGGTGAGGAGCGCGGCCGCCACCGCGGCGAGCGCGTTGGGCAGGATCACCGTCCACGCCGAGAAGCCGAAGACCCGGACGAACAGGGCGGGGATCCAGAACGAGCCGGGGATCTTGTCGAGGGTGACCGTTCCGGCGGGGTCGACGGCGCCGAAGAAGAAGTTCGACCACGAGCGGCTCATCGACAGCGCGATGGACGCGTAGTACTCGCTGGGGGCGCCCGCCCACACCTGCCACCCGGTCAGGACGAGGGCCAGCAGGCCGATCGATGCGAGGCCGAGCGGCCACCCGCGCGGCTGGCGTCGGGAGATCGAGGTCGCGGTGGACGGTGCGTCGGAAAGGGCGGTGGCGGTCACCGGCGCATCGTAGGCAGCCGCGCCCTCTTCGCCGCCCAGCGGCGCCTATGCGTGAGCGATGGATGCCGTCGCACCGGGCCGTGGCAGACCGCGCGCGCGGCCGCGTCCGGCGGCGCTCAGGATGCCGAGAGCGTGAGCGGGGGTGACTGCGGCGCCCGCGTGGCGGCGGCCTGGAACCCGACGCGGACGGTCTGGCCCGCGGTGAGGGCCTGTGTCCAGTCGCGGCCGGCGCAGGTCACCCGGGTGCCGCTGATCGTGCACCCGACACCCCACGCGTTGGTGATCGCCGTGGTGCCGGGGGCGTCGAACGACACCGACCAGTTCTTCACCGGGCCGGTGGCGGTGACCGAGAGCTCGACGACGTATCCCTCGCCCCAGGTGCTCTGCGGGATCCACGTCGCGGTGATTCCGGCCGGCGCCGAGGGGGCGGGGGTCGGCGCGGGAGTCGCGGATGCCGTGGGCCGCGGTGTCGCGGTGGGCGTCGGGCTGGACGTGGGCTTCGGCGTCGCGGACGCGGTGGGCTTCGGCGTCGCGGACGCGGTCGGCTTCGGCGTCGCGGACGCGGTCGGCCTCGGCGTCGCGGACGCGGTCGGCTGGGGAGTCGCGGACGGGGTGGGCGTCGGTGTTACGGCTGTCGGCGTCAGGATCGGCTTCAGCGCAGCGAGCTTCGCCGTCTGCGGCGTGCGCCAGTCGTCGGCGACGAGGCCCCCGGTGTCTCCGCTGTTGGGGTTGAACGACCAGTAGGCGTACGAGATCTTGGTCTTCGCGAAGTACGCGACGAGGGTGGTGAGCCACGCCCTGTCGCTGTCGGTCTCGAGCTTCGTGCCGAACTCGCCCACCAGCACGGGGGCGATGTTCTTGCGCACGAGGTAGCCCCAGTTGGCATCCCACACCGCTTCGAGATTGGCGGGGTAGTCGGATGCCGAGAACCAGGGCTGCGCGTAGACGCTGGCCGGGTACTCGTGGGGCGAGTAGACCACGCGGTTCTTCACCGAGAGCGTCACGGGCGCCGCCCCGGCATCCTTCAGCCCTCCTCCCCACCACGTGTTGGATCCGTCCTGCTGGCGTTCGACGCCTTCGACGATGATGAGCAGTTTCGGATTGACCGCGAGCACCGCGTTTCCGGCGCGCGTGGCAGCGGCCCTCCAGTCGCGGGCGGTGTCACCGCAGTTCCAGCAGGCGGGTCCGTGCGGCTCGTTGTGCAGGTCGACGCCGATCACGGCGGATTCGTTCTTGTAGCGCGACGCGAGCATCTTCCAGTCGTCGATCCAGCGCTTCTCGCTGTACTGCGAGGTGTACCAGAGCTGGCTCTGCGCGCCGGAGTCGGGACGGTGGCGGTCCAAGATCACCGACAGGCCATACGCCTTGGCGCGCGCGATGACGGTGTCCATCAGCTGCAACGGGGTGAGCGAGACGAGCGCCGGATTGACCGAGGCGTCGATCGAGTTCGACGAGCGCGCCGCGAGGCATTCGTTCGAGAACGGCAGGCGGATGGTGTTGAAGCCCATTCCGGCGATCGCGGCCAGACCGTCGTCGAGCGAGATCGTCCACAGCCCGTGCGGCGCACAGGTGGAGGTCTCCATGCCGAACCAGTTGGCCGCCTTGATCGTGTAGGGCGTACCCGCCGAGGTCACGATCGATGACCCCTTCGTCGACAGCCAGCCGGGCAGCGCCGCCGCCGAGGCCGCGGGTGCCGCGAGAGCGCCCGCCGCGACGAGCGCGGTTCCTGCCATGATCGCCGCCGTCCGACGGATCGAGCGACGCATGGTCGACCATCGGTTCAGCATTGTGTACATCGGCACCCCCTCGGTCATCGTATCGGCGGGCGGGCACCTTTCCCGGCGAATTCCTATCAATGACGGTTTCCGTTTTGTTTCCGCGAATGAAATGTCGAAATCGTCATTGATCAGCCGTTCGGACGACTGATACCGTCGCTCCATCATGAGTCCGGCAACTGTTCGCACCCCCGTCATCGACAGCGTGTCGAAGGCCATCGTCGAGCAGTTGCAGGAGGACGGGCGCCGGTCCTACGCCGAGATCGGAAAGGCCGTGGGCCTGAGCGAGACGGCGACGCGTCAGCGCGTCCAGCGGCTGCAGGACGCGGGTGTCCTGCAGATCGTCGCGGTGACCGATCCCCTGCAACTGGGGTTCGCCCGTCAGGCCATGATCGGCGTCCGCGTCTCGGGGGACACCCGGGTCGCCGCCGCCGCGATGACCGAACTGCCCGGGGTGACCTACGTCGTCTCCACCGCGGGCTCGTTCGACCTGCTGGTCGAGGTCGTCTGCGAAAGCGACGACGACCTGATCGACCTGCTCAACGACCGCATCCGGTCGTTGCCCGACGTCGTCTCGACCGAGACCTTCGTCTATCTCAAGCTGCACCGGCAGCTCTACAACTGGGGAACCCGATGACACTCATCGAATCCGACCCGCACACCGACGCGCAGGCTTCGCTGCAGAAGAAAGCCCGCGACCACCTCTGGATGCACTTCTCCCGTCAGTCGACGATGACCGACGGCCCGGGCGTCCCGATCATCGTCAAGGGCGAAGGGCACCACATCTTCGACGCCGGCGGCAAGCGCTACATCGACGGCCTGGCGGGACTCTTCGTCGTCAACGCCGGTCACGGACGGCGCCGGATCGCGCAGGCCGCCGCGAAACAGGCGGAGGAGCTGGCCTTCTTCCCCCTGTGGTCGTACGCCCACCCGGCCGCGATCGAGCTGGCCGAGCGTCTCGCCCACCACGCCCCCGGGGACCTGAACCACGTGTTCTTCTCCACCGGCGGCGGCGAGGCGGTCGAGACGGCGTTCAAACTCGCCAAACAGTACTGGAAGACCCAGGGCAAGCCCTCGAAGCACAAGGTCATCTCGCGCGCGATCGCCTACCACGGCACCACGCAGGGCGCCCTGGCCATCACGGGGCTGCCCGTGATGAAGCACATGTTCGAGCCCGTCACCCCCGGCGGCTTCCGCGTGCCGAACACCAACTACTACCGGGCCGCGGAATCCGGCTTCGGCGGCGGCACCCCCGAGGAGTTCGGCCTGTGGGCCGCCGACCGCATCGAGCAGATGATCCAGTTCGAGGGCCCCGAGACCGTCGCCGCGGTGTTCCTGGAACCCGTGCAGAACGCCGGCGGGTGCTTCCCCGCTCCCGCGGGGTACTTCCAGCGGGTGCGCGAGATCTGCGACAGGTACGACGTGCTCCTGGTCAGCGACGAGGTCATCTGCGCCTTCGGCCGCCTCGGCCATTACTTCGGCGCCAGCGCGTACGACTACCAGCCCGACATGATCACCTTCGCCAAGGCGGTGACCAGCGGCTACTCCCCGCTGGGCGGCACGATCGTGAGCGACCGCGTCTACGAGCCGTTCGCCCACGGCGACGCGACGTTCCCCCACGGCTACACCTTCGGCGGGCACCCGGTGTCGGCGGCCGTGGCGATGGAGAACCTCGACGTCTTCGAAGAGGAGGGTCTGCTCGAGAACGTGCGCGCCAACTCCCCCGTCTTCCGCTCGACGCTCGAGCGCCTGCTCGACCTGCCGATCGTGGGCGACGTGCGCGGTGACGGGTACTTCTTCGGCATCGAACTCGTCAAAGACAAGGCGACCAAAGAGACCTTCGACGACGACGAGTCCGAGCGGCTGCTGCGCGGCTTCCTCTCCAAGGCCCTGTTCGACGCCGGTCTGTACTGCCGCGCCGACGACCGGGGCGATCCCGTGATCCAGCTGGCCCCGCCGCTCACGCTCGGCCCCGCCGAGTTCGACGAGATCGAGCAGATCCTGCGCGGCGTGCTCACCGAGGCCTGGACCCGCCTGTGAACGAGGGGATGCCGGCGCCCGGCGCGGCGGCATCCCTGTGCCCTCCGACACTCGGCGGGGACGCCCACTGCCTCTCCCGACCCCCGCTCGATCGAGCGGTGCTCCCGATGCTGTACCCGACACCATCCGCACGTCGCGTCCGCGCGACCCGCACCCTCTAGGAGGAGCCACGAACGAGAACTCCCGCGCCGCCACGGCCGCGCAGACTCGCTCGGGCGCGAAGCTCGCCCGCACCCTGGGCCTCTGGTCGATCGTCGGCCTGGGCCTGGGGTACATGACCCCCACCGTCGTGTTCGACACCTTCGGCCTCGTCGCCGAAGAGACGAACAACGTCGTCCCCGCCGCGTACGCGGTCGCCCTCATCGTGCTCGCCTTCACGGCCGTCAGCTACGGCAAGATGGTGCGCGTCATCCCGAGCGCGGGGTCGGCCTACACGTACGCCCGCGAGTCCATCCACCCCGGCGTCGGCTTCGTCGTCGGGTGGACCGCGCTCACCGACTATCTGCTGCTGCCGATGGTCAACGCACTGATCCTGCGCAGCTACATGGAGGCGCTGTTCCCCGACGTGCCCGGCTGGCTCTGGGTCGTGGTGTTCACCGCCGGCGTCACCGGCGTCATCTACCTGACGATGCGCGGTACCTCGAACGTCAACATGATCCTGCTGGTGTTCTCGATCCTCGTCATGACGGTGTTCGTCGTCATGGTCGTGGTGCAGCTGGTCGGCGGAGCCGGCGCCGGCACCCCCGTCTCGATCGCGCCCTTCGCCCACAGCGACGTGCAGTTCGGCGCCGTGCTGGCCGGCGCCACCATCGTGTGCTTCTCGTTCATCGGATTCGACGCGGTGTCGATGTACTCCGAAGAGGCCAAGACCCCGAAGATCATGCCTCGCGCGATCCTGCTCACCCTGCTCGCGGGCGGCGCCATCTTCCTCATCGCGGCGTACGTCACGCAGCTGCGCTTCCCCGACTCGGCCGCATTCCCGCCGGAGGCGATCGAGAACAGCACCCTCCCCGAGATCGGTGTGCAGGTCGGCGGGCCCGTGCTGCAGGCGGTGCTCACGGCGGCCGGCTTCGCGGCGACCCTGGCGTCGTGGCTCGCCTCGCACGCGTCGGTCTCGCGCATGCTCATGGTGATGGGCCGCAACAACGTGCTGCCGCGGCGCATCTTCGGCTTCATCAACCCCCGGACCCACACTCCGACCTTCTCGATCGTCATCGTCGGGGTGGTGAGCCTGCTGGCGATCTCGTTCACGCTCGAACAGATCGCGGCCTACATCAACTACGGCGCACTCGTCGCCTTCACGTTCGTGAACGTGTCGGTGATCGCGTGGTTCGCCGTCCGCAAGGGCCTGCGCAAGACCCCGGGCGACATCTTCCGCTACATCGTGATGCCGGGGATCGGCGTGCTTCTCACGGGTCTGCTGTGGGTCAACCTCGACCTGCACGCGCTCATCGGCGGTCTCATCTGGACGAGCATCGGCGTGGTGTACCTCGTCGTCCTGACGCGCGGGTTCCGCCGCCCGATCGCCTCGTTCGACGAGAACCAGCCGGTCACCGGCTACAACAAGACCGTGTCGGGCCCGCGCTCCGAGGTGTGAGGAACCGGTGTGAAGCGGGCCGCGCCGTCCGCTTCACACCGGAGCCGCGGCCGTCCCGTCGGCGCGCCGGATCCGCGCCGCCACGCTCTCGCCGCCCGCACCGCGCACCGCCACGGCCACCACCGCGCCGCCGGTAGACTTCCCTCAGTGACCCGCACCCGAGCCGAAACCGCGTACCTGCGCTCGGCGACGGCGTTCAAAAATCCGACGCTCGACCTGCTGCACGGGCGTTTCGCCCCCTTCGTCGTCGCCGTCCTGTCGGTGGTCTTCACTCCCGACCGTCCCGCCGTGGCCGTGGCCGACGCGCACGTCGAGGTGGGCGAGGCGATCGACGAGCTGCGCGCGGCAGGTATCGACACCGAGGACGACCGCCGCATCCCCGCGGGAACCGCGCGCGAGATCTGCCGCGGCTGGGTGCGCGTGGGCTGGCTGAGCCTGCAGATCGAGGACGACGTCGAGGTCTACCGCCTGTCGGCGCACGCGGTGGGAGCCCTCGAGATCGCCGGCCGCGCCGGCGGGGGCCGCGCGCGCGTGTCGCGTTCGCGCGTGCGCACGCTGCTGGACGCGGTCGAACGCCTCGCCCGCGACGCCGAGACCGACCCCGCCCGTCGCCGCGAAGCCCTGCTCGAGGAGCGCGCGGCCCTGGATGCCGAGATCGCCGCCCTCGACGAAGGCGTCGTGGAACCCCTCGACGACGAGCACCTGCTCGAAGAGGCCGAGAACGTCATCCACCTGGCCCGCGAGCTGCCCGCGGACTTCTCGCGCGTCGCGGAATCCATCGCGGCGATGCAGCGCGACGTCGTCGCCGAGCTGCGTCGCGACGTGCGCCCCACCGGCGAGGTCCTGCGCGAGTACCTCGAACGCGGTCGGCAGGTGATGCAGGCGACGCCCGAGGGCCGGGCGTTCCAGGGCGCGCTGCGCCTCATCGGCGACCCCGAGCACATCGACGAGCTCACCGACCGCGTGCACGCCGTGCTCACCCAGCCCTTCACGCGACTGATGACCCCGGAGCAGCGCAGTGAGATGGATGCCATCGCCCGCCGCGTCGAGGCGGGAGTGCACGAGGTGCTCACCGCCCAGCGGCGGGCGTCGCACGTCATCACCGCCCAGGTGCGCACGCATGACCCGATCCGCGACCGCCAGGTCGACGACCTGCTGCGCTCGGTGATGGCGGGACTGCACCGCTGGAGTCAGACCCGCGCCCCCGGCCGCGTGGAACCGGTGCGCACGCTGCCCCTCGCCGACATCGGACACCTGCGCCGTTCCCTCAGCGACGTGCGACCACCCGGTGCGCCCGAGCCCCTGGCATCCGACACCTCCGACGTGGAGTTCGTCGACGCCGACACCCGCGCCTGGGGCGGCCCGCACTACGGCGAGCTCGAGGCCTACGTGCGCAGCCTCGACGACGGTTTCGACCTGGCGACCGCGTTCGCCGGGGCGGACGCCGACACCCGGCGCCCCGTCGACCTGGTCGGTCTGCTCGAGATCGTCCACCGCGACGGCCTGGTCGAGACCGATGAGGTCTCGGTGGTCGAGGCCGTCCGTCCCGACGGCACGACGCGGCGCTTCGCCTTCGGAGCGGTCCGCGCCGCGAGAACGACAGAAACGGATGCCGATGACTGACGTCGACACTCTCCCCCGCGACGAGACCGCCGGGGCCGGGACCTCGGTCCGCGACGCGTCCCCCGCGGCGACGCCGGACGCCGAGACGCCCGCGTTCATCGCCCCGGTCGCGATGGAGAACGACCCCGACGCCCTGTTCGCCGGTGACCGCGGCATCCTGGACGCCGACGTGCGCCGCGTGCTGGTGCGCATCCTGCAGCGGCGGTTCCTGCTCGCCGAGGCCTCGCCGACCGAGTGGAGGCTGCTGCTCGAACACCGGCAGAGCATCGAGTCGCGCCTGAACGACCTGTTCGTGCGTCTCGTCGTCGACCACGCGCGCGGTGTCGCGTACAAGGAGCAGGTGCGCAGCGACGAGGTCGACGTGCCCATCCTGCTCAAGGACGAGGCGTACTCGCGCGCCGAGACCCTGGTGCTGGTGTACCTGCGCACGGTGTTCCAGCGCGAGACGACGGCGGGCACGGCATCCGCCCGCGTCGACGTCGAAGAGGTCGAGCAGACCGTGCTGACCTACTTCAGCGAGACCGACGGCACGCGCGCCAGCCAGCAGCGGGCCGTGCGCACCGCCATCGCGCGGCTGGACCGCGAGGGCATCATCGAGGAGGAGTCCGAGGGCCGCTACCGCATCGGTCCGCTGATCGAGATCGTGCTCGACGCCGCGACCCTGCGCGAGCTGCAGCGCTGGTTGGAGGAGCAGACGACGGATGCCGTGCCCCCGACGCCGGGTGAGGCGTCGACCGATCGCTCCCCCGCGGACACCGAGGGCGTGCGCGAACGCCGGGCTCCGGCATCCGTCTCACCCGTCCTGCCCGAGACCGCAGAGGAAGAACCTCTCTCATGACGATGCTCGAGACCCTGTTCGGGCTGATCCCCGCCGCCTCGCGCGGCCAGCAGTGGGTCGCCGAAGACCTGCAGCTGATCAACTGGGGCGGTTACGACGGTCCGCACCGCGTGCGGTTCGCGCCGACCGCGACGCTGCTGTGCGGCGGCTCCGGCTCGGGAAAGTCCACGCTCATGGACGCCTACGTGGCGCTGATGATGCCGCACACCACCCCCTTCAACGGTGCCTCCAACGGTGCCGTGGTGGGGCGCCCGCGCGGCCAGGAGCAGCGCAACATCCTCTCGTACGGGCGCGGCAAGCTCGACGAGTCGCGCACCGACGAGGGCACCAAGGTGCGGGTGCTGCGCGGTGACGGCGCCGACACGTGGACCGCGATCGCCATGACCTGGGCCGACCACGACGGCGCGCGGTTCACCGCGGTGCGGGCCTGGTACATCCCCGCCGCCGCCCGCACCCTCGACGACGCGGTCAAGGTGCGCGCGACGGTGCACGGCGCGTTCGACCTGCGTCAGCTGGAGCGGGCGGCGCAGGGCCACCTCTCCGACTCGGCGGTGCGGGCCACGGGCCTGGACACCCTCGCCACCGACCGCGAGTTCTCGGCGCGGCTGCACGCCGTTCTCGGGATCGGAGCCGCCGGTTCGGGCGCGAAGGCGATGAGCCTGCTCGCGCGCATCCAGGCCGGGCAGCAGATCACCACCGTCGACGACCTGTACAAGCGCATGGTGCTCGAGGAGCCCGAGACGCTCGCGGTCGCCGAAGCCGTGGTCGCCCACTTCGACGGGCTCGAGGGCACCCGCACCCGCATGGTCGAGGCACGCCAGCAGGTGCGCGCGCTCCAACCGATCCGCGCGATGAAGACGCGCATCGACGAGGCCGGCGAGAAGCTGCGCCTGATCGACGCGCTCGGGCGCTTCACCGACCCGGACTCCCGCGCCTCGCTCTGGCGCGCCGCACGCCGGGTCGACCTGCTCGGCGCCGTCGAGGACGAACTGCGCGAGCGCACGCACGCGACCGACGCGCTGGTGCGCGAGCGTCAGGGGCTGGCCGAGGCGGCCGACGCCGAGCGCGAGGGTCTCGGCGATGTGCTGCGCGCGGCCGGCGGCGACCGTCTCGATGCCGCCCAGCGCGAACTGCGCGCACTGGAGCGCCGCATCGCGGGGATGCAGCGCGACCGCGAGCGCTTCGAGGCCGCTCTCGCGGTGCTCGGCACCGAGGTCGAGACCGCGGCGGACTTCACCGCCCTCGTCGACGAGGCCCGCGGGATCCTGGCCGACACCGACGCCAAGACCGCCGTCCGCGACGCCTTCGTGGCCGCCAGCAGCCGGCACACCGACCTGCGCCGGCAGCTCGCCGCGCTCGAGACCGAGCACCGGCGCACGCAGACCCGCGACGACAACATCCCCCCGCGCCTGCACGAGGCGCGCGAGGCGCTGGCGGCGGCGGCGGGGCTCACGGCGGCGGAGCTGCCGTTCGTGGCCGAGCTCGTCGACGTGCGCACCGAGTACGAGCCGTGGCGCGGCGCCTTCACCCTCGCCCTGGGCGGATTCGCGACGACGCTGCTCGTGGATGCCGGGCACCTGGCATCCTTCCGCTCCGCGATCGACGGGGTGCGGCTGGGCGAGCGCCTGCGGTTCGAGGGCGTCCCCACCGACCTTCCCGAGCGCGGCGGGCTGGATCCCGCGACCCTGCCGGGGCGTCTGGAATTCCGCCGCTCCCCCTTCACGGGCTGGCTGCAGGACCGCCTCGAGCAGCAGTTCGCCTTCGTCTGCGTGGATGCCGCGACCCAGCTGTCGCAGCACCGCATGGCCCTGACGATCTCGGGGCAGACCAGCCAGGGCGCTCGCGGCGCGCACGGCGGGTCGGCGGCGCACAGCATCCTGGGCTTCTCGAGCCGGGTGCGCCTGACCGAGCTGGGCGAGCAGATCGTCACGGTCCGTCGCGACCTCACCGCCGCCAAGGCCGCGGTCGACGAGGCCGCCGCGGCCCTCGACGCCTTCGACGACCGGCGCGGCGCCCTCGAGAGGATCGCCGACCTGACGTGGGACCAGGTGGACGTGGCATCCGTCGAACGCGAGCGCGAGCGCTGGGACGAGACGGTGGCCGAGATCACCTCCGGAAACCCGCGCATCGCCGAACTGCAGGAGCGGATCTCGGGCACGCGCGCCCGCGCGGCGCGCCTGCGCGAAGAGATCGGCGCCGCCAAGACCGAGCAGCAGGCCCTCGCCGCACGATGGGCGCAGGTGACCGACGAGGTGGATGCCGCTCAGCTGCTGCTCGAGCGCGCCGACGACCGTGAGATCGCCCTGACGCCCGAAGAGATCGACTACCTCGACGCCCTGTTCGTCGCGCCCGGCTCGTCCGAAGCCACGCCCTCGCAACTGCTCGCACGCTTCGATTCCGCCCTCGAGTCGGCCGCGAAGCGTCTGGCCGAGGAGCAGCGCGCGGCGCAGGAGACGTGGGCCGATCAGCGCGAGGGCCTCCGGCGCACGCTCACCGCGTTCACCGATCGCTGGCCGAGCCCCAACCTGCTCGCCGACCCCGACGAGTCGCTCGGAGATTTCGAGCGCATCCTCGCCGATCTCGAGGCCAGCGGTCTGCACGAGCTCGAGGCGGAGTGGCGCGATTCGCTGCTGCGCCTGTCGGGCAACGACCTGACCAACCTCGACGCGGCGCTGACCCGCGCGCTGCGCGAGATCCGCGAGCGCATCGCGCCGATCAACGACATCATGCAGGACCTGCCGTTCTACGACGACGAGCACCGTCTGCAGATCGTCCCGCGCGAGAACCAGTCCGAGGTGCGACGCCGGTTCCGCCGCGAGCTGCGCGACGTGCGGGCGGCGATCGACGCGGCCGGCACCGACGATGAGCGCGAGGCCGTGTACGCGCGGATGGCGCGCATCATCAACCGCGTGCGCCCGGGTTCACCCGACTTCGCCGACCTCGTCGACGTGCGCAACCACGTGCGCGTGAGCGCCGAGCGCTTCCGCGCCGACACGGGCGATCACGTGGCGCTGTACGACCACATCGGCGAGAAATCCGGTGGCGAGTCGCAGGAGCTCATCGCGTTCATCGTCGGCGCCGCCCTGCGTTATCAGCTGGGGGATGCCGGATCCGAGCGCCCCCGCTACGCCCCGGTGTTCCTGGACGAGGCGCTGATCAAGGCCGACGCGCACTTCACCAAGCGCGCGATCGGGGCCTGGCGCGGGCTGGGCTTCCAGCTGGTCATCGGTGCGCCGAACGACAAGTACAGCGCGATCGAGCCGCACGTGGATGCCGAGTACGACATCCTCAAGGACACCCGCGGTCGGTCGTGGGCCAAGGCGAAGGTGGCTCTGCCCGGCTGAACGCGGGGCGCGGGGGCCGGGCAGGCGCGCGGGCGCGGGGCGGGCGCGCGAGCGCGGGGCGCCGGGCAGGCGCGGCCGGGCGCCGGGCGCGCGCACAACCTCCGTGATGTGCGCACCCTCCGTTCGTTCCGCCTCCGCGCGACCGAGGTTGTGCACATCGCGGAGTTTGCACCCGCACAGACCCCCTCGGGAATGCCCGCGCCTCTCTTTACGCTGTGACCAGGGGCACACGGGGAAGGCGGCAGGATGCAAGGACTCGAGATCACGGTTCTGCTCGGGCTCGCGATGCTCGTCGGCACGGTGCTGGCACCGCGGCTCCGGGTGGCGACGCCGCTCGTGCTCTTGGTCATCGGCCTGGCACTCGGCTTCATCCCCGCGCTGCGGCAGATCGAGCTGCCGCCGGAGACGGTGCTGCTGTTGTTCCTGCCGGTGATGCTCTTCCGTGAGGCGTGGACGACGTCACTCCGCTCGGTCCGCCGATCCTTGCGCTACATCGTGCCGATGAGCACGTTGCTCGTCGTGGCATCCGCCTTCGCCGTCGCGGGTGTCGCGACCTGGATGGGCGTGCCGTGGGAGGCCGCTCTCGTGCTGGGGGCTGCGGTCGCCCCGCCCGACGCCACGGCCGTCGCAGCCCTCGGCCGACTGCTGCCGGCGAAGACCTTCATGAAGCTCAAGGCCGAGAGCCTCACCAATGACGGCACCGCCCTGGTGCTGTACGCCATCGCCGTCGCTCTTCTGCTGGGGGATCAGATCACTCCCCTGCAGATCACCGGCATGGTGCTCCTGTCGTACCTGGGCGGCGCGGCCGCGGGGATCGCGGTGGCCGCTGCGGCGTTCTTCGCCCTGCGGCGGATGCAGTCCACCCTCACGATCAACCTGACGATGGCGTTGGTCCCGTTCGTGTCGTTCCTCATCGCCGAGCTCATCGACGCATCGGGGGTGCTGGCCGTCGTCTTCGCGGGCCTCATCATGGCGTGGGTGTCGCCGCGCATCACGACCGCCATGTCGAGAAGAGCAGCGGATGCCACGTGGCCCTTCGGCGTGTATTTGCTGAACGGCGCCCTGTTCGTGCTGATCGGGCTCGAGGTTCAGCTCGTGCTGCACGAGATCTCGGGGTCCGAGATCGGCATCCTGCTGCTGGTGACCGTGGCGGCGTGGATCGCGCTCTTCGTGGTGCGGTACCTGTTCCAGTGGCTGTTCTCGCCGTTCGCGCGACCGGCCGCGGGGTCGTCGAGATCGCTGCGCCATCGCTCGCGAGTGGTGAGCACGGTCGCCGGGTTCCGCGGAGCCGTGTCACTCGCGATCGCGCTGTCGGTCCCGGTCACCACGGCAGCCGGCGATCCGGTGGTGGGGCGCGACGCGATCGTCTTCGTCACGGCGGGGGTCATCATCCTGACGCTCCTGGTGCAGGGACCGCTCCTGCCGGCCGTGATCCGCTGGGCGAGGCTGCCGAGCGACGACGCCGCGGTCGAGGAGTACGAACTCGCCGAGCGGGCGATCTCGGGTGCGGCTCTGGCGGCCCTCGACGACCTCGCGGTCGAGCACGGCATCAGCGACCGCGTGCGCGACCGCGCTCGGCGAGAGGGGTACGAACGTCTCGAGCTCGCCAACGCCCGTGCGGTGGCCCGTCAGCGTGCCATCGAGGAGCGCGACCTCGCCGAGCTCGACGCCTCGTTCGACGACGCCTCGTCGACGGGCCCGGTCCCGCCCGAGGGTCTCGACGCCGATCAGCGCACAGGCGACCGCGCGGCCGCGGAAACGGATCAGGATGCCGCCTTCACCGGGCCCCTGCAGATGATCGCCGTCAGCGACGACATCGACGTCACCCAGCGCTCGCCCCTGCTGCGTCACAAAGAGGCGCAGCGTCTGCGCCTCGCGATCCTCGACCGTAAACGCGAGGTGCTGCTGCGCCTGCGCCGCGAGGGCACCATCGACGACCTCGTCGCCCGCCGGATCCTCGCCGACCTGGACGTGGAAGAGATCCGCACGCGGGGAATAGAGAAGGCGGGCGAGTGACCCCACGCCGGTCGACGACTCGGCGTGGTCCTCTGGGCGGTCAGACGGCCGTCTTGAGGCCAGGATGACCGGCGCGAGGGGCCCAGGCGCAACCGTTACGGAAAAGCGGAACGGATGGCACACCGGGCTCCTCGAGTCGCGGATGCGCTGCTACAAGACCCATTCTGAGTTCCCATCTATCGTCGACGGTCGGTATTCATCAGTCGAGCACCACCTCGATGTTGCCGTGCTCACCGAACACGCGCAGCACCAGCTCGAAGTACGTCTCTCCGCCCCCGGCGTCCAGCGCCTCGAGTGCGCGGCGCGCGGCATCCTGCGAGTACACCTCGGGTCGACCGAGCTTGGCGCGGTAGTACTCCTTCGTCGCCGCGACGCCCAGCGCCCGCCGCACGACGTCGGCGTGTCTCCAGATGACGCGCACCGGCTCCCCGCCGCGCAGCACCCCGAACCCGCCGTACAGAAGGTCGTCGAGAGCGTCGAGGCTCTCACCGAGCGTCCACTCCTCGTCCGGGATGAAGACACGGTTCAGCTCGGCATAGAGCGACGGGATGCCGCGGACCACTGAACCGTCGATCTCGAGGGTGCGCGGGGGCATGGCATCCATTCTGGTGCGCCCTCTCGGATCGGGGCGTCACTCCCCCGGGACCAGCAGTCCGCTCTCGTAGGCCGCGATGACCAGCTGCGCGCGGTCGTGCGCAGCGAGCTTGAGCATCGTGTTCTTCACGTGCGTCTTCGCGGTGTGCGGAGAGATGAACAGGGATGCCGCGACCTCGTCGTTCGAGCGGCCCCGCGCCACGAGCGCCAGCACCTCGCGTTCGCGCTCGGTCAGCATCGCGAGCGAGGGGGCGTCGCGCGGGGCGATGGTCTCGGAGCGGCGGACGTACTTCTCGATCATCGCGCGCGTCGCGACGGGCGACAGCAGCGCCCCGCCCTCGTCGACGGTGAGCACGGCGCGCACAATCTCGTCGGGCTCGGCGCCCTTGCCGATGAAGCCGCTCGCCCCCGCGCGGAGCGCAGCGACGACGTAGTCGTCCTCTTCGAAGGTGGTGAGGATCAGCACCCTCGTCTCGGCCAGGGCCGGGTCGGCGCAGATGCGCTCGGTCGCCTCGATGCCGTCCATGCGCGGCATGCGGATGTCGCACACCACGACGTCGGGGCGCAGCGCCGCGGCCAGCGCGACCGCCTCCACGCCGTCGGTCGCCTCGCCGACGACGTCGATGCCGCTCTGCGCGTCGAGCAGATCGCGCACGGCGGTGCGGATGAGCGCCTGGTCGTCGACGACGAGCACGCGGGTCATCGGTCTGCTCCGCTCGGTTCGACACGGGCGTGCGGCAGGCGCGCTTCGAGGCGGAACCCGCCCGGGGCCATCCCCGCCTCGAGGCTCCCGCCCACCGACTCGACGCGCTCGCGCAGGCCGACCAGCCCGAAGCCCGAGGCCGTCGGCTTCTCGACGGGTCGGTCCAGCGGGTTGGTGACGACGACCTCGACCGCTTCGTCTACCCGGCGCAGCAGCACGTGCGCGCGCCGGCCCGTGCCGTGCTTGAGCGCGTTGGTCAGCCCCTCCTGCACCACGCGGTACGCGACGATATCGAGGGTCAGGGGCAGGACGTCGGGGGCGAGCTCGTCGCGGACGACCACGTCGAACCCCGCCACGCGCACGGATTCGACCACGTCGCCGAGGCGCGCCAGCCCCGGCTGATCGCGTGCACCAGGCTCATCGGGGGCGCGCAGCACCGCCAAGAGCGAACCGATCTCGGCCAGAACGTCGCGCGACGCCGTCCGGATGGTCGCGAGGGCCTCGCGCGCCCGCTCCGGTCGCGCCTCGAGGGTCGAGGTCGCCACCCCGGCGTTCAGGCTGATCACCGAGATCTGGTGTGCGACGGCGTCGTGCAGGTCGCGGGCGATGCGCAGGCGCTCCTCGGTGACCCGCCGGCGCGCCTCGGCCTCGCGGGTCTGCTCGGCGCGACGGGCGCGCTCGATCACGGCGTCCACGTACGCGCGGCGCGAGCGCGCGGCATCCCCCAAGGCTCCCGCGAGGGCCACGGCCAGGCCGATCTGCAGGAACCGGGTGTCGAGCCCCGTGGTCAGTTCGATCACGATGCCGGCGGCGACCAGGCCCGCGACGGCGGGGATCGCGACGGGCGCGGCCTCGCGACGGGTGAGGCGGTCGGCCATGCCGTACGCGGCGATCACCACCGCGAGGGCCGCGCCCGGGGCGAGCGTGCCCAGCGCGAGGGCGGTGACATAAAGGGCGATGCAGGCGATCAGGACCGACCGGGGCAGGCGACGCCGCAGCGGCAGCAGCACCGCCGGGGCGAGGACGAGGGCGCAGACGAGAGGGCTCGACGGGCGCAGCTCGGGAAAGGGGACCGGCGCGAAGGTCGGCACCACGACGAGCACGGCGATGACGACGTCAACGATCCACGCGCGACCGGCCGGCACCAGGCGCGGCGGGGAGTCCGTCATCGGGTCGGGTCGCATCGCTCCAGTCTGACCGCTCGGGCCGCCGGCCCACCATCGCCCTGCCGGGTCGGTCGAGGAATACCCCCATGGGGGGAGGCGGTCACCCCCACCGAGCGACGCGGATGCCGGGGCCGGCGGGCGACAGTGAGGACATGGCATCCGCACCTCCTCCCCCACTGCTCTCGGTCACCGATCTGCACAAGTCCTACGGTCGCGGTTCAACCCGCTTCGACGCCCTGCGCGGCGTGAGCCTCGACATCCACCGCGGCGAGAGCATCGCGATCGTCGGCAAGAGCGGCTCGGGCAAATCCACGCTCATGCACCTGCTCGCCCTGATGGACATCCCCACCCGCGGCACCGTCCGTCTCGAGGGGACGGATGCCGCGACCCTGCGCGGGCGCCGGCTGAACCGCACCCGTAACAAGACGTTCGGATTCGTCTTCCAGCAGTTCTTCCTGACCCCCACCGCCTCGGTGCTCGAGAACGTGGTGCTCCCGATGAAGATCGCCGGGGTCGGGCGAGCGGAACGCCGCCGCCGGGGCCTCGCCGCCCTCGCCGAGCTCGACATGCAGGACAAGGCCAAGAACAAGGCCACTGCCCTTTCGGGCGGCCAGAAGCAGCGCGCGGTCATCGCCCGGGCGCTGGTGAACGACCCGCAGGTGATCTTCGCCGACGAGCCCACGGGGAACCTCGATTCCGCCACCGGCGCCGTGGTCGAGGACATCCTCTTCCGCCTGAATCGCGAGCACGGCATCACCCTGATCGTCGTCACCCACGACGAAGATCTGGCGGCCCGCTGCGACCGCCGGGTGCTCATCCGCGACGGGGTCATCGTCGCCGAGGAACGGAGCGCGGCGTGAAGACCACCGACCTCGTCGCGACGGCTGCGGCCAACACCTTCCGGTCCAAGACCCGCACGATCCTCACGGTCCTCGCGATCTTCGTCGGAGCCTTCACGCTGACCCTGACCAACGGCCTCGGTACGGGCATCAACCGCTTCATCGACGACACGGTCTCGAGCATCGGCTCCTCCGACGTGCTCACGGTGACGAAAGCGACGGGCGGGGCCTCGGCATCCACCGAACCGCAGCGATACGACCCCGAGTCCATCACCTCGGGCAACACCGACCCGGGGCGCCCCGGGGCCACCACCGAGGTGTCCGCGCTGACGGATGCCGACATCTCGGCGATCGCGCAGCTGCCCGGCGTCGAGAGGGTCGTGCCCACCAAGGCCGTGAAGATCGACTTCGTCCAGGTGGACGGCGGAGAGCGCTACGTCGCGGGAGCCGGGTCGCTCATCGGCGGTCAGACGCCGCAGCTCGCGGCGGGTTCCGCGCCCGAGGATACCGCGGCTCTGCAGGCGGCCATCCCGCAGGCACTGGTGGCCCCGCTCGGCTTCGCCAGCGCCGACGACGCGATCGGCGCGACCCTCACCATCGCCGTATCGGACCCGGTACGCACCCAGCACCTCGTCGAGGCCGAGATCACCGGGGTCACAGAGGGGGCGTTCGCCTCCACCACTTCACTGACCACCACTCCCGCCCTCGAGGACGCGCTCTTCACCGCACAGAACACGGGAGTACCCCGGGATCAGCTCGACCGGTACGCCAATGCGAGCGCGTTCGTGTCGTCCTCGGCCGATCCGGCACAGATCGATGAGGTGAAAACCGCGTTGACGGATGCCGGATACGCCGGCCGGACCGTCTCCGACCAGCTCGGAACGTTCACGGCCGTGATCGACGCCATCGTGCTCGTGCTGAACGCCTTCGCGGTGATCGCACTGCTGGCCGCGAGTTTCGGCATCGTCAACACCCTGCTGATGTCGGTGCAGGAGCGCACGCGCGAGATCGGTCTGATGAAGGCCATGGGCATGGGCAGCGGGCGGGTGTTCTCGCTGTTCAGCCTCGAAGCGGTCTTCCTCGGACTGCTGGGCAGTCTGATCGGTGCGGTCGTGGCGATGGCGGTCGGCACCGCCGTCAGCGCGCAGCTCGGTCAGACGCTGTTCAGCGACTTGCCGGGCCTGCAGCTGATCGCCTTCGACCCGGTGTCGATCGCGGTGACGACGGTGGCGATCATGGCGATCGCGTTTCTCGCCGGCAGCCTTCCGGCCGCGCGCGCCGCGCGTGCCGATCCGGTGGAGTCGCTGCGCTACGAGTGAGTGCGGGAGCGGACGGCCCGGGTTCGATCGAGCCCGGGTCGTTCGGCGCAGGCGGCACGACGCGGGGAGCCGGTGCAGCGCCCCGCCCGCGTCGCGGGCCGGCGGCTGAGCCGCGACCGCGAGCCTCGGACGAGGTCGTCGACTGCGTATGCCGCCGCTCACGCCCGCGAGTGCGCCGAGGCGCGCTGCACCTGGTCGGGCGTGGGCGTCACGCCGGTGTACCGGGCGAACTGACCGGCGGCCTGCAGCGCGATGACCTCGGCGCCGGTGATGACGTCGCGATCCGCCGCGCGCGCGGTGCGGATGAGCGGCGTCTCGGCCGGAAAGGCGACCACGTCGAACACGGTGCGCGCCGCCTCGATGTGCGCGGGCGAAAAGGCGAGGGTCTCGGCATCCGCACCGTTCATTCCGAGCGGCGTCACGTTGACGACGATCGCGGCGCCGGGGGCGGGATCGACGGCGATCCACCGGTAGCCGTACGCCTCGGCGAGAGCGGTTCCGGCCGCGGCGTTGCGGGCGAGAACGGTGACGTCGGCGAAACCGGCCCCGTGGAACGCCGCAACGACGGCCTTGGCCATGCCGCCCGATCCCCGGACCAGGACGGATGCCGCGGGGTCGAGCCGGTTGGTGTCGATCAGGGTCGCGATGGCTTCGTAGTCGGTGTTCGACGCGGTCAGCACGCCGTCGTCGTTGACGATGGTGTTGATCGAGCCGATCGCCGCAGCCGAGGCTTCGATGCGGTCGACGAGAGGGATCACGGCCTCTTTGAAGGGCATCGAGACGGAACAGCCCCGGATGCCGAGGGCGCGCACTCCGCCGATCGCCGCCGCGATGTCGGTGGTGGTGAACGCCTTGTAGACGAAGTCGAGACCGAGCTCGGCGTAGAGGAAGTTGTGAAAGCGCGTGCCGATGTTCGACGGCCGGCCCGACAGCGAGATGCAGAGGGTGGTGTCTTTGCTCAACTCGGGCATGGCCGGGGCTCCTTCGGTGGGGGAACCTTCATGGTAGGGCGGCCGGCCCCGACCCTTTCGGACGGTGGCGACGACGAAGGGCCGGACGCCTGTCGGCATCCGGCCCTCTCGTTCGAACCTCGCACGGAGGTTCCGGACGACTAATCGCCGCCGTTGATCACCGACAGGTACGACCCGAAGGGCCGGGTGCTCTCGGTGGCGGCGAAGTCGTCGGCGATGCCCTCGTGAGGCGCGTATTCGTTCTGCATGAACCGAGTCTGCGTGAACGGGCGTCCCGAGCGGGGGCGCTTGACAAGCGCCTAATATCTCGCCTAGCTAACTACTCGCTCTTCTAAGGTTTCGATCCGCTGCTCGAGGTAGGCGATGTAGTCGGCCATGTACGACAGCTTCGCCTCGAGACGGTCCAGACGCGGGCTGATATGTCCCTGGTTGTAGCTGAAGGGCACCTTGAGGGGGTTGTCCGCGTCGATCTTGGAAAGCACAGCGCGCAGCCGACTGGTGTCTCCGGAGGCGTTCGTCATGAGAGTCAGCGTACGCGCGCTCACGCGCCCGGTGTCGCGTCCGCCGCGGCGACACCCGGCTGCAGCACGATCAGCCCCGCCCCCACGAGTGCCACCGCCGAGCCGACGTAATCCCACACCGTGGGCCGGAAGCCGTCGACCACGATCCCCCACGCGAGTGACCCCGCGACGAAGACTCCGCCGTAGGCGGCGAGGACGCGCCCGAAATTCGCGTCGGGCTGCAGCGCCGCCACGAAGCCGTAGGCACCGAGGGCCATGATGCCCAAGAGGGCGAACCACCATCCCCGGTTCTCGCGCACCGCCTGCCAGATGAGCCACGCCCCGCCGATCTCGGCGACCGCGGCGAGAGCGAAGAGGATGACGATACGGGCTGTGGTCATGCGGCCATTATCCCGGGGCCCGCGCACGGGCGTCCGACCGGGCTGCCGGGATGGCCGCGCACCACGACCGCGCCCGCACCGCCCGGCGGCGTACGCTCGCCCCGCACCGGCCGGCGGCGTACGCTCGCCCCGCACCGCCCGGCCGCGTACGCTCGCCCCGCACCGCCCGGCGGCGTACGCTCGCCCCGCACCGCCCGGCGGCGTACGCTCGCGGCATGAAGAAGATCCGCACCGTCACCGTCGCGCTCGCGCTGGCCGCGGGGTTGAGCGGCTGCGGCGCGATCCCCGTCGGGTCGGCGCCCCCGGCATCGCCGACACCCACCGTCGACGCGCAGGCGCAGCGGGTCTACGAGCAAGAGGTCGCCTACGTGCGGGCCCTTCGTCAGCAACTGCCGAAGACCGACCTGTCAGCGACCCAGGTCTGGGTCGATCTCGGCCACGCCGTGTGCAAGGCCTACGACGAGGGGATCACCCCCAAAGAGGTGTTCGACTCGATGTCGGGCGGCGCGATCACGCAGCAGGAGGCGAGCGCGGTCGTCGTGATCTCCGGCATCCATCTGTGTCCCGAATACGCGCCGACGCCCTCGGGCTAGCCCGAGGGTCGAGCGCGACCCATCGCGTAGCCTGGGCACATGACGTGCAGCTCTCGCCCGACGCTCGCCGAGATCATCGGCTGGGTGGCCGACTACGAGAAGACCTCGCGCGTCGCCCACGCCACCGTCCACGTGCTGCCGCAGGACGACCTCGAGCACGTGGACTCGGGCATCGTGGCCGTGCACCTCAACCACGGCCCCGCGTCGATCTACCTCAACGTCGACTGCGAGCGGCGCTGGACCGCCGCACTCACCGAGCGCTCGGGAGAGTTCCCCCTGCCGGGCAGTCACCTCATCGCGCTCGGCGAAGAACTGCTGACCACCGGCCAGCTGTGCGAGTACCTGCAGAAGAGGACGGATGCCGCGGCTCCGGTGAGCTGAGAAAGCCACCGCCCTCGCCCCCGCCGCGGCAGCTCGACGGCGCTCAGGGCGAGGTCGTGCCCGTTCGGGCGACGACGGTGTGATCGTCGGCATCGGTGCGGACGCGGAACCCCGCGACCATGCTGAGCAGTCCGACGAGCCCGAGCGGGGCGAGGTTGTGCAGCCACCACAGCGGCACGGACCACAATTGCACCGCGCCCAGCAGCACGGACGACACCCAGACGGCCACGACCAGCCTCCCCCACCCTCTCGGAACGGTCGGGGACCGCCGCACGGCCAGCGCCGCGACCAGTGAGGCCACGAGAGGGACGATGAGGCCCGCCAGCCAGAACGCGGTGAGCGCGCTCTCGGCTGCGCGGTAGGCGTCCAGTCCCCGGTCGTACGTGGCCCGATCCATCTGGGGAAGGACGGGAGCGATCCCTGCGGCGGCGAGGGGCCACACCGCGAGAACGACCATCGCGACGAGCCCGAGGGGGCGACGGTCCACCACGCTCTCGGCACGCGTCAACCCCACGGCGAGCAACAGGATGCCGGCCCCCGCCAGCGCGTCCGAAACGGTGGTCACGAGGTGCGCGGTCTCGGTGGAGATGCGGAACCCCACGCCCAGCGAAACGCCGCGAAGCAGCATCGACACCAGCAGCAGTGCCCCCGCGATCACCCAGCTCTTGTTCGCTCCGCGCACCGTCGCCCCTGTCCGCCCCCGACGGGGCCCCCGTGGGCGATCCTATCGCATCGCCCGCCGCAGACCCGTCCGGTCGAGCGCGAGCGAGCGCGGCGGCGACCCCGGGGGCCGTCGCGCCGGCCCGCCCGTTCAGCCGGCGCTGACGGTCGGACTGTTGACGCCGACGAAGAGAACAGTGGGGCGGGTCAGGGTGTCTCCGAGATTCAGGCGGCGAGCTGCGGCAGCAGTCCGTCGATACGGCGGGCGAGGTGTTGGTAGGTCTGTTCGAAAGCATCGGGCGCGGTGGCGGAGACGGGATCGGGAATCGACCAGTGCAGCTGCGTGCGGTCGAGGAGCTCGTGGGCGCTGTCGCACACACTGATGAGCATGTCGTCGTCGAGCCGGAACATCGGAGTGCTCATCGTGACCGTGCTCATCGCGCCGGACGCGCGAGTGCGCACCACGGCCGTTGCTTCGCCCCCAACCTCCACCAGCCGACCCTGAAGGACTGCTCATGCACATCGTCGCCATCGGCGGAAGCGACGCCGGTATCTCCGCCGCACTCCGCGCCCGCGAGCTGGACCCGACCGTCGACGTCACCGTCGTCGTCGCGGACGCCTACCCGAACTATTCGATCTGCGGCATCCCCTCCTTCTTCTCCGGCGAGGTGCAGCCCTGGGCGGAACATCTCGTCCTGACCGGCGACCCACCCCAGATTCACCAGGCGCCAGAGCGTCTCATCACGCGTCCGCGGGGCCTCGCCCGATGCGCCGGGCTGAGGTCGGGTCTCCGCTCTCGCACGCCGTCAGAATGTCGTCCCGTGTGAGGCAACCGCCCGCGGACAGAATCTCCAGGACAAGGAGCCTCACCCCGGTCAGGTGACGGGCGGCGTCGACCGCGGTCATGTGCGGCCGTTCATCGCGCTGCGGCGCTCAATCAGCACGGTGTCGCGCCACTGCCCGACCCACGGCCCGACGACCGAGCGGGCGATGCGTTCGCGCCGACCGACCTCGCGGAAGCCGAGGCTCTCGTGCAGGCGAAGGGATGCCGTGTTCTCGGGGAAGACGCTGGATTGGACCGTCCACACCCCGTTCATCTCTGCCGCGGCGATGAACGCGCGCAGGAGGGCAGTGCCGACGCCGCGACCTTGCGCGCGCCCGGCGACGTAGACGGAGTGCTCGACGACGCCCCGATACGCGGCGCGTGCCGACACCGGCGACGCCGCCGCCCACCCGACGACGCTTTGCGCATCGTCGACGGCGACCAGCCGGCCGAACCGGATCTTCGCGAGGTCGAACGCGTCCCACGTCGGCGTCTCGGTCTCGAACGTGGCGTTGCCACCCTCGATGCCCTCGCGGTACACGTCCTCAACCGCGGCCCAGTCCGCCCGTTCGAGCGCTCGTACGAGCGTCATGTCAGCAGCACCCGCCGGCATCCGTCGAACAAACGCCGGTCGCCGGCAGCGTCAGTTCGACGCGCGAAGCCGAGGCCAGATCGCCGGCGAGCCACGCCGCTACGGAGCGGACCTGCTCGTATCCGGTGGCGAGCAGAAAGGTGGGGGCACGGCCATAGGACTTCATGCCGACGATGAAGAACCCGTGCTCGGGGTGGGTGAGTTCACGGAAGCCGTGCGGCTCGACCGTGCCGCACGAGTGCACGTTCGGGTCGATCAGCGGCGCGAGCAGGCGGGGCGCCTCCACGATGGCATCCAAATCCGTACGGATCTCTCGAAGCGGCGCCAGGTCCGGCCGGAAGCCGGTCGCGTTGACCACGACATCGGCATCCAGCGAGGCGGGCTCACCCTGACGGCGTCCTCGCAGGCGAACCCCACCGGCGGTGGCCTCGACATCGTCGATCTCGAACGAATCGACCTTCTCCACCTTTCCGGACGCGACGTAGCGGTCGACTCGAGCACCGAGCTGAGCCCTGCTGAGGAGCTCATCCTCGGCAGAGGAGGACACGCGGACAGCCGTGGCGTTGCGAATGAGCCAGCTGATGCGAGTGCCCGGTTCATCCCGCTGAAGCTGGACGAGGGCGATGAGAGTGTTTGCCGCCGAGTGTCCCGCCCCGACGACGACAGCGTGCCGACCGGCGAAACGCTCGCGGTCGCGACCGAGCACGTCAGGAAGCGCGTGCGTGACACGGTCGGTCATGGCGGTGTCCTCGGCCGGGCTCCACCCTGCCGAGAGCAGCGGGTTGGGCGAGTTGTACGTACCAGAGGCATCCAGCACCGCGCGCGCCAAGATCTGCTCTGACTCCCGTCCTGCGCCGACGCGGATGACGAACGGCGTGGTGTCACGGCCCGCGGACCGAGTGCGGTCCATCCCTTCCCGGCTCACCGCCGTCACCCGCGTGTCGTAGCGGACATGGCGCGCGATCACCGGCAGTGCACCGAGGGGCCGGAGGTACTCATCGACCAGTTCCTGCCCGGAGGGCGCGCGGTTCTCGTTCACGGGGCCGTCCCAGCCCGCTTCCTGCAGGAGGCGCCGCGCGACCGGGTCGATGACTTCCCGCCACGCCGAGAACAGCCGAACGTGTCCCCACTGTTGGACGGCGGCTGCGGGACCGGAGGCAGCCTCGACAACGATGAATTCGATCCCTCGATCTGCGAGGTGTGCCGCAGCGGCGAGGCCGACGGGTCCGGCGCCGATGACGACGACGGGGAGCGTTGCGAGACGGTCGGTCAGACGCGGCCGGGGGGTCAGAGTCACAGTCGACACGAAGGCTCCTTCATAGATGAATGTCGATGACTGATCGTGGTAGCTATATCGAGATTTGTCAATATCGACTAGTATCGATGCATGACCTCGCTGGACATCCTCGACGCCACTGTCTGCTGCGCTCCAACTGCCTCACCGATGTCGACGAGCGATGCAGAGCGACTCGCGGCGACGTTCAAAGCCCTGGGCGACCCGACGCGGTTGAAGCTGCTTTCCATCATCGCCAGCTCCGTGGGGCAGGAGGCGTGCGTCTGCGATCTGACCGAGCCCGTCGGACTCGCGCAACCCACCGTCTCCCATCACTTGAAGGTGCTCGCGGAGGCGGGGTTCGTCAGCCGGTCCAAGCGCGGGACATGGGCCTACTACCGGCTCGAGCCGGAGGCGCTCCGCGCGGTGGAGAACGGCCTCCGTGAGCGTCTTTCCCTCGGCCCCCAGCTCACACCTGCTCGGCGAGAAGTCGAGGAAGGTTCCGGCCCGCGCTGAGTCGAGCGAACCCGCCTGCGGGCGGCGCCACAGCACGCACGAGCCAGCTGTCGGCCTCCATCCGTAGATGACGGCAACCTCCCACTCACGGGAGGGCTGGTCACGCTCGCCGATCGCCGAACCGCCGGAGACTCCGTCCCCGCGCCCATGTTCCGCTCTCACGGACCGCCGACCGGGTGAGGAACGACGAAGGCCCCTGCGAACCCGCAGGGGCCTTCGTGTTTCCGACTCATCGGACTGGTTGCAACTCGTGTTGCCAACCACCGTTTCTGTCGGGATGACAGGATTTGAACCTGCGACCCCTTGACCCCCAGTCAAGTGCGCTACCAAGCTGCGCCACATCCCGTTCCCTGCGAGCAGGCAACTCCCCTATATTAGCCCCTCGCCGACACCGCCGCGAACCGGGCTCCACCCCGGGCGTGTGGGGCCGCCCTTGTCGATGTCGGAGCCCCTCGCTACCGTCGCGACCATGACGATCGAGATCCTCCCCGCCACCGGTGAGCGCTTCGACGACGCCGAGGTCGCGCTGGACAGCGGTGACGGACCGGGGTGCCAGTGCCAGTGGTGGCTGCTGACGAACGCCGACTTCCAGGCGGCGTCACGCACGGACCTCGCGGAGCGTCTGCGCGCAGAGACGCAGAGCGAGCGCCCTCCGGGCCTCATCGCTTACATCGACGGCGAACCCGCCGGCTGGGTTCGCGTGGGCCCTCGCACGACGCAGCCTCGCCTCGCCCGCACCCGAGACGTCAAGACCTCCACCGTCGAGCCTCTCGACGCCGACGACGTCTGGGCTGTGTCGTGTTTCGTCGTGCGACGGCAGTTTCGCGGCAGGGGTCTCACCAGAGCTCTTCTGGATGCCGCGGTCTCGCGCGCTCGCGACGCCGGCGCGCGCGTCGTCGAGGGGTATCCGCTCGACCCGACGGTGACCGCACGGTCGACCGCTCAGTTGTTCCGCGGAACGGTCGCGGTGTTCCAGGATGCGGGGTTCGCCGTCGTGAACCGACCGAAGCCCGACCGCGCCCTTGTCGCCCTCGCCCTGCACGACTGACCCCCGCATACGATGGAGGTTCGCCCCCGGAGGACCCCATGACGGATGCCACCACCGCCCGCGTCGACGCGTGGCTCTGGGCCGTGCGCGTGTACAAGACCCGCTCCGCGGCGACCACCGCCTGCCGAGCCGGTCACGTCCGCGTCAACGGCGACCGCGCGAAAGCCGCGCAGCCCGTCCGCCCCGGCGACGAATTGCGCGTGCGGATCCAGGGGTTCGACCGGATCCTCGTCGTGAAGAAGACCATCGCCAAGCGCGTCGGCGCGGCTCTCGTCACTGAGTCTCTCGAGGACCGCACTCCCCCACCGCCTTCGCGAGAGAGCATGCCGTTCGTCCCCGTGCGCGACCGCGGCGCCGGACGCCCCACGAAGCGCGACCGCCGCGACATCGAGAAGCTTCGCGGCCGCGAGTTCGGCTGAGGCGCCCGCGGCCGACCGCGGTGCGCCGCCGACCACGTCGCGCGCACCCTCCGCGACCCGCACGATCTCCGCGACATCCCGCCCGGTCCGACTGACTCTGCGCGCATCGGGGAGTTCATGAACGGCCGGGCCGGCCGGACCCGCCGGGCCGCTCGCGCGTCAGCCCAGCTGATCGAGCAGCCAGCGCGCGCCGCGCACCGTCGCGCCGACGGCCTCGACCCGAGCGGCGAGCCCACGATCGCTCGTGACGACCACCACCGGACCCTGAGCGGCGACGAGCTCGCGCGCGACCGCGACGATCTCGTCGTCTCCCTCGCCGGCAGCCTCGCGCACCTCGACGCCGGTCACCGCCGCGGCAGCCGACCGCGCCCGGCCTTCGAGCACCGCGACGACCGTCGGGAACCAGAGCGTGGCCGAAAGGCCGAGGGCGTCGGCATCCACCCCCCGCTCCGACAACGCCGACACGCGGGCGAGAAGGCGCGCGGCGGCTCCTGCGCGGTCCTTCCACCACCCGTCGGGCACGGCGCCCATCACGTTCGCGACGTCGACCACGACGGCCGGCCGCGACGACAACGCCGACCGCAGCGCGGGCCACGACGCGGCGAATCCGGGATGCAGCGGCAACTCGCCGACGCGGTCGACGGCGACCCACTCCAGCGCCACGCTCTCGGGGTCGCTGATGACCGGCTCGAACGGCGTCGTCACATCGGCGACGAGGGTGGAGTACGACCACACGCCCAGGTCGAGAACGCTCTCGAAGCGCGCGCGCACGGCATCCGCCGGCACACCCGCCTCTTCACCCGACTCGCGCAACGCGCCGTCGCGGGCGGACTCGCCCTGATGCCGGGCACCGCCCGGCAGAGCCCATGTGTTGCCGAAGTGGCTCCACGCCACGCGGTGCTGCAGCAGCACCCCCCGCTCGGCGTCGAGGGCGAGAAGACCCGCGGCTCCGAAGCGCCCCCAGTACTTCTCGCCGGTGGGGGCCACGACCCAGGCGTCGCCGGGGTCACGCGGGCCATGAGGGCGGCGCGGTTCACCGGGGGCGGGGGGCTCGATCGTCATCGGGTCCAGCCTGGCACAGTCGCACGAGGGCGGCTCCGCCGAGCGTCACACGGCGCCGCGAACGCGGGACGTCGCACGGTGCCGCCGAAAACGGGCCCTGCCGCACCGGCATCCCCGGCTCGCGAGGACGGCCCCGAGCCGCCGAACACCACATCGCGCCGCGCGACGCGACGTCGGAATCCGCACCGCCGGACGCCCGCGAGACGCGAAACGCCCCGCCCCGCGAGAGCGGGGCGGGGCGCTCGTCGCGCGCGTCAGGCGTCGAAGCGCGCACCCGCCGGGTCGGCCGGCAGCAGCTCGAAGACGAGCAGGACGATCGGACCCACGACCGGGACCAGCACGACGAACACCCAGAAGCCGCTCTTGTTCGAGTCGTGCAAGCGGCGCACCACCAGCGCGATGCCGGGGATGAGCGTCACCAGACCCCACACTCCGTAGAGCACGAAGAAGACGAGGCCCAGGCCCGACGGGCCGACGGGCTGACCGAGCTCGTCGACGGTCGGGCCGCTCGTGGCGAGCGCGAGACCGCTGAGCACGGACGCGACCATGACGTTCACCAGCGCCCACCACCAGAACTCGCTGCGGCTGGCGCGGCCCCGGAAGGTCGCGTACTTCTTGAAGAAGCGCTGCACGGCGGCGCCGATCGGCGCTCCGTAATACGGCTGATCGAGCGGCACGGCGCTCTGGACGTTCGACATGTGATCCCCCTGGACGACTCGGGCCGACGGATCGTCGGCGCGAGTGAACCTTATCGACTCCGGGGTACGCCCCCGTCACCCGGCGTCACTCAGCGGTCGAAACGGACTCCTTCGGGACGCGGACCCTGCACCGTGAACACCAGCAGCACGATGGCGCCGATCACCGGGAGCACCCCGATCAGGATCCAGAAGCCGCTGTGACCGGCGTCGTGCAGTCTTCTCACGAGCACCGCGACCGTGGGCAGGAAGGTCCCCACCGCCCAGACGACCCAGACGAGTCCGAGGATCACCCCGAGCGGACCCGTGATCGTCGTCGACCCGTCGGCCTCGATCCGGATGCCGTCGGTGAGCGTCGGCAGCGCGTTCAGCACCGTGCCCACGACCGCGCCGGTCAACACCCACCACCAGTACTCGCTGCGGCTCGCGCGCCCCCGGAAGGTGGCGTACTTGGCGAAGAACCGCCGGATCGCCGCCCCCAGCGGAGCCCCGTAATACGGCTGGTCAAGTGGAGGTGCGGTATGCGTCATGACGACTCCCGGACGGTTCGCGGATGCCACGGCATCCGCCGTCGCCTGTGCACCGTATCGAGTCCCGGCACCCGTCCGCGCGCCCTTGCCCGCGCGCCCCGCCCGCCCGCCCGCCCGCGCCCGCCCGCGCCCGCCCACGCCCGCGCGCCCGCCCGCCCAGCGCCGCGAGACTGCATCCGGCTGACATCTCGTGCGCAGGATGTCGCCGAGTTGTCAGCCACGTGCAGTCTCGGCGCCTCCACGGCGCCCGCCCGCGCCCCCGCCCGCCCGCGCCCGCCCACGCCCGCGCGCCCGCCCGCGCCCGCCCGCGCCCGCCCGCCCAGCGCCGCGAGACTGCATCCGGCTGACATCTCGCGCGCAGGATGTCGCCGAGTTGTCAGCCACGTGCAGCCTCGGCGCCTCCACGGCGCCGCACCACCCGCCCGAACGCACGGACGCCCCGACCCCGTGGACGGGGGCCGGGGCGTTCGCGGCACGGACTCAGCGCTGGCGCTTCTCGCGGATGCGCATGTTCAGCACGATCGGCGTGCCCTCGAAACCGTAGATCTCGCGCAGGCGCCGCTGGATGAACCGGCGGTAGCCCGGGTCGAGGAACCCGGTCGTGAACAGCACGAAGGTCGGCGGGCGCGTCGCCGCCTGCGTCCCGAACAGGATGCGGGGCTGCTTGCCGCCGCGCAGCGGGTGCGGGTGCTCGGCGACGAGCTCGGACAGGAAGGCGTTGAACTTTCCGGTCGGGATGCGGGTGTCCCACGACTCCAACGCCTGCTCGAGCGCCGGGACGAGCTTGTCCAGGTGGCGACCGGTGCGGGCCGAGATGTTCACGCGCGGGGCCCACGCGACGTGCGCGAGGTCCTGCTCGATCTCGCGCTCGAGGTAGCGGCGCCGGTCCTGATTCTCCATGTCGTCGTCGTTGAGGCGGTCCCACTTGTTGAACGCCAGCACCAGCGCCCGGCCCGACTCGAGCACGAGGTCGATGATGTTGAGGTCCTGCACGCTGATGGGCTGCGAGACGTCGAGGACGACGACGGCGACCTCGCTCTTCTCCAGAGCGGTCGAGGTGCGCAGCGACGCGTAGAAGTCCGCGCCCTGCGACAGGTGCACACGGCGACGGATGCCGGCGGTGTCCACGAGCGTCCAGAGCTTGCCGCCGAGCTCGACGACCTCGTCGACGGGGTCGCGGGTCGTGCCGGCGAGCTCGTTGACGACGACGCGCTCCTCGCCCGCGGCCTTGTTCAGCAGCGACGACTTGCCGACGTTCGGCCGGCCGAGGATCGCGACGCGGCGGGGGCCGCCGATCTCGTACTTCGCGACCGCCGAGACCTCGGGCAGCACCTTCATGATCTCGTCGAGCAGATCGGCCACGCCGCGGCCGTGGATGGCCGAGACGGGGTGGGGTTCGCCCAGGCCCAGGTTCCACAGGGCCGTGGCCTCGGGCTCCTGACGGGCGTCGTCGACCTTGTTCGCGACGAGGAACACCGGCTTGTTGCTCTTGCGCAGCAGCTTCACGACGTGCTCGTCGGTCGAGGTCGCCCCTACCGTGGCATCCACCACGAACATCACGATGTCGGCCAGGTCGATCGCGACCTCGGCTTGAGCGGCGACCGAGCGGTCGATGCCCTTCGCGTCGGGCTCCCACCCGCCGGTGTCCACCAGCGAGAAGCGCCGGTCGAGCCACTCGGCCTTGTAGGTGACGCGATCGCGCGTGACACCGGGGGTGTCCTCGACGACGGCCTCGCGGCGACCGAGGATGCGGTTCACCAGCGCCGACTTGCCCACGTTCGGACGGCCCACGATCGCGACCACCGGCAGCGCCGGCAGGAACTCGATCTCGCCGTCGCCCGAGGCCAGGCCCGCGAGCAGCTCGGCGTCGTCCTCATCGAGGTCGAAGTCGGCCAGGCCCGCGCGCAGGGCCTCGGCCCGCTGCTCGGCCAGCACCTCGTCGAGGTTCTGCATCTTCTCGGCGAGCTGATCGGGCCCGCCCTCGTACTCGTCTTCAACGCCCATCTCGGGCTCCCATCGTGGAGTCGACGACGCTCAGCACGGCGTCGACGGTCTGTTCGAAATCAAGGCGGGTCGAATCGACGACCTCGACGCCGTCGGCGGCGGTGAGGAAGTCGACGACCGTGGAATCGGCCGCGTCGCGCCGGTGGAGGGCGGCGGCGACCTTTGCGGCGTCCTGGTCGGTCAGTTCGGCGCTGCGCCGGGCGGCGCGCACCTCGGGAGCCGCGGTCAGCAGGATGCGGACCGGCGCGTCGGGGAAGACGACCGTGGTGATGTCCCTGCCCTCCACGACGATCCCGGGAAGACCGGCGGATGCCACGAGCCGCCGGAACAGGTCGTTCACCGCGTGGCGCACGGGGGCGACGCGCGCGACGCCGCTGACGGCATCGGTGACGCGCGGCTCGCGGATCGCGGTGGTCACGTCGACCCCGCCGACCCGCACCCAGCGGTCGGTGGTGTCGAGCGAGATGGCGTAGTCGAAGTCGCCGAACACCTCGAGCACCGCCGTGGCGTCGGAGGTGTCGACGCCGTGCGCGAGGGCGTGCCACGCGAGGGCGCGGTACGCCGCTCCCGTGTCGAGGAAGCCGTAGCCGAGCCGCGCGGCGGTGGCCCGCGACACGCTGGACTTGCCACTGCCGGCCGGGCCGTCGATCGCGACGATCACGGGGGCGGATGCCGCGGAACCGTCGGCGGGCGGGCCGAACGCGGGTTTCAGGATCGACTCAGTCATGGGTGGTGCTCGCAATCCGCCATCCGCGCTGCTGGAGCCCGTCGACGGCTCGGCGGACCGCGTCGGGGACGACGCTGATCTCGGCGAGGCCGAAGGGGGCACCGGGCGAGTGCTCGAGGCGCAGGTCTTCGACGTTCACGTCGAGGTCTCCGAGCTCGCCGAACAGGCGGCCCAGCTGGCCGGAGGTGTCGTCGACCATGACGACGAAGCTGTCGAAGCGACGGTTCTGACCGTGCTTGCCGGGCAGGCGCTCCACGCCCTCGTTTCCCCGGCGGATGGTGTCGGCCACCGCGCGGCGTGCGCCGGGGGCGTCGGGAGCGCGCAACGCCGCGGCCACCTCGGCGAGGTCGCCGGCGAGCTGATCCAGGACTGCGACGACGGGCGCCGAGTTCGCCCCGAGGATCTGCACCCAGAGCTCGGGAGCGGATGCCGCGATGCGGGTCGTGTCGCGCACGCCCTGGCCCGCGAGACGCAGGGACCCGTCGGGTGCCTCGACGAAGCGGCCGGCGAGCAGGCTGGCCACCAGCTGCGGCACGTGCGACATGAGGGCGACGGACTCGTCGTGCTCTTCGGGCGTCATCTCGATGAGCGTGGCGCCGAGGTCGAGGGCGAGGCCTTCGACGAGCGAGAGGTCGAACGCCGAGGTCTCGCCGTCGCGGCAGACCACCCAGGGGCGGCCGACGAAGATGTCGGCGCGGGCCGAGATGGCTCCCCCGCGTTCGCGTCCGGCCATCGGGTGCGAGCCGATGTAGTGGCGCAGGTCGACGCCGCGCTCTCGCAGGGTGCGCAGCGGCTCGAGCTTGACGCTCGCGACGTCGGTGACCACGGCATCCGGGAATGCCGTGAGCTCGCGCTCGACCACGTCGGCCGTCACGTCGGGCGGAACCGCCACGACGACGAGCGAGGGGACGTCGTCGGGGCGTTCGGCGCGACCGGCGCCGTAGTCGATGGCCAGGCGCAGCTGCGAGGGGGACGCGTCGACGAGGACGACGTCGACGCCGCGGGCGGTGAGGGCGTGGCCGATGCTCGCGCCGAGCAGCCCCGAGCCGACGACGCGGACCGTGCCGCTCGTGCGGGTCGCCAAAGGCCCCGCCGCGCGCGCGGACGTTCCATCGAGGTGGCTCATCGGGTCTCCTACCCTGGGCGGTGCCGCCGGCACCGCGAAGCGCCCGAGAGTCTCACTCCGCCGGATCGGCCGGAGCGCTGTCGTCCTGGCGGGACAGCGTGAGCAGGGCGCCGCGTTCTACTGTAGTCAACTCGCGGGCCTTGCCCACCGGGAGAGTTCCCAGGTGGAGCGGGCCGAACTGCCGACGGACCAGCTCGACGACCGGATGGCCCACCTCGGCCATCATGCGTCGGACGATGCGGTTCTTGCCCGAATGCAGGGTCAGCTCCACCAGGCTCTCGCCCCCCGAGGCGTCGAGCAGGCGCGCCTTATCGGCCGCGATCCGTCCGTCCTCGAGATCGACGCCCTTGATCAGACGCTGAATCGTCTGCGGCAGCACCTGCCCCTCGACCTTGGCGATGTACACCTTCGTCACCCCGAACGACGGGTGCGCCAGGACGTGGGCGAGGTCACCGTCGTTGGTCAGCACGAGCAGGCCGGAGGTGTCGGCATCCAGTCGCCCCACGTTGTAGAGACGCTCTTCCCAGTCCTTCGTGTACTGGCGCAGATCGGGACGGCCGCGGTCGTCGTTCATCGAGCTGACGACGCCGGTGGGCTTGTTCAGGATGACGTAGCGCTTGGACTCGTCGAGTTGGATGGCCGTGCCGTCCACGTCGACGAGGTCGGTCTCGGGATGTATGCGCCGGCCGAGCTCGGTGACGACGAGCCCGTTCACGCGCACGCGGCCCTCGACGATCATCTGCTCGGCGACGCGGCGCGACGCCACTCCCCGGTTGGCCAGCACCTTCTGCAGGCGCACCCCGTCGTCGCTGGCGGAGCCCGTGGCCCCGGTCGCCGAGCCTGTCGAAGCGTCGGTCATGTCAGTGCCTCTCCGTCGAATCCGTCCGAGCCGTCGTCGAGCAACGGCGAGATGTGCGGCAGCTCGTCGAGCGAGTTGATGCCGAGGTGGACCAGCAGCTGGTCCGTCGTGCCGTAGTGGATCGCCCCGGTGTCCGGGTCGGTGAACACCTCGGTGATCAGCCCCCGGGCCAACAGCGTCCGCACGACCGAGTCGACGTTGACCGCGCGGATGGATGCCACCTGCCCCCGCGTCACGGGCTGCTTGTACGCGATGACGGCCAGGGTCTCCAACGCCGCCTGCGACAGGCGCGAGGGAGCCTGGGTGTTGACGAACTCCCCCACGACGTCGTCGTACTCCTCGCGGACGTACAACCGCCATCCGCCGCCGACCTCGCGCAGCTCGAAACCCCGGCGCGGGCCGCCGGTCTCGCCGTCGTAGTCGGCGACGAGCGCCTGTACGGCCTGACGCACCGCCGCTACGGGGGCGGCGACCGCCGCGGCCAGGCCCACCAGGCTCTGCGGTTCGTCGACGACGAGCAGGACGGCCTCGAGGCGACGGGCGACGGATGCCGGATCGGAGGGGCGCGGTGCGGATGACGGCGCCGTCGCCGCCGCGGTGCCCGGATCGCGGTCGGCGCTCACGGTGGTCGGGTCATCGGTCATAGTCGGCTCCCAGGGCGGCGAGGTTCTCGTCGGACCATCGCTCGGCGCTCCAGCGCAGCGTCAGCTCGCCGAGCGGCTCCAGCTGCTCGAACGACAGCGCCGCGTGACGGTAGAGCTCCAGGATCGCCAGGAACCGCGCCACCACGACTCCCGTCTCACCGACGCCGGCGACGAGGTCGCGGAAGGTCAGTGCGCCCGCCGACCGCAGCAGGGTGACCACGATCGCGGCCTGCTCGCGGATGCTGACCAGGGGGGCGTGCAGGTGATCGAGGCCGACGGTGGGGATCTGCTTCGGCGTGAAGGCCACCACCGCCAGCGCGGCGAAGTCGTCCGCGCTCAGCGTCCAGGTCGACTCCGGGACGGCGCTGCGGTACTTCTGCTCGAGCTTCACGGCGCGGGTGTGACGCGTCCCCTCGCGCTGCAGACAGCGGGCGAACCACGCCGACACCTCTTTGAAGGCCCGGTACTGCAGGAGCCGGGCGAACAGCAGGTCGCGGGCCTCCAGCAGCGCCACCGACTCGGCATCCACCAGTTCGCCCTGCGGCAGCAGTCCCGCGATCTTCATGTCGAGCAGGGTCGCCGCCACCACCAGGAACTCCGACGCCTCGTCGAGGTCGCCGTCGGGTCCCATCGCACGCAGGTACGAGATGAACTCGTCGGTCACCCGGCTGAGCGCGAGCTCGGTGACGTCGAGCTCGGCGCGCGAGATGAGCGTGAGGAGAAGATCGAAGGGGCCGTCGAAGTCCGGCAGCGACACCCGGAAGCCGGGCGCGTCGCCGGGATCCTCGGAACCGGGGCGGCTGAGCCCGTCGACGTCACCGGGAGCCGCGAAGGAGGACGCCGCGGCCACGGCGGCGCCGGCGAGGGTGTCGTCAGGCGACGGCGCCACGGGCGACCAGCTCCCGCGCCAACCGCAGGTAGGCCTGGGCGGCGGCGTGCTCGGGCGCGAACTCCGTGATCGGCATGCCCGACACCGACGCGTCGGGGAACTTCACCGTGCGACCGATCACCGTCTCGAGCACGTCGTCGCCGAACGCCTCGACCACGCGCTCGAGCACCTCGCGCGAGTGCAGCGTACGGGGGTCGTACATCGTGGCGAGCACGCCGTCGAGCTCGATCGCCGGGTTGAGGCGGTCGCGGACCTTGTCGATCGTCTCGACCAGCAGAGCGACGCCGCGCAGCGCGAAGAACTCGCACTCGAGCGGGATGAGCACGCCGTGCGCCGCGGTGAGGGCGTTCACGGTGAGCAGGCCCAGCGAGGGCTGGCAGTCGACGAGGATCACGTCGTAGTCAGCGGCCACCTTGCGCAGCACACGGGCGAGGATCGTCTCGCGGGCGACCTCGTTCACGAGGTGCACCTCGGCGGCCGACAGGTCGATGTTGGCCGGGATCACGTCGAGACCCTCGACACGCGTGTGGACCACGACCTCCCGGGGGTCGCGCTTGGTGTCCAGCAGCAGGTCGTAAATGGTGGGGACGTCATGCGTCTGGATGCCGAGACCCGCCGACAGCGCACCCTGCGGGTCGAAGTCGATCGCGAGGACGCGCCGACCGTATCCGGCGAGCGAGGCGGCCAGGTTGATCGTGGTGGTCGTCTTGCCGACGCCGCCCTTCTGGTTGCACAACGCGATGATGCGGGCGGGACCATGACCGTCGAGCGGCTGCGGGGTGGGGAACCCCTGGTACGGGCGTCCGGTGGGGCCGAGGATGACCTCGTCCGCTCCCGACTTCTTGCCCTTCGTGCTCGCCGACACCGAATCTCCCGCCTTCGTCATAACGTCCCCGAGTCTAGCCGTCGCCCACTCCGCCGCCCGTCGTGACCCGCGGGCGCCCGTCGATCGGTCCGCCCGCGCCCCGCGCCCCTGCCCCGCTCGCCCAGCCCGCCACCCGACCCGCGAGACTGCATACGGCTGACAAGTCGGCGACATCCTGCAACCGAGTCGTCAGCGGGATGCCGTCTCGCCGCCCCCGCGCCCGGCTGCGGCTGCGCGCGGGCCACCGCCCCCGCGCCCCGCGGCAGCCCCGCGCGGACCGCCGTCCCGACGCGCCACGACCCGCGCGCGCCGCGCCTGCACGACCAGCGCGAGCACGAGCGTCGCCGCGGCCCACGCGGCGGCGACCTTCGTCAGCACGCCATAGATCAGGTGCGTGATGGTGTACTCCGCGTCGAATCCGCCGTTCACCGCGACCGCGGCGACGGATGCCACGACCAATGCGACCGGCAGCGAGAGCCACCACGCCCAGCGGGCGGCATCCGGAATCAGCCTCCGCACAGGCTCCGGCGTGCGCCGCGACAACCACATCACCGCGAACACCGCGAGCACGACCAGCCCGAACGCACTCGAGGCGTGCTGCAGCCACTTGGCGCCCGAGAACGGTCCCCACTGCTCGGCCAGCACGGGGAGCAGTTGCTCGCCCGTCCGCCCCTCGTGCGTGAACAGGTCCCAGGCGATGTGCGACGCCACCCCGACGACCAGCGACAGGACGAGCCACAGGATGCCGACGACTCCCCCGCCGATGCTCTCGCGCCACCCCGCTCGGGCACCGGCATCCCACTGCGCCGGCAACCGCTCCGCCACCCGGCGCGGCAGCAGTTCGCGCGTCGCCGGGCGCAGGACGCAACGCCACACCAGCAGCAGAACGAACGCCACCACGGCGGTGACCGGCAGCCACGCCGGGTCGTGCGTCGTGCCGTAGTCGGGCCACATCCCGCGCAGGAACAGGGGCAGGTCGGGGGTCATGGCCCCGATTGCCACCGCGGCCGGAACCAGCCGCGTGCGCAGGAACGGAAGCGCGACGACGGCGTGGCTCGGGGTGAAGGGCATGTCAGCTCAGGAACAGTCCCGCGAGCGTCTTCTTTCCCCGCCGCAGCACCGACACCCCGCCGGGGAGCGTGCCCTCGACGATCGCGTCGTCACTCGTGACCTTATCGCCGTCGAGCGAGACGCCGCCCTGCGAGATCGCGCGACGCGCCTCGCTGAGGCTCGCGCACAGGCCGGTGGCGGTCAGCGCCTCGACGACGGTGGCGCCCGCGGGCACCGTGGCGTGCGGGAGCTCCTCGAGCGCGCTGCGCAGCACCGCGGCATCCAGCGTCTTGACGTCGCCCTGGCCGAAGAGGGCCTCGGTCGCGGCGATCACACTGTCGGCGACCTCGGCACCGTGCACGGTCGTGACCACCTCGCGCGCGAGGCGCTTCTGCGCCGCCCGGCGGAACGGCTCATCCTCGACCAGGCGGGCGTGGTCCTCGATCTCGGCGCGCGAGAGGAAGGTGAAGACCTTCAGCCGCTCGATCACATCGCGGTCGTCGGTGTTGAGCCAGAACTGGTACATCGTCCACGGGCTGCACATCTCGGCATCCAGCCAGATCGCATTGCCCTCGCTCTTGCCGAACTTCGTTCCGTCGCTGTTGGTGATGAGCGGAGTGCCGATGGCGTGCACCGAGACGCCCTCGACCTTGCGCACCAGATCGGTGCCGCTGGTGAGGTTGCCCCACTGATCGCTCCCGCCGGTCTGCAGGACGCACCCGTACTGTCGATGCAGCTCGAGGTAGTCGAGCCCCTGCAGGATCTGGTAGCTGAATTCGGTGTAGCTGATGCCGGCCTCGGAGTTGAGGCGGGCGCTCACGGCGTCTTTCTTGAGCATTGTGCCGACGCGGAAGTGCTTGCCGATCTCGCGCAGGAAATCGATCGCGCTGAGCGGCGCGGTCCAGTCGAGATTGTTGACGATGCGGGCGGCGTTGTCCCCGTCGAAGTCCAGGAAGCGCTCGACCTGGGCACGGAGCTTGCCGACCCACTCCTCGACGGTCTCGCGCGTGTTCAGCGTGCGCTCCGCCGTGGGTCGCGGGTCTCCGACCAGGCCCGTCGACCCCCCGACCAGACCCAGCGGGCGGTGTCCGGCCAGCTGCAGACGCCGCATGGTCAGCAGCTGCACGAGGTTGCCCAGGTGCAGGCTCGGCGCGGTGGGGTCGAACCCGCAGTAGTAGACGATGGGGTCGCCCGACAGCAGTTCGCGCAGCTCGTCCTGGTCGGTCGAGACGTGGACGAGTCCGCGATACACCAGCTCGTCCCAGACGTTGTCGAAGGTCGGGTCGTTGGCGGGTGCGAGGGCGCTCACGGGCGCCGCGTCGGTGGAGGCAGACACCGGATCAGGGTACCAGCGGGCCGAAAGGGCTCCGGATGCCATCCCCCACCCGGTCCGCCTCAGCCGGCGTGCACTCCCCACCACACCAGGAACGCCGCCGCGAGCGAGGTGACCCAGCTGACCAGGCTGCCGATCAAGAAGTACTCCGCGCGGTCGCCGTCGTCGCGATCGCGCGAGATCTCGGGGAAGCGGACGATCCCCTTCGCCGCGAGCACCGCCGCCAGCAGCGTGTAGGCACCGGTCAGTGTCAGCACGAAGACGAGGATGCGCTCGAGCGGGCCGATCAGGCGGCCCCCTTTGAGCGTGGGCGGGGCGTCGTCGGCGGTCGCACGATCCCCCATCTCGGAGCGCAGGGCGATCCGCACCACCGCGTTGCCGGATTCGAGCAGGAAGACCAGACAGCCCACCGCGAGCACGGCGACGTCGATCGACACGGTCTCGCCGGGGCGGTAGTCCGCCCACACGTCGCCGATGAGGCCCGGACGGGTGCGCCCGGGCGCGACCACCACGCACGCCGCTGCCGCGAGGGCCAGGAGGGCGACCGGCCAGAGTCCGGCGCGAGCGGGTCCGGTCTCGGGCACGACCCAGGTCCAGATCGCCGCGACGGCGACGGCCAGGAGTCCGGCGACGACCGCGTCCAGTCCCGCGGACACGGCGATGAGGGCGACGGCCGCCACGGCGAAGGCGATCACGCGACGGGTGCGGATCATCTGCCGCAGCAGGTCGACGGCGCCGACCGCGAGCAGCAGCAGGCCGGCGGCGATCATGCGCGCTCCCCCGCGGTGAGCACGGCGAAACCCTCGACCAGGGTCGACGATCCGGCCGTCGCGAGGGCCTGCGACACGGCGGACTGACTGATCCCTTCGGCGTCGGCGAGCTCCCGCTGGGATCGGCCGATGCAGCGTCCGTACGTCAGGCGACGGGTCCGCTCGCTCATCGTCGAGACCGCGTGATCACGGGCGAGGGCGTAGGCGCCGGCCAGGGCGATGGTGTCGGACATGGCGGCATCTTCTCCCTCGGCCCGTTCGATCCACGTGCGCGCCAGCGGCGCGGCGCGCTGCTGCAGGCGTTCGACGTGCTCGATGGCCGCGCGGGCGGCCCACCAGGCCGGCCCCTCGGGGACGACGCGCCCGTCGATGTCGATGGGGCGCACGGCTCCCACGCCGACGCCGAACCGGCAGTCGACGCCGTCGGGCAAGGCCAGGCGGATGAGCAGAAGGGATGCGAGCGCTCGCGGGAGCGTGGCGTACTCCCCCTGCAGTTCGTCCCCCGCCACCGGGGTGAGGGGGGCGGATGCCACGGGGAGGGCGCGTTCGACCTCGGCGACGACATCGGCGATCACGCGCTGCGCACCCGCCCGGTCTGCGAGTCGGCGCGAGGCGACGATGTCAGCGATCACCGCAACGGTCATGAGATCAGGTTAAAGCTTATCTATCGGTTTTGATAAGCGATCGACTGATATTCACGGAAGAATCGGGCGCGCAGCGGCCTGGGCGCGGTCGACGAGGTGCGCGCGCTGCTCCGCCACCCGCACGGGGGCCGTTCCCCCCGCACCCGCGCGGCTGGCCACGCTCCCCTCGATGGTGAGCACCTCGCGCACCTGCGACGTCAACGAGGGCGAGACGGAGGCGAGCAGCTCGTCGTCGGCGTCCTCGAGACCGATCCGCCGTTCTTCGCACGCGCGCACGAGAGCACCCGAGATCTCGTGCGCGTCGCGGAACGCCACACCCTGACGCACGAGCCACTCGGCCACGTCGGTGGCGAGCGAGAACCCCTCTGGCGCCAGCTCGGCCATACGGTCGGTGTGGAACCGCAGGGTCGCGATCATCCCCGAGAACGCCGGCAGCACGAGCTCGAGCGTGCGGACCGAGTCGAAGACGGGCTCTTTGTCCTCTTGCAGATCGCGGTTGTAGGCCAGCGGCAGACCCTTGAGGGTCGCAAGAACACCCGAGAGATTGCCGATCAGGCGACCCGCCTTGCCGCGCGCCAGCTCGGCGATGTCGGGGTTCTTCTTCTGCGGCATGATGCTCGACCCGGTCGAGTAGGCGTCGTCGAGGGTCACGAAGCCGAACTCGCGGGTGTTCCAGAGGATGACATCCTCGGACAGACGTGACAGGTCGACGCCGATCATGGCCGTGATGAACGCGAACTCGGCGACGACGTCGCGCGACGCGGTGCCGTCGAGGGAGTTCTCGGACGGACGCGCCAGGCCCAGGCGGTCGGCGACGAGCTGAGGATCGAGGCCCAGGGTCGCCCCGGCCAATGCACCACCGCCGTACGGCGAGACCGACGCGCGCACCGACCAGTCGCGCAAGCGCTCGATCCCCCGCACGAACGCCCAGCCGTAGGCCTGCAGGTGGTGCGCGAGGAGGACCGGCTGGGCGTGCTGCAGGTGGGTGCGACCCGGCATGATCGCCGTCTCGTGGGCCTCTGCCTGAGCGACGAGGGCGTCGATCAGACGCAGCAGCTCACGCGTGAGGGTGCGGGAGTGGTCGAGCAGGTACAACCGGACGAGGGTGGCGATCTGGTCGTTGCGGCTGCGCCCGGCGCGCAGCTTGCCGCCCACCGCCGGGCCCACCGTCTCGATGAGCACCCGCTCGAGTGCACCGTGGACGTCTTCGTCGCTCGGCGCGGCGACGAGCGAGCCGTCCTGGACGCGCGCTGCGACGTCGTCGAGACCGGCGTGCATGGCCGCCGCCTCGTCGGCACTCAGGTACCCGGCGGCCTCGAGGGCCGCGGCGTGCGCGTGCGAGCCCTGGATGTCGTAGAGCGCGAGGTCCCAGTCGAAGTGCGTCGAACGGCTGAGCGCCGCCAGCTCGGGAGAGGGTCCACCCGAGAAACGGGCCCCCCACAGGGCGCCCTCGTTCGTCGACGGACCGGTCTCTTCGCTCATGCGTCCAGCCTAGCGAGGGCCGCCGACGTCGCCGGATGCCGTCGACGCGGCCGAACCGTCCCCGGGCCGGGCCGCGCCACGATGGCGGGGCGCGGCATCCACACCGGCGACGGCGCGCACCACCGTGTCCACGACCGCCTCCAAGGGACCGCGACCGATCGTCAGCGCCCACACGGTGCACCCGACGATCAGACCGAGCGTCAGGGGCGCGAACAGGCCCACCTCGCGGATGCCGGACAGGTCCGACGTGTCGCCCAGCACCGCGAACGCGACCACCGCCCACACCACCAGCTGCAGCACGTAGGCGGTCAACGGCATCGACCCCACGGCCCGCACGGGGATCGCCGGCCATCGCAGAGGAGTGCGGCACAGCAGCAGGCAGAGCCCGATCGCGGCGAGCGCGAACCCGCCCGAGCCGATCACCTCCCACAGCCCCGAGGAGTGATCCTCGGCGGTCAGGACGGCGGCCAGGTAGCGCCGGCCCGCGACGAACGGCGCGGTGGCCAGGGCGAACCCGTACCCCGCGAGCATCAGCGACAGCCCCGCGAGCACGAGGAGCCCCTGCTCCGGCGCGCGACGCAGATCGAGGCGGCCGACGCCCATGCCCGCGAGGAGGAACGCGATCCACACGGTGAAGGGGTAGTTCCACCCGGCCAGGGCGGCCAGATCCTGACCGCTCGACCCGGACCAGATCGGCGCGGCGTCCAGGATCGGTTGGAGCCAGGGCATGACCAGCGCGAGCGCGCCCGCGGTCACGAAGAGCCCGCGCGCGTTCATGCCCAGGAACGGCAGGGCGAGCACGAAGAGCAGCGCGTATGCCGGGAGGATGACGTACACCGGCACGCCCGTGAGCACCAGCAGCACACCGATCACCCACAGCAGCGCTGCGCGCATCGCCAGACGCGCGGCCGCCCGGGGCCGCCGAGCGGGGTCGAGCGGCCGCGTCCCCCCCGTCACCAGCGCGATCGAGACCCCGGCCAGGGTGGCGAAGAGGATCGACGAGCGTCCGTTGACCAGCGTGATCCACGTCGCGGGGTCGGGCGTGAGCACGCGCTCGGTGTCGAGCAGGTGCGCCGCGAGCATGCCGATGACGGCCAGACCTCGCGCCAGGTCCACGCCGACCAGCCGCCCCGGCCCGTCGAAGCGGGTCCAGGAGCGGCCGAGCCGGGCGGTCAGTCCTGACGCAGGAGCCACACCAGCAGCGCCTTCTGCGCGTGGAGGCGGTTCTCGGCCTCGTCCCAGACGACGCTCTGCGGACCGTCGATGACCTCGGCGTCGACCTCGTAGCCGCGGTCGGCGGGGAGGCAGTGGATGAAGATCGCGTCCGAGGCAGCCTGCGTCATCAGCTCGCTCGTGACCTTGAAACCGCCGAGATCGCGGATGCGCGCGATCTTCTCCTCTTCTTTGCCCATCGACACCCACGTGTCGGTCACGATGACGTCGGCTCCGGATGCCGCGGCCCCGGGGTCGGCGATCAGTGTCACCGAGCCACCGGTCTCGGCGGCGATGCGCTCGGCATCCGCGATCACGTCGGGTCGGGGCGCGTAGTCGGCCGGGGCTGCGACCCGCACGTGCATACCGGCGGTGACGCAGGCGAGCACGTAGGAGTGAGCCATGTTGCTGCGCCCGTCGCCGAAGAACGACAGGGTCAGCCCCTTCAGATCGCCCTTGTGTTCGCGGATGGTCAGCAGGTCGGCGAGCAGTTGGCACGGGTGGAAGTCGTCGCTCAGGGCGTTGACGACGGGCACGCGCGTGCCGCGCGCCATCTCTTCGAGTCCCGCCTGGGCGTACGTGCGCCAGACGATCGCGGCCACTTGACGCTCGAGCACGCGGGCGGTGTCGGAGGGAGTCTCCTTGCCGCCGAGCTGGCTGTTCGCGGTCGAGATGATCAGCGGCGAACCGCCCAGGTCGGCGATGCCCACCGCGAACGACACGCGCGTGCGCGTGGAGGATTTGTCGAAGATGACCGCGACGGTCTGCGGCCCCTCGAGCGGCTTCTGCGCCCAGCGGTCCTTCTTCAGCTCGATGGCCAGATCGAGGATCTCGGCCTGCTCGGCCGGACTCAGGTCGTCGTCGCGCAGCAGGTGGCGGGTCACGCGGGGGCTCCTTCGAGGATGAGGGCATCGGAGACGGTGGCGAGGGTGGCGCCGAACAGACGCAGGAACTCTTCGACCTCGGCATCCCCGATCGTCAACGGCGGAGCGATGCGGATGGTGTCGTCGTTGGCGGCGTTGACGATCAGGCCGTGCTCCTGCGCCGCCGCGACGACGGCCTTGGCGACCGGGCTCGTCAGCGCGATGCCCAGCAGCAAGCCCTTGCCGCGGACGTTGCCGACCAGCGGCGAGCCGAGGGCGGCGATCCCGTCGCGCAGCTGAACCTCTCGCGCGGCGGCGTTGTCGACCAGGCCGGCGGATTCGATCTCGGCCAGGACGGCTCCGCCGACGGCGGTGCCGAGGGCGTTGCCCCCGAAGGTGGACCCGTGGGTGCCGGGGAAGAACAGCTCGCTCGCCGCGCCGAAGGTGATGAGCGCACCGATCGGGAAGCCGCCGCCGATGCCCTTGGCGACGGTGATGGCGTCGGGCACGATGCCCGCGTGCTGGAACCCGAACCAGGCCCCCGTGCGGCCCGCGCCCGTCTGGATCTCGTCGACGATCAGCAGGGCGCCGTGGCGCGCGGTGATCTCGCGCGCGGCCGCCAGATACCCCTCGGGCAGTTCGACGACACCCGCCTCACCCTGGATGGGCTCGACCATCAGCGCGGCGACGCGCTCGTCCATCGCCGCCTCGAGGGCGTCGACGGTGGCGTCGATGTGCTCCACGCCCGGCACCATCGGCAGGAAGTCCGCCTGCAGCGCGGGTTTGCCGGTGAGGGCGAGCGCACCCATGGTGCGGCCGTGAAAGCCGCCCTTCAGGGTCAGGATGCGGGTGCGGTCCGTCCCGCGGCCGTGCAGGCGCGCGAGCTTGAGCGCGGCCTCATTGGCCTCGGCCCCCGAGTTGCCGAAGTAGACGCGGCCGGTGTCCCCCGTGCCTGCGAGGCGCTTGAGGCGCGCCGCCATCGCCAGCTGCGGCGGCGTCGCGAAGTAGTTCGAAACGTGTGCCAGGGTCGCGGCCTGCGCCGTGATCGCCTCGACGAACGTGGGGTGCGCGTGGCCGAGGGCGTTCACCGCGATACCGGCGAGGAAGTCGAGGTACTTCTTCTCATCGCCGTCCCAGACGTAGGCGCCCTCTCCGCGCACGAACAGCGCCATGCGGTCACCGAAGCTGCGGACGAGGTCGCGTCCCGCGTCGTCCTGCCATGCCGCGCGCGTCTGCGCGAGCTCCTGGGTCGTGTCCGCGCTCACGCGACCACCTCCGTTCCGATTCCCTTACTGGTGAACAGCTCGACGAGCACCGAGTGGGGCACCCGTCCGTCGATGATGGCCGCCGACGGCACGCCCCCGTCGACCGCGTCGAGGCACGCCTGCATCTTCGGGATCATCCCCGATTCCAGCGACGGCACCATCTGGCGCAGCTCCGTCGAGGTCAGGTGCGACACGAGCGAATCCCGGTTGGGCCAGTCGGCGTACAGGCCGGGCACGTCCGTGAGCACGACGAGCTTCTTGGCCTTGAGCGCCACCGCGAGCGCGGCGGCCGCGGCATCCGCGTTGACGTTCAGCGACGCCCCGGGGTGGTCGAGGTCGGGGGCGATGCTCGACACGATCGGCACGCGTCCGGCGGCCAGGTGGTCCAGCACCGGCTGCGGGTCCACCGTGACGACGTCGCCGACGCGGCCGAGGTCGTGCTCCACACCGTCGACCACCACGCCGCGGCGGCGACCGCCGAACAGGCCCGCGTCCTCCCCGCTCAGTCCGGTGGCCAGCGGACCGTGCGCGTTGACCTTGGCGACCAGCTGCGGGTTGATCTGCCCGGTCAGCACCATACGGACCACGCCGATCGCCTCGGTGGAGGTGACGCGGTACCCGCCGCGGAACTCGCTCGGGATGTCGAGACGGTCGAGCATCGAGGAGATCTGCGGACCACCGCCGTGGACCACGACCGGCTTGACCCCGACGTATCGCAGGTAGGCGATGTCGGCCGCGAACGCATCCTGCAGCTCGTCGCTGACCATGGCGTTGCCGCCGTATTTCACCACCACCACCTGATCGCGGTACTTGCGCACCCAGGGAAGCGACTCGACGAGGGTGACCGCGCGTTCGCTGGCCGCGGCGGGGTCGGTGTCTTGCAGGTCGACGTGAGTCATGAGGAATAGGCGCTGTTCTCGTGGACGTAATCGTGCGTGAGGTCGTTGGTGCGGATCGTCGCGGTGGCGCCGCCGACGCGCAGGTCGATGACGAGGTCCGTCGCGCGGGGCGTGAGGTCGACGTCTTCTCGAGGCCGGTCGGGGCCGCCGGCGGTGCACACGCGCACCCCGTTCATCCAGACGTCGACGTCGTAGGGGTCGAAGGCGGCGTCGGTGGTGCCGATCGCGGCGAGCACCCGGCCCCAGTTGGGGTCGTTGCCGAAGATCGCGGCCTTGAAGAGGTTGTTGCGCGCGACCGAGCGTCCGACCTCGACGGCGTCGTCCTCGCTCGCGGCGTTCGTCACGCGGATCGTGATGTCGTGACTGGCGCCCTCGGCGTCGCCCTGCAGCTGCGCGGCCAGATCGTCGCAGACGCCGGCCAGAGCGGCGGCGAACTCGTCGGCATCCACGCGGATGCCGCTCGCCCCGCTGACGAGCAAGGTCACCTGGTCGTTCGTCGACATGCAGCCGTCGGAGTCCAGGCGGTCGAAACTGGTGCGGGTGGCCGCGCGGAGGGCGGCATCGGCGGTCGCGCTGTCGAGGACCACGTCGGTGGTCAGTACGACGAGCATCGTGGCCAGGCCCGGCGCCAGCATCCCCGCGCCCTTGGCCATCCCCCCGATGCTCCATCCCGCGCCGTGGTGCACCGCGCGTTTGGGGCGGGAGTCCGTCGTCATGATGGCCAGCGAGGCGTCTTCGCCCCCGTCGGCGGAGAGCGACTCGACGGCCTTGTCGACCCCGTCGAGGACTTTCGCGCGGAACACCTCGTCGCCCGTGCCGATCAATCCGGTCGAGCACACCACGACATCGCCCGCGCCGACGCCGAGCAACTCGGCTGCCCGCTCGGCGGTCTGGTGCGTCGTCTGGAATCCGAAGCTCCCGGTGAAGCAGTTCGCGCCTCCGGAGTTCAGCACGATCGCCTCGATGACGCCGTCCCGGACGACCTGCTCCGACCAGAGGATCGGGTTGGCCTTCGCCCGGTTCGAGGTGAACACCGCGGCGCCGACCTTGAGCGGGCCCCGGTTGACCACGACGGCGACATCGCGGGCGCCGGTGGACTTCAGACCGACGGCGACGCCGGCCGCCTCGAAACCTGCGGGGGTGGTCACGCTCACGGAGCGACTCCGTTCACGGGGAGGGCGGTGGTCTCGGCGAGGCCCAGCGCGATGTTCATGGACTGCACGGCGGCACCGGCGGTGCCCTTGACGAGGTTGTCGACGGCCGCGACGACGGTCACCCTGTTCGCCGCGCGGTCCACGGCGAGTCCGAGCGAGGCGACATTGGCCCCGAGCACATCGGCCACGCGGGGGAAGACCCCCTCGGGGAGCACCTCGACGAAGGGTTCGCCGGCGTAAGCCTCGACCCACGCGGCGCGGATCTCGGCATCCGTCGCTCCATCGCGGATCGGGGCGGACGAGGTGGCCAGGATGCCGCGGGCCATCGGCACGAGGACGGGGGTGAAGGAGATGCGGATGCCGTCACCCGGCGCCCCCGCGGCGGCGAGCGCCTGACGGATCTCGGGGATGTGGCGATGGGTGCCGCCGACGGCGTACGGGTTCGCGGTCCCGAGGATCTCGCTGGCCAGGAGGTTGGTCTTGGCCGCCTTGCCCGCGCCACTGGGGCCCACCGCCAGCACTGTGACGATGTCGCCCGGATCGATGACGCCCGCGGCGACGCCGGGGGCGAGCGACAGCGAAACGGTCGACGCGTTGCATCCGGGGGCGGCGATCCGGACGGCGCCGCGCAGGTTCTCGCGCTGCTTGCCCCCGGCGACGGGAAGCTCGGGAACGCCGTACGCCCACGGGTCGGAGTGCGCTCCCCCGTAGAAGACGGCCCAGTCCTCGGACGAGGTGAGGCGGTGGTCGGCTCCGGCGTCGATCACCAGCGCGGTGTCGGCCAGCGCGTCGGTGTACTGCGCGGACTGCCCGTGCGGCAGGGCGAGGAAGACGATGTCGTGCCCCGCCAGCACCTCGGGCGTCGTGGGCTGCAGCTCGAGATGGCCGAGCGAGCGCAGGTGCGGCTGATGGGCGACGAGTCGCTGCCCTGCGCTGGAGTGCGCGGTGACGGTACGGATCTCGACGTCGGGATGGTCGGCGAGCAGGCGGAGGATTTCGCCGCCCGCGTAGCCGGAAGCGCCGGAAACGGCGACCGAGAGGGTCATACATCTACCTTACGAGTCGGGGCTGGTGCTGCACGCAGCGTGGAGCGGGGCGGCGACGCCCGTATGCCCGACCGATGGCGGGTTACGAGGTCGCCGAGAATCGGCGCCCGACCCGACGTCGACGCGCAGCACCGGTGCTCACGAAGAGCTCCTCGGCGCGCACGGTGATCGACGACATGACGCGAGGGTATCGGCCCGGGTCTCGACGAGGCAAATCGCGCGCGGCGCGCATCGACGCTACGGGGGTGAGGGCGTGTCGATCCGAATGTCCCCCATTTGGGGGACACGGATCGCGTATGCTGTGGAGCCTGCCCTCATCGCCGGGCACTTCCGACTGCCCCCCCTTACCGGCGATGAGGGCAGACCTCTGCCCGCTTCCCCGCCGCGACCGAGGTGGAGCGACGTCCGGATCGCGCGCGCGATGCGCGATCTTGGCGTCTCGAGACGGTCACGTCAAGCGGTGCTCCCGGCGCAAGGGAGATCCCTAGTTTCGGCACGGTTGGTGCTTAGGGGGGTCTAGGCAACATGGGGAACAATCGTGCATCGCACACCTTGGAACGGCGCGGGCATCTCGCGCACCACGCAGGCTCGCAAGACATTCATCACGACCACGGCGGTCGTCACGCTCTCGGCGCTGGCCGCCTTCGGCGCTCCGCTCAGCGCGTCCGCGACGGCCGAATCCGTCCAGGACGAGACGTCGACGACCGTCCAGACGCAGACCGGCGAGGGGTCGCACACCGACGGGTCCTCCGACGGACACACGGACGGCTCGACCGACGGGCACACGGACGGCGCAACCGACGGGCACACGGACGGCGCAACCGACGGGCACACGGACGGCGCAACCGACGGCAAGACCGACGGGCACACCGACGGCTCAACCGACGGTAAAGCGGACGGCCACACGGACGGCAAGACCGACGGACACACCGACGGCAAGACGGACGGACACACGGACGGCTCGACCGACGGCAAGACCGACGGACACACCGACGGCAAGACCGACGGGCACACGGACGGCAAGACCGACGGACACACCGACGGCAAGACCGACGGACACACCGACGGCAAGACCGACGGACACACCGACGGCAAGACCGACGGACACACCGACGGCAAGACGGACGGACACACGGACGGCTCGACCGACGGCAAGACCGACGGACACACCGACGGCAACACCGACGGCAAGACCGACGGCAACACCGACGGACACACCGACGGCAAGACCGACGGACACACCGACGGCAAGACGGACGGACACACGGACGGACACACCGACGGACACACCGACGGCAAGACCGACGGACACACCGACGGCAACACCGACGGCAAGACCGACGGCAAGACCGACGGACACACCGACGGCAACACCGACGGCAAGACCGACGGACACACCGACGGCAAGACCGACGGACACACCGACGGCAACACCGACGGCCACACCGACGGCAAGACCGACGGCCACACCGACGGCAAGACCGACGGCAAGACCGACGGCAACACCGACGGCAAGACCGACGGCAACACCGACGGCAAGACCGACGGACACACCGACGGCAACACCGACGGCAAGACCGACGGACACACCGACGGCAACACCGACGGCCACACCGACGGCTCGACCGACGGCGAGACCGACGGACGCACGGACACCCCCGAAGCCCCGATGGTCGCTGAGCGAATCGGTAGCGCGGCCGCGTACACCGCCCCGGCTGCGCCGGCCGCGGGCTCGCGGCTGGCCGTGACCGGTACCGACGGCACCGCGACCTCGAGCGCGTCGATCCTCGCGGGCGCACTGCTCGCCGGAGGCTTCGCGCTGCTGGCGCTGCGTCGCCGCCGGTCGGTTCGCCCCTCGACGTCCGACGCCGGATCGCTGAGCGACTGACGTGACCACGACGCAGAAGGGGGCCGGTCGTGCGACGCGACCGGCCCCCGGCCCCCGCTCCGCTGCGGCGGGGCGGGGGTCCCTCGCGACGACGCTCGCGACTGCGGGAGCGCTTGCGGTGATCGGCGGATACGTCTTCGTCAGTGCCGCCTTCACCGCGCCGCCATCCGCCGCGCGCGCCGCGGTGAGCGAGGGGTTCGCCCCCTATTTCTCGCAGAGCTGGGATGTCTTCGCGCCGAACATCCTGCGCGTGAACAGCGCGTTGCAGATCCAGGCGCAGTGGCGCGATGACGAGGGCGAGCTCGTCAAGAGCGAATGGGTCGACGTCACCGATCGCGAGATGGCCGCGGTCCGCGGCATCCCCGTCCCCTCCCGCATCTCCAAGAGCAGCATCAATGCCCTCGGCGCGTACCTGGACCGGTACGACGACCTGTCCGACGCGCAGCAGGAGCGGGTGCGCGACACGTTCATCGAGCGGTCCGGCGACGTCTTCGCCGCGATATCGGATGCCGCGCTCCGCGACGAGGTCGACGCGCTGGGCGCCGGCGAAGACAGCAGCGTCCCGTTCATCCGCTACGACTACATGCTCACCCGCTTCACCACGGTGTACGCCTCGGCGTTCTTCGGCCACGACATCGAACGCGTGCGATGGCGCGCCCAGTTCGACGAACCGAACGACTTCGATCACCGCTTCGACGACGAGCGGCAGTTCGCCCCGGACACCCTGACCTTCGGCTGGCGTCAGGCCGAGCAACCCGACGGCGACTCCGTTCGAGACGTCTTCGCCGATGTGCAGGCACGCTACGCGAGCGGGGACCGCCCGTGATCGACGCGACCGGTCGGCTCGCGGCCTCTACCCGGCGTCTGCGCCCGTCCGCACTGTGGAGTGGCCTGCAGGACTGGCTGACCACGCGCCCCCACGCGACCGTCGGCTTCTCGGTGCTCCGCATCATCTTCGCGATCGCAATGCTCCTCGTTCTGCTCCCCAGCTTCGCCGACCGCCACTTCCTCTGGGGCGCGGGCTCGTGGTGGGTCGAGCCCGAGGCGCGTCGCCGTGGCTGGTGGGAACCCTTCCGGATGCTGTTCTCGAAGAGCGACCCGATCCTGTTCGACATCTCTTACGCGGTGTTGATCGCCCTGGTCGTGCTGTTTCTCCTCGGGTGGCGCACGCGATGGGTCGCCCCGGTCCTGCTGCTGTTCTGGGTCGGGCTGTCGACCAACTCGACCCTGCTCACCAACGGTGGCGACACCCTGATGCGTATCGTGCTGCTCTTCGCGCTCTTCGCCGACCTGAGCCGGCATCTCTCGGTCGACGCGTGGTTGCGACGGCGACGAGGCGAACCACGGCGTCGGCTCGCACCGTGGCTCTCGGCGTTGCTGCACAACACCGCCCTGATCCTGTGCTGCTACCAGATCCTCCTGGTCTACCTCGTGTCGTCCCTGCTGAAGCTGCAGGGACAGGAGTGGCTCTCGGGCACTGCGCTGTACTACGCGCTGTCGATCACCGAGTTCCAGGTGCTGCCGGGGCTCAGCGCGGCGGCCCGGCAGATCACTCCCCTGGTGATGCTCGGCACCTGGTTCGCCCTGGCCGTGCAACTGGCCTTCCCCCTCGCGCTGCTGTGGAAACCCACCCGCTATGTCGCCGTGATCGGTCTCGCGCTCACCCACTTCGGCATCGGACTGCTTCTGGGCCTTTGGCCGTTCTCCCTCGCCATGATCGCCCTGGATCTGCTGTTGATCCGGGACGCGTCCTGGGCACGCGTCGCCACGACCGTGCGCGCGCTCGTGCGCCGAGCCCGCGGCGCCTTGCCGAACGCCGGCGCCGTGGCGACCGTCGAGGGCGCGAAGAGGCGAGCGGCCTGATCCGACCGGCAGCGGCCCCGGTCCGCCGCGTCGGCGATCACGCGCCGGACGACGAGAGCGCCGCGCGGCTGGACAGCTGCGCGGCGCTCTTCGACAGAGCCCTCAATCGCGGATCGCGGCCCCGAACCGCTCGGCGGCCACGGCGACTCCGGCGAGTTTGGCGTCCGTCGCCTCCGCCGCGGTCAGCGTCCGGTCGGGCGCGCGGAACCGCAGCGCGAACGTGAGGCTCTTCGTGCCCTCGGCGAGTCCCTGCCCGCGGTAATCGTCGACCAGTCGCGCTCCCTCGAGCAGCGGCGCCCCGCCTTCGACGAGCGCACGGCGCACTTCGCCCGCGGCGACCTCGACCGGCACGGTCAGCGAGACGTCCTGCGTCGCGGCGGGGAACCCCGAGAGGGATGCCGCGACCACACGCGACTGCGCGAGTTCCAGCATCGCGTCGAGATCGAGCTCGGCCACGAGCACGCGACCGGGCACGTCGGCCGCCGCCGAGACGGCCGGCAGGAGCTCACCGACGTAGCCGATGTCCTGACCCGAAGCGAGCACGCGCGCCGTGCGACCCGGGTGCAAGGCGGCGCGCTGGGCCTGGACGAGCTCGATGTCGAGACCCGCGGCGGAGGTCAGCACGCGCACGGCGTCCACGGCATCCGCGAGATCAGCGGCGATGGCCGCCTGCCCGGGTTGCTTGGCGACGGAATGTCCGACCAGCAGAAGAGCCACGTGACGACGCTGGGGCGGGATCGACGCGTCGAGGGCGGCCAACGTCGCGGCGTCGGGGCGCACGGCGAGCGGCGGCACCGACGACGTGCCGTACTGCACGCCCGGCTTGGGGAGGAAGACCGTTCCCGTCTCGAACAACGCCAGGTCGACGATGCCGCGCGAGACGTTGCGGTGCGCCACCTGCAGCAGCGCCGGGACGAGCGAGCGCCGCAGGTACGGAGACAGGCCGTCGAGTGGGTTGGCGAGCTTGACGCTCGGCAGCTTCTCGCCCGACGGCGACCCGTGCAGGGTGTTCTGCTCGTCGGTGGCGAAGGGGAACGACGGCGTCTCGACGAAGCCCGCGGCAGCGAGCGCGTTGCCGACCCGGCGACGACCCTGCTGTGCCGAGGTGAGGCCGCGACCCGAAGGCGGGGTGGGAAGCACCGAGGGGATGCGGTCGTAGCCCTCGATACGGGCCACCTCTTCGGCGAGCGTCCATTTGTCGGTGAGATCGTGGCGCCACGACGGAGCGGTGACCGACCACCCGCCGTCGCGCGACTCCACGGAGCAGCCGATCAGCTGCAGCGCCGAGACGATCTCGTCGTCGGTGTAGTCCACACCGATCAGACCCGGGACGAAGCCTGCGGGCAGGCTGATGGGCTCGCGGTGATGCTCCGCCGAGAGCGAGCCGCCGAGCTCGGTGTCGAGCGTGCCCCCGGCCAGCTCCACCATGAGCGAGGCGACACGCTCCGCGGCCACGTAGGGCACGAGCGGGTCGACACCGCGCTCGAAGCGGCGCGACGCCTCGGAGGGCAGCTTGTGCCGCCGCGCGGTGCGGGCGATCGAGACCTGGTCGAAGGTCGCCGCCTCGATCAGCACGTTGCGGGTGGCCCCGCTCATCTCGGTCGGACCGCCGCCCATGACGCCGGCGAGACCGATGGGTCCCGACTCGTCGGTGATCAGCAGGTCTTCGGCGTTGAGGGTGCGCACCTGCCCGTCGAGGGTCTCGAGCTTCTCGCCCTGATCGGCGCGGCGCACCGTGATGCCGCCCTGCAGCCGGTCGAGGTCGTAACCGTGGATCGGCTGACCTAGTTCGAGCATGACGTAGTTGGTGATGTCGATCAGCACGCCGAGCGAACGGATGCCGGCGAGCGACAGGCGCGTGATCATCCACGGCGGGGTCGGGCGCGAGGGATCGACGTCGCGCACGATGCGTGCGACGAACTCGCTCGCTCCCGCCCGCCCGCGGATGGGGGCCCGGTCATCGACGGTGATCGAGAAGCCCGAGGGCGTGCGCGAGACAGCCTCGTCATGCCCCGTCCCCGGGTCGCGGAAGGCCGCACCGGTCGCGTGCGAGTACTCGCGCGCCACGCCGCGCAGCGACAGGGCGTAGCCGCGGTCGGGGGTGACGTTGATCTCGACGGCGAGGTCATCGAGCCCCAACAGGGCGATGGCGTCGGTGCCCACGGGAGCGTCGATGCCCAGTTCGACCAGACGGAGGATGCCCGAATGCTCGCTGCCGAGTCCGAGTTCTTTGGCCGAGGCGATCATGCCGTCGGACACGTGGCCATAGGTCTTGCGGGCGGCGATCGGGAACGGTCCGGGGAGCACCGCGCCGGGCAGGGTCACCACGACCTTGTCGCCGGCGAAGAAGTTGCCGGCACCGCACACGATGCCGCGGACTCCGCCGTGCTCGGAACCCACGTCGACCTGACACCACCGGATGGTCTTGCCGTTCGACTGCGGCTCGGGCGTGAACTCCACGACCTGCCCGACCACGATGGGGCCGGTCAGCTCGAAACGGTGCACGTCTTCTTCTTCGAAGCCGACGGACACGAGAGCGGCGAGGACGTCGTCGGGGGTGGCCTCGGCGGGTACGTCGACGTACTCGCGCAACCAGGAGAGCGGGACGCGCATCAGACCACCATTCCGAACTGTTCGCTGAAGCGGACATCGCCCTCGGCCATGTCGCGCATGTCCTGCACGTCGCTGCGGAACATGAGCGTGCGCTCGATGCCCATGCCGAAGGCGAAGCCCGAGTACTCCTCGGGGTCGATGCCCGCGGCACGCAGGACGTTCGGGTTCACCATCCCGCACCCGCCCCACTCGATCCATCGCGCCCCGCCTTTGAAGGTGGGATGCCACAGGTCGAGCTCGGCGCTCGGCTCGGTGAACGGGAAGAAGTTGGCGCGGAACCGCGTCTTGGCCTCGGGCCCGAAGAGCACGCGCGCGGCGTGGTCGAGGGTGCCCTTGAGGTGGGCCATGGTGATGCCCTTGTCGATGACGAGTCCTTCGAACTGCGTGAACACGGGCAGGTGCGTGGCGTCGAACTCATCGGTGCGGTAAACCCGTCCCGGGCACAGCACGTAGATCGGCAGGTCGCGCTCGAGCATGGACCGCACCTGCACGGGGCTGGTGTGCGTGCGCAGCACGAGGTGGCGCGCGACGGGGTCGACGAAGAAGGTGTCCTGCATCTGCCGCGCCGGGTGGTCGACATCGAAGTTCAGCGCGTCGAAGTTGAACCACTCGTGCTCGAGCTCGGGCCCCTCGGCGATCTCCCACCCCATGCCGACGAAGATGTCGGAGACCTGCTCCTGCAAGAGGGAGATCGGATGCCGCGCACCGACCCGCGCGCGCTGCGGCAACGCCGTGACGTCGACGCGCTCGGCCTCGAGCTGCGCCGCCGTCTCGGCCTCGGCCAGCTCCGCCTCCCGGGCGGCGAGCGCCTGGTTGACCTGACCGCGGGCCTGACCGACGAGTTTGCCGAGGGCGGCCTTCTGGTCGGGGGCGACGTGGCGCATCTGGGCGTTCAGGCGTGCGAGGGAGGACTGCTCCCCCGTGTGCGCGGAACGGGCGGACTTCAGCTCGGACGTGGTCGCGGCGGCGGCGATGGCGGCAAGGGCCTCATCGACCGCCGAGGCGACGGCCTCGGGGGTGATCTCGGGTGCGTCGGACACGATAAGAGAGTCTACCGACGGGCGGGGACACTCCCCCGCCCGTCGGCGTGGTCAGATCCCCGAACCGCCGCGCTGGGCGACGATGAGCGAGGTGTCGGTCCCGCCCTGCGCAAGCGGCTGCACGGGAGCGGCGACGTCGCCGCGGGGCGAACGGCGCAGCCGCTTCTCGACCATGTTCGCCACGAACGACAGCAGCAGGCACAACGCGATGTAGATCGCCCCGACCACGATGGTCGCCGGGATGATCGGCGAACCGACGCTCGGCTGCGCGCCGATGTACTTCGCATAGAACAGCAGCTCGGGGTAGGTGATGATGAAGCCGAGGGCGGTGTCCTTCAGCGTCACGACGAGCTGGGCGATGATCACGGGCATCATGGCGCGGATCGCCTGCGGCAGCAGCACGAGGCGCATGACCCCGGCCTTGCGCAGGCCCACGGCATAGCCCGCCTCGCTCTGTCCGCGCGGGAGCGATTCGACGCCGGCGCGGATCACCTCTGCGAGGACCGATCCGTTGTAGCAGATCAGGGCGATGACCACGGCCCAGTAGGGCTCCATGCGGATGCCGATCACGGGGAAGCCGTAGTACAGCAGGAACATGAACACCAGCACGGGGATCGCGCGGAAGACCTCGATCACGGCGGTGAACGGCCAGCGCACCCACGCGTGGTCGGACAATCGACCGATCGCGAGGAGGAAGCCGAGCGCCAATGCACCGACGGCGGCGACGACGAAGGCGGCGATCGTGCGCAGAGTCGCCTCGCCGATCTGCACCCACACGTTCGTGTAGGTGAAAGCCGACCACTTCTGCGCGGTGAACTGGCCGGTGGCGACCAGTCGCCATACGAAGAAGCCGACGATCCCGAGCACCACGAGGATCGTGACGACACCGAGGATGCGGTTTCGGGCGATCGCGCGGGGTCCGGGGACGTCGTACAGGACGCTGCTCATCGGGCGACCCTCCATCGATTCTCGAGCGTTCGCTGAAGCCACGACAGCAGGAGCACCAGCGCGACGAAGATGACCATCACCCACAGGATGACGAGGAACGCGTTCTCACCGCGCTCGCTCAGGTAGTTGCGGACCGAACCGAGGTTCACGATCGAGAAACCCGCCGCGACCGTCGTGTTCTTCAGCAGCGCGATGAAGACGCTCATCATCGGCGGGATGACGGATCGGAACGCCTGCGGCAGGACGACGAGCGTCATCACCTGCCCGAATCCGAGGCCGAGCGCGCGCGCCGCCTCCGCCTGACCGACCGGGACGGTGTTGACACCCGAGCGGATCGCCTCGGCGACGTAGGTGGCCGTGTAGATGCCGAGGGCGCAGATGCCCAGGGTCAGCGAGACCTCTCCGGTCAGCCGGAGACCCAGCAGCGGGGGCAGAGCGAACACGAAGGCGAAGAACACCAGGGTGAGGGGGGTGTTACGGATCGCGCTGACGTAGAACGTACCGACGCCGCGCGCGATCGGGATGGGCGAGACGCGCATCGCGCCGACGATGATGCCGAGCACGAGCGCGAGCGCGCCGCCCGCGAAGAACAGCACGAGCGTGCCGACGAGCGCTTCGCTCCAGATGTCGAGGTTGTCGGTGATGACACCCATGCGTGGTCCTTTATCTCAAGAAGACGGGATTCCGGGGGCGGCGCGGGAGCGCCGCCCCCGGAATGCTCACTCGTCGGCGGTGGGCTGGTCGCCCTCGATGCCCGACGGCGCGAGGTTCTTGTCGAACAGCGCCGTCCAGACGTCGCCGCCGTCGTTGAAGAGGGTGTTGATGTGGTCCTTCAGGACGGTGTCGCCCTTGGGCAGGCCGACGCCGTAGCGCTCCTCGCTGAAGGTGTCGCCCGCGATCTTGAAGGCGTCGGGCTCTTGGGCCACATAACCGGCGAGGATCGCCTGGTCGGTCGTGACGGCGTCGACCGAGCCGGCACGAAGCTGCTCGAGGCACTGGGTGTAGGTGTCGTACTCGACGGTGTCGCCGGGGCTGTACTCGTCGCGGATGCGCTGCAGCGGGGTCGAGCCGGTCACCGAGCAGACGATCTTGCCCGAGAGGTCGTCGGGGCCGTTGATGTCGGAGTTGTCCGCCGCGACGAGCAGACCCTGACCGGTGATCAGGTAGGGCCCGGCGAAGTCGATCGACTCCTTGCGCTTGTCATTGATCGAGTAGGTGCCGACGTAGTAGTCGATGTTGCCGTTGACCAGTTCCTGCTCGCGGTTGGCGGAGGGGATCGTCTTGTATTCGATCTTGTCGGCGTCGAAGCCGAGGGAGGCCGCGATCCACTGGGCGATCTCGACGTCGAAGCCGCCGCGCTCGTTGCTCACGGGGTCCTTGAAGCCGAGGCCGGGCTGGTCCTCCTTGACGCCGACGACGACCTTGTCGGCCGAGACCATGCGCTCGTAGGTCGGGCTGCCGTCGAGCGAGACGTCGGACGCGACCTCCCAGAGCTGGGTGGTGTCGGCGCCGCCCTCGGCGCCGGGAGCCGCACCGGGGGTGCCGCTGTTGCAGGCCGTCAGAGCCAGCAGGCCGGCGGCGATGATGCCCGCGCCGGCGAGAAAACGAGTCTTGCGCATGTGATGTCTCCTTGGTTACGTGTGCTGTGCGGATGGATGAGTCGTCGGGGACGGCGCGCGGGATCGACCGGGGAACGGTTGATGAGCGGTCGGCGGGGAACCTCCTCGTTCGACGCCGTCGGGGCAGGTCAGTGCGTGATGAGCTTCGAGAGGAAGTCCTTCGCGCGGTCGGATTCGGGGCGGGTGAAGAACTGCTCGGGGGCCGCCTGCTCGACGATCTGCCCGTCGGCCATGAACACCACCCGGTTCGCGGCCTTTCGCGCGAAGCCCATCTCGTGCGTGACGACGATCATCGTCATCCCGTCCTTGGCGAGACCGACCATGACGTCGAGCACCTCGTTGATCATCTCGGGGTCCAGCGCCGAGGTCGGCTCGTCGAACAGCATGACCTTGGGCTTCATCGCCAGGGCACGCGCGATCGCGACGCGTTGCTGCTGACCACCCGAGAGCTGGGCAGGGAGCTTGTCGGCCTGGTGGCCGACCCCCACGCGCTCCAGGAGCGCACGGGCCTCTTTCTCGGCATCCGCCTTCTTCATCTTGCGGACCTTGAGGGGGCCGAGCGTGACGTTCTCGAGGATCGTCAGGTGCGCGAACAGGTTGAACGACTGGAAGACCATGCCGACGTCGGCGCGCAGCTCGGCCAGACCCTTCCCCTCTTTGGGGAGCTCTTTGCCGTCGATGGTGATCGAACCGCTCGTGATGGTCTCGAGGCGGTTGATCGTGCGGCACAGCGTCGACTTGCCCGACCCCGAGGGGCCGATGACCACGACCACCTCGCCGCGGTCGACGGTGAGGTCGATGTCTTTCAACGCCTGGAATTGTCCGTAGTGCTTCTGCACGTCGGAGACGACGACCAGGGGCTCGGTGCGCGTCGGGGGAACGGATGCCATGCCTTCACCCTATGAGGGCGACCGGCGCCCGACCACATTCCCGCGCGCGCCTTAACCGTTCTGTAACAGCGACCCTCCGTCGGCGCGTTGCGCGAAGGCCGTCTCGTACAGGCACACGCTCGCCGCCGTGGCGAGGTTCAGCGACTCGGCACGACCGTAGATCGGCAGACGCAGGGCGAGGTCCGCGTGCGCCAGTGCCACCTCGTCGAGACCCCGCGCCTCGTTGCCGAACAGCCACGCCGTGGGCTGCGAAAGAAGCTCACGGGATGCGAGGAAGTCCCCGCCGTCCACATCGGCGGCGACCACGCGCAGCCCCGCCTCGTGCACCCGCTCGACCACGTCGGCGAGTTCGAGGTCGACGGCCACGGGCACGTGGAACAGCGATCCCGTCGACGAACGCACGACCTTGGGATTGTAGGGGTCGACCGTGCGACCCGTCAGGATCACGGCGTCGGCGCCCGCGGCGTCGGCGGCGCGGATGATCGTGCCCAGATTGCCGGGATCGCGCACCTCTTCGCAGATCGCGATGAGCCGCGGCCGCTCGGCGAGGATGTCCTTCAGCGCCGTCGGCGCCTGCCGCGCCACCGCGACGATGCCCTGCGGCGTCACGGTGTCGGCCATGGCATCCAGAACCGCTTCGGTCGTGTACTGCAGGTCGACACCCGCCCGCTCGACGGCGTCGCGCACGTCGGTGTGCTTGTCCATCGCCGTCGGCGTGGCGTACACCTCGAGCACGGTCTCGGGCGCCCAGGCGAGGGCCTCGCGCGCGGCCTGCGGCCCCTCGAGCAGGAACAGGCCGGTCTCCTGCCGGGCGGCGCGCCTGCCGAGCTTGGCCACGGCGCGTACCCGCGGCGAACGGGGGTTCTCCAGCACGCTACGAGTGTATGGCGCCGACGGCATGACCCCCGGATGCCGCGCGGGAACGACGGAACGGGCGCCCTCCGAAGAGGACGCCCGTTCCGGGGAGAGACGACGCTTACGCGGTCTTCGCGGCGTTGACGTCGCTGGGCAGGGCCGCCTTCGCGGTCTGCACGAGCGAGGCGAACACGGCGGGCTCGTTCACCGCGAGCTCGGCGAGCATGCGACGGTCGACCTGCACACCCGCGAGGCCGAGGCCCTGGATGAAGCGGTTGTACGTGAGACCGTTCTGACGGGACGCGGCATTGATGCGCTGGATCCACAGACGACGGAAGTCGCCCTTGCGCTTGCGACGGTCGCGGTACGCGTAGACCAGGGAGTGGGTGACCTGCTCCTTGGCCTTGCGGTACAGGCGCGAACGCTGTCCGCGGTAACCGGAGGCGCGCTCGAGGATGACGCGACGCTTCTTGTGGGCGTTTACGGCCCGCTTGACTCTAGCCATTTCTGTTTCTTCCTAACGTGCGTCGGCGCTCAGAGACCGAGGAGCTTCTTGGCGACCTTCGAGTCACCCTTGGCCAGGACCTGCTCCTGGTTCAGGCGACGGGTGCGCTTCGAGGCCTTGCCTTCGAGGTTGTGGCGCATACCGGCCTGCTGCTTCATGAGCTTGCCGCTACCGGTGAGCTTGAAGCGCTTCTTGGCACCCGAGTGGGTCTTCTGCTTCGGCATCTGTCTTCCTTCGTTGGTGTTCCCGGCGAAGCGGGAGTCGGGGAGCTTTACTCGGCGGGGGCCGAGGTGGGCGTTTCTTCCGAAGCCGAGTCGCCGCGGGCTGCGCTGCGCGCCGCCTCGCGGTTCGCCGCGCGCTGCGCGTTCTGCTCGGTCTTGACCTCGGACTTGTTCTTGTGAGGAGCGACCACCATCACCATGTTGCGACCGTCGATCGTGGGGTTCGACTCGACGGTTCCGAACTCGGCGACGTCTTCGGCGAACTTGCGGAGCAGGCGCACACCCTGCTCCGGACGCGACTGCTCACGACCGCGGAACAGGATCATGGCCTTCACCTTGTCGCCCGCCTGCAGGAATCCCTCGGCGCGCTTGAGCTTGGTGATGTAGTCGTGGGCCTCGATCTTCAGGCGGAAACGGACCTCTTTGAGGACGGTGTTCGCCTGGTTACGACGCGTCTCTTTGGCCTTCTGAGCGGCCTCGTACTTGAACTTGCCGTAATCCATGATCTTGACCACGGGCGGCTTCGAGCTCGGCGCAACCTCGACCAGGTCGAGGTCCGCTTCCTGGGCCAGGCGCAGCGCAGCTTCGATTCGGACGATGCCGACCTGCTCGCCGTTGGGTCCGACGAGACGGACCTCCGGGACTCGGATGCGCTCGTTGGTGCGGGGATCGCTGATGCGGAACTCCTCTTGTGTGCGGGTGGTGGCCGCCGCGATCCGATCGGACCACGGGCGAAGAGGAGTACACACGCCACCCGGCACGGTGCTGCCAGCACCGGCTTCTGCACCCTGGCGACTCCGTGGGAACGGAGCGGAGTGCGGGAACCCGGTAGCCTGGAGCGGCAAGCGCGGGTGGGATGTGATCCTCTTTCGTACGGAGTGAAACACTCCGAAGCCCGCCATAGTCTAGCAGAGAGATCCACGTGGACACGATTCCCTCCGACCAGCCCGCCGACGACCGGGGCGACCACCGTCACGGAACAGAGGACGAGCGCCTCGCCCGCTGGGAGGAGCAGGAGCGCGCATCCGCCTCCGCCACCCGCGACATCGCCGACGTCCCCGCCGTCGAGGTCATCACCACGGCGGCCGTGCACCTCATGAGCGCCGCGGCCGTCAAGACGGGGCTCGCCGACAATCCCGCTGAGCAGCTCGATCTCGACGAGGCCCGCAAACTCATCAACTCCCTCGCGGGTCTGATCACCGCCGGGGCCCCCGAGATCAGCGACATGCACGCGCGATCGCTGCGCGACGGGCTGCGCTCCCTGCAGCTCGCGTTCCGCGAGGCGTCCGTCATCCCCGATCCGATCGGCAAGGGGCCGGGCGAGAAGTGGACGGGTCCCGTCACGTAAGTCGTTCGTTCCGGGGGTACCGGGCTCGGTGACGCCCCCGTCCTCAGGCGAGGGCGGGGGCCCTCCCGGTCGCCTCAGGACGGGGGCGTCCCCTCGTGCTGTACCGCAGCACAGCTCCCCCGCGGCGCCCGCGGGCACCTGTCGTGAGAACAGGCGATGCCACGAGAACAGGACGGTTGAGAGGGAATCGGCCTGTTGTCGTGGCATCCCCTGTTCTGATGACCTCGAACGGGCGGCGGTCAGGCGTCGGAGCTGCGGTGGAGCTTGACCGTCAGCGAGTCGACGAGGACGGCGATGCGGTCGTCGGCGGCCCAGCGGCGCGCGATGCGGGCGAGCACGGCATCCAACTCGTCCTGCTCCAGACCCGACATGAGCTGCAGGTGCACGATCAGCTCGGGTCCGCGCAGGCGACCACTCGGGTCGCCGGCCTCGACGGCGAGATCGAGCACCGCCAGCTCGCCCGAGATGCTCTGCTGGAGCCCCGTGAAGACCGTCGGTGAGGTGTGAGCGGGCTCCCACGCCTCGCCCTGCGCGATCGCCCAGACGGCCGGGCGACGGATGACGAACTCGGTCTCGGACGCCGGATCCACGACGATGAGCTCAGTATCCTCGGAGGCGGCCGCGAGGGCGGTGCGCCGGCCGTCGGCCGGAACCGGTCGCGCCGCGGCATCCCAGGCCTGCATCGCCGTGACCGAGGTGAAGACGGGCAGCACCTTGCGGCCGTCGGGCGCGGCCACCGTGACGATCGAGAGCTCCTGCGTCTTGTCGACCTCGAGGCCGTGCGCGCCGACGCCGTGGTCGCCCTTCTCGGCGACGAGGGGGATCAGCAGGCGCGCATCGCGGTAGGCGTCGATCACCGCGCGCGCGTCGGACTCCCCCGTCCGGAACGCCACGAGAGCGGCCAGCAACGCCGGGTCGGCCGAACCGTCGTCTCCGGAGTGCGGATTGGAGTCGAAGCGGCGCCCCTCCCAGGGCACGCCGGCCGAATCCGCGCCCGGACGCGGAGCGTCGTGCCCCGCGCCGTCCGCCCCGCGCGGGTCGCCGTCAGTGTCCGGCGACATCCAGCGCCTCAGCGAGCGTGAACTGCCCCGCGTACAGGGCCTTGCCCACGATGGCGCCCTCGACACCCAGCGGCACCAGATCGCGCAGCGCGGCGATGTCGTCGAGGCTCGACACCCCGCCGGAGGCCACGATCGGCTTCGGCGTGCGCTGCGCCATCTCGCGCAGGAGCTCGATGTTCGGTCCGCGCAGCGTCCCGTCCTTGGTGACGTCGGTGACGACGTACCGGCTGCACCCCGCGTCTTCGAGGCGCTCCAGCACCGTCCACAGGTCGCCGCCATCGCGGGTCCAGCCGCGCGCCGCGAGGGTCGTGCCGCGCACGTCGAGCCCGACGGCGATGGCCTCGCCGTAGCGGTTGATCACGTCGGCGGCCCACTCGGGGTTCTCGAGCGCGGCGGTGCCGAGGTTGATCCGGCTCGCACCGCTCTCGAGCGCGGCCTCGAGCGAGCGGTCGTCCCGGATGCCGCCGGACAGCTCGACCTGCACACCCTTGACCTGCTTGATGACCTTGCGCATGACCCCCGCATTGCTGCCGCGACCGAAGGCGGCATCGAGGTCCACCAGGTGGATCCACTGCGCGCCCTGGCGGGCGAAGTCCGCGGCGGCATCGACCGGATCGCCGTAACTGGTCTCGGTGCCGGCCTCGCCCTGGGTCAGACGGACGGCCTTGCCGTCGGCGACGTCGACCGCGGGAAGCAGGACAAGTTCGGGCGTGGACGCGAAATCGTTCATGGCTCCTCGCACCCCTCGGCGCATCTCGCCGAGCCCGGGCACGAGGTCACACAGTAGTCGTGCGCAGCCCGTCGATCCAATTGGACAGCAGACGGATGCCGGCCTCGCCCGACTTCTCGGGGTGGAACTGCGTGGCCGCGAGCGGACCGTTCTCGACCGCCGCGATGAACGGCGCGCCGTAGGTGCACCACGTGACCGCCGGCTGCGGGAACGGCGGCATGACCTCGAGGGACCACTCCTGAGCGGCGTAGGAGTGCACGAAGTAGAACCGTTCGTCTTCGATGCCCTCGAACAACCGGGAGCCCTCTCCGACGGAGACCGTGTTCCATCCCATGTGCGGCAGCACCGGTGCCTGCAGCTCGCCGACGGTTCCGGGCCACTCCCCCAGTCCGGGCGTGTCGGTGCCGCGTTCGATGCCGCGCTCGAACATGACCTGCATGCCGACACAGATCCCCAGGACGGGACGACCGCCCGCGAGCCGGCGATCGACGATCTCGCCGCCCCGGCTCGAGGTGAGCGCCCCCATGACCGCGCTGAAGGCCCCCACACCCGGCACCAGGAGCCCGTCGGCGTCGAGCAGGAGCGCACGATCCGAGGTCAGGCGCGCGTCGGCGCCCGCCTCGACGAGAGCCTTCACGGCCGAGTGGACGTTCCCCGAGCCGTAGTCCATGACCGCGACGACGGGCTTGCTCACAGGGCCCCCTTCGTGCTCGGGATGCCGTCGACCAGCGGATCGAGCGCCTTGGCCTGCCGGAAGGCCCGTGCGAGCGCCTTGTACTCGGCCTCGGCGATGTGGTGCGGGTCGCGGCCTCCGATGACGCGCACGTGCACGGTGAGAGCCGCGTGCACCGAGATCGCCTCGAACGAGTGGCGGACGAGGGAGCCGGTGAAGTGACCGCCGATCAGGTGGTGCTCGAATCCGACCGGCTCGCCCGTGTGGACGAGATACGGCCGACCGCTGATGTCGACGACGGCCTGCGCGAGGGCCTCGTCGAGGGGCACCAGCGCGTCGCCGTACCGCGCGATGCCGGACTTGTCGCCGAGCGCCTGGCGGATCGCCTGGCCGAGCACGATCGAGGTGTCTTCGACCGTGTGGTGCGCGTCGATGTGCGTGTCGCCCGTGGCGCGCACGCGCAGGTCGGTCAGGGAGTGCTTCGCGAAGGCTGTCAGCATGTGGTCGAAGAACGGCACACTCGTCGAGATGTCGCTCGCGCCCCGCCCGTCGAGGTCGAGTTCGAGTTCGACGCGCGATTCGCTCGTCTCGCGGATGATCGAGGCGGTGCGGGAGGCGGTGGGGCCGGTCATGCGCGGGATCCAATCGAGGCGAGGGCGTCCAGGAATGCGGTGGTCTCGTCGGCCGTCCCCGCCGACACGCGCAGGTGGTGCGGGATGCCGACGTCGCGGATGAGGACGCCGCGGTCGTACAGGGCCTTCCAGGTCGCGGACGGGTCGTCCACGCCCCCGAAGAGCACGAAGTTGGTCCAGGACTCGTGGGCGGTGTAGCCGAGAGCCGCCACCGTCGCCGAGATGCGGTCGCGTTGCGCGACGATCTCGTCCACCATGCCGAGCATCGTGTCGGCGTGTCCGAGCGCCGCGGTGGCCGCGGCCTGGGTGAGGGCACTCAGGTGGTAGGGCAGTCGTACAAGGCGCAGGGCGTCGACGAAGGCGGGGTCGGCGGCGAGGTAGCCCACGCGCGCGCCGGCGAACGCGAACGCCTTGCTCATGGTGCGCGACACGACCAACCGCTCCCGGCCGGGCAGGAGCGACAGGGCCGAGGGCTCGTCGCGCGGCGCGAACTCCTCGTAGGCCTCGTCCACGATCACGACACCGTCGGTCGCGTGGTAGACCGCTTCGATCACATCGAGACGCAGCGGGGTACCGGTGGGATTGTTCGGCGCGCAGAGGAAGACGATGTCGGGTCGCTGCTCGCGCACCTGCGCGGCGGCGGAGGCGGCGCTCAGGGTGAAATCGTGTTCCCGCTCCCCCGCGATCCAACGGGCGCCGGTCGCGCGCGTCAGGATGGGGTACATCGAGTACGTGGGAGCGAACCCCATCGCAGTGCGGCCCGGACCGCCGAAGGCCTGCAGGATGTGCTGCAGCACCTCGTTGGAACCGTTCGCCGCCCAGATCTGGTCGGGAGAGAGACCGTGACCGAGATAGGTCGCGAAAGCCTCGCGCAGCGGAGTGAACTCACGATCGGGGTAACGGTTCACATCGCGCAGCGCCCGGGCGACGGCGTCGAGGATGTCGTCCGCGACCTCGGCGGGGACCGGATGCGTGTTCTCGTTGACGTTCAGGGCCACGGGGAGGGCCGCCTGCGGGGCTCCGTAGGGAGTCATCCCCCGCAGATCATCGCGAAGAGGAAGGTCGTCGAGGCGTACGGTCACCCCACCCATCGTAGGCGTCGACGCGCGCGTCAGCGTGCCCGGTGAAATCCGCCCGACGGGGGGATCCTCAGCTGCCGGGGGCGTATTCAGCCGGAATGGCGATGCGCTGGCCGGCCGCGACCGACCCGCCCGAGAGGGCGTTCAGACGGGTGATCTCGGCGACGACGTCTCGGGGGTCGTCCCCGGGTGCGAGTTCTTGCGCGATCGACCAGAGGGTTTCGCCGTTCATCACCGTGATCTCGGCGAACGACCCGGCGGGCGCACCGACCTCGCCGGAGGCGAGAGCAGAGCCGCCGCCCACGGCGGCGATGCCGATCGCGGCGGCCACGGGGAAGGCGACCAGGAACGCCACGACGCGACGCCCGCGGGCGGTGATGCGCAGGCGAGTGGTCGGGACGGTGAGGGCGATGCTGCTCATGGTGTGCTCCTTGACGGGGAGAGATTCGCACCCCACCCTCGGCCGGGAGGACGGGGTGCGAATCTGTATTCCGAACCTATATTCGATAGTGCGGTGGTGTCAACAACCCATCCGTCGGACGTGAATCGAACGCGACACGCGCGGAGATCCGTGCGTGTCGTACCGATCACCGGATACGGTTTCGACACGGAGACCGCATCACCAACCTCCGACATTCGAAGATCCGCTGCGATGTGCGCGGCGCGAGGGGAGCCCAGATGACCGACGCGACGACCGCCGGCCGCGAACGACCGCAGACCCGTCGGCGCAAGAACCTCAGCGACAAGCAGCTCGCGATCCTCGAAGTCATCCAGCGCTCGATCGCCCGGCACGGCTACCCGCCGAGCATGCGCGAGATCGGAGACGCCGTCGGGCTGAAGTCGCTGTCGAGCGTGACCCATCAGCTCAACCAGCTCGAGCTCAGCGGGTATCTGCGGCGCGACCCGGGCAAGACCCGCGCGATGGAGGTGCTGATCGACCTCCCCGGCGCCGCCGCCGAGAACCCCGCCGACACGGCGCCCGCTCTGGGCGACGCCGCCCTGGTCCCCCTCGTCGGGCGCATCGCCGCGGGCGTGCCCATCACCGCCGACCAGCAGGTCGAAGAGATTTTCCCCCTCCCGCGCCAGCTCGTGGGCAAGGGCGAGTTGTTCATGCTCAAGGTGTCGGGCGACTCCATGATCGATGCGGCCATCTGCGACGGCGACTGGGTCGTCGTCCGATCGCAGGCGACGGCCGAGAACGGCGAGATCGTCGCGGCGATGCTGGACGGCGAGGCCACGGTCAAGACGTTCCGCCGTCGCGACGGCCACACCTGGCTCCTGCCCCGCAACAGCGCCTTCGAGCCCATCCTCGGCGACGAGGCGGTCGTGCTCGGCCGGATCGTCGCGGTCCTGCGCACCGTCTGACGCGCGCAGCGCGGGCGCGGGGCGCCTCGCCCCGTTCTCGGAGGGACGCACCGACCTCGGAACATCGTGAGGCGGTCACCCGACGGGGGTGCGTTCCTCCGAGAACGGTGACGCGTGCCCGGCCGACGGCGGCCGTGCGATCCGCTGCCGCGTACGCGTGAGAACACCCGGGGGTCGATCGTCGAGCGCGCCGCACCCGCAGCGCTGTCGGACCCCCTGCGTAGGGTGGATGCCATGGCTCTCACGCTCCCGTACGGATCCTGGCCCTCCCCGCTCACGGCCGAGGCCGTGGCCGCGTCCTCGCCGCGCATCGACGGGGCTCTGCTGGTGGGCGGCGAGGTGTGGTGGGGCGAATCCGCCCCGGCCGAGGCCGGCCGGGTCGCGGTCCGGCGTCGCCGCGCCGACGGTGCGGTCGAGACCGTTCTGCCCGCCCCCTTCAACGCGCGCTCCGCCGTGCACGAGTACGGCGGTGGCGCGTGGGCGGCATCGCCCGACGGCGAGCTCTACTTCGTCGAGAAGAGCGACCAGCGCGTCTACGCGCTGACCCCCGGCGGGCAGCCGCGCCCCCTCACCGGCGCCGACGACGCGGTGCGCCACGGCGGCCTGCGAATCGATCGCGGGGCGCTTCTCGCGATCCGCGAGACGCACGGCTCCGCACGCGTGCCGGCTCGGGCGGTCGTGCGCATCGCGACCGACGGGTCGCAGACGGTCGAGGCCCTCGCCGACGGCAGCGACTTCCTCGCGCAGCCCGCTCTGTCCCCCGACGGCCGGCATCTCGCCTGGGTGGCGTGGGACCATCCCGCCATGCCGTGGGACCGCACCGCGGTCCGCGTCCGGGATCTCGAGACCGGTGAGGTACACCAGGTGGCCGGGGGTCCGCGTCGCGCCCCCCTGCAACCGGTGTGGATCGCCGACGACGAGCTGCTCTACGCCGACGATCCGGACGGCCGGTGGAATCTGTTCCGCCACCCCCTCGCCGGCGACGCGCAGCCGCTCGCACCGGCCGACGCCGACACGGGTGGGGGCCTGTGGGTGCTCGGCACCCGCTGGTTCGGCGCCACCGACGACGGACGTGTGATCGCCGTCCGCACGCAGGGGGCGGACGAGATCGTCGAGATCTCGCCGTCGGGCGTGCGCCCCCTCGACGTCCCCTCGGTCGCCACCTCGTCGATCGACGACGTCCAGGGCACGCGCGCCCTGGTCTCGGGGGCGGACGCCCACGGCCGCGCGGGCCTCTGGCTCGTCGACCTCGACTCGGGCGACGTCGACCTCGTCACCGGCGGCGCCGGCTCCTGGTCCCCCGAATGGATGCCGACGGCCCTGGCCCTCGAGACCGCCGGACCGCACGGCCCGGTGCACGCGTTCGCCTATCCGCCCACGCACCCCGACGCCGTCGCCCCCGACGGCGAGCGGCCGCCGTACGTGGTGATGGTGCACGGCGGGCCGACCTCGCACGTCGGTCCCGCGCCCTCCGCCAAGACGGCGTTCTTCACCAGCCGGGGCATCGGCGTCCTCGACGTCAACTACGGCGGGTCGACCGGCTACGGCCGCGCCTATCGCGACCGGCTTGCGGGCCAGTGGGGCGTGGTCGACGTCGACGACGTCGCGGCCGCGGCATCCGCCCTCGCCGACGCGGGACTCGCCGACGCCGACCGCATCGCCATCGCGGGCGGGTCCGCCGGAGGGTGGACGGTGCTCGCAGCGGTGACCACCACCGACGTCTTCGGGGCGGGGATCTCGCGATACGGCGTCGGCGACGCCCGTGCACTGGCCGACGACACGCACGACTTCGAGGCGCGCTACCTCGACGGGCTCATCGGACCGCTGCCCGAGGCCGAAGACGTCTACCTCGAGCGCTCCCCCCTGAGCCACCCCGAACGTTTCCGGGTGCCGCTGCTCATCCTGCAGGGCTCCGAGGACCGGGTGGTCCCGCCGTCTCAGGCCGAGGCCATCCGCGACGCGCTCGTGGCACACCGCATCCCCCACTCCTACGTCCTCTACGAGGGCGAGGGGCACGGGTTCCGTCGCTCCGAGACGGTGATCGACTCCCTGCAGCGCGAGCTCGGGTTCCTCGGCGCGGTGTTCGGCTTCGACACCCCCGGCGTCCCACCCCTCACCCTGGACCAGAGCCCCACGGCGCCCTGACGACGGCGGCCCCGCCGACGTGACGTCGACGGGGCCGTGGCCGGTGGAGGGCGGCTCAGGCCGCGTAGGGTTCCAGCTCGGCCGCGAGGCGCGCGCCCACGTGGGCGTGCAGGAACGTCCCGCTCTCGCGGTGCTCCTGCGCGACGATCAGTCCGCTCTCGTGCACCGCCGACACCAGGTCGCCCCGATCGTAGGGCACGACCGCCCGGACCTCGACGGCGGGGAGCGGCAGGGCGTCCTCGATGGCCGAACGCAGTTCGTCGATCCCCTCGCCCGTGCGCGACGACACGAACCTCGCGTGCGGCGCCAATCCGCGCAGCACCAGACGGTCGTCCTCGCTCACCAGGTCGGCCTTGTTGAACACGACGATCTCGTGTCCGAAGTCCGCGTTCACGTCGCCCATGACGTCGCGCACCGTCATCAGCTGCGCGGCGGGATCGGGGTGCGAGGCGTCGACGACGTGCAGGATGACGTCGGCGTCGCCGACCTCTTCGAGCGTCGAACGGAACGCCTCGACCAGCTGGTGCGGGAGGTTGCGCACGAACCCGACCGTGTCGGTGAGCGTGTACACGCGACCGTCGCTCGTCTCGGAGCGGCGGACCGTGGCATCCAGGGTCGCGAACAGCGCGTTCTCGACCAGCACCCCCGCGCTGGTGAGCCGGTTCAGCAGGCTCGACTTGCCGGCGTTGGTGTACCCGGCGATCGCGACCGAGGGGATCGTGTGCCGCTTGCGCTCGGCGCGCTTGGCCTCGCGCGCCGGGGCGAAGTCGCGCAACTGCTTGCGCAGCAGAGCCATCTTGGTGCGGATACGACGACGGTCGAGCTCGATCTTCGTCTCACCGGGGCCACGCGAACCCATACCGGCGCCTCCCGCGCCGACCTGCCCACCGGCCTGGCGCGACATCGAGTCACCCCATCCGCGCAGGCGCGGAAGCAGGTATTCGAGCTGGGCGAGCTCGACCTGGGCCTTACCCTCGCGGCTCTTGGCGTGCTGGCTGAAGATGTCGAGGATCACGGTGGTGCGATCGATCACCTTGACCTTAACGACGTCCTCGAGCGCGCGCCGCTGGCTGGGCGCGAGTTCGGTGTCGGCGATCACGGTGTCGGCGCCGACCGCGGCGACGATGTCGCGCAGCTCCGCGGCCTTTCCCCGTCCGACGTAGGTCGCCGGGTCCGGGTGCGGCCGACGCTGCAGCACCCCGTCGAGCACGACCGCACCGGCTGTCTCGGCCAGGGCCGAGAGCTCGCGCAACGAGTTCTCGGCATCCGTCTGCTCACCCTGGGGGTGCACGCCGACGAGCACCACGTTCTCGAGGCGGAGCTGGCGATACTCGACCTCGGTGACGTCTTCGAGCTCGGTCGACAGTCCCGCGACGCGACGGAGGGCCGCTCGCTCCTCACGGTCCCACTGGTCGCCGTCGGCATCCCCGCCGTACGCGGTCGTGGCGTCCTGCAGTGCCTGCGCCGCACCGAAGACCCGTACCCCGCGGTGCGCGTCGGCGCGCGAGAGCACGCGATCCACCGGATCCACGGTGGCCTCGTCGATGCTCGGGGGTGTGGTCTGTTCGGTCATGGGTTCCTTCCGTCGCGAGCGTTCCCGCGTGTTCTGGCACTTTATCCGTCCCGGTGGGGAGGGCGGCCGTCCGTTATCCTGAGGTCATGGGGAGCGAGCACTATTTCAGCGCGTCGCCGTCGAGTCCCGAGCAGCTCCGCCGCATCCGCGTGACGCTCGCCGGTCGTGAACTCGAGGTCGTCACGGCGGGGGGCGTCTTCAGTCCCGATCACGTGGATGCCGGCACCTCGGTGCTGCTCGCCAACACCCCGCCCGCGCCCGCCGGCGGGGATTTCCTCGACCTGGGGTGCGGATGGGGACCGATCTCGTTGTCACTCGCGCTGTCGTCACCGCACGCGACCGTGTGGGCGGTCGACGTGAACGAGCGCGCCCTCGACCTCGTGCGGCGAAACGCCGAGTCCCTCGGCCTCACCAATGTCAACGCCGTTCGCCCCGAGGATGTTCCCGACGACGTGTCGTTCCGCACGATCCGCTCGAATCCGCCCATCCGCGTCGGCAAGAACGAACTGCACGGGATGCTGCAGCACTGGATCCCGCGCCTGTCGGAACGGTCCGACGGGTGGTTCGTGGTGCAGCGCAACCTCGGCTCCGATTCGCTGCAGCGGTGGCTCGGCGCGACCTTCGCGGACGGTTACAGCGTGCAGCGCGCAGCGACGGGTCGCGGCTTTCGCGTCCTGCGCGTGCGACGGCATGGATCGCCGCCGAGCGAACTCATCGACGTCGTGTCCTGACCGCAGGCCTCAGGCCAGCGCGACCTCGCCGGTGAAGACGAGGGATGCCGGACCCGACAGGTACACGCGCCCCTCGGCCACCCGGACGCCCAGCGTTCCCCCCGGGGTGTCGACGATCCACGCGTCGGGCGCCGCCGCACCGGCCCAATGCCGCACCGCGAGCGCCGCGGCCGCGACCCCCGTGCCGCAGCTGAGCGTCTCGCCGACGCCGCGCTCGAAGACGCGCATGCGGATCGCTCCCACCCCGTCGCGCACCAGGGGGTCGGCCGGGACGACGAACTCGACGTTGGCACCGTGCCGCGGGGCGGGATCGAGTACCGGCTGGTAGCTCAGGTCGAGGCCCTCCAGCTCCGCCTCGGACGACAGGGCCACGACCACGTGCGGGTTGCCGACGTCGATGCGGACACCGGGACGCGCGACGCTCAGACCCTTGGCGCGCACCAGGGCCTCGGCGGCATCCACCGTGAAGGCCCCCAGGTCGACCTCGAACCCGCGATCGCTGCGGGTGAGTGTCTTGATCCCCGCGCGGGTGCCGATGCGCAGTCCCCCCTCGATCGAGGCGAGGCCGGTGTCGGTGAGGTACCGGGCGAACACGCGCGTTCCGTTTCCGCACATCTCGGCTGTGGACCCGTCGGCGTTGCGGTAGTCCATGAACCACTCCGCGCCGGATGCCGCGGCCTGGGCGCCCTCGTCGATCGCCGCCGAGCGCACCACGCGCAGCAGGCCGTCCGCGCCGATACCGAAGTGGCGGTCGCACAGGGCCGCGATCTGGGCTTCCGAGAGGTCGAGGTCGCCCTCGGGATCGGACACGACCACGAAGTCGTTGCCGGTGCCGTGACCCTTGGTGAACGCGAGAGAGGACATGTCGACCAGTCTAGAGAGGGGGTGACCTGTGGTCCCCCGCGGGCTCGCCTCTCACGGGGCGCGTTCAGGACGGCGGTGGCAGCCCGGCGGGCCCGTCGACGATCACCCGCCTGCCCGTGGCCCCGGTCTCACGGGCGGCCCTCGGCGGCCAGGGCCAGGGCCGTGGCATCCGTCGTCCGGGCGTCGACCCAGTGCGCCGTCCGGTACCGGCGGAACCAGGACACCTGCCGCCGGGCGTACCGGCGGGTGAGGGCTTGCGTCTCGGCGACGGCCTCGTCGCGCGTGAGGTCGCCGCGCAGCTGCGCCAGGGCCTGGGCGTAGCCGATCGCGCGACCGGCGGTCGCCGAGCGCTCCAGTCCCTCGACGCGCAGCGCCTCGACTTCGGCGACGAGACCCGAAGCCCACATCGCCTCGACGCGCGCGTCGAGCAACGGGACGAGGTCGGGTCGCTCGATGGCGGTCGCGACGATTCGGGTGCGCGGATGCCACGACACGGGCGCCTCGGGAAGGGCTCCTCCGTGCGTCTGACCGCCCTGCGCCAGGACCTCGAGCGCTCGGACGACGCGCCGCCCGTTGCGCGGATCGATGCGCTCGGCGGCGGCCGGGTCCGCCGCGCGCAGGCGGGCGAAGAGCGCCCCGGAGCCGTGGCGCTCCAGCTCGTCCTCGAGCTGCGCGCGCAGCGTCTCGTCGCGCGGGGGGAAGCGGAAGTCCCACAACACCCCCGACACGTACAGACCGGAGCCGCCGACGAGGATCGCCTCGGCGCCGCGGTCGTGGATCCCGCGGATCGCTTCGCGAGCGGCATCCTGATACCAGGCGACCGCCGCGTCGTCGGTCACCGTCAGCGCGTCGAAGAGATGATGCGGGATGCCGCGACGCTCGGCGACGGGGATCTTGGCGGTGCCGATGTCCATCCCGCGGTACAGCTGCATCGCGTCGGCGTTCACGATCTCGGCGGGGCGGCCGCGCGCGGCCAGCGCCTCGGCGAGGTCGAGCGACAGGCGGGTCTTCCCGGTGCCGGTCGCCCCGACCACGGCCCAGAGGGCCGGGCCGCTCACACGCCGACGCGGAGGGTCGGAAGACCCAGCGACACCGCGCGCGGCGCGCCGGCCTCACCCTCGGGCGCGGGGACGCCGCAGGACTCGGCCTGCGAGCGGTCCCAGGCGTCGCCCGCCCGCGTCCGGCGGATACGCAGCGGGGCACCGTCGACAGCATCGGCCAGGAGGTGGAACGGTGCGGCGTGGGTCACGGTGACCGAGACCACGTCACCCGGGCGCGGGACGGGCGACCCGGAGGGCAGCTCGAAATGCACGAGGCGATTGTCTTCGGCCCGCCCGGTGAGCCGGTGGGTCTCGGCGTCCTTCTTGCCCTCACCGGCCGAGACGAGCACCTCGAGCGTGCGCCCGTTCTGCTTCTGGTTCTCTTCGATGCAGATGCGCTCCTGCAGCGCGATCAGGCGCTCGTAGCGCTCCTGCACCACGGCCTTGGGCACCTGGTCGGCCATCGTGGCGGCCGGTGTGCCCTCGCGGATCGAGTACTGGAAGGTGAACGCGCTCGAGAATCGCGCGGCCTCGACCACGCGCAGGGTGTCTTGGAAGTCCTCTTCGGTCTCGCCGGGGAAGCCCACGATGATGTCGGTGGTGATGGCGGCGTTCGGGATGCGCGCGCGGACGCGATCGAGGATGCCCAGGAACTTGTCGCTGCGGTAGGACCGCCGCATCGCTCTCAGGATGCGGTCGGAGCCGGACTGCAGCGGCATGTGCAGCTGCGGCATGACCGCCGGCGTCTCGGCCATCGCGGCGATCACGTCATCGGTGAAGGCGGCCGGGTGCGGGCTCGTGAACCGGATGCGCTCGAGGCCGTCGATCTCGCCGGCCGCGCGCAGCAGCTTGCCGAACGCGAGGCGGTCGCCGAACTCGACCCCGTAGGAGTTGACGTTCTGACCCAGCAGCGTCACCTCGATCGCGCCGTCGTCGACCAGGAGGCGGATCTCGTTGAGGATGTCGCCGGGCCGGCGGTCTTTCTCTTTGCCGCGCAGGCTCGGGACGATGCAGAACGTGCACGTGTTGTTGCAGCCCACCGAGATGGACACCCAGCCGCTGTGCACGGAGTCGCGCTTGGTCGGCAGTGTCGAGGGGAAGATCTCGAGCGATTCGAGGATCTCGAGCTCCGCTTCGCCATTGTGGCGCGCGCGCTCGAGCATGCCCGGGAGCGAGCCCATGTTGTGCGTGCCGAACACGACGTCGACCCATGGCGCCTTCTGCTGCACGGCGTCCTTGTCCATCTGCGCGAGGCACCCGCCGACGGCGATCTGCATGCCGTCGTGTGCGTCTTTGCGGGACTTGAGGTGCCCGAGGGTGCCGTAGAGCTTGCCCGCCGCGTTGTCGCGCACAGCGCACGTGTTGATCACCACGACGTCGGCCTCGATCCCCGCCTCGGCGCGCACGTACCCCGCGCTCTCGAGCGAGCCGGACAGCCGCTCGGAGTCGTGCACGTTCATCTGGCACCCGAAGGTGCGGACTTCGTAGGTGCGGGGTCCCGCATCGCCCTGCGCGGCGGCGGACGGCGCGATCAGCGTCGGAGGGGAAACGGGCGTCGTCATGATGGATGCCAGTCTAAACGGCGCCTCCGACACCCGCCCCGCCCGCTCGGCGGGCGACGGAAAACGCAGGGATCGCCCCGGATCGACGACATCTCGCTATGTTGTTCCTGTGCGCTGCCCGCCGGATTCGACGGGCGACTCCGGGGGGAGATGTACATGGGGAATGAGAAACCGACGGCGTCGTCGGCGAATACGGTCGGGGCGGATCGGGATGCCGTCGCGCTCGCGCAGCGCGTTCTGAGGGGGGCATCGCTTCTCATCGCCGGCCCTCGGGGCAGCGGTCGCAGCAATCTGCTGCGCGCGATCACCGCCGAGATCCAGGGGACGGGGGCGCGGACCGCGGTCGTACGACCGTGCTCCGCCCTGTCCGGCGTGCCCTTCGGTGCGCTCGAGGCGTCGCGAGGCCCGTGCGACGACGATGTGCGTGCGATCATCGCCGAGGATGCGATCGACACCGTCATCGTGGTCGACGACGTCGACGCCCTCGACGCGAACTCGATGCGCGCTCTCGAACGTGCCGTGGCGTCGGGGCGGGCGACCGTGGTCTTCGCGTTGCGCACGGCGCGACCGCGGGCGGTCGATCGGCCCGACGACGAGAACCAGGTGCGCCGCGCGGTCCTCGGGTTGTGGATCGACGGCATCCTGGATCGCGTCGATCTGCGCGAGCTCTCGGACGACGACGCCCTCGCGCTGATCGACGTCTTCCCCGACGCCGACCTGCTCGACCGCGCCACCCGCGCGGCGCTGGTGTGGCGCGCGGACGGGTCGCGCGCCCTGCTGCGCCATCTCATCCTCGAGGCCACCGCGGCCGCGCGCGCCGGTCGTGATCCGCTCAGCCCCCTGCGCGCGATCGCCCGCGACAGCAGACTCGCCGTGGCCCTCGAGCGTCACGTCGCCGACATCGCACGACCCGACCTGGAGTGCCTCGCCGTCGTTCTGCACCTGCCACACCTCGAACTCGCCGCCGCCACCCGGCTGTTCAACGCCGAGAGCGTGCACGCCCTGCTGGCGGGCGGGCTGATGCACGCCGACTCCTCCGCGGAGCGTCGACTGACGGTCAACGATCTCGTCGCGCAGGAGGCGCGGCGACAGCTCGGCGCGGCGCACGTCGACGATCTGGTCCAGGCCGCGGGAGCGCGCATGCTCGCCGAAGACGACGAATGGTGGAGCGTGCCCATCGCCGTGGCCCTCTCGGAGCGGTGGCATCGGCAGGGTACGGACTCCGATGAGAGCACCTACTCCCCCTCGATCCGGGCACGCGTCGCCCTTGCTGCGGCGCGTGCCGCCAACGACCGCGGCGACAGCGCCCACGCCGCCGCCCACGCTCTGCGCGGACTGCGCGCGAAGGACGATGCGGACCTGCGGCTCGAGGCGGACCTCGCCGCCCGCACCTCGGGCGAGGCGTACGCGGACGATCCCGATCCCGCCGCCCGCCGCCGCAGGGCCCGTGCGGCCGCGGAGCGGCGCGGGAGTCTCACGCACGCGTCGTCGAACGCCGAGGCGGACGCGCGTGTGGAGGAGCTGCTCGCGGACTCGATGCGGGCGAGCGCCGAGATGGACTGGGCGCGGGCGACCGAGGCCGCTGCCCGTGCCGCAGGCGAGACCGCCGCCTCGCCCGCAGCACGATTGCGCGCCGCCGTCGCCACGGGGACGGCCGAGGTGTTCCGCGGCAGGTGGAAGCTCGCGCAGCACCATTACGCCGATGCGGAGCGGATGCTGAACGCCCGTCGCCGCACCCCGGGGATCCACACGCGGGATCGCCTCGCCGCGCTGATGTCCATGCTCGCGGGTCACCAGATCGCCGGCGCCGACGGCGCTCGCCTTCATCAGCGGCTCCAGGACGAGGTCGCCATGACCGCCCGCGAGGGCGGGGCCGCGGATCTCACGATCGCCGGGGCGGCGGGGGCGATCGCGTATGCGGGCGAGGGTCGTTCCCGGGAGTCGGCTCGCGAACTCACCACCGCGTTGTCGCGCGACCCGTCTGCTTTGGTCGGCGTGCAAGCGGCGATGATCGAGCTGGGCGTCGCCGAAGAGCTGGCGATGTCCGGCCGACTCGGCGAGGCCCGTGCCATCATCACCACCGTCGACGACCAGGGGTCCGTCCTGGTGCGCCGCAGTCGTCTTTTCGTCGAGTCGACCGTGCTGGCGGCCGAGGGCAGGCACGACCAGGCTCGGCGGAGCGCGCGGGCGGCCGCGGAGTTGACGCGGATCAGTTCCGCTCCCGCGTTGCGCATCCGGGATCTGTCGCGCTTGATGACTCTCAACGCCGCCCAGCAGGACGAGATCGACGAGCTGGTGCAGCTCGCGGCGACGACCGATCTGCCCATCGCCGCCGAGGCCGTCAGACGCGCTGCCGCGCACCCCGGCGACGACGTCGACATTCCCGTGGACGAGCTGCGGCTGCATGCGCTGTGGTCGACCGACGACCGCCGTTCCGCAGAGACGGCCCCTGCCGCACGGATCCCGGCTCCCGGCGCCCCCACGTCGGTCGCGGACGAACTGACAGCCCGGGAGCGGGAGATCGCCCTGATGGCGAACGAGGGTCTCACCAACCGCGAGATCGCGACGCGACTCTTCCTCTCGATCCGGACGGTCGAGTCGCACGTGTACCAGGCCCGCATGAAAGTGGGTGCCGCGTCACGACGGGAGCTCGGGCGTCTCGTGGCGGCAGGGGTCGGCCTCCGCGGCGAGGCGACGAGAGCGGCCCCTTCCGAGGAGGACGAGGCGTGGAAGCGCCGTGGTGCCGGCGCGCGGGTCGCCCGCTCCTGAGCGGCGCCCGTGGCGGACCCCGACGACCGCTGCGGGAGTGTCACTCGTCCGGGGTGAACCGGACACCGGAGGCGGGTCGTCCGAAGGATCGCGAACGACCGATGCCCGCCTCGCTCAGCGCCGTGCGAGCGGCGGTGAGCGCGACCGATGACGGGTAGCCCCGGCGGGCGAGCTGGCCGGCCAGGCGACGCAGGGCGGCCTCGTACTCGGTCCCCTCGACCCCGCGGATCTTCGACCGTGCGAAATCCAGGGCACGTTCGGCGTCATCGTCGGGCAGCTGCGCGAGCGCCTCTTCGGCCACATCGCGAGGGATCCCGCGTTTGCGCAGTGTCTCGGCGATCGCCCGCCGACCCTCGGCGCGCTTGTCCGTGGCGGACATCACCAACTGCTCGGCGAACGTCGCGTCGTCGAGGTAACCGAGGTCGATGAAGCGTTCGATGAGGTCATCGCAGACGATCTCGTCGACCCCCTCGACGCCACGGAGCACCGCCCGCGCTTCGCTGAGCGACAGGGAACGCGAGCGCAGTTTGCGCAACAGCACGGCCTCTGCGCGTTCGCGGGCCTCTTCGGTGGACGGGCCGTCATCCTCATCGCCGGCGAGGCCGGAGGGGACATCGCGGATCGCCTCGCGTGGGCGTTGCACCCGCGCGGATCCCGCCGACGTGTAGCCATCGTCCTCGCCGGCGTCGGACGCTGCCGACCGCGCCCGCGACACCGTTCCGCTCGATCCGGACGATGAGCGCGACGCCGTTGGGCCCGACCCGGACGACGTCCGCGGCGAGCGAGTGCCGAACAAGGGAATCACGGGAGCGAGGCCACGGTCTGCCGCCGATCCGGTCGATTCGGCGGTCGATCCGCCGTCGCTTCGGCCGGCACCCGAGCCCGGCCCGCCGGTGCCGCCACCCTCGGATGTCCCGGGGTGACGGCCCCGGCCGTCATCCGCCGTCATCAGGCGGGGCGACGCGCGGCCAGCTCGTCTTCGGTCGTCGGCTCGGCGGCTGCGGACGCTCCTGCCCCGCCGATTCCGAGCTTGGACTTGATCTTGGATTCGATCTCGGCGGCGACATCGGGGTTCTTGATGAGGAAGTTGCGCGCGTTCTCTTTGCCTTGACCGAGCTGCTCGCCCTCGTAGGTGTACCAGGCACCCGATTTCTTGACGATCGCGTGCTCCACGCCGAAATCGATCAGGCTGCCTTCGCGGGAGATCCCGACACCGTAGAGGATGTCGAACTCGGCCTGCTTGAAGGGCGGCGCCATCTTGTTCTTGACGACCTTGACGCGTGTGCGGTTTCCGACTGCCTCGGTACCGTCCTTGAGCGTCTCGATACGCCGGATGTCGAGGCGGACCGACGCGTAGAACTTCAACGCCTTTCCGCCCGCCGTGGTCTCGGGCGAACCGAAGAACACGCCGATCTTCTCGCGCAGCTGGTTGATGAAGATGGCCGTCGTCTTGGTGGTGTTGAGACCACCGGTGAGCTTGCGCAATGCCTGCGACATCAGGCGGGCCTGCAGGCCGACGTGCGAGTCGCCCATCTCGCCCTTGATCTCGGCCTCGGGCACGAGAGCGGCGACGGAGTCGATCACGACCAGATCGATGGCGCCGGACCGGATCAGCATGTCCGCGATCTCGAGGGCCTGTTCACCCGTGTCGGGCTGCGACACCAAGAGGGCGTCGATGTCGACGCCGAGCTTCTTGGCGTACTCGGGATCGAGGGCGTGCTCGGCGTCGATGAACGCGGCGATTCCCCCCGCGCGCTGCGCGTTCGCGATCGCGTGGAGCGTCAACGTGGTCTTACCGGACGACTCGGGCCCGTAGATCTCGATGATGCGGCCACGGGGAAGTCCGCCGATGCCCAGTGCGACGTCGAGGGCGACGGAACCGGTGGGGATGGTCTCGATCGGCGCGCGGTCGTCGCTGCCCAGTCGCATGACCGAGCCCTTTCCGAACTGCCGGTCGATCTGGGCGAGGGCCGATTCGAGGGCCTTCTCGCGGTCTGCGGGTGAGGGCATGACGTCTTCTTTCTGCTCGCGTTCCGGTCGCCTATAGGCTGTCGCGCCCCTCACCGACGGTGGGGGTGCCCGACAAGGCGTTCAGAGTGTCGTTCGACGTCTCCCACGTTAGGGAGGGCCTCCGACATCGCGGTCGAAGGTCCACCGGTATTGGGGATGAAGGCGACGAGAACCCTGTTGTGAAGGACACTACGCCGGTATCGAACGAAGATTCGATGACACGCCGGAAAAAACTCCGGGAGTACCGAAACGAGACCGGTGACGCCATCGCGAGCGACCGAGGTCAGGGCCGACGCGGCTCCAGACGGCCGACGCCGTAGCGGCGGTTCTCGGGGACGTCCGTCTCGGCGCACAGCGCGAGCCAGACGTCACGCGGGTCCACCCCCGCCGCGAGCGCGTCGGCAGAGGTTCGACCTCCCACAGCCGAGAGGACGAGGTCGGTGAGCAGAGAGCCTCCGCGCGCGCCGAATTCGTCGATGACTGCGCGGTCGAATTCGCTACGGCGCATGAATCGACGCGGTCAGCGCAGCGACAGCTCGGGCTCGACGGCGGCGACCAGCTCGTCGGGGACGACGTCGGGGAAGGTCTGCAGTCCCTCGAGGACCGAGAGCCGGTCGCCGACCTGGCGCATGATGGTCGAGATGGGTACATCGAGCGCCTCGGCGACCGAGGCGAGAATCTCGCTCGACGCCTCTTTCTGACCGCGCTCGACCTCGCTGAGGTAGCCCAGGGCGACACTCGCCCGGCTTGCGACCTGGCGGAGGGTACGACCCTTCTGCTGGCGGAGGTCACGCAGGACTTCGCCGATCTCTTGACGAACCAGGATCATTTGGGGGCCCTCCTCACTGCTGATTCCGTCGTGTCCGATTGGACAACTGTGAAACACCGTCTGTGGTCACCCTAATGCCGCGCGCTGGGCACCGGATGGGAATCGCAGGACGAAACCGGAATGTGCCATCATTTGTTCCCCGCTTCTCGCGGTGACACCTCGCCGTCGAGATATCAGAGAGCGGCGAGGGCGCGTCGGAGCGCGAGATGAGCGGTCTCGCGGCGGATGCGTTCCCGGTCACCGGCGATGACCAAGGAGTCGACCCGGGTGCCCAGCGGCGTGGAGACGGCGATATGGACCGTCCCGACGGGTTGGCCGTCCTGCTCGTCGGGCCCGGCCACCCCCGTCGTGGCGATGCCCACGTCCGTGGCGACTCCGTCGCGCCCGAGGACATCCCGTACGCCGCGCGCCATCTGGCGGGCGACGCGAGGGTTGACGGCCCCGTGGGCGTCGAGGAGGGCCTGATCGACGCCGAGCACGCCGTGCTTGAGGTCGGTGGCGTAGGCCACCACGCCACCGCGCACGGCACGGGAGGCCCCGGGCACGTCGACCAGTGACGAGACCACCAGCCCGCCCGTGAGCGACTCGGCGACGGCGACGGTCCAGCCCAGTTCGACGAGGCGTTCCAGGAGGAGGCCCGCGCTCTCGCGGGGAGTGCGGACCAGCGTTTCGTCGAGGTCTTCGGGGATCCCGTCGATCACCGCGCACCGCGGCTTCTGCGTGCGGCGCGCGCCTCGGTCACGACGTAGTCGATCCCCGAGGCGATCGTGAGCGCCACCGCGATCGTCATGGTGATCACACCGACCCACCACACGATGCCCTGCCAGGCGGAGGCGTCGGACAGGCCCGCGAACGGGATGAGGGCGATCGAGAGCGCGACAGCCTGGAACACCGTCTTGAGCTTGCCCATCCAGGCGGCGGCGAGCACGTGATCGCTCACCACGACGAACCGGTACACGGTGATGCCGATCTCGCGGATCAGCACCACGATCGTGATCCACGACGGCAGTTCGCCGAGAAGCGACAGTCCGACGAAAGCGACCCCGGTCAGTGCCTTGTCGGCGATGGGGTCGAGCAGTTTTCCGAGATCACTGACGATCCGGTAGCGGCGGGCGATGTAGCCGTCGACCCCGTCGGTCGCGATCGCGACGATGAAGAGCACCGCGGCGGCCCACCGCAGTGCCCCGCCGGCCCCGGCGTCGGCGAGGAGCAGCCAGAGGAACACGGGCGCGCAGAGGATGCGCACGATCGTGATGGCGTTGGGCAGTTGAGGGTGGACGGCCATCAGTCGCGCCCCGTCAGCTGCCAGGCGTCCTCGGAGCCCTCGTCGTCGTCGGCGTTCACGACGGGGAGCCCCTCGAACTGCGCCTCGATCGGATCTTCGCCGTACCGGTCATCGTCGGCGCCGGGTGGGGCCGGCGGAGCGTCGTCTCCGCGCAGGCGCGCCATGACGGCCGGCAACTGCTCGTTGGTGACCAGCACATCGCGCGCCTTGGATCCCTCGGACGGACCGACGATCTCTCGCGATTCCAGCAGATCCATGAGGCGTCCGGCCTTGGCGAACCCGACGCGCAGCTTGCGCTGGAGCATCGAGGTCGAGCCGAACTGGGTCGACACCACGAGTTCCGCCGCCGCGAGGAGCAGCTCGAGGTCGTCACCGATGTCGGCGTCGATCTCCTTCTTCTCCGCGGCCGCCTGCACGTCGGCGCGGTACTCGGGCCGCGCCTGCTGCGTGACGTGCGCGACGACCTTCTCGATCTCTTGCTCGCTCACCCACGCGCCCTGCACGCGCAGCGCCTTCGACGCCCCCATCGGCAGGAACAGACCGTCGCCCTGACCGATCAGGCGATCGGCGCCGGGCTGGTCGAGGATGACTCGCGAGTCGGTCACGCTCGTCACGGCGAAGGCCAGGCGCGAGGGCACGTTGGCCTTGATGAGTCCGGTGACGACGTCGACCGAGGGCCGCTGCGTCGCCAGCACCAGGTGGATGCCGCTGGCTCGGGCGAGCTGGGTGATGCGCACGATCGAATCCTCGACGTCGCGCGGAGCGACCATCATGAGGTCGGCGAGCTCGTCGACGACGACGAGGAGATAGGGGTAGGGCTTGAGCACCCGTTCGCTGCCGGCGGGCAGCTGCAGCTCGCCCGCCACCACGGCGCGGTTGAAGTCGTCGATGTGACGGAATCCGAACGACGCGAGGTCGTCGTAGCGCATGTCCATCTCTTTCACGACCCACTGCAGCGCCTCGGCCGCCTTCTTGGGATTCGTGATGATGGGGGTGATCAAGTGCGGGACGCCCGCGTAGGAGGTCAGTTCGACGCGCTTGGGGTCGATCAGCACCATGCGGACGTCCGAAGGCTTCGCCCTCATCAGCAGGCTCGTGATCATCGAGTTGACGAAGCTGGACTTACCCGACCCGGTGGAACCGGCCACGAGCAGGTGGGGCATCTTGGCGAGGTTGGCCACCACGAAGCCGCCGCCCACGTCCTTGCCCACGCCGATGGTCATCGGGTGGGTGGACGACGTCGCCGCCTCGGAGCGCAGGATGTCGCCCAGGGTGACGATCTCGCGGTCGGCGTTGGGGATCTCGACGCCGATCGCGCTCTTGCCGGGGATCGGCGCCAGGATGCGGACCTCGTTCGAAGCCACCGCGTACGCGATGTTGTTCGTGAGCGCGGTGATGCGCTCGACCTTGACGCCCGGGCCCACCTCGATCTCGTACTGCGTGACGGTCGGTCCGCGCGAGAAGCCGGTCACGCGCGCGTCGACCTTGAACTGCTGCATCACGCTCTCGATCGCCGCGACCACGGCGTCGTTCGCTGCCGAACGCGCCTTCGGCGGTGTCCCCGCCGCGAGCGCCGTGACCGCGGGGAGGCGGTAGTTCGCGGCCGGCGGAGCACCGGCGTGGTCCCCGCCCAGACCGGAGATCCCGGGAAGATCGTCGACATCGTCGTCGGCGACGACGGGCGAATCGTCGTGCAGACCACGACCGGCCGCCGCGCCGGCGAGGGCGCGCGGGTCGAACACCTCGGTCAACGCCTCGGAGGCGGGCGCCGACGGCAGCGGCGGCGGCGCGACGGAAGGGGCCTTGGCCACCGGCTCGGGCGCGAGGACCGGGGTCTCGAATCCGCCCTGCGGCGTTCCGGGAGCCAGGAGTTCGGTGAGATCGTTGGAGCCGAGTGAACCGTCGGTCTCTTCTTCGCGCCCCGTCTTGTTGCGGCGCCACCAGGGCAGCGACTTCTCGGGCGCGTCCTCGTCGTCGGCGGCCGGCAGCACCGCCGTGGCCGGATCGGGCCGCTCGACGCGCTCGGCGCCGAACATCCACGCATAGAGGTCGCCCAATCGTCGCCCGATGCGGTTCGGAGGGGTCTTCGTGAGGATCAGGACGCTGAGCACGGCCAGCAGGGACAGGGCGATGTACGCACCGACGTCCGTCAGCACCGCCGCGAGCGGCTCGCCCAGGATCCACCCCGAGATGCCTCCGGCGAGGCTCAGCACGGGCAGGCCCTCACTGGGTGCGGGCCTGCTGTTCGCGACGTGGCAGAAACCCGCCACCGTCACCACGAACAGCCCGAATCCGATCCCCACGCGCCCGTTGTCGTGCACCGAGGCCGGGTGCCGGAACAACCACCCGGCCAGCAGCAGCAGGAGCACGGGGAGCACGAACGCCACCCGGCCCACCAGGGCGCCGAAGCTGTATGCGCTGATGAGGGAGGCGGCATCCGTCCCGATGAAGAACCATTCCACGACCGCACCGAGGATCGCGAGGACGACGAGGAAGAACGGGAAGCCGTCACGACGCTGGTCGCGCTCGAGGGTCTCGGGGCCGAACGCACGGAACATCCCGCCCACCCCGTGGGCGACGGCCGTCCAGGCGCGCACGGCGACCGGGGGCTTCTCGGGCTCGTCGACGTAGCGCTTGGGCGCGGGCGCCGAGGCCTTCGATCGCGACGACCCCTTCGCGGGGGCGCGACCGCCGGACGGTGACGAGGTACGAGCCATTCCTCCACGGTAGGCGGGAGCGCCGACATTCGCTCGGACCGACGCGGGATTCAGCGCAGTCGCTTGGCCATCACGTCGCGACCCATTCCGCGACGAACCACCGCGAACCCCTCGGAGCGGTACAGCGACACCGCGTGATTGTCGCGTTCGACGCTCAGGCTGATCCGCGCGAAGCCCTGCCCGCGCGCGTGATCGGTCAAGCGCTGCAGCAGCGCCCGCCCCACCCCGTGCGCCCGCCACAGCGGACGCACGCCGATGATGAGCTCCGGCACCCCCGTACCGACCCACCCGAAGCCCGGTTCGTCGCGCGGCAGCATGCGGTACCAGGCGGCACCGACGGGCTCGCCGTCCGGCGACTCCGCCACGAACCCCGCGTCGCCCGGCCGCATCCAGCCGGCGACGTAACGGCCGTGTTCCGGGCTGCTCAGCACCTCGTGGCGCGGGCGCACGGCGCCCGGGCGCCACGTGGCCGCTTCGACCGTCATGTCGGCGAGGAACGCTCCGTCGGCGCGGACGGCCGCACGGATCGGGAGAGCGGACATGCCCGCATGATAGCGAGCCGCCCGGCACCATGACGGCCGGGGAACGGCGCAGCGCCGCGGGCGAACCCGCGGCGCTGCGTCGACCGCCTCAGGCCTCGATGACCATCGGCACGATCATCGGGCGGCGACGCAGCGACTGGTTCACCCAGCGGCCGATCGTGCGGCGCACCACCTGCGACAGCGCGTGGGTGTCGCGCACGCCCGACGTGGCGGCCTCGGCGAGGGCCGCGGCGATCTTGGGCTTGACGCTGTCGAACACCTTGTCGTCCTCGGCGACGCCGCGGGCGTGGATCTCGGGGCCCGAGACGATCTTGCCGGTCGCGGAGTCCACGACGACGATCACCGAGATGAACCCCTCTTCGCCGAGGATCCTGCGGTCCTTGAGGTCGGCATCCGTGATCTCGCCCACCGAGGAGCCGTCGACGTAGACGAAGCCGATGTCGACCTGTCCGACCACCTCGGCGACGCCGTCGCGCAGGTCGACGACCGTGCCGTTCTCGCCGAGGATCGTGTTCTTCTCGGGGATGCCGGTCTCGCGGGCGAGCTTGGCGTTGGCCATGAGGTGGCGGTACTCGCCGTGCACGGGCAGCACGTTCTTGGGCTTGAGGATGTTGTAGCAGTAGAGCAGCTCACCGGCGGCGGCGTGACCCGAGACGTGCACCTTGGCGTTGCCCTTGTGCACGACGGTCGCGCCGAGCTTGGTGAGCCCGTCGATCACGCGGTAGATGGCGTTCTCGTTACCCGGGATCTGGCTGGATGCCAGGATGATCGTGTCGCCCTCACCCGGCTCGATCGCGTGATCGAGGTTGGCCATGCGGCTCAGCACGGCCATCGGCTCGCCCTGCGAACCGGTCGACATGTAGACGATCTTGTCGTCGGGCAGGTCGCGCGCCTTCTTGTAGTCGATCAGGACGCCGTCGGGCACGGCGAGGTAGCCGAGGTCGGCGGCGATGCCCATGTTGCGCACCATGCTGCGCCCGAGCAGCGCGACGCGACGACCGTTGGCGTGCGCGGCGTCGAGCACCTGCTGCACCCGGTGGACGTGGCTCGAGAAGCTCGCCACCACGACGCGCCGGGGGGCGCGGGCGATCACCTGGTCCAGGACCGGGCCGATCCCGCGCTCGGTCGGGGTGAATCCCGGGACGTCGGCGTTGGTGGAGTCGACGAGGAACAGGTCGACGCCCTCTTCGCCCAGACGCGCGAACGCGCGCAGGTCGGTGATGCGGCCGTCGAGCGGCAGCTGATCCATCTTGAAGTCGCCGGTGGCCAGGACGAGACCCGCGGGGGTGCGGATGGCCACGGCGAGCGCGTCGGGGATGGAGTGGTTGACGGCGACGAATTCGAGGTCGAACGGTCCGACCTGCTCGCGCTGGCCCTCGCTCACGGTCAGCGTGTAAGGACGGATGCGGTGCTCTTTGAGCTTGGCCTCTATGAGCGCGAGGGTCAGGCCCGAACCGATGAGGGGGATGTCGCCCTTCAGCTTGAGCAGGTACGGCACGGCGCCGATGTGGTCCTCGTGCCCGTGGGTCAGCACCACGCCGACGATGTCGTCGAGTCGGTGCCGGATGGGCTCGAAGTCGGGCAGGATCAGGTCGACACCCGGCTGGTGCTCCTCGGGGAAGAGCACACCGCAGTCGACGACGAGCAGCTTGCCGTCGTATTCGAACACGGTCATGTTGCGGCCGACCTCGCCGAGGCCGCCGAGGGGGATGACACGCAGGGTGCCCGCGGCGAGCGCGGGCGGATCGTAGGGCGTTGTGGGCATGTGAGCCTCCTCGGATGCCGCGAAACGGCATCCCTTCCTCTCGGATGCCGTGACGGCATCCTTTCGTGTGGCGTCCAGGGCCGCGGATCGGCGGACGCCGATGCTTATCTCGTCGTGCCGTGCACCTTCGGCAGGGCACCGCCGGCGGCCGCGTTGCGGTCGGGGCGGAAGTTGGAGAAGTCGGCGCCGGCCACGTCCTTCACGAGGGCCAGTTCGTCTTCGATGACGGCGGCCTCCCACTCCTCCGGCCCCACCAGGGGCAGGCGGACGCGGGGGCTGCCGATGCGGCCGAGGCCGTGCAGGATGTACTTCGCCGCGACGGTGCCGGGCACGTGTGTCATGACGGCGCGCACGAGCGGCTCGAGGCCCCGGTGCGCGGCGGTGGCCGAGGTCAGGTCGCCGGCGTTCACGGCATCGACGATCGTGCGGTACGGCGCTGCGGCGATGTTGGCCGTGACGCCGATGAGCCCGGACGCTCCGATCGACAGGTGCGGCAGCACGTTGGCGTCGTCGCCCGAGAAGTACATCAGGTCGGTCTGGTTGAGCACGCGGCTGACCTCGCTGAAGTCGCCCTTGGCGTCTTTGATCGCGAGGATGTTGGGGTGCTTGGCCAGGCGCAGGATCGTCTCGTAGGTGATGGGGACCCCCGTGCGGCCGGGGATGTCGTACAGGATGACGGGCAGATCGGTCGCGTCGGCGACGAGGCGGAAGTGCGTGAGGATGCCCGCCTGCGTGGGCTTGTTGTAGTAGGGCGTGACGATCATGATGCCGTCGGCGCCGGCCTTCTCGCTGGCCTTGTACAGCTCGATCGCGTGGGCGGTCTCGTTCGATCCGCCGCCCGTGATGATCTTGGCGCGACCCGCCGACACGCTCTTGCCGACCTCGACGAGGCGGAGCTTCTCGGGGTCGGTGAGGGTCGAGGTCTCGCCCGTCGTGCCGGTGACGACGATGCCGTCGGCGCCGGCGGTGATGACGTCGTCGATGTGCTTCTCGGTTGCGGGCCAATCGACTTCGCCGTCGGCGGTCATCGGGGTGATGAGCGCGACGAGCACCTGACCGAAGGGATTGCCGGAGTGCGTCATGCTCCCAGGTTATCGGTTCGCGGTGCACGGTCCCGGGCCCGGTGGACGTCCGGGGTGAACAATCGGTGACCCGCCATGCCTGGTCCTAGGGTGGCGGGGTGAGCTGGACGACCCGCGCGACGCGCACCGTGTACGAGAACCGTTGGATCCACGTGCGCGAGGACGAGGTGACCGGGCCGCACGGCGAGGGGATCTACGGCGTCGTGCGCATGCAGCATCCGGCCGTGTTCGTCGTGGCCCTGGACGACGCCGAGCGCATCTGCTTCGTCGAACTCGAGCGGTACACGACGGGGCGGTCGCTGGAGGTGCCGGCGGGCGGGTCGGACGGCGAGGACCCGCTCCTGGCCGCTCAGCGCGAGCTGCGCGAGGAGGCCGGGGTCTCGGCATCCGAGTGGCTGGAGCTCGGACGGATGAACGCGCTGAACGGCATCGCGGACGCACCCGAGCACGTCTTCCTCGCGCGGGGACTGTCGGTGACGGATGCCGCCGCCTCGCAGCGCGAGGAGGGGATCGACGCCGTGCGGTGGATCCCCTTCGCGCAGGCGCTCGCGCTCGTCGCCGAGGGGCGCATCACCGACGGCGAGACGATCGGCGCCCTCGCTCTGGCCGGGATCCGCCTGGGCCGCTTCCGCTGACGCGCGGGGCGCCCGCGACCCGGTCCCGCCCTGCGTCGACCGAGCGACCCGCGCGTGCGGCGTCAGCGACCGCGTGCGGCAGCGCGCACCACCGCCGCATCGGGCAGCAGGCGCGACCCGGCGACGAGCGCCTTGTATCGCCACGACGGCACGGAGACGGATCGACCGCGGGCCGCGTCGCGCAGGCCCTCGCGGACCACGCGGTCCGCGTCCAGCCACAGGCGGTCGGGAACACCCTCCTCCCCCGGCGCGAGGCCGAGGCGCTCGTGGAAGCGCGTGTGGACGAACCCGGGGCAGACGGCCGTCACCGTCACCCCGCGCGAGCGGTAGGCGACGTTCGCCCAGCGGCTGAACGAGATGAGCCAGCCCTTCGCGGCGCCGTAGGTGCCGCGCGGGACGAACCCCGCCACCGAGGCGACGTTGACGATACGACCGCTCCCCCGGCGCAGCATCGCCGGCAGCGCGGCGTGGGCGAGACGCATCGCGACCTCCACGTGCAGTCGCAGGTGGCGGACCTCGTCGTCGACGCCGGTCGAGGCGAAGTCGAGGTCGAGTCCGAAACCGGCGTTGTTCACCAGCACGTCGACGCCGCCGGCGACCCGGGCTTCGACGACGGCGAGCGCCTCGGTGTCGAGCAGGTCGGCGGCGAGCACCTCGACGGTGCGGCCGTGGCGCGCCCGGATGTCGGCGGCGACGTTTTCGAGGGCGTCGTGGTCGCGGGCGACCAGCACGAGGTCGGCCCCGCGCGCGGCCAACTGCCGGGCGAATTCCACGCCCAGACCCGAGCTCGCACCCGTCACGACCGCCGTCCGTGCCATGTCAGCCCTCTCGCCGGTAGGTCTCGAAGCGGTACGGGATGCCGCTGCCCGACGTGTACCAGCCCTCATCGGGATCGACGGCCGTCGCACGCCATCCCCGGGTCGAGGGGGCGAACGTGTCGCCGTCGACCGCGACGTCGAGCCGGGTCACCTCGAGCACGGTGGCGCGGTCGATCGCCTCGGCGTACAGCATCCCTCCCCCGATCACCCACACCTGGTCGCCCCGGGCGAGGCGGAGGGCGTCGTCGAGGGAGTCGGCGCGGTCGGCACCCGGCTGTCGCCAGGCCTGCGAGCGGGTCACGACGATGTTCCGGCGACCCGGGAGGGGTCGGTACCGCGGCGGAAGGGACTCCCACGTGCGCCGCCCCATGACCACGTCGTGGGCGCCGGTGACGGCGCGGAAATGGGCGAGGTCCTCGGGGACGTGCCACGGCATCCCGCCGTCCGCACCGATGACGCCGTCGCGGGCCTCGGCCCAGATCAGCCCGACGGACGTCATACGGCGACGGCCCCGCGAATGGCCGGGTGATGCTGGTAGCCCTCGACCACGATGTCGTCGAAGGAGTAGTCGAGGATCGACGCGGGGGTGCGGGCGAAGCGCAGCGTCGGGAAGGGGAACGGCTCGCGCGTGAGCTGTTCGCCGACCTGGTCGCGGTGATTGTCGTAGATGTGGCAGTCTCCGCCGGTCCAGACGAACTCGCCGGGCTCGAGGCCCGTCTGCTGCGCCACCATCATCGTCAGCAGCGCGTAGGAGGCGATGTTGAAGGGGACGCCCAGGAACATGTCGGCGCTGCGCTGGTAGAGCTGGCACGACAGCTTGCCGTCGGCGACGTAGAACTGGAAGAGCGCGTGGCACGGGGCGAGGGCCATGTCGGGGATGTCGGCGGGGTTCCACGCCGACACGATCAGGCGCCGGGAGTCGGGATCGCGCCGGATCTGCTCGATCACCTGCGTGATCTGGTCGATGGTCCCGCCGTCCGCGGTCGGCCAGGATCGCCACTGCACGCCGTAGACGGGTCCGAGTTCGCCCGCGGCGTCGGCCCACTCGTCCCAGATGCTCACCCCGTTCTGCTGCAGCCAGGCCACGTTCGACTCGCCGCGCAGGAACCACAGCAGTTCGTACACGATCGATTTGAGGTGGACCCGCTTGGTGGTGATGAGGGGGAACCCCTCGGCCAGGTCGAAACGGATCTGACGACCGAACACGCTCGTGGTCCCCGTCCCGGTGCGATCGGACTTGTGCACACCCTCGGCGAGGACGTCGCGGAGCAGGTCTTCGTAGGGCGTCGGGATGGCGGCGGTCACGCGTTTCACGATACCCGTCGGCGCGACGCGTCACGGGGTGCGGACGACCTCGAAAACGCGTCCGTCCCTCGGGAGGAACGGTGGATGCCGCTGAGTCCGCGCCGAAAGAATCCTGGGCGATCGCGTCATCCGACGACTCATCGGCCCGCGATCCATCCACGCGCATTAGCCTTGCTCGTCGTGGACCCGACCCTCGCTCTTCTCGCCCTCGTGGCGCTCGTCGCCGCGGCGACGGCCGTCGGCCTCGTCATCCGCCGACGTCAGGGACGCGCGCGCACGGTCGATTCCGACGAGGTCGTGGACCCCCGCCGTCTCGGTGCCGACGCGCTCGGCGACGCGGCGACCCTTCTGCAGTTCAGCACGGAGATCTGCTCGCGCTGCCCCGGTGTGCACCGCATGCTGTCCGAGGTCGCCGACGCACGCGAGGGCGTCCGCCACCTCGACGTCGACCTGACGCACCGCCCCGACATCGCTCAGCACTTCCGGGTGCTGCAGACACCCACCACGTTGGTGCTCGACCGGCACGGCGTCGTGCGCACGCGCTTCGGCGGAACGCCCGGCCGCGCCGTGGTCGAGCTCGAGCTGGACACCCTGCAGAAGGAGGCCATCCGTGGCTGAGGTCCCACGCATCGACGCCCGCGGCCCGCGTTTCGCGGCATCCATCACCGCCGTTCTGCTGCTCGTCGCCACCCTGCTGAGCCTGGTCGGCATCTCGACCCGGGCCACCGAGGGTTTCTTCGCCTATGCGCCGCTGTCGGACGAGTCCTTCGCCCCCTCGCCCTGGGCCGTCCAGCAGGGCTCGCTGATCGACCGGATCGCCGACCCCGGCTTCCTGCTGCTGCTGGTGATCGCACTGCTGTTCGTGTGGGGCGTCGTCGCTCCGCGCACCGCGCCCTGGGGCGTGCTGTATCGCCAAGTCGTCCAGCCGCGCCTGGCGCCTCCGACGGAGTTCGAGGACCCTCGTCCCCCGCGCTTCGCCCAGGGGGTGGGCCTCGTCGTCACCGCGGTCGGACTCGTGCTGCACCTGGCCGGGGTGCCGTGGGCGCTGCCTGTCGCCGCCGCGATGGCGTTCGTGGCGGCATTCCTCAACGCCGTCTTCGGACTGTGCCTGGGATGCCAGCTGTACCTCGTGCTGCAGCGCGCGGGCCTCATCGGTCGTCGCGGTCCCGCCGCCGCCTGAGCCCCGCCGCGGCCGGGCTGTCAAGACCCGGTGGGTGTCGGACGCCGTGGTTAGGCTGGCCGCGTCGCGGTCGCCCTGACCGCGCCGACATCAACGGAGGTTCCCATGGCCGTCACGAGCGAAGCCACCACCGCCTGGAAGGGCAGCCTGTTCGAGGGATCGGGTGAGGTCACCTTCACCTCGTCCGGCATCGGCACGTTCGACGTCAACTGGAAGGCCCGCAGCGAGGGCTCGACCTCGGTCACCACGCCCGAGGAGCTCCTGGCGGGCGCGCACTCCTCGTGCTTCAGCATGGCGCTGTCCAACGCCCTGGCCGACAACGGCACCCCGCCCACCTCGGTCGATGCCACGGCATCCATCACCTTCAAGCCCGGCACCGGCATCTCGGGCAGCCACCTCAACGTCAACGCCGTCGTTCCGGGCATCGACGAAGAGACCTTCCAGAAGATCGCCGCCGATGCCAAGGCGAACTGCCCCGTGTCGCAGGCGCTGACGGGCATCGAGATCACCCTCGAGGCCACGCTTGCCTGAGACTCCGGCCCGACGCGTCGTCATCGCCGGCGCGTCGGGCCTCATCGGCTCGGCGCTGGTCGACTCGTTGCGCGCGGACGGCGTCGACGTCACCTCGCTCGTTCGTCACGCGCCGTCGGCCCCCCATGAGCAGCAGTGGCTGCAGGATGCCGCCCCGCTCGATCCCGACGTCATCGCCGGCGCCGACGCGGTCGTGTGCCTCAACGGCGCCTCGATCGGACGTTTCCCCTGGACCTCGTCGTACAAGTCCACCCTGCTGTGGTCGCGGCTGACCCCGACCCGTACCCTGGCGGCCGCTGTCCGCGCACTCGGCGCCGACGCCCCCGCGCTGATCAACGCCAGCGCCACCGGCTTCTACGGCTCGCAACCGGGCGCGGTGCTCACCGAGTCCTCGTCGCGCGGCGCGGGCCTGCTCGCCGACATCTGCGTCGACTGGGAGGCCGCCGCGCGCGACGCCGGCGGCACAGCGCGCGTGGCGCTGCTGCGCACCGCCCCGGTCGTCCACGAGCAGGGCGTCCTCAAGCCTCTGCTGCTGTTGACGAAGCTGGGCATCTCCGGCCCGATCGGCCGCGGTACTCAGGTATGGCCCTGGATCTCGCTCGACGACGAAGTGCGCGCCATCCGGCACGTCATCGACTCCGACATCTCCGGCCCCGTCAACCTCACGGGTCCGACGCGGGCCACCGCCAACGACCTGGGGTTCGCGCTCGCGCAGCGCATGAACTGCCCGTATGTGCTCCGCGCTCCGGTGTGGGGGATCAAGCTGGCCCTCGGCACGGATGCCACCGAGGCACTGCTCACCTCGGACGCCGACGTGCGCCCCGCGGTGCTCGAGGGATCCGGATTCTCGTTCACCCACCGCACGGTCGAAGAGGCCATCGCCTCGGCCGTGCCGGCGCCCGGCGCCTGAACCGGTCCCCGGGCTTCGGATCGCCGCGAACCGGAGGCCGGGAACGTCAGGGCCCGCGGCGCTCGTCGGCCTCCAGGCGGATCGCGGTCCGCACAGCCTCACGTGCCCGTCGACGGTCGCCCGCGGCGTCGTAGGCGAGGGCGAGCCGGTAGCGCGCCCGCCAATCCCGCGGATGCCGCTCGACGTCGGCACGATACTGCGGGAACAGCGCGTCTCCGTCCGCCCGCTCGATGCGGCCGCTCGGGCGCACCGGAAGGTCCTCGTCGGGCAGGCCGCCCTCGGCATCCAACCGTTCCCCCAGCTTCTGGGCGCGCACGCCGAACCACAGCTCGCGCCCGATCGCCCACAGGGCGAGCAGCGGCAGCACGATGAGGGCGATCCCCATCGCGACACCCACGGCCTCGCCGCTGCCGAGCAGGACGATCGCCCGCTGGCCGGCGAGCACGACGTACAGCAGCAGCAGGACCGTCATCAGGGCGACGGCGATACGGACCCTCATGCGCTGGTGGCGCTCGCGACCTGGCCCGAGACGTCGCCGTCGGCGATGGGCGCCTCGGGCGCGACCGGCCGCGTGCGCACTCCGATGTCGACGAAGCTGTCGAGGCCGACCACCACTCCACGCGCCTCGCGGGCCGCGGCCAGGGCGATACGGATGCCGGGGGCGTACGCCGTCGCCGGATCGATCGTGTCGTGCACGATCGTCAGCGACTCGCCGGCCCCCGACAGCACCGTCTCTTGACGCGCGACGACGCCCGGACGACGCAGCGAATGGATCGGGACCGACGCGACGCGCTGTCCGCGCGCCCGCTGGTCGACGTGGGGCGATTCGACCGGGCCCACGTCGGCCCGCGCGGCGGCGATGAGCTCGGCCGTGCGGACGGCGGTGCCGCTGGGCGAATCGACCTTCGTCTCGCGGTGGGCCTCGACGATCTCAATCGAGGGGAAGAACGGCGCGGCGGCGGCCGCGATCGCGCTGCCGATGACGGACCCGAGCGAGAAGTTGGGGATGAACACGGCGCCGGTGCCGCTGGCATCCACGAGGGGACGCACGAGCGCGATGCGCTCGTTCGACCACCCCGACGTACCGACGAGCACGTTGATGCCGCGCGCCACGGCCGCGCGCACCACGTCGATCGAGACGGCGGGGGTCGAGGCGTCGATCACGAGGTCGGCACCGTCGAGCTCGGCGAGGTCGGATCGCGAGCCCAGCACGGCAGAGACCTCGTACCCCTCTTCATCCTCGACGACCTGACGGATCACACCGCCCAGCTTGCCGGTCCCGCCCACGATGGCCACACGCGTCGTCATGCGCTCCAGCCTAGGCGCGCGTGCGGGCCTCGCGGCGGCGGCGCCCCGAACGCGCCGGGCGCCGCATGCGCCGGTCAGACGGGGAGCGGGTCGATGAGTCCCGTGCGCAGCTCGACCGGCAGGTGCGCCAGGTCGTTGTGCGAGAGAAGCGTCCAGGGCCGCCCCTTCTTCTGCGCGATGACCGTCAGCCCGCAATACGCCTGGTTGATCGTCATCCAGCGCCACTCGGGCGCCTGCAGCACCTCACGGACGAACCACGAGATGACGAAGTTGTGCGTGATGACGAGCTCGTGCACCTCGCCGGCTTTCCGTGCGAGGAACTCGGCCGTGGCGTCGGCCATCTGCGCGCGACCGGCGTCGATCTCGGCCTCGGTGACCGCCCCGAAGAAGGGCTCGTACGCGGCGGGGGTCTCGGGCGTCATGCCGGTGGGCACGCAGTCGAACAGCAGGGCGGAGGACTCGGGCGAGACCGAGGGCAGGCGGTCGGCCACCGCACGCGCCGTCTGCGCCGCCCGCTCGAGGGGCGAGTGCCACACCGCGTCCAGCGGCAGCCCCGACAGGCGATCGGCGAGCAGCGCCGCCTGGCGCTGGCCCCGGGGCGAGAGGGGACCGTCGGTGAGGCCGTGCTCGGCATCCTGGTGCTCGCCATGGCGCACCAGGTAGATGTAGTGCGTCACGTCAGCTCACTCCGTCGTCGATCCGCCGTTCCCCCGGCCCTCATTCCAGCCTACGTCACGCCTCGGCGACGTCGGCGGTCACTCGGCGGCGCGGGCGATATCCGACAGCTGCGACCGACTCAGGCGTACCCCCACCGCGCGCATGCACTCGGCGACATGGCGGGGCGCGAAGGCGTTGACGATGGGGGCGGCGACGATCTTCTGCGCGAGCAGCCAGGCCAGAGCCACGGCGGCATCCGGGATCCCCAGCTCGCTGCCGACGGCGTCGAGCGCGCGCAGCACGCGCGAACCGCGCCGGTTGAGGTGGGCGGCGACCTGATTGCCGCGCACGGACTGCGTCGACTGTCCGCGCGTCCGCGTCTCACCGGCGAGAAATCCGTGGGCGAGCGGATGCGAGGGAGTGACGGCCATGTTCTGCGCGGTCGCGATGAGCCGCACGTCGCCGTCGAACTCCGATCGCCGCAGCACGTTGTACGGCACGTCGAGCACGGTGATGCGCGGGTACCCGGCGGACGAGAGGATGCGCGCCTCGACCAGCTGGGCGGCGGTGTAGCCGTGGGCACCGACGGCGCGCACCTTGCCCGACTCCACCAACCATTCGCTCGTGGCCAGCGTGTCCTCGAGCACGGCCCGGCCACCGCGGGCGGCATCGAGCGAGAGGACGTCGATGCGGTCGGTGCCGAGCCGCGTCAGCGACGCCTCGACCGCGCGCACGAGGTTGACCGAGTCGAGACCGGGATTGTCGGGGTGACCGCCGACGCGAACGGTCAGGACCGTCTCGTCACGCATGCGGCGCGTGCGCATCCACTCACCGATGATGAACTCGCTGCGCCCGGCGGCGTAGCTGTCGGCGGTGTGCACCGCGTTGCCGCCGAGTTCGGCGTAGGCGTCGAGGATCTCGTCGCTGGCGCGCGCGTCGACGTTCCAGCCGAACTCTCCCCCGCCGAGGAACATCGGGAACACCTCGAACCCGGTCTCGCCCAGCGGGCGGCGTACATGGGCGCCGAGCCCCGGGCCCTGGACGGCGATGGGGGCGGAGGGGTGCGGGAGCCGATCACGACGCAGGCGCGGCGAGGCCGTCTCGTCGACGCCCGAGCCGCTCATGGTGCGATCCCCTCATGCGGTGCCGGGGAAGGTCGGTACGGCGGACCCGTAACGCCACGCCCCCCGACGTACTTCCGAGGGTAGGCGTTCGCCCGAAGGGGGCCGCTCATTCCCCCGGCTCGGCGATAAACATTGCGTAACACTTGAGCGCGCCGCGATCACGCGCGTCCCACACGTCACAGCCGTCACACGACGGATGCCCGCCCCGCAAGAGGCGGGACGGGCATCCGATGACAGCGGGATCAGCCTTCGGCGGGAGCCTCGGGGCCCTCGCTCGCCGCGGCCGAGCTCTGCGTGTCCGCGGGCTCGGGCGTGGTGGCGTCCTCGTCGAGCACGGGCTCGAGCGACAGCTTGCCGCGGTCGTCGATCTTCGTGATGCGCACAAGGATCTTGCGACCGACCGAGAGCACGTCCTCGACGTTCTCGACGCGCTTGCCGCCGGCGAGCTTGCGGACCTCGCTGACGTGCAGCAGTCCGTCCTTGCCGGGCAGCAGCGAGACGAACGCGCCGAAGGTCGCGATCTTGACGACGGTTCCGAGGAACTGCTCGCCCACCTCGGGGTTCGTCGGGTTGGCGATCGCGTTCACCTGGGCGCGGGCGGCCTCGGCCGAGGGGCCGTCGGTCGCACCGATGTAGACGGTGCCGTCGTCCTCGATCGAGATCTGCGCGCCGGTCTCGTCCTGGATGGCGTTAATCGTCTTGCCCTTGGGGCCGATGAGCTCGCCGATCTTGTCGACCGGGATCTGCACGCTGATGACGCGAGGCGCCGTGGGCGCCATCTCGTCGGGCGCGTCGATCGCGGCGTTCAGGACGTTGAGGATCGTCAGACGAGCCTCCTTGGCCTGGGTCAGCGCGGCCGCCAGCACCGACGACGGGATGCCGTCCAGCTTGGTGTCGAGCTGGATCGCCGTGATGAACTCCGACGTACCCGCGACCTTGAAGTCCATGTCGCCGAGGGCGTCCTCGGCGCCGAGGATGTCGGTCAGCGCGGCGTAGCGCGTCTGGCCGTCGACCTCATCGGTGACCAGACCCATCGCGATACCGGCCACGGGGGCGCGCAGGGGCACACCCGCGTTCAGCAGCGACAGGGTCGACGCGCAGACCGATCCCATCGACGTCGAGCCGTTGGAGCCGAGGGCCTCGGACACCTGACGGATCGCGTAGGGGAACTCCTCGCGGCTGGGCAGCACCGGCACGAGGGCGCGCTCGGCGAGGAAGCCGTGGCCGATCTCGCGACGCTTGGGGCTGCCGACGCGACCGGTCTCACCGGTGGAGTACGGCGGGAAGTTGTAGTGGTGCAGGTACCGCTTGCTCGTGATGGGCGACAGCGAGTCGATCTGCTGCTCCATCTTGAGCATGTTCAACGTCGTGACACCCAGGATCTGGGTCTCGCCGCGCTGGAAGATCGCCGAGCCGTGGACGCGCGGGATGACCTGCACCTCGGCGTCGAGCGGACGGATGTCGGCGAGCCCGCGGCCGTCCATGCGCACACCCTCGGCGAGGATGCGACCGCGCACGATCGTCTTGGTGACCGACTTGTACGCCGCGTTGAACTCGAGCGTGGCCACGGCGGGCAGCTCGCCCGACTCGACCGCGGCGAGCAGCTGCTCCTTGACCGAGGTCTTGACCTCGTCATCGGCGTTCTGACGCTCCTGCTTGTCGGCGATCTGGTACACCGGCACCAGACGGTCGTACGCGCGACCGGCGACGAAGTCGTAGGTCTCCTGGCTGTAGGCCGGGAAGACGGGGAAGGACTGGATCTCCTTGGACGCGGTGCGAGCGACCTCGTTCTGCGCGTCGACGAGCTGGCGCAAGAACGGCTTGGCCGCCTCGAGGCCCTCGGCCACGACCTGCTCGTTGGGCTTGGTGGCGCCGCCCTTGATCATGTTCCAGGAGCCCTCGGTGGCCTCGGCCTCGACCATCATGATCGCGACGTCTCCGTCGTCGAGCACGCGGCCCGCGACGATCAGGTCGAAGACGGCGTCCTCGAGCTGGGTGACGGTGGGGAACGCGACCCACTGGTCGGCGTGCTCGCCCTGGCCGGGGATGAGCGCCAGGCGCACACCCGCGATGGGACCCGAGAACGGCAGACCCGAGATCTGGGTCGACATCGACGCGGCGTTGATCGCGAGGGCGTCGTAGAACTCGCCGGGGGCGATCGAGAGGACGGTGACGACGATCTGGACCTCGTTGCGCAGGCCGTCGACGAACGACGGGCGCAGCGGGCGGTCGATCAGACGGCAGACGAGGATCGCCTCGGTCGAGGGGCGACCCTCACGGCGGAAGAACGAGCCGGGGATCTTGCCGGCGGCGTAGGAGCGCTCCTCGACGTCGACGGTCAGCGGGAAGAAGTCGAAGCCTTCACGCGGGTGCTTGCCGGCGCTGGTGGCCGACAGGAGCATCGTCTCTTCGTCGAGGTAGGCGGCGACGGCGCCCTGGGCCTGCTGGGCGAGGCGTCCGGTCTCGAAGCGGATGGTGCGGGTGCCGAACCGGCCGTTGTCGAGGACGGCTTCGGCGGCGGTGATTTCTGGACCTTCCAAGAGGTCCCTCCTTCTTTGTTTAGGCTCGCCGCCCCGTGTGGGCGGCGAGCTGACATGCGAAGGAGCAGGAACAGGCAGAAAGGGCGCGCCGACGAATCGACCCGGAAATCCCGGCGACTGGCCACCAGTAGACGACCACCCGGCGAGACGACGGGGAGTCCACCACAGGGGACCAGCGTCTGCCGGCCTGCTCCGTGAGCTCATATGGAGTTGAGCGGATGCCAAGACGGCATTCCCGACCACCCTATCAGCGGTCGCCCCCGCGGGGTGGGCAGGGCAGGGGCCCGTGCTCTACCGTGACCTCATGGGCCTCATCCGTCGCAGCAGTCACACGCTCCTCGCGTGCGCGCTGCTGACGACCGCGATCATGCCGTCGCCCGCCGCGGCCCTGGCCCCGGTGGCCGTGTCGGTGCGTCCCTCTGCCGCGGTCGACGACACCGCGGTGGCTCGGGTGAAGGAGCAGCTGGATGCCGCCGAGGCCGCCGCCGCGCAGGCGTCGCGTCGCGCGCTGGACGCCGCGGCCGCCGCCGAGCAGGCCCGGGGACGGGCCGAGGCCACCGCTGCGCGCGCCGAGGAGCGCGCCGCGCGCAGTGCAGCCGCCGACGCCGAGATGACCACCGCGAGCGCCCGCGCCGGTGCGAGCGCCGCGCGGCTGTACCGCACCTCGGGGCGGGGTCCGCTCGTCGCGCAACTGCTCGTGGACGCCGACCCCGACTCCCTGCTCATGCGTCTGGGCATCCTGGACCGCCTCGCCGAGCTCAGTGCGCGCGAGGCCGGCGCGGCCCGGAGCACCGCGGACGTCGCGACGTCGCTCCGCGCGCAGTCCGACCGGGCGCAAGTCGAGGCCCAGCGTCAGGCCGACGCGGCCCGTACGACCGCCGCCGCCGCCGAGGCGCAGGCCGACGCCGAGTCGGCGAGCGTCGCCGAAGCGCAGGTTCGACTCGACGAGCTGTACGCCCGGCTCGCAGCCCTGCGGGCGACCACGGCGGATCAGGAACGCGCGGAACGCGCGCGCGAGAAGGCTCAGCAGGACGCGGCCTCCCCCGGCGGAGCGACCGGCGGCGGCTCGCAGGCGGTTCCGAGCCGGCCGGGGGCAGTCGGGGGCAGCGCCTCGGCGGGCGGCGGATCGGGCGACGGCGGGTCGGGTGGGTCGGGCGGCGGCGGATCGGGCGACGGCGGGTCGGGTGGGTCGGGCGGCGGCACGTCGGGAGGTGGCGCGGGCGGAGGCGCCGGCGGAGGCGGCTCGACCGGCGGCACGGGGTCCCCGGGCGGCGGTACATCGGGAGGCGGCTCGGGGTCCGGCTCCCCCGCGCCCTCGACGCCGGTGATGACCCCCGACGAGGCGCGCGCGAACGCCCGCGGCCAGATCCGCGGTTACGGCTGGGGGGACGACCAGTTCTCGTGCCTCACGTCGCTGTGGAACCGCGAATCGGGCTGGCGCGTGCAGGCGCAGAATCCCTCGAGCGGGGCCTACGGCATCCCCCAGGCCCTGCCCGGTGAGAAGATGGCGTCCGCCGGGCTGGACTGGCGCACCAACGGCGCGACGCAGATCGCGTGGGGCCTGTCGTACATCGACGCCCGCTACCGCACCCCGTGCGGTGCGTGGGCCCACTCGCAGAGCACCGGCTGGTACTGACCCGAAAGCCCCCGACCGGCGCCGTCACACCGCGTCGGCGCGCAGCCGGTCGCCCCGCGTCGGCAGCTCGACGTAGCCGTCGTGCTTGGGCCGGATGCCGTCACCGGCCGTGCGACCACGGACGCGGCGCCACACCCAGGGCAGGGCGTCCCGGGTGAGCCACGCGCCGCGGGGAGCCGCCTCGTCGTCGGCGTGCAGCGCCTCGTCCAGACCGAGCAGCGCCCCCGCGTCGGGGACGCCGAGCATCTCGGCGGCGCGGTAAGCGACCAGCCGGTGCCCGCCCGAGCGCAGATGCACGAGGTCGTCGGCCCAATGCGGCAACTCGCCGATCTCGGACTCGGTCTCGAGGTCGAGCAGGATCGCCCCGTGCGCGGCGGCGATCCGCCGCAGCTCCACGTTGTAGGCGGCGAACCGACGCGCGAAGATGCGCGCGGCCGGTCGCCGCGGCAGGAACGTCGTCACCAGCAGCACATCGGCACCCGTGCGTCGCACCGCGCGGACCGCCGACTCGACCTCGGCGATCAGCGCCGGGATCACCGGGGCGGGCCCGACGAGGTCGTTCGCCCCGATGAGGATCGACACGAGATCGGGTTCGAGCGCGAGCGCCGCCGGGATCTGCTCGTCGATGAGGTGGCGCACCCGTCGGCTGCGCACCGCGAGATTGGCGTACCGGAACGGCCCCGACTCGCTCGTGTGGGCGAGGAGCTGTGCGAGGCGGTCGGCCCATCCGCGGAACTGCCCGCTGGGCATGCGCGACGCGTCGCACAGCCCCTCCGTCAGGCTGTCGCCCAGAGCCACGTAGCGCGACCACCGCCCCCGGGGACGGGATGCCGTCGGCGCGGCCGGGCGGGGGCCGCCGCGCCGCAGCAGGGCGTCGTCGATGCGCCGCAGGGCCACGGCATCCGCGTAATGTCCGACGAGGTCGCGGGTGAGCGCCTCCCATGTCCGGCCGTGCACCGCCGCGCGGGCGGCGTCGGCGAAGGCGCGACGCTTGGCGTCGTCGCCGACCAGGTCGGCCACCCGCGCGCGCAGGTCGTCGAGGTCACCGGGCTTGTACAGCCACCCGTCGACGCTCGAGCGCACGAGGTCGAGGGGCCCGCCGACGCCCGTGGCCACCACCGGGACACCGCTGGCGAGGGCCTCCTGGATCGTCTGCCCGAACGTCTCGCTCTCACCCGGGTGCACGAAGACGTCGAAGCCGGCCATGACCCGCGCCAACTCCGCGCCGGACAGGTGGCCGGTGAACACGGCATCCGGAAGCGCTCTCTCCAGCGCCGGACGCGAGGGACCGTCGCCCACGATGACCAGTCGCGTCCCCGGCAGGTCCGCCAGGGCGCGCAGGTCGTCGACCTGCTTCTCGGGCGCCAGGCGGCCGACGTAGCCGACGACGCGCTGGCCCGCGGGCGCCACCTGGGCGCGCCAGGCGTCGTCCCGGTGCTCGGGGGCGAAGCGGACGGCATCCACTCCCCTGCCCCACCGGCGGATGCGATCGATGCCCAGCTGCTCGAGCTGCCGGGTCGAGGAAGACGAGGGGGCGAGCGTGAGCGTCGCGCGGCGGTGCAGGCGTGCGACATGGCCGGCGACGAGAGCCGTGGCGTGCGGCAGGCCGTACTTCTGCGAGTAGGCGACGACGTCGGTCTGGTAGACGGCGACCGAGGGGATCTTCAGCGCATCGGCGGCGGCGAGCCCCTGCCATCCGAGCACGAACGGCGACGCGAGGTGCACGACGTCGGGGTCGAAATCGCGCAGCAGGGCGCCCAGGCGCGCCGCGCGGGCGAACACCACCCGCACCTCGGGGTAGGACGGCAGCGGCACCGACCGCAGCAGCTCGGTGCGCGCACCGTGCAGGTCGGCGGTGACGTCGCCGGACTTGGGGGCGATCACGAGCGTCTCGTGGCCCGCCTCCGCCAGATGGCGCAGGACGTGCAGGACGGAGCCGGTGACCCCGTTCATGTGCGGGAGGAAGGATTCGGCCAGCAGCGCGACTCTCACGTGACCAGGGTGCGGGGTGCCGCGGTCTCGCGGGTGCCGTTCGCACCCGACGTTCGCGATGTTCACCCGATGCTCCGTCGGTCGTCACCGGCCGGTCGGCGGGGCGTCTCGATCCACGGCGGAGAGTGACGTCATGGACGGTGTCGACGCGTGGCTCGCGGCGGCCGCCGCGAGTCCCTGGGCGCTGGCCGTCATGGCCGCGGTGGTGTTCGCCGACGCGTTCCTCGTCGTCGTTCCGGGCGAGGCGGCGGTGACCGCGTTCGGCGCGCTGGCGGTGGCCCACGGCGCCGTGCCGTTGGCATCCGTCATCGTCGTCGCAGGGGCGGCCGCCTTCGCCGGTGACCTGTGCTGCTACCTGGTGGGACGCCGGGTGGGGCTCGAGCGATGGCGCTGGATGCGCGGCCCCCGCGTGCGCGCGGCCCTCGAATGGGCGCGGCTGCGATTGGAGCGCAACGCCGCCGTGGTGCTCTTCACGGCGCGGTTCGTGCCGTTCGCGCGTCTCGCGGTGAACCTCGCGGCGGGCGCGTCACGGGTGGGTGCGGCGCGCTATCTCGGCGTCGCTGCGATCGCGGCGCTCGCGTGGGCGATGTACCAGGCCGTGATCGGTGCCGTCGTCGCGGCCCTGGTGCCGGGCGGCCCGGTGGTGGCGGTCGTGGTGTCGATCGTCGTCGCGGTCGGGATCGGTGTGGGCATCGACCTGGTGCTCGCCCGTCGCGCGAAGCGGCGCGCGGCGGCGCGGGGCTGAGCCGGGGCCGGGACGGGCGGACCGGGGCTGATCGCTGGGTGCTGGGCCGGGGCAGGGGGCCGGAGGCGGGGTATGGGGCTGGGCGCCGGGCCGGGATGAGGCTGGGCGCGGGCGAGGCGGGCCCTGACGGGTGCTCGCGGTCGGGCGAGCGCCCGAGCTCGTCGCGAACCTCGAAGGATTCGGCGCGGATTCTCCGACAGCGGCGCGGCTCTGCGGCATCCGGGATGCCGAACCCCGCCGCGTCAGAGGAGTCCGAGCGTCCGCTCGGCGGCGTCGACCAGTGCTCGGCCGTACGAGGGGCCGTGGCCCGCGGCGTGCACCGCGAGCGGATGCAGCTGATGCAGGGGCACGCGCTCCCGCCACCCCGAGCGGAGCGGCAGCGCCCGGTCGTACGCGGTGAGGACGTCGTCGAGGAACGGGCAGCCGAACAACGCGAGCATCGCCAGGTCTGTCTCGCGGTGCCCCCCGTGCGCCGCCGGGTCGATGAGAACCACCCCCTCCCCCGACCACAGCACGTTCCCGGCCCAGAGGTCGCCGTGCAGGCGCGCGGGCGGCTCGTCGTCGTCGAAGGCTCCCTCGGCGATCAGGGCGCACGCGCGGCGGACGGCCTCGGCTCCGGATGCCGACAGATTGCCGGCCGCCACCGCGACCGGAACGAACGGCTCGACGCGCTGGGCGGCGTAGAAGGCCCCCCAGGTCGGCGTCGGCTCGGCGGGCTGCGGGCGCCGACCGATGAAGATCCCGCCCTCGCACCCGGGTGGCGGCGACCCGAAGGCAGCGGCCCCGGCGGCGTGGGTCGCGGCGAGCGCCGCGCCGAAGGCGGTCGCGGCAGCGGCCGTGGGAGCGACCTCGACGAGGCGTTCGAGCACGATGCGGTCGTCGCCGACGTCGAGCACGTGGACGGTCGAGGCGCCGCCGGCGTCCGCGAGCCACCGGAGTCCGGCCGCCTCCACGGCGAAGAAGCCGGCGGGGGCGTCGCGTCGGGTCTTCACGTGCTGTTCCATCGCCCCAGTCTGTCGCGATGTCGGAGGCGGTTGGCACGATGGGGGCATGAGTGACGGCTACGACCCCGACTTCCTCGGCATCCCCCTGCCTCTCCCCTCCCCCGCGCGTCCGACCACGCGACTGGACTACCCGCGGTTCTCGGTCCTTCTCGACGAGGACCGTCGACTCGCCGCCGTCACGGCCGTGGTGATCGACGGGGCGACGCTGCGCGATCTCCCGCGCACCGGCGAGTGGCGGCTCGACCCGCGCGTCCCGGCCGACGCGCAGGCCGGCCCCGAGGTCTACAGCCGCAACGACCTCGATCGCGGGCACCTCGTGCGTCGGCGCGATCCCGGGTGGGGCACGACCTCCGAGGCGCGGGATGCCACCGAAGCGACCTTCTTCTACACCAACGCCGCGCCGCAGGCGGCCGGCTTCAATCAGTCGAAAGAGCTGTGGCTCGGGCTCGAGGACCACGTCCTCGCCTACGCCGAAACGACCGACCAGCGCGTCGCGGTGTTCACTGCTCCCGTGCTCGACGGGGACGACCCGCCGTACCGCGGCATCCGCGTCCCCCTGCGCTTCTGGAAAATTGCCGCCTGGCGGCAGGGCGAGGCGTTGGGCGCGGCCGGCTTCGTGCTCGATCAGAGCGCGCTCGTCGACACGCGGCAGGGGCTCGTCGTGCCGCCGCTCGGTGCGTTCCGCACGTTCCAGGTGCCGATCGTCGACATCGCGGCCGGGGCGGGCATCGATGTCGGGCCGCTGGCCGAGGCCGACACCTTCGTGCGCCGGGGGCTGCGGCCGGTCGCGCCGCGCGAGCTGGAGCGCATCGACGACATCGTGTTGTGACATACCGGGGGCACCGCCCCGCGCGGCCCGCTCGTCGTCGTCAGCTCCGGCGCGCGGCGTGCAGCACGGTGTCGACGGCAGCGGCGGCGGAATGGCCGTCCCGCAGCTCGGCGTCGTCGCTGGTGCGGATGACGCGCTCGCACCGGAGGACGTCGAACCGCTCGTCGAGCGCGCCCCGCAGCAGCTCGGGGGTGTACAGGATCGCCGGGTCGCGCGGACCGTGGCCTCCGGCGGCGATGTTGTCGACGTCGTGGCCGAGCACGACGAGCGTCCCGCCGGGCGCGACCCACCCCGCGATCCGCGCGATCGCCGCCGCACTGTCGGGGAGGTGCAGGTAGCACGACACGACCAGATCCACCGGCGTCGCGGGCTCCCATGACAGGACGTCCGCCTCGACCCAGTCGACCGCGTCGCCGCCGGGACGTGCCGCGGCGAGCGCGAGACCCGCGGCCGAGAAGTCGACTCCCGTGCAGCTCCATCCGCGCGCGGCGAGCCAGAGGGCGGTCCGTCCGTCGCCCGTCGCGACATCGATCGCGGTCCCGCCCGTCAGGTCGGCGGCGATCTCGCGTACGACCGCGGGCGGCTGCGTAGCCCACACTCCCCCGGCGGAGGCGCGGTAGCGCTCGTCCCACTGCGCAGCATCCATTCGAACCCCTTCTGCTGGCCCCACCTTAGAGCGGGGCGTCCGCCGATGCGCGATCACGACGCGCACGACCTCCGCGATGCGCGCACCTCCGGCCCGAACTGCCGAGCAGTGCTCGCGCACGTCCACGCGAAAGCCCCGCCGGCGCGGGGACGGCGGGGCCTCGTCACGACGTCACTCGCCCGACAGACCCCCCAGCAGGTGACCGAAAGAGCGGCCCTCGCCGAGGTAGGACGCGGGGTCGAAGGGGTCGGCGTCACGGACGGGCTCGCGGGCGGCGACCGCGTCGGCGAGCTCGCGGGCACCCCGGTCCACGCGGGCGCCGAGCGGCGCGACCTCATCGGCGTTCGACCCCCAGTCACCGGATGCCGCGAAGACGCCGGTCGGCACGGGGTCGGCGTGCAGGTAGGTGAACAGCGGACGGATCGCGTAGTCGATCGCGAGGGAGTGCCGAGCGGTCCCGGCGTTCGCGCCGATCAGCACCGGCGTGCCCGTGAGCGCCTGCGGGTCCAGCACGTCGATGAACGACTTGAACAGGCCCGAGTAACTCGTCGAGAAGATGGGCGTCACCGCGATGATGCCGTCGGCCGAGACCACCGTGTTGATCATCTGCTCGAGCGCGGGCGGCGCGAACCCGGTGAGCAGGTTGTCGGTCAGGTCGTGGGCGTAGTCCCGCAGCTCGAACACGTCGGCGGTCGCGTCGATACCGCGGTCGCGCAGCTCGGTCAGGACGGCGTGAGAGAGGCGGTCGCCGAGCATCCGCGTCGACGAGGGCGTCGACAGGCCCGCGGTGACGACCGCGATGCGACGGGAGGCCATCTCAGGCACCCACCTTGGACGCGGCCGCACCGAAGGCGCTGCCGGTCCTCACGGCATCCTGGTACGGGCTTCCCGCGGTGAGGTTGTCGCCGCGGTTCGCGGCCGGGACGGCCTCGCGGGGGGCCGCGCCGGCGTAGATCTTCTCGACGAGGTTGCGGTGCGTGGGCGCGTCGGGCACGTCGGCCGGACGGTTCTTCTGCAGCTCCTTGCGCAGCACCGGCACGACCTCGCCGCCGAGGATGTCGAGCTGCTCGAGGACCGTCTTGGTGGGAAGACCGGCGTGATCGATGAGGAACAGCTGTCGCTGGTAGTCGCCGAACGTGTCGCGCATCGCGGCGTAACGGTCGATGATCTGCTGCGGCGAGCCGACGGTCAGCGGGGTCATCTCGCTGAAGTCCTCGAGGCTCGGGCCGTGCCCGTAGACGGGGGCGTTGTCGAAGTAGGGGCGGAACTCCCGCACGGCGTCCTGCGAGTTGGCGCGCAGGAACACCTGTCCACCCAGACCGACGATCGCCTGCTGGGGCGTGCCGTGACCGTAGTGGGCAAAGCGCTCCCGGTACAGCGTGATCAGGCGCTGGTAGTGCTCCTTCGGCCAGAAGATGTTGTTGGCGAAGAACCCGTTGCCGTAGTAGGCGGCCTGCTCGGCGATCTCTGGGGTGCGGATCGAGCCGTGCCACACGAAGGGCGGCACGCCGTCCAGCGGACGCGGGGTCGAGGTGAAGCCCTGCAGGGGCGAGCGGAATTTCCCCTCCCAGTCCACGACGTCCTCGCGCCACAGCCGATGCAGCAGGTCGTAGTTCTCGATCGTGAGCGGCAGGCCCTGACGGATGTCCTTGCCGAACCAGGGGTACACCGGGCCGGTGTTCCCGCGGCCGAGCATGAGGTCGGCGCGACCACCGGACACGTGCTGCAGCATCGCGAAGTCCTCGGCGATCTTCACCGGGTCGTTCGTGGTGATGAGGGTCGTCGAGGTGGTGAGGATCAGGCGCTCGGTCTGGGCCGCGATGTACGCGAGCGTCGTGGTCGGCGACGACGACCAGAACGGCGGGTTGTGGTGCTCGCCCAGGGCGAAGACGTCGAGACCGACCTCTTCCGTGTGCTTCGCGATCGTGAGCGTGTCCTTGATGCGCTGGGCTTCGCTCGGCGTCCTGCCCGTTGTCGGGTCCTGGGTGATGTCGCTCACCGTCATGACACCGAACTGCATCCCGGGCCAGTTGCTCGTCTCGTTCACGATGCGCCTCCTGTTTGTATGCATCTGAATATACATGGGAGAACGCCGGGCCGTGGGATCTATTCCCGGACCGCTGGCATCCGCTCGAAACTGCCGATAAACGCTCTCCGTGTCGAGAAACGCGACGAGACCGCGTTTCTCGACACGGAGAGCGTTTATCGCCGGATGCCGGGGGCACGCGCCGACGCGGGCAGGCACGCGCGGACGCCGGAGGGCGTCAGGCGCCCATGAGCCCCGCCCCGATCGAGGTCCCCGCCGCCGGCGCCGGCGGCACCGCCCACAGCCCCGAGCCGACGTGGCGCAGGTATTCGCCCATGGCATCCGTCGCCAGGGACCGCTGCACCGTGATGTACCGGTCGGGACTGCGCTGGAACGACAGGAAGAACAGTCCGGCGTTCAACCGGCCGAGGTCGGTCGTGCCGTCGACGAAGTTGTACCCGCGGCGCAGCAGACGGACGCCGCCGTTGAGATCGGGGTGGGCCAGCCGCACGTGACTGCGCGCGTCGATCGAGGGCTCACCCGCGGCCCCCGTGGCCGTGAAGTCGGGCGCGGTGAACTCGTCGCCGCCCGACAGCGGCGCGCCGTTCGCCTTGTCGCGCCCGACGACGCGGTCCTGCTCCGCCAATCGCGTGCGATCCCAGGTCTCGATCAGCATCGCGATGCGCCGCGCGACGAGGTACGACCCGCCCGCGAGCCACGACGGGCCCTCGGATGCCGAAACCCATACGTGATCGTCGAGGGCAGCGGTGTCGTCGGCGAGGATGTTCGCCGTGCCGTCCTTGTACCCGAAGAGGTTGCGCGGCGTGGCCTGCGCGGCCGTGGTCTTGGACGTCCGGCCGAAGCCGAGCTGCGACCACCGGATCGTCGCCCGGCCGAACGCGATGCGACTGAGGTTGCGGATCGCGTGCACGGCCACCTGCGGATCGTCCGCGCAGGCCTGGATGCACAGGTCGCCGTCGGAGCGCAGCGGGTCGAGGTCGTCGCCGACGAATGCGGGCAGACGCTCCAGGCCCGCCGGTCGTTGCGACTCCAGCCCGAACCGCTCGTCGAACAGCGACGGCCCGAACCCGAACGTGATGGTCAGGTTGCCGGCCGGCAGCCCGAGCGCCTCGCCCGTGTCGTCGGGCGGCGCCTCGGGCGACCCGCCCACGGCTCCCGTCGCGCTGACCTCGAGACCCTGCATCATGCGGGCGGCGGCGTAGGTCCAGTCCGACAGGAGCTCGGCGAGATCCGCGCGCGTGGTCCGCGCCATCATGTCGTACGCGGCGAAATGCAGGTGGTCCTGTACCGGGGTCGTGATGCCGGGCTGATGGATGCCGTCGCCCGGGGCCGCGGCGTTCGTCGCCGCCTGGGCCTGCGCGGTCGCGTACGCGGCCCCACCGGCCAGACCCGCCCCGCCGCCGACGACGAGGCCGGTGGCCCCGGCGCCGAGCGCGAGGCCGAACAGCCCGCGGCGGGACAGGCCCGTGGCATCCGTCCCGTCCTCCGGGGGCGACGCGCGGGTGGCCGGGGCGACGGCCTCGCGAGACTGCTGATCGTCGGTCATGCTCACTCCAGGATCGTCACCGTGAGCTGCGAGAGCGGCTCGGCGAGGGCGTTGATGAGGTCGGTCAGCTGACGCTTGTCGGCTTCGGTGAGCTGCGGATAGGGGACGAAGCCCGCGTCGGCGGATCCGTGCGCGGCGAGCGCCGCCTCGAGATCGGCGTACCCGGCGTCGATCCGGCTGACCAGCGACGCGCCCGTGTCCCCCTTGGACGCGGCGAAGTCGCGCACGAGCGAGAACGCCATCTTGGAGCCCTCGACATTGGCGGCGAAGTCGTAGAGGTCGGTCTTGGACCACCAGTCCTCTTCACCGCTGATCTTGCCGGTGGCCACCTCGTCCAGCAGGGCGATGGCACCGTTGGAGATACCTGCGACGCCCTGCGCGTCGAGCGTCCGGGTGAACTCGTCCGAGTGCGCGTAGTCGTACAGCTCCTGTGTGTCGGCGATCAGCCTGTCGCCGTAAGTCGCGCGCTCGGCGGTCGTCGAGGGAGCCCAGTCCTTCCACGCGGGGGTCTCGCCGTCGACGTTGAGCGCGTCCTGCGCGGGGACCCACAGGTCTTTTTCGATGCGGTGGAACCCGGTCCACTCCAGCCCCTCGGCCACGGCATCCACTTCGCGGTAGTCGATGCGCGGGTCGAGGTCTCCCAGCGCCTCGGCGATCGGCTCGATGCGCTCGTAGAACGCGCGCACGCGCGGGAACTGCTCGCGCGCCGCGGTGTCGTCGCCCGCTTCGTAGGCGGCGGCGAAGGCCTGCACCGCGGGGACGAGCTGGCCCACCTGATCCTTGACGAACGCGGCATAGAGGTCGACGGCCTCCTGCTTCCGCTCGGCATCCGCTCCGGTGACGGCGACCGCGTCCCCGGTCACCGAGAAGCTCGCTCGGCCCACGCCGTCGCCGATCATGCCGGGCTTGCACAGCGTGAAGTACTCACCGGGCTGCGCGACGACCGTGAGGTTCCGCGAGGCGCCGGGGGCGATGTTCTCGACCTCGCCCACGATGCGCAGACCGTCGGATGCCAACAGGTAGAACTCCGTGACCTGATCGCTCTGGTTGCTGACGTCGAACGCGACGGTACCGCTGGACGCGGTCGCCGACGACACCGCGCACCCGTCGTCGGTGGAGGTCACCGACAGGGCGCCGTCGGCGGTCGCGTCGGATTTCGCGACGCAACCGGACAGGACGAGGGCGGCCGCTCCGGCCACCGCCGTGGCCGCGAGGAGGCGAGTCGAGTTCATGGTGCTCCGTTCGGAAGAGGGGTGGATGCCGCGGCGTCGGAGACGCGAGCGGCGTCGGGGGGTCTATGGGGTGGCGGTCACCTGATCGGAGGCCGGGGCGGACGCGGTGTGCGCAGCCCGACCCGGACGGCGGTTGGCGCGGATGCCCCGCACGAAGAGGGGCACGACGACCGCGACGTAGGCGATCCACGCCAGCACCTGGAGCCAGGTCATCTGCGGCATGAACCCGACCGTCGCCTGCAACAGCGCGGCGACCGGCCCGCCGGGGGCGATCACGCCCGAGACGTCGAACGCCCACCCGAAGGGGAAGCCCGCCGCGCCGATGGCGACGAGACCCGTCGTCGGGTCCACCGGGGCTCCCGCCCCGAAGGGGCCGGGCAGCGCGCCGGCCTCCTGCAGATCATGCACGGCGTAGGCGAGCACCCCCGCCGCGACCACGACGAGGAACCCGCCGGTCCAGGTGAAGAAGCGCGAGAGGTCGAGGCGGATCATCCCGCGGGCGATCACCCAGCCCAGCACGACGGCCGCGGCGAGGCCGAGCAGGGCGCCGAGCAGGGCGAGCGGGGCGTCGCCGAACGACTGCACCATCGACCACAACAGCAGCGTCGTCTCGACGCCTTCGCGTGCGACCGACACGAAGCCGATCGCGACGAGCGCCCACACGCCCCCGCGGAGCGCCCTGTCGACGCCGCCTTCGAGGCCGGCTCTCAGCGTGCGGCCGGCGCGCTGCATCCAGAAGATCATGCCGGTGACCATCACCACGGCGAGCAGCGAGAGACCGCCGCCGAGCAGCTCCTGCGCCTCGAACGTCAGCATGTAGGCGCCGAAGGTGAACACGGCGCCGATCGCGAGGGCGAGCGCGACGGCCAGTCCGACCCCCAGCCAGAGCCGGGGCAGGGCGTCACGGCGGCCCAGGCGCGTGAGGTAGGCGACGAGGATGCCGACGACGAGGGCAGCTTCGAGGCCTTCACGGAGGCCGATGAGGAAGGTGGCGAGCACGCGGGTGACCGACTTTCGGATCGACGGAGGATGCCGCAGCGCTGCGGGCCAAGTAAGGGCAGCCTCACCTGACCAGGACAGATTACGCAATCGCGCGGCCGCGCGCACCTTTGTGCCGATTCAGAAACCGAACCGACGTCGCGGTAACCGTCGGCAACATTCGGGCGCCGTCGAGCGGGGCGATCTAGCCTCGACGCATGCCGGACCTCAGTCTTCCCGTCCTCGACCTCTCGCTCCTCGACCAGGGCCCGGACGCCGCCGCCCGCTTCCGCGACGAGCTGCGCGCCGCGACGCACGACGTCGGATTCTTCTACCTGACCGGGACCGGCGTCAGCGCCGAGCTCGAGGCGAACCTGTTGAGGGCCGCGAAGGACTTCTTCGCCCTCCCCGAGGCCGACAAGCTCGACATCGAGAACGTGACGAGCCCGCACTTCCGCGGGTACACCCGCGTCGGCGGCGAGCGCACGCAGGGACGCATCGACTGGCGCGAGCAGATCGACATCGGCCCCGAGCGCGACGCGATCGACGATCGCGAGGGCCCGGGATACAACCGTCTGATCGGTCCGAACCTATGGCCCGCAGCTCAGCCCGAACTCCGGGAGGTCGTTGCGCAGTGGCACGACCACCTGACGGGAATCGCCCGCAAGCTGCTGCGCGCCTGGGCGCTGTCGCTCGGCGCCGAAGAGCAGTACTTCGACCGCCATTTCGGCGACCCCCAGACCCTCATCAAGATCGTCCGCTATCCCGGCACGGACGACCCGACCCCGCAGCAAGGGGTGGGCGCCCACAAGGACTCGGGCGTCCTCACCCTGCTGTGGGTCGAGCCCGGCAAGGGCGGCCTGCAGGTCGAGCGCGACGGCGCATGGGTCGACGCTCCCCCGGTCTCCGGGGCTTTCGTGGTGAACATCGGAGAACTGCTCGAGTACGCCACCCAGGGCTACCTCACGGCCACGAACCACCGTGTCATCTCGCCGCGGTTCCCCGACGAGCGCATCTCGGTGCCGTTCTTCTTCAACCCGGCCCTGGACGCCCGCCTGCCGATCATCGAGCTGCCCGCCGAGCTGGCGGCCGAGGCCCGTGGCGTCTCTCAGGACCCGTCGAACCCGATCCACGCGACGTACGGCGAGAACGCGCTCAAGTCCCGCCTGCGCGCGCACCCCGACGTCGCGGAGCGCTGGCACCCCGACCTGCTGGCCGCGCGCGCCGGCTCCTGATCCCCGCGCGGTCGTCCCCGCGCGGTCGTTCCCGCGCGGTCGTCCCCGCGCGGTCGTCCCCGCGCGGTCGTCCCCGCTCGGTCGTCCCCGCTCGGTCGTTCCCGCGATAAACGGCGATCCTGCCCAGACACGCGGCGACGCGCCGTGTCTGGACAGGATCGCCGTTTATCGGTCGTGCCGGCGGCCGGCGCGGACGACCGGACGGGGGCGGGCCGCGGCGCGAGGAGCGAGGGGACGGCATCCACGAATGACGAAGGCCGCCCCACACCGTGGGGCGGCCTTCCAAGAATGTTTTGCGCGATTGAACGCTGGTGCGATTAGCGACGCAGACCGAGACGCTCGATGAGCGAGCGGTAACGGTTGATGTCGACATCCTGCAGGTAACCCAGCAGGCGACGGCGCTGACCGACGAGCAGGAAGAGTCCACGGCGCGAGTGGTGGTCGTGCTTGTGGATCTTGAGGTGCTCGGTGAGGTCCTTGATGCGCTGCGTCATCATCGCGACCTGCACCTCGGGGGATCCGGTGTCACCGGGGTGCGTCGCGTACTCTTCGATGATCGCCTTCTTGACGTCTGCTTCCAGTGCCATAGGTGATCCCCTCTCTCTTCGTTGCGCGGCGCCCGACGCCTGATACGTGGGCTCTCTTTATCCGCGGCCGATCGAACGGCAACCGCATGAGTCTACCAGTCCTCGACACCGGGCACGAACCGCCGCCGCGCCCGGTGTCGGCGGTCCGGCGTAGCCTCGACCCGTGCAATCGAGCGACCCCGTGACGACCTCGCGTGCGCGCGCCGCGCTCATCGACGTCCGCCCCCTCACCACTTCTCCCGCCTTCGCGCGCCTGTGGGTCGGCTCGACCCTCGCCGGACTCGGCGGCCAGCTGACGATCGTCGCGGTGATGCTGCACGTGTTCGAGCTGACGCAGAGCACCTTCGCGGTGTCGATGATCGCCGTCGCGGGGCTCCTACCCATGGTGGCGGCGGGCCTGTACGGCGGCATGCTCGCGGACGCGTTCGATCGGCGCACCGTCGCGCTCGTGGCCGCGGTGATCACCTTCACCTCCACGGCGCTGCTCGCGATCCTGGCCTGGTCGGGCCTCGAGACGGTGGCGTGGCTCTTCGTCCTCAGCGTGGTCAACTCCGCCGCGAACTCCATCGTCATGGCCACGAAGTCGGCGATCACCCCGCGGTTGCTGCCCCGCGACCTGCTGCCGGCGGCCGCGGCCCTGCAGGGGGTCACGGTGGGGATCATGGTCATGGCGGGTCCGGCCCTGGCCGGAGTGCTGGTCGCCGTAGCCGGCTACGCGTGGACGTATTCCCTGGACGTCCTGCTGATGACCTCGCTCTTTCTGGGGTTGTGGTCGCTGCCGCGCCTCCGGCCGCAGGGAGACATCGTCCGGCCCGGTCTGGAGTCCTTCCGCGACGGCGTCCGCTTCCTCCGCCGCGCCCCCAACATCCGCCTGCAGTACGTGCTCGACGTCATCGCCATGACGTTCGGGCAGCCCGTGGCGCTCTTCCCCGCGATCGGTGCGGTACTGCTGGGCGGCGGCGCGATCACGACCGGCGTGTTGACCGCCGCGGTGGCCGCCGGCGCGTTCGTGTCGAGCCTGTTCTCCGGCCCGATCGGACGCGTGCGGCGACAGGGCCTCGGCATCGTCCGTGCGATCCAGGCCTATGCCGTGGCCGTGGGCGCGTTCGGCCTGGTGTTGCTCGCCGCCACGCTCGGATGGCTGCGCCCGGCCGACACCGGCGAGAGCACCCCGGCCGTCGCGCTGATCGTCCTGGCCGCCGCGGCGCTGGCGGTCTCGGGTGCCGCCGACAACGTCAGCGCCATCTACCGCTCCACGATGATGCAGGCGGCGGTCCCGGATGCCATGCGCGGCCGACTGCAGGGCATCTTCATCGTGGTGGTGGCGGGCGGCCCCCGCGTCGGGGCCCTCTACGCGGGCACGCTCGCGACAGTCGCCGCGCTGTGGGTTCCGCCGCTGCTGGGCGGCCTGGTCATCCTCGCCCTCGTCGGGACGCTCGCGCGCCTGACACCGCGATTCCGCGCGTACGACGCCCTCGATCCACGCCCCTGATCGCGACGACGCACTCGAACGCGACGGCGCAACGCGCTGACGCGACCACGTGACGCCGCGACGCCGTAACGCCGTAACGCTCGAAGGCGACGGAGCAACGCGCTGACGCGATCACGTGACGCCGTAACGCCGTAACGCTCGAACGCGACGGCGCAACGCGACCACGCGACCACGCGACCACGCAACCACGCAACGCTCGAACGCGACGATGCCCAGCGCGGCCGGGCGACCGGGGCGCATCGCCGCCCTGCCGAACGTCGGCGGATTCCGGACGTCGCATCCCACCGACCCCGCCGCAGACTCCGGTGCGCCGTATCGTCGGGATCGTGGCATCCACTCCCTCGCCCTCCCCCGCGTCGATCGCCGTGCAGTTCGTGCTCACGGGGATCGTCTGGGGGTCGAGCTTCCTGTTCATCGCGGTCGCGCTCACCGGCCTGACCCCGGCGCAGGTCGCCGGCGGGCGCCTGCTGTTCGGCGCCCTCGCGCTGAGCGCGATCATGCTGATCCGGCGCGAACGGCTCCCGCGCGGTCGCCGCACGTGGGGGCACCTTCTGGTCCTCGGAGTGACCTTCTGCGTCATCCCGTTCCTGCTGTTCGCGTGGGCCGAGCAGCACGTGTCGTCGGGGCTGGCGAGCATCTTCAACGCCACCACCCCGATCATGACGGCGATCATGGCGTGGGCGGCGTTCCGGGTCGAGAGCCTGCGTCCGGGTCAGCTCGTGGGGATCGCCGTCGGGATCGTGGGGGTGGCGATCATCATCGCCCCCGGAGCGGTCACCGAGGTCGGCGACAGCACCGTGGCGCAACTCGCCCTTCTCGCGGCGACCGCCTGCTACGGCTTCAGCCTCGCCTACATGCGGCGGTTCCTCGGCGACAGCGGTCTGACGGGGATCGCCTTCGCGTTCGGCTACATCGCGCCGGCCGCGGGGATCATGGTCGCGCTGTCCCCCCTCATCCTCGCCGAACCGATGCGCCTCGATCTGCCGGTCGTGGCCAGCATCGTCGCGCTGGGGGTCCTCGGCACGGGTGTCGCCTACGTGTGGAACCAGAACACCCTGCGCGCGTGGGGCCCCACCCGCGCCTCGACCGTGACCTACATCACCCCGGTCGTCGGGGTGGGGCTCGGCATCCTGGTGCTCGGCGAGAGCATCAGCTGGAACGAGCCCGTCGGCGCCGCGGTGGTGTTCCTGGGCATCCTGCTCGTGCAGCAGCGCCTGCGGATCGGGCGCCGCACGCCCGCCGCCTGACCCGTGCGGAGTCGACCCCGCGCCGCGCGCGAGAACGCACGACGACCCCGGATGCTGAGCACCCGGGGTCGTCCTGAGGTCGAGCGTCGCGGCACGGGCCGCCGACGCGTCAGGCCTGGAGCGAGAGCTGCAGATCGAGCTCGATCGTGACGTCCTTGCCGACGAGCACGCCACCGGTCTCGAGAGCGGCGTTCCAGGTGAGGCCGAAGTCTTCGCGGTTGACGACCGTCTTGGCGGTCGCGCCGGCCTTGTAGTTGCCCCACGGGTCGGTGCCGAAGCCGCCGAAGTCGAGCGAGAAGGTGGCGGGCTTGGTGATGCCGCGGATCGTGAGGTCGCCGTCGACGAGGAAGTCGCCGTCCTCGAGACGCACGCCCGTGGAGCGGAAGTCGAGCGTCGGGTAGGTCTCGGCGTCGAAGAACTCGGCCGAGCGCAGGTGCTGGTCGCGACCCTCGTCCTTGGTGTCGACCGAGGTGACGTCGACGGATGCCTCGACGGTGGCCTCGAGCGGGTTCTCGGGGGCGACGATCGTGGCGCTCTTGACACCGAAGGTGCCGCGCACCTTCGAGATCATCATGTGGCGCACCGAGAAGGTGACCTCGCTGTGGGCGGGATCGAGGACCCAGGTGCCGGTCTTGTAGCCGGGGATGTCGAGGGCGGTTGCGTCGGTCATGTCACTCCTAGAGGTCTGGGGAGCCGTTTCGGCGTCCTGCGGGAAGGAAACTCCCATTCACACGAATGTATTCCACGCTCGCGGAAAAAGACGAACCCGAGGGTGCCTGAGCCCCTCGGGTTCGTGAACGTTCCATGGCGAACGGGTCAGCCGACCTTGAGCAGGTCGATGATGAAGATGAGCGTCTTGCCGCCCAGGAAGTGCCCGCCGGCAGGACCGTACGCCAGGTGCGGCGGGATCACGAGTTCGCGGCGACCGCCGACCTTCATACCCGGGATGCCGTCCTGCCATCCCTGGATCAGGCCGCGCAGCGGGAACTGGATGCTCTCACCCCGGCCCCACGAGGAGTCGAACTCCTCGCCGGACTCGTACTCGACTCCGGCGTAGTGGACCGTGACGGTGTCGCCGGGCTTGGCCTCGTCGCCGTCGCCCACGATGATGTCGCGGACGACGAGGTCGGAGGGGGCGGGGCCGCTGGGAGCGTCGAACTCCGGCTTGGTGCGATCAGTCATGGATCCATCCAAGCACGTCGATGCCGATGCCGCCGTCCCCTGGACAAAGACTCAGCGCCCGGTGCCGCGGCGATGCCTGCGTGTCTCCCGGGCGCTGAGTTGGCCTACGACGATGGTCCTCCCGCCGCGTGCCGGTGTCAAGACCCCGGTGTGCGGCACACGGTCGCCGACACCGCACGCGACCGCCGGAACCGCATGCCGGAGCGACGACACGCGCGCGGTCTCGTCATCCTCATGCGGTTCCGGCGTCCGGTGGGGCTGTCGCGCCCCGCGCGCGTCATCGCGACAGCAGCGCCGCTCGCGTCGCCGTGGTGCGCTCCAACAGGTAGCGCTCGGTCGTCGGCGCGTACGGGTCGCGCCCCGACAGCGTGCGCTGCCGCGCGGCGGCGAGGGCCGTGACATCCGTGATGAATCCCCTCATCACCGCGGTACGGTCGCCCGGAAGAGTGCGGGCCCACGCCAGGGCCGACCGTCGTCCGGCCGACGTCGCCAGCATCTCGACCTCCTGCGGGGTGAACCACCCCGCCGCCGCGTACTCCCCCAGTCGAGCGCGGGTGAGCCGCGTCTCCTCCCGCCGCAGGGCGAGGATGCCGAGCACGAACAGCACGAACAGGGGCACCTGCAGGGCCGCGTACACCTCGAAGAAGTCCGCGAACGTGGCGGAGCCGTTCCAGAGCGCGTGCAGCAGGATGGCGCCCATCAGGCCGGGGACGCCGTAGCGCAGGGCGGCGCCGACTCCCAGACCCCGCCGCGCGGCCAGTCCGAACGCGAAGCCCGTGAGACAGGTGAACATCACGTGCGCGAACGGCGACAGGATCGCCCGCAGGAAGAACGTGCTCGCCACCTGCGCCGGGCCGCCCTCGAGGTAGCTGATCGCGAAGTACTGCACGTTCTCGGTCAGAGCGAAGCCCGCGCCGATGAGCGCCCCGTAAACGATGCCGTCGACCGGCCCGTCGAACGCGCGACGGGCGAACGCGAAGATGAGCAGCACGCCGAGGCCTTTGGCGATCTCTTCGACGATCGGCGCCTGGACGACGGCGCTGAACGCGTCCGGCAGTCGCCCGGCCACGAGGGTGACGATGAGGTCGACGGCCAAGGCGATCACGACCGAGGCGATCGCCCCCCACGCCACGGCCAACACCAGCAATCGCCGCGGCTCGGGCTCCCACCGGTCGATGTAGCGAACCGCGAACCACACGATCACGAAGGGGATCACCGCGAGCACCAGGCCCAGGAAGGTGGCGGCCGTCCCGAGGAAACCGGTGAAATACCGCACCAGCAGGGCCAGCAACGGGACGAGGAGCACCGCCACCACCCAGAGGGCGACGCCTCCGCGACGCGACCGGGGAGGAGCGGCCGAGACCGCGGCCTGCGGAGCGGTGGAGATGCGCGAGGGTTCGACCGAACCGGGCCGCGAGAGCGGCGACGGGGAGCTCATGCGGTCAGCCTAGGGGCGACGTTCTCTTCGTCGTCGAGGGTTGCGGGTTCGTGCGCGGGGCCGGGCCGGTAGCGTGGAACCATGCGTTTCGCCCACGTCCGGTCTCAGGAAGGGGCGGAAGCCCCTCGTCTCGTCAGCGTCCACGGCGAGGAGTTCTGCTTCGTCGACGAGTTGTTCGACGGCGCTCCCGCCACCCTCGAGCAGCTCATCGCCGGCGGCGACCAGGCCCTCGCGCGGGTTCGCGACGCGGTCGGCGGGGCTGCGCGGCATCCCCTCTCGGGCATCCGCTTCGCCTCGGCGGTCCTCGCTCCCCCGTCCATCCTCGCCGTCGGGCTGAACTACGCGGCGCACTCGGGCGAGCTGGGGCTCAAGACGGACGCCGGTCCCACGGTCTTCGTGCTGTGGCCGAACTCCCTCACCGCACACGGGGCGACCACGTCATGGCCGCGGGCACTCAGCGAGGCGGTCGACTACGAAGCCGAGCTCGGCGTCATCATCGGCCGGCCGGGCCGCGACATCGCCGAGTCCGACGCGCTCGACCACGTCTGGGGATACACCGTCGTCAACGACATCACGGCGCGCAACATCCAGTTCTCGGAAGCGCAGTGGTCGCGCTGCAAGTCGTTCGACGGCTTCACCCCCACCGGTCCGTTCGTGGTCACGGCGGACGAGATCCCCGATCCTCAGGACCTGCACATCTGGACCGTGGTCGACGGACACACCGTGCAGGATGCCAGCACCGGCCAGATGGTGCGCTCGGTCGCGACGCTCATCCACAAGCTGTCGGAATCGGTGACGCTGCTGCCGGGGACCCTCATCTCCACGGGCAGCCCGGGCGGCGCCGGATACTCGCGCGACCCGCAGATCTTCCTCCGCGACCGCTCCACCGTCACGGTGGGCATCGACGGCATCGGCGAACTCACGACGCACTGCCGCATCCTCGACTGACACGGCATCCCGTCCCCGTTCGCGGGCCCGCGGCGGTCGGCCGACGCCGGGCCGGTGGGTGCCGCGACGCGCGGCGCGGCAGCACCGCGAGACTGCATCCGGCTGACAACTCGGCGACATTCTGACGCCGAATCGTCAGGGGGATGCAGTCTCGGCGTCCCGCGGGGGCGGCGCGACCGCGCGCGACGCGGGCGCGCGCGGCCGGGGCTCGACGCGGGCGCGCGGACGGGTCAGTCCTCGACGACGCTGTCCGCCGAGCGCACGATCGGGATGGCCGCGGTCACGGCCTGGAGTCCCGAAAGACGCGCGGGCGAGATCTGCTTGGTGACCTCTTCGCGCGACATCAGGCCCGCCTCGACGACGAGGTCGGCGACGTTGCGGTGCGTCAGCAGCGCGGTCTTGGCCAGCGCGGCGGCGGCCGCGTACCCGATGAAGGGGGTGAGCGCGGTGACCACGCCGACCGACGATCCGACCATCGCGCCCAGCCGCTCGCGGTTGGCGGTGATGCCGTCGACGCAGTTGACGCGCAGGGTCCACATCGCCTGGCGCATCCACGTGATCGACTGGTAGATCGAGTGCGCGATGACCGGCTCGAAGGCGTTGAGCTGCAGCTGGCCGCCCTCGACCGCCATGGTCACCGTCATGTCGGCGCCGACAACCGAGAACGCGACCTGATTGACCACCTCGGGGATGACGGGATTGACCTTGCCGGGCATGATGCTCGACCCCGCCTGGCGCGCCGGCAGGTTGATCTCGCCCAGACCCGCCTGCGGGCCCGACGACAGCAGCCGCAGGTCGTTACAGATCTTGGACAGCTTGACCGCGTTGCGCTTGAGCGACGACGAGAACGACATGAACGCCCCGGTGTCGCTCGTGGACTCCACCAGATCGGTCGCGGTCTCGAGGTCGAGACCCGTGATACCGCGCAGGTGGCGCAGCACCGCCCCCGCGTAACCCGAGTGCGCGGTGATGCCCGTGCCGATGGCCGTCGCACCCATGTTGATCTCGTAGAGCAGGTACGCGTTCTCGGTGAGGCGGTTGTAGTCCTCGCCGAGGGTGGTCGCGAAGCCGTGGAACTCTTGCCCGAGCGTCATGGGCACGGCATCCTGCAGCTGGGTGCGACCGACCTTGAGGACGTCGTGGAACTCCTCGGACTTCGCCAGGAACGACTGCCGCAGCAGGGCGAGCTCTTCGAGCAGGCTCTGCAGGGTGAGCGACAGGCCGATCTTGATCGCCGTCGGGTACACATCGTTCGTGGACTGGCTGCGGTTGGTGTCGTCGATCGGCGAGAGGAAGGCGTAGTCGCCCTTCTCGCGCCCCGCCATCTCGAGGGCGATGTTGGTGATGACCTCGTTCGCGTTCATGTTGGTCGACGTGCCGGCGCCGCCCTGGATGACGCCGACGGTGAACTCGTCGTGGAACTCCCCGTCGATCACTCGCTGCGCGGCGCGGTCGATCAGGTCGGCTTTGCGCTCGTCCAGCACGCCGATCTCGCGATTGGCGCGTGCCGAGGCCTGCTTGACCATCGCCAGGGCCCGCACGAGGTCGGGGTAGACCGAGATCGGGCGCTTGGCGATCGGGAAGTTCTCCTGCGCCCGGGCGGTGTGGATGCCCCAGTAGGCGTCGGCGGGGATCTCGAGGGATCCGAGCGAGTCGGTCTCGGTACGGGTGCGCGTCATTGCGTCCAAAGCCATGTGGAAGTCCTCGTGGGTGTCACGGCGAGCAGGGATGCCACGAGCCTAACCACCGCGATCGGCGCGGCCGCTGGACGCGGCGGCCTGTCGGGCGATCGACACCGTCCGCGGCGTCTATTGCCCGGGCGTCCGCTTGCGCGAGAATGCCTCGAGTCGCGCCTCGGGGCTGAGGGCCGCCATGCGCGCCGTCCACTCGGGGGTGAAGACCCCCGAGGACTCGGCCTCGACGACCGGGACGACCGCGTGGGTGACGGTGTCGTCCCAGATGTGCACGAGGTGGAACGACCGGCCGGCGTCCATCCCGTTCACCGCGTCGGCGGGGCGTGCGAGGTCCATCGTGTAGCACGAGGCCGCGGCGACGCTGACCGGCACCCCCGCGAACGTGCCCGAGGTGGAGTAGTGCAGGTGCCCGGCGAGGATCGCCCGCACATCGCTTCCGGCGATCGCTTCAGCGAGTCCCTTCTGGTCGCGCAGCTCGAGGATGTCGAAGAACGGGATGTGCGTGGGCAGCGGCGGATGATGCAGCGCGAGGATCGTGCCCAGGGGCGCCGGCTGGGCGAGTTCGTCGTGCAGCCACGCGAGCTGAGCGGCGTCGAGATCGCCGTGGTGCCACCCGGGCACCGTCGAATCCAACGCGATCAGGCGCAGCCCGCCGAGGTCGTGCACGCTCGTGACGGGCTCCTCGGTGGCGGGGGCGTCGAGCAGATGCGCGCGCAGGGCGGGCCGCTCGTCGTGGTTGCCGGCGACCCAGACCACCGGGGCGCCCAGCCGGGCGGCCCAGGGTTCGACCGCATCGCGCAGGGCGCGGTAGGCCTCGGGCTCGCCGAGGTCGGTCAGATCGCCGGTGAAGACCACGGCATCCGGCCGCACACCGGTCGCCTCGGCCGCGTCGAGCGTGCGCCGCAGGTGCACCGCGGTGTCGAAGCGGTCGCCGAGCAGCCGATCGCCGGCGAGCAGGTGCGTGTCGCTGAGGTGGAGGATCACGCGCGCCGCCGGGGCGTGCTGACCGAACTGCACGGATGCCATGACCTCAGCCTACGAGGGGGGTCCGACACCGCGGCCCTGCGGCGGTGTCACCCGGTCGCCGTGGCACGCCCTCCTCCGCGCCCGCGCGCTGCACGCGCACTAGCGTGGAACGGTGACCGACCTCGACTCGCAGCCCACCCCACCCGTCGCCGCACGCCGCCCCGTCGCCCGCACGCATCACGGCGACACGTTCCACGACCCGTACGAGTGGCTCCGCGCCAAAGAGGATCCCGACGTCCTGGCGCACCTCGAGGCCGAGAACGCCCACACCGCCGCGCGCACGGCGCACCTCGCGGGCCTGCGCGACACGCTCTTCGGCGAGATCAAGGGCCGCACCCTCGAGACCGACCTGTCCGTTCCCGCGCGTCGCGGCGACTGGTGGTACTACGGCCGGACGGTCGCCGGCCACCAGTACGGCATCCAGTGCCGGGCACCGCTGGACTCCCCCGACGACTGGACGCCGCCCACCCTCTCGCCCGACCGGCCGGTCCCCGGAGAGCAGGTGCTGTTCGACGGCAACGTCGAGGCGGAGGGCAGCGAGTTCTTCTCGCTCGGCAGCTTCGAGATCTCGAACGACGGCACCCGGATGCTCTACGGCATCGACACCGCCGGCGACGAGCGCTACACCGTCCGTGTGCGGGACCTCACGACCGGCGAGACGCTCCCCGACGTCATCGAGGGCACGTTCTCGGGGGCGACCTTCTCGCCCGACGGAGGCTCGATCGTCTACACCACCGTCGATGACGCCTGGCGTCCCGACACCGTGTGGCTGCACGAGATCGGCACCGCCACCGACGCCGACGTGAAACTCTTCCACGAGCCCGACGACCGGTTCTGGATCGGAGCCGACTTCACGCGCAGCGACCGCTACCTCGTGATCGAGATGGGCTCGTCCATCACGAGCGAGGAATGGCTGCTCGACGCCGACGACCTGCGCGGCGAACCCCGTGTGGTCTGGCCCCGCCGCGAGGGGGTGGAGTATTCGTCGTCGCACGCCGTCGTCGACGGCGAGGACGTGCTCTACATCCTGCACAACGACGGCGCCCTCGACTTCGAACTCGTGAGGGTCTCGGCATCCGACCCCCAGGGGCCCCGCGAGACGGTGATCGCGCACCGCACCGGCCAGCGCCTGCTCGGCGTCGACACGTTCCGCGACTGGGGCGTCGTCGGATACCGCCGCGAGGGGCTCGCGCGTCTGGGCATGCTGACGTACCACGACGGCACGGTCGACGAGATCGCGTTCGACGAGCCGCTCTACAGCGTGGGCACCAGCGGCAATCCCGAGTGGGCGCCACCCGTGCTGCGGCTGGGATACGGGTCGTTCGTCACCCCGGGCACCGTCTACGACTACGTGGTCGACACCGGCGAACTTCTGCTGCGCAAGCGCCAACCCGTCCTCGGTGGCTTCGACCCGGCCGACTACGGCCAGGAACGCGTGTGGGCGATCGCCGACGACGGCACCCGCGTACCGGTCTCGCTGGTGTGGAAGCGCTCGTTCGGCGAACCCGGCACCGCCCCCCGCCCGGTGCACCTGTACGGCTACGGCTCGTACGAGCACTCGATCGAGCCCGGCTTCTCGGTGCCGCGCCTGTCGCTGCTGGATCGCGGCGTGGTCTTCGCCGTCGCGCACGTGCGCGGCGGCGGCGAGATGGGACGGCAGTGGTACGAGGACGGCAAGCTGCTGGCCAAGCGCAACACGTTCACCGACTTCGTCGCCGCCGCCCGCCACCTCGTGGATGCCGGATACACGACCCCCGATCGCATCGTCGCCGAGGGCGGCAGCGCCGGCGGTCTGCTGATGGGCGCGGTGGCCAATCTCGCCCCCGAGCTGTTCGCCGGCATCCTGGCCGACGTCCCCTTCGTCGACGCCCTCACCACCATCCTCGACCCGTCGCTCCCTCTGACGGTCATCGAATGGGACGAGTGGGGCGACCCCCTGCACGGCGCCGACGTGTACGCCTACATGAAGTCGTACTCGCCGTACGAGAACGTGCGCGAGGGCGAGCGGTACCCCCGCATCCTCGCCGTCACCTCGCTGAATGACACCCGCGTGCTCTACGTCGAACCCGCCAAGTGGGTCGCGCGGCTGCGCGAGGTCGGCGCGGACGCGATGCTCAAGTGCGAGATGGTCGCCGGTCACGGCGGCGTGAGCGGTCGGTACAACGCGTGGCGCGAACGCGCGTTCGAGCTGGCGTGGCTGCTCGACGTGCTCGGCCTCACCGACTGAGCCGCGCCTCCCGGACGCCCCGTCGCTTCGCGCGGCGGGGCGTTCGGGGTGCGGGGGGTATGGGCCTGTGAGGTGCGACGTGTGCCGCCTGGCCGGCCCGCGACGAGTGCCGCCAGGTCGGCCCGCGACGAGTGCCGTCTGGCCGGCCCGCGACGAGTGCCGCCCGGTCGGCCCGCGACGAGAACAGGACAAGACACGAAAGCAGGCGGGATCGGCCTGATTCTCCCTGTTGTCGTCGCATCCCCTGTTCTCGTGACGGCCGGGGTCTCGTCCGCGGTTCCTCCCCGGGCCCTGGATGCGCAGGGTCATCCCCCCTTCGTCGCGCTTCGGCCGCCGCGGGCGGCCCGGTCGAGCCATTCTCGAGCGATGACGACACCGCTCATCGATTGGTTGACGCAACGCGGCGGCGTCGCGCACACGTCCACCGCGGCTGCCGGAGGCTTCGGGCCCCGAGTGATCGCGGCGGCCGTGGCCGCGCAGCAAGTCGAACGCATCCGGCGGTCGTGGATCGTCACGCCGGACTGCCCCTCGAGCCGTAAGCGAGCGGCATCCGTCGGCGGCCGGGCGACCTGCGTCAGCGCCGCCCGGACTATCGGGCTGTGGACGCCGACGCACGAGGACGACCACGTGTGGGTCCCCGGTTCGGCATCGCGTCTCGATCGAGCGGGAATGCACTTGCACCGCGCCACGGCACCCGTACCCATGACACGCACCGATCCCCTCGAGCCGACGATCAACGTGCTGTTCCACGTCGCCCGCTGCCTCTCCCCCGTCGACGCTCTCGCCGTCTGGGAATCCGCACTCCGAACGAGGAAAGTGGATGCCGACACCCTGGCGGCGGTGGCCTGGCGATCGGCCCGCGCCTCGAGGTTCGCCCGTGTCGCGACGTTCCTTTCCGACTCGGGCCTCGAGACCCACTTCCGCGAGCTCATGCGGGGAATCGGCATCAGCCCGCGGCAGCAGGTGTGGATCGACGGGCATCCGGATGCCGTGATCGGAGAACGGCTCGCTGTCCAGATCGACGGCTTCGCCCACCACAGCTCACCGGCTGATCGACGTCGTGACCTCCGCCAAGACGCCCGTCTGGTTCTGCGCGGTTATACGGTGCTCCGCTTCGACTACCTGCAGATCCTGTTCGAGCCGGAATACGTGATCGATACCGTGCGCCTCGCGATGGCGCAGGGGCGCCACCTCGCCACGACCAGGTGAAATGAGCCGGAGACCGGGTGCGGTCTTCGTCACGAGAACAGGGAATGTCACGGAAACAGGCATCGGTGGGCCGCGGCGCCCTGTTCTCGTCGCATCGCCTGTTCTCGTGACGGTCGGTCGACGCGCGAGAGCCGGCTCGCTCAGGGCCGCACCGCCGTCGCGGTCACCTCCCGCCACCCGGCACCCGCCACCCGCCAGGCAACCGGCATCCGACACCTGCCACCGGCCCCTGCCGCTCGGCACCCGGCACCCGGCACCCGCCAGGCAACCGGCACCCGCCACCGGCCCCTGCCACTCGGCATCCGGCACCCGCCACCGGCCCCTGCCACTCGGCACCCGGCACCCGCCAGGCAACCGGCACCCGCCACCGGCCCCTGCCACTCGGCATCCGGCACCCGCCACCAGCCACCAGCCACCAGCCACCAGCCACCAGAACAGGGGATGTCACCAGAACAGGACGAATGCGTCTCGCTCGCCCTGTTCTCGTCACGTCGGCCTGTTCTCGTGGCGCGCCCGCCCGGGCGCGGACCCCGCGCAGCGCCGGCCCGGCCCCGACTACGGCGCGGCTCCACACGGCCCACCTCGCCCCGCGCCCACCCGCGACGCGCGACGCCCCGCCCCACGCGCGGTGGGACGGGGCGTCGACGACCTGCGCCTCAGCCGAAGAGCGCAGCGGCCTCTTCGTAGCGGTACAGCGGAACGCTGTTGAGCTCACCCAGTGCGTCGGCGAAAGGCACCCGCACGATGTCGGTTCCGCGCATCGCGACCATCTGACCCCACGCGCCCTCGTTCAGCGCGTCCGCGGCGTGCAGACCCAGGCGGGTCGCGAGGACGCGGTCGAAGCCGGACGGCGATCCGCCCCGCTGGATGTGGCCCAGCACGGTGGCGCGCGTCTCGATGCCGGTCAGGCGCTCGATCTCGGGGGCGAGCTGCTCGCCGATTCCGCCCAGACGCGGACGATTGAAGGCGTCGAGACCCTTGTCGCTGAACGCCTCGTCCATTCCCGTGAGCTTGAAGCCCTCCGAAACGACGACCAGGGGCGCGCGGCCGCGGTCATGGGCCCGCGTGACCTGCTCGACGATCTCGTCGATCGACATCGGCACCTCGGGGATGCAGATGACATGGGCGCCGGCGGCGATGCCCGCGTGCAGCGCGATCCACCCCACGTGGCGGCCCATGACCTCGGCCACCATGCAGCGCTGGTGCGAATCGCCGGTGGTGCGGAGGCGGTCCATGGCATCCGTCGCGATGTTGACGGCCGTGTCGAACCCGAAGGAGTAATCCGTGGCGCGCAGATCGTTGTCGATGGTCTTGGGCACCCCGAGCACGTTGATGCCGTCGTTCGAGAGGCGGTCGGCGGCGGCGAGCGTTCCCTCGCCACCGATCGCGAGGATGCCGTCGATGCGGTGCCCGTACAGGGTCTTCGAGATGTTCTCGGCGCCGCCGCGAACACCCTCGTAGGGGTTGGTGCGGCTGGTGCCCAGGATCGTGCCGCCGACCTTGGACAGACCCTTCACCTCGTGACGGGTGAGCGGGAAGAAGTCGCCGTCGACGACCCCGCGCCAGCCGTCGCGGATGCCGACGAACTCGATGTCGTAGTTGGTCGTGCCCTTCAGCACGACGCCACGGATGACAGCGTTCAGGCCGGGGCAGTCGCCGCCGCTGGTCAGGATGCCGATCTTCATGGGCAGAGTCCTCGTGTGCTGTATGTCGGGTGAAAGGGGCGGCGCCGTTGCCGTCTTCGACCCTATCGCCGCGGGCGGGAACGGTGCGACACGGTGACGGGCACCGACACGGATGCCGTGCCCCCGGCGCCACGCACCGGCCCCGATCACCGCCATCGTGCGGACGTCAGCCGCGACACGCCGTCGGCCGAGTCCCCGGCCACGGCATGTCGTCGTCGGCATCCGCACGTGGGCGCGCGCGCCGGAAGACACGAACGCCCCGGCGCCGAGGACCCGCACGTGGGCGCGCGCGCCGGAAGACACGAACGCCCCGGCGCCGAGGATCCGCACGACGGCGCGCGCGCCGGAGCACACGAACGCCCCCGCGCCGAGCATCCGCACGACGGCGCGCGCGCCGGAGGACACGAACGCCCCGGCGCCGAGCATCCGCACGACGGCGCGGGCGCCCGAGCACACGAACGCCCCGGTGCCGAGGCGACCGGGGCGTTCGGGAGACGCGCGATCAGGCCGTGCCGAGCGCCTGACGCAGCAGGTGCATGAGCGCGGACAGCTGCACCGAATCGCTCGAGCCGGGCTCGATCGTCTGACCGTCGAGGGCGCGCTGGGCGAGTCCCTCTTTCGAGTCGATCAGCTCGGCGATCTTGGTGTCGATCGTGTGCGCGGCGATGATCCGCCAGGCGGTCACGGGCTCGCCCTGACCGATACGGTGCACGCGGTCGATGGCCTGCGTCTGCTCGGCGGCGGTCCACGACAGCTCGGCGAGCACGACGTTGGATGCGGCCTGCATGTTCAGGCCGACACCGGCGGCGGTCAGCGAGCACACCGCGATGCTCACGCCGGGGTCACCGTTGAACGCGTCGATCGCGGCCTGGCGAGCCGTCGAGGTCTGCTCACCGCGGACCGACACCACCGTCAGGCCGGACGCCTTGAAGTGCGCCTCGGCGGCATCCATGACGTCGATGTGCTTGGCGAAGAAGACGACCTTGCCCACCGAGCGCTGCAGTTGCACGGCGTAGTCCGCGGCGAGGTGCGCCTTGGCCTGACCGATGCGGCGGACCATCGTGAAGACGTTCTCGCTGCCCGATCCCGCAGCCTTGGCCTCTTCGAGCTCGCCGTGCGCGACCAGACGGACGATGTCGTCGTCGATCTCGCCCGGCGCCAGACCCCGGTCCCCGCGTGCCTCGATGACGCGACGGTACTTGGCGGCGAGGCGGGCGCCGAGCTCGCGTTCGGCCTGGCGGATCGAACGACCGAACTCGTCGTCGAGCTCCACCGGCAGATCGGCGACGAGCTTGTCGGGGAGGTCGGCGGCGACGTCCTTCTTCTTGCGCCGGACGATGCCCATCGAGATGACGGCCTCGCGCGCCTCGGGGTAGAACGCCTTGTCGGCGGGGGTCAGGCCCGTGGCATCCAGCTTCTGCATCAGCTCGGGACCCGGCTTCTCACCGTTGGTCCAGCCGAGGAAGCGCCAGATCGCGTCGAAGTCCTCGACGTCGTTGATCAGCGGCGTGCCGGTGAGCGCGAGCAGGAGCGGATCGCGCGTCTGCTGACGCACTCGGGATGCCAACGCCAGCACGTTCTGCGAACGCTGCGACGTGAGGTTCTTGATGAAGTGCGCTTCGTCGACGACGACGCCCTTGAGCCCGATCGACGACAGCCACGACAGGTGCCGGTCGAGGATCTCGTAGTTCACGATGAAGACGTCGGCGAAGGCGTCGATGTCGCTACCGCCGCCCGAGATGACCGTCGCCCGCCGCTGCGGGGTCCAGCGGTGCACCTCGCGCGCCCAGTTCATCTTCACGACGTTGGGGACGACCACCAGGAGCGGGTAGGCATCGGCGACGGACGCCGCGAGCACCGACTCCGCCGTCTTGCCCAGGCCCGGCTCGTCGGCGAGCAGGAACGAACGGTGCCCGGTGCGGACGGCTTCGAGGAAGCGCGACTGATGCGGCATGACCTCGAGTCCGCGCGGCGAGAGCCGGTCGAACTCGGGAACCGGCGGCAGGTCCATGCTCGCGGCGGACCCTCCGGCGCCGGTCTCGAACGCCTTGTACAGCGGTCCCATCAGCTCCCAGCCGTCGAGCCGGCGACGCGGGGCGTCGCCCGTGGCGCGCGGGGTGAGGTCGGGGGGCAGGAAGGGGTTCGCCATCTGACGCGCCTCGATCGAGGGCGGCACGACCTGCTTCTCGGCCAGGGCCGCGGGCACGACGGGGGCGATCTTGGGGGCGTTGTCGGTGATGATGAGCTCGTCCGCCGGCAGCTCGGCGCCGGATTCGAGCAGCCAGTCGCGACGCATGCGCCGGGCGACCGGCGAGGTGGCCGCATCGACCTCGAGCAGCTGGATCAGAGAGGTGTCGCGCGCGGCGGTCTTGGCGAGGATCGTCGCCACCCCGTCGAGGCGCTTGAGCAGATCCGCGCGAGCGGCATCGGTGATCTCGGTGTCGGCCTTCACCCGGGCGCGCTCTTCGCGCACGAGAAAGGCGATGACCTGGAATTTCACCCTGTTGGTGGGTCCGAGCTTGCCCCGCTGCGCCTTGGCCTCGACCTCGCGCACCTTGCGCGCGAGGATCGGGATGACGGGGGCTTCGTCGTCTCGTCGGGATGACGTGGTCTTTCTGCGCCGCTGGCTCGAGCTACGGGCGGCGGTTGCCGTGGTCGGCATGCTCCTCCTGAGCGTGTCGTCCGGAACGGGTCCGGGACGTCCCGGCCTGAGGCCGGTGGATCAGTGACCCCGGGGGACATCACCCGGCAGGCCGCCGGAGCGGCGGTGCCTGCGTCCCGGACGCGGGAACCGGAACGGTTCGCGAGCGGGCGGATGGCGGGATCTCCTCCATTCTAGCCGCTCCGCGGGCGCGTCATCCCCCCACGGTGGACAGAATGTCCTGCGTGTATCCCTCGGGGTTCTCGTTGATCCACGAGGTGGACACCCAGATGTCACCGGCGATGGCCTGCGTCTCCCCGCGCTCGTACGGGCGATCCTCGAGCGAGACACCGCGCTGCTCGATGCGACACGTGGTGACGCCGTCCGCGTCGTCGCATCCGAAGCCGGCGCCCGAGAGCGCATCACGGATGATCGCCGCCTGCCCGGGGTCGACGACCGAGACGTTCGTGGCAAGACCCCGGTCTCCGGGCCCGCCCCACGTGCAGCGCACGGTCGGAACGCTCTGCAACAGCTCGAGGAGGGGCGCCTGCGCCGTCGAGAGCAGCGTCACCTGGGGATCGTTCAGGGGCGCGATCTCGTTCTCGAGGGTCGTCCGCATCGCCTCGGAGTACACGCCGTCGCACGAGGCCGGCAGCGCCGTCGTGGGCGTCGCGCTGACCGTCGGGGTGGGAGTGGCCGAGGCGGTCGACGAGGGCGCTGCCGACGAGGACGCCGGACCGGACGTCGGCGCGGTGGACTCGGTCTCGGGGACGCACGCCGAAAGGAAGACGGCCAGGACGGCACCGACGACGCCGGCGATGCCGACGCGGACGAGGGGGGACATGGAACCTCCAGGGATCGCTTCGACCCTAACCCGCAGCCGGAGCCGACCCGAGGTCTCAGCCCGCGCGCCGCAGACGCAGGCTGTTGAGCACGACGAAGACGCTCGAGAACGCCATCGCCGCCCCCGCGAGCATCGGGTTGAGCAGGCCGAGCGCCGCGAGGGGCAGGGCCGCCACGTTGTAGGCGAACGCCCAGAACAGGTTGCCGCGGATGACGCGCATCGTGCGACGGCTGAGGGCGACGGCGGTCACGATTCCGCGCGGGTCGTCGCGCATGAGCGCCACGTCGCTCGCGTGCAGCGCGGCATCCGTCCCCCCTCCCATCGCGATACCGAGGTCGGACGACGCCAGGGCGGCGGCGTCGTTCACGCCGTCACCGACCATCGCGACGGTGCGCCCCTCGGCGCGGAGGGCGGCGATCGCGTCGACCTTGCCCTCGGGCAGAACCCCCGCGCGGACCTTCTCGATGCCGAGTTCGGCGGCGACGGCGTGCGCGACGTGAGGGTTGTCGCCGGTGAGCAGCACGGGTTCGAGTCCCATGCCGCGCAGTTGCGCCACCGCGGCGGCGCTCTGCGTCCGCACCGTGTCGGCGATCTCGATGACGACGCGCGCCGATTGCGCCCCCGCGGCGTCGGCCCACCCGGCCACGACGACCGTGCCCCGTCGCTCGCCCTCCTCGACCGCGGCGAGAAGGGCCGGGGGAATGGGAGCGCCGAGATCGGCTGCGAGCGCGGGGCGACCGGCGAACACGCGCACGCCGTCGACGGCGCCGATGACCCCGCGACCGGGCAGGGCCTGCAGATCGCGGGCGACCGGTCCGTCGCCGGCGGCCGCGACGATGGCCCGTGCGAGGGGGTGCTCCGACCCGCGTTCGACCGCGGCCACGCGGCGGAGCGCCTCGGTGGCGTCCTGGGCCGGCGCGGGAGTGACCCTCGTGACGCTCATGCGTCCCGCGGTGAGGGTCCCGGTCTTGTCGAGCACGATCGTGTCGATGCGCTCGGCGGATTCGAGGGCGGCCGGTCCGGTGACCAGGATGCCGAGCTGCGCGGCGCGACCGGTCCCGACCAGGATCGCGATGGGCGTGGCGAGTCCGAGCGCGCACGGGCAGGCGATGATCAGCACCGCCACGGCGGCGGTGAACCCGGCGGCGGCCGGCTGCCCGGCGACGAGCCACGCGACGAGGGTGAGCGCCGCGAGCACGATCACCGCGGGGACGAAGACCCCCGAGATCCGGTCGGCCAGGCGCTGGACGCGGCTCTTGCCGAGCTGGGCGTCCTCGACCAGGCGCGCGATGCGCGCGAGACGGGTCTGCTCCCCCACACCGGTGGCGCGCACGACGAGGCGTCCCCCCGAGGCGATCGTGCCGCCTGTCACGCGCGAACCCGGCGCGACGTCGACCGGCAGGGATTCCCCGGTGAGCATGCTCTCGTCGATCGAGGCCCGTCCCTCCACGATTTCACCATCGGTGGCGACGGTCGCTCCCGGGCGCACGACGAACTCGTCGCCGACGACGAGGCGGTCGATGTCGATGCGGCGTCCGTCGGCGAGTTCCGCCTCGCGCGCGCCCAGGTCGAGCAATGCCCTCAGCGCGGCTCCGGCGCGTCGCGTGGAGCGCTGCTCGATCACGCGGCCGAGCAGCAGGAAGACGGTGACGGCCGCGGCGACCTCGAAGTACACGGCGGAGGTGGCGTCGTGGACGGGGCCGAGGAGCATGACCTCGTGACGGATGCCGATCCGCCCGGCCGAGCCGAACAGCAGGGCCCACACGCTCCACACGTACGCGGCGAACGTACCGAGGGTGATGAGCGTGTCCATGGTCGCGGCGCCGTGCCGGGCGTTGCGCAACGTCGCCCGGTGGAAGGGCCAGCCGCCCCACAGCACGATCGGGGTCGCGAGGGCGAGCGAGACCCACTGCCAGCCGGGGAACTGCAGAGCCGGGATCATGCCGAGGGCGATGACCGGGACCGCGAGGGCGAGCGAGACCCACAGGCGCACGCGCAGGGGCGTCGCCCCGGGGACGTCGGCGGTGACGTGGACGGCCGCGCCGGGCGCGGAGGCATCCTCTGCCGCATGCGCGGAGGGAATGGCGGCGACCGGGCCCGTCGCGCCCCCGGGCTGGACGCCGCGACCGGTGGCGGCATCGATCCCGCCTCCCGGGGCGGGGACCACCACGGGCCGGGGGCGCTCGACCGCCGCCCGCGAGCGCACCCGTGCGTCGTATCCGGCCGCACGCACGGCGTCGACGAGCGCCGCCGTGTCGAGATCGGCCGGGTAGCGCACCCGCGCGGTCTCGGTCGCGAGGTTGACCGCCGCGTCGACCCCTTCGACGCGCCGCAGCTTCTTCTCGACGCGCGCGACGCAGCTCGCGCAGGTCATGCCCTCGATGTCGAGGACCGCCTCAGCGGTGTTCTCCGCCCCGATCCCTTCGGCCACGGTGTCTCCTTCGCTCATACCACCCTCAATACGATACCCCCAGGGGGTATTTCCGGGGCGGGGGATCCTTGTCGACCCCCGCCACGACGTCGGTGGCCGGCCGTACGCTCGGAACATGACTGACACGATGACCCGCGAACAGCGCGTGGTGCTGACGATCGCCGTCCTGGCATCCTTCGTGTCGTTCCTCGACGGCACCGTCGTCAACGTCGCCCTCCCCGCCATCGCCCGCGATCTGGGGGGCGGACTCTCCACGCAGCAGTGGGTGGTCGATGCCTACCTGGTCACCCTGGGGGCCTTCATCCTCGTCGCGGGATCCCTCAGCGACGTCCTGGGGCGCGTGGTCGTGCTGCGCATCGGCCTGGTCGGCTTCGGGGTCGCCTCGGTCGCGATCGCCGCCGCTCCGACGGCCGAGTTCCTCATCGTCGCGCGCGCCCTGCAGGGCGTCGCCGGCGCGCTGCTCGTGCCGAGTTCGCTCGCCCTGATCACCTCGACCTTCCGCGGCCCGGCGCAGGCGCGGGCGATCGGCATCTGGACCGGTGCGACCACCGTCGCGATGCTCGCGGGCCCCCTGGTCGGCGGCGTCTTCGTCGACGCGCTCTCGTGGCGGCTCGTCTTCCTCGTCAACGTGCTGCCGATCGGGGTCACGCTCTGGCTCCTCGCGCGTCTGGGCCACCGCGACCATCGGCGCCCGGGCGCCCGCGTCGACGTGCTGGGGGCCGTGCTGTGCGCGGCGGGGCTCGGCGGAGTGGTCTTCGCGCTCATCGAGCAACCGAATCTCGGGTGGGGTTCCCCGCTCATCTGGATCCCCGGTCTCATCGGTGCCCTCGCCTTCGCCGGTTTCCTCGTGCGCCAGCGCCTGGCCCGCGAGCCGATGATGCCGCTCGGACTGTTCCGCTCCCGCAACTTCTGGGCCGGAAATCTCGCCACGGTCTTCGTCTACGCCGCCCTGTCGCTCAACGGCTTCGTGGTGAGCGTGTATCTGCAGCAGGGCGCGGGACTGTCCGCCACGCTCGCCGGTCTGGCATCCCTGCCCAGCACGATCCTGATGATCGCCCTGAGTTCGCGCATGGGCGCCCTGTCGGGGCGCTTCGGACCCCGCCTGTTCATGACGCTGGGGCCGCTGGTCATGGCGGCCGGTGCTCTGCTCCTGCTGAACGTGCGGGGCGACTTCGACTACTGGACGCAGGTGCTGCCGGGGGTCATCGTGTTCGGCTTGGGTCTGACCGCGACGGTCTCGCCCCTCACCGCCGCCGTGCTGGGCGCGATCGACTCCGAGAGGTCGGGGATCGCCTCGGCCGTCAACAACGCGGTGTCGCGGGTCGCGGGACTGCTCGCCATCGCCGCGGTCTCGTCGATCGTGGGCGGAGCGCTCGACCTCGACGGCTTCCATCGTGCGGCCGTCTTCACCGCCGCGCTGATGGTCCTGGGGGCGACGGCGTCGTTCCTCGGCATCCGCAACCACCTTTCGCGGGCGGAGTGACGCCGATGGGACTCAGCGCAGGATGACGCGCGAGCGCTCGACGTCGTCCGCCATCTGCACGAGCAGCGCGTCCACGCCGTCGAAGGCCGTCATTCCGCGCACCCGTTCGACGAAGCGCACCTCGACGTGGCGTCCGTAGAGATCGAGGTCGGTCTCGTCGATCACGTACACCTCGACCTGCCGGGTGTGCACGTCGTCGAACGTGGGGTTGGTGCCCACGCTGATGGCGGCGGGGTAACTGATGCGTCGCGCCCCGTCGACGTCGACGAGCCACCCGGCGTAGACGCCGTCTGCGGGCACGAAGCCCTCGAGATCGGGGGACAGATTCGCCGTCGGATACCCCAGCTCACGTCCGCGTTTGAGGCCGTGCACGACCTCGCCCCACACCGAGGGCGCCCGACCCAGCAGGCGTGCGGCGGTGGAGATGTCGCCCGCAGCGAGGGCCTCGCGGATCCAGGTCGACGACACGCGGCGGTCAAGGTGCACCGCGCGCACATCGTCGACGATGTCGACGCGGAACCCGTGCTCGGCGCCCATGCGCTCCAGGAGCGCAGGATCGCCCGCTCCTCCGGCGCCGAAGCGGAAATCGCGGCCCACCAGAACCGTCCGCGCCTCGAGCGCGTCGACGAGGATGCGCTGGACGAACTCCTCGGCGGGGATCGTGGCGAGCGCCTCGTCGAAGGTCAGCAGCAGCGTGGCGTCGACGCCGGCGCGATCGAGCAGCTCGAGCTTCTGGTGCGGGCCGATGACGTCGGCGGGACACTTCTCGGGCCGCAGCACGCTCAGCGGGTTGCGGTCGAAGGTGACCGCCACCACGTGCGCGCCGTCCGAGGCGTCGACGCGGGCGCGATCGATGACCGCGCGGTGGCCGGTGTGCACCCCGTCGAACTTACCGATCGCGACGACCGAGGGACCGAAGCCCGCGGGGACCTCGGCCGGGTCGCGGAAAACGATCACGATGTCGTCCGACGGTGACGCACGAGCCACCAGAGCCCCAGGAAGGGCAGCACGAGGGGGATGAAGAGGTAACCGTAGCCGTACACCGACCACACCGTGGGGTGCTGGAACAGCGCCGGCAGCACCAGGCTGAGCGTGCCCACCACGAGCACGCCCACCAGCTCGAAGCCGATCGCGACCCACGCCACGCGGAACCACGCCGGCCGCGCCGAGAAGACGAGCGCGAGCGTCGCGAGGATGTAGACGACGGCCGCGAGGGCGGACAGCGTGTAGGCCAGCGGGGCGTCGTCGAACTCGCGCACGATCTGCACGAACGAACGGCCCGTGGCGGCGAGCGCCATGATGCCGTAGACGACGACGAGGACACGGCCGATGCCGGTCATCCCCCGGGAACGGGTGGGAGTGGTGGATGCCATGACCCCTCCATTCTAGGCGCGTCGACGACGCGGCATCCGGTGCCGTCAGGCGAGCTGCACCGTCCAGATGACCTGCATGCGCCACACCATCACGGCGACGGCGAGCGCCGCGACGCCCATGACGACCGTGCTCCAACGGCTGCGCTCGATCAGCGCCCAGGCGGCGCCGGCGACGGGGACGAGAGCGGCGGACACCAGGTAGGTCCAGAACTCCAGCAGACTGCCCGACGGCGGGTTGCCCGCGAACGGCGCGATGATCGCCACCACGATCTGCACGATCAGCAGCAGTTCGATCACAGCGAGCGACCCGACGGTGACGTCGCCCGGGCGCCGACCGATGAGTCCCGCGCCGATCGCGACGACACCCGCGAGCACCGCGAGGCCCACCTGGACCACCGTGAACCACAGGATCATCGGGCCACCTCTTCTGGCATGTTCATGACGCTCTTGAGCTGAGCGCCCCTCTTCTCGACGACGCCGATCAATCGTCCATCCGGATCGATGGCGGCCGCGACCGCCCCCGTCAGGCGACCGCCGCCGTCGATGCGTTTGCCGTGACGCAGGTCACGGGCCTCGTCGGCACCGACGGCGAGGGCGCCCATCACGACGGCTGCCGCCGTGGCGGGTTCGATCAGTGCGGACTCGGCGATGTCCTGGACGGATGCCGCGGCGGCCACGTCGAACGAACCGATGCGCGTACGGCGAAGGGCCGTCAGGTGCCCGCCCACGCCGAGAGCGGCACCGAGGTCGCGCGCGAGGGCGCGGATGTAGGTGCCGCTCGTGCAGTCGACCACGACGTCGAGCTCGACGGTGGCCTCGCCGCGGCGCACGGCGCGCACGTCGAAGCGCGACACGGTGACGCGGCGGGACTTCAGTTCGACCTGCTCCCCCGCCCTCGCCAGGTCGTAGGCGCGGCGCCCGTCGACCTTGATGGCCGACACCGTGCTCGGCACCTGATCGATCTCGCCGGTCAGAGCCGCGATACCGTGCTGGATCGCCGCCTCGCTCACGGCGGCGACGGCGTCGGCATCCGCTCGGGCCGTCTCGACCCCGTCGGCGTCGTCACTGTCGGTGGACACCCCGAGCAGGATGGTCGCCTCGTAGGTCTTGTCGGCGCCGACGATGTAGGTGAGCAAGCGCGTCGCCCCCTCGACGCCGAGCACGAGCAGTCCCGTCGCCATCGGGTCGAGCGTGCCGGCGTGGCCGATCTTGCGCGTGCCGAGCGCGCGGCGGGCGCGCGAGACGACATCGTGGCTGGTGATGCCCCCGGGCTTGTCGACCAGGAGGATACCGGGGCGCACCATCAGCAGAAGTCCCCGAAGACCTGCACGGGGTGAGCCGGGTCGGAGTTCTCGATGATCACCGACGCCGCCGCCTTCGGCCGGACCGTGCGCAGGTAGTGCTTCTCGGCATCCGGGAGTTCGGGGCGCGGCGCGCCGATCGGCGGGTTCATCTCGAGCCAGACCGAGAAGTTCCACAGACCACGTACCTCGGGGGCGTGCAGGAAGCGCCCCGAGACGATGAGGACCGCGTCGGCGGGGGCGACCTCGCCGGTTGCGAAGGGTTCTCCCGCGCGGAAAGGGGCGACCAGCGTGTCGCGCACCCCGGTCGTCCCGTCGGACAGCGGCACGTGGAAGACGGCCGAGCCTTCTTCGGCGATCGCGGTCACGAGGTCGTCGGCGAACGCCGTCGCCGCAGCCTGGTCGAGCGCGTCGACGGCCACCACGATGCGCCCGGCGCGGTTGTTCTGCCGGAGCAGAGCGACGAGACTGCGCTGCAGGTCGGGGACGGGGTTCTCGGTCGACGCCATGCCTCAAGCCTACTTTCGCCCACCGACACCGGCCCGCGCCCGCCCGTCACCCGCGCCCGTCGCCCGCTTCACGTCACCCGCGCCCGTCGCCCGCTTCCCGTCGCCCGCGCCCGTCGCCCGCTTCACGTCGAGCCCGCCCGTCACCCGCGCCGACTCAGCCCCGCCCTCCCCCGCCGTACCCGCCCTCCCCCGCCGTACCCGCCCTCCCCCGCCGTGCCCCGCCGTGCCCCGCCGGCCCCGCCCCGCGCCGGCTGCCCGCGCCCGCCGCGCCATTTCCAGCCCACCCCGCACCTTCGTGCCGATCGACGCGATGCGCGCGCGCAGACGCCTCGCCGCGGCGTCCCGCGCGAGTGCCGTCCGACGGCAGGCCCGAGTCGCGCGGCGACCGTAGGCTGAACGGATGCCCCAACTCGCCGCACCGCTCACCGACTGGTACCGCGAGGCGGCGCGCGATCTGCCCTGGCGTCGGCCCGGTTTCGGCGCGTGGGGCACGCTCGTCAGCGAGTTCATGCTGCAGCAGACGCCGGTGAACCGCGTCATCCCGCACCTCGAGGCGTGGCTCGGCCGCTGGCCGACGCCCGCCGACCTGGCCGCCGCTGCACCGGGCGACGCGGTGACGCAGTGGGCCAACCTCGGGTATCCCCGACGTGCGCTGTGGCTGCACCGCGCCGCGGTCGAGATCCGCGACCGGCACGACGGCGTCGTCCCCCGCGACGTCGACGCCCTGCTGGCGCTCACCGGCATCGGCGATTACACCGCGCGCGCCGTGGCCGTGTTCGCGTACGGGGACCGGCATCCCGTCGTCGACACGAACACCCGGCGCGTGCTCGCCCGCGCGGTCGAGGGTCGTGCGCAGCCGGGTCCCCCGCATCGCGGGGATCTGGAGCGGATGGATGCCGAACTGCCCGCCGGCCTCGCGCAGGCGGCGATCGTGAACGCGGCGGCCATGGAGCTCGGCGCCATCGTCTGCACCGCCCGTGCGCCGAAGTGCCAGGCGTGCCCCCTGGCCGGACAGTGCGCCTGGCGCGCCGCGGGTTACCCGGAATCCGAGGACCGCCGCCGCAAGCAGGCGGCCTACGAGGGCAGCGACCGTCAAGCGCGCGGTGCGGTGCTCAAGACGCTGCGCGACGCCGCGCCGGCGGCCGTGCCGTTGTTCGCTGTGCTGCCGCAATGGCCGGATGCCGCGCAGCGCGATCGCGCCATCGACTCGCTCGTGGCGGACGGGCTCGCCGAGGCGGTCGACGAGCAGCTGCGCCTGCCGGGCCACCCGACCGGCTGACCCCGGCCCGCGGCCGCCCTCCCCGCCCGGCTGCCCGCGACCCTCCACTCCTGAAGAACCGACCCACCCGGGCACGAAACGCCCCGCCCGCCGGCTTCGCTCCCGACGTCTCAGGAGTCTCGGCCGCGTCCGGGGGCGGGGCGCGGGTACCGCCCGCGCCCGCCGGGAACGCGAAAGGACCGGATGCCGCCCGTTGGGGTGGCATCCGGTCCTTTCATCCGCGAGCTCAGGTGCGCGCGGCCTCTTCGTCTTCGTCGTCGACGTCGGGGGCGTCCTCGTCGTCGTCCTCGCGGGGCTTCACGTACGGGTCGGCGTCACCCGCGTACGCGGCCGACGCCGCCAGACCGGCGACGGACTCGTCGCGCTCGCGCGCCTCTCGCAGCAGCGCGGAGATGTGGTCGGCGTTCTCGGGGATGCCGTCGAGGATGAACTCCAGCGAGGGGGTCAGCCGCGTGTTGAGGTGCTTCCCGACCTCGCTGCGCAGCATCCCCGTCGCGGACTTCAGCGCCGCGGCCGTGTCGGCGCGGTGCGCCTCGTCGCCCATGACGGTGTAGAACACCGAGGCGCGCTGGAGGTCGCCCGTGACCCGCACATCGGTGATGGTCACGAACCCGAGCCGCGGGTCGCGCAGCCCCTTCTCGAGACGCTCCGCGAGCACCACGCGGATGCGGTCCGCCACCCGTGCCTGTCGTTCCCCTGCCACTGCCTTCTCCTTCTTGCTCCATACCGCCGCGAGTACGAGTGCCCCCGTGGCTCATTGCCGGGCAGGACTCCCGTCACGGGCAGCCGCACCAGCGTAGGCCAGAGGGGGTGCGCATCTCCACGAGCATCGGGGTGGGACCCCGCTCCGCTCGGGGAGATGCACACCCCCGCAGGCCGAAGCGGGAGCCGCGCACTCCGGCGCGACTCCCGCCCGACGATCAGCCTCGCGGCTTCTCGACCATCTCGGTGGTCTCGATCTCGTCGCCGATCTGGATGTCGTTGAACTTGCCGAGACCGATACCGGCCTCGAAGTCCGTACGAACCTCGGTGACGTCGTCCTTGAACCGACGCAGCGACTCGATCGCCAGGCCGTCGGCCAGCACGACACCATCGCGGATGACGCGGGCCTTGGCGTTGCGCGTGATCGTTCCCGATCGCACGATGACACCGGCGATGTTGCCGAACTTCGAGGAGCGGAACACCTCGCGGATCTCGGCGACACCCGACTGCACCTCTTCGAACTCCGGCTTGAGCAGGCCCTTGAGCGACTGCTCGACGTCGTCGATCGCGTTGTAGATGACGGAGTAGAATCGCACGTCGACACCCTCGCGGGCGGCGCGCTCACGGGCCTTCGTGTCGGGACGGACGTTGAAGCCGATCACGATCGCGTTGTCGATCGTGGCCAGGTTGATGTCCGACTCGGTGATCGCACCGACACCGCGGTGGATGATGCGCAGCTGGACGCTGTCGTCGACCTCGATCTTGAGCAGCGACTCCTCGAGCGCCTCGACGGCACCCGACACGTCGCCCTTGATGATGAGGTTGAGCGACTCGACCTTGCCCTCTTCGAGCGCGCGGGTGAAGTCCTCGAGCGAAATGCGCTTGCGGGCCTTGGCCAGCTGGGCGTTGCGCTCGGCGGCTTCGCGCTTCTCGGCGATCTGACGGGCGGTGCGGTCTTCTTCGGTGACGATGAAGACGTCGCCGGCTCGGGGCACCGAGTTCAGACCCTGCACCTGGACGGGACGCGACGGGTAGGCCTCTTCGACCGCTTCGCCGTTCTCGTCCATCATCGCCCGGACGCGGCCGTAAGCCGTTCCGGCCACGATCGCGTCACCGACCCGGAGGGTTCCAGACTGGATGAGCACCGTGGCGACCGAACCGCGACCCTTGTCGAGCTTCGCTTCGATCGCGACACCGCGGGCCGCCTTGTTCGGGTTGGCCGTGAGGTCGAGACCGGCGTCGGCGGTGAGCAGAACCGCATCCAGAAGAGCCTGGATGTTGAGGTTCTGTCGCGCCGAGACGTCGACGAACATGACGTCTCCACCGTATTCCTCGGCGACCAGCCCGTACTCGGTGAGCTGCTGGCGCACCTTGGCGGGGTTGGCATCGGGCTTGTCAACCTTGTTGACCGCGACCACGATCGGGACGTTCGCCGCCTGGGCGTGGTTGAGCGCCTCGACCGTCTGGGGCATGATGCCGTCGTCGGCCGCGACCACGAGGATCGCGATGTCGGTCACCTGCGCACCACGGGCACGCATGGCGGTGAACGCCTCGTGACCCGGGGTGTCGATGAAGGTGATCGCGCGCTCGATGCCCTCGTGCTCGGTCCAGATCTGGTAGGCACCGATGTGCTGCGTGATGCCGCCGGCCTCGCCCGCGACCACGTTGGTCTGGCGGATGGCGTCGAGCAGTCGCGTCTTACCGTGGTCGACGTGGCCCATGACGGTGACCACGGGAGGACGGATCTCGAGATCGTCCTCGCTCTCGGCCTCGAGCTCGGCATCGAGGTCGAGACCGAAGCCCTCGAGGAGCTCTTTGTCCTCGTCCTCGGGCGAGACCATCTGGATCTTGTAGCCCAGTTCCTCGCCGAGCACCTCGAAGGTGGCCTCGTCGAGCGACTCGGTCGCGGTCGCCATCTCGCCCAGGTTGAACAGGATGGTCACGAGCGTGCCGGGCTGCACGGTGTACCCGCGCAGGGCCTCGAGCTTGTCCGCGAAGTCGGCGATGGAGGCGCCGCGACGCAGGCGGATGATCTCGCCGTTGCCCTTCGAGACGTTGACGCCGCCGACGACCGGCGCCGACCGCATCTCGAACTCCTGCCGCTTCGCCCGACGCGACTTGCGCTGCTTGGACTTGCCGCCGCCCTTACCGAAGGCACCCGCGGTTCCCCCACCGGGACCACGACCGCGGCCACCGCCGCCACCGGGACGACCGGCGAAACCGCCGGCCGGAGCGCCGCCACCGGGGCGCTGGAAGCCGCCACCGGCGCCGCCGGGACGACCGGGACCGCCGGGACGCTGCTGGAACGGAGCGCCGGGACGACCGCCGCCGCCGGGACGACCTGCACCACCGGGACGCGGGGCACCGGGACGCGGGGCGCCGGGACGCGGAGCCTGGGGACGCGGGATGTTGCCGGGGGTCGGACGCTGGCCCATGCCCTGCGCGGAGGCGAAGGGGTTGTTACCCGGACGGGGGCCGGCGGGACGCTGGCCCATGCCCTGGGCCGAGGCGAAGGGGTTGTTGCCCGGACGGGCGCCACCCGGACGCGGGGGTGCGCTCGGGCCGGGCTTGGGGGCGCCGCCACCGGCCGCGGGGGTCGACGACGGGGCCGCGGGCTTCGCGCCCGGCTTGGCCGGGGCGGGGCCCGACGCCGCAGGAGCGGCCTCGGCCGCGGCGGGGGCAGGTGCCTCCGGAGCCGGTGCGGCCGCGGGGACCGCGGGCTTGGCGGGGCCGGGGGTCGGACCCGAGGGGCGAGCGCCGGGGGTCGCCGCGGGACGCGCGGGACCCGGACGGGCGCCGGCACCGGGGCGCGCCGCGGGGGCGGCGGGCTTGGCATCCGAGGATCCCGAAGAACCCTCGGCCGCCAGGGCGGCGCGGAGCTTACGGGCCACCGGGGGTTCGATGGTGGACGAAGGGCTCTTGACGAATTCGCCGAGCTCCTTCAGCTTCGCAAGCGCGACCTTGCTGTCGACGCCGAGCTCGGAAGCGATCTCGTGCACGCGTGGTTTTGCCACAATTCTCCTGTCTGAGGGCCTACCCCGGACAGGGCAGACCGTTAGTTGCGGACGGGTCTCATTTCGAGCCGTTCACTTCGTGTCCATAGCCGTTCAGCCTTTTCGCTGGAGGTGTGATTCGAAGGTCTGCGTGTCAAGCGGGCCTGACACACGCAATGCTCGTACGAAGGCGCGGCGCGTGAGGGCTTTCTTCACGCACGCGTCCGTCTCGTGCACCCACGCTCCCCGGCCCGGCAGCACCGCTCTCTCGTCGGGGACGAGGACCGATCCGTCGGCGACCACACGCAGAAGCGAGGATCGGGGGGCGCGTGCGCGGCATCCGACGCACGTTCGTACGGGATCCATCTTACACCTCGCGCCTACCCGGAAGACGGACGCTCAGTTGTCTTCGAGGATGCTGTCGGGCTGGATGTCGATCTTGGCGCCGGTCAGCTTGGCGGCGAGACGGGCGTTCTGGCCCTCTTTGCCGATCGCGAGCGACAGCTGGTAGTCGGGAACGAGCGCGCGCACGGCCTTGGTCGATGCGTCGAGGACGAACGACGAGGTCACCTTGGCCGGCGACAGGGCGTTCGCAACGAAGCGGGGGAGCTCGGCGTCGTAGTCGATGATGTCGATCTTCTCGCCGGCCAGCTCTTCGGTGACGGCGCGGACGCGACGGCCGAGCTCGCCGATGCAGGCGCCCTTGGCGTTGACCGTGGGGTCGTTCGCCTTGACCGCGATCTTGGAGCGGTGACCGGCCTCGCGGGCGAGCGAGACGATCTCGACCAGGCCCGCCGCGATCTCGGGGACCTCGAGCGCGAACAGCTTGCGGACGAGTCCGGGGTGGGTGCGCGAGACGGTGATCTGGGGGCCCTTGTTGCCCTTGGACACGCTGGTGACGTAGACGCGCAGACGCGATCCGTGCGGATACGTCTCGCCGGGCACCTGCTCCTCGGGCGGCAGGATGGCTTCGACCGTACCGAGGTCGACGTGCACCATGCGGGGGTTGGGCCCCTGCTGCACGACACCCGCGACGATGTCGCCCTCTTTGCCGCGGAACTCCCCCAGCACCGCGTCGTCGGCGATGTCGCGCAGACGCTGGCTGATGACCTGCTTCGCGGCGAAGGCGGCGATGCGACCGAAGTCGTCGGGAGCCTGCTCCTCTTCGCCGATCACGGCGCCCTCGTCGTCGGTGACGGGGGTGAAGATCCCGACGTGGCCGGTCTTGCGGTCCAGCGATGCGCGAGCGCCCGCCGGGATCTCGCCGCTGGGCGAGATGTGCTTGGCGTAGGCGGTCAGGATCGCCTGCTCGATGATGCGCGCGAGTTCGTCGAAGGGGATCTCCTTCTCGCGTTCGATCGTCTTCAGAAGTGCGAGATCGATGTCCACAAGGCCCTCCGTTGTTCAGCTTTCGTCGGCGCGACCGGCGCCGACAACCCTCCTACGATACCCGGGATGCCACCCGCTCCGCGACCCGAGGGACACGGGGATGCCGATGCACAGGCGGTTCAGAGGCGTTCGAGCGGGTGGGCGGCGAGCTTCGCCCGCACTCCCCCGTCGACGAGCCGTCGAGCCGCGGTGTCGGGCTTTCGCGCGGCCTGATCGGTGACGCACGCCCCGAACTCGGCCGCGAGCGTCCCCCGCGGATGAACGGCGAGCACCTCGCGGAGGAACTCCTCGGGCAGCACCTCGACGCGCGCGCCAGAGATGTCCAGGCCGGTGGCGATCTCGAGCAGGTGACCCTCGGCATCCATCGCCGGATCCACACTCGTCCAGTTGTGCCGCACGATGACCTCGAGCGCGCGGCGGCGGCGCGCGGGCGGCCAACCCGCGCCGGCCGTGAGGGCGATCGCGACGTGGCCCCCGGCGTCCTCGTACGACAGCGTGTGATTGTCGAACGCGGGTACCGTGCCGATGTCGTGCAGCACCGCCGAGACGTAGAGCAACTCGTGGTCGATACCCCCGATGCCCTCGACGCGGGCGAACGCCTCCGCCCACAGCCACGACCGCAATCCGTGCGCCGTGATCGCGTCCGATTGGTACTCCCGCGCGAGGGCCAGCGCACCGCGGGCGGCGAGGGTGTCGGGTACGGGGAAATCGCTGATGCGCACGGGGCCTCCGGGGTCGAGAGGCTTCAACTCTCGCGCAGGTCGCCCCCTCGACGCCGCCGCCGGTCTGCCAGCTTTCGCAGCCTTCCCGCCAGCGCGCGTGCACAACGCAGGAAACAACGACGCCGCGCGGCGCGGTGCCCGCGCGATTCCGGGGTGCGCGGGCAGCGCGGCATCCGAAACTCCGGAGTCGTGCACTTACCGCACCCGGCCTCAACCCGGATTCCGGCGACACGACGACGGATGCCGCGACCTCGGGCGGGCGCCCGGGTCGCGGCATCCGGAACCGCGTCAGCCCACCGGGGTGGCGTGCCAGATGCGGTCGAGGTAGTCGCGCATGGCCCGGTCGGACGAGAAGTACCCGCTGCGCGCGACGTTGAGGATCGCCGAGCGCACCCACGCGTCCTGGTCGGCGTACGCCGCGTCGACCCGCTCCTGCGCGTCGAGATACGACGCGAAGTCGGCGAGCGCCATGAACCGGTCCTCGTACAGCAGGTTCGACACGAGCGGCTCGAACACCGTGCGGTCGCCGCCCGAGAACGCGCCCGACGCGATGAGGTCGATGGCGCTGCGCAGCCGCTCGTCGCCCTGGTAGACGTCGGCGGGCCGGTACCCCTCGGCCCACAGCGCCTCGACCTCGGGCTCGCTCATTCCGAAGAGGAAGAAGTTGTCGTCGCCGACGAGCTTGCGGATCTCGACGTTCGCGCCGTCGTCGGTGCCGATCGTGAGCGCGCCGTTCAGGGCGAGTTTCATGTTGCCGGTACCCGAGGCCTCTTTGCCGGCGAGCGAGATCTGCTCGGAGAGGTCGGCGGCGGGGATGATGCTCTCGGCGAGGGTGACGTTGTAGTTCGCCGGGTAGAGGACCTTGAGCTTGCCCTGGACCCGTTCGTCGGCGCTGACCACCTCTCCGACGGCGTTGATGAGGTGGATGATGCGCTTGGCCATGCCGTAGCCGGGGGCCGCCTTGGCGCCGAAGAGGAAGGTGCGCGGCTGCACGGCATCCACATCCAGACGACCCGACACGATGCCCTCGTAGGTGCTGACGATGTGCAGCACCTTGAGCGTCTGGCGCTTGTACTCGTGCAGGCGCTTGATCATCACGTCGAGCATGTGCCCGTCGTCGAGCGGGGAGTCCCCGCGCGCCTGGAGCACGCGCGCGAAGCGGCGCTTGTTGGCGGCCTTGACCGCGGCGAAGCGCTCGCGGAAGTCGCTGTCGTCGGCGAGCGCCTCGAGTCCGCGCAGGCGTTCGAGATCGACGGTCCAGCCCGCGCCGAGCGCCTCGGTGATGAGCGCCGAGAGGTCGGGGTTGGCCAGGCGCAGGAAGCGGCGCGGGGTGACGCCGTTGGTGACGTTGGTGAACTTGTCGGGCCACATGTCGGCGAAGTCCTTCAGCACGTTGTCGCGCAGCAGCTGCGAGTGCAGCTCGGCGACGCCGTTCACCTTCGACCCTGCGACCGTGGCCAGGTAGGCCATGCGCACGGAGCGGTACGGGTGCTCGCCGATGATCGACATGTTGCGGATGAGCATCTCGTCGTCGCCGAAGCGCTCGCGCACCTCGAGCAGGAACTCGTCGTTGATGCGGTAGATGATCTCGAGGTGACGCGGCAGCAGGCGGCCGAGCAGATCGACCGACCACACCTCGAGCGCCTCGGGCAGCAGCGTGTGGCACGTGTACGCGAAGCACTTCCGGGTGATGGCCCAGGCGGCATCCCACTCGAGCTTCTTCTCGTCGACCAGCACGCGCATGAGTTCGGGCACGCCGATGACCGGGTGGGTGTCGTTGAGCTGGAAGATGACGCGTTCGGGCAGGTTCTCGATGTCGAAGTCGTCGGGCAGCACGTTGTCGATGAAGTCGGCGATGGACGCCGCGACGAAGAAGTACTGCTGCTGCAGGCGCAGCTCTTTGCCCTGGGGGGTGGAGTCCTCGGGGTAGAGCACTTTGGAGATGTTCTCGGCGAAGGTCTGCGCGCGCACCGACTCGACGTAGTCGCCGGAGTTGAAGGTGTGCAGGTCGAAGGCGTTGGTCGCGACCGCGCGCCACAGGCGCAGGGTGTTGACGCGACCGTTGTGGTACCCCGGGACCATCATGTTGTAGGGCACCGCGAGCACGTTCCACTCGGGCACCCAGCGGGTGCGCTCGACGCCGCCGTCGTCGTAGGTCTCGGTGGTGCCGGCGAACGAGATCGTCTGGGCGGCCTCGGGGTGGGCGAAGTCCCACGGCGAGCCCATGCGCAGCCACGCGTCGGGCTGTTCGATCTGCTGACCGTCGGCGAACGCCTGACGGAAGATGCCGTACTCGTAGCGGATGCCGTACCCGATCGCGGGGATGCTCATGGTCGCGAGCGAGTCGACGAAGCACGCGGCCAGACGGCCCAGACCGCCGTTGCCGAGTCCCGGCTCGATCTCGACGGCGCGCAGGTCGTCGATGTCGATGCCGCACTGCGCGAGCGCCTCGGTGGCGATGTCGGTCAGGCGCGCGGCGAGCAGGTTGTTGTCGAGCTGACGACCCAGCAGGTACTCGGCCGAGAGGTAGCAGACGGTCTTGTTCTGCTGGGCCTTCTGCTGTGCGCGGTCGTCGAACCAGCGCGCCATCAGGTAGTCGCGCACCGTGTACGCGAGCGCCAGGTACTGGTCGTTGACGTCGGACGCCGACAGCGTCACGCCCTGGTCGAAGTTGAGGTTCTGGAGGAACTGCTTGGCGAAGCCGTCGACGGATGCCGCGGGGGCGACGACGGGGGCGATCGCGAGGGGGTGCGTGGGACGCAGCGCGGGGGTGTGCTCGGGCATTCTCCGACCGTAATGAGTCGCGAGGCCGCACGCCAAGGTGGAACGCGAACGACACACGATCTTCACCCGCGGGTCCTCTGCACCCGCGGTCGGGGCAACCGGTTGTCCACGCGCGGCGGCGACGCGTACGGTGAGCCGATGCCCTCCGCCGCCCGCACCGCCGCTCGCGACGCCGAGGCGAACCCCGCGTTCCGTCTCGCCGCGCGCGCCGGGTACGCCGCCAACGGCATCCTGCATCTGCTCATCGGCGCGCTCGTCATCGCGGTCGGCCTGGGCGCACCGCAGGACAGCGACCAGACCGGGGCGTTCCGCGCCCTCGCCGCCGCTCCCCTGGGTGCCGCGGCCCTGTGGGCCCTGGCGGTCGGGCTCGTCGCCCTCGGCGGATGGCACCTGCTGCAGGCGTTCGCCCCGCGACGGCTGCCGGGATGGCGCCGGGTCGCACGGATCTTCGCCGAGGCCCCGCAGGGCCTGGTCTTCGTCGCGGTCGGGCTGGTGTCGGCATCCGTCGCCCTGGGAGCCCGCCCGCACGCCGAACAGGCCGCGGAGGAGCTGAGTCAGGGCGTGCTGACGTGGCCGATCGGCGGCGCGATCCTGGGCGCCGTGGGACTCGCCGTCGCGGGCGTGGGCATCGGCTTCGTGTGGATGGGTCTGCGCCGGTCGTTCCACTCCAAGGTGCGCACGCCCGACGGCGCGCGCGGCACGGCCCTGACGATCCTGGGGATCGTCGGCTTCGTCGCGAAGGGCGTCGCGCTGGTCGTCGTCGGCGTGCTCCTGGTGACCGCGGCGATCCGTGTCGAGCCCGACACCGCGGGAGGGCTCGACGGTGCCGTCTCGGCGGTGGTGGCCCTGCCGCTGGGGCCGCTTCTGGCCTGCCTGGTGGGAGTGGGGTTCCTCGCCTACGGCGTGTTCACGGTGTTCCGCGCCCGCTACGCGCGTCTGGACTCCTGAGCGCTCTCAATCCCGGTCGGGATTGCGGCCCGTACGCTCCCCCGTCTCGAGGGAGGCGATGGCTCGGCGATCGTCGGCGTCGAGCGTGAAGTCGAAGACGTCGCCGTTCTCGCGCACGCGCTCCAGCGACACCGACTTGGGGAACACGACGAGCCCGCGGTCCAGGTGCCATCGGATGACGACCTGGGCCGGTGTCTTGCCGTACTTCTCGGCCAGCCGCGCCAGGAGCGGTTCGTCCAGCAGCCCCCCGCGCGCCAAGGGCGCCCAGGCCTCGGTCACGATGCCGTTCGCCTCGTGCCACGCGACCAGATCGTCCTGCGGGAAACGCGGGTGCAGCTCGACCTGGTTCACCGCCGGCAGTAGGCCCGTCTCGTCGCGCAGGCGTTCGAGGTGCGGCACCGAGAAGTTGCTGACGCCGATCGAGGTCGCGCGACCCTCCTGCTGCAGCCGGATGAGCGCCCGCCATGTGTCGACGTAGCGGTCGGCGCTGGGGATCGGCCAGTGGATCAGATAGAGGTCGACGCGCTCCAGCCCGAGCCGGGCCGCGCTGGCCTCGAACGCGCGGAGCGTCTGATCGAAGCCCTGGTCGTCGTTCCACACCTTGGTCGTGACGAACACCTCGTCGCGGTCCAGCCCGGACGCCCGCAGGCCCTCGCCGACCTCCGCCTCATTGCCGTACAACGCGGCGGTGTCGATGTGGCGGTATCCCGCCGAGATCGCCCCCTCGACGAGACCGGCGGTGAGATCGGCGGGCACCTTGTAGGTTCCGACGCCGAGCTGGGGGATCGTGGAGCCGTCGCTGAGCGACAGGCGGGGGGCCGAGATCATGGCCTCCACGCTACCCAAGCGGGGGGTCGGGTCGGCTCACCCCTCGTCGCGACCCCGGAATGACCGCGAGACTGCATGTCGCTGACATCTCGGTTGCAGCCTGCAACCGTTTCGTCAGTCAGATGCAGTCTCGCGGTGAAAAAGCGGAGCAGCGAAGGCTCAGCGCGTCAGCGCCGCCACGGCGTCGTCGACCGACACCGTCTCGCGCTCGCCCGTGCGGCGGTCCCACAGTTCGACATGCCCCTCGGCCGCGCCGCGGCCGACGATCAGGATGCGCGGGATGCCGACCAACTCGGCGTCGCCGAACTTCACCCCCGGCGAGACTTTGGGGCGGTCGTCGTAGAGCACGTCCAGCCCGGCGGTCTCGAGCTGCTGTGACACGGATGCCGCGAGCTCGAACGCCACCGCGTCACGACCGGTGGCCACGACGTGCACGTCGAACGGCGCCACCGATTCGGGCCAGATGAGGCCCTTCGCGTCGTTGTTCAGCTCGGCGATGATCGCCAGGATGCGGGTGACGCCGATGCCGTACGAGCCCATCGTGACGGTGGCGAGCTTGCCGTTCTCGTCCAACACCTTCAGCCCCAGGGCCTCGGCGTACTTGCGCCCGAGCTGGAAGACGTGACCGATCTCCATGCCGCGGGCCAGCTCCACCGGGCCGGAGCCGTCGGGGGCGGGGTCTCCCACGCGCACGGTCGAGACCTCGACGAAGCCGTCAGCCACGAAGTCGCGGCCGGCGACGAGGGAGTGGACGTGCTTCTGGTCGACGTTGGCGCCGGTGATCCACGCGGTGCCGTCGACCACGCGCGGGTCGAGGTAGTAGCGGATCTTCGTCGCCGACTCCTCACCGAGCACGGCGCCGGTGGGCGACCAGGGGCCGATGTAGCCCTTGACCAGCAGCGGGTTCTTGGCGAAGTCGGCCTCGGTGGCCGCCTCGACCTCGGCCGGGGCGAAGGCGACCTCGACGCGCTTGTCGTCGACGTCGCGATCGCCGGGCAGACCCACGACGACGAGCTCGCGCGTGCCGTCGAGGTGGGTGAGGGCGAGCACGACGTTCTTCAGCGTGTGCGCGGCGGTCCACTGCGCGGCCTCCGCCGTCGCGGGACCGGCGATGCCGGGCGCCGGAGCGTCCAGGTGCGCGTTGGAGTGGTCGACGAGGGTCGCGATCGTGGGGGTGTTCGGCGAGTCGAAGACGACCGGATCGGGCTGACCCTCGATCGGAAGCGCGTCGGGGACGACCGTGGTGAACGCCTCGACGTTCGCCGCGTAGCCGCCGGCCGAGCGCACGAAGGTGTCTTCGCCGATCGGGGTCGGGTGCAGGAACTCCTCGGACTTCGACCCGCCCATCGCGCCCGCGTCGGCGGCGACGATGACGTACTCCAGGCCCAGGCGGGTGAAGATGCGCTCGTAGGCGTCGCGCTGCGCCTGATACGAGGCGTCCAATCCGGCATCCGTCGCGTCGAACGAGTACGCGTCCTTCATCGTGAACTCGCGGCCGCGCAGGAGTCCCGCGCGGGGACGCGCCTCGTCGCGGTACTTGTCCTGGATCTGGTAGATCGTCAGCGGCAGGTCCTTGTACGACGAGTACAGGTCCTTCACCAGCAGGGTGAACATCTCTTCGTGCGTGGGCGCGAGCAGGTAGTCGGCGCCCTTGCGGTCCTGCAGGCGGAACAGCGCGTCGCCGTACTCCTCCCAGCGGCCCGTGACCTCGTACGGCTCACGGGGCAGCAGCGCCGGGAAGTGCACCTCGAACGCGCCGGCGTTCGCCATCTCGTCGCGCACGACGGCCTCGATCTTGGCCTTGACCTTCAGGCCCAGCGGCAGCCACGCGAAGACGCCCGGGGCGTTGCGACGGATGTAGCCGGCGCGCACGAGCAGGCGGTGGCTCGTGACCTCGGCATCCGAGGGGTCTTCGCGAAGCGTGCGGAGGAAGTAGTTCGACAGACGGGTGACCACGAGAGACGAGTCTAGGCCGCGCGGGTAGGAGGGGCGGATGCCCCCGGTCACTCGAGAGCGCCGAGGATTCCCGCCGTGATGGTCGCAGCAGAATCCCGGGCGAGGTTGCTGAACTCCACTTCGACGACCCCTCCCGGTGCGGATGCGAGGATGCGCGCGCCGATTCCTCCCTGAGACGGGATCCACCAGGCGCTGTCCGCGCCGGTCACGCTGATGGGGTCACCGCCGAAAGCTGCGACGTCCTCGGCATCCGATCGAGCGCCCGCCGCCAGGCTGACCCGCAGACTCGGAGCGTCGACTACTGCATCCGCCGCCGCGGTGAAAGAGCACCAGGCCGCGTGACCGCGGGCGGTTAGAACGTCCCAGACCTGACCGTGCGGAACGTTGTCGGTGCCGATGGGGCGCAGGTCGTCGCGCCCCAGTCCGGTTGCCACCGCGTTGCGAACCTGCTCCTCGCAATCGACCAGCCGCCAAGCGGTCGCAGCGAGCGGTCTGTCGCCTCCCGGGAACAGCGCTGCACGGGCACCGACCTGGTCCGCCGCCGAGACGGCGGTCGAGGCGTCGGAAGCGGCCACGACGACCCAGGCCGCACCGTAGCGTTGCGAATAGTCGCAGATCGCGCCACCCTCGCACTCAGGGACGACACCCGACTTCGCACGTTGCGCCTCGGGGACGCTCGCCCACGGCAGCACCGTCACGCTCAGCGCCTGCCACGTCTCGGTGTCGACGGCCCGCCACCCGCAATCCACTCCCCCCAACCATCTCGCGTCCCAGACCGGAAGGAAAGACGCCGCCCGCATCGGCGTCCCCGACAGCTCGGTCGCCGCCTCGTCCGTGAGGACTTCGGAGCAGTCCCCGCCGAACGCCGCGCTCGGGGCAGCCTGCGTCGGCGGCACCGTGGGAGTCGGAGGAGTCGACGGGACCGGGGTCGGTGTCGGCTCCGGTGTCGGTGTCGGCTCCAGGGGAGCGCTCGGCGTCGGAGACGGCGTGCTCGCCACCGGCGGCGCGCTGAGCGTCGCCGTCGCGGCCACTCCCCCGGCGAGCGCGACCACGAGCAGTGCCGCCACGGATCCGGCGATCCACGCGCCCCGATGGGCTCCCGCGGGCGTGATGTCACGGGCCCCGCCCACGATGCGTGCACGCAGGGCGGCGCGCTCGTCGGGCGACAGTTCGTCGTTCATGCCCGTACCCCTTCCAGCGCGAGCTCGTCGCGCAACCTCGCCTTCGCGCGGGAGAGCCGCGACTTCACCGTTCCAGCCGGGATGCCCAGCGCCTGGGCGATCTCGCGCTCGGGGTAGCCCTCGAGCACCGACAGCACCACGACCGCCTGTTCCCTCTCGGGCAGCCGCTCGAGCGCCGAGAGCACCCCGCTGTCGTCATGCCCCGCTGACGTGCTCTGCGCCACCGGCGCCCGATCGAGCAGAGCGCGATACCGCCTGCTCGACCTCTCGAGATTCCGCGCGCAATGGGCGACCGTCGTCAGCAGCCACGGGAGGGGCGACCCGTCGACCAGCCGCACCGAGGCGCGCTTGCGCCACAGCTCGAAGAACGCCACGGTCACGGCATCCTTCGCGTCCTCCCGATGGGTCAGCAGGCGCGACGCGTGCCGGAACAGCCGTGCGTCGTATCGGTCGAACAGCGCGGCGAGCGCGAGCTCGTCGCCTTGGCGCACCCGGGTCCACAGCCCGGCGTCGTCGTCATCCACACTCAAGAGTGTCCGCGAACGTGCACTCGGTTCTCGCCGAGACGCCGTTTTCGATAACGAATCCGCAACACCCATCGCCGCGCGCGGACGCCTATCGTGAGCACATGCGCGCACGATGGACCCTCGTCCTGGGGTTCTCGCTCGCCCTGCTCGTCGGAGTGGGCGCCTGGGTCGGTGTCTCGGCTCTGGGCGCGGACGACTCCCGCTCCCCCTCCCCGGCCGACGGGGACTTCGCGATCACCGCGTCGTACGGCCTCACCCCCGACGGCGCGCTCGACCCCGCACCCGACGAGCGCGCGCAACGCGTGTGGGACGAGTTCATCCGCGTCGCGACGCCCGAGTTCGTCCGCACGAACGTCACGGGCTACCGCGTCGGCGACGACGGCACCAGCGACACCCTGGCCTACGTCGTCAGCGACGACGACGACCCGACCCGGTGGGTGTTCGCCGCCAACCTCGCCTTCGCCGACGATCCGCGGTTGCTGCTGACCACCCTGGTGCACGAATACGCGCATCTGCTCAGCCTGGGCGTCGACGACGTCGATCGGGATGCCGAGACCTGCGACACCGAGTGGAGCGGGGCCGGATGCCTGTCGGCCGACGCCGACCTGCAGGTCTTCGCCGACCGCTTCTGGGCCGTTTACGACGACGCGCCCGCGCGAGACAACGTGGACGCCGACGTCGCCGCGGAGTTCTACGCCGCGCACGAGGCGGACTTCGTCAGCGATTACGCGGCCACCAATGCCTCGGAGGACTTCGCCGAGACCTTCGCGACGTTCGTCCTCGAACCCGAGATCGTGGGCGACTCGGTCCTCGCCGACAAAATCGCCTCCTTCGCCGCGCTCCCCGAGTACGCCGAGGCGCGCGAGCGGATCCGCGCCGACTTCGCCCTGGGCGCCTGACCGGCTGAGCGCCGGAACACGAGGACCGCGGCATCGGTGCCGCCCGGCGGGGAGTCAGCCCGCGCGGCGCCCCAGATGCAGCACGCCCCGCACCAGCAGTCCCGCCACCAGAGCCCAGAACGCCGCGCTCACCCCGAACACCGCGATACCGGATGCCGCGACCAGGAACGTCACCACGGCCGGCACCCGCTCGCCCGGATCGTCGATCGCCTGCTGCACCGCCGCCCCGAAAGCACCGAACAGGGCGACGCCGGCGACGGCGGGGATCACCCCGGCCGGGGCGAGCAGTACGATCGCCGCGAACGCGGCCGAGAGCGCACCGAGCACCAGGTAGGTCGCCCCGGCGGACAGCCCGGCGACCCAGCGCCTTCTCGGGTCGGGGTGCGCGTCGGGACCGGCGGCGATGGCCGCGGTGATGGCGCCGAGGTTCATCACGTGGCCGCCGAACCCCGCCGCCGCCGCCGACCCCAGACCGGTCACGACCATCGCGGGTCGCCAGGGCACGGTGTAGCCGAGGCTCTTCATCACCGCGACCCCGGGGACGTTCTGCGAGGCCATGGTCACCACGAACAGCGGCAGGGCGATGCCGATCACGGAGCCGACGCTGAGCGCGGGCACGGTGAACTCCAGGCGCGGCAGCAGGGTCGCGGCATCCATCCGTGCACCCGAGCGGGCCAGCTCGATCGCGACGACCGCGATCGCGGCGACGAATGCGAGAGGCACCGCCCAGCGGGGCAGCAGACGGGATGCCACCAGCCACACCACGAGGACGGGCGCCACGCCCCAGGGGTCGTCGACGAGCCCGACGAACGGCGCCACGCACAGGGGCAGCAGGACCCCGGCGAGCATGGCCTGGGCGATCGACGGCGGGATGCGCGCGATGAGCGCCCCGAGCGGGGGGAAGAGCGCGGTGCACAGGATCAGCGCGGCCGTCACGAGGAACCCGCCGACCACCGCCGGCCACCCGCCCTCGACCGCTCCCGTCGCCGCGAGCAGCGCCACTCCGGGCGTGGACCAGGCGACCGTGATCGGGATGCGGGAGCGCCCGGCCAGCACGATGCAGCCGATCCCCACCGCGAGGGTGATGGCGAGCAGGCCGCTCGCGGCCTGTTCGGCGGTGGCGCCCACCGCGCGCAGACCGGTCAGCACCACGGCGAAGGTGCTCGTGAAGCCGACGAGGGCGGTGACCACCCCCGCGGTCAGCGGACGAGCGAGCGTGGCGTCGGACGATGCGGTCATGTGACCTCCGACGCTATCGGACGGCCGCCCGGTCTCCGGGCGCCACGATGCGCGCGGGCGTCAGGCCGTGATGACCTGGGCGGTGCCGGTGGCCGCGTCGGGGCCCATCTCGTCGGCGAGGCGGTTGGCCTCTTCGATCAGGGTCTGCACGATCTCGGCCTCGGGCACGGTCTTGATGACCTGGCCCTTGACGAAGATCTGCCCCTTGCCGTTGCCCGACGCGACGCCCAGATCGGCGTCGCGCGCCTCGCCGGGGCCGTTCACGACGCAGCCCATGACGGCCACGCGCAGCGGCACGGTCATGTCTTTCAGGCCCTCGGTGACGTTGTCGGCGAGCGAGTACACGTCCACCTGCGCGCGGCCGCACGAGGGGCACGAGACGATCTCGAGCTTGCGTTCGCGCAGGTTCAGCGACTGCAGGATCTGGTGGCCGACTTTGACCTCTTCGGCCGGCGGCGCCGACAGCGACACGCGGATGGTGTCGCCGATGCCCTCGGACAGCAGGATGCCGAACGCCGTGGCGCTCTTGATGGTGCCCTGGAACGCGGGGCCGGCCTCGGTCACGCCGAGGTGCAGGGGCCAGTCGCCCCGCTCCGCGAGCAGGCGGTACGCCTTGACCATGACGACCGGGTCGTTGTGCTTGACCGAGATCTTGAAGTCGTGGAAGTCGTGCTCCTCGAACAGCGAGGCCTCCCAGACCGCGCTCTCCATGAGCGCCTCGGGGGTGGCCTTGCCGTACTTCTCGAGCAGGCGGCGGTCGAGCGAACCCGCGTTCACGCCGATACGCAGCGACACGCCCGCCGCCTTCGCGGCCTTGGCGATCGCGCCGACCTGGTCGTCGAACTTGCGGATGTTGCCGGGGTTCACGCGTACCGCGCCGCACCCCGCGTCGATGGCCTGGAAGACGTACTTCGGCTGGAAGTGGATGTCGGCGATGACCGGGATCTGGCTCTTCTTGGCGATGATGTGGAGCACGTCGGCGTCGTCCTGCGAGGGCACGGCGACGCGCACGATCTCGCACCCGGATGCCGTGAGCTCGGCGATCTGCTGGAGGGTCGCGTTGATGTTGGTCGTGGGCGTCGTCGTCATCGACTGGACGCTCACCGGGGCGTCGCCGCCGACGAGGACCTTGCCCACCTTGATCTGGCGGGTCTTGCGACGAGGCGCGAGGACCTCCGGCACGCGGGGCATTCCGAGATTCACAGCAGGCACGGGCTCAGCCTACGCCGCCCGCGCTGAACGGAGTCCGAACCGGCCGCGAATGCTCGCTGTGATAAATTCGGCGCCATGCGCGCGTCCTGCAAGTGGTGGCCCACCGTCTAGGCGGTGTGCACGCGTGCGACAGACCGCCCTCCCTCGGGATCCGGGCGGTCTTCGTGTTCTCGGCGGCCGCGTAGGACCCTCGCTCACAGACGGAAGTACTTCGATGACCGGGCCCGACCCCTCCTCCCTCCTGCACGACCTCCTGACCGGCGACGCCCCGTTCGCCCTGATCGCGCGAGACCTCGACACCGTCGAGGTGCTCACCGGCGACGTCGTCGACGTGGATCTGCTGGCCGACATCCCCCTGCTGGACGCCGCGGGCGTCCCGCGCGAGGTGCTCGCACTCGTGCCGTTCCGACAGGTCCGCGAGCGCGGCTTCGTCTGCCACGACGACGGGGCGCCGCTGCGATGCCTGGTCATCGGCGAGCGCAACGTGCTGCCGCGGGCGGAGGTCATGGCATCCCTCCCCTCCTCCCCCGTGGAGCTCGAGGGAGCCGGTTTCGACATCGCCGACGAGGAGTACGCCGACATCGTCCGCCGGGTCATCGCCGACGAGATCGGTCGTGGAGAGGGGGCGAACTTCGTCATCCGCCGCGATTTCGTCGCGGGTGTCGCCGCCGACCCCCGCGAAGCCGCGCTGACGTGGTTCCGCGCGCTGCTCGCGCACGAGAAGGGCGCCTACTGGACTTTCGCCGTCGTCACCGAGGGGCACATCGCCGTCGGCGCGAGCCCCGAGGCGCACGTGAGCGCCCAGGACGGCATCGTCACGATGAACCCGATCTCGGGCACCTTCCGTCACCCGGCGGGCGGCGCCACCGCCGACACGCTCGCGGAGTTCCTGCGCTCGACCAAAGAGACCGAGGAGCTCTTCATGGTCGTCGACGAGGAGCTGAAGATGATGAGCGCCGTCTGCACCGACGGCGGACGCATCACCGGGCCGCACCTCAAAGAGATGTCGCGGCTGACCCACACCGAATACATGCTGCGCGGTCGCAGCGACCTCGACCCGCGCGACATCCTGCGCGAGACGATGTTCGCCCCCACCGTCACCGGCTCGCCCATGCAGAACGCGTGTACCGTCATCGCGCGCCACGAGACCGCGCCGCGCGGCTACTATTCCGGTGTCGCCGCGCTGTTCACCCCGAACGGGGCGACCGATGGGCCGACCCACGACCTGGACGCCCCGATCCTCATCCGCACCGCCTACCTCGTCGACGGGCGCCTGCGCGTTCCGGTCGGTGCGACCCTCGTGCGCCACTCCGACCCGTACGGCGAGGTCGGCGAGACCCACGGCAAAGCCGCGGGCGTGCTCGGCGCGATCGGGGCGATCCCCCGCGACGTGCCCACCGCCCCCGCCGACGCCGACCCCGACGCCCCGGCCGGAGCGCGGCGGCCGCTGGCCGAGGATCCCGCGATCGCCGAGCTGCTGGCATCCCGCAACGATCGACTCGCCCCGTTCTGGATGAACCCGCAGGACCCGGATGAGATGGGTCCCTTCGCCGGGCGCACGGCCCTGGTCGTGGATGCCGAGGATCGTTTCACCACCATGCTGGCGCACCAGCTGCGCCACCTCGGCCTCGATGCGAGGATCGTGCACTGGTCGCGAGTGACGGACACCGAGCTGGATGCCGCCGACCTGGTCGTCTCGGGCCCCGGTCCCGGCGACCCGCGCGACGACGACAGCGCGCGCATCGCCGCGATGCGTCGCGTCGTGTCGCGGCGCCTGCACACGGGCGCTCCCCTCCTGGCGGTGTGTCTCAGCCACCAGATCCTCGCCGATCAGCTGGGCATCGACCTGGCACCGCTCGCGCAGCCGCACCAGGGCCTGCAGAAGAGCGTCGACGTGTTCGGCGAGGCGGCGTCGATCGGCTTCTACAACACCTTCACCGCGCGCGTCGCGCCCGGGACCACCGGCCGGGGGCTCTCGGTCGGCGACGGGTTTTCGGCGCCGGCGCGCGACATCCCGGTCGAGGTGGCCGCGGATGCCGAGACCGGCGACGTGTACGCCCTGCGGGGCCCGGCGGTCGCGAGCGTGCAGGGGCACCTCGAATCGATCCTGTCGCGCGACGGGATGCGCACGCTCGAGCGGCTGATCGCCCACGCGCTCTGACGCCGCGGGTCCGGTGCGGCGCCCGGCCCTCGACGGGCTCGGGACCTCGGTCGCGCACGATGGCGGAGCCCGTCGCAGCCCCCGCGTCCCGCGCGTTACAGCAGCTGCACGGGGTTGAAGATGTCGGCGAGGAACAGCACGCCGCCCATGCCCACCAGCAGCACCACGACGACGAAAGTCACGGGCACGAGCTTGGTGGCGTCGACCGGCCGCGCCACCGTGCCGCGCAGGCGGGCGACCAGGCGCTTGATGCCGTCCCACAGCGCCACGACCACGTGTCCGCCGTCCAGCGGCAGCAGTGGGATGAGGTTGAACACGAACAGGGCCACGTTCAGCCCGGCCAGCAGGGCGATGATCGATTGCACGCGGGCCAGGATGGGGGCGTCCACGGCCGCGATCTCCCCCGCCATGCGACCGGCGCCGACCACGCTCATGGGGCTGTTCTCGTCGCGCGGCTGCCCGCTCAGGGTGTCGGCGGCCGCGTCGTAGATGCGCACGGGCAGCTGCGCCATGATCTGCGCGACGGTGCCGATGTACTGACCCGTCGCCTCGACGCTGGTCGTCAGCGGCTGCGGCACGAGCGCCTCCTGCGCGCGGAGCCCCGCAAAGCCGACCGTCTCGTATTCGGGTGCGCCGGTCGCATCGGTCACCGTGCGTCCACGATCGTCGGACACGGCGCGATCGGTGCTCTGCGGGGTGAACTGCACCGTCTGCGGCGTGCCGTCGCGATCGATGACGACCGACAGCCGTTGTCCCGGTGAGCGCTGGATGATGGCCGCCGCGTCGGCGAACGTCGCGACCGCAGTGCCGTCGATCGACACCAGCCGGTCTCCGGGCTGGATGCCGGCGGCCGCGGCCGGGGCGACCGGATCGGCCGTCGTGCACGCGTCGCGCTGCTGACTCGCGGGGATCACGCACTCGCTCACCGAGGCGACCGTGGTGGTCGCCGTCTGCACGCCGATGCCGCTCAGGGCGATCGCGAAGAGGACGACCGCCAGCACCAGGTTCATCACCGGGCCGCCGAGCATGACGATGACGCGCTTGAAGACCGGCAGCTTGTAGAAGACGCGGTCATCCGCGGCGATGAGCGTCTCGGCGTTGGCGTCGCGGGCGTCCTGCACCATCGTGGCGAAGAAGCGGGAGCGCTTCTTCCCGGTTTCGGCGTCGTCCGGCGCCGGCGGGTACATGCCGGCCATCGAGATGAAACCGCCCAGCGGCAGCGCCTTGAAGCCGTATTCGGTCTCGCCGATGCGCTTGGACCAGAGCGTCGGGCCAAACCCGATCATGTACTGACCGACGCGCACGCCGAACAGCTTCGCGGGCAGCAGGTGCCCGATCTCGTGCAGTGCGATCGAGATGGCCAGGCCGATCACGAGCACGAGCACGCCGATGAGGAAGGCGATCGCGGTCACCCGCTGACGATACCGCCGCCGAGCTTTGAACGACCCGTGCGGCCGCGATGCGAAGTCTGTGGGATGCCGGATGAGACAATGGAGGCGATGTCGACCGACGCTGCCTCGAACCTCCCGCCCGTGCTCCGACCGGAGCGGCCTCCCCGCCGCGACCTCGCCGAACTCGCCCGCCTCTTCGGCGCGCGCGCATTGGGTGACGTCGAGGGCACCACCCTGACCGGCCTCACGCTGGCGACCGCCGATCTGCGCGAAGGAGAGGCGTTCGTCGCCATCCGCGGCGTCAACCGCCACGGTGCCGAGTTCGCCGCGACCGCGGCCCAGCGGGGGGCCGTCGCGGTCATCACCGACGAGGACGGCGCCGCGATCGCGGCATCCACGGGTCTGCCGATCGTCGTGGTCGACGATCCCCGCGCACTGCTGGGCGATCTGTCGGCCTGGGTGTACGGCACCGGGCTGCACGACGACCTGCCCCGCCTGCTCGCCACCACCGGCACCAACGGCAAGACCAGCGTGTCGCACCTGCTCGAGGGCATCCTCGATCAGCTGGGCGTCGTCACGGGACTGTCGTCGACGGCCGAGCGGCACATCGCGGGCGAGGTGATCGTGTCGCGCCTGACGACCCCCGAGGCGTCCGAGTTCCACGCCCTGCTCGCGCTGATGCGCGAACGCGGGGTCGAAGCCGTCGCGGTCGAGGTCAGCGCGCAGGCGCTCACGCGTCACCGCGTCGACGGCCTGGTCTTCGACGTCGCCGGGTTCACCAACCTCACGCACGACCACCTCGACGATTACGCCGACATGCGCGAGTACTTCGAGGCGAAGTTGCCGTTGTTCCGGCCCGACCGCGCGCGACGCGGCGTGGTGTGCCTCGACACCGCGGCGGGGATCGAGATCGCCGCGCGCGCCGAGATCCCCGTCGTCACCATCGCGACGCCCGCGATCGCCGAAGACGCCGCGGCCGCGGCATCCGCCGACTGGATCGTCGACATCGTCGACGAGCGCCAAGAGGGGACCGCGTTCACCCTGTCCGACGGCAAGGGGCGTTCGCTCACGACCGTCGTCCCGGTCATCGGCCGTCACATGGCCGCCAACGCGGGTCTCGCCATCGTGATGCTGCTCGAGGCGGGCTACACCTGGGAGCACCTGTACAGCACGCTCGACGCAGAACGCATCGACGCCTCTCTGCCGGGGCGCACGCAGCTCGTGTCAGGCCCCGACGGCCCCGCCGTCTACGTGGATTTCGGCCACTCCCCCGACGCGTTCGAGAAGACGCTCGCGGCCGTGCGCCGCGTGACCCCCGGCAAGGTGGTCATGGTGTTCGGCGCGGACGGCGACCGCGACGCCACGAAGCGCCTCGACATGGGACGCACCGCCGTCGAGGGCAGCGACATCCTGGTCGTCACCGACCACCACCCGCGTCACGAGGATCCGGATGCCATCCGCGCGGTCCTCGTCGAGGGCGCCCGCCGTGCCCGGCCCGACGCCGAGATCCACGAGTTCACTCCGCCCGAGCGCGCCATCCTCGAAGCCGTCAAGCTGGTCGGCGAGGGCGACGCCATCCTGTGGGCCGGGCCGGGGCACCAGGACTACCGCGACATCCGCGGCGTGCGCACGCCCTACTCGGCACGCGAGCTCTCGCGCCGCGCGTTGCGCGCCGCCGGGTGGGCCGTGCCCGACCCGCAGTGGCCCGTGCCGTATCCGGTCGACGCCACCCCGTCGTCCGACCCCGAGCGTCCGGTCGAGTTCCCCGCCTGACGGCGGGGTCGGTGACGGATCGGGCCTCCCGTCGCCGGCGCTGCACAACTCCTGCGCATCCGCACCGAACGCCGCGAGAACCGCGGTCAGCGACGCTCTTGCAGGAGGTGTGCGGCGCTCACGCGCCCTCAGCGCGAGGCGATGATCTCGTCGGCCGTGCGACGCGCCCAGGCCTCGGCCTCGGCGAGCGACTCCCGGGTGAGCGACGCGGGCGGCTCGTGGCGGTCGACCACCCGCTCGATGAGCTCGACGATCTCGAGGAAGCGCAGGCGTCCTTCGTGGAACGCATCGACGGCCTGCTCGTTCGCCGCGTTGAACACCGCGGGATAGGTGGCTCCGGCGCGCCCGACGCGCTTGGCCAGCGCGACCGAGCCGAACGCCTCTTCGTCGAGGGGCTCGAAAGTCCACTGCGCGGCGCGCGTCCAGTCCAGGGGTGCGCCGACACCGCCGATGCGATGCGGCCAGTCCAGCCCCAGCGAGATCGGCAGCCGCATGTCGGGGGGCGAGGCCTGGGCGATGGTCGAGCCGTCGACGTATTCGACCATGGAGTGCACGATCGACTGCGGATGCACGGTGACGTCGATGCGGTCGTACGCCACGTCGAACAGCAGGTGCGCCTCGATGACCTCGAGGCCCTTGTTGACCAGGGTCGCCGAGTTGGTGGTGACGACGCGCCCCATGTCCCAGGTGGGGTGGGCGAGCGCCTGCGCGGGTGTCACCTCGGAGAGCTCGGCGCGCGAGCGTCCACGGAAGGGCCCCCCGGATGCCGTGAGCACGAGCCGCCGCACCTCGCTCGCCGCGCCCGAGCGCAGCGCCTGCGCGATGGCCGAGTGCTCTGAGTCGACCGGCACGATCTGCCCCGGAGCGGCGAGCGCCGTCACGAGCGCCCCGCCGACGATCAACGACTCCTTGTTGGCGAGGGCGAGGGTGCGGCCCTCTTCGAGGGCGGCGACCGTCGGGCCTAAGCCCACCGACCCCGTGATGCCGTTCAGCACCACGTCGGCGTCGACATCGCGGACGAGCTGTTCCGCCTCGACCGCGCCGAGGGCGACGTGCTCCACCCCGAACGCGGCGGCCTGCGCCTCGACACCGGCGCGGTCGGAACCGGCCGCCAGTCCGACGACCTCGAATCGGTCCGGATTGGCGCGGATGACGTCGAGCGCCTGCGTCCCGATCGAACCGGTGGAACCGAGGATGAGGACGCGGCGCATGCCGTCAGCCTACTGAGCGGGTGCGGTGGCGTGCTGGACGCCGAGGATGTCGACCACGAAGACGAGCGTGGAGTTCGCCGGGATCTCACCCTGCGCCTGGTCGCCGTAGCCTTGTGCAGGCGGGATGACCACGAGCACCTGCGACCCCACGGTCTGGCCCTCGAGGGCCTGGCGGAAGCCGTCCACCACCTGGTTGGTGACGAACTGCGCGGGCGTGCCCCGCTCCCAGCTGGAGTCGAACACGGTGCCGCCGTCGTACAGGGCGCCGGTGTACTGCACGATCACCTGGTCGCCGGGGTTGACGACGTCGCCGGCGCCCTGGCGCAGGTTCTCGATGCGCACCTCGGTGGGAGCCGGGGTCGAGGGCATGGTGATGGTGGGGGCGCCCTGGTCGTCGAAGGTGACGGTGGGAAGGCCCTCGACCGGAGCGACCTCGGCGCCCTCGGCGCGCGTGGGCTGCTCCGAGATGGCATCCGCGACGAGGACGAACGCGGGCGACCCCTCACCGAGCGTGCCCGCGGGGAACGACGACACCGTGCGGGAGCCGATCGTGGAGCACTCGAGCGCAGCTCCGAAGATCTGCTGCGAGGCGATCAGCGTGTCCATACCGTCGGGAGCGGTGTCGAGCGACTTCAGCTGCGTCTCGCCGGAGGCGGCGTCGATGAGGGTGTAATTGGCCTTCAGCACGTCGCCCGCGCGGACCTGCGGACCGGAGCCCTCGATGAGGGTGGTGCGCTGCAGATCGGCCGGGTCGTATCCCGCCGGCAGGGCCACCTCGACCTGGGTCGAGAAGTCGCCCGTGACCTCGAGGCCGTCGGGCGCGGGGGCCTCGGTGAGCGCGCTCTGGCACTGGTCCGCGTCGGCGGAGCCCGTGGCATCCGGAGTCTGCGCCTGGTCGGGAGAGCCTGAGCAGCCCGCGAGCAGCAGCACCGCGGCGGCGGCGACGGACAGGGAAGCGATCGGGCGGAAGCGCACGGCAGACCTCTCGAAGGGGATCGGGAAGCTCCCATCTTTGCGCATCACGCTTTGGCGAGGCTGGGAGGGGGGTGTCCGCCCATGCACGCCCGGGAATGCCGCGCCGAGTAAAGTCGTCGGGTGAGTTCCGACCCGACCGCCGAGACCCCCGCCGCAGAGCCGCAGCAGATGGGCGCGGCCTACGGTCTCGGACGATTCCTGATCGCCCCCCTGGCCCGCGCCGTCTACCGGCCCCGCATCGAAGGACGCGACAACGTCCCCCGGACCGGGCCGGTGATCTTCGCCAGCAACCACCTGTCGTTCATCGACTCCATCGCCATCCCGGTCGCCGCTCCCCGGCCCGTGCACTTCATGGCCAAATCCGCCTACTTCGAGAAGTGGGCGTCTCGGCAGTTCTTCACCGCGATCGGCGCGATCCCCGTCGAGCGGGGAGCGGGCCAGAAGGCCCTCGACGCCCTCGACCAGCAGCGGGTGCTGCTGGAGGACGGGCGCGCGGTCGCCCTCTACCCCGAGGGCACCCGGTCGCTCGACGGTCGCCTGTACAAGGGACGCACGGGCGTGGCGTTCCTCGCCCTGCAGACCGGCGCCCCGGTCGTCCCGGTGGGGCTGATCGGCACCGACAAGGCCATGCCCGTGGGCGCGAAGTTCCCCAGCACCACGGAGCGCGTCACCGTCCGCTTCGGCATGCCGCTGGACCTCTCCCCGCACGGTCCCGCTTCATCGGGGCGCGCCCGACGCGGTGCGACCGACGAGATCATGGCGGCCATCCACGCCCTGAGCGGCCAGGAGCTCGCCCACGCGTACAACGAGGCGCCCGCTCAGAACCCGATCGAGCGCATCAAGCAGGTCCTGCCGCACGAGCGCCTCTGAACCCGGCACGCCGTCCGCCCTTGACGCGGGGCGGCCCGGCGAGCATCGTCGTGGGAGACGGCCCGAACCGTCGACGCCACAACGAGGAGGCACCGTGAAGAAGTTCGTCAACGACCCGGCAGACGTGCTGGCCGAGGCCCTGCGCGGCATCCGCGCGGCACACCCCGAACTGAGAGTGGATGCCGAGAACCGGGTCATCCTGCGCGCAGAGCCCACGCGCGCGGGCAAGGTGGCGCTGGTCTCGGGCGGCGGGTCGGGACACGAGCCCATGCACGGCGGGTTCGTCGGGCGGGGCATGCTCGACGCCGCCGCCGCCGGCGAGGTGTTCACCTCGCCCACCCCCGACCAGGTGCTCGCCGCGACCCAGGCGGTCGACTCGGGAGCCGGCGTGCTGCACATCGTGAAGAACTACACCGGGGACGTGCTCAACTTCGAGATGGCCGCCGAGCTCGCCGCGGCCGAGGGCGTGCAGGTCGAATCGGTCGTGGTGGCCGACGACGTCGCCGTGCAGGACTCCACGTGGACGGCCGGTCGGCGCGGCACCGGAACGACGGTCGTCCTCGAGAAGATCGTGGGCGCCCTCGCCGAGGAGGGCGCCGATCTCGCCGCGGTCGCCGCCCTCGCGCGGCGCGTCGCCGAGGCCGGGCGCTCCATGGGCGTCGCGTTGACCAGCTGCACCGTGCCCGCGGCGGGGCGGCCCACGTTCGAGCTTCCCGAGGACGAGATGGAGGTCGGCGTCGGCATCCACGGCGAACCCGGCCGCTCGCGGGTCAAGCTGGCATCCGCACACGAGATCGCGAAGCTGATGGTCGACCCGATCGTGCACGACTTCGGCGACGCGTCGGGTCCGGCGATCGTCCTGCTGTCGGGGCTGGGCGGCACGCCCCTGATCGAGCAGTACCTGCTGTGGGGCGAGATCGCACCGCTGCTCGCCGAGGCGGGGGTCGACGTGCAGCGCGTGCTCGTCGGCGACTACATCACCAGCCTCGACATGGCGGGAGCCTCGCTCACGGTCGTCCGGGCCGATGACGAGATGATCCGCCTGTGGGATGCCCCCGTCGTGACCCCCGGCCTGCGGTGGGGCGCATGACCGGCGACGTCTCGACCGACGATCTCGTCTCCTGGATCCACGGCTTCCGCGACGCCGTCGCCGCCCACAAGGACGAGTTGACCCGTCTGGACTCCGAGATCGGGGACGCCGACCACGGTTCGAACATGGCGCGGGGCCTCGACGCCGTCGTCGCCAAGCTCGACCCCGCACCCGCGAACGCCGCCGAGCTGTTCAAGACCGTCGGGATGACGCTCGTCTCGACCGTGGGCGGGGCGAGCGGTCCCCTCTACGGCACGCTCTTCCTGCGGATGGGCCCCGCCCTCGCATCCGCCGAGCGGATGGATGCCGCGACCCTCGGGGCGGCGCTGCGTGCCGGCGTCGAGGGCGTCATCGCCCGCGGCAAGGCGGAGCTGGGCGACAAGACCATGATCGACGCCCTCTCCCCCGCCCTCGATGCGTGGGACGGGGCCGCCGATCAGGGGCCGCCCTCGGCCGCGCGGGCCGCGGCCGAGGCCGCCGCGCGCGGCCGCGATGCGACCGAACCGCTCGTGGCCCGCAAGGGGCGCGCGAGCTATCTCGGCGAGCGCAGCGCGGGGCACCTCGATCCGGGCGCCGCGTCGGCGACGCTGCTGCTCGAGGCGCTGCGCGACACGCTGGCGGACGCCGCGTGATCGGCATCGTCGCCGTCTCGCACAGCCGCGCCCTGGCCGAGGCGGCGGTCGAGTTGGCCCTGCAGATGGGCGGCGGGAGTCCTCCTCGGGTGCGGATCGCCGCCGGCGGTCCCGACGGCGATCTGGGGACGGATGCCGTCGCCATCGCCGAGGCGATCGACGAGGCGGACGCGGGCGACGGCGTCCTCGTGCTCATGGACCTCGGATCGGCGATCCTGAGCGCCGAGACGGCCCTCGAGTTCATCGCCGATGCGGATCGCGTGACCCTGAGCCCCGCCCCCTTCGTCGAGGGCCTGGTGGCGGCGGTGGTGACCGCGGCCGGCGGCGCCGATCTCGCCGCGGTCGCCGCCGAGGTGCGCGGGGCCGCCGAGTCCAAGCGACGGCATCTCGGCGACGCGGACGACGCGGGCGTCCCGGCATCCCCCCGCCTCGCGACCGGCACGACGGGCGGATCCGATGACGACGTCGCCTCGTTCGAGGCGGTGATCGTCAACCCTTCGGGTCTGCACGCGCGGCCCGCGGCGACCTTCGTCAAGGCGGCGTCGCGGTACGACGCCGATGTGCGCATCGTCGACGTCGATGCGGGCTCGGACGAGGTCTCGGCCCGCAGCCTGCTGGCGCTCATGGCGTTGGGGGTGCGGCAGGGCGCCCGGGTGCGGGTCAGCGCCACGGGTCCGCAGGCGCGTCAGGTGCTCGACGAGTTGCGGGCGCTGATCGACGACGGCTTCGGCGAGGGCTGACGGCCGCGCCCGCGGGTCACGGGGTCCGGCCGATGCTCAGCGCGTCACGCTGAGCAGGCGGCGCGCCAGGGACTCCTCGACGACGAGCTCGGTGATCAGATCGGCGGCGAGAGCACCGCGCAGACCGTCGAGCTTCGACAGGCTCGAGACCACGCAGAAGCGCCGCGGGACGCGCCGGACGGTGTCGAGGTCCGGCCCGCTGGAGCGCTCGTTCAGCTCGGGCACGTCGCTGGAGCCGTCGGCGCGGTAGAACACCGTCGCGCAGTCGCCGACGATGCCCTCGCGCTCGATCACGGCGCGGTCGCGCTCGTCGAAGTAGTCGCCGCTGTAGACGTGCGAGGGCACGTCGGCGTGGGGCGAGCCGAGTCCGAACACGAAGAGGCCGACGCGTTGCTGGATCTCGAGCACCGAGCGCACCGAGCGCTCGCGCCACATCGCCTGTTTGGTCCGCGGATCGTCGAAGAGCGCCGGTACGGGGAACTGGTGCACGGACGACGACCATGCCGCGCCGAACTTGGAGAGGATCTCCCCCGCGTAGGGGATGCCGGAGGTGCGGACGTTCGCGGCGCCGTTCATCTGCACGATGTGCGTGTCGTGCACGTCTTTGAGGGGCACATGGCGGGCGACCGCCGAGAGCGTGGACCCCCAGGCGACCCCCACGGTCATCGAGGACTCGACCCGCTCGGCGAGGATTCTCGCGGCCGTGAGCGCCGTGCGCTCCAGCCGCTCCGCCTCGGAGGTGCGGGTGGGGGTGGGCACGACGTGCGCGGTGATCCCGAAACGATCGGCGATCCGCTGCGCCATCTGCCCGCGGGCATCGTCGGGCGGGCTGATCGAGATCGTCACGAGCCCGACGTCGCGGGCGTGCTGCAGCAGGCGCGACACCGACGAGCGCGAGACGCGCATCTCGTGGGCGATGGCATCCATCGTGAGGTCCTGCATGTAGTACAGCTGGGCCGCGCGCAGAGCGTCGCGCGAACGCTCCTCCGCTGCCGTCGTCACGGTCGATACTCCTGCATGGACACCATTGTGCACGTTTGTTCAAGGGGCTTGCAACAACGTGCAGAGAGGCGCATCCTGATCGTCGTACCAACAACGAAAGGTCGCAGTCGACATGTCGTCCCCCGCTTCTCCGCTCCGCGCCGACGTCCAGGCGCTCCGCGACGCCGAAGATCTCGACGTCCTCATCATCGGTGGAGGCATCAACGGCCTCGCCACCCTGCGCGACCTGGCCCTGCAGGGCGTCAGCGTCGCCCTCGTCGAGCGCGGGGACTTCGTCTCCGGCGCCTCCTCGGCCTCGAGCCACATGGTCCACGGCGGCATCCGCTACCTCGAGAACGGCGAGTTCCGTCTCGTCAAAGAGGCGGTCACCGAGCGCAACGACCTGCTCAAGACGGCCCCGCACTACGTCAAGCCGCTCGAGACCACGATCCCGATCTACAAGACGTTCTCCGGCATCCTGTCCGCCCCGTTCCGACTGCTGGTGACGCACGGACGCGGGAAGCCGAACGAGCGCGGCGCCCTGCTGATCAAGGTCGGGCTCATCATGTACGACACCTTCTCGCGCGACGGCGGCAGCGTGCCGCGTCACAAGTTCCTGGGCAAGAAGAAGTCGCTCGCGGAGCTGCCGAAGCTCAACAACGACCTCGCCTACACGGCGACGTACTTCGACGCATCGATGCACGACCCCGAGCGCATCGCCCTCGACGTCCTGCGCGACGGCATCGAGGCGGGCGCAGGGCGCACCCAGGCCGTCAACTACGTCTCCGCCGTCGGTGCCGACGAGAACGGCGTCCGCGTCCGCGACGAGGTCTCGGGCGAGGAGTTCAGCGTCCGGGCCAAGGTCGTCCTGAACACCGCCGGCCCGTGGACCGATCTCGCCAACCAGGCCATGGGACTTCAGACGCAGTTCATGGGCGGCACGAAGGGCTCGCACATCGTTCTCGACAACCCGGAGCTGCTCGCGGCGACCGGTGGCCGCGAGATCTTCTTCGAGCACTCCGACGGCCGCATCGTCCTGATCTACCCGCTCAAGGACCGCGTGCTCGTGGGCACCACCGACATCGACGCCGACCCGTCGAAGCCCGTCGTGTGCACCGACGACGAGATCGAGTACTTCTTCGACCTCATCGGGCACGTCTTCCCCACCGTCGGTGTCGACCGCTCGCAGATCGTGTACACCTTCAGCGGCATCCGTCCCCTCCCCCGCCACGACGACACCGCCCCCGGTTTCGTGTCGCGCGACTACCGCATCGTCGAGGACGAGATCGCCGGCGTCCCGGCGATGAGTCTGGTCGGCGGCAAGTGGACCACCTTCCGCGCCCTCGCCGAGCACCTCAGCATGAAGACGCTGCAGAAGCTGCGCCGCCCGCACCGCGTGAGCACGCAGGGCCTGTCGATCGGCGGCGGCGCCGGCTTCCCGGCCACGCCCGAGCAGCGTCGACGCTGGGTTTCGTCGCGCACGAATGCGCACTCGGCGGAGCTGGTGGATGCCATGCTGGAGCGCTACGGCACCCGTGCCGATGTGATCCTGGCGGCCCTGCCCGGCGAGCCCACGCCGGTCCCGGACGCTCCCGGGTACTACCGCGAGGAGCTCGCCTGGATCGCCGAGAACGAGCAGGTCGTGCACCTGATCGACGTGCTGCTGCGCCGCACCCACCTCGCCTTCGTGGGCGGGATGACCGAGCGGACCCTCCGCGAGGTCGCCGAAGCCGTCGCCGGTCCGCTCGGATGGGACGCCGCACGCATCGACGACGAGGTGGCGGAGACCGCCGAGACGCTGCGTTCGGCCCACCGCGTGGACCTCGCACAGGCGGGGGTCGCCCGAATCTGAGAGAACGTGCGGGCGTGCCTTCTGTTGCACGCCCGCACGCGCCCCATAGGTTCGGATCACCGAGCCGCAACACCACCCGAGCCGAAGGTGTCCGGGTGTCAGAAGAAAGGTCGATGACGACATGCAAGAAGTGAATCTGGGGCTGTACTTCCTCTCGGAGGTGGTGGGCACCGCGATGCTGATCCTGTTGGGTTGCGGTGTGGTCGCCAACGTCGCCCTCGCCAAGACCAAGGGCAACGCCGGCGGAACGCTGATGGTCAACTGGGGCTGGGGCCTGGCGGTCTTCGCCGGTGTCATCGTCTCGGCGTACTCCGGAGCACAGCTGAACCCCGCCGTCTCGATCGGCCTGCTCGTGGCCGCCAAGATCGGCTTCGTCCAGTTCCTGGTCGCCGTGGCCGCGCAGCTGGTGGGTGCCATCATCGGTGCCGTGCTCGCCTGGGCGTCCTACAAGCAGCACTTCGACGACGAGCCCGATCCCGCCGCCAAGCTGGGCGTGTTCTCGACGGGTCCGGCGATCCGCTCGTACGGCTTCAACTTCCTCACCGAGGTCATCGCCACCTTCGTCCTGGTGTTCGTGATCTTCGGCTTCAGCGACTACGGCGTCGCCGACATCGGCGTCCCCGGCGGCATCGGCGGTCTCGCCGCCGTTCCGGTGGCCCTGCTCGTCGTCGGTATCGGCGCATCGCTCGGCGGTCCCACGGGCTACGCCATCAACCCGGCCCGCGACCTCGGCCCCCGCATCGCGCACGCGATCCTCCCCATCAAGGGCAAGGGGTCGAGCGACTGGGGCTACGCCTGGGTGCCCGTCGCCGGCCCCCTCGTCGGCGGTCTGCTCGCCGGTGTGCTGGCGCCGGTCCTGCTGGGCCTGGGCAACTGATCCCGCGCGGGGGCGTCACCCGGCGCCCCCGCATCCTCCCTCTTCACCATTCACCGAAACAGACAAAGGAGTCCATCCATGGCCGACTACGTCCTCGCCATCGACCAGGGCACGACCTCGACGCGCGCGATGATCTTCGACAAGTCCGGGAGCGTCGTCTCCGTCGGACAGAAGGAGCACGAGCAGATCTTCCCGCGCGCGGGATGGGTCGAGCACGACCCCGCCGAGATCTGGCGCAACACCCAGGAGGTGATCGGCCTGGCCCTCAGCCGCGCCGACATCACCCGCCACGACATCGCCGCCGTGGGCATCACCAACCAGCGCGAGACCGCGGTGGTCTGGGACAAGAACACCGGCAAGCCCGTGTACAACGCCATCGTCTGGCAGGACACGCGCACGCAGTCGATCGTCGACCGCCTGGCCGACGGCGACCCCGAGCGCTACAAGAGCATCGTCGGCCTGCCGCTGGCGACCTACTTCTCGGGGACCAAGATCGTCTGGATCCTCGAGAACGTCGACGGAGCCCGCGAGAAGGCCGAGGCCGGCGACCTGCTGTTCGGCACGACCGACACGTGGGTGCTGTGGAACCTCACCGGCGGCACCGACGGCGGCGTGCACGCGACCGACGTCACCAACGCCAGCCGCACCCTGTTCATGGACCTCGAGACCCTGTCGTGGCGCGAGGACATCCTCGCGGACTTCGGCGTGCCGGCCTCGATGCTGCCCGAGATCCGCTCGTCGTCCGAGGTGTACGGCACGGTCGAGTCCTCGTCGCTGCTGCGCGAGACCCCGATCGCGGGCATCCTGGGCGACCAGCAGGCCGCGACCTTCGGTCAGGCGGCCTTCGACCCGGGCGAGAGCAAGAACACCTACGGCACGGGCAACTTCCTCATCTTCCAGACGGGTGAAGAGATCGTCCGCTCCGAGAACGGTCTGCTGACGACGCTGGGGTACAAGCTGGGCGACCAGCCGGCGCGCTACGCGCTCGAGGGGTCGATCGCCGTCACGGGTTCACTCATCCAGTGGCTGCGCGACCAGCTGGGCATCATCTCGTCCGCTCCCGAGGTCGAGGCGCTCGCCTCGGGCGTCGACGACAACGGCGGCGTGTACTTCGTGCCGGCGTTCTCGGGCCTGTTCGCACCGTACTGGCGCCCCGACGCCCGCGGCGCGATCGTCGGGATGACCCGCTACGTCAACAAGGGGCACATCGCGCGCGCGGCGCTGGAGGCGACGGCCTTCCAGTCCCGCGAGGTGCTCGACGCCGTCAACGCCGATTCCGGTGTCGACCTCGCCGAGCTCAAGGTCGACGGCGGCATGACCGCCAACGACGCGCTCATGCAGTTCCAGGCCGACATCCTGGGCGTCCCGGTCGTTCGTCCGGTCGTCGCCGAGACCACCGCTCTGGGTGCCGCGTACGCCGCGGGCCTCGCTGTCGGCTTCTGGGACAACCTCGACGACCTGCGGGCCAACTGGCAGGAGGACAAGCGCTGGGAGCCGAACATGGACGGCGCCGAACGCGACCGCCAGCTCCGCCTCTGGAAGAAGGCCGTGACGAAGTCCATGGACTGGGTCGACGACGACGTGGAGTGACCCCCACGTGAGTCAGGGAACCCCGTCGGCCTCGCGCCGGCGGGGTTCCGTCGTCCCCAGCACTCTGCGGTCCCCGGGCGCGTCGAGGGGCACCGGCATCCGGATGCCGAGGACTCAGCGCCGCGGCTTGGGGAATGCCGCGCGTATGGTGTCCGACTGCAGGTAGTCGCTCACGCCGATCAGCAGGATCGCGAACAGGATCTGCTCGGTGACCACCCAGAACGGGTACAGACCGGGGATCGCCGCGAGCACCAGCGCCACGACGGGGAAGATCCGGCTGAACAGCTGCAACCGTCGGAAGGCCCAGTACCAACCCGCGTGCGCGCGCCAGAGGAAGTAGAACAGCGTCGTCGTGATCGCGAGCACCACCAGGCACCGCATCCACACGGCGATACCGACGTCGTCGCCGTTCGCCGTCATGACCAGGGCGACGACCACCGTGGCGACCCCCAGCATGAAGCCGGCGCTCAGCAGCACCGTGATGGCACGGAAGGCGCGGCGCACCGCGGGTTCGGGCGAGACGTCGACGCGGTGATCGGCCTGGCGACCCCCGGCGATTTTGTCGAGGCGGCGCAGGGTGGGTTCGAGCTGCATGCGCTCACTGTACGACGCGACGTGCGGGCCACGATCTCGATCGGGACCGCGTCACCGTGCCCGCGCGCGCGGCGGCGTTCGGATCACACCACCCGTTTCGCCAGCCGGTTCGAACCAGGTCATCCTCGCGCGGTCTCCTCCGCCGCCCAGAGCACCGCCGCGACGCATCACCCGACGGTGACGACGGGCTCGTGCCGCACCGGGAAGTTCACGGAGTTGGCGATGAAGCACCACTCCCGCGCCTTCCGGTGGGCGGCGACGGCGGCCTCCACCATCGACTCGTCCGCGACGCTCACGCGCGGGCGCAGAACGACCTCGGTGAACGCTCCCCCGCTGTTGCCGTCCTCCTGCAGCGTCCCCGACGCCTCGTCTTCGTATCCGGTCACCACGACACCGGTCGTGACGCACGCGTGCAGATACGACAGCAGATGGCACTCGCTGAGCGCGGCGAGCAGCAGTTCCTCGGGGTTCCACTTGGCGGGGTCGCCGCGGAAGGGCCTGTCGGCGGATGCCGCGAGGGCGGGCTTGCCGTCCACCTGCAGCGTCACGGACCGGTCGTAGTCGCGGTACCCGCTCGTGCCGGTGCCGCGGTCGCCGGTCCAGGTCGAGCGCAGGCGGTAGTGGTGCTCTCCGTTCATCCCCCCAGTCTGCCCCTCTCGCGCGCGCGCACGGGCCGGTGGCCCGCACGGTCGCCGGGATACGATGGAGGGATGCCCGCCACGCCCCCCGCCTCCGTCGAACTCGCCGTCGTCGAACGCAGCGGCTTCGTCGAGTCACGCCACGACGGCGTCGCCATCGTGCTCGCCCCCGACGGTACCGAGAAGCTGACCCTGGGCGAGGCGACGGCTCCCTTCCTCCCGCGCTCGAGCATGAAACCGCTGCAGGCGCTCGCCTGCCTGTCGGCCGGCGCCGATCTCGCCGATGAGCGCCTCGCGATCGCGATGGCGAGCCACTGCGGCACCGAGCGCCACGCCGAAGTGGTGCGCGGCATCCTGCAGTCGGCCGGACTCACCGAGGACGCCCTGGGGTGTCCGGCCGCGTGGCCCACCGACACCGCCTCGCGCGACGAGATGGTGCGCGATCACGCCGCGCCGTCCCCGCTGCGCATGAACTGCTCGGGCAAGCACGCCGCGATGCTGGTGACCTGCGTCGCGAACGGGTGGCCCACCGAGGGCTACCTCGAGGTGCAGCACCCGCTGCAGGTGCACATCCGCGAGGTCATCGAGCGCCTGGTCGGCGAGCGCATGACCACGACCGCGATCGACGGGTGCGGCGCCCCCGTGTACGCCATGAGCCTGGTGGGATTGGCGCGCGCGATCCAGCGCATCGCGACGTCGTCGGAGCGCTCCCCCTTCGCCCTGCACCGCAGCGCGGGTACCCTCGTGCGCGCCGTCCGCGAGAACCCCTGGACCATCGACGGTCCCGGCCGCCCCGACACGGTGGTCATCGAGCGGCTCGGCGTGTTCAGCAAGATGGGCGCCGAGGGCGTGCAGGTCATGACGGCCCCCGACGGGACCACCGTCGCCCTCAAGATGCTCGACGGCTCCAACCGCGCGGGGTGGGCCGTGGCCCTGCGCCTGCTCGAGCGGGCCGGCGCTCTGGCGGCGCAGGACGTCTCGGACACCCTCGCGCTGCTCCCGCTGACGATCTCGGGCGGCGGCCACGAGGTCGGCGCCATCCGCTCCGCGGTCTGACGCCGACCCCGGACTCAGATGCCGCCGTCGACCGAGCGCGGGTAGGCGATCGGTTCGTCGGGTACGAGCACCTCGGTGTCGCGGTTCAGGCTCTCGCCGCGGAAGAACGGCTTCGCGCCCGGGAACGCGAACCAGACGAGCATCAGGACGACGCCGATGGCGAGGGCGCCGATGCCCACCACGAACGTGCCGCCGATCCCCAGCAGCACCGTGTTCCCGTACTCGGGATCCCACATGTCGATCGCGGACTGCACGAAGGCGTACGTCAGCATGAGCGCACCGAGCAACGGCAGGATGCCGCGGTAGACGAGGTTCCTGGCCGACGAGAACAGTTCGCGGCGGAAGTACCAGACGCACGCGTACCCGGTCATCGCGTAATAGAACGCGATGGCCAGGCCCAGCGACAGGATCGAGTCCTGCAGGATGTTGTCGCTGATGATCGTCATGCCGAGGTAGTAGACGCTCGCGACGACGCCCATCACCAGGGTCGAGAAGGACGGCGTGCGATACCGCGGATGCACCGTACGGAATCGCGACGGCAGTGCCTTGTACGCCGCCATCGCGAGGGTGCCGCGCGCGGTCGGCAGGATCGTCGTCTGGGTCGACGACACCGCCGAGATGAGCACCGCCACCACGAGCAGCCAGCCGAACGGTCCGAACAGTCCGTCCTTGAGGGCCAGGAAGACGTCGTCGGCGTTGTCGGGGTTGGCCAGGCCCGCCCCGTCCTCGCCGACGCCGGCGTACATCATCGCCGCGACCGTCACCGTGACGTAGGTGCCGAGCAGGATGACGGTGGTCAGCAGTGCCGCCCGACCCGGGATGCGCTTCGGGTCCTTCGTCTCCTCGTTGAGGGCGAGACAGGTGTCCCAGCCCCAGTAGATGAAGAGGGCGAGCAGCACCGCCTCGGTGAAGCCGCTCCAGTCGGTGAAACCCAGCGGGTTGAACCAGGCGATGTCGAAGGGCGTCGGGTTGGGTGCCGTCCCGTCGAAGAACTTCCACAGTGCCAGCACCACGAACAGCACCAGCACGAGGTACTGCACCGCGAGCAGCACGTTCTGGATGCGCTCGCCGATCTCGACCCCGCGGTAGCTGACGTAGGTCATCGCGGCGATGAAGGCGACGCCCGTGGCCGTGACCAGGGGCACGTTCTCGGCGAGCGAGCCGTCACCCACCAGCGTCCACAGGTAGATGCCGGCGATCTGCGACAGGTTGGCGAGCACGACCATGCCCGCCACGGCCACGCCCCAGCCGCCCATCCAGCCGATCCAGGGACCGAACGCCTTCGTCCCCCACGTGAAGGTCGTACCGCAGTCGGGCACGTCGTTGTTCAGTTCGCGGTAGGCGAAGGCGATGAACAGCATCGGGATGAAGGCGAGGACGAAGGCGATGGGGGCCGAAGCGCCCACCGCCAGGACGACGAAGCCCAGAGTGGCCACGAGCGAGTACACCGGTGCGGTGGATGCCAGACCGATGACGGTCGAGCCCCAGAGCCCCAGAGTGCCGCTGGCCAGTCCTTTGCCGTCGGTCCGTTCGGGTGCGGAGGTCATATGCCGAACGTAGAATCCGCGGCTGGCGCGGTCAAGGAATATTCTCAGGCGGTGCGGCGAGACACGTCGAGCACGACGATCGTGATGTTGTCGCGGCCGCCGTTCTCGAGCGCGGCGCCCAACATCGATTCGACGGCGGCGGCCGGGTCGGCGTTCGCTTCGAGGAAGTGCCGGATGCCGAAATCCGTCAGCTCTTTCGTGAGGCCGTCGGAGCAGATGACGAAGCGGTCGCCGTCGAGGACGTCGAGACGCAGGTAGTCGGGCTTGACGCTGTCGCTCGGGCCCACGGCGCGCGTGATCACGTTGCCGTAGGGGTGGTTCTCGGCTTCTTCGGGGCTCAGGCGACCCGCGGCGATCAGTTCCTGGACCACGGAGTGGTCGGTCGTGACCTGCACGATCTCTCCGTCGCGCAGCAGGTAGACACGCGAATCGCCGATGTTCAGCGTCACCCAGTGCGGTTCGTCGGTGTGCGTCTCGAGGTACACGCCGGTGAGCGTCGTCCCCGTGCCTTCGTCGGTCGTGTCGGGGTGCGAGATGATGTCCTTGACCGCACGCGAGAGGGCCTTCTCGATGTTCTTCGTCGAGACGGATCCGCCCGCGACCATCGCCCGTAGACGGTCCACGGTGCTCGCGCTGGCGATCTCGCCGCCCAGGTGTCCGCCCATCCCGTCGGCGACCACGAACAGGGGGTAGTCGGCGAGCACCGCGTCCTGATTTACCTCGCGACGACGACCCGTGTCGGTGGTGGCGGCCCAGGACAGCTCGAGGGTGCTCTCGCCCAGGGGGACGCTGTGCGTGTGTGTGGTCACCTCGGGCACGAACGATCCTCCGGTTGGCCGACAGCTGCGCCGGCGGATGCGCACGGCGTTGTCATCCTAGTCGACGCCGGGGCCCGATCCGGGGAGGCTCCGCTGCGTCGGCCTCGCGGTCGCGGCTCATCCCGCTGCGGGATCATCGGGGAGAGGCAGGATGCCGTCGATCTCGGCGAGGTCGTCGGCGGTCGGCGTCCAGGCGGTCGCCGCGGCGGCGTTGGCGCGGACCTGCTCGGCGCTGGTCGCTCCCGCGATCACGCTGGAGATGAGCGGGTCGGCCAGGAACCACCCGAACGTGGCCTCCAGCATGGTGATGCCGCGCTGCGCGCAGAATGCCTCGTAGCGCTCGAGGGCGTCCCAGGGCGCTTCACGCCACAGGTGGGGGCGCTGACGCATGATGCGACTGCCCTCGGGCCCGCCCGCACGGGTGAACGCGCCGGTCAGCAGCCCGTTGTGCAGGGGGAAGAACGGCAGGAAGCCCAGTCCGAAGCGCTCGACGGCCGGGAGGACCTCGCGCTCGGCCGCGCGGGCGAGCAGACTGTACTGGTTCTGCGCCGACACGAAGCGCTCTCGCGTCGCCCGGTGATCGGCATCCGCGATCTGCCATCCCGAGAAGTTCGAATGGCCGATGTAGCGCACCTTCCCCTCTCGGATGAGGTCGCTCAGCACATCGAGGGTCTCGTCGATCGGGGTCGTCGGGTCGGGCGTGTGCAATTGGTACAGATCGATCCAGTCGGTGCGCAGACGCCGCAGCGACGCCTCGACCGCGCGTCGCACGTGCGCCCGTGACGCCTTCGCTCCGCCGGTGAGGGCGGGCGCGAGGGCGGCGTGCCCGAACTTCGTCGCGAGCACGACCTCGTCGCGCCGACCCTCCAGGGCCTCCCCCATGAGCGTCTCGGAGAGTCCGACCTCGCGGCCGTAGACGTCGGCGGTGTCGAAGAAGGTGACTCCCGCCTCGATCGCGGCGTCGAGGACCGCGCGGGTGCCGTCGAGGGTTTCGGTCGCCGTTCCGACGCGACCGAAGTTGTTGCAGCCGAGACCGACGGCCGAGACGCGGAGTCCGGAGCGACCGACGGGACGCAGAGGGGGTGGGGCGGGGATCATGCCTTCACGCTAGCCCCGCACGACGGCGACGAGCTCCCCGCCTCGCGGCGGAGAGCTCGTCGGTGCACGGTGTCAGACCCGGGGGCCGGCGGGCGGGGCCGGCGGAGGGGGCGTGGTGCCCGAGGCGGGCGGGGCCGGCGGAGGGGGCGTGGTGCCCGAGGCGGGCGGGGTCTGCGGGGGCGTGTAGCCCTGCGCCGGCGGGGCTGGGGGGGTGCCGTACGCCGAGCCGGGGTAGCCCGAGCCGCCGTAGCCGGGACCGTTCGTGCCCCCGGCGACCTGTTGACCGGGCTGGACGGGGATGCCGTTCCACACCGTCTTGTCGGCGAGGAAGCTGTTCGCCCACGGAGCGGGTCGGATCGCGGGGTTCCAGGGGTTTCTGCCGAAGGCGAGGATCGCGAGGAAGATCCACTGACCGAGCGGGCCGAGCAGGAACAGCAGCAGCAGCGGCCACTCACGTCCGAACTTCGCATTCACGCGATACGAGATCATGACCAGAGCCACGACCAGCCCGAGACCCGCGAGGACGTTCAGGATCGGGATGGCGCTGGCCACCGCCAAGCCCAGCACGATCCAGGGCGACACGTCACCGAGCTTGGCGAAGACCAGGTAGTTGTACAGCGGCACCCACGCGCGCCACTTGCCCTGCACCCCCGCCTTGTCGAAGATGCGCATGAGCAGGAACGACGAGATGACGTACCCCGCGATGGCGAGGAGGAACAGGAACAGGTACGTGATGGCCAGGAGCGCCGCCTCGCCCGCGCTCGGCGCCCCGTAGTCGGAATAGGCGAGATAGTTGATGTCCACATCGATCCTCTCGAACGGCGGACGCCCTCTGGGTCCGCCGGCGGGTGTCTCCCGCGCCACACATGCTAGCGAACCTGGGTGTTCCCTGACACTCCCGCTTTCAGACGACGAGTTCGATGTCGCCCGTGTCCGTCGTCCGAACGGTCCACGCGTTCGCGTGCGCCCATTCGAGCAGGTCCCCGAGGTCGTCGACCTCGGGCCGGGACATCGCGAGCGCGCGGACGAAGGCGCCCTTCGTGTGCTTGTTGAAGTGGTTGAGCGCGCGCACCGCCCCCGCCTCGCCCGCGGTGACCACGCGGACGTAGGCCGAGGCGACGTCGGCCGGGACGGGCCCGAGCGCGACATACGCCTCCGACCGCAGATCGAGTACGAACCCGGGATTCGCCTGCCCCAGCGACGCGGTGACCGCGGCCGCCCATAATCGCCGCAGCGGCGCCACGCCCGGCAGGCTCGTCCCCGCCGCGAGACGGTAGGCGGGGATGGCATCGAGGGCGCCGACGGGACCGAAGGGGGCGGAATGGATGCCGACGTGCGCGCCCAGCCAGGACCGCGCGGCGTCGTCGAGGGTGTCGGCATCGAGGGCGTCGAAGAGGACCCCGGTGTAGCGGTCGACCGCGGGCATGGTCGCGGCCGTGCGCAGAGCCGCGTTGTCGGCGATCTCGTGCCGGCGTCTCGCGCTCAGCTTCAGCACCCGCGCCGCTTCGTCCTCGTCGGCCGACAGCGCGATCAGCGCGTCGATGACCGATTCGCGTTGCGGCCGAAGGGCCGGCAGGGCGAGCGCGTCGACGTCGAGCGGCGCGCCCTCTCCCCCGGGACGCTTGGTCTCGGACGGCGGAAGCAGGACCAGCATGGACCCTCCGGAAACGGGCGACGCGCGCCGCCCGGAAGACCGGGCGACGCGCGTCGGCGAGGAAAGGCGTCAGGAAACGAGGGCGGCGTGTCCGGCGGCGATGGTGAGTTCGTCGTTCGCCATCGACAGGAAGCCGTCCTCGGCGTTGGCCAGGATCTTCGTACCGTCGGCGCGGGTGATGCGCACCTCGCCCTGGGCGAGGATCGCGAGCACCGGCTCATGCCCCTGCATGAAGCCGATCTCACCCTCGACGGTCTTGGCCACGACGAGCGAGGCCTCTCCCGTCCACACCTCGGCGTCTGCCGACACCAGGCTCACGCGCAACGACATGTCAGCCGTTCTCCTTCTGGATCTGCGCCCACTTGGCCTCGACGTCGGAGATGCCGCCGACGTTGAAGAACGCCTGCTCGGCGACGTGGTCGAAGTCACCCTTGACGATCGCGTCGAACGACTCGATGGTCTCCTTGATCGGGACGGTGGAGCCTTCGACGCCGGTGAACTTCTTGGCCATATAGGTGTTCTGCGAGAGGAACTGCTGGATGCGACGTGCGCGCGACACGACGATCTTGTCTTCCTCGGAGAGCTCGTCGACACCGAGGATCGCGATGATCTCCTGCAGTTCCTTGTTCTTCTGCAGGATCTGCTTCACGTTGGTGGCCACGCGGTAGTGGTCGGCACCGATGTAACGCGGGTCGAGGATGCGGCTGGTCGAGGTCAGCGGGTCGATGGCCGGGTACAGGCCCTTCGACGCGATCTCACGGGAGAGCTCGGTCGTGGCGTCGAGGTGGGCGAACGTGGTCGCCGGCGCCGGGTCGGTGTAGTCGTCGGCGGGGACGTAGATCGCCTGCAGCGAGGTGATCGAGTGACCGCGCGTCGAGGTGATGCGCTCCTGGAGCACACCCATCTCGTCGGCGAGGTTCGGCTGGTAACCCACGGCCGAGGGCATGCGACCGAGAAGGGTCGAGACCTCGGAGCCGGCCTGCGTGAAGCGGAAGATGTTGTCGATGAACAACAGCACGTCCTGCTTCTGCACGTCGCGGAAGTACTCCGCCATCGTCAGGGCCGACAGGGCGACACGCAGACGCGTCCCCGGCGGCTCGTCCATCTGGCCGAACACGAGGGCGGTCTTGTCGAAGACGCCCGCCTCTTCCATCTCGCCGATGAGGTCGTTGCCCTCACGGGTGCGCTCGCCGACACCGGCGAACACCGACACGCCACCGTGGTCCTGCGCGACGCGCTGGATCATCTCCTGGATGAGGACGGTCTTACCGACACCCGCACCACCGAAGAGACCGATCTTCCCACCCTGCACGTAGGGCGTGAGCAGGTCGATCGACTTGATACCCGTCTCGAACATCTCGGTCTTGGACTCGAGCTGGTCGAAGCTGGGCGCCTTGCGGTGGATGCCCCACCGCTCGGTGACCTCGATGGTCTCACCGGGGGCGGCGTTCAGCACCTCACCGGTGACGTCGAACACCTTGCCCTTGGTGACGTCGCCGACGGGCACCGAGATGGGGCCGCCGGTGTCGCGCACCTCCTGGCCGCGGACGATGCCGTCGGTCGGCTTGAGGGCGATGGCGCGGACGAGGTCGTCGCCCAGGTGCTGCGCGACCTCGAGGGTGATCTCGGTCGACTCGTCACCGATGGTGATCGTGGTCTTCAGCGCGTTGTAGATCTCGGGGATCGCGTCATGCGGGAACTCGATGTCGACGACCGGGCCGGTGACGCGCGCAACGCGTCCGACGACGGCCGCGTCGGTCTTCTCGGCGGTGAGGCTCATGGCTTCTTCTCTCCTTGGGAACTTACTTGCCGGATGCCAGGGCATCGGCGCCGCCGACGATCTCGGCGATCTGCTGCGTGATCTCCGCCTGGCGCGCGTTGTTGCGCAGACGGGTGTAGTCGGTGATGAGCTTGTCGGCGTTGTCGCTGGCCGACTTCATGGCCTTCTGGGTCGCGGCGTGCTTGGCGGCCGACGACTGCAGCAGGGCGTTGAAGATCCGACTCTGAACGTACGTCGGAAGCAGCGCATCGAGAACCGTCTCGGCGTCCGGCTCGAACTCGTAGAGCGGGTACACCTCGGACTGCGCGGGCGCCTCGTCGGCCTCGAGGACCTTGAGCGGGAGCAGGCGCACGGATTCCGGCGACTGCGTCATCATGCTGACGAAGCGGTTGTACACGAGGTGGATCTCGTCGACGCCGCCGTCGTTCTCGCCCCCGGTGCGGTAGGCCTCGATGACGGCATCCGAGATCTCTTCCGCCGTCGAGAACCGGGGCGTGTCGGTGTCCCCGACCCACTGCGCGACGCTCGGCATACGGCGGAACTGGAAGTATCCGACGGCCTTGCGGCCCACCAGGTAGTAGACGACCTCTTTGCCCTGCGAGCGCAGCAGCTCGGACAGCTCGAGAGCCTCACGGAGGATCTGCGAGTTGAACGCTCCGGCGAGGCCGCGGTCGGAGGTGAAGACGACGACCGCCGAACGACGGATGTCCTCGCGCTCGGTGGTCAGGGGGTGGTCGACGGAGGAGTGCGTGGCGACCGCCGAGACGGCGCTCGTCACGGCCCGCGCGAAGGGCGACGCCGCGCGCACACGCGCCATCGCCTTCTGGATGCGCGAGGCCGCGATGAGCTCCATCGCCTTGGTGATCTTCTTGGTCGTCTGAGCAGAACTGATCTTCTGCTTGTAGACCCGCAGTTGTGCGCCCATGATGTCCGTTCTCGTGTCGTCGCTGTCAGCGACGACCCTTGACGATCCGCTCCTGGTTGACGTCCTCGGCCTCGGCCGCTTCGACCTTCTCGGCGCCGACGACGTTGTCGTCCTTGCCGGGCTGGAACTCCTTGGCGAACGCGTCGATCTTCTCCTCGAGCTCGGCCAGCGTGTCGTCACCGAGCACGTTGGTCTTGCGCAGGGTGTCGAGCACGGTCGAGTTGCGACGCAGGTAGTCGAGCAGTTCGCGCTCGAAGCGGAGCACGTCGGAGACCTCGACGGTGTCGAGCTTGCCGTTCGTTCCGGCCCAGATCGACACGACCTGCTCCTCGACGGGGTACGGCGAGTACTGCGGCTGCTTGAGCAGCTCGGTCAGGCGCGCACCGCGGGCCAGCTGACGACGCGACGCGGCGTCCAGGTCGCTCGCGAACATCGCGAACGCCTCGAGGGAGCGGTACTGCGCGAGCTCGAGCTTCAGCGTTCCCGAGACCTTCTTGATCGACTTGACCTGCGCGTCGCCGCCGACGCGCGAGACCGAGATACCCACGTCGACCGCGGGGCGCTGGTTGGCGTTGAACAGGTCGGACTGCAGGAAGATCTGGCCGTCGGTGATGGAGATCACGTTGGTCGGGATGTACGCCGAGACGTCGTTCGCCTTGGTCTCGATGATCGGAAGACCCGTCATGGAGCCGGCGCCGAGCTCGTCGGACAGCTTGGCGCAGCGCTCGAGCAGACGCGAGTGCAGGTAGAACACGTCACCGGGGTACGCCTCGCGGCCCGGCGGGCGGCGCAGCAGCAGCGACACGGCGCGGTAGGCCTCGGCCTGCTTCGACAGGTCGTCGAAGATGATCAGCACGTGCTTGCCGCCGTACATCCAGTGCTGGCCGATGGCCGAACCGGTGTAGGGGGCGAGGTACTTGAAGCCGGCGGGGTCGGAGGCCGGAGCCGCGACGATGGTGGTGTACTCCATCGCGCCGGCGTCCTCGAGCGCACCCTTCACCGAGGCGATGGTCGAGCCCTTCTGGCCGATCGCGACGTAGATGCAGCGCACCTGCTTGTCGACGTCGCCGGACTCCCAGTTGGCCTTCTGGTTGATGATCGTGTCGATCGCGATCGCCGTCTTACCGGTCTGGCGGTCACCGATGATGAGCTGACGCTGGCCGCGGCCGACGGGGATCATGGCGTCGATCGCCTTGATGCCGGTCTGCAGGGGCTCGTGCACGCTCTTGCGCTGCATGACGCCGGGAGCCTGGAGCTCGAGGGCGCGGCGGCCCTCGGTCGCGATCTCGCCGAGACCGTCGATCGGGTTTCCGAGCGGATCGACGACGCGACCGAGGTACCCGTCGCCGACGCCGACCGAGAGCACCTCGCCGGTGCGGGTGACGCTCTGGCCCTCTTCGATGCCGGAGAACTCGCCGAGCACGACGACGCCGACCTCGTTCTCGTCGAGGTTCTGAGCCAGGCCGAGCGTGCCATTCGCGAAGCGGATGAGCTCGTTGGCCATGACGCCCGGAAGGCCCTCGACGTGCGCGATGCCGTCGGCCGCGTCGACGACCGAGCCGACCTCGGTCGCCGCGGCGCCGGTGGGCTCGTAGGCGTTGACGAAGTCCTTCAGCGCGTCACGAATGACCTCGGGGCTGATAGAGAGATCTGCCATTGTCTTCCTTCGTTCGTGGGGCCCACGGCCCCCAAGATCACGCCCGCTCGGGCGGAAAGTCTTCAGCCGGCGATCCGCTGGCGGAGGTCAGCGAGGCGTGCGGACACGCTCGCGTCGATGACGTCGTCGGCGATCTGCACGCGCAGGCCGCCCAGGACGGTCGGGTCGATCACGGTGTTCAGCGTGACCGCCGATCCATAACGTGCGCTGAGAGCGTTCTGCAGACGGGTCTGCTGGTCCGCGCTCAGGGGGGCCGCCGTGGACACCGTGGCGACGATGCGCGCACGCTGCTCCGCGACGATGCGCTCGGCGCGACGCAACAGGGCACGGACACGGCGTCCGCGGGCCCGGCTCACGAGCGAGGTCACGATCAGTGCCGTGCCCGCGCTCACCCGGCCCTCGAGCAGCGACGACACGAGAGCGCTCTTCGCCGAGGAGTCGCCCATGCGGCCGCCGAGGGCGAGTTCGAGTTCGCCGTTGGAGGCAACCGTGCGCGAGAACGAGAAGAGCTCCGCCTCGATGTCGGCCGACTCGGCGACCGAGGTCGCCCGGATCGCCAGCTCTTCGAGACCCTCGATGAACTCGGCGGAGTTCGACCAGCGCTGCTGCGCGGCGCCGGCGAGGATGGCCACCGTCGCGGGGCGGTACGACGAACCGAACACGGCCGAGACCAGCCCCGTGCGGGCGTCGGCCGGAACCGACGAGTCGGACAGCGCGCCGCTCAGCTGAGCGGAACCGCTGACGGCACCGATCGCCGCGAACAGCTCGCGTGCGACGTCGAGGTCGACGTCGGACGTGGCGGCCAGGGCCCGAGCTGTCGCGGTCCGCGCCTGAGTCGTCGCGCTGCCCATCAGTTGCCCACCGGACCGTGAGCGCGTCGTGCGGTCTCGGACGCCTCGAGATCGGCGAGGAAGCGGTCGACGACGGCGTTGGCACGCGCGTCATCCGACAGGGTCTCACCGATGACGTTGCCCGCGAGGTCGACCGCGAGGGTTCCGACCTCGGAGCGCAGCTGCACGAGCGCGGTCTGACGCTCGGCCTCGATCTGCGAGTGGGCGGCGGCGGTGATGCGTGCGGCGTCGGCCGCAGCGTTCTCGCGTGCCTCGGCGACGATCTTGCGACCGTCCTGGGTGGCGTTCTCGCGGATCTCACCGGCCTCGCGACGCGCCTCGGCGAGCTGCGCCGTGTACTGCTCGAGAGCGGCCTCGGCCTGTCGCTGTGCCTCATCGGCCTTGGCGATGTTTCCCTCGATGGCCGCGCTGCGCTGGTCGAGGACCGCACCGATGCGCGGGAGCGCGACGCGCCACACCACGACGGCGATGATGGCGAAGCAGACCAGGGACCACGTGATGTCGTAGATGGCCGGCAGCAGCGGGTTGCCGCCACCCTCTTCGGCAGCGACCGTGACAAGAGCTTGCAGCATCCTGTCTCCTTACTCGGGGATCGGGTGGATCAGAGTGCGCCGAAGATGAAGGGCGTGGCGATGCCGATCAGCGCGAGGATCTCGATGAAGGCGACACCGATGAACATGGTGGTCTGCAGGCGACCGGCGAGCTCGGGCTGACGGGCCGTCGACTCGATGGTCTTGCCGATCATGATGCCGAGACCGATCGCGGGGCCGATGGCAGCGAGACCGTAGCCCACGGTCGCGATGTTGCCCGTGACCTGAGCGAGAATCGTCGTTGCGTCCACTGAGGGTTTCCTTTCGTTGGGCGAACAGCCGGTCGGCTGGTCGTCAGTGCTCTTCCGCCACCGCGAGCTGGATGTAGACCGCGGTGAGGATCGTGAAGACGTAGGCCTGCAGCAGCGCGACGAACACCTCGAAGAGGGTGAACGCCAGGCCGAGGGACAGCGTGCCGGCCGCAAGCGGGGTCAGCCAGTTGAAGCTGAAGAAGAAGAAGTTGGTCGCCGAGAAGAACAGGACGAGCATGAGGTGCCCGACGATCATGTTCAGCAGCAGACGCAGGAAGAGCGAGACGGGTCGGGCGATGAAGACCGAGATCAGCTCGACGACCGCGATGATCGGGATCAGCGCCTTGGGCACACCACTGGGCACGAGGGAGTACTTGATGAAGTGTCCCAGGCCGTGTCGGCGCAGACCCGCGTAGATGAACGCGATGTAGGCGGTGAGCGCGAACACCAGCGGCGCACCCGCCACCGAGGTGCCGGGGATGTTCAGGAACGGGATCACGCCGGTGAGGTTGAGCGCGGTGATCGTGAGGAACATCGCGGTCAACAGCGGCAGGAAGCGCTTGCCGTCCTTCTCGCCGAGCACCTGATAGGCGATCTGCTCGCGGACGAAGCCGAACCCGAGCTCGACGACGCTCTGGAAGCGCCCCGGGACCACCTTCATGCGGCGGGTGCCGATGACGATGATCAGCACCATCACGGCGGTCGCGAGCAGCTGTACCAGAGTGATACGCGTGATCGCGAACGGGGTTCCGGCGAAGAGCAGCTCGGGCGGGAAGAAGTCCGAGATGGAGGGCGGAGAGAAATAGGGCGCGTCAGCAGCGTGCGCGATGGAAATCGCCTGAGTCAACGGAGTGGCTCCAGCTTCTCGGACCGCGTTGAAACGGTTCGGGGAGGGTGGGAAACGGCTCTCCCCGGGGCCTCGGCGTCACCGCCGCACACCGGCCGAGGTGCGTGAGAACAGACTATCAAAGATCGAGGGAAACCCTGCATCCGCATGCCCTAGACCGCATCCGGATCGGTGTGCTGGGGCAGGACGGTCTCGGATACCGCGGGAAGCCGCATCCGCGAGATGACGACGAGATCGACGACGAGCGAGCCCACCGCGGTCGCGAGCAGGGCGAAGAAGAACACCGGCGCGACCACCCACTCCAGTCGCAGCAGCAGGAGGAAGGCCACGATCACGAGCACGAACTTCAGCAGCCACCCGCCGAGGACGACGCCGAAGAAGATCTGCAACCACGCGGGGTGACCGTAGAAGCGGTTGCCGATGAGGATGCTCACCGCGGTCAGCGCGGGGAAGATCGCGCCGACCGCGGCGCCGATCCCTCCGCTCAGCGCTCCGTCGCCACCGGCGACGAGGGCGCCGATCGCGACCGCGACGATGAGGAGGACGCCGGTGACCACGGCGGACCACAGCAGGGCTCTGCGCAGGATCGGAGTACTGGAGATCGGAGGGGTCATCGGACTTCCTTGCGGGTGATTCGACGTCGCAGACGTCGGGACGGGAGGAGAGTGAGGACGGCGCACGCGATGACGCCCACGGCGCCGAAGGCCACGCCGATCGCGTAGTCGCCGGGCCAGCTCTGCTGCGTACCGATGTACATCAGCAGGAACGCCAGGCTGACGACGGCGGTCCAGGCGTAGAAGATGAGCACGGCGTCGCGATCGCTGTGCCCCATGTCGAGCATGCGGTGGTGCAGGTGCTTGCGATCCGGCGAGAAGGGCGAGCGTCCGGCCCATTGCCGCCGCGCGACGGCGAGTCCGAAGTCGAGCAGGGGCAGCAGCACGATGACGACGGGCAGGAGGATGGGGATGAACGCACCGAGCAGCTGCGAGCGCCCGATCCTCTCGGGGTCGAGCACGGCCGGGTCGAGCTGGCCGGTGATCGCGACCGCCGAGCTGGCCATGAGCAGGCCCAGCATGAGGGCTCCCGCGTCGCCCATGAAGAGCTTCGCGGGGGTCCAGTTCATCGGGAGGAAGCCCAGGCACGCGCCCACGAGCACCGCGGCGATGAAGGAGGCGAGGTTGAAGTACGTGCTCGCCCCGGTGTCGCGCACCAGGAGGTAGGAGTAGGCGAAGAAGACGCCGTTCGCGATGAGGCAGACCCCGGCGACGAGCCCGTTGAGACCGTCGATGAAATTGACGGCGTTCATCACGACGACGAGGGCGAACACCGTCAGCAGGAAGCTCACCCAGCTCGACCCGACGGTGAGCGCACCGATGGGCAGCGAGAGGATCTGCAGCTGACCGAACCAGGCGATGACCCCCGCGGCGACGAACTGCGCCCCGAGCTTGATCATCCAGTCCAGGTCCCAGAGGTCGTCGGCCACGCCGACGAGCACGATCAGCAGCACCGCCGCGAGCAGCGAGAGCACCGGCACGGGGTCGGTCCAGAAGATGGCGAAGTACGGGTTGCGGCTGGACAGGGCGAACGCCGCCACGACACCCAGGAACATGGCCACCCCGCCCAGGCGGGGCGTCGGCGTCTTGTGCACGTCCCGATCGCGGATGCCCGGGTAGAGCTTGAAGCGCAGGGCGAGCTTCCACACCACCCACGACAGCGCGAGCGTGACCGCCGCCGTGAACAGGATGGTGAGGAGGTACTGGGTCACGGACCCGGAGCCTCGGCATCCGGAGCCGCGTCGCCCGTGGTCGACGCCGGGGGGCGTCCGGCCGCTGCCGCAGAGTCGTCGTCGACGGGGTCGGGCTCGAGCAGATCGCCCAGCACCGCGCGGAGGCGGTCCCTCGAGATCGCGCCCTCGCGCAGGACCCGCACCTGCGGCGCGGTGCCTCCGACGAGGGTCGTCGCGTCCACGATGGTCGAGGCCACTCCGGTCTCGCTGGGCCCGGCGTCCAGATAGGCCGCCACGCTGTCGCGCAGCATGTCGCGCGCGGCGTCGATGTCGACCGCGGCGGGCATACCCGTGAGGTTCGCGCTCGACACCGCGAGGGGCCCGGTCTCTTCGAGCAGCTCCAGCGTCAGCTTCTGCGCCGGCATGCGGACGGCGACCGTGCCGTGGGTGTCGCCGAGGTCCCACGACAGCGACGGCTGCGCGGGCAGCACGATGGTCAGTCCGCCCGGCCAGAACTCGCGCACGAGGTCTTCGACGGCCGCGGGGATCTCGGCCACCAGGGCCCGCAGCGTCCCGATGCCCGGGACGAGCACCGGCGGCGGCTGTTGCCGACCGCGGCCCTTCGCCTCGAGAAGGCCCGCCACGGCGCGCGCGTTGAACGCGTCCGCGGCGATTCCGTAGACGGTGTCGGTGGGAAGCACGACGAGTTCGCCTCGGCCGATCGCCTGACGCGCATGGCGCATCCCGGACAGCAGTTGCGACTCGTCACGGCAGTCGTAGACGGGAGACATGTCGCGCGCCAGTCTAGTCGCGCAGCCGTCGCCCCGCTGAGCGACGGGCGTACCGTCCGGCGCCGGTCAGGGACGGATGGCGGTCGTCGCCCGGTCCCGCGTCGTGAGGTCGGGGTGCGTGGCGGCCGATCGCCACCCGTCGGCCGTGAGGATCTCGCGGATCGCGGCCCCCTGCCACTCGCCGTGCTCGATGACGATCGTCGCGCCGGGATGCCCCAGCCGCCATCCCACCCGGCTCAGCCGGCGCACGGCATCCAAGCCGTCCGGTCCCCCGTACAGGGCCGCGGGCGGATCGTACAGACGCACCTCGGGGTCGCGCGGGATGGCATCGTCGGGGACGTAGGGAGGATTGGATGCCACGACCGACACCGTGCCGTCGAGCTCGGCGAACGCATCGGCGAGGTCGATGAAGGCGAGGGTGACGTTGTCGGCGCCGACGCGGGCGACGTTCTGCGTGGTCCAGACGAACGCGTCGACGGAGTTCTCGGCCGCGAAGACCCGAGAGTGCGGGACCTCGGTGGCCATCGCCAGCGCGATCGCCCCGCTGCCGGTGCCGAGATCGACGGCGATGGGCGCGTCGGATGCCACGGCGCGCAACGCGTCGATCGCGAGCTGAGCGACCATCTCGGTCTCGGGGCGGGGGACGAACACCCCCGGACCGACCGCCAGCTCGAGGGAGCGGAACGGCGCGGTGCCGGTGAGGTGCTGGAGAGGTTCGCGGGCGCAGCGGCGGTCGACGAGCGGCGCCAGCGCCCGAGCGGCCGACGGCGGCATCAGGTCACCGCGGACCCCGGCGGCCTGCACGCCCCCGCGGGAGGATTCCAGCACGTGGGCGACCAGCAGTTCGGCGTCGACCCGGGCATCGGGCACGCCCGCGGCGGCGAGGCGGTCGGCGGTGTCGCGGACGGCCTCGGCGACCGAGACGGCCGCGGAGGCGGGGAGCGGGATGGAGTCCGTCATGACGGGGACCCAGCCTAGTCGCGCGGCGTCACACGGCCGATCGCGCCGGAGGGCTCGCCTAAAATGGTCGCGTCCCCGACCGACGGCGAAAGGCGAGCCATGCCCGGCATCCACTCCGACATCACCACCGCATTCGGCGACACGCCGCTGGTGCGGCTGAACCGCGTCGCGGAAGGAGCCGGGGGGCAGATCCTCGCGAAGCTGGAGTTCTACAACCCCGCCTCCAGCGTCAAGGACCGCCTGGGCATCGCGATCGTCGACGCCGCCGAGGCGTCGGGCGAGCTGAAGCCCGGGGGCACCCTGGTGGAGTCGACCAGCGGCAACACCGGCATCGCCCTGGCGATGGTGGGAGCGGCACGCGGCTACAAGGTCATCCTGACCATGCCGGCGTCGATGTCGAAGGAACGCCGCATCCTGCTCAAGGCGTTCGGCGCCGAGCTCGTGCTGACCGACCCCACCAAGGGCATGTCGCACGCGGTCGAAGAGGCCAAGCGCATCGTCACCGAGACCCCCGGCGCCGTCTGGGCGCGCCAGTTCGAGAACGAGGCGAACCCGGCCATCCACCGCAGGACGACGGCCGAGGAGATCCTGCGCGACACCGAGGGCGAGGTCGACTACTTCGTCGCCGGCATCGGCACCGGAGGGACCATCACGGGCGTCGGCCAGGTGCTCAAGGAGCGCGTGCCCGGGGTCAAGGTCGTGGCCGTCGAGCCCGCCGACTCCCCCGTGCTGACCAAGGGCCACCCCGGCCCCCACAAGATCCAGGGCATCGGACCCAACTTCGTCCCCGCGATCCTCGACCGCGACATCATCGACGAGGTGATCGACGTCGAGTTCGACGACGCCATCCGTCTCGCGCGCGAGACCGCCGCCAAGGACGGCATCCTCGTCGGCATGTCGTCGGGCGCGGCGATCTGGGCCGCCCTCGAGATCGCGCGCCGCCCCGAGGCGGCCGGCAAGAACATCGTCGTCATCATCCCCTCGTACGGCGAGCGGTACCTGTCGACCGCCCTCTACGAGCACCTGCGCGAAGACTGACGTGGGGGCTCTCGCGCGCATCCGCGAAGACATCTCCTCGGCCAAGCTCCGCGACCCGGCGGCGCGCGGCGCCCTCGAGATCGCCCTTCTGTACCCCGGCCTGCACGCCGTGTGGTCGTATCGGGTCGCCCACCGTCTCTGGCTGCGCGGCCTGCGTTTTCCGGCACGGGCGCTTTCGCAGGTGACGCGCTGGCTCACCGGCGTCGAGATCCACCCCGGCGCCACGATCGGCCGGCGGTTCTTCATCGACCACGGCATGGGTGTGGTCGTGGGCGAGACGGCGGAGGTGGGCGACGACGTCCTGCTGTACCACGGCGTGACGTTGGGAGGTCGACAGCGCGAGGGCGGGAAGCGCCACCCCACCCTGCACGACGGCGTCGCCGTGGGCGCGGGAGCCAAGATCCTCGGACCGATCACGCTCGGCGCACGTTCGGTGGTCGGCGCGAACGCCGTGGTCACCCGCGACGCCCCGGCTGACAGCGTCCTCGTCGGCGTCCCGGCGAAGGCCCGCATCCGGCGCAGCGGCGAGGACACCCGCGCCCTGCTCACCACGCCCGAGTACTGGATCTGATCAGATCCGCCTCTGCGCGGTGAGCCGTAGGCTCGGACCGTGACCCGTCTGCACGACCTCTCGCTCACGGCGCAACTCGATCTTCTGCGCGACGGCGATCTCGCCCCCCGCGAGCTGACGGCGCACTACCTCGATCGCATCGACCGCCACCGCGCCCTCGGCGCGTTCGCCGAGGTGACCCCGGATGCTGCACTGACCCGATCGTCGTCGCTGGAGCGGCCGGCGCGCGGGTCGCTCTGGGGCGTCCCCCTCGCCGACAAGGATCTCGTCGCCCGCGCCGGCGTGCCGACCCGCTACGGCTCGCGGTCCCGCGCCGACCACGTGCCCACGGCATCCGATCCCCTCGCTCGGGCCCTCGACGATGCGGGAGCGGTCAACGTGGGCAAGACCAGCACCTCGGAGTTCGGTCTGACCGGCTTTACCGAACCGCTCATCCACGACCCGGCGCGCGACCCCTGGCGCCCCGCGGCCGGTGCGGGCGGCTCGAGCGGCGGGGCGGCGGTCGCCGTCGCCGCGGGACTGCTCCCCGCGGCCGTCGGATCGGACGGGGGCGGATCGATCCGCATCCCCTCGGCCACCGTGGGCGTCGTGGGCCTCAAGCCCTCGCGCGGGCGACTGCCGATCGGCTCCGGCTTCGACTCCCCCGACGGCCTGTCGGTCACGGGGCCGATCGCGCGCAGCGCCGAGGACGCCGGGTGCCTGCTCGACGCGCTCGTCGGTCTCGCGCCGTTCCCGTACGCGACCATCGCGCCCGGTACGGGTCCGTTCGCCGACGCCGCGCGGCGCGATCCCGGACGCCTGCGTATCGGGACGACGACCGTCTCGCCGTGGGACGACGCCGAGCACATCGTCCTCGACGCCGACGCGCGCTCGGGCTTCGAGACCGCCGCCGCCGGGCTCGCCGACGCCGGACACGACGTCGACGACGCCGGCTGGCATCCCCGGGGCTACCCCGAACTCTTCCGCGTGCTGTGGCGCGCCAGCGCCGCGCGCATCCCGCTCACCGAGGCGGATGCCGCCCTGGTCGAACCCCTGACCGCGTGGCTCGTCGACGAGGGACGGCGCCTGAGCGCGCTCGACCTGCTCGAGGGCCTCACCGCCGCCCGCGCCTTCGAACGCCGCACGATCGAGGATTTCGCGCGCTTCGACGCGGTACTCACCCCGGCGCTCGCGCAGGCTCCGCAGCCGGTCGGCGCCTACGCGGGCCATTCTCCGGAGCGCACCTTCGCGATGCAGGTCGAGTACGCGCCGTACTCCAGCTTCGTCAACGTCGCGGGACTTCCGGCCCTGACGCTGCCGGTGACGACGGATGCCGCCGGCCACCCCGTCTCGGTCCAGCTCATCGGGCGACCGGGCGGCGAGGCGACGCTGCTCTCGCTCGCCGCGCAGCTGGAACGTCGACGCGGGCCACTCCCCCATCCCCCGTCCTGGTACGCCTGACCGAGCCTCTCCCCGCCCGTCCTCGCCCGCACCCTTCGCTGACGTGCGCTGTATGCCCCCCGCGCGGGAGCCTGCGCCGGCATTCGCCGCGAGTCACGTGGTCGGCCTCACGTGCACGAGCGCCCTCCACGAGGCGGACAAGAAGTCCGGGGCGGCGGAAGAGCATCTCCCGAGTCACGCGAATCATCCGCCAACCGGCGGCGGCCAGACGCTCGTATCGCTCGATGTCCCGCTGCCACTGGGCGGCATCCGTTCGGTGTCGGTCACCCTCGTACTCGACGCCGACGCGGAGATCCGGGTAGGCGAGATCGACGCACGCGATGAACCCCGTGGAGTCGTAGACGTCGTGATTCGGCTCGGGCTCGGGGAGTCCGCCGTCCACGAGCGTCAATCTCGTCCAGGTTTCCGTTCGCGAACGCACGCCGGCTCGCACGCGAGGCAGCGCCTCCCGGATCGCGACGATGCCGCGTCGCTTGTCGACCATCTCGACCGCCTGCCTCAGGTCGTCGACCGAGGCGAGGGCGTCACGGACGATCCGTCCCCGTGGTCCCGCAATGCGGACGTTCGACACGACGGCATCTCCCACAGCGATCAGATCGTATGGATGCCGCAGAGTCGCCCCGAGAAGAGTCCACGTCGTCGCCGGATCGGTGAGTCGCACTCCCGCCGCCGTCTGTCGGAGGGAGACGCCACGGGGATGAAGCTGATGCCCGCGAACGCCCCGGCCCGCGGGCGCTCGTGCCGGGTGGAGAACGGCGACGTGGAGGTCAAGGTCCGACATCGGCGGGAGGGGGAGCCCCCACAAGAGCGCGGCGGTCGTGTGCGAGAAGAACGCCGCACGAGTCATGATCGTTCGGTAGGCCTCCACGCGCGCGAGGATCCGGCGTTCGTGCCGGCTCGCGGGGTGCGATGTCGGGTCGAGGAGCGGGCGCGGCATCCGGACACCGTGGAAGGGCCGGTCCCACTCCGCGGCGTCGACGAACCGTCGCGTCGCTCCGGCTCTGCGTGCGTCGCCCGAGGCGAACGGGCCGGACGGCGTCGCTGTCATCCCGATATCTTGCTGTCGCCCTCACCCGTGCCTCGGAAGTTCTCCACAACCCGCGTCCTCAGCGACGTTGACTGGCGCCGAATGCTCGTCGCCACGCATCCCATGCGCGCATACGACGCAAGTCACCGTTCCCGTCGAGCTCCCGGCGACCGCTCGCCGAGCCCCCGCCGTGCTCGCGCGGAGCGCCACCTCGCTGACTTGCGCGATATGGACGCGGACAGCGCGGTTCCGGGAGCATACGGCGCAAGTCACGCAACGGGGACCGCCACGAGCGTCGTCCACGCGGCGGGGACGGGGACGGCGGCGGGGACGGCGAGGAGCGGGGAGCGAGGGCTACTCGCTGGCGAGGGCCGCGAGGCGCGCCTCTTCGTCGGCGGTGATCGCCGACTCGATGATCGGCCCGAGGGCGCCGTCCATCACCTGGTCCAGGTTGTAGGCCTTGTATCCGGTGCGGTGATCGGCGATACGGTTCTCAGGGAAGTTGTAGGTGCGGATCCGCTCCGAGCGGTCCATACCGCGGATCTGGGAGCGGCGGGCGTCAGCGGCGACCGCGTCGCGCTCCTCCTGCTGCCTGGCGAGCAGGCGGGCGCGGAGCACGCGCATCCCGGCCTCGCGGTTCTGCAGCTGCGACTTCTCGTTCTGCATCGACACGACGATGCCGGTGGGAAGGTGCGTGATGCGCACGGCCGAGTCGGTGGTGTTCACCGACTGTCCTCCGGGCCCCGACGAGCGGAACACGTCGATCTTGAGGTCGTTGGGGTCGATCGCGACCTCTTCGGGCTCGTCGACCTCGGGGAAGACCAGAACGCCCGTCGTGGAGGTGTGGATGCGCCCCTGCGACTCGGTGGCCGGCACCCGCTGCACCCGGTGCACACCGCCCTCGTACTTCAGGTGCGCCCAGACTCCCTGCGCCGGGTCGCTCGAGGATCCCTTGATCGCCACCTGCACGTCCTTGTAGCCACCGAGGTCGCTCTCGGTGCGCTCGAGCAGCTCGGTCTTCCACCCCATCGACGCCGCGTACTGCAGGTACATCCGCAGCAGGTCGGCCGCGAACAGGGCGCTCTCGGCCCCGCCCTCGCCGCCCTTGATCTCCATGATCACGTCGCGCGCGTCGTCGGGGTCGCGCGGGATCAGCAGGCGGCGCAGACGTTCCTGCGTCTCGACCACGCGCTCCTCCAGCGCCGGGACCTCGTCGGCGAAGGCCGCGTCCTCGCGGGCGAGTTCGCGGGCGGCATCGAGATCGTCGGATGCCGCCCGCCACGCCTCGTAAGAGTGCACCACGCGGTTCAGTTCGGCGTAGCGACGGTTGACCCGCTTCGCCCGCGCGGGGTCGGCGTGCACCGCCGGGTCGTTGAGCTCGAGCTCGATTTCGCGGTGCTCGTCGAGGAGTCCGCGGACGGACTCGACGATGCCGGACGCTTCGGCAGGCTCGGCGGACACGGGTCAGCGGATGCTGTTGTCGTCACCGCCGCGCGCGGGCGCCGGGATGGACTTCTGCATCTGCACGAGGAACTCGACGTTGGACTGCGTCTCTTTGAGCTTGCCGAGCACGACCTCCAGGGCCTGCTGCGGCTCGAGCCCGGCGAGGGCGCGACGCAGCTTCCAGGTGATCTTGACCTCGTCGTTGGACAGCAGCATCTCTTCGCGGCGCGTGCTCGACGCGTTGACGTCGACCGCCGGGAAGATGCGCTTGTCGGCGAGCTGGCGGTTCAGGCGGAGCTCGCTGTTGCCGGTGCCCTTGAACTCCTCGAAGATCACGTCGTCCATCTTGGAGCCGGTCTCGACGAGAGCGGTGGCGAGGATCGTGAGCGACCCGCCGTTCTCGATGTTGCGCGCGGCACCGAAGAAGCGCTTCGGCGGGTACAGCGCCGACGCGTCGACGCCGCCCGAGAGCACGCGGCCCGAGGTGGGGGCGGCGAGGTTGTACGCGCGACCCAGTCGCGTGATCGAGTCGAGCAGCACGACCACGTCGCGGCCGAGCTCGACCAGACGCTTCGCGCGCTCGATGGCGAGCTCGGCGACGGTGGTGTGGTCTTCGGCCGGACGGTCGAACGTCGAGGCGATGACCTCGCCGCGCACCGTGCGCTGCATGTCGGTGACCTCTTCGGGGCGCTCGTCGACGAGCACGACCATGAGGTGGACCTCGGGGTTGTTGTGCGCGATCGCATTGGCGATCTGCTGCAGCACGATCGTCTTGCCGGCCTTGGGCGGGGCGACGATGAGGCCGCGCTGGCCCTTGCCGACCGGGGCGACCAGATCGATGATGCGCTGGGTCAGCTTCTCGGGACCGGTCTCGAGGCGCAGGCGCTCCTGGGGGTACAGGGGCGTGAGGTTGTTGAACTCGACGCGCGACGCGGCGTCGTCGACCGACAGGCCGTTGACGGAGTCGACCTGCACGAGCGCGTTGTACTTCTGACGCCCCTGCTGCTCGCCCTCGCGGGGCTGCTTGATGGCGCCGACGACGGCGTCGCCCTTGCGCAGGTTGTACTTCTTGACCTGTCCGAGCGAGACGTAGACGTCACTGGGGCCGGGCAGGTAGCCGGTCGTGCGCACGAACGCGTAGTTGTCGAGGATGTCGAGCACGCCCGCGATCGGGACGAGCACGTCGTCCTCGCCGATCTCGGTCTCGAACTCGTCGCCGGTCGTCGTCTGGCCGCGGCGCTTGTTGCGCTGGCGGTTGCGGCTGTTGGCCGGACCCTGCTGCTGCTGCTGCGCCTGCTGACCGCCCTGCGAGGCGTTGTCGCGCTGGCCGTTCTCGCGCTGGCCGTTCTCGCGCTGGCCGTTCTCGCGCTGGCCGTTCTCGCGCTGACCGTTCTCGCGCTGGTTGCTCTCGCGCTGGCCATTGTCGCGCTGACCGCCCTGGGGGGCGTTGTCGCGGGGAGCGCTCTGCTCGGCGTCGTCGGCCGAGGCGACCGCCTCGCCCTTGTCGGCCGCGTCCGCTTTGTTGCGGTTGCGGTTGCGCGAACGGCTTCGACCGCGCCCGCGGGCGGGCGTCTCGTCGGCAGGCTCCGTGGCGTCGTTCGCCGCGCCGGACTCGGCCGAGGCCTCGTCGGTCGCGGCGACGGCGGATGTCGAGTCGGCGTCGGACGCGGCGGGGGCCTCAGTCGCGGATGCGCTGTCGGCTGCGGCCTCGGACGAGGGGGCGTCCACGTCCGCGTCGGCGGCGACGTCGGCCGCGGTGGTCACCGGGGTGGTCGGCTCCGTCGCGGCGGCGTCGGGCGCGTCGACGACGGGGGCCGCCTGGTCCGCGACCTCGGCGGCGGCGGTCTCTGCGACGGCGGTCTCTGCAGCGGCGGCCTCGGCGGCGGCGGCCTCGGCGACGGCGGCCTCGGCCGCGGCCTTCTCTTCGGCTGTGGCGCTCTTGGCACGGCGGGGCGCGCGCTTGCGGGGGGCGCGGGCGGGCTTCTCGGCCGGGGCGGGGTCGGCGACGGGCGCGGCTGCCTCGGCGGGCGCGGTCTCGTCGACCGACGCGTCGGTGGTCGGCGCGGGCTCGTCGACCGACGCGTCGGTGGTCGGCGCGGGCTCGGCCGGCGCGGGCTCGTCGGCCGGCGCCGCCTCGTCGGCGGGCGCGGCCTCGGCCGCGTCGCCCGCGAGCGCGTCGTCGGTGAACAGGGCCTCGGGCTGCGCCGCGGCCTGGTCGGCATCGGGGGCTTCGACGCCCTCGTCCGTCGCGGCCTCGACCGTGTCGGTCTGCTCGGTGTCGGTGCCCTCGGCGGCAGCGGTGGGCTGCTCGTCGGTGGGGATCTCGGCACCCTCGGGCGCGTCGACGGGCTGGGTCTCGGAGATGGACTCCACGAGTGCTCCTCAGAATGAAACGTGATCAGATCGCGCTTCGCCGTGCAGAAAGGCAGACGAAGGACACCAGCGGTTCGGAAGACTGCAGCCGATACCGGGTTCGCGATGTGTTGCGGATTTCGCAGGTGGCGCAGAGGCTCAGATTCGCGAATTTACGCGGAACCCTCTGCGTTTTTCACTGTACCACCCTTGACGTCGACGGCGAGCATGAGCGCCTGCCACGGGGTGTCGACGACGGATGCCGTAAGATCGGCCGCCGCGAGACGCTGACCCGGGCCGTCGGCCAGCACCAGCACGCTGGGTCCGGCCCCCGAGACGACCGCCGCGTAACCCGCGGCGCGCAGCGCCCGCACGAGCCGGTCGGTCTCGGGCATGGCCTGCGCCCGGTAGTTCTGATGCAGCTTGTCCTCGGTCGCCGCCATGAGCAGCTCGGGGCTCTGCGTCATCGCCGCGATCAGCAGCGCTGAGCGCGAGACGTTGAACACGGCGTCCTCGCGCGGTACCTGCAGGGGCTGCAGACTGCGCGCCACGGCGGTCGACATCGTGAAGCTCGGCACCAGCACGAGCGGCGAGACACCCCGGTGCACGATCAACTGCTTGTGCTGGGGGCCGGCGGCATCCATCCAGGCGATCGTCAGCCCGCCGAACAGCCCCGGGGCGACGTTGTCGGGGTGACCCTCCAGCTCGGTCGCCAGACGGAGCAGGTCGACGTCGGTGAACGAGACCTCGCCCTCGAGCAGGCCCGCGGCGGCGAGGATGCCGGCGACCACCGCGGCCCCCGACGACCCCATGCCGCGCCCGTGCGGGATGACGTTGCGCGCCGTCAGCCGCACTCCCGGGAGCGTGCGGCCGACCGAGGCGTACGTGTGCGCCATCGCGCGCACGACCAGGTGTGAGGCGTCGCGGGGGACGTCGGCCGTCCCCTCGCCCTCGACCTCGATCTCGAGGCGGTCGCCGTCGAGCTGCTCGACGACGAGTTCGTCGTAGACGCTCAGCGCGAGGCCGAGGGTGTCGAAGCCGGGCCCGAGGTTCGCGCTGGTCGCGGGAACACGAACGGCGACCCGGCGTCCGGGGCCTGCGGTCACGCGGTCACCGGCTGCAGGTCGAGCACCGAGGCGACCTCCGAGGTCGTCGCATCCACGACGGTGGGCTCGACGGTCGTCCCGTCGGCCCGGCGCAGGGCCCACTGCGGGTCCTTGAGTCCGTGGCCGGTGACGGTCAGCACGACCTTCGCCCCAGCGGGGATGAGACCCGCCTCGGCGCGGTCGAGCAGACCCGCGACGCTGATCGCCGAGGCGGGCTCGACGAACACGCCGACCTCGCCGGCGAGGATCTTCTGCGCCGCGAGGATGCCCTCGTCGTCGATCGCGCCGAACCAGCCCTGGGTGGCGTCGCGCGCCTCGAGGGCGAGGTCCCACGATGCCGGATTGCCGATGCGGATGGCGCTGGCGATCGTCTCGGGCTGGCGGACGACCTCGCCGCGCACGAGCGGGGCGGAGCCGGCGGCCTGGAAGCCGAACATGCGCGGCACCTTCGTGGCGACGCCACGGGCGGCCTCTTCGCGGTACCCGCGCGAGTAGGCCGTGTAGTTGCCGGCGTTCCCGACGGGGATGAAGTGGAAGTCCGGGGCGTCGCCGAGTTGGGCGACGACCTCGTAGGCGGCGGTCTTCTGCCCCTCGATGCGGTCGGGGTTGACCGAGTTGACCAGGTGCACCGGGTAGTGGTCGGCGAGCTCGCGCGCGATCTCGAGGCAGTCGTCGAAGTTGCCGCGGATCTGGATGAGCCGGCCGTTGTGGGCGACCGCCTGGCTGAGCTTGCCCATCGCGATCTTGCCCTCGGGCACGAGCACGGCCGCCGTGATGCCCGCGTGGGCGGCGTACGCCGCGGCCGAGGCCGAGGTGTTGCCCGTCGATGCGCAGATGACGGCCTTGGCGCCGTGCTCGACGGCGCGCGAGAGCGCGACCGTCATTCCGCGGTCCTTGAACGATCCCGTGGGGTTCATCCCCTCGAACTTGACGAAGACGTCGGCGCCCGTGCGGTGCGACAGCGCCGGGGCGGGAATGAGCGGCGTGCCGCCCTCGCCGAGGGTGACGACGGTGGAGGCGTCAGTGACACCCAGACGGTCGGCGTATTCGCGGAGGACTCCGCGCCAGAGGTGTGCCATGTCAGTTCCCTTCCACACGCAGTACCGAGACCACGCGCTCGACGACCCCGCTCGCGGCGAGACGCTCGACGGTCTCGCTCAGGTGCTGCTCGCGGGCCTTGTGTGTTCCGATGACCAGCCGGGCGGATCCCGCGCCGGCCGCTGAGCCTGTCGACGCGCCCGGGTCCGCGGCATCCGTCGATGCCTCGATGACCGTCTGCTCGACGGTCGCGATCGAGACGCGCCCGTCGCTCAGGATGCCGGCGACCGTGGCCAGCACGCCCGGCCGGTCGTCGACCTCGAGGGTGATCTGGTAGCGCGTGATGACGTGTCCGATCGGCACGGCGGGGAGGTTCGCCCGCGTGGACTCGCCCACGCCGACTCCGCCGGCGATGTGGCGACGCGCGGCCGACACGACGTCGCCGAGCACGGCCGACGCGGTCTGCACGCCCCCGGCGCCCGCGCCGTAGAACATCAGGTCGCCGGCCGCTTCGGCCTGCACGAATACCGCGTTGTTGGCGCCGTGGACGCTCGCGAGCGGGTGCGTGCGCTCGACGAGGGCCGGGTAGACACGCACCGAGATCGCCTCGGTCGCGCCCTCTTCGGTTGCGGCGAGTCGCTCGCACACGGCGAGCAGCTTGATGACGTAACCGGCGTGGCGCGCGGACTCGATCATCGCGGCGTCCACCGAGGTGATGCCCTCGCGGTGCACGGCGTCCAGGGGCACCGTGGTGTGGAAGGCGAGGCTGGCGAGGATCGCGGCCTTCTGCGCGGCGTCGTACCCCTCGACGTCGGCGGTGGGGTCGGCCTCGGCGTACCCGAGCGCCTGCGCCTGCGCGAGGACGTCGGCGAAGTCGGCACCCTCGGTGTCCATGCGGTCGAGGATGTAGTTGGTCGTGCCGTTGACGATGCCCATGATGCGCACGACCCGGTCGCCCGCGAGCGAGTCGCGCAGCGGACGGATGATGGGGATCGCCCCGGCGGCGGCGGCCTCGTAATAGACCTCGGCACCGACCTGATCGGCGGCCTCGAACACCTCGGAGCCGTGCGTGGCCAGCAGTGCCTTGTTCGCGGTGACGACGTCGGCGCCCGAGGCGATCGCGTGCAGCACCTGCGTGCGGGCCGGTTCGATCCCGCCCATCAGCTCGATGACGATGTCGGAGCCGACGATGAGGGTCTCGGCATCCGTGGTGAACAGCTCGCGCGGCAGGTCGGCGTCGCGCTTGGCGTCGAGGTCGCGCACGGCGATGCCGGCGAGTTCGAGCGTGGCGCCCGCGCGGTCGGCGAGCTCGTCGCCGTGCTTGAGCAGCAGGTCGGCGACCTGCGAGCCGACGGCGCCGGCGCCGAGGAGCGCCACGCGCAGCGTGCGGTAATCGGTCATTCGGTGTCTCCGTGGGGTGAAGCGGCCGAGCCGCGGGAAAGAGAGGGGCCGGTGGATGCCGCGACCCCGACGTCGCGCGCGAGCAGGTCGTCGATGGTCTCGCCGCGCACGATGACGCGGGCCTCACCGCCGCGCACCGCCACCACGGGCGGGCGGGGGGTGTAGTTGTAGTTGTTCGCGAGCGAGAAGCAATAGGCGCCGGTGGCGGGCACGGCGAGCAGATCGCCGGGCGCGACATCGGCGGGGAGGTACTCGGCATCCACGACGATGTCGCCGGACTCGCAGTGGTGACCGACCACGCGCGAGAGGGCCGGGGTCGCGGAACTGGTGCGCGAGACGAGGCGGGCCGAGAAATCCGCCCCGTACAGGGCCGGGCGGGCGTTGTCGCTCATGCCGCCGTCGACGCTGACGTAGGTGCGATCGACGCCCTCGCCGGCCGTGACGGTCTTGACGGTGCCGACCTCGTACAGCGTGATCCCGGCCTGACCGACGATGACGCGGCCGGGCTCGGTGGCGACGTCGGGAACGGGGATGCCGCGCACCGCGCACGCATCGGCGATGGCGTCCACGATGCCGTCGGCGATCTCTTCGAGGGGGCGGGGGTCGTCGACGGAGGTGTAGGAGATGCCGAAGCCGCCGCCCACGTTGAGCAGGGGGATCTCACCACCGGCGAGCAGGTCGGCGTGCAGGTCGACCAGACGGGCCGCCGACTCGCGGAAGCCCGAGGAGTCGAAGATCTGCGAGCCGATGTGGGCGTGCAGTCCCACGAACCGCAGGCTGGGCAGTTCGCGGATGCGGGCGACCGCGGCGGAGGCCGATTCGAGCGAGAACCCGAATTTCTGGTCCTCGTGCGCGGTCGCCAGGAACGCGTGCGTCTCGGCGTGCACGCCCGTGCGCACGCGGACGAGGACCGGCTGCACCGCGCCGCGACGCTCGGCGATCGCAGCGAGGCGCTCGATCTCGATCGGGCTGTCGAGCACGACCGAGCCGATGCCCACCTCGACGGCGCGTTCGAGCTCGGGGACGCTCTTGTTGTTGCCGTGGAAGCCCAGGCGCGCGGGGTCGGCGCCGGCCGCCAGGGCGACCTCGAGCTCACCGCGGGTGCACACGTCGACCGCGAGACCCTCGTCGCTCACCCAGCGCACGACCTCGGTCGACAGGAACGCCTTGCCCGCGTAGTAGACGCGAGCGCGGATGCCGTGACGAGCGGCCGCGGCCTCGAAAGCCCGTCGGGCGCGCCGCGCGTGGGAGCGCACCTCGTCCTCGTCGAGGACGTACAGCGGGGTGCCGAACCGCTCGCGCAGGTCGAAAACCGAGACACCGCCGACGTGGACGGAACCATCGGCGACGCGATGCGCGGAGGAGGGCCAGACGGGGGCGACGAGCTCGTTCGCTTCGGCCGGGGCGGTGAGCCACTCGGGCACGAGCGCGGAGTGCGAGGCGGACACAGGGGGACCAATCGGTTTTTGCGGCGACGCGACGGCCGCGGATCACGGCTCCCACCCCCGCGGAGAGTCACGCGGTGGGCAGTCCTTGCAGTCTAGGGCACGGCGTCCGCCGTGCTTTTCGCCCCCCGGTGCCCGGTGCGCTGAGAGGGCGGCCCCCTCCCGCACGGGGTGATTCGTCGAGTCCGATCGGGTGATGAAGCGGGCGACGCGTTGCCCCGAGGTCCGGCGGGACGCCCGTCCCGCCACACGCCGCGTCTACCGTGACGACCATGACCTCGCCCCGCCCGTCTTCGCTCGTCGTCGACGCGGTCGGGGTGCGGGTGCGCATCGACGTGGGAGGCCTCTCCGATCCCGAGCGCGCGGCCGTCGGGAGCGCGTGGGCGGATGCCCGCGCCGTCTCGGACGCCCCCGTGGATGCCGTCGTCCGGGCGGTGCGGTCCGATCCGCCCGAGCGGATGCTGTCCGCGCTGTCGAGCGCCGTGACGCAGGCGGCGATCGCCGCGCGACGCGGCTCGTCGTGGATGCTGCACGCCGGCGGTGTCGCCGCCCCGGACGGCGGCGTGATCGCGCTCGTCGGCCCCTCCGGCGCGGGCAAGACCACCGCCACGCGCACTCTGGCGCGCAGGTGGGGGTACGTCTCGGACGAGACGGTCGGCATCGACCTCGGCGGAGGCGTCCACCCCTACCGCAAACCGCTGTCGGTCATCACCCCCGGTCACACGGTCAAACTGCAGCACTCCCCCACGAGCATCGGTCTGCGCCCGCTGCCCGACGCCCCCCTCCGGCTGCGCCGGATCGTCCTGCTCGACCGCGCCGACCGACACGTCCGCGCCCGACTCGTCCCCGTCGATCCCGTCGAGGCGCTGATCGCCCTGGCTCCGCACTCGAGCGCGCTCGCGGCGATGCCGCGCCCGCTCACCACCGTCGCGACCGTGCTGGCGCGAACGCGGGGCCTGTGGCGTGCCGAGTACGCCGAAGCGGTCGACCTCGAGGAGCTGGTGCACGGCGTCTTCGCGGACGGGGACGACGCGAGCATGCCCTCGGATCCGGGGGACGAGGAGCGGCGGCCGGCAGGGGCGCAGCCCGCCGTCGGCGGCGGGACGAGCACCGCGGCGACACCGGCGGGGCGCCGGTTCCGTCGCGCGCCGGCGGTCGAGACGATGCCGCTCCCCCAGGAACGCCTGGCGGTGCTGACCGCGAGCGGCGAGGGAGGCGGGCTCCTGCACGTGCTCGCCGGAGCGGCCCCCGCCCTGTGGGACGCCGCCGACACGCTCACGCGCGACGACCTGATCCGCGCCGTGTGCGACGGGGCGGGCGATCAGGAGGCCGATGACGCGATCGACGGCATCCTGGACCAACTGGTGCGGGCGGGACTGCTCACCGTCGTGTGAACGTCGACCCCCTCAGCCGCAGGTGCCGTCGGCCTGCAGCGCCGGATCGCTCAGCAACGCTCCCGCGACGTCGAAGGTGGCGACGAGGTCCTGGCCCTGCACCGTCGCCGAGGTGAGTGTCAGGCCGGCCGGCAGCCGATCGGCGATGCACAGGCTCTGCGTCTGCACCAGAGGTTCGGCGACGCCGCCGAGCTGACCGCGCAGGGTGTCGGCGTCGATCAGGTTCCCCGCGATGCGGAACCCCACGGGGGTGAGGGTGAGATCGCCCTCGGCGGCCCCCGGTGTCGCCGTCACGCCGACCGGGATGCCGACGCCGAACAGGGTCACCGTCGTCTCGAACGACACGTCGGGGGCCACAACGTCGAGCGTGCCCGCGGGCAGGTTCGGGATCTGGCCGAGCAGCGCGCGCAGCTGCTCGCCGTCCAGACGCACCGAGGCGGAACCGCCGTCCGCCGCCGACGCGCCCGAGATCGGCACGCCGCGCAGATCGACGCGGACGTCGCCGGTGATCGGGCCGAGGGCGACGTCGTCGGACGCCACCGCGACCTCGTCCAGACGCCCGGTGATGACCTGCGGCAGAACCAGCCCCGCCAGCTGCACGTCGACGTCCTGGTCGGCGGGCAGGCCCACGTTCTGCACCACGAGGCTGCGGACCGTGCTCGTCACGACCGAGCGGGCGATGAACTCCGCCGCCACGACCGCCGCGACCAGCAGCACGACGAGCACGACGAGCACGGCGACGATGCGCCCGGTCCGCCGACGCGGGCGGGTCGGCGGTGACACGGCATCCGTCATCTCTTACATCCGTTCCGGGGCGCTCACGCCCAGCAGCGTCAGGCCGTTGCGCAGCACCTGGCCCGTGGCGTCGTTGAGCCACAGGCGGGTGCGGTGCAGCGTCTCGACCGGGGCGTCGGACAACGGGATGACACGGCAGTTGTCGTACCACCGGTGGTACAGGCCGGCGAGCTCCTCGAGATAACGCGCGACACGGTGCGGTTCGCGGACCTCCGCCGCATACGCGACGACGCGGGGGTACTCCTGCAGGGCACCGAGCAGCGCCGACTCCGCCTCGTGCGAGAGCAGCTCGGGAGCGAACTCGGAGCGTTCCACACCCGAGTCGGCGGCGTTGCGCGCGACGTTGTGGGTCCGGGCATGCGCGTACTGCACGTAGAAGACGGGGTTGTCGTTGGTGCGCTTCTGCAGGACGTCGAGGTCGATGTCGAGGTTCGAGTCGGCCGAGCTGCGCGTGAGCGCGTAGCGGGCGGCATCCACCCCGACGATCTCGACCAGGTCTTCGAGCGTGACGACGGTGCCGGCCCGCTTGGACATGCGCATCGGCTGGCCGTCGCGGACGAGGTTGACCATCTGACCGATGAGCACCTGCAGGTTGACGTTCGGCTCGTCGCCGAAGGCGGCGCACATCGCCATGAGGCGCTGCACGTAGCCGTGGTGGTCCGCTCCGAGCATGATGATGCAACGGTTGAAGCCGCGCTCGCGCTTGTCGAGGTAGTAGGCCAGGTCGCCCGAGATGTAGGCCGGCTGCCCGTCGGACTTGATGATGACGCGGTCCTTGTCGTCGCCGAACGCGGTCGAGCGCAACCAGGTCGCCCCGTCGGCCTCGAAGATGTGCCCGAGCTCGCGCAGGCGCGCGACGGCGCGTTCGACGGCGCCGGAGTCGTGCAGGTCGTTCTCGTGGAAGTACACGTCGAAGTCCACGCCGAACTCGTGCAGCGACGACTTGATCTCGCCGAACATCAGCGACACACCGTGCGCGCGGAAGACCTCTTGGCGGCTCGCGGCGTCCAGCAGGTCGATGTCGCCGTCGTAGCCCTCGACGACGCGCTGGGCGATGTCGTGGATGTACGCCCCGCCGTAGCCGTCCTCGGGAGTGGGGTCGCCCTGGTGGGCGGCGACGAGGCTGCGGGCGAAGCGGTCGATCTGTGCGCCGTGGTCGTTGAAGTAGTACTCCCGGGTGACCTGCGCGCCCTGCGACGACAGGATGCGCGCAAGGGCGTCTCCCAGCGCCGCCCACCGGGTCCCGCCGAGGTGGATGGGGCCGGTGGGGTTGGCGCTGACGAACTCGAGGTTGATCACCTCGTCGGCGCGGGAGTCGTTCGTGCCGAACGCCGATCCCCGATCGACGATTGTCTTGGCCAGGGCGCCGGCGGCCGCGGCATCCAGGCGGATGTTGATGAAGCCGGGACCCGCGACCTCGACGCTCGCGATGCCGTCGACGCTCTCGAGGCCCGCCGCGATCTGGGCGGCGAGCTCGCGCGGACCGACGCCGACCACCTTCGACAGCTTGAGCGCCGCGTTGGACGCCCAGTCGCCGTGGTCGCGGTTCTTCGGACGCTCCAGGGGCAGGTCGGCGACGGTCAGCCCGGCGGACGACCCCTCTCGCCGCGCCTCGGCGAGCGGGGCGATGACGTCGAGCAGGGCGGCGGAGAGGGCTGCGGGATCCATAACCCTGCCAGTCTACGGCGGAGCGCCCGCGCCCTCGGCCCGCCCGTCAGGCGCGCATCCCGACGCCCGGAAGAGGGCGCTGCGCCCCGGGGCGAGGGCGCACGGACGGCGTCAGGCGATCTGGACGAGCGCCTCGTGATCGTCGGCCGTGGCCTCGTCACCGGCCTCGAGCACGGCATCCACGTGCATCGCCTCGAGGCCGACGTACCCGCCGTGGTAGCTGAGGAAGGCGCAATCGGCGGCGTCGCGTCCCGTGGCAATGCGCACGAGCGAGCGTCGATCCGCCAGACGCGTGGCGTCGATGACATACCAGGCACCGTCCAGATAGGCCTCGGCGACGGCGTGGAAGTCCATCGGCGACAGCCCCGGGGCGTAGCACGCGGCGTAGCGGGCGGGCATGTCCATCGCCCGCAGCAGCGCAATCACCACATGGGCGTAGTCGCGGCACACGCCCTGACCGGTCATCAGGGTCGTGACGGCGCTGTCGGTGCCGAGGCTGAGTCCGGGGGTGTAGGTCACCGTGGTCGCGACAAAGGTCGACACCGCGGCGAGCAGGTCGGCGCCGCTGAGGCCCCGGAACTGCCGCCGCGCCTGCGCGAACACCTCGTCGGACTGGCAGTAGCGGCTCGGCCGCAGGTAGCTGATGGTCTCGAGGTCGCTGGTCCGCGGGCTCTGGGCCGGACCCCGGACCACCGCTTCGTACCGCACCTCGAGACGCCCGGGTTCCCCGGTGAGTCGGTGCAGACGGGTCCCCGACTGATCGACGATCTCGGTCGGGGTGTACACGCGCTCCCCCTGGGCGAAGGTCAGGGTCTCGCTCAGCAGGGGCACGCCCTGGGCGGCGGTGATCTGGAAGATGAGGTCGACGGACGCCCCCAGATCGAGGTCGAGTCGGGAGGTCACTCGGCGCGGCACCGGGCAATCCTCGCACGCCACGGCGGGCCCCCGGACCGCGGCCGGGCGATCCGCACGTGCACACCTGCGCCACCGCCTCGCACGGGGTCAGCCGTCCTTGTCGCCCGGGCCGGCGCCCTTGCCGCCGGGACCCTTGTCGTCCGTGCCGTCGTCGGCTGCGGGACCCTGCTCCGACGGCTGCCGGTCGGCGGGCGGGTCGCTGCGCGAACGGTCTCCGGGCGCCTCGTTCTGCGCCGGGTCGGTAGACGGGCCACTCTGCTGGTCGTCGTCGTCGTCTTCGTCGTCGTCGTCGGAGTTCTGCGCGGGCGGCGTCGTCTGCTCCGGGGTGGGCGTGGGCGTCGGGGTGGGAGTGGGCGTCGGGACCAGAGCGGCGAGGTCGGCGCGGACGGTCGCGATCCGATTCAGGATGCCGTCGGCCTCCTGCCCCGAGATCTCCCCCGCGTCCCGCCGCGCGAGGACGTCGGCCTCGAGGGCGTCGAGACCGGCGAGCGCGGCGGCGTAGTCTCCCGCGGATGCCTGCGAGGCCAGCGTCTGCACGCTCTGCTGCCAGGCCGAGGGTGCGGTCGCGGGCGGGGTGCACCCGACGAGCGCGAGGGCGACGGTCACGAGCACGGCGCTCGTCACGGGCACGCGACGGATCACGGCGCGACCTCCCGATAGAGATCGTCCATGTGCTGATCGAGCGGCTGCGGCAGCGTCGGCAGGTCGGGGGGCGCTGCGGCGCCCTGACCGTTCGCGAACACGGCGGCGGTGACGGCCCCGAGCGCGAGGCCGACGGCGACGAGGGATGCCACGGTCACGGTGCGCCGCGACGGTCGCCGCGCCGCCCGGTCGGTTCCGGTGTCCCAGACCCGGGTGGGAGCGGTACCCCCCGGCAGTCCGGCCGTCGGAGCGGTCAGACGCGCCGTGCGGTCATCGCCTCCGGCCGGCGCGTCGGGGACGCCGACGTTCGCGAGCGTGCGCAGCGCGACCATGAGGGCGGCGGCGTCCGGTCGGCGCTCGGGCTCGAGCGCGGTCATGTGCTCCAGCACGTCGCGCCAGGGCGGTGGGACGTGGGCGGGGATGTCGGGTGTCGCGACGAGCCGCGCGGCGAGCGCCTCGTGCGGTGTCGCCGACGCCCACGGGCGCCGGCCCGTGAGGGCCTCCAGCAGGACCAGTCCGAGGGCGTAGACATCGCTCCGGGGCGAGGCCGGCATCCCGCGCGCCTGTTCCGGGCTGAGATAGGCGGCGGTGCCGATGACGGTGTCGGCCCGGGTCACGCGGGTGGCGCCCACGAGCGAGGCGATGCCGAAGTCGGCCAGCGTGGCCCGCGGCGTCTCGCCGGTGTGCGCGGCGGGCCGGATGAGGATGTTCGACGGCTTTACGTCGCGGTGGACGATCCCCCGCGAGTGGATGACGGCGAATGCCTCGGCGATCTCGCGACCGATGCGGCTGACCTCGGGCCCGGGCAACGGTCCCCTCGCGATGCGATCGCCCAGGGTCGGTCCCGAGATCAGCTCCATCGCGAGATACGCCGGCCTCGCCCCGAGCCGCGCGTCGTAGAGCGTCACCAGGGACGGATGCGACAGAGATGCCAGCAGGCGGATCTCGGACCGCACCCTCGCGACGTCCGCGGGGTCGGCGCCGTCCCCGTCGATGATCTTGAGCGCCACGGTGCGATCCAGCGCGGTGTCGAGTGCTTCGTAGACGCGCGCGTACCCGCCCCGACCGAGGAGTCGGCCCAGGCGGTAGCGCCCGTCGAAGAGGTCGTCCGCGGCGTCGAGTGCCGCGGTCGGTACCGGTTCCGTCATGATCTGCCTCCGGGGGTCGACCCCGAAGCCGTCAGACGAGGTCGTCGTTCGAGGAGCGCGTGGTCGAGCGGGTGACCTGGGCTCCCCCTGCTCCTTCGGTGCGGGTGACCGTATCGGTTTGGCGACGACGTACCAGCATCACCACGCCGATGAGGAACACGACGACACCGGCTCCCATCATGATGTAGCCGATCATGCTGAGGCTGACGTACTCGTTCGGCAGATTGACCGCGAACGCGAGGATGGCGCCGATGACGAACAGCGCGATTCCGGCTCCGATGCTCATGATGTAACCCCTTTCGAAGGTGGGTACAGCATCCCAACCCCCCACCGGAACCGCTGATGGTCTTGACAACGCCTGTCAAGACCCGTGGCGGTCGAGACGGTCGGGTGTGACATGGATGCCATGACGCAGAACGACGTGACGACGCGATCCAACCGTGGCCAGTGGGAGAACGCGGTCGAAGGCCGCCCCGAGCTGTCGGCGAGCTTCTCGAGCCGCGAGGAGGCGGTCGATCAGGGCCGGGCCCTCGCGGACGATCTCGGTTCGCGCCACCTCGTCCAGGACGCCGAGTCCACGGGTGCCGTCACCGACGAGGAGTGACGCCCCGATCGCAGCCGGAACGACGAAGCGCCGCCCGGGAACGGGCGGCGCTTCGTCGTGCGATGTGCCCTCGACAGGAATCGAACCTGCGACCTTTGGTACCGGAAACCAACGCTCTATCCCCTGAGCTACGAAGGCGGGCACACTCAGGTTAGCACCGCGTGGCGCGCCGACCCGACCCGCGGCGGGGTTCGCACCCCGCCGCGTGCGGCGTCACTCGTCGCCGATGACGCCGATCCCGGTCGCCTGGTGGTCGGCGTTCGGGTCGTCCTTCGAGGGGGCCTTGGCCTCTTCGTCGACGTCGTTCTCCTGGCTGGGCTTGACCGTGGGGTCGTCGCCGAGGTCACCGGCCTCGTCCGAGGTCGGCGCGCTGCGCTCGTCGCTCATGGTGTTCCTCTCGTCGCGGGGTTCCAGCCTCGCAAACCGCCCCCGCCACTGGACACCGGCTTGACCCGCCGCGCCGGTCGGGCTTATCGGTGGAACATCGCGCGGACGCGGCGGGTGAACGGCATCCGGAGCATCACGACACGCCCGTCGACGTCGACCGTGACGATCGACCCCCCGAATCCTCGGCCGGGCATGGGAGAGGCGTCGCCGCGCACGTACGCCTCGGCCACGTCGACGTAGACGGCGAGCAGCTGCGCGCTCTGGTCCTTCGACGACGACGCGTCTACCAGCTGCATGCGATGACCGGTGTCGGTCTCGACCGAGAACCACCGCGACCCGGGCGTGGACACCAGGGCCCAGCGATCCCCTCGCACGAAACGCGCCCACGCGGCGCCGTCGCGCAGCTCCGTGGTGACGGCGAGGTCCGCCTGTGCCACCACGAGCACCTCGAGCATCGCGAGGGCCTCGGCGGCGGTGACGTAGTCGGCGCGGTCGGCACTGAGTCCGCCCCACTCGAATCTGCGCTCGCTCATCCGCCGCCTCCTCGCCACGCACGTCCGCGTCGAGCGTAACCCCGCGCGCGCCGATCGGCTCCGGCGGCCCCGCGCGGGACCTCGTCAGGCGGGACGCAGGCCGCCGTCGGGGTGCAGGCTGCGCAAGGGCACGGAACCGTCGACGATGGCGCGCAGCGCGCGCGGGCTCACCTCGAGCTCGGCGGAGAGGACCTCGATCCCCGTCCCCGACGACACCGCGTCGCGCAGCGCCGACTCCGCCTCGCGCGTGGCCTGATCGACCTCGCCCGCCGAGCTGCGGACGAACGCCGCCAGGCGCGCCTGGGCTAGGCGGATCCACGCGCGTTGCCGCTCACGCGGGTCGGCGACGTCCGCGGACGGGACGCCGGTGGTGGGGTGATCACCGAGATGGTCGGACGTCATGACTCTCCACTCCGGAGGCGGGCGACGACCCGCACGGTCCGGCGGGCTCACCGTCATGCTCGTCCAGAAACGCCCCCACCGCATCCTCCGAGAGGATGATCCCGGGTGAACGGCAGGTGACGTCTCAGCCCCGGGTCGGCTGGTCGAAGTCCCAATCGATCGGCTCGTCGTCGGCATCCCGATCCCTCTCCACCGCGCGCAGGTGCGCGCGGGGGAACAGGCGGTGACCCTTGAGCTCCTCGGCGGCGCGCGAGAAATCGGGCTCTTCGTCGTTCCATTCCATCGGGGCCGACAGCACGTCGTTGCCGACGCCGATGACGAGTTCAGCCTGCGCGACCCTCTTGTCGCCGGTGACGATCGGGATCTGCACGGCCTCGGCCTGCCCCTCTTTCGCCACCGCCGCCGTCAATTCGACCAGGGATGCCGCGACATCGTCGGTGGTCATCACGGTTTCGCCGGCATAGGTCACGCATCGCATGGTTCCACCCTGCGCGAGCAGCAGCACGGACGCAGGCGGGTTGCTCCGCCGCGGCCCGTGGGATAGGGGTCAGTCGCGCCGTTGCACCGAACGCAACATGGCCTCGTCGAGCTCGAACCAGACCGCACGGATCGTGTCGAACTCCCCGAAGGGTTCTGGCTGGGGGTCGCCGAGAGACAGGCGATAACCGCGAGGCAGGTCGTCCACGTGCTGTCCGTCGCGCGGGCCGCCGACGAGCACGTAGATCACGGGGACTCGATCTCCGCGGTGTCGGTCGCCGACGACTCCACGGCGACGCCGTCGACCGCGTCGCTCATACGGTGCAGGAAGGCCACGACGGCGGCGGACTCCTCCGGCGACATGTCGATGACGGCCGCGAGCATGCGATCGTGCATGTTGCCGAGCGTCTGACGCACCTCGGCGTCGGCACGGGGAGTGGATTCGATGAAGATGCTGCGGCGATCGTCAGGGTTGGCGCTGCGCACGATGTGGCCGGAGCGCTCGAGACGGTCGAGGATTGCCGTGGTCGATGCGGTGGAGAGTCCGAGGTAGCGGGTCAGCTCGCCCGGGCGCACGCGCCGCGACGTGTCGCGCAGCAGATAGCGCAGAACCAGCAGCTCGTTCTCGCCCATCGACATCGAGTCGCGGGTGCGGCGACGCATGGCGACCTCGGCGGCGCGGTAGATGCGCAGCGCCTCGAGCACCGCCTTGCTGCGGCGCCGCCGATCGCCCGGCGCGTCGCCGTACCAATAGGTGGTCTCGTCGTCGGGCCCCGCGGGTGTTCGCTCGCGGGACGTGGTTTCGACGTCTGTCATGGCTCACTCCTTCCCGCTCGTCCCCGAACACTACATCACAAATAATAGTTAGACAAACTAGTTACTAAGCGAGTATGTTCTACACGCAGCTAATCGCTTCCGAAGGGAGTTCCTCATGGGCCACTTGTTCTACGGCACGTCTGCCGACTCGATCACCATCCCCGACCGTCTTCTCTCCCACCTCAAGGTCGTGGCCACCACCAAGCTCCGCCGCTCCGAGAGCTTCACCCTCAGCTGGACGCACGTGGACGGCACCCCCGGCCGCTCCACCCTGTGGCTGCAGCCGGCGATCCCCCTGCGCTTCGTCTTCGACTCCGCCGAGCCCGAGTCGCTCAACGCCGCGACGCTGAAGAACATGGCCGACCTGGCCAATTCCTCGGCCGGGCTCGTCGTCGACCTCGAGGCCGAGATCCCCGCCGCCGACGCGGCACCCCGCACCCCCGCGCGCGCCGCGACGGCCCCGACCGCGCGTCGCCGCCCGCTCTCGGTCGCCGCCTGACATGGAGGGCACGATGACGACCACCCCCCTCACCTCCGTGCGGGTCCTGTGGGCCGAGGTCGACACGGGGTTCTGGGTCGCACACCGCGGCGGCGAGTACTTCGGATGCGTGGACGCCGTCACCGGCGGGTACGTCTCGCGCGACGCCCACGGCGTCCCGATCGGACGCTTCGACGCGCTCGACGCCGCCAAGGCGTCGTTGCGCAGCACCGTGCACCCCGTGAACGTCCACCGCCGTGCCCGCTTCGAGCGCGCCGCGATCGTCACCGCCACCGCGATCGGCGGCACGGCCATGGCGTTCGCCCTCACCGCCGGCGCCCTGGCGCCGTACCTGTGAACGGCGCCGCGGACGGCGACCTGCGCGACGACGCCGACGCGTTCGAGGAGGCCGCGACGGCCGAGTTCGCCGCGCGGCACGGCATCACGCCGCTGTGACCTCGCGTCGACCCCCTGGACACGCGCCATGCGCCGTGGAAACGTCGCCACCCACCGGGACGAAGGGAACCCCATGACGAATAACGACGGACACGAAGACCGCGCCACGCCGGACGATGACAGCTCCGGGGCGGGGAGCGAATCGCCCGAGGAGGGCGCCTCCGCGCAGCACGACGCCGACGACGCGGCGACGACCGAGGACTCCCCCACCGGCGAGATCAGCTGACTCCGACCCCGGGCGCTCACCGCCCCGGGGTCGTGCGGTTTCGGGGCGTCGTCAGAACGCGTAGCGAACCCGGCAGTACGGGAGCTTCTGTGCGATCAGGTCGGTGAGGGCCGCCACGCTCTGCGCCTTGAGCGGATGCCGGTACCTCACGTTGACCGCCCCGTTCTGCGATCGCTTCTCTTCTTGCGTCGCGGGGGTCCACAACAGTTCTTCTCCCCGCGGATGCCACCCCAGGTTGACCTCGTGCAGCCCTTCGTTGTGCGTGAGGAAGATCACCTCGCACGCGAGCTGCGCCTTCGCGCGCGGGTGCAGGGCGGCGTCGAGCTGGTCGAACAGCTCGGCCCAGTCGCGCATCCACGTCGGGGTGAGGATGACCGGTGAGAAATTGACGTGCACCTCGTAGCCGGCGTCGACGAAATCGTTGATCGCGGCGATGCGTTCGGCCATCGGCGAGGTGCGCAGGTCGGTCACGCGCGCGGTGCCGGCCGGCATGAGAGAGAAGCGGATGCGGGTCCGCCCCGCGGGATCCCAGTCGAGCAGATCGCGGTTGACGAACTTGGTGGCGAACGACGCCTTGGCCGTCGGCAGCATGCGGAACAGGTCGCACACGTCGCGGACGTTCTCGCTGATCATCGCGTCGACCGAGCAGTCGCCGTTCTCGCCGATGTCGTAGACCCAGGCCTCGGGATCGCACTGATTGGCCTCGGTCTTGGGCCCGCGCGCCGCCACGTGGCGGGCGAGGTGGCGAGTGATCTGGTCGATGTTGGCGAACACCGTGATGGGGTTGCTGTACCCCTTGCGACGAGGGACGTAGCAGTACGCGCAGGCCATGGCGCAGCCGTTGGACAGCGACGGGGCGATGAAGTCGGCCGAGCGCCCGTTCACGCGGGTCGTCACACTCTTCTTGACCCCCAGGACGAGGGCCTCGGTCTTGATCCGCACCCACCGGCCGACGTTCGTCTCGTCGCCGTGCACCTCGGGGATCTGCCAGTGCGAGGCGACCGGGACGATCCGGGCCTCGGGCCACCGCGCGACGATCTCGCGCCCGCGCTCGAGCTCCAGTGCTGCATCCTCGGCGTAGATGCGGGTCACGCGCAGGAGGTTCTCTCGTTCGACGGGCATCGTCCCGTTCTACACCGGGGCTCCGACATCGGAGGCGGACGGGTGCGGTTGGCACCGCGGACACCACCACGTCCGCCGCTGTTCGGGATCGTTCGCCACCTCGTCCCGCACCCGCACACGGGTTCCGCAGCGCAGGCACGGTCGACCGGCGCGCCCGGCGACCCAATGCGCGAAGCCCTTACGGCGGTCCCCCGTCGTCACCTGGTACATCCCCGGCACGGTCGCCGAGACGCGCAGGCATCTCGCGGCCAGCGCGACCAGCGCCTCGAGGTCGGTGGTCCCGAGCGGCGCGAAGGGATGGATGCCGCGCAGGAACGCCAGTTCGTTGACCCACAGGTTGCCGAGCCCCGCCAGGCGCGTCTGGTCCAGCAGCGCCGCGACGAACGGACGATCCGGCTGCTGCGACAACCGGCGCACCGCCTCTGCGGCGTCCCAGTCCTCGCGCAGCGGGTCCGGTCCGAGATACCCGATCGCGTCGGCCTCGCGACGGGTCGGCAGCAATTCGACCACCGGCAGGTCCAGGCCCCACACCTCGCGACCGTCCTCGAGCGACATTCGCACGCGCGCTTGATCGCGCACCGCCGTCGGCAACCGCCGCCCCGGACCGGTGATCGTCCACCTGCCCTGCATGCGCAGGTGGGTGTGCAGGGTGGAACCGTCGTCGAAGCGGGTCAGCAGGTGCTTGCCGTGGGTGTCGTACGAGGTGATGGTCGCCCCGCCGAGGCGACGACCCGCCGCGTTGCCCGAGCGCAGCTCGCCGTCGACCACGCGGGCGCCCCGGGTGGCGGCGTCGAGCCGCTGGCGCAGGCGGAAGACGCTGTCACCCTCGGGCACGATCAGCGGGCCGCGGCGACGCGTCGGTCGTCGCGCGGTGCGAGGTCGGGCCGCAGGCGCGTCCCGAATTCGTGACGCAGGGCGCTGAGCGCGGCGTGCCACCCGGCGAGGCCGTGCACACCCGGCCCCGGACTCGTCGAGGACGAGCACAGGTACACCCCCCGCATCGGCGTGCGCCACGGGTCGGGACGGTAGACGGGGCGGCCCAGCAGCTGGGCGAGGGTGGGCGCCCCGGCCGAGATGTCACCCCCGGGGAAGTTGGGGTTCCATCCGGCGATGTCGACGGCGGTGCGCGACGACGACGCCCGCACCGTGTCGCGGAAGCCCGGGGCGAAACGCTCGATCTGTCGCACGACCGCCTCCTCGCGGTCGGCGGTGCTGCCCGAGGGGACGTGCGTGTACGCCCACAGCACGTGGCCGCCCTCGGGAGCACGGGTGGGGTCGAACAGCGTCGGCTGGGCGGCCAGCACGTACGGGGCGTCGGGCAGGTGCCCGTGATTGACCGCGTTCTCGGCCGCCGCGATCTCGGCGCGGGTTCCGCCGAGGTGGATCGTGCCCGACCGCGCCACGTCGGGGTTCTGCCACGGCACCGGCTCGGACAGCGCGAAGTCGACCTTGGCGACGCCGCCGCCGTAACGGAAGCGTTCCAGAGCGCGACGGTAGGCCGCCGGCATCCGCTCCCCCGCCAGACGCACGAGGGTGCGCGGGGTGGTGTCCAGCAGCACCGCGCGAGCGGGGGGCAGTTCGTCGAGCGAGGTGACCTCGACGCCCGCGTGCAGGACGCCGCCGTGCGCGCGGATGTCGTCGACCATCGCGTCGGCGATGGACTGACTGCCGCCCACGGGGATCGGCCACCCGCGGCCGTGGCCGTAGGTGGCGAGCACAAGGCCGGCGCCCCCCGCCGCGAGACTCGGTTGGTGCAGGATCGTGTGCGCCGAGACCCCGGTGATCATGCTCGGGGCGACCTCGTCGCGGAACCGCGCGTTCCACCACGGTCCGCCCTGCTCGAGGGCGCGCAGCCCGAAGAACACGGCGGCGAGCGGATCGCCCGGCACGCGCAGGAGGGCGTTGCCGGTGAAGTCCGCGACGCCGCGCAGGTGCGTCACGAGCGGTCGCATGAGTCGCTCGTACGCGGGTCCGTCGACGCCGAGCCCATCGGCCGCACGGGAGAGATCGCGCCAGGCCAGACCGGCGCGACCGCCGTCGAGCGGGTGCGCGTACGAGACCTCGGGCACGACGAACGGCACCCGTCGCTCCAGGCCGAACTCACGGAAGAACCAGGACTCGAGCGCGAGCGGGTGGACGGCCGATCCGAGATCGTGACGGAAGCCGGGGAGCGTCACCTCGGCCGTCGACGCGGCGCCGCCGAACTGCGCGGACCGCTCGTACACCGCGACCGCCAGGCCGGCGCGCGCGAGCGTCACCGCCGCCGCCAAGCCGTTCGGACCGGAGCCGACGATGATCGCGTCGTAGCTCTCGCTCATGGCCGCGGGAACTCCTTCTCGGCGGGCGGAGCGCCGCCGACCGCGGCCCCAGCGCCACCGACCCCGGGCGCCCCGCCCTCGGCGAGGAGGGCGAGACGGTGCAGGGTCTCGGCGTTGCGCCACCGCGTGACGGCGTCGAAGACGGTGTCGGGCAGGATTCTGGTCGGTCCGGTCATCGGCTCTTCCTGAAGGCGTACGACGCACGCGTCGCCGCGGGGCTTGACGTCGATCGCGACCCGCGCGACCCCGATCGGGCCGCCGTGCGGCTCCAGCACCACGCGGTGCGGCGGATCCCACACGCGCATCACCGTTCGATCGTTCGTCACGAGGGGCCACGGCCCGAACGAGTGGTGCAGCGTCGCCCCTTCGGCGGGCCAGTCCTCTGCCACGTCGCGGATGCGCGAGGTGCCCACCACCCACAGCGGGTAGAGCCAGCCGTTCGCGAGCACGCGGAAGACGTCGTCGGCGGTGCAGTGCATCAGGCGGACGTTGCGGGCCATGCGCCGATCCTCCCCGTCGAGGCGCTGCGGATGGATGCCGCGAGAAGCCGCCCCGACACCGCCCACGCTACGGTCCCCCACCGACACCGGCCGCGGAGGTTGCGCCCCGGCCCGCGTCCCGGTATCGACCGACCGTCCGCGACGCGCCGCTCAGGCCGCGGCAACGCCCCGCTCGGCCCTCTGCGCCGGCAGGACGAACCACGCGCGCGTGCCCCCCGCCGGTGAGGCGTCGAGGCCCATCGATCCGCCATGCGCGTCGACGATGCGTCGACACGTCGCCAGCCCGATCCCGAGCCCCGGCACGTCCGCACCGTGATTGCGCTGCAACGGCTCGAACACGCGCTCGCGCATCGTCGGGTCGATGACGTCGCCGTTGTCGTCGACGGTGATGCGCCACCCGTCGGGCAGCGCCTCCACACCCACGCGGACGACCGGGACCTTCTCGGCGGCGACGGTGAATTTCACCGCGTTGGCGATGAGGTTCTGCAGCACCACCCGCAGCAGGGTGTCGTCCGCGCGGACGAAGGTCTCGGCATCCACCGTCACCGTCGCCCCCGTCTGGACGACCGCGCCGTCGAGGTCCTCGAGCACGGCGTCGACCGTCTCGGCCACGTCGACCTCGCCGAGGTGCGGCCGTGTGCCCCCCATCCGGGCGAAATCGAGCAGGTCGGTGACCATCGCCGTCATCCGACCGGCCGCGGCCTCCGCGCGCGCGAGAGACCGGGCCGCGCGGGGCGCCGCGGCCATCTCGGGACTGTCCGAGGCCAGCTCGAGGAACCCCGAGAGCGCGGTGAGGGGGTTGCGCAGATCGTGACTGACCTGGGCCGCGAAGCTCTCGAGCTGCGCGTTGGATTCGACGAGGTCGCGCTGCACACGCCGCAGCTCGAGGACGTCGATCACCTGGTGGGCGAGCAGATCGAGGGCGCGGCTGCTGGCATCCGAGAGATCGCCGACCTCGGTGTCGAAGACGCACAGCGTGCCGATCGCCACCCCGGCGGGGGTGATGAGCGGACTCGAGGCGTAGAAGCGCGTGAACGCGATCTCACCCGTGACGAATGCGTTCCGGGCGAAACGGGGGTCCAGGCGGGCGTCCGGCACGACGACGCGTCCCGGCCTCGCGATGACCGCGGCGCACATCGAATCCTCGCGCGCGCACGTGGCCGCCTGGATGCCGACCGCCGCGACCTGGTGCTGCAGACGGTCGTCGATGATGTTGATCACCGCCGTCGGCACCCCGCACACGGTCGCGGCGAGTTCGACCAGTCCCTGCAGATCGGGCTCGGGGGGCTCGCCGACGAGCCGGTACTGGGCGATCGCCTCGCGCCTGGTCACGTCGTGTGCGGTCGACACATCTCCCCCTGCGGTCGTCTGCTCCGCCGATGAGCCTAGCGCGCGGCGGCTACACCGTCATGGCCGGATCGGGAAGGGGCTCGCGCACCCTGGCCGCGACGCGCAGAGTCGGCCCATGAGCACACCGACCCCCCTTCCCGGACCCCCCGCCGAACCCAGCGCCCCCACTCCGTCGGAGCCGACGGCGCCGACCCCCGCCGAACCCACCGTCCCGCTCACGCCCGAGACGCAGTCCGGGCCCGCGTCGACGCACGACGACGGAGCCGGTGCCTTCGCCCGCGACGAGGGCGACGCCGTCGGCTCCGCGGAGATGGATGCCGACAACGCCGTCGAATAGGACATGATCGACGCCGTCGACCCCGGCGGCAGACCCGACTGAACGCGGAGACACGAGAGGGCGGTGCCGATCGGCACCGCCCTCTCGGGTCTCAGACCGGGGTCACGGGTTTCCGCGGGTCCACAGCAGGAGGATCGCCGCGAGCTGGAGGACGATGCACCCCGTGAGGATCGCCACCCGTCGCCGCGGCGTCGACGACCACCGTTCGTCACCCAGAAGGGGCGCCATCGGCATCAGCAGGCGGAACGTGCTCTGCTGCGGGAGGAACACGGCGAGGATGTAGACGCCGTAGCTGAAGCCGTAGGTGACGACCATGAGGCCCAGCTTGCGGACGGGACGCGACCACATCAGGGCGAGGAAGCCCACGATGAGAGCGATGACGAGGATGACGCCCACGACGCCGAGATGAGTGGACGCCTGACGGAACCACGGCGTGAAGGGGGTGAACTCGTCGTTGCCGACGTAGTCGAGCCACCAGCCGAGCTCGGTGCGGATGTAGGCGTTGTGCGTCCCCGTGACGTACTGCGCGATGTGGTTCCACGACAGACCCGCGATCGCGATCGTCAGGCCCGAGGCCATGAGCGAGGCCCACTCGCGCACCGGGAACGGGTCGACCCGGCGACGGAAGAACCGGACGAGGAAGACGATGCCCAGGGCGAGCCCGAGTGCCAGGACGCCCGGCCGCGTGTACGCGGTGACGAGCCCGACCGGCAGGATCCAGAGATAGCGTCGCTTGATGGCCAGCAGCATGCCCGCGAACATCAGCAGCATGAACAGGCCCTCGCTGTAGCCGATGACGAACAGGAACGACATCGGGGCGAACGAGAAGAAGACCACACCCCACCACGCCGGCTGCGGCGCGGTGACGGTGCGCAAGAGGACGAACAGCAGCCAGGTCGCACCGAGGCTCGCACCCAGGCTGAGCAGGATCGCGATCGGCTGCCAGCCCAGACCGGTCGCCCCCGAGAGCACGCGGACGAGGGTCGGGAACACCGGGAGGAAGGCCCAGTTGTTGGGGAGGATGTCGCCGGAGACGTTCATCGGCAGCGACATCGGGTACCCCTGGGCCGCGATCTGACCGTAGCGGTCGGCGTCCCAGCCCGTCAGGTAGTCGAAGAAGGTGCCGAGGCGCTCGCTGTCGGGGCCGAAGCCCCAGCGCGCCGCCTTCGCGATCGAGTAGAAGCCCCACAGCAGGCCGAAGTTGACCACGCGCGCGACGGCCCACAGCGTGAGCACGCGGACGAAGGCGCCCCGCTCGATCGGGACGACGCCCTCGGGCGCACGCAGGACGTCGGCGCCGTATTGACGCAGGGCCCGTCCGACGCGGGAGTCACGGAGACGGTCGAGACGTCGCGGGGGACGCCCGATCACCCTCGACGGTTGCGTCGGGGTGACAAGCTCGCTCGGCGGTGCGCTCACTCGGAACCTTTCACAGGGGAAGACGTGGGCGAGTGACGACGGTGTCTGGCCCGGACAGGTGCAGTTGGGGCAGATCGTACCGGACGAAACCGAGCGTTCCATCCGGTTGACTTCGCGAGTATTCCCCTGATCAGTGGGCGTCGCCCACGATCTTCAGGCCGACGACGCATCCCACGAGTCCGAGGATGAGCAGGATCTTCACCGCCGAGATCGCCTCGGCGCCCGAGATCATCGCCACCACGACGGTCAGGGCAGCGCCGATCCCGACCCAGACGGCATACGCCGTGCCCGTCGGGATCTCGCGCATCGCGTACGCCAGGCCGCCCATCGAGGCGATGAGGGCGACACCGAAGACGACGCTCGGCCAGAGCTTGGTGAACCCCTCGGAACGGCCGAGGGCGGTGGCCCACACGGCTTCGAGGACGCCCGAGACGATGAGGACGATCCATGACATGGCGGTGCTCCCTGGCCAGTCTTGTCGCAGTCCGGGTACTGATCCCTCGTCCGGGGACGCGGGGGGCGTCCGACCTCCAGCGTAGCGAGCGCTCCTGGGCACTGCCCGTGCAGCCGATCCGCTCCCACGCCCTCGATAAACGGCACCTCTCTCGAGACACGCTCACGCGCGGCGTGTCTCGCCAGCACGGGCGTTTGTCGAGCAGGCCGCCGAGGAGGCGGCATCCGGGATCAGATCAGGAAGATGGATGCCGCGCCGGGGTTGTGCGCGTGCACGAGCACCCCGAAGACCACGGCGTCGAACAGCAGGTGCACCGTCACGACGTACCAGAGCGAACGGGTTTTGAGGAACAGGAAGCCCTGCACGATCGCGAACGGGATCGTCAGCAGCGGTCCCCACGCCTGATAGCCCAGCTCCCACAGGAACGACACGAAGACGATCGCCTGGAGCAGATTCGCCGTCAGGTCGGGGAAGTGCCGGCGCAGCAGCACGAAGACCGTGCAGATGAAGAAGAGCTCGTCCCAGATGCCGACCGCCCCGACGCCCACGAACAGGCGGGCGATGAGGTCGGGCGTCGTCACCGCGGGCCAGTTCGTGTAGACACCCGAGGTGATGAAGTAGAACGGCAGGATCAGATACCCCAGCACGATCACCCCGGCCAGCCACGCCCACTGCCACCAGGTCCAGCGGCCGCCGCCGCGCCACGGGAAACGGATCGCGTAATCGCGGTACACGAAGCGCGAAACGACGTAGGGGACGACGACCGCCCCACCGAGGGCGAGGGTGAAACGCACGAACGCGGCGTCGTCGAGCTCGGCCTGCAGCGGGATCAGGCTGACGATGAACTGGCCGATCGCGACGAGCGAGACGTCGCGGGCGATGCTCGGCTCGCTCCCGCGGACGAGGGGCACCCCGTTGCGGCGGTCCACGAGGACACCGGATGCCACGGCGACCGCGAGAAGCAGCCACCCCAGCCAGACGATCTGCGCCACGAACAGCACCGGCGCGGCGAGGCAGACCGCGAGGGCCGGGACGAGCTTGAGCGTCCACGAAGAACGTTCGCGCACCGGCACCGCGGTGTGCGCGCTCACGGCGAGACCCGCGTGTAGGTCAGATCGCGGATGTCACGGCCGACCCGCAGACCCTTGCGCTCGAAGGCGGTGAGCACGCGCCCCTCGAAGCGCGGCGCCCACTCCCCCGGGAACGCACGAGAGAAGGAGGGCGCCTCGTCGAGGACGTCGCGCATCTGGTCGGCGTAGTCCTGCCAGTCGGTGGCCAGACGCAGGATGCCGCCGGGGCGCAGCGCCTGCGACGCGATGCGCGCGAAATCGGGGGCGACGAGCCGGCGCTTGGTGTGCTTGTTCTTGTGCCACGGATCGGGGAAGAAGACCCACAGCTCGTCGACGCTCCCCGCCGGCAGCAGGTGCTCGAGCGCCTCGGGGGCGTTGGCCTCGACCAGACGCAGGTTCTTCACGCCCTCGCGGTCGGCATCCAGCATCGTGCGGGCCAGCCCCGCCGTGAACACCTCGACGGCGAGGAAGTCGGTGTCGGGATCGGCGGCGGCGGCCGAGACGATCTGATGCCCCTGACCCGAGCCGATCTCGACGACCAGACGGGCCGACCGGCCGTACACCCGCGCGGGGTCGACGGCGGTTCCGACCTTGACGCTGGTGGCGGCGGCGGCGCGCTCGACGGGCAGCAGATAGAACGGCGAGAGTTCGGCCCATGCCCGGTCCTGGGCCTCGGACATGCGGCCGCTGCGGCGCACGAACGACACCGGTTTGTCGCGGAACACGGGGGCGGCATCCATGCCTCCCAGGCTATCCGCCGCGTCACTCGCCAGAGTCTGTCGCTCCCCCGCCGTAGAAGCGACGAATTTCGGCGACTCGCGCGAGAGCGCGCGCTTGCGGCCGCTCACGGGACGGTCACGAAATCGATGAGTTCCTCGACGCGGCCCAGCAGAGCCGGCTCCAGATCGCGGAACGTGGTCACCCTCGACAGGATGTGCTGCCAGGCGCGGGCGGTGTCGGCCTGCTCCTCGGCGGGCCAGCCCAGGGCGCGGCACACCCCCACCTTCCACTCGATGCCCCGCGGCACCTCGGGCCACGCGGCGATGCCGAGCGCCCGGGGCGTGACGCACTGCCAGACGTCGACGAAGGGGTGGCCGACGATGCGCACGTGCGCGCCGTGGCGACCCCGCGCGATCTTCTCGGCGATGCGCGACTCCTTCGAGTTCGGCACCAGATGATCCACCAGGACCCCGTAGCGCCGCTCGGCGGTGGGGGGTTCGGCATCCAGGGTCTGCTCGAGCAGATCGACGCCCTCGAGGAACTCGACCACGACGCCCTCGGCGCGCAGGTCCGCGCCCCACACCTTCTCGACGAGCTCGGCGTCGTGCTTGCCCTCGACGAAGATGCGGCTGGCCCGCGCGGTGCGGGCGAGCTGGTCGGCGACGGCGAAGGATCCGGATGCCGTCCGGGTGCGCCCCCGGGGCGCGGCGGTGGGCGCGGTGAGCACCACCGGAGCACCGTCGACGAGGAAGCCGCCGCCGAGGGGGAACAGTCGCGTCCGGCCGAAGCGGTCCTCGAGCTCGACGTTCCCGCCGTCCACGCGGGTCACCGCGCCGACGAAGCCGTCGCCGGCGACCTCCACCACGAGGTCGACGGATGCCGCCACCGGGGCGGGCTTTTTGCGTCCGGCGTCGCGCCAGCCGCGCGCGAGCACGTCGGTGCCGTAGCGGTCGTCCATCGTCTACCTCCGAATCTCAGAGCCTAGGCGGCGCGCCTGCGCGGCAGGTGGGGACGCGCCGCTCCTACCCGCGTGCCGGTGGTCGTGCATAGGGTTGGATGACACCCGGTGCCGAAGGAGGATGGATGCGACACCCGAGGGTGGCCCGAGCGGCCACGGCGTTGCTGATCGCGACGGCAGGGGTGTTCGTCTCCCCGTTCAGCGCGGCGGCCGTGCCGCCGCCGGCGCTCGGCTCGAGCTACGTGCTCGATCAGGCCGACGTCCTCACCGACGCGCAGGAGGCGCAGCTGCAATCCCGCCTCATCGCCCTGGGCGATGAGACGGGCCTGGACCTCTGGGTGGTGTACGTCGACGGGTTCACCGAGCCGCCCGCCGCCCAGGACTGGGCGAACGAGACGGCGAACCGCAACAGCCTCGGACCCCACCAGTACCTGCTCGCCGTGGCCATCGAGGGCGAGGCCTTCTCGTTCTACCTCTCGGGTGACGTCGACGACGGCGAGCTCACCGCCGCGCAGCTCTCCTCGATCGAGCAGGATCGCGTGCAGCCGGCCCTCGAGGCCGGCGACGACGCCGGTGCCGCGATCGCCGCGGCCGACGGCATCCGGTCGGCGCACGCCCAGTCGGGGGGCAATGAACCCGTCCCTCCGCCGACCCCGGCCACGGACTCCGGTCCCGCCCTGGGTCCGATCGTGCTCGTGGGAGCTCTGCTCGCGATCATCGCCGGCGTCCTGGTGTGGCTCGCCGTGCGGCGACGCCGACGCGCGACGACGAGCGCTGCCGCGAACCCGGCCGAGAGCATCGACGACCTCTCGCGCCGCGCGGGGAGCGCGCTCGTCGCCACCGACGACGCCGTCAAGACCAGCGAGCAGGAGCTCGGCTTCGCCCGGGCGCAGTTCGGCGACGAGGCCGCGACCCCTTTCACCCAGGTGCTCGCGCAGGCGAGAGCCGACCTGGACCGCGCGTTCTCGCTGCAGCAGCAGCTCGATGACGACCTGCCCGAGACAGCTGACCAGCGGCGCGCGGCCTATACCGAGATCCTGCGCCTGTGCGCGGGCGCCGATGAGGCTCTGGATGCCAAGGCCGCGGCCTTCGACGACCTGCGCGCCCTCGAGGCCGACGCCCCCGCCGCGCTGAGCGCGCTCGCGGCGCGCCGCGCCGAGGTGTCGGCCGCCGTCGCCGGCGCGGCCGCCGACCTCGCGGCACTCCGCGAGCGCTACACCGATGACGCCCTCGCGCCGATCGCCGACAACCCGGACCAGGCCCGGACGCGTCTCGAACTCGCCGCCTCGCAAGAGGCCGCGGCCGACGCCGCATTGGCGGCGGGCCGCACCGGCGAGGCCGCCGTGGCGATCCGCGCCGCCCAGGCCGCGCTCGCGCAGGCCGCATCGCTGCAAGCGGCGATCGACGACCGCGGCACCGACCTCGACCAGGCGCGGCAGGGCACCGCGGCGCTCGTCGCCGAGCTCGAGGGCGACCTCGCGTCGGCGGCGGCCCTTCCCGATTCCGACGGTCGGGTCGCCGGAGCGATCGCGGCGACCCGCGCGCAGCTCGAGGCCGGCCGGCAGGCGCTGTCGGCGGCACGGACCGACCCCCTGCGCGCGATCGAGACGCTGCAGCAGGCGAACGCCACCATCGATGCGGTGCTCGAGCGGGTGCGCGACGAGACGGAGCGCCGTCGTCGCGCGCAGACGCAGCTCGATGCGACCCTCACGCAGGCCCGCGCCCAGGTGCGCGCCACGGAGGAGTTCGTCACCGCGCGGCGCGGGGCCGTCGGACCCACCGCGCGCACGCGCCTGGCCGAAGCCGGCGCCGCTCTCGTGCAGGCAGAGCAGTTGCGCCACTCCGACCCCGAGGGAGCCCTCGCGCTGGCGCAACGCGCGGCGGGGCTGGCGGATCAGGCCGCGTCGGCGGCACGGAGCGACGTCGACTCTTTCGGCGGCTCGGGCGGAGGCGGCGACCTGATGGGCGCCCTCCTCGGCGGCATCGCCGTCAACACCCTGCTGGGCGGTGGTTCCGGCTCGCGTCGCGGGGGGTTCGGGGGCGGCGGGCTCGGCGGCTTCGGCGCGGGAGCATCGCGGGGCGGCAGCTTCGGCGGCGGGTTCTCGGGCGGGGGCGGTCGCTCGCGCAGCGGAGGCGGTGGCGGGTTCTCGGGCGGAGGTCGCAGCCGCGCCGGCGGAGGACGGGGAGGACGCCGCTGAACCACCCCTCGCGCCCGCACCGTTCGATCACAGACAATTCGTAGCAACCGCCACCAGAATCGACACCGTCGCTTCCAGGAAGGAACACCCCGCATGGCCAAGCAGTCCATCTTCGGTCGCATCTCGACCCTCCTCCGCGCGAACGTGAACGCGCTCCTCGACCAGGCCGAGGACCCGCAGAAGATGCTCGACCAGCTCGTCCGCGACTACTCCAACTCGATCGCCGATGCCGAGTCGGCCATCGCCGAGACCATCGGCAACCTGCGCCTGCTCGAGCGCGACCACCAAGAAGACGTCCAGGCCGCGGCCGAGTGGGGTAACAAGGCCCTCGCCGCCAGCCGCAAGGGCGACGAGCTGCGTGCCGCCGGCAACGTCGGCGAGGCCGACAAGTTCGACAACCTCGCCAAGATCGCGCTGCAGCGTCAGATCACGGCCGAGGGCGAGGCCAAGGCCGCCGCTCCGACGATCGCCGCGCAGACCGAGGTCGTCGACAAGCTCAAGGACGGCCTCAACGGCATGAAGGGCAAGCTCGAGCAGCTCAAGGCGAAGCGCAACGAGCTCACCGCCCGCGCCAAGGTCGCCGAGGCGCAGAACAAGGTGCACGACGCCGTCAAGTCGATCGACGTGCTCGACCCCACCAGCGAGCTCGGCCGGTTCGAAGACAAGATCCGCCGCGAAGAGGCCCTGGCCGCCGGCAAGCAGGAGCTGGCCGCCTCGAGCATCGACGCGCAGTTCAACGCCCTCGAGGACGTGGGCGAGCTGACCGAGGTCGAGGCGCGCCTGGCCGCGCTCAAGGTCGGCGGACCCCAGCGGGCCGCGATCGACGCGCCCAGCCCCGACCAGGTCTGACCGGTTCGACACGCGCACCGCTCGCGCACGCGGGCGGTGCGCACCCGTTCGTCGAGGAGCTCGCATGACCCGATTCATCGTGGCCCCGCAGTGGCAGGGCTCGTCGTCGTCGCGCGCGATGCAGCTGATCGACGGAGCGGAGGCCATCGCCGGCGACCTGCCCCGCGCGTCGACGATCGTCCTCGAGGCACCGCCCGAGGCCGGAGACGCCCAGGGCACGCGCGTACAGCGCCTGAGCGCACTGGTCCGCATGCGCGAGCGCATCCACGAGGCGGTGCGGGCCGCGGACGAGGCCACCGTCGTCGTCGGCGGCGACTGCGGTGTGGCGCTGGGTGCCGTGTCCGCCGTCGCGGGCGACGACCTCGCCGTCGTGTGGCTCGACGCGCACGCCGACCTCAACACCCCCGAGTCCTCACCGAGCGGCGCCTTCCACGGCATGGTGCTGCGCGCGATCACCGGCGACGGCGACCCCCTGCTCCGCCTGGAACCCGGCATCCCCGCCTCCCGCCTCGTCCTGGCCGGAACGCGCGCGCTCGACGCCGAAGAAGAGCGTTTCGCCCGAGAGAACGGCGTCCGCGTGCTCGCACCGTCCGCTCTGGCCGACCCCGACGCCCTCGCCGAAGCGGTCGCGACGACGGGCGCGGCGCGCGTGCACGTGCACGTCGACCTCGACGTCCTCGACCCGGCCGAGATCGCCGGCGTCGCCCTGCCCGAGCCCTTCGGTGCGCGGGCCGCCGAGGTCGTGGCATCCATCCGCCGCCTGCGGGAACGGATGCCGCTGGCGGGGGCGACCCTGACGGAATTCTCGCCCTCGTCCCCCGCCGCCGCCGTCGACGACCTCGGAACGATCCTGCGCCTGGTCGGGGCTCTCGCGTGAGCCCGATCCCGGCACCGCCGACCGGGTGGCGCGAACGCGCCGACCGCGCCGTCGCCCGCGGACGGCGCCTGGACCGGTTCATCCCGGCCGCTCTGCTGGACTCCCGCATCAGCCGCGTCGGGTACCTGTACGGCTGCGCGGTCGGGTGGGTGTGGGGATCGATCTGGAGCACCGGCCGCATCGAGAAGCGGCAGGGCCTGTGGGTGTTCCGCGGTCTGCCGGCCTGGGCGTTCCCGCGGGGAGGGGTGTGCGTGGGCGGGTGCTTCTTGACGGGTGACGAGCGCCCGGGCGACGCGGTGCTGCGGCACGAGGCCGTGCACCGTGAGCAGTGGCGTCGCTACGGTTTTCTCATGCCGGTGCTGTACGCCCTCGCCGGGCGGGACCCCTTGCGCAACCGCTTCGAGATCGAGGCCGGTCTGGTCGAGGGCAACTACGTACCGCGGGGGTACTGAGTCCACGGTCGAGGCGCGCGGGTGCGCGCAACCTCCGCGATGCGCACAGACTCCGCGCGAAGACGCCCCCGCGGACGCAGGAAGCGCACATCACGGAGTTCGTGCACACGCGTGCGGCGCGAGGCCGAGGCGCGGGCGGACCCGAGGCGGAGTCGCGGCCGGATCCGAGGCGCGAGGTCAGCGCGCGGTCGACAGACCGAAGCGCTCAGGGGTGTGGATCGCGAGGGGATCCACCCCGTGCCGGGCGACGAGGTCGTCGACGATCTCGGCCGTGCCGAGATAACCGCCCAACAGGATGACGCGCGTGGCGTCGTCGTCGCCGCACAGCATTTCGCCGGCCCAGCCCGAGACGGCGCGGGCGAGGGCCTGGCCCGGCGCGCAGCCGCGACCGGTGCCCGGGGCGCCCCCGCGGAGGGAGCGGTCGAGCCACGTCAGCGTCATGCGGGCGGGTGCGGCGATGCGGCCGATCCACGACGCATCGGGAACCTCGACGAACACCCGTCCGGTCGAGCAGATCGGCAGGGTCGCCAGCAGCGCCTCGAGCTCGGCGAGCGCGTGCTCGTCGGCGGTCACGAGGTGCTGAACGCGGGTGTGCCGCGACGCGCGGCAGGCGGCGTCGTTGTGCTCGGTGGAGGGGGCCATGATGGCATCCACTCTACCACCGACGAAGGGTTGCCTAACCTGAAACGGGGGAGGTGGTCCACGAATGGATCACTCCACGAGCACCTCGCGCAGGCGCCGGAGCTCGACCTCGGTCATCCCGTGGGCGCGGAGGAATCCCGCGGGCGACCCGTGGTCGCGATCGAGGCGTTCCAGCAGCGAGCGCATCGCGCGGGCCGGTGACCGGGTGGCGAGGTCTTCGGCGTGGACGTTCCCGGGGTGCAGCGCCCGGATCGCCGCCCGCACCTTCTCATTGCGCTCGGCGGGGAGCAGCTTCTCGGTCCGGGCGTAGTCGGCGATCACCGCGTCGCGGTCGACCCCCGCCGCGGCGAGCGCGATGCCGACGGTCACCCCGGTGCGGTCCTTGCCCACCGTGCAGTGCACGAGCACCGGCTGGGCGGTCAGGATGCCACGGACCACCGCGACGACTCGGTCGGCCGAATCGTCGACGATCGCCGCGTAAAGCTCTTCGAGGCTGACGTCGCGTTCGAAGAACGACGCCACCGAGCCGAGGAAGAGGGGCTCGTGCTGCACCTCGACCGAGAGGTCGTCCAGGCGACTGGGCGCGTGCGCGACCTCGGCCGCATCGCGCAGGTCGATCACCCGGCGCAGGCCCAGTCCGCGCAGCGTCGCGAGCCCCGCGTCATCGACCTGGACGAGGTTGCCCGAGCGGTAGAGCACGCCCGAGCGGGTCCGCCCCTCCCCCGCCGCGAGCCCACCCACGTCGCGGAAGTTGGCGGCACCCGACACCAGCGTCGCGGTCACGGCGCGACAGCCGGGTGCACGTGGGCCGTCCCGCCGGACGCCGCGGCCGGGGGCGCGGCATCCGTCCCGCCGACGCCGCCCGCGCGCGGCGGTACCGGGTAGCGCCCGGCGATGGCGACGCGGTTGAAGGCGTTGATCGCCACGAGCACCCAACTGAGTGCGACGTACTCCTGTTCGCTCAGGATGCCGCCCGCCTGGTCGTACACCTCGTCGGGGATGCCGTCCTCGTGGATGAACGTGAAGGACTCGGTCAGTTCCAGCGCCGCGCGTTCGCGGTCGTCGAAGACCCCCGATTCGCGCCAGGTCGCGATCTGCGCGATCACGTCGGCGCTCAGGCCCGCCGCCACGGCCGCGTCGACGTGCACCCGGACGCAGTAGGCGCAGCCGTTGAGCTGGGAGGCGTGGATCTGGACGATCTCGCGCAGTCGCGCGTCGATCCCCGCGTCGGCGGCCAAGCGGCCCACGGTGGTCGAGAACGAGCGCAGCGCCGCGTACGCCTCGGGGGCCGATCTCGACAGATGCACGCGCCGTTCTTCACCCATGGCCACAGCCTACGGCGGCCCGCGCGACGCGGCGCGGGAACCGCGACGCGACGCTGGCGACCCCGCCCGCGAAGATGACAGGCTCTCGGTATGCCCGACCGCGACGAGTTCTCCTTCCTCCCCGGCCAGGCGGCCGACCTCGGCCTCACCGTTCCCGCGGTGCGGCGCGTGGACCTGACCCTCGCGGACGGCCGGCGTCTGAGCGGACTGCGCTGGGGCGAGGCACCCCCCGCGCTGACGCTGCTGCACGGCGCGGGGCTGAACGCCCACACCTGGGACGCCACGCTGCTGCACCTGGGCCTGCCCGCCCTCGCCCTCGACCTGCCCGGCCACGGTGACTCGTCGTGGCGTGAGGACGCCGCCTACGTCGCGCGCGTCCTGGCCCCCGACGTCGTCACCGCCCTCGAGACGTGGACCGACGGCCCGCAGGTGCTCGTCGGGCACTCCCTGGGCGGGCTCACCGCGGCGGCTGTGGCGGCATCCCGCCCCGATCTGGTGTCGAGACTCGTCGTCGTCGACATCACCCCGGGCGTCGACCCCGGCGCGGGCCCCGCGCAGATCCGCGCCTTCTTCGCGGGACCGACCGATTGGGCCAGCCGCGACGAGCTCGTCGAGCGCGCCCTGTCGTTCGGCCTGGGCGGCTCGCGCGAGGCCGCCACGCGCGGCGTCCACCTCAACTCCCGGGTGCGCCCCGACGGGCGCGTGGAGTGGAAGCACCACTTCGCCCACCTCGCCGCCGCGGCCGCCGAGTCCGGCGCCGACCCCTCGACGCCGGACGCCGTGCGGGCGGTCCTGGCGAGCACCGGCTGGGACGACCTCGCCACCGGGCACAACGTGCACGAGGAGGACCCCGCGGGCCTGGCCGCCCTCGTCCGCGAGACCGTCGGGACCACGGACCGCCCGACGCCCTGAGACGCCGACCGGCCGCAGCGGCGACGGCGCCCCGGCCTCGGGGCGGCAACCCTGCGCGCGGCGTCACCGACGGTCGTAGGGCGTCACGAACGACGTCGGGGGAATGCGGGCGAAAGTAGGCTGTTTTCACCCCTGCACGGCATCCGCAGCACCCGGATGCCCACGGCCTGCGAAAGGACCCCCGCAATGCTGCGCCGCACCGCCCTCGCCACGAGCGCACTCCTGATCGGAGCACTCCTGCTCTCGTCGTGCACCGGCACCCCCACCTCGACCGACCCCACCGGGGAGGCCGACCCGAACGCGACCCTCACCGTGCGCCTGTCGTTGGAGCCGTCGAACCTCGACATCCGCCGCACCAGCGGCGCCGCCCTCGAGCAGGCCCTGATCGACAACGTCTACCAGGGCCTGGTCACCCGCAACGCCGACGACGGCAACGCGATCGTCCCGGCCCTCGCCACCGACTACGCGGTGTCGCCGGACGGTCTCACCTACACCTTCACCCTGCGGGAGGGCGTGACGTTCCACGACGGCAGCGAGCTGACCGCCGACGATGTCGTCACCTCCCTCCAGACGGCCAAGGACGACGCCACCATCCAGAACAGCGCCGACCTGGCCGGGGTGACCTCGATCGCCTCGCCCGACGCCGCCACGGTGGTCGTCACGCTCGCACAGGCGAACATCGACTTCCTGTTCGCCCTGACGGGGCGCGCGGGCCTCATCTTCCGCAGCGGCGACACCACCGATCTCCAGACCGCGGCCAACGGCACCGGGCCCTTCCGCGTCGAGAGTTGGAACACCGGTCAAAGCCTGACACTCGCCCGCTACGACGGCTACTGGGGCGAGCGGGCCGGCGTGGCCCAGGTCGTCCTGGACTACATCCCCGACCAGAGCGCCGCGGCCAATGCCGCCGTCAGCGGCGACATCGACGTCGCCCTCGAGATCGACCCCGAACTGCGCGGGCAGATCGAGGGCACGAACGCCTTCACGATCGAGTCGGGCCCGACCACCGACAAGGGCACGCTCGCCTTCAACAATCAGAGGGCGCCCCTCGACGATCAGCGCGTGCGCGAGGCGCTGCGCCTGGCCATCGACCACGACGCCCTCATCGAGACCCTCGGTTCGGGCGAGCCGCTGTACGGCCCCATCCCGCCGCTCGACCCCGGGTACGAAGACCTCTCCGGCAGCGTGCCGCACGACCCCGACCGCGCGCGCGAGCTGCTCGCCCAGGCCGGCGCCGAGAACCTCACCCTGTCGTTGACCATCCCCAACGTCTATCCCACCACCATCCCGACCTTCCTGGTGTCGTCGTTCGCCGACGTCGGGGTGACGCTCACGGTGGACTCGGTCGACTTCACCGCCTGGCTGCAGGACGTCTACACCAACAAGGATTACGACCTGAGCTTCGTGCGTCACGTCGAGGCCCGCGATTTCGGCAACTGGGCCAACCCCGCTTACTACTTCGGCTATGACGACCCCGAGGTCCAGTCCCTGTACGCCCAGGCGCTCGCCACGACCGACGACCAGCAGTCGTCCGACCTGCTGGCCGAGGCCGCCCGCATCGTGAGCGACCAGGACGCCGCCGACTGGCTGTTCCTGTCGGCTCCCCTGACCGCCGTGGGCACCGATGTCGCGAACTTCCCGCAGAACTCCCTCAACGTGCGCCTGCCGCTCGCGGGCGTGACGGTCGCGTCGGAGTGATCCGCTACACGCTGACACGGCTGGGCCTTCTGATCCTGGGCCTGGCCGTGGCGAGCGTGCTGATCTTCGTCTCGCTGCGCGTCCTTCCCGGGGATGTCGCCCAGCTCATCGCGGGCGCCGAGGCGAGTCCGGCGCAGGTCGAGGCGGTGCGCTCGAGCCTGGGCCTGGACGCGCCGCCCTGGGTGCAGTACGCGGAGTGGATCGGCGGGCTTTTCCGCGGCGATCTGGGCTCGTCGCTCATCACGGGCACCCCGGTCGCGGCGGAGCTGTGGGACAAGGCGCGGGTGACGGCTCCCCTCGCGACGCTGTCGCTGACGATCGCCCTGCTCATCGGCATCCCGTTCGGCATCCTCTCGGCCCTCGGCCGACGTCGCGCCGGAGGGACCGCGCTGAGCGTGGGAGCCCAGGCGTTCGCAGCGGTGCCGGTCGTGTGGGCGGGCCTGATGCTGGTCGTGGTGTTCTCGGTGTGGCTCGGCTGGCTCCCCCCGCAGGGCTTCCCCCGCGCGGGGTGGAGCGATCCCGGCGCGGCACTGCGCGCCCTGGTGCTGCCGGCGTTGACCATCGGCATCGTCGAGGGTGCGATGCTGCTGCGCTTCGTCCGCAGCGCCACCCTGCAGGCGGTCGGACAGGACTACGTCCGCACCGCCGCGGCGAAGGGCCTGACCCGCACCCGCGCGTTGCTCGCGCACGGCCTGCCCAACGTGGGCCTGTCGGTGATCACCGTGCTGGGCCTGCAGGTCGCGGGGATCATCGTCGGCACCGTCGTCATCGAGCAGCTGTTCACCCTCCCCGGAATCGGGCGCATGCTCGTCGCCGACGTCGCCTCGCGCGACCTGCCCAAGGTGCAGGGCGAGCTGCTGGCCCTCACCGGCTTCGTCCTGCTCGTCGGCTTCGTCGTCGACCTCGCCCACCGCCTGATCGATCCCCGGCAGAGGGAGGCCGCATGAACACGGCAAAACGTCTGTGGAGCCTGGGCACCGGTCGCTTCGGCATCCTGGTCGTCATCCTCGTCGCCCTCACGGCGACGGTGTCGCTCGTGTGGACGCCCTTCGATCCGGGTGCCGTCGATGCGCGCGCCCGGTGGACCGATCCGTCGTGGCCGCACGTGCTCGGCACCGACAACACCGGTCGCGACATCGCGAGCCTGCTCATGGCCGGAGCCCGCACGACGGTCGTCGTCGCCCTCGGCGCCGGGATCGTGGCATCCGTTCTCGGGATCGCCCTCGCCGCTCTCGGCGCCCTCGCCGCCCGCTGGGTGCGCGAGGGCGTCGCCGTGCTCGTCGACATCCTGATCGCCTTCCCCGTCCTGATCATCGCCATGATGATCTCGGCCGTCTGGGGCGGTTCGCTCGCGGTCGTGATCTGGGCCGTGGGCATCGGATTCGGCGTGAACATCGCGCGCGTGACGCGACCCGAGCTGCGCCGCGTGCTGCACAGCGATTTCGTCCTGGCCGGCCGAGCGAACGGACTGTCGACGTGGCAGAACCTCACCCGGCACCTGCTGCCCAACGTCGCGCCCGTGTTCATCGTGCAGCTCTCGTGGGGCATGGCCGTGGCCGTCCTCGCCGAGGCGGGATTGTCGTACCTCGGCTTCGGCGCCCCCGTCACCCAGCCGTCCTGGGGGGTGCTGCTGAGCGACCTGCAGGCCTACATCGCGGTCCACCCGCTCACGGTCGTGTGGCCGGGGCTCGCGATCACGCTGACCGTCCTGGGGCTGAACCTGCTGGGCGATGCCCTGCGCGAGGCCGCCGACCCGACGCTGGCCGAGCGCACCCCCGCCGCCCGTGTCCACGTCCCGGGGGTGGTCGCGTGAGTCTTGAGGTGAAGAACCTGCACGTCGACATCGGCGGGCGCCGGGTCGTGGACGACGTGTCGTTCTCGGTCCCCGACGGCGCGCGCGTGGGGCTGATCGGCGAGTCCGGATCGGGTAAGTCGCTCACCGCCCTGGCGATCCTCGGCCTGCTGCCCGACGGTGCGCGCGCCGGAGGGAGCGTCGAGTGGAACGGCCGGCAGATCCTGGGCCTGCCCGACCGCGACCTCGCGGCGCTGCGCGGTGACGACATCGGCATGGTGTTCCAGGACCCGCGCACGGCCCTGAACCCCCTGCACACCGTGGGCCGGCAGATCGGCGAGTCCCTCCGCATCCACGAGCGCGTGTCGCGTCGCGAGGCCCGGCGCCGCGCCGTCGACGAAGCCGCGCGCGTCTCGCTGCCCGATCCCGCCGGGGTCGTCGCGCGCTATCCGCACCAGTTGTCGGGCGGGCAGCGCCAGCGCGTCGCTATCGCCATGGCCCTCGCCTGCCGCCCCCGCCTGCTGCTCGCCGACGAGCCGACCACCGCCCTGGACGTCACCGTGCAGGCCGGCATCCTGTCGCTGCTGCGTTCCCTGGTCCAGGATGCCGGCATGTCGCTCGTCTTCATCACGCACGACCTCGCGGTGCTCGCGCAGGTCGCGACCCACGCCGTCGTGCTCTCGCACGGCCGGGTCGCCGAGCAGGGGGCGGTGCGGGACCTGCTCGCGTCGCCGGCGTCGCCGGTCACGCGGGCGCTCGTGCGCGATGCGACGGCGACGCGGTGGCATCCCGAGACCCCTGCCCCGGAAGACGTCTCATGAGCGAGACCCTGATCCGCGCCCGAGGGCTCTCGCGCGACTATCCCGCCCCGCGCGCACGGGGTTTCGGTCGCGCGGCGCGCACCGCCGGTCTGGTCGACGTCGACCTGTCGATCGAGGCCGGCTCGGCGGTGGGGATCATCGGCGAGTCGGGGTCGGGGAAATCGACCCTGGTGCGTCTGCTGCTCGGGCTCGACGAGCCCACCGCCGGCACCGTCGAAGTGAGCGGGCGCCCGGTCGACGCGCGAGGATCGGCTCGATCGCTGCACTGGCTGCGCCGCGCGACCGGCATCGTCTTCCAGGACCCCTACGCGTCACTCGATCCCCGGATGAGCGTGGGACGGATCGTGGCGGAGCCGCTGTGGGCGCTGGGGATCGACGGGGACCGGCGTGCGCGCGTGCGCGAGGTGCTCGCGCAGGTCGGGCTCGAGCCCGACATGGCCGACCGGTACCCGCACGAGTTCTCGGGCGGTCAGCGGCAGCGCATCGCCCTCGCGCGGGCGATCGCCCACCGCCCCCGCATCCTGGTGGGCGACGAGCCGCTCTCGGCGCTGGACGTCACGGTGCGGGCGCAGATCCTCCGCCTGCTCGCGCGTCTGCGTGCCGAGCGGGAGCTGACGCTCGTTCTCGTCTCGCACGACATCGGCGTGGTGCGGACGGTCTGCGACCGGGTCGTGGTGATGAAGGACGGGCGCATCGTCGAGCAGGGCCCCACCGAGCAGGTGCTGCGGCAGCCGCAGGCCGCCTACACCCGGCAGCTGCTGGCATCCATTCCGACTCTGCCGGGCTGAAGCGGGGGACCGTCTCGGCGCGGCCCCCTCCTCCCCCGACGGGTGCGACGCGGGAGGGCCCACCGGATGTCGATCAAGGGATGCCGCGATGTCGGCGGTCGGCGTTAGCCTCACCCCATGACCCCCGGAATCGTCCCCCCGTTCCTGCTCGACCGCCTCGCCCAGACCGACGACCCGCGCCTCGCCCGCGCCGCCGCCGCCGCGCGCAAGACCCTGGCGATGCCGCGGCCTCCCCGCCCGGCGCGCACCCGACTGCGCCTGTCGATCGACGGGGGCGCCCTCGTCGCCGAGGCGGCGCCGGCTCCCGATCGAGTCGTCTCGGACGCGAACAACACCGAGAACCTCCCCGGGCGGCGCGTGCGCAGCGAGGACGACGCCCCCACCGGCGACGAAGCCGTCGACCAGGCGTACGACGGACTGGGGGCGACCTACGACCTCTTCTGGGACGCCTTCGCGCGCGACGGCATCGACGCCGCGGGCGGGTCGCTCCTGGCCACCGTGCACTACGGCGACGACTACGACAACGCGTTCTGGAACGGCGAGCGCATGGTGTTCGGCGACGGCGACGGCGAGGTGTTCGTCGGATTCACCCGCTCACTCAGCGTCATCGCCCACGAGCTCGGTCACGGCGTCACCGAGGCCGCCGGGGGCCTGGAGTACCAGGGGCAGTCCGGAGCGCTCAACGAGTCCCTGTCCGACGTCTTCGGCGCCCTCGCCGAGCAGCACCACCTCGGCCAGCGCGCCGACGAGGCCACGTGGTTGATCGGTGCGGGCATCTTCGCCCCCGACGTCCAGGGCGAGGCCCTGCGCTCGATGAAGGCGCCCGGCACCGCCTACGACGACGACGTCCTGGGTGCAGACCCTCAGCCCGGGCACATGCGGGACTACGTCGACACCGCGGACGACAACGGGGGCGTGCACATCAATTCCGGCATCCCGAACCGCGCGTTCCACCTCGCGGCGACCGCCCTCGGCGGCTTCGCCTGGGAGCGAGCCGGGCTCATCTGGTACCGCGCGCTCACCGCGGGCACGCTCTCGCCCACCGCGGATTTCCGCACCTTCGCGGCGGCCACCCTTGCCACCGCCGCCTCGGAGTACGGTGAGGAGTCGGAGGAGGTCGCCGCCGTCCGCGCTGCATGGGCCGGAGTCGGCGTCATGGAGGATGCCGCAGCCTGAGACCGTCGACGACGAGCGCATCGTCGTCACCGTCGTGCGCTCGGGCGGCATCGCCGGTCTGTCGAAGCAGTGGCGCGCCGAGCCGGGCCCCGATGACGAGCCGCGCTGGCGCGAGTTGGTCGAGCGGTGCCCCTGGGACGAGACGCCGCCCCCGGCGACCGGCACGGACCGGTACCAGTGGCGCATCGAGGTGCACCGGGGCGCGTTCGCGGTCCGCCAGGCGAGGCTCGGCGAGGCCCAGGTCGACGGGCCGTGGCGCGCGCTGGTGGACGAGGTGCGCGACGCGGCCGGGTCGCGGCCGCGCCGACGGTGAGGCGCGCGGGCATCGATCAGCCGAACAGGCGTCGCCTCTTCTTCTTCGACGCGATGCTCTTCTGCAGGTAGACCACGCCGAGCCACCGCCCGAACTTGAAGCCCACGCGCCCCATCCGCCCGACCTCGGTGAAGCCCAGCTTCTCGTGCAGGGCGATCGACGCGTCGGCACCCTTGTCGCTGATCGCGGCGACCATCTCGCGGATCCCCAGCTCCTGGCAGGCGGCGATCAGGGCCTCGAGCAGCGCCCGGCCGAGCCCCTTGCCCGCCGCGGCCTGCCCCAGGTAGATCGAGTTCTCGACGGTGTAGCGATAGGCCGACTTGGACTGCCACGGCTGGACGAGCGCGTATCCGAGGATTTGACCGCTCGGGGACTGCGCGACGAGGAACGGCAGCCCGAGCTTGTCGAGGGTGGCGAACTTGTCGCGCCACTTCGCGATCGACCAGGCCTTCTCGTCGAAGGTCACGACCGAGTTGCGCACGTAATAGTTGTAGATCTCGCGGATGTCGGGGATGTCCGCGGCGGTCGCCGGACGGATCTCGAACGAGAACGGCCGCTCCGGCTCGGGGGGCCGCCGCAGGTGCGACGGCAGCCGCCGGCGGCTCTTCTCGTACTCCTCTTCCAGCACCACGCCACTCTACGGGGCGCCCGGTTTCGCGCGCGTGTCCGGTCGCCCGCGCTCCCCGCGCCGCCCCCGCTCCCCCGCGCCGCCCCCGCTCCCCCGCGCCGCCCCCGCTCCCCCGCGCCGCCCCTGCTCCCCGCGCCGCCCCCGCTCCCCCGCGACGATCCGCCGCCCCACCCCTCCTACGCGACAAAACGACGCGGGGGAACAGCGACGGCGTCGAGCCCGGCGCGGGCGGGCGGGCGGGACGGGGGCGCGGGGCCGCGGGCGGGGAACGGGGGCGCGCGGCGTGCGGGTGGGGGCGCGGGGCCGGGGGCGGGGAACGGGGGCGCGGGGCCGGGGGCGGGGAACGGGGGCGCGGGGCGCCGGGGGGCGGGTCAGTCGGGGAGGCGCCAGTCGACGGGCGCGGCGCCCTGGTCCTCGAGCAGGGCGTTCACGCGCGAGAACGGTCGCGAACCGAAGAAGCCGCGGCGGGCCGACAGGGGCGAGGGATGCGGCGACGAGACGATCGCGGTGGAGCCGAGCAGGGGCGCGAGGTTCATGGCATCCTTTCCCCACAACACCGCCACGAGCGGCCGGCCGCGCGCCGCCAAGACGCGGATCGCGTGCTCGGTGACCCGCTCCCACCCCCACCCGCGATGGGATGCCGGCTCGCCCGGCGCCACGGTCAGCACTCGGTTCAACAGCATGACGCCCTGATCGGCCCACGCCGAGAGATCGCCGTGCGCGACCGGCGCGATGCCGAGGTCGTCGTCGAGCTCGCGGTAGATGTTCGCCAGGCTCCGCGGAACGGGACGCACGTGCGGATCGACCGCGAACGACAGCCCGATGGGGTGCCCCGGGGTCGGGTACGGGTCCTGACCGACGATGAGGACGCGCACGGCGTCGAGCGGGGTGCGGAAAGCGCGCAGGACCAGCTCCCCCGCGGGCAGGTACGGGCGTTCCTCGTCGCGCAGACGCGCACCCAGCGCGGCGATGTCGTCGGCCACCGGCGCGAGCGGCTCGACCCACGAGCCGTCGATGAGCCCCGCCTCGGCGAGCTGGGCGAGGGACTTCGGCGTCACGCCGCGTCTTCTTCGTGCACCGAGCCCTGGTGCGACCACGGGAAGTCGATCCAGAGCGAGGTGTGCTTCCACGCGTAGTCGGGCTGCACGACCGTCGTGGGCTTGGTGTAGATCACGGCCGAACGCGCCGCGGCGCCGTGCCGGTCGAGCAGCTTGATCGCGAGGTCGAGCGTGCGCCCGCTGTCGGCGACGTCGTCGACGAGCAGCACACGGCGACCCGACAGGTACGACAGGTCGAGCGCGGGTGGCAGAACCTCGGGGGCGTCGAGCACGGTGCCCACACCGGTGTAGAACTCCACGTTCAGCGCGCCGCAGTTCTTCACGCCGAGGCCGTACGCGATCGCCCCACCGGGCAGCAGCCCGCCGCGCGCGATCGCCACGACCACCTCGGGAGCGAACCCGTCGGCGACGATCGCGCGCGAGATCCGCCTCGTCGCCTCGCCGAAGTCGTCCCAGCTCAGTCGTTCGCGCTGCTCAGCCACCGCGGGCCCCTCTCGTCGTCTTCCCACCATAGGGCGCGGCCCGGGTCGTCGACGGCGGATGCCGGGGCCCCGGCCCAGAGGTCGGGCCCGTCGTTCCAGCCCTGACGTCAGGCCCCGACGCTCGGGCCCCGACGTTCAGGGCCGGGCGCCCACGGGCAGCAGCATCGCGGTCGTCCCGGGGATGTCGACGAACCCGGTCGCCGCCCAGTGCGCGCGACGGGTCGCGATGTCGGCGTCGTCGACCGCTCCGCCGTCCGCGGGGGCGAACGCCCCCGGGATCACCAGGGCGAGGGTGTCGCCGTCGAAGACGCGGGCCACCGCGCGGACCAGTTCATGGCTGACGAGGGTGCCCACCGCGGCGGGCACGACGTCGATCGACGAGATGACGCACAGACTCTCGGTGAACAACGACGATTCGTCGATCATCGAGATCAGTTCCCGATCGGTGAACGCCGACCCCACCTCGGCGAGGTCGGCACCGGCGTCGCCCAGTTGCGCGCACCACCGCGGGTCCGCGTAGTGGACGCGGTGGAGCGTCGCCGCCGCGAGCACCGGCGCCGCTCCGGACTCGTCCGGGGCGATGGCGACGATCCGCGCGCTCCACACCTCGGGGCCCCGACATCGTCCGGCGAGCTGGAGCGACAGCTGCAACGCCGTGGTCTCGGTCACGAGCTCATCCGGCATGGCGGCCTCGCGATCCGCCACCGGCCTCGACCATCTTCGTCTGACCCTCGTCGCGCATAGCCATCGTCCCCCGTTCGACCTTCCCCACTTCCCGCCGGCGCCCCCGCCCGTCGGAAATGGTTTCCCATCGCGCCTTTTGGCTCGAAGATGAGAGATTGCTAATCTCACTCTCAGACTATTGCCAGCTCGGCCGGCACGCCTATTCCCCCACCAGGAGCCCCGACCCCGTGAGCAGCACCTACATCGAGACGAGCGGTCAGGTCCGGGTCTACGACTCCGCCGTCCAAGCCCACGACGCTCTGCCGCTCGGCACGTATCGCGTGCGTTTCGCCCCGAAGGACGGCTTCAGCCTGGTGCGCACCGCCGACCTGAGCGTCGGAGCCGAGAAGGTCTACGGCCAGCGCGAGGCGAAGGTCGACAAGATCTTCCGCGCGTACGCGCGCCTCGAACGCAACCTCGGCGTGATGCTGTCGGGCAACAAGGGCCAGGGCAAGTCCATGTTCCTGCGGATGGTCGCCCAGCGGGCCATCCAGCAGTCCCTGCCGGTCGTGCTGGTGACCGAGGACGCCGAGGGCATCGTCGACTTCCTCGACACCCTGGACGAGTGCCTCGTCATCTTCGACGAGTTCGAGAAGGTCTTCACCTCGGGGCGGGGGCGCCAGGACGACCCGAACCGGCAGAACCAGTTCCTCACCCTGTTTGACGGCATGTCGGCGGTCAAGCGCATCTACTGCCTCACCGTCAACGACGTGCAGGACGTCAGCCACTACATCGTCAATCGGCCGGGCCGGTTCCACTACCACATGCGATTCGACTACCCCGGTCCGAACGAGGTGCGCGACTACCTGACCGATCAGGCGCCGAACGCCCGCCCGGCGGAGATCGAGAACGCCGCGCTGTTCTCGCGTCGGGTCAACCTGACCTACGATCACCTGCGCGCGATCGCCTTCGAGATGAACCACCCCGACGCGACCTTCGCCGAGATCGTCGAGGACCTCAACATCAAGGCGATCGAGCCGAGCACCTACCGCGTCGAGGCGCGCTACCGCGACGGGTCGATCCTCGCCGACGAGACGGTTATGAACCTGCACGAGCGCAGCGACGTCGCCCGCTCGGTCGAACTGCGCAGCACCAAGCGCACCCTGTTCTTCTCGTTCGCGCCGCGCGACGTGGTGTTCGCCGCCGACGGCACCCTGATCGTCCCCGTCGAGGCCATCGACGCCTGTGACGAGGACGACGAGATGCCCGACGAGCTCCCGGTGTCGCTCACCCTCACCCTGGTCGGGCAGAGCAGCTACGCGTTCGAACGCTGATCCCGCCCTCCGGTGTCGCGCGCGGTGCGGGTCGTGACCCTCTTGTTCACCTCGCGGGTCGCCGAGAACTTCAACACGGCGTAGTCGTCGACGTGACCGCGGGCGTTCGGGTCGTCGCGGATGTTCAGCACGACGTCGTGGCCCTTGTGCGACTGGGCGTAGAACTTGCCGAATCCGGTCAGCGTCACGCGGTTGCCCGCGTTCACCAGATCCAGGATCTCGTCGAAGATCGCGTCGTACGCCAACTGCGTCACGCGCAGCGACAGGCCGGTGCGCTTGGACACGCGCTGGACGAACTCGCGCTTGCTGACCTTCGGTTCTTCGGTCCTCGTGGCGGACATCTCTCACCATCCCTCGTTCTTTGCTCGCAAACGAGCGTATGCAGCAGCCGCGTCCGCCGACCGGGGTTGCGAAAACCCGTGCGACGTCCGCAGGATGCCGCCCCCGCGGAGGCGACCTCACCTCGCTCGGGCCGACGACCTCTCCACGGACGGCGCGCGGTCGACGCCACCGCGGGGTCGACGACCGCACGGCATCGCCGCCACTGCCGCCGGGGGTGAGCCATGCGACGTCGGGCGGGGCCCGACCACCTCGCCCTTCGGGTGGGCGAGAACCCCGCTTTCGGGTCGCGGGGACGGTCGGTTTCTGCTCGTATTCGGGGAGATCCTATCGCCCGGGCGGGGTGGGCGGCATCCCTGTTCTGCGAATGTGACGTCGTCCGCGCTCAGTCCCGCTCGGACACCGGGCTGCCCAGCAGTGCGCGCAGGGGGTAGGAGGTGTCGTCGAGGATGACCTGGCTCGCGCGGCCCGACTGCACGTCGATGAGCACCGGAGCGCGCAGGTTGAGCGTGACGCCCTCGTCCGAGGGGTTGGCCACCACGAAGACGCGCAGCTCGTCGGCCGGGGCGCCGACCTCGTCCGCCATCTCGTCGGTCACCGGAGGGGAGTATCCGGATGCCGCGACCGCCGCGTCCACGAGGAAGAGTCGGAGCTGCTCGGCCACGGCACGCAGCGCGTACAGGCCGTCGGCGCCCTCGATGCGGTCGAGGCGGAACGACGTCACGGGACCCAGGCCCGGCAACGACCGCACGAACTCGACGTCGAGACCGGTGAGGGTGGGCACGATTGTCATCGCAGGAACTCCAGGAGGGTGGCCTGCAGGCTCTTGGCGGTGACCTGCAGGGCGGACTGGTAGACGAGCTCGGCGGCCTGCAGGGCGACGTACACCTCGACGGTGTCGACGTTCTCGGCCTCGACGCGGCGCGCCTCGAGATCGACCGCGGCGGAGGCGTTGGCGGCGGAGGCGCGCTCGATCTGCGCCGTACGAGCCCCGATGGCGCCCCGCGCGGCCGCGAGGTCGGACACGTGCGCGTCGAGCTGCGCGAGCCGGGGGGCGACCGCGGCGCCCGCGCGGAGGTCTGCGGCGATGCCCTTCAACGTCGCGAAGACGCTCGTGGTCCCCTCGCCGAACACCTCGGCGCCGTCGAGGTCGACGCGCACCTTCTCGTTCGCCCCGACGCGACGCTCGACCGAGGCCGCGGGAACGCCCTGGAACGCGAAGGTGTCCGGGTCGAAGGCGGTGCCGGCATCCGTCGTCCCGGCGAAGATCGTGCGCCCGAGCAGGGTGGTGTCGGCCTTGGACAGCAGTTCGCGCCCGAGGCTGTCGAGCTCCGCGGCGATGGCCTCTCGCGCCGCCGGGTTGAGCGCACCGGAGTTCGCGCCCTGCACCGTGAGGTCGCGCGCGCGGGCGAGCAGGTCGGCACTCGCCGCCAGGGCGGTGTCGGCGGATCCGGCCCACGCCAGTGCGTCGGTGATGTTGCGGGCGTATTGCGCGGTGCGGGCCTGCTCGCCGTGCACATTCAGGATGGTCGCCGCCCGGGCGGGATCGTCGCTCGGGGTGCGGATGGCCCGCTGCGAGGCGGCCTGGTCCTGGAGCTTGGCGCGTTCGGCGAGCCCCGCCTGCAGGGTGCGCACGGCCTGCTGGCTGATCGTGCTGCTGGTGATGCGCGAGAGCATGTCGCCTCCGGAGTCAGCGGCCGACCAGGCCGACACGGTTGATGAGGACGTCGAGGGCCTCGTCGACGGCGGTCAGCACGCGCGCGGCGGCCTGATACGCCGTCTGGTAGGTGAGCAGGGTGATGGTCTCTTCGTCACCGTCGACGGATGCCGTCGACTGCTGCCCCGAGAGGGCGGCGATCGCCGCGCGGTCGGCCGCATCCGCGCGCTGCAGGTCACCGGCCACCGAGACGCCGAAACCGACCACGAACCGCGACCACGCGGCGTCGGGTCCCGTCGTCGACGTGTCCAGCTGCGAGAGGCGGTCTGCGACCGAGGTGTCTTTCGGGCCCGCGCCCGGCGCGGACAGGGCCAGCTGATCGACGGCGGTGATCGCCACGCGCAGCCCGCGGGCCGCGGGGACTCCGGCGGCGAAGGTGAAGACGTCGCCGCCCGCGACACCGCTCGCGGTGCGACCGCCGCGGTGCACCTCGTTCACGGCCTGCGCGAGCGACACCGCCACCTCGTCGTAGGCGCGGGCGGCCACCGCGAGCGTGCCCTGCTCCGCGGCGGGGGCGAGCACGCCGATCGTGCCGCCCACCGAGCCGCCGGTCAGCGCGAGCGAAAGGTCGGGGCGGTCGACCCACGCGAGCGTGATGGGACCCGCGGTGGTCATGTCGCGCGGTCCGGAGACCGACAGAGATCGGCTCGTGTCGCCGGCGACCAGGGCGTTGCCGTCCACGCGCAGGGTCATCGTGCCGTCGTCCTCGACACGGCCCGTCGCCCCCACCGCGGCCGACAGTTTCTGCGCGAGGAGGTTGCGCTGGTCGATGAGCTCGTTCGCCCCCCGCTCGGACTGCAGGGCCGAGCGGATCTGACCGTTCAGCGCCGCCACCTGGGCGGCGGTGACGTTGACGGCGGCGACGTCGCGATCGAGCTGGTCGCGCGTCGCCGACCACTGCCCGGCGACCTCGTCGTACCCGGCCGCGATCCGCGCCGCAAGGGCACCGGCGTCGGTGAGGACGACCTGGGCCGTGGCCGGTTCGGGGGTGTTCGCCAGATCCGACCATGCCGCCCAGAAACGGCCGAGACCCGCGGACAGGCCGTCCGTCGACGGTTCCGCCGTGCTCTTCTCGACCGCCGCGGCCGCCGCCGCGCGCACCGACCAGAGCCCGGATGCCGACAGCGCGTCGCGCACGCGGGCGTCGAGGATCTCGTCCCCCAGGCGCGCGACGCCGTCGATGGACACGCCGCCGCCGATGCCGCGGGCCCACGCGCTCGCGGTGCCCGCCGGCGACACCGCCGTCTGCTCGAGACGCTGGCGGGTGTAGCCCGGCGTGGTCTCGTTCGCGATGTTCTGGCCGGTGAGGTTCATGCCCGCGCGCGCCGCGGCAAGGCCCGACGCGGCGACCTGGAGTCCCGAGAAGGTGGACATCGCAGGTCAGACCTGCACGTCGAGCAGTCGCGAGGACGGCGCGGTCAGCCGTGACCCGGTCGCGGCGTACTCCCCCGTCGGCTCACCGAGGCCGGCGATGGTCTCTTGGGTGACGCGCAGCGCCGTGCGCAGGTGCCGGTCGACGGCCGACCTCTTCTGCGCGATCTCGTCGGCCAGTTGCGTCATGACCTCCAGGTGCGACTGCATGACCTCGCGCCAGGCCTCCCCCGGGGCGACCTCGACGAGTTCCCGCAGGGTCATCGCCTCGGGCACACCCCATTCCCGGGCGACTTCGACGAACACGCCGTCGCGCGCGAGGGCGCCGGCGCCGATCGCCTCAATCACGCGCTCGACCTCCGCGCTGGCGTGACGCACCCACCGGGTACGCCCCGTGGTCACCAGCATCTCGAGCTCTTCGAGCTTGAACAGCAGGAGCTCCATCAGCTCCCGCTGGCGCAGCAGATGCACGCTCAGATCGGTCGCGGCCACCACATCACCTCGTTCGGATATCGAGTCCGTGGCGGGTCCGCCCACCACGGGACCGACTATCGCGACGAGGCCGCGCGGGAGTAACCCGCGGGTCCGCCGGCGCTAGCGGGCGCCGCCGCCGCGCAGCACCGACAGCAGCGCGTCCTGCGCGCTCTCGGAACGGGATGCCGACAGGGCCTCGGTGTTCTCGCCGGCCACCGCCACGACGATCTCGCTGCGGTGGATGCGCGTGTCGCGCGGAGCGTCGATGCCGATGCGCACGCCCGTGGCGGTCACCCCGAGGATCGTGACCGTGACGTCGTCGCCGATCAGGATGCTCTCGTTCGGGCGTCGAGTGAGTACGAGCATGTGTGTGGTCGCCTTCCGTGGCTCGCGCTGAGCGCCGTCCTCCCCCGAATATACCTTTCCGCTCGATCACGAGCGTTTTCGCAGCCCCTCAGGGGGCGGTCAGCGCGTTCTGCTCGAGGCGGACCACGCCCACCACGTCGGTCGCGAAGCCGCCGATCGCCGCCTCGTCGTACGACAGGATCGGCATCCCTCCCGCCTGTCCCGCCGTCAGGGTGCGCACCGCGGCGCGCAACGACGGGGCGCACACCAGCACCGGCTCGGCCCCCGCGGCGTCGACGGCGGCCACGGTGCGGCGCACCCCCTCGAGCAGCTGCATGGTCGCCTCGGGACTCAGCACGATCTGCGTGCGTCCCTCGACATGACGCAGACCCTCGAGCATCTGCTGCTCGAGACCCGCGTCGAACATCACCACCCGCAGGCGTCCGTCGCGGGCGAAGCGCGCCGCCACCGCCGGACCGAGGGCGGTACGCGCGGCCTCCACCAGCGAGGGGATCTCGGTGGTCGTCTTCGCGCGCAGCGCGAGCGCCTCGAAGATCCGCCCCAGATCGTTGATCGCCACCCGCTCTGCCAACAGCCCCGCCAGCACGCGCTGGACGACCGCGAGCGGCACCAGCGCGGGGGTGAGCTCGTCCACCGCGGCCGGATTGGACTGCTTGAGGTGCTCGGTGAGCTGACGCACGTCCTCGAGCGAGAGCAGTCGCGCGGCGTGGGCGTGCACGATGTCCGACAGGTGGGTGATGATCACACTCGCGCGGTCGATCACCGTCGCCCCCGCCAGATCCGCGGCGTGCGACATCTCGGTGCGCACCCACTTGCCCTCGAGCCCGAACACCGGATCGGTCACGCTCGTGCCGGGCACGGCATCCAATCCCGTCCCCAGAGCCAGCATGTGCCCGCGCGGCACGAGACCCCGACCCGCCTCGACGCCGGCGACGAGAATCGCGTACGTCTCGGCCGGCAGCTCGATGTTGTCGCGCGTGCGCACCGGCGGCATGAGCGTGCCGACGTCGAGGGCGATCTTGCGTCGCAATGCCTTCACCCGCGCCAGCAGGTCCCCCTGTCCCCCGGCGGCGAGGTCGACGATGTCGGGAGCGAGCGAGATCTCCAGCGCGTGCACCCGCATCCGGTCCATCAGATCGTCCGGCCGCTCCACACTGGCCGCCTCGTGCGCGCGCTCCGCCTCGACGAGGGCCTCGTCGGCGGCGGCGCGGTCGGCGCCGGCTTTGACCCGGGATGCCGCGAACAACAGCCCTACGCCCACCGCCGCGAACGCGAGGAACGGCATGCCGGGGATCAGCCCCATGCCCAGGGCCGCCACCGCGGTGATGATCAGCGCGTTGCGCGACTGCAGCAGCTGGCGTCCCGCCGCGCGGCCGAGCTCGGAATCGGCGTTCTCGCGCGTGACGATCATGCCCGTGGACACCGCCATCAGCAGCGCCGGGATCTGGGTCACCAGGCCGTCGCCGATCGTCAGCAGGCTGTAGGTCTCGATCGCCTCGTCGACCGCCAACCCGTGCATCGTCATGCCGATGACGATGCCGCCGGCGAAGTTGATGACGAGGATGACGATGCCCGCGATCGCGTCGCCCTTGACGAACTTGCTGGCACCGTCCATCGCGCCGTAGAAGTCGGACTCGGCCGCCACCTCGGCACGCCGCGACCGGGCCTGGTCGTCGGTGATCAGACCGGCGTTGAGATCGGCGTCGATCGCCATCTGCTTGCCGGGCATGGCATCCAGGGTGAAGCGCGCCCCCACCTCGGCCACGCGCTCAGCACCCTTGGTGACCACGACGAACTGGATGACGGCGAGGATCAAGAAGATCACCGCGCCGATCACGAGCGAGCCGCTGATCGTAATCTGCCCGAAGGCGGCGATCACCTGTCCCGCGTGCGCCTCGCTGAGGATCAGGCGGGTCGAGGCGACGTTCAGGCCCAGGCGGAACAGCGTCGCCACCAGCAGCAGGCTCGGAAAGACCGAGAAGTCCAGCGGCTTGGTCACGAACATCGCCGTCAGCAGGATGAGCAGCGCGAAGGCGATATTCGCCACGATCAGCACATCGAGCAGGGGCGCGGGCACCGGCACGATGAGCAGCAGGATGATCCCGACGACGCCCACCGGGACGGCCGCCTTGGACAGCAGGTGGGCGATCATCGCATCCGTTCTCTCGACTGGCGGGGATGGCGCTCGACGCAGTTCACAGACCGCGTCCGAGCAGGGCGTCGGGGGGCATGGTGTGCGTACCGCGCCCGGATCCGCGCGCCCGCAGGTGCTGCACGAAGGCGAGCACCTGGGCGACGGCGGTGTAGAGGTGCTCGGGGATCTCGTGCCCCACCTCGACGGCGGCGTGCAGGGCGCGGGCCAGGACGATGTCGCGCACCATCGGCACCCCGGCGTCCTCGGCGCGCTCGCGGATCTTCTGCGCGATGACGCCCGCCCCCTTCGCCACCACGCGCGGAGCGGAGCGGCCCGGCTCGTACCGCAGCGCCACCGCGACGTGCGTGGGGTTGAGCAGCACGACATCGCTGTCGCCGACGGCGGCGATCATGCGGTTGCGGCTCACCGCCAGCTGCCGCGCCCGCCGCTGCGATCGGATGAGCGGGTCGCCCTCGCTCTTCTTGTGCTCGTCGCGCGCCTCCTGCTTGGTCATGCGGGTGTGCTGGCGATTGCGCCGGATGACCACGGCGACGTCGACCGCGGCCAGCACCAGACCGACCGCCACCGCCACCTGCAGCAGCGTCGCGACCCCGCCCCCCGCGATCTGAATCAACCACCCGACGGCGTGCCGACCGCTGACCATGAGCACGGGCACGAGACCGGCCACCACGACCCACAGCGCCGCCCCGATCGCCGCGGTCTTCAGCAGCGCCTTGAGCCCCTCCCACAGCGCCGCCTTGCCGAAGGTGCGGGCGACCCCCGCCGCGAGGTCGAACTGCTCGAAGCGCATCGGGATGCCGCGCACGCGCACGCCCCCCTGCGCCACCGCCGCAACGGTCGCGGCCACCAGCACCACCACCAGCAGCGGCAGGAGGACGCCGCCCACCGTGGTGATCGCCCCCGCCATGGCCTCGACCGCGCGAGAAGGATCGGGATCGCGCGCGGCGGCCCGGATGGCCAGCATCCGCTCGGTCAGGACCCGCGTGGCGGCGTCGATCGTGGCCGGGGTCATGACCGCCGCGGCGCCCACGGCGACCCAAGCGGTGAGGTCCTGGCTGCGGCCGATCTGGCCCTTGCGGATCGCGCGGCGCAGGCGCTCGGGCGTCGCCTTCTCGCTCCGCTCCCCCGCGTCGGCGCTCATCGGGTCACCCCGATCAGCACCTGGGCGGCGTCATCGGCAAGCGACGCGACCACGGCGGGAAGAGCCGCGAACACGAACCCGACCAGCACCAGCGTCAGGGCGATCTTGAGGGGGAAGCCGAGGGCGAAGGCATTCAGCGCGGGGGCGACGCGCGACACCAGCCCGAGGCCGACGTCGGCCAGGAACAGCACGATCAGCAAGGGCCCGGCGATCTGCACCGCGCTCACCAGCATCTGACCGACAGCGCCCGTCAGCACCTCGGCCGGACGCGCGAGGTCGATCACCCCCGACACCGGGACCGCGTCGAACGAGCGGAACAGCCCGCCCAGCACCAGCTGATACCCCTGCGAGGCGAACAGCAGCAGGATCGCCGTCATCTGGAACAGACGGGTGAACTGCGCGCCGTTGACGTTCATGCCCGGGTCGAAGGCCTGCGCGAGCTGGAACCCGCCGAAGGTGTCGACGAGGAAGCCCGCGCTCTGGATCGCGCTGAAGACCACCAGCACCAGGAACCCCAGCAGCGTCCCCACCAGCACCTGACCGGCGGCGGCGAAGAGGAAGCCCCCGGTGCCGAGTCGCTCGTAGCCGGGCACCACCGCGGGAGACACCGCGAGGCCCAGGCCCACCCCCAGCATCGCGCGGATGCGCAGCGGGATCGCGCCGTGATGGAACGGCGGGGCGACGACGAGGAACGCGGTGATGCGCACGACGGCGAGGGCCGTGGCCTCCAGCCAGCGGAAGTCCACCGCGAGGTTCACGCGCCGCCGCCCAGCAGGCTCGGGATGCGGGCGAACAGCTCGTGCGTGAAGGTCACCGTCTCGGCGATCATCCAGTTGCCGCACACCAGCAGCGCCACCCCCACCGCGAGCAGCTTCGGCACGAACGAGATCGTCATCTCCTGCACCTGCGTGATCGACTGCAGCAGCGAGATGGCGAACCCCACCACTAGCGCCGTGATCAGCAGCGGGGCGCTGAGCTTCGCCGCGAGCACCAGCGCCTCCAGCCCGATGTCCATCACCGAGGCGGGGTTCACGTCGCCACCCGATAGGACTGCACCAGAGAGGTGATCACCAGGCCCCACCCGTCCACGAGCAGGAACAGCAGGATCTTGAACGGCAGAGAGATCATCACCGGCGGCAGCATCATCATGCCCATCGACATCAGCGCGCTCGAGACCACCAGATCGATGATGAGGAACGGCACGAACACGATGAACCCGATCACGAACGCGGCCCGCAATTCGCTGAGCATGAACGCCGGGATCAGGGTGTACAGGGGGATGCCGTCGGGCCCCTCGGGGTTGTCCATGCGGGCCGCGCGGAGCATGAGGGCGATGTCGTCCTCGCGCGTGAAGTGCAGCATCCACGTGCGCAGGGGCTGCTGGGCGGCGTCGAACGCCTGGCCGAAGTCGATCTGCCCCGCGGTGAACGGGGTCACCGCGGCCTGGTTGATGTCGGTCAGGACGGGCCACATGATGAACAGGGTGAGGAAAAGGCTGAGCCCCGCCAGCACCTGATTGGGCGGGATCGAGGGCAGCGAGAGCGCGTTTCTGGTGAGGGCGAGCACCACGAAGATCTTGGTGAAGCTCGTCATCATCAGCAGCAGCGCCGGGGCGACGCTGAGCACGGTGATCCCCAGCAGCGTCGTGATGCTGTCGGACGGCGTGCCGTTGATCCCGTTGACGCTGATGCCCCCGGTGGACGCGGAGGCCGTGTGAGCGGTGACCGCGTCGAGCAGGCCTACCAGCAGCACCGCCGCCAGCACCTGCACCGCCCGGGTGCGACGGCGTCGACGCCCGTTCGCGCGCGACGGCGCGGTGACGAAGGCGGTGGGGGGCACGACGACGCTCTCGGGGTGGGGGTCCAGGCCGATCCGTAGCCGGGGTGCGAGCGATCCGTGCTCCCCCGCGACTATCGCGACGCCGAACGCGCCCGGTAACCCGCGCGCAGCGACGGCGGGTCGTCGAGGTCGACACCGCGCCGACGCGCGGGCGCCGCGGCATCCCGTTCATCGGGCACGACGACGAGGGCCCGCGGCTCGGCGGGGGCGTCCGCGGCCTCGACCTCCTGCGTGTCGACGACGTCGACGCCCTTGTCGCTCACCCCGAGGACGTAACGGATGCCGCCGAACTCGGCAACCACGAGCTGCGCCTTGGGCGTGAGCGAGGTGCGCGCGACCAGGGTGATCCGCTCCTCGCGGGGTGCCGCGGGCTGCGCGCCACCGCGCACCCACCCGAGCGCCGACGAGAGGCGGCCGAGGCGGCGCGGGACGAGGGCGGCGAGAGGACCGCGGCCCGCGGCCTGACCCGTCTTCAGACGCCTGCTGAGCCACACCAGCAACCCCAGGACGGCGGCGAGCGAGACGGCCGCGCGCAGCAGCTGCAGTGCCTCGTCCACGCTCACTCCCCGTCGACGGTGTCGATGATGCGCTCCACGCGCACCGCGAAATCACCGTCGGCGACGACGACCGTGCCGTAGCCGATCAAGCGTCCGTTCAGGGTGATGTCGGCGGGCGAGCCGGCGGCCCGGTCGAGTTCGACGACGCGGCCGGGCTCGAGGTTCAGCACATCGCGCACGGCCATGCGGGTGCGACCGATCTCGACGACCAGTTCCATCTCGACGCCGGCGATGCGGCTGAGACGGGTGGGTCCGGCGGTGCGCGAGGCGACGACGGGGTCGTCGATGCGGATGGCCGCGCGCGCGACGATCCGGCCGTCGGCGTCGACGAAATCGAACACCTGCGCGCCGGCGACCGTGAACACCCCCGCGGCCTCGACCTCTTCGCCGTCGCCGAGCGCGCCGGTGCCGAGCACGGCCACCGCCGCCTCGAACACGGGATGCAGCCGGTCCGCGAGCGGGACGCCGACGGAGCCGTCGTCGAGCGCGTCGGGCTCGGCCACCTGCACCGCGATCGTCGCTCCGGGGGTGCCGGTGAAGGCGACCGCGATCGCGCGCCCCGTCGCACCCGGATCCGAGGACGCCGTGGGCAGCACGGGGAAGGCGAAGGGGAGGGTCGCGGCCACCGCGGCGGCCATGGCGTTGGCGTGGAACGTGGTCATCGGCGGGTCTCCTCGGGGATGGCGGTGATCGTGCAGGCCAGGCGCGAGCCCTGCGCCCCGGCGACGGCGCGGGCGACGGGGGTCGTCCCGACGACGAATTCGAGCGGCGTGGTCTCGGGGTGGGCGAAGCGCAACAGGTCGCCCGGGGCGAGATCGAGGACCTCGCCCGCGGCGATGACGCGCGGCGTCACCCGCAGCGTGACGTCCAAGGGGGTGCGCTGCACGTGGTCGGCGGCCCGGCCACGGCGCGGGGCGGCGGCGGCGCCGCGGTCGGTCTCGGCCAGCTGGTCGACGACGACGGCGGTGGGCAGCATGACCGTCGTGGTCGAACGCGACTCGCCCACGCGCAGGTCGAAGCGCGCCACGATCACGGCCTCACCGGGCGAGATGACCTGGAGGTACTGCGGGGTGTAGTGCAGCCCCGAGTAGGTCACCGGCCCCGGCAGCAGCGACCCCAGGCACGTGCTGAGCAGGGCGAAGCCCTCCTGCATGAGCTGGAGGATCAGCGCCGACTCGATCGGGGTGAGCGGGCGCGGCTCGATCGGTGCGGCGGTCCTGCCGCCGAGCATCTGCACGACCCACATCAGCGCGTCGTCCAGGCCGATCTGCATGACGCAGGGCTCCTCGCGATCCGCCGTGGAGCCGGCCACCATCGCGGTGGTCGCCGGCAACGTGTCGGCGTACTCCTGATACGACACCACCTCCACGCCGCGCGGCACCAGGTGCGTGCGCATCCTCACCTTGGCGGTCAGGTGCGAGGCCCACTGTCGAGCGAACGTCTCGAACGCCGCCTCCAGGTGGCGCGCGTGCTCCCGCCCCAGTTGGGCGGGTCGACGGAAGTCGTAGGCCGGGTATCGGCGCAGGGGATCGTCACGGACGACGGCGGTCACGGTGTCCTCCTTGGAATGATCACGAGTCTCAGCCGCCCGAGCTCGCGCTCACCAGACCGGGGATGAGACCCCGCACCTGTTCCTGCTCGGTGGATTCGACGACGATGTCGACGCGGCGGTTCGCCGCCAGGGCATCGGCACTGTCGCCCTCCACCAGCGGCCTCTGGTCCGAGAAGCCGACCGCCTGCACGCGGGAGCCGGCGATGCCCTCGTGCTCGACGAGGAAGCGGGCCACCTTCGTGGCGCGACTGCTGCTGAGCTCCCAGTTGCTGTCGTACGGCGCCGCCGCCGCGCGATGGTCGGCGTGCCCCTCGATGCTGATCGGGTTGCCCGCCGCCGACAACACATCGCCGACGAGGTCGAGCACCGTGTCCGCCTTGTCGGACAGATCCGCGCGGTTGTCGGCGAAGAAGGTCTCGGCCCCGACCAGGCCGATCTTCAGTCCCCGCTCGTCGATGACGAAGTCGACGGTGTCCTGCAACCCCTGGGTCGCGAGCGCGTCGATGAGCTGCTCGCGCAGTCTCTGCATCCCGTCCACTTCTTCCGCCGCGCGCACGGCCACGTCGCGCACCCCGTCCTCGGCGAGCAGTTCCGGGGGGATGACGAGACCCTCGGTGAGGTCTCCCCCGCCCTCGGTCGGGGACTGGCCGAACGCCGCGGCCAGGCCGTTCTTCAACTGCTCGTACTTGGTCTCGTCGACGACCGACACGGCGTAGAGGACGATGAACAGGCACATCAGCACCGTCACCATATCGGCGTACGACACGGCCCACCGCTCGTCGGGCTCGTCGTGCCCGTCGTCCTCGTGCCCTCGGCCCCGCGCGCGCCGCGCGATGCTCACGCCGGATCCTCCGCCGGGGCGGCGGCGGGGGCGGCGCGCTTCCTGCCCGGCTTGTAAGTGGTGAGAGCGAGCAGGCGCTCCTCCAGCAGACGCGGCGGGCTGCCCGCCTGGATCGCGAGGATCCCCTCGCACACCAGCGTCATCCGCTCCTGCTCGAGCGCGGCCATGCGCGACAGGCGACCCGCGATGGGGTTCCACAGGAAGTTGGCCGAAAGTAGGCCCCACAGCGTCGCCACGAAGGCGGCGGCGATCATGTGGCCCAGCTCGTCGGGCTTGTCGAGGTTCTCGAGCACGTGGGTGAGCGAGACGACGGTGCCGACGATGCCGATCGTGGGGGCGTATCCGCCGAGGGCCGCGAAGAACTTCGAGGCGATGCGTCGGCGGCCGGCCACCGCCACGATCTCGTCGTCCATCAGGGTGCGCAGGTCTTCGGCATCCACTCCGTCGGCGAGGGCCTGGACGGCGCGCCGCGTGTATTCGTCGGGGGCGCCGTCGAGCTCGTCCTCGAGGCGCAGCAGTCCCTCGGTGCGCGCCTTCTCGGCGTAGCCGACGAGGAGCGGGATGACCGAGGCCGGCGTCGAGCGGGGCCCGCGCACCATCGCCCCGAGCGACCCGAAGGCCGACAGGGCGTCTTTGACCGTGTGACTGGCGATACCCACGCCGATGGTCGAACCGAGCACCAGGATCATCGGCGCCGGCAGGAAGAGGGCGCTGAGGTGGGCGCCCTCCATCGTGATCATCGCGTAGAGCGCGCCGAAGGCGATCACCACGCCGGCGATGAACGCGAAATCCACCTCAGACCCCGTTCGCTGCGGTCAACGCCGCGGCCTCGGCCAGCACGCGCGCGCGGTACGCAACGATGCGGGCGATGAGTTCGTCGAGGCTCTCCTCGACGTTGTAGACGCGTCCGTCGACCATGTGCAGGGTCGTGTCGGGCGCCTCGTGCACCCGCTCGATCAGATCGGGGTTCACCGCGAACCGCGTGCGGTCGAGGCGGGTGAGCGTGATCATCGGACGGACTCGGCTTTCGATACGGGGGCGGTGGCGACTATCGCGACGCGGGCCCCCGCCGGTAACCCGGGCGGATCGCGTCGTACCGGCGGGGCTCGCGCCCCGAGGTCAGCGCTTGAGGTTGGTGAGCTCCTGCAGCACCTCGTCGCTGGTGGTGATGATGCGGGCGCTCGCCTGGAAGCCGCGCTGGGCGACGATCAGGTTGGTGAACTCCTGCGACAGGTCGACGTTGCTCATCTCGAGCGCCCCCGACAGCAGCGAGCCGAAGCCGGCGCGACTGGCCTCCCCGACCTGGGCGGCGCCGCTGTTCACCGTCGCGCGGAAGGCGGTGCCCCCGGCCTTCTCGAGTCCCTCGGCGTTGGCGAAGGTGACCAGCGCGACCTTGGCGAGGGTCTCGGTGCGGCCGTTGCCGAAGGTGCCGACGACCGTGCCGTCGCTCGTGATCGTGTACGACTTCAGCGTCCCGGCCGCGGCGCCGTTCTGCGCGGTGATCGCCACCGTCGACACTCCCGCGAAGCCCGTGACCGCCGTGAGGTCGACGGTGACGCCGCCGGCGGCGAGAGTGAGGGGCGTCGTCTGCCGACCGTCGGCGAACGCCATCGTGCCGCTCGCCCCGCTCACGGGCTCGGTGACGTCCCAGCCCGCGGCGGTGCGCGAGAAGGTCAGGCTCAGGGTGGTCGCCGCGCCCTGCGCGTCGAACACCTGGATGTCGCGCACGACCCGGTCGCCCACGGCCGCCGTCGAGGGCAGGTTGCCCGTCACGGTCGTGGCGGTGGTGGGACGCGCCGGCGACATCAGTCCGCGCGGGATCGAGATGTCGCCGGTCGCCAAGCCGGGGTTGACCACGCCGTTCTGCGCCGTCCACCCCTGGACGAGCGAGCCGTCGGCCGAGACCATGCGCCCGGCGCCGTCGAACGAGAACCCGCCCGCCCGGGTGTAGAGCGTCTCGCCGGCCGAGCGCACCGCGAAGAAGCCGTCGCCCTGGATCATCAGATCGCCGCTGCGACCCGTGGTCTGCGCGGCACCCTGGGCGAAGGTGGTGCGGATGCCGCCCACCTGCACCCCCAGCCCCACCTGGGCGGGATTGCGGCCGCCGACCTCGCCCGCCGGCATCCCCGCCTCCGCGACCACCTGCGACAGCGAGTCCTCGAACAGCACGGACGAGCCTTTGAAGCCGGCGGTGTTGACGTTGGCGATGTTGTTGCCCGTGGCGTCGAGCATCGTCTGGTGCGAGCGGAGTCCGGAGATGCCGGAGAAGAGCGAGCGGAGCATGAGGGTCTCTTTCGTCGAAAGGGTCAGGCCGAGGCGGTGCGGAGGGAGGTGAGGGCGTCGAGGGCGACGGTGGCGCCGCCGATCGTGAGCTGGGGGACGGGTCCGTCGAAGGATGCCGCGGTCACGACGCCCGTCGCCGGGGCGCCGTTGGCGTCGAGGTAGCCCGCCTGGCGACCGAGCAGCGAGGCGGCGGTCTGGCGCATGTCGAGGGCGAAGGCCTCGGTTCCGGTGCGGCTGAGCGTGGTGAGCTGCTCCATCATCGCCAGCTGAGTGGTCTGCGAGATCATCTGGTTGGTGTCCATGGGGGTGGACGGGTCCTGGTTGGTCAGCTGGGTCACGAGCAGCTTCATGAACGCATCGGCGTCAAGCGCCTTCTTGGGCGCGGCGGGGGCGGTGGCCCCGCTGACGAGCGAGGTCGAGGAGGCCGAGACGGCGTCGACGGACATGGGCGGTCCTTTCAGGCGATGATGTCGAGCCGGCCGCCGGGCGCGGTGGTCGCGCGCGAGGGGGCCGAGGGCGAGAGGGCGGCGGCGGGCTGCGCGGAGGCGCTCGGGGTGCGGCGTTCGCGGGAGTCGGGGGCGGAGTCCTGCGTCCCCGGGTGGTGGGCGGAGGTGTCGGATGCCGTGCCCCCGCCGCCGATCGCCACGTGCGCGGTCGGCGCGATGACGGCCAGGTCGCGGCGCAGCTCGCCGAGCATGGCCCGCAGGGCGTCGCGCGCGAGGTCGGTGGCGGTCAGCAGCTCGATGCGGACGTCGCCGCCCGCGCCGATGTGGGCGCGCAGCGTGATCGGCCCGACCGACTCGGGGGCGACCACGAGCGTCAGGCGGTGCGCGCCCTCGGGCAGCTGCGCCAACCGCAGCAGCGGGGCGACGACCTGCGCGGCGATCGCGCGGGGCGTGGGCTCGGCGGGGGCGGCCGGGGTCGCCACCGGCGTCGGCGGGAGGGGGGTCGACGGGATCGCGCCCGACGGTGGGGTCTCGGCGCGGGCCGGCATGGGGGGCGCGTCCGTCCCGACGGGAGCGTCGGGGAGCGCGCCGAGCGCGAAAGACGCCGCCGCGCGGTCCGGTGCGCGGACGGCGGCCCCGTCCGGCGACGCCGGGGCCCCGGCGGACGCCTCGCCGGCCGCGGCCCTTCCGCTCGACGGCGGCCCCGCCACGACGGGCGACGCGGGGGTCGGCACGGTCGCCGGGGGCGTCGCGAGCGCAGGGGGTGTCGCGGCCGCGGGGGTCGCCGGGGTCGACGCGAGCGCGGTGGTCGTCGCCATCGCCGGGGATGCCGTGGCCGGGGCGGACGGCGGAGTCGATGCGGACTCGACGCCCGCTGCGCCGGGCCCGGCGGGCTCCGCGGGGGCCGGCGTCGCGGCCGGGGACGGGACCGGGCCCAGAGCCGTCGGCGGGGCCGGGAGCAGCAGCTCCGTCGCCACGACCGTCGCCACGTCGGGGCCCGTGCTCGCGGTCGCCGGGTCCGTCCCCGCCGCTGCCGGGCGCGCCTCGCGCGGAACCCCCGCCGAGGTGGTGCCGGTTCCGGTCGGGAGCTCGTCGGACGCGGGGCGATCGGCATCCGCTCTCCGGCGATCCGCGACGCTCGACAGCTCCGACAGCGCGCGCCGCAGACGGTCGCCGAACGCGGGTCCCGCGGGATCCGCCGATACCGGTGCGCGCACACCCTGCCCGGGGGTTCCCGGCTGCGCGCCCGGGGCGCGGACGGCGGTGCTCATACGGCCTCCCCCGCGGCATGCTGCCGCGCGGCGTGGACACGCGCGACATCCCCGCGAAAGGCGCCGCTCATGCGCCGCTCGCGGGCGTCGGGGCGGCGCGGGTGGTCGCGATCTCGTCGAGGGCGTTCTGCTCCGCGCGCAGGCGACCCTCGCCCTCGCGGTCGCGATGCGTGCTCTCGAGACGCTCCAGGCCCTTGAGGTCGCGGCGGGCGCGCACGTGCACGGCCTCGGCCGCGGCGACCTCATCGCGGCGCACCTGCAGAAGCGTCTGCAGGTCGGCCAGGGCGGCCTGCCCCGCCGATCGCGCCGCAGCCAACGCCAGGAGCGTGCCGGGTTCGTCGATCGCGGGGGCGAGGGCGGCCAGGCTCGACGCGGTCTCGTGACGGGCGGCGGCGACCGCGGCCTCGTCGGCACGGGCGCGAGAGAGGTCCTGCGCCGCGACGCGCTCCTGCACGCCGCGCACGCGCAGCAAGCCCGAGAGGGGAAAAGTCATGCGGGCAGTCCTCCGAAGGTGTCGGTCAGGGCGGCGAGCCGTCCCCACGAGTCCGCTGACGTCGTGGGGTCGTCGATCGCCTGGGTGAGGAAGCGCTCGATCGGCTCGCGGTGCGCCAGGGCGGCATCCACCAGGGGGTTCGCCCCGGGGGTGTACGCGCCGATGTCGATGAGGTCGTCGGCGTCACGACGGGCGGCGAGCACGCGGCGCAGGACGACCGCGCGTCGGCGCTGCTCGTCCGAGGTGATCTTGCCCATGACCCGCGAGACCGAACCGAGCACGTCCACCGCGGGGAAGTGCCCGCGCACGGCCAAACGCCGATCGAGCACGACATGGCCGTCCAGGATGCCGCGCGCCGCGTCCGCGATCGGCTCGTTGTGGTCGTCGCCGTCGACGAGCACGGTGTACAGACCCGTGATCGATCCCGTCGGGCCCGTGCCGGCGCGCTCGAGAAGGGAGGCGAGCACCGAGAACGTCGAGGGCGGGTACCCGCGGGTGGCGGGCGGCTCCCCCGCCGACAGACCGATCTCGCGCTGGGCCATCGCCACGCGCGTGAGCGAGTCCATCATCAGCAGCACCTCGCTCCCGCCCGCGCGGAAGTCCTCGGCGATGCGCGTGGCGACGAAGGCGGCGCGCAGGCGCGCCATCGCCGGCTGATCCGACGTCGCGACGACCACCACCGACCGCGCGAGCCCCTCGGGACCCAGGTCGTCCTCGAGGAACTCGCGCACCTCGCGGCCGCGCTCGCCCACCAGCGCGATGACCGTGACGTCGGCGCTCGCCCCGCGCGCGATCATCGACAGCAGAGACGACTTGCCCACGCCCGATCCGGCGAACAAGCCCAAGCGCTGGCCGATGCCGACGGGGGTCATCGTGTCGAGCACGCGCACCCCCAGCCCCAGCTGGCGATCGATGCGGCGACGGCCGAGGACGCTGGGCGCGTCGTGGGCCAGGGCGACCGACCCGGACGAGCGCAGGGCTCCCCCGCCGTCGAGCGGACGACCGGTCCCATCGAGCACCCGTCCGAGCAGCCCCGCACCGGTCGGCACCCGGAACGGCTGGCCCGTGCGGTGCACGCGGGCCCCGGCCCGGATGCCCGCCACCGGCCCCAGGGGCATGCAGCGCGCGCTCGCGCCGTCGACGGCGACGACCTCGGCCTCGATCGGCCGTGCGGTCGCGGTCGCGATGCGCACGCGCTCGCCGATGGCGGCGGGGATGCCGGTCACCTCGAGCCCCAGTCCCGCCACCGCCGTCACCACGCCGGTGCGTTCCGGGCGTGCGGCGTCCAGGGCGCGCCGCCACGCGGGGGTGGGGGCCGTCACGCGGGACCGTCCTCGTCGTCGTCGAGGGCCGCGCGGGCGCGGTCGAGGGCCGCGTCGATGCGGGCGTCGATCCGGCCCTCGCGCAGCTCGACGAGGGCTCCGCCGGGGTCGACCTCGTCCGACGCGGCGATCTCGAAACCCGCGATCCCGCTCGCCGAAGGGGCGTCGACCACGATCCGCGCGTCGCGCGGGTGCAGCAGCACGCGCACGTCCTCGCCCCCCGGGGCCGCGGCCGCGGCGCGGCGCAGCGCGTGGGCGGCCGAGCGGGCGGCATCCGACAGTTCCGCGCCCAGGATCACCTCGGCAAGCTCGATCGCCGCGCGCTCCACGCGCTCGGCGTCGGTGCGCACGAGACCGGCGACCGCCTCGTCCCACCGCGCACGGGCGTGCTGCAACGCGGCGAGCGCCGTGCGCACCGCCTCCCGCTGGCCGGCGGCATCGCGGTCGGCGTCCTCGCGCGCCTGCTGCAGCAGCCGATCGCGTTCGTCGCGGGCCTCGCGGCTGCCGCGGGCGAAACCGTCGGCGTATCCGCGCGCCCGGGCCCGCTCGGCGGCCGCGCGGGGGTCAGCGGCGGCATCGCCGATGCGCGGCGGAACCAGCGGCGCGAAGGCGGAATCGGTCACGGCTATCACCCAGGGACGTGTGGCGAAGCCGATCCGTGGCCTCCTCGACGAGCGATCCGTGCTCGCCTCCGACTATCGCGACGACCGCGGCGGCCGGTAACCGCGCGCGGCGGTCTCAGTCGACGAGTTCGTCCTCGTCCTCTCGCGAGATCGTGATCTCTTCGGCGGCCTCGAGTTCGCGGATGACGCGCACGACCTCGGCCCGCGCCTCGTCCACCTGACGCACGCGCACCGGCCCCAGAGCTGATGCCTCTTCGTCGAGGTTCTCGCGATTGCGTTCGGTCATGTTCCGGCGGATCACCTCGGCGATCTGCGGGTCGGCGCCCTTGAGGGCCAGGGCGAGCACACGCAGGTCGATGCCGCGCAGGACGCGCTGGGCGTCGCGGTCCTCGAGGCGCGCGATGTCGGCGAAGGTCAGCATGCGGCTGCGCACCTCTTCGGCGAGCAGACGGTCGCGGTCCTCGAGACCGGCGAGGAGCGCCTTCTCGAGCACGGTGTCGGAGCGGTTGATGATGTCGACGAGCGGCTGCACCCCGCCCACGGGCTCGTGCGCATCGCGCAGCCCAAACACGCCGGTGCGGGCGCGCAGCGAGTCCGCGACCACGGCAATGGCGTCCTGCGAGGCCGCCCCGAGCGTCGCGATGGCCTGGGCGACGTCGGTGCGCTGCGGGTCCTGCAGGGCCGCCAGCACGGCCGCGGCACGGTCGGCCCGCAGGTTGGCCAGGACGACGGCCACGGTCGTGGGCATCTCCCCGTCCAGGAGGGTCGCCAGGTGCCCCGCGTCGACGCTGTCGAGGAACTTGAACGACACCACGCCCTGCGTCAGAACGCGCCCGACCATCCCGACGGCCTTCTCCCGACCGAATGCGGTCTCGAGAAGACCGGTCGCGGCCTCCTGTCCGCCGCGGCCCACCGTGGTGCCCCCCGACGCGATGCGGCCGAAGTCGGCGAGCGCGGTGGCGATCGCGGCGGTGTCGACGTCGCCGAGCTGCGTGAGCTCCGCGGCCAGCAGTTCGGCGCGGGTCTCGCCGAGGTGGCGCAGCACCTCGGCACCGACCTCGCGGTCGAGGGTGAGCATGACGATCGCGGCCCGCCGCAGCCCCGACAGGGGCGCGACCGGTACCGAGAGCACCTCGGTGGCCGCCTCCGGCGTCACGTCGGGTGCTACGGCATCCTGCACCGTCGGCCGAGGACCGAGCAGGCTCACGCGAGGGCCTCGTCCATCATGCGCGCCAGCGCCTGCGCGGCGGTGGAGGGATCGGCGCGGGCGAGCTGCTCCACGTCACGGCGGTGACGTTCGACGAGCACCTGCGGGGTCTCGGGCTGTTCCTCGACGTCGAGCAGCGTCGGCAGCACCCGGGTGGGCGGCGCCGCGGGCAGGGCGATCGGGTCGGCCAGGCCCTTGAGGGTCTTGAGCTTCTGCTCCTCGGTCTCGGTCAGGGTCGAGAGGTACTCGATGGGTCCCTCTTCGGTGTAGAGAGTGCGCCTCTTCATCCGGCGGCGGATCAGCAGCGCGATCACCAGGATGAGCGCGGCGAGCACGATCGAGGCGCCGATGATGCCGGAGCGCAGGATCTCGGCCTGCGCCTGCCGGGCCTGCTCGGCCTCGGCGGCCTGCAGCGCCGCGGCGGCCGCGTCCGCCCCCGACTGGCTGAACTCCACGAACTCCACCGTCACGGCGTCGCCCCGGGCCGCGTCGACGCCGGCGGCATCCGACACCAGCGCCTGCACCTGCTGCGCGGTGACCCCGGTGACCGCGGCGCGATCCAGAGCGATGCTGATCGTCTGGCGGGTCAGGCGTCCGGCGGGGGTGGTGGTCTTCTCGGTCGACTTGTTCACGGCGTTGCTGCGTGTGGCCTCCGAGGTCTCCACGGTCGCGGCGCCCCCGGCGCCCGGCACCGCGATGTTGTCGGGTCCCAGCACCCCGGCGCCCTGGCCCTCCCCGCCGGTGGACTTCTCGGTCTTGGTCTGCTCCGAGGTGCTCACTCCGCCCTCGGGCGCGGTGTAGGTCTCGTCCATCCGCTCCGAGGTGGAGGTGGCGAGGTCGGCCGAGACGCTGACGGTGGCGTTTCCCGGTCCCACGATCCGCTCGAGCATCGAGGTGACCGAGGCTGCCACCTTCGCCTCGTACTCGTTCGCCTGCGATCCGGCCGAGCCGGTCAGTCCCGTCCCCACCGCCGCGAGCACCTTTCCGGCCTGGTCGGTGACCGCGACGTCCTCGGGCGTCATCCCGGGGATCGCCGCGCTGGTGAGGTGCACGATCGCGGCGACCTGATCTTCGGTCAGGGTGGCACCGCCCTGCGTCTTGACGAACACCGACGCGGTGGGGTGGCGCGCCTCGGCCACGAACACGCTCTCTTCGGGGATGGCCAGCTGGACGGATGCCGCGGTGACCCCCGCCATCGCACCGATCGTGCGGGCGAGCTCGCCCTCGATGGCCCGCTTGTAGGTGACCGACTGCTGGAACTCGCTCGCGGTGACGCCCATCTTGTCGAGCAGGGTGTAGCCGCCGGTGGTGTCGCTGGGCAGGCCCGCGGCGGCCGCCGCGAGCCGCTGCGGGTACACCTCGGCGTCGGGCACGAGGACGGTGGCACCGCCCTCGGTCAGTTCGTACGCCACCCCGGCGGACTTGAGCTGCTCCACGACGGCCGAGGCGTCGGGGGCGCTCAGCCCGGTGAACAGCGGACTCATCTGCGGTTTGGTCAGCCAGCTGCCCAGGGCGATGGCCCCCATCACCAGCAGCGCCGCGCCGATGACGGCGATGGTGCGCTGGGCGACGCTGAAGCCCCCGACGACCCTCTTGGTCCGCTCGAGCAGCGAGGTCACGATCGCGGGCACGCTCAGGCCTGCATCCGCATAATCTCGGTGAACGCGGCGACCCCGCGGTCGCGCACGGCGACCATCAGGTCCAGCGTCACCCCGGCACGCGCCGAGGCGATCGTGGCCTGGTGGATGTCGTCGAGGTCGCCGGTGACGGCGCGCACGGCGAGTTCGTTCGAGGTTGACTGCAGCTGCTGCAGGTTCTCGACGGCGGCGCTGAGCGACCGGGCGAACGGGGCGGCGGTCGCGCTCGCGTCACCGTCGGCGGCGGGCGCGGCCCGCTCGAAGCTGAGCGGGCTGAGGCCGCCGACACTCATCGCCGCGACGGGGTCGAGGGGGGTGCTCATCAGCTGCGTCCGATCTGCAGGGCGGCCTCGTACGTGGTCTTGGCCCGATCGACCACCGCCGCGTTCGCCTGGTAGCCGCGCTGGGCGAGGATGAGCATGCTCATCTGCTCGCCCAGGTCGACGTTGGGGTACTGCACGTAGCCCTTGTCGTCGGCGTAGGGGTGGTCGGGCTCGTAGACCAGTCGGCCCTCGGCCGTGGACTGCTGCACGCCGGTGACGTAGACGCCGGGGCTCTGCTCGCCCGCGGCGACCGTGACGAGCTTCTCGCGGAACATGTCCTGTCCCGCCGGGGTGGCGGTGTTGACGTTGGCGATGTTGTCGCTGAGCGCGTCGAGCCACTTGCGGTGGGCGGTGAGTCCGGTGCCGGCGATGCCGATGGTGTCGAAGGTCATGCCGAGGCCTGCCCGATCGCCTTGGTGATGGATGCCGCTTGGGAACTCAGCGCCTGTGCGGCGAACTGGTAGCGCAGCACCGTGTCGATGTTCGACAGGGTCTCGGTGTCGAGGTTCACGTTGTTGCCGTTGAGCCGTGTGGGTTCCAGCGACCGTTCGATGCGCGCGGAGACCGCGCCGGAGCCGCCGTCGACGGCGCTGCGCAGGCGGTCTTCGAAGTCCACGCGTTGGGCGCGGTAGTCAGGGGTGTTGACGTTGGAGATGTTCTCCGCGATCGCGCGCTGGCGCATCGCGAGCGCGTCGAGCGCGCTGAACAGCGCGGTGGAGGTGACGGATTCGAGCACGGGGGCACTCCGGGGTGAAGAGCGAGCCGATCCGTGGCTGTTCGTCGAGCGATCCGTGCTCTTTCGCGACTATCGCGACAGGTGCGCGTGCGGTAACCGCGGGTCAGGCGTCGAGATCCAGGTAGATCGGCGTCTCGGACGCCGTCGTGGGGATCCGCCGGAGCGCGCGCAGTTCGCGCGCGAGGTTCTCGCGTGCGGCGTGGAGTGCGCTGATGCTGGCGCGTTGACGTTCCCGCACGAGGCGTGCCCGCTCGACCAGCTCGGTGGGCACGGGGCCCGTCGGGGCGTCGAACGCTCCGGGGGGCTCATCGTCCGGCGCGGCGAGCTGACGTTCGAAGTCCTCCAGCACGCGGGTCCAGGCCGCGAGCTCGTCGGTCACGATTGCGCGACGGCGGCGGCTGCGGCGTGCCACGCCTCGCGCAGCGGCGCGATGAGGGCGCGGCATTCGTCGATCGCCGCGGGGTCGTGGGCGACGTTGGCGACGATCAGCCGGCCGGTCAGGTAGGTGTAGAGGGCGCGCAAGTCCGGCGCCCCGTCCCAGCGGTCGTCGAGCGAGCCGTGCAGTTCGGCGATGATGGCCTGCGCGTGGGTGAGCGCGGCGCTCGCGGCCGGATGATCGGATGCCGTGTGCGCGGCGGCTGCGCGTTCGACGTCGACGAGCAGCCGGTCGTACAGCATGGTCACGAGTCGCTCGGGCGGGGCCGAGGCGACCTGCTGCTCGAGGTATTCGCGCCGGGCGCGGTCCAGGACGGTGGACATGGCTGCTCCTTCAGGGGCGATCACTTCGGGGACGATCACTTCGGGGACGACGACGTGGTCAGGGCGGACAGCTGCGAGCCCAGCCACTGCGAGCGGGACTGCAGGCTCGACAACCGCACCTCCATGGCCGCGTAGGTGCGTTCGAGGGTCGCGCGGCGCATCTCGAGGCGCGCGTCCATGCGCTCGACCTGCTTCTCCCAGGTCTTCACCTCGCTCTGCTGCCCGGTGATGCGCTGGGTCACCAGACCGTCGTACTTGTCGGCGTACCGCGTGGTGGTGACCTGCACGCGCGCGGCGACGGTGCTGAACAGGTTCTGCGTCGCCGTGGGGTCCGCGGCCATCGCCGCGGTGAACTTCTCGGCGTCGAACGACAGCGCGCCGAACTTGTCGATGCTGATCCCGACCGTCGAGGCCGAGACGCCGTCGACGGGGCTCTGCACGGCGTCGGCGAGGGCGGTGCGCAGCGAGCGGATGGTGCTGTCGCCGGTGAACACCCCGAGCGTGCTGGTCTTCCCGGGGGCGGCGACGGTGACGCGCGAGCCGTTGTCGATGCGGGTGAGGATCGCGGCGACGTCTTTGACGAAGGCCGCCGCGACGTCGGCCTGCACCGAGGAGTCGGGGGTGACGGTCACGGTGACCGGCTCGGTTGCGACCTTGCGGACGGTGAGGTCGATTCCGCGGCCGATGTCGGTGAAGGTGTTCGAGGCGCTGGTGACGACCTGCTCGGCGGCGGTCCCGGCGAACAGGCGCAGGGCGGCATCCGTCCCGCGGGTGAGGACGGCCGCTCCCATCTCGCTCGACACGTCGACGGAGGTGGATGCCGCCACCTCGGCGCTCGTCCCCCGGTGCAGCGAGAACGTGCCCTGCGCGCCGCTGCGGCTCGCGGTGATCTGCACGCGCGACAGTTCGGTGCCCTGCGCGTCGCGTCCGCCCGGGACGACGGTGGCGGTGACGCCGGCGCGCGAGGCGTTGATCGCCGTGGCGAGATCGGCGGCGCTGGAGCCGCGGGGGGTGATCTCGGTGCGGGAGCCGTCGCCCGCCACCACGGTGAACGGGCCGCCGAACGACGCCGCTCCCCCGGCGGCGGTGACGACGGAGTGCGAGGCGGCGAGGCGGTCGACGACGACGGAGGTCGAGAACGCGCGGGCGCCCTCGCGGGCGGTGACGGTGACGGCGTCGTCGGAGCTGGTGGTGCGCATGCGAGAGAGGGAGGTGGCCGTGGCCGCCGTGCGGGCCTTGTCGGTCAGGGCCTGGAGGGCGGTGTTGAGCGACTGCAGGTTGGAGATGACGGTGTTGCGATCGGTGATGCGCGTGGTCACCTGCGTCTTGGGGATCGCCGCGACCGCGACGAGGGCGTCGATGATGTCCGTGGTCTTCATGCCGGACGCGAGGCCGTCGATCTGCATCGTGGGGCTCTCCTTCGCGGGGGTGACGGGGTGGGACGGGAAGGGCGCCCGGCCGGGAGGAATCCCCCGTCCGGGCGCCCGAGGTCGCGCAACGCGACGACTCAGCGCAGGAGCTGCAGAACGCCCTGGCCGGACTGGTTCGCCTGAGCGAGCATGGCGGTACCGGCCTGCTGCAGGATGTTGGAGGCGGTGTACTTCACCATCTCGGCGGCCATGTCGGTGTCGACGATGCGGCTCTTGGCGGCCGACAGGTTCTCGGCCGAGACCTGCAGCGAGTTGATCGTCGACTCGAAGCGGTTCTGCACGGCACCCAGCTCGGCACGAGCCGACGAGACCGACTTGATGGCGGTGTCGACGGTCGTGATGGTGGTGGCGGCCGCCGCGGGCGAGGCGAAGCCGTCGGTGGTGACGATCGCGGTGCGCAGGTTGGTGGCGAGCTCCTTGATGTTGGCCGGACCCAGGTCGACCGCGATCTGGCTCGAGGCCGATCCGTCGGCACCGATCTGGAAGCTGAGCTTGCCGTCGCCAGCCGTGCCCGCGCTGCCGTCGAGCAGCTTGATGCCGTTGAAGTTGGTGGTGTCCGAGATGCGCTCGAGCTCGTCGACCAGCTGGGTGACCTCGGCGCTGACGGCGGCGCGCGAGTCGGCGTTGTTGCTGTCGTTACCGGCCTGCACGGCGAGGTCGCGCACGCGCTGCAGGATCGAGTGGACCTGCGTCAGTCCACCTTCCGCGGTCTGGATGACCGAGATGCCGTCCTGGGCGTTGCGCGCGGCGACGTTGAGGCCGTTGACCTGCGAGCGCAGGCCTTCCGAGATGGCGAGGCCGGCGGCGTCGTCCGCGGCGCGGTTGATGCGCAGACCGCTCGAGAGCTTCTCGAGCGACTTCGAGACGTCGGCCTGGTTGGCCGACAGGTTGCGGTACGCGTTGAGTGCACCGATGTTGGTGGCGATCTGAAGACCCATGTTGTTCCTCCGTGGATGGGATTGCTGCGGGGCCGTCCGTGGTCCCGTACCCCCACCATCGCGACATCGGGTGGCGGCGTAACCACGGCGACGCCGTCGGCGTTCCGCCGGTTCGACCGGGCCCCTCAGGCGGGGATTGCGACCGCCGTCCGCGTGCCGAACACGGCGTCGAAGAACGCGGCCCGGGTGGCGGTGGACCGGTCGGGCTCGGTGCCGTCGTCCCACGCGTCCAGCGCCTCGCGCAGCAGCGTGAGACCGGTGCGGCGCAGTTTCGAGACGTAGGCGTGGCTGACGCCCAGCTCGTGCGCCAGGTCTTTGACCATGCGCTCCTCGAGGTAGACGCCGCGGATGACGGTGCGCGTCTGCTCGGGCAGGGCGGCGACGATCTGGTCGAGCATGCGTTGCCGCTCGGCCTGCTCGACCGCGTGCTCGGGCAGGATCACCCGGTCGGTGAGCGCGGTCAGGCTCGCGCCCTCCCGCCCCTCGCCCTCGAACGTCGCCTCGAAGCTCGTGCCGGTGCGCACCATCTCGTCCAGCAGCTGCATGCGGGTGACGACCTCGGCATCCAGTCCCGACTCGACCGCGAGTTCGGCGACGGAGGCGGGGCGACCCGTCCGCACGCGCACCAGGTCGGCGGCGACGCGGATGCGCTCGATCTTGTCGCGACCGCGCTCACCGGCGGGGTCGGCGGCGCGCATCTCGTTGAGGATCGCCCAGGTGATCTTGGTGCGCGCGTACGCGCCGAAGGGGATGCCGCGTTCGGGTTCGTATTCCAGCGACGCGGTGGCCAGGCCGAGGTACGCGGCCGACAGCAGGTCGTCGAGGTCGACGTGCAGGGCGGTGCGGGCCTTCTCGACGGCGAGGTATTTCGCCAGCGGCAGGTTCTCGCGGGCGAGTTGCTCGGGCGTGGGTCGAACCGCGGGCGGTGTCGAGGGTGCGAGAACGGCCGACACGATGCTCCCCTGCATTTTCTGCTTGTTTATGAGCAGAAAATAACACATGAAGAGCACACCGGATGTCGAGTCCCCCACCGTCCGATCCGCCGGCGGGCGTCGGGGCGACTCAGGCCCGGCCGACCACCCTCAGCTCGACCTCGGCGACCGCGACCCCGGTCATCGGCAGTGGTGTCAGCGTCGGGTTCCAGATCACCAGGGGAAAGCGCGTCGAGCTCGAGCACTGGTCCTCGAACAGGCCGAACCGCGCGCGCAGTCCGTGGCGCTGCAGCAGCGCGGCGATGCGCTCCATCTCGACCCACCTCCACGCCCGCTCGGGACTGAGATGCACGCCCGCAAGCACGCGGGGCTGTGCGGGGTGGGCGAAGGCCCGGGCGCCCGTCGAGAACCCCGCCAGCACGGCCGCGCCGTCGTCGTCGGCGAGCGCGTCGGCGACGCGGCGCAGATCGGCGTCCAGGCGCAGCAGCGCCGCGCGCGTCCGCACGCGCGCCGCGGCCGCGAGGGTCAGCGCGAGTCGGGGGTGCGACTGCGGACCGCGCACCCGCGACCAGGTGACACCGGGGTGGGCGATGACACCGTGCAGCTGCGCCCAGCGACCGAAGAAGACCTCCGCCGACAGGCCGTCCCGGCTCGCCTCTGCGGCCAGTCGCGTGGCGACGGCGTGCGCGCGCAAGGTGGGGTATGCCGTGGCGAGGCCGTCGAGCTGGGCGTGCACCTCGCGCTCGTCGAGACCGTTGAGCCGGGCGAACCGCTCGATCAGATCGACCGCGCCCATACCGCCCCGCACGCCGGTGCCACTCGAGACCCGCGGCGTCCACTGCGCGCGCTCTGTCACCGCGGGGTCTCCTTTTTCTGCACGTTTACGAGCGAACATAGCAGAGGCGCGAGCGGCTCCCCACGCCCCTTGCACCCGGAGGACGGCCGTACCTCCGGCGCACCCCGCCCGCCCCGGTGCTACTCTCGCGCCATGTCACGCGTCTCCGGCGCGGTCGCGAGGGCGCGGACGTCGGCCCTGGGCGTGACCGCGGGTCTGATCGGCTGGTTCGTCGTGGTCGAGCTCGCCAGCGGCATCCTGCAGGGCTTCTACGTCCCCCTCCTGCCCGACATCGTCGTGCACCTGGGCATCCGCGACGCCGACGTCAACTGGTTCGAGGCCGCGCAACTGCTGCTGTCGGCGCTCGTGCTGCCCGTGCTCGCCAAGCTCGGCGACATGTTCGGGCACAAGCGCATCCTGCTGTTGTCCGCGATGGCCACCGCGGCGGCGAGCTGGGGGCTCGTGTTCGCGGACTCTTTCGCGACCTTCCTCATCGCGTGGGCCCTGCAGGGGTTCTACGTGGTCTGGCTGCCGTTGGAGATCGCGTTGATCTTCGACCGGGGGCGCCGGTCGGGGCGGGGGGTCTCGCGCACGCGTCGCGCGGCGGGACTGCTGGTGGTGGGCCTGCAGGTCGGCGCCATCGCCGGAGCCCTCGCCGCCGGACGGGTGTTCGCGGCCACCGGCGGCGACCTGCGCGTCGCGCTGGCGATCCCGGCGGTGGTCGTGACAGTGGTGTGCGCGGTGATCTGGCTCGGCGTGCCCGAGTCCGAGCGGGCTCCCGAGCGACGCCGCCTCGACGTGGGCGGGTTCGCCATCCTCGCGGGGGCTCTGCTGTGCGTCACGGGCGCGCTGTCCTTCGTCCGCCTCCCCGACGGCCCCGGTCCGGCGGTCGTCACCGGGCTGCTGGTCGCCGGGGCGGTGCTCGGCGTCGTGTTCGTGCGGTTCGAGCTGCGCCGCCCCGACCCGGCGATCGACGTCCGCGTGCTGCGGCGCCCCGAGATGTGGCCCGTTCAGGCGACGGCGTTCCTCGTGGGCATCAGCCTGCTGGGGGCGCAGGGCCCGCTGGCCACCTACGCCGGGACCGATCCGTCCCTCGGCTACGGACTGGGATTGGATGCCACCGACCGCTCCAACGTGATCGGGGTCTACCTGGTGTCGCTCATCGTCGGAGCGGTCCTGTTCGCCGTGACGTCGCGGCGCGCCAGTCCCCGGCTCGTGCTGATCGGGGCGGCCGCCCTGGTCGGGGTGGGATACGCCCTGTTCGTGCCGCTGCACACCACGCTGTGGCAGGTGCTGCTGTGCCTGGGGATCGCGGGCCTCGGCTCGGGCGCGCTGGTGGCGGCGATGCCCGCGGCGGCCGCCGCGGCCGCCCCGCGGGGGCAGACCGGGGTGGCCGCGGCCCTCACCAACACGACCAAGACGGTAGGCGGCACCATGTCGTCGGCGGTCTTCGGCGTGGTCCTCGCCGCGGGCGCGGGAGCCGTCGTCGGCACCGCGGCACCGTTCGCCGGATATCTCACCGTGTGGATCATCTGCAGCGTGGGCGGTTTCCTCGCGGCGATCCTGCTGCTGTGCGTGCCGAAGGTCGCCTTCGCGGATGCCGAGCAGGCCGAGGTCTCCGCGCGCGGCGAGCGCGCATGACGCGCGCCCGCGTTCAGCGGGTCGTGAGCGGCCCCCGGGCGAGCAGGTGCTGCGCGGATTGCGCAACCGGGCGCATCGTCACCAGGTCGAGGTTGACGTGCCCCGGCGCATCGAGCGCGTAGACGATCACGTCGGCGACGTCGTCCGCGACGAGCGGCGCCTCGACGCCCTCGTAGAGCTTGTCGGCGGCGGCGCGATCGCCGCCGAGACGGTTGAGCGAGAACTCCTCGGTGCGCACCATGCCGGGGGCGATCTCGATCACGCGCAGGGGTTCGCCGTTGAGCTCCTGACGCAGTGCGTGCACGAGCATGGATTCACCCGCCTTGGCCGCGTTGTAGCCGCCGCCGCCCGGGTACGCCGTCTGCGCGGCGGTCGAGGTGACGAACAGCAGGTCGGCGTGGCCGACGTCGTCCGCCGCGCGCCGCAGCGCCGGAAGAAGGGATGCCACCAGCCGTTGGCCCGTGAGCACGTTCGCCTCGAACATCCAGCGCCAGTCCTCGGGGTCGCCGTCCTCGATCCGGTCGCTGCCGCGCGCCCCGCCCGCCACGTGCACGAGCGCGTCCACTCCGCCGGTCTCGTCGAGCCAGGCCGCGAGGCCGGCGACGGCGTCGGCGTCGGTCAGATCGGCGGGGTAGGCCATGATGCCGGTCTCGGCGGCGAGGGCGGTCAGGCGGTCAGCCCGGCGGGCCACCCCCGCGACCTCCCACCCGCGGGCTCGCAATGCTCGTGCGGTCGCCTCTCCGATACCCGAACTGGCCCCGGTCACCATCGCGCGTCGCGTCATGGCATCCACGCTACTGCGCCCCCTCCAACGCCCCCGCGCCCCCTCGGCCCGGCTCCTCCCGTGGTATTACGGCGCGTGTCCCCAACGGTTGTCGGCGTCGCAGACCCTCTTTACGCTCGCAGCAGGCCCGGGCGACCGCCCGGCCGGACGAAGCTGAGGAGCAGTCATGTCGGCACCCGAGAACTGGCGTTTCGAGACCAAGCAGATCCACACGGGTGCCCAGCCCGACCCGGTCACCAAGGCGCGCGCGACGCCGATCTACCAGACGACCTCGTACGTGTTCGACAACGCCGACCACGCCGCGAACCTCTTCGCGCTCGCGGAGTTCGGCAACATCTACACCCGTATCCAGAACCCCACGCAGGACGTCGTCGAGCAGCGCGTCGCGGGCCTCGAGGGCGGCACCGGCGCCCTCCTCGTCGCCAGCGGGCAGGCCGCCGAGACCTTCGCGGTCCTCAACATCGCCCAGGCGGGCGACCACATCGTCTCGTCGAGCTCGATCTACGGCGGCACCTACAACCTCTTCAAGTACACGCTCGCCAAGCTCGGCATCGAGACGACGTTCGTCGAGAACCAGGACGATGCCGACGAGTGGCGCGCGGCGGTCCGGCCGAACACCAAGCTGTTCTTCGCCGAGACGATCGGCAACCCCAAGATCAACGTCCTCGACATCCGCTCCGTCGCCGACGTCGCACACGCGGCCGGCGTTCCCCTCATCGTCGACAACACGATCGCGACGCCGTACCTCATCCGCCCGTTCGAGCACGGTGCCGACATCATCGTGCACTCGGCGACGAAGTTCCTCGGCGGACACGGCACCACGATCGGCGGCGTCATCGTCGACGGCGGCCGGTTCCCGTGGTCGGAGCACGCCGACCGCTTCCCCGGTCTCACCACGCCCGACCCCTCTTACCACGGTGCGGTCTACACGCAGGCCGTCGGCGACGCCCTCGCCTACGTCATCAAGGCGCGCGTGCAGCTGCTGCGCGACCTCGGCGCCTCGATCTCCCCGCAGAGCGCGTGGCAGCTCATCCAGGGCATCGAGACCCTGTCGCTGCGCGTCGAGCGTCACGTGCAGAACGCCCAGGACATCGCGGAGTGGCTCGAGTCGCACCCCGACGTCGCGACGGTGAACTACTCGGGCCTGCCCACCTCGCCCTGGTACGCCGCGGCCAACAACTACGCCCCCAAGGGCGTGGGTGCCGTGCTGTCGTTCGAGCTCAAGGGCGGCGTCGAGGCGGGTCGTGAGTTCGTGAACGCGCTCAGCCTGTTCAGCCACCTCGCGAACATCGGCGACGTGCGCTCGCTCGTCATCCACCCCGCCTCCACCACCCACTCGCAGCTCACGCCCGAGCAGCAGCTGACGGCGGGCGTGACCCCGGGCCTCGTGCGCCTGTCGGTGGGCCTCGAGAACATCGACGACCTCAAGGCCGATCTGGACCAGGCCCTGGCCGCAGCGCGTCGCTTCGCCGAGGCCGCCCGCGCCTGACCCGCCTCCCCACCTCGCGCGAGTCGCCAGGATCTGTCGCCTCGACCCTCGGGTCGGCGACGGTTCCTGGCGACTCGCGCGTTGGGGTCAGGGGGGTCAGAGCTTCTGGCGGGGGCGCAGGCTGCCCAGGCCCCCGTCGACGCCGAGTACCTGACCCGTCATCCACGCGTTCTCGGGTGCCAGCAGGAACTCCACCGCCCGGGCGACGTCGTCGGGCTCGCCGAGACGACCGAGCGGATGCATCGCCTCCGAGACCTTGCGCGACACGTCGCTCGAGGTGAGCTTCGCGGTCAGGCGGGTCTGCACCAGACCCGGCGCCACCGCGTTCACCCGCAAGCCGTGCGCGGCGTAACTGGCCGCGGCCGACAGGGTCAGGCCGATCACACCGGCCTTGGCTGCGGCGATCCCGTCGTGGTTCGGCAGCCCCGCCAGGGCCGCCGCCGACGACACCAGCACCACGGCGCCGCCGTCGCGCATGTGCGCTCCCGCGGCCCGCACCGCGGCGAAAGCCGTCGTGAGCGAGGCGTCGATCAACCCGTCGTACTGGGCGCGAGATGTGAGGTGGGCGGGCTTGAGCAGCATGGAGCCCGCGAACACCGCGATGCCGTCCAGGTGGCCCGCCTCGGCGACGACGCGGTCGACCGCGTCGAAGTCCGTGGCATCCAGCACGTGGTCCGGCTCGATGACCGAGGAATCCCTCGCCGTGGTGATGACGCGGTGCCCCGCATCGCGCAGTCGTGTCGCCGTCGCCCCGCCGATGTCGCTCGAGGCCGCGATGAGGAGGAAGTTCGTCATGCCGCGATCCTGACGAGCGCACCCCACCCACGAAGGGGGGTGGACATTTCGCGCACGACGCGCTCGCGCATCGCAGACGTAACAGTCCGCGGCATCCCTCGCCGTCCGGGGAGAATGGATGCCATGGACTGGCAGATCTCCGAAGACACGGTGCCCTCGGCTCCGGTGACGGAGGCCGACGCACGGTCGCTGCTCGGTCGTCCCCCGGCGACGGGGGCGTGGCGGGACGGCGATCCCGTGGGCGAGCGGCGGTTCGCGTCGTTCGGGATGTTCGCCACCGAGAACGGCGAGTCCCTGCCCCACGTCCGGCTCGCGTACGAGTCGTGGGGCGAGCTCTCCCCCGACCGCGACAACGCCGTGCTGATCCTGCACGCCCTGACCGGCGACAGCCACGTGCGCGGCGCCGCCGGCCCGGGGCATCCCACGGCGGGATGGTGGAGCGACCTCGTGGGTCCCGGCGCCGCGATCGACACCGACCGCTACTTCGTCGTCGCCCCCAACATGCTGGGCGGATGCCAGGGCTCGACCGGTCCCGCGAGCATCGCGCCCGACGGGTACGAGTGGGCCTCGCGTTTCCCGTACCTCACCATCCGCGACCAGGTGGCCGCCCAGGCGCTCCTGGCCGACGAGCTCGGCATCCCGCGGTGGTACGCGGTGGTGGGCGGGTCCATGGGCGGAATGCACGCGCTCGAGTGGGCGGTGGGTCATCCCGACCGCGTCGCCCGCGCGGCGATCCTGTCGGCCCCGCCGGTCACCACGGCCGACCAGATCGCCCAGAACTCCGTGCAGGTGGACACCGTGCGCGTCGACCCGCGTTTCGCGGGCGGCGAGTACTACGACGCCGGCGACGGCGACGGGCCCCACCGCGGACTCGCCCTCGCCCGGCGCATGGCGTTGTTGAACTATCGCAGCCCCACCGAGCTGAATCAGCGCTTCCAGCGGTCGTGGCAGTCGGGCGTCAGCCCCCTCGGGCGCGGGGGCCGCTTCGCCGTGGAGTCCTACCTCGACTTCCACGGCAACAAGTTCACGCGACGCTTCGACGCGAACAGCTACCTCACCCTCGTCGAGGCCATGAACTCGCACGATATCGGACGCGATCGCGACGGCGTCGAAGACGCCTTGGCGCGGGTCACCGCCACGACCCTGGTGCTCGGCATCGACAGCGACCGGCTCTTCCCCATCGACGGTCAGCACCGCATCGCCCGCGGCATCCCCCGGACGCTCGACGGCGATTCGGCGGTCGTGCTCTCGAGCGACTTCGGTCACGACGGATTCCTCATCGAGACGGCGGCCGTCGCGACGCACCTGCGCCGCCTGTTCGCCGACTGAGCCCGCGTTCGCCCGGTCGGACGCGACGGGCCGGACGCCCGCGCCGCGCCGCGCCGGTATCAGCGCTGGGTGGGGATCGACCCGGTGATGGCCGTCGTCGCGGCCTCGGCAGCCGGCATCCGGTGCGCAGGGTGACGGCCGGATCGATCCTCGACCCGGTACGAGACCAGCGCGACCACCAGCCCACCCAGCGCGAGCAACGCGCCGACCCACGCGGGTGCGACCAGACCGAGACCCGCGGCGATCGCGAGGCCGCCGAGGAAGGCGCCCAGGCTGTTGCCGATGTTCAGCGCGGAGTGGTTGAGGGCGGCGGCGATGGACTGGTTGTCCTCGGCGACGTCCATCAGACGCGTCTGGATCGACGGGCTCAGCGCCGCCCCGCAGAAGGCCACCAGGAACGCGAACAGCACGAGCGAGACGATCCATGCCGCGGTGAGGGCGAGACCGATGGATGCCACGGCCAGGGCGATGAGTCCGACGTACAGCCAGAAGCGCAGGTCTTTGTCGGCGAGGGCTCCGCCGACGATGTTGCCGATCGTCATCCCCACGCCCACCAGCACCAGGACGAGTGACACCGCCCACTCGGGCTGACCGGCGACGTCGGTGATCATGGGCGCGATGTAGCTGTACATCGCGAAGAAGCCGCCGAACCCGACCGCGCCGATGCCGAGCGCAAACCACACCTGACCGATGCGGAACACGCGCAACTCGTCCCTCAGGCGACGCCCGGGGGTACCGGGGTGGTGGGGGACGAAGAGCGCGATGCACACCGTCGCGAGCAGGAAGATGCCCGCCACGACCGCGAAAGCGGCGCGCCAGCCGACCTGCTGGCCCAGCAGGGTGCCCAGCGGCACGCCGACGACGTTGGCGATCGTCAGGCCCGTGAGGACGAACGCGACACCCTTGGCTCGATTGCCGGGACCGAGGACGTCGGCCGCGACGAGCGCACCGATGCCGAAGTAGGCCCCATGGGGAAGACCGGCGAGAAAGCGCGACGCCGCGACGAGCTCGTAGGTGGGGGCGATGACCGTGAGCAGCGTGAAGAACGCGAGGGCGGCGGCGAGGACGATCATGACCCGGTGGCGGGGGAAGCGCGCCACGGACCCGGCGATGGTCGGGGCTCCCACCACCACGCCCAACGCGTAGAGCGAGATCAGCCACCCGGCCTGGGCGATGGCGTCGTCGGGGGACGCGGCCCAGGCGATGGGCAGCAGATCGCGGCCGATGTTGGGCAAGAGGCCCATCACCACGAATTCGGTCATGCCGATGCCGAAGCTGCCGATGGCGAGAGAAAGGAGCGCCCGCATCGCCGCACCTCTCGAGGTCGTCGAAGAGGTCACTCGACGATGCTAGTCGGCGGGACCGGCCCCGGTCGAATCGTTTCGAGATGAGAGGTGGACCCGCGCCCCTCCTCCCCCGCGGGCGGCCCTGCGGATCGATCCCCGATGTCAACCGCCGCGTCCACCGAGCGCACCCGAATGTGGCACCGTCGACATCCTCCACCGCATGCTGGAGGGATGCTGCACATGACGGAACCGCAGGTCTGGGTGCTCATCGGCACGTTCGCCGCGGCGATCCTCGGCGGCATGACGTTCACGACGAACCTCATCACCTCGACGCTCACCAAGGTCGTCACGGCCAACACCGAGCGCCTCGACATGAAGATCGACGCCGCCCGCGCCGAGCTCGCGGCCGAATCCGAGGCGACGCGAGCGCGCATCGAGATCGTCGAGGCGAGGCTCGACGCCAAGATCGACCGCGTCGAGGCCGGGCTCAACGCCAAGATCGACGGCGTCGAAGCCGGACTCAACGCCAAGATCGACGGCGTCGAAGCCGGACTCAACGCCAAGATCGACGGCGTCGAAGCCGGGCTCACGGCGCAGATCGCGAGCGTCGAGAGCCGGCTCCGCAGCGACATGGCGCGCATCGACGCCGACGTCACCGCGATCACGCGGCACATCTGGACCGAACCTCCCGCCGTGTGAGCGGGGGCCAGGGCGATCAGTCCTCGCGGCGCTCCAGTGCCCGCTCCAGCCGGTCGATCTTGCCGTCGAGCTCTCCGGTGCGGCCGGGTCGGATGTCGGCCTTGAGCACGAGGGAAACCCGCGATCCGTAGGGCAGAACGGCATCCGTCGCCGCCTTGACGACGGCGAACACCTCGTCCCACTCCCCCTCGACCTCGGTGAACATCGAGGTCGTGCGGTGGGGCAGGCCCGACCCGCGGACGACCGCCACGGCGGCGGCGACGGCGTCGTGGACGGACGCGTCGGGGTTCTCCGCTGCGGCGGTTCCGACGCCGGACGGGGCGACCGAGAAAGCGATGAGCATGGTCCGAGACTACGTCCACGCGCCCGTCTCGACGATCTCCCGCCCGTACGCCGTCGACGGGACCGGTGATGCCGGCTCAGAGGCGGACGCTCGACCGGGCGGGCACGGGACGACGCCCGGTGACGATCTCGCGCAGTCCCGCCGGCGGACGCACGCGCCCGACGGGTGCGCGGACCACGCGAACGATGGCCCACACGAGCAGCACGATCCCGAGGACGTTTCGCACCTCGAGCACCGCGGTCGGGAACGGGTTGGGGTGCTGCGCCATGAGTCCGTCGTACATCAACGGGTACATCCATTGCGTCAGCCCCGCGATGACGAGGGTGAGGGCGGCGAAGCCGTACCAGCGACGCCGCTCGAGCAGCAGTCCCAGCACCACGGGGGGGAACAGCCACACGTAGTACTGCGGCGACCCGACCTTGTTCAGAGCGATGAACGCGGTGACCAGGGCGAGCGCGAGGGGCGGGAAAAGGCTCAGGAACGTCGCCCCGTGGCGCAGCTTGCGGACGCCGACCAGAGCGACGGCGGCCATGACCAGCAGCATCAGCGGCGTCATCACGGCGATGACCACGTCCGCCCCGGGGCCCGTCACCTGGAAGGTCAGGACGTCGCCGTCGTAGTACACCTCGCTGCCGGGCACGTAGAACGCGGCGAGGAACATGTACAGGCCCCCGACCGGAGCCTCCATCTGGATGCCGCGCGAGGTCTGGTCCCCGACGAAGCCGAACACGTACGGGGCACCGCCCAGCGCGACGACCGGGATGATGGTCGCCAGCGACACCGTCACCGCCCCCCACACCAGGGCCAGGCGCCGACGCACCGCGACGAGCCCCGCCGCCAGGATGGCCGCGGGCCACACCTTCATCCACACCGCGATCGACAGCAGCACGGAGGCCAGGAACGGACGCCGCAGCATCCAGATACCGCCGAGGATCGCGAACGGGACGGTGATGCCGTCGATGCGGTACAGGCCCACCGGGCCGATCAACAGGATGGCGGCCACCCAGAACCATGCGGCGATGACGCGGCCGCGCGAGCGACCCGAACCGATGAGGATGACGAAGGCCACGAGGTTGAACAGCGAGACGGTGATCGCCCAGGCGGGGGTGTAGCCGACCGCCCACGCGAACACCCACGCGAACGTCATGGGCAGGAAGGCGAGCTGCGGGTAGATCCACTTCTCGGTGATCCCGGGCCACTCCCACGCGACGCTGCGCGTGCACGAGCTCAGGTCGACGCCTCCGAACAGGGCGCAACGCGACCACGGTTCGTACACCAGGTACACGTCGCCCATGGGCTCGTTGGGCTGCTGGTAGCCCAGCCACCCCACCACGACGTGCACGGCGACGAACGCGATCAAAAGGGGGACGACACGCCTCAGCACCGCCTCATCCTAATCGGGCGCTCCTGTGCGATCGGGACGGCCGGTGCGGCGCCTTCCCTGACAGCGGACGAACCGTTACGCGATCGAGTCCCCCAGCACCCCGGCGACCACCTCGGGAAGGGCTTCGGCCACGTCGAGTGCCGTGATCGGGCCGCCGGGTCGCCCCTGCCGCGACGACGCCGCCGAGCCTGCACGCCCGTGCAGCCAGGCCGCCGTGGCGGCGCAGGCGGCCAGGTCGGTCGCGCCGGTGCGTCCGGCGGCCACCGCCCCGGCGACCACGGCGCCCAGCACGCCGCCCAACACGTCCCCGGTACCCGCCGTCGCGAGCCACGGGGTCCCCGCCGACACACGGGCGGTCCACCCGCCGGGTGCCGCGACGAGGGTGAGCGCCCCTTTCGACAGCACGACGCCGCCGATCGCCTCGGCGGTCTCGCTCACCGTGCGCTCCCGGTCGTCGCGGTCACCGGGGGCCAGACCCAGCGATGCGCGCAGACGATCGAGCTCCCGCGCGTGCGGCGTCACGATGACCGGAGCCGCAGCCCCCGCCACGAGGTCCAGTGCGCCGGCGTCGACGACGACCGGCACCTCCGCACCCAGGATGCCGCGCAGGGCCGCCGTCTCGTCGACGGCGCGTTCCGCTGCATCCGTTCCCGAGCCCAGGACCCAGGCCTGCACCCGCCCGTCCGCCGTCACCGTCTCGGGGCGTCGCTGCAGCACGAGGTCCTGCGCGCGATCGGGTCCTAAGTAGCGGACCATGCCCGTTCCGGTGCGCCACGCCGCCTCGACGCCCAGCACCGCCGCGCCCGGGTAGCGGGTCGAGCCGGTGCGCAGGCCCACCACCCCGCGGGAATACTTGTCGTCATCCGCGGTTGGTCTCCGCAGCACGCGGGCGCACGCGTCCGCGTCCCAATCCGTCGCCGTCATGGCGTCACCATAGAACGAGAAGGACACCGATGAGCGCCCTCTTCACTCCCCTGTCGATCCGCGGTATTCAGACGCGCAACCGACTGTGGGTCTCGCCGATGTGCCAGTACAGCGCCGTCGACGGCGTACCGAACGACTGGCATCACGTGCACCTGGCGCAGTTCGCCGCCGGGGGCGCCGGTCTCGTGGTCGCCGAGGCGACGGCCGTCTCGCCCGAGGGGCGCATCTCGCCCCGGGACGTCGGCCTGTGGAACGACGCGCAGGCGCGGGCCTGGGAGCCCATCGTCGCGGCGATCCGCTCGCGCGGCGCCGTCGCGGGGGTGCAGTTGAGCCACGCGGGGCGGAAGGCGTCGACGTCGGCACCTCTCACGGGGGCTCGCGGGACGGTCTCCCCCGCCGACGGCGGGTGGTCCACGGTCGCCCCCTCGGCCCTGGCCTACGCGGACTTCGCCGAGCCCCGCGCCCTCGACGGTGCCGGCATCCGCAAGGTCATCGACGACTTCGCGGATGCCGCACGCCGCGCCGTCGCGGCCGGCTTCGAGGTGATCGAGCTGCACGCCGCCCACGGCTACCTGCTGCACCAGTTCCTGTCGCCGCTGACCAACCAGCGCGACGACGAGTACGGCGGGTCGTTCGGGGATCGCGTGCGTCTGCTGTCGCGCGTGACAGCGGCGGTCCGCGCCGCGGCCCCGGACGCGGCGCTGTTCGTCCGCTTCTCGGCCACCGACGCGGCCGAGGGCGGCTGGGACGTGGACGACACCGTAGCGGCCGCCCGGGTCGTCGGCGACGCGGGAGCCGATCTCATCGACGTCTCCAGCGGCGGACTGGTGCCCCACCAGCACATCGTCCCGGGTCCCGGTTACCAGGTCGACTACGCCGCCGCCGTGCGACGCGAGACCGGACTGCCGGTCAGCGCCGTGGGCATGATCGACGACCCGGAGCAGGCCGAGCAGATCGTGGCCGAAGGGCGGGCGGATGCCGTGATGTCGGCCCGCGAGTGGCTCCGCGACCCGCACTACGCCCTGCGCGCCGCCGCCGCTCTCGGCGCCGACTCCCCCGCCCCGGCGCAGTACCTGCGGGCGTACTGAGCGGCGGATGCCGCGAGCCCGGGGCCCGCGGCATCCCCTGTTCAGACGAAGCGGCGACGCTCGGTGGCGTCCTGCACCTCGCCGACGAGTTCTTCGATGACGTCCTCGAGGAAGAGCACGGCCCGCACGTCGCCGCTCTCGTCGCGCACCTGTGCGAGGTGACGACCCGACCGCCGCATGAGCGCGAGGGCGTCCTCGAGGTCGGTCGTCTCGAGCACCGACACCATGTGGTGCACGCGCTTGGAGGGGATGGGGCGCACCAGGTCGGCATCGGCTCCCTCGGCCGCGCGCAGCACGTCCTTGAGGTGCACGTAGCCGGTGGGGTCGCCGGCGGCGTCCACGATCACGTAGCGCGAGTAGCCGTGCTGGGCGACGGCGCGCTCGATCTCGGCCGGGGTGGTCGTCTCGGGCAGGGTGACCAGTGCGGCCATCGGCACCGCGATGTCGGCGGCCTTCTTCTCGGTGAACTCCATCACGGCCGTCACCGTGCCCGACGCGTCGTCGAGCATGCCCTCGCGCCGCGACTGGGTGACGATGGTGGCGACCTCGTCGAGGGTGTAAGTCGACGCGGCCTCGTCCTTCGGTTCGACGCGGAACAGGCGCAGCACGTGATTCGCGATCCAGTTCAGGGCGACGATGATCGGGTGGAACGCCTTGGACACCGCCACCAGGGGCGGGGCCAGCATCAGCACGGCACGATCGGGTAGCGAGAACGCCAGGTTCTTCGGCACCATCTCGCCGAACACGACGTGCAGGTAGGACACCAGCAGCAGAGCCACCACGAACCCGACCACGTCGACCGCGGCCTCGGGTAGTCCGGTGAGTCCGAGGGGCCCCTCGAGCAGGTGATGGATCGCGGGTTCCGAGACGTTCAGGATCAGCAGCGAGCAGATCGTGATGCCCAACTGGCACGTGGCGAGCATCAGCGTCGCGTGCTCCATGGCGTACAGGGCGGTCTTGGCGGCACGCGACCCGCGGTCGGCGTGCGGCTCGATCTGCGAGCGGCGCGCCGAGATGACGGCGAACTCCGCCCCGACGAAGAAGGCGTTGGCGGCCAGCAGCACCACCAGCCACGCGATTCCGGCCCAGTCGTTCATCGCTGGTCACCGCCCTTGGCGGCGCGGACGAGGTCGTCGACGTTCTGCTCGCGGGGCGTGGGGGTGAACTGCACCCGGTCGACCCGTCGACCGTCCATACGCTGCACCGAGAGAGCGCCGTCGTCGAGGTCGACCGTGTCGCCGACGACCGGGATGCGCTCGAGCGCGGCCATGATGAACCCGCCCACCGTGTCGTAGACGTCCCCCTCGGGCACGCGCACGCCGGCGCGGTCGAGCGCCTCGTCCGGACGCAGGTCGCCGGGGAAGGTCACGGATGCCGCGGACCGCACCACTCCGGCCCGGGAACGGTCGTGCTCGTCGAGCACCTCGCCGACGATCTCTTCGACCAGGTCTTCGAGGGTGACCACGCCCGCCGTCCCGCCGTACTCGTCGACGACGATGGCCATCTGGTAGCCGCGCGAGCGCAACTCGGCGACGAGGGTGTCGAGGTGGACGGTCTCGGGCACGCGCAGCGGTTCGGTCGCGAGGGCGGCGACGGGGACCTCGCCCCGCCGGTCGCGCGGCACGCCGATCGCGGCCTTGAGGTGTACGACGCCGACGATGTCGTCCATCGATTCGCCGTACACGGGGAAGCGGCTGTGACCCGTGCGCCGCGCGAGCTGCACGACGTCGTCGGCCGGGTCGCCCGCGGCGAGCGCGTGCACGCTCGGCCGCGGGGTCATCACATCGGCGGCGCTCAACCGGGCGAAGGTGAGGCTGCGGTCCAGCAGCGACGCGGTGTCCTTCTCGAGCATCCCGGCGCTCGCGGAGCGCTTGACCAGGCTCGACAGCTCCTCGGCCGATCGCGCGCCCGACAGTTCCTCCTTGGGCTCGACGCCCAGGGCGCGCAGGACGCCGTTGGCGCTGCCGTTGAGGACGAGGATCGCCGGCTTGAACACCGCGGTGAAGGCCACCTGGAACGGCAGGACGAGCTTGGCGGTCTGCCGGGGGATCGCCAGGGCGAAATTCTTGGGGACGAGCTCGCCGAGGATCATCGACAGCACCGTGGCGAAGCCGACGCCGATGACGGCGGAGACCGTCACGGTGAGCGCTTCGGGCAGCCCACCCGCCTCGAAGGCGGGCCGCAGCAGGTTCGAGATGGCGGGTTCCATCGTGTACCCCGTCAGCAGCGTCGTCAGGGTGATGCCCAGTTGCGCGCTCGACAGGTGGGTGGAGGTGATCCGCAGGGCGTCGATGGTCAGCGACAGCCGGGTCTCACCCGCGGCGCGGCGCGCCTCGAGGTCGGCGCGATCGAGATTGACGAGGGCGAACTCGCTCGCGACGAAGAGTCCCGTGCCCACGGTGAGAAGAAGCCCCACGCCCAGCATGACGAAGTCCATCAGGCATCACCTCCGCTCGCGGTGGCGGCGGAAGCGGGTCGGCGGGGCTCGGGTCTACAACTGGGAGGGTCGTCCATCGTGCCGTCGATTCTACGGCAGCCGGGTCTCCTCCGGCGTGGGCTGTTCCCACCCCTCCCACCCGCGACACCATGGGGTGATGCACGCCACCGCCTCGACGCAGCAACGCGCGGCGGCCGCCGAGGACGCGGTGATGCGTCGCTACCTGCATCGCTTCGGCCCCGTCGCGTGGGCTCACGCGGCCGTGGACGGGGGCCGGTCCGCGCGCACGTGGCACTACTGGTGGCACGCCCACCTCATCCACGTGCTGGCCGACGCGGAGCGCAACCGTCCGGACCCGCGTCGCCGGCGACTGCTGCGGCGGCTGCGGCGCGGCGTGACCCTGCGCACGCTCGGCACGTGGACGACGCCGTTCTACGACGACATCGCCTGGATGGGGCTCGCGCTGGTCTCCAGCGGCGCCGACACGCGCGCGCTGCGCCGCATCTCGGACGTCCTGCACCGGGCGGTCGACCCCGACCACGGTGCTCTTCCCTGGAGCGTCGACAGCCCCCTGTACAACGCTCCGGCCAACGCGCCGGGGGCCATGGTCCTCGCCCTCACGGGCCACCACGGTGAGGCCGTCGGTCTGGCCGAGTGGATGGCATCCACCCTGCGGGACGACACCACCGGTCTCGTGCGCGACGGCGTCGAACACGGGGTCGTCCGACCCGAGCTGTGGACGTACAACCAGGGCGCGACGATCGGCCTCGAACTGCTGCTCGGCGAGGCGGCGATGGGCGACGAGGCCGACCCCGCGTGGCGGCACGTGCGCCGCGCCCGCGCCCTGGTCCGGGCGGTCGATGCGTGGTGCGCCCGAGACGACGGGCTCTTCCCCGCCGCGGGCGGGGGCGACGGCGGCCTCTTCGCAGGGATCCTGGCCCGCTACCTCGCCGACGCCGCGACGGAGTGGGCCGATGCGGACGACGACGACGGCGAGACGGCCGCGGATGCCGCGCGCCGTCTCGTCCGACGCAACGCCGACGCCCTGTGGGCGGGTCGCCGCGACGGGATGTTCGCGGCCGATCCGCGCCGGGGCGCCGAGGCCACGGGCGACGACCTCGACCTGTCCGTCCAGCTCGGAGCGTGGATCACCCTCGAGGCGGACGCCGGCCTGGAGCGCAGCCTCACCAGCTGACGGGCAGCGCCTTGCCCTCTTCGTAGCCCGCGGCCGACTGCAGCCCCACCCGCGCGCGCTCGTGGAACTGCGCCACCGTGGCCGCACCGGCGTAGGTGAACGAGGAGCGCACCCCCGAGGTGATCATGTCGAGCAGATCCTCCAGGCCCGGTCGCTGCGGATCGAGATAGATCTTCGACGACGAGATGCCCTCGGCGAAGAGCTCCTTGCGCGCCCGCTCGAAGGGGTCGAGCCCGCCGAAGCGTCCCTGGACGGCCTTGGTCGAGGCCATGCCCCACGACTCCTTGTACAGCAGGCCCCGCTCGTCGCTGCGCAGCGGCCCGGGCGACTCGATCGTGCCGGCGAACCAGGATCCGATCATCACGGATGCCGCGCCCGCGGCCAGTGCGAGCGCGACGTCGCGGGGGTAGCGCACTCCGCCGTCCGCCCAGACGTGCGCGCCCGCGGCGCGCGCCGCCTCGGCCGTCTCGAGCACGGCCGAGAACTGCGGACGACCGACCGCTGTCATCATGCGCGTCGTGCACATCGCCCCCGGCCCCACCCCGACCTTGAGGATCGTGGCGCCCGCGTCGGTCAGATCGCGGACCCCGTCGGCGGTGACGACGTTGCCCGCTGCGATGGGGATGCCCAGCTCCAGCGCCGCGACCTCGCGCAGGGCCCGGATCATCTGCGCCTGGTGACCGTGCGCGGTGTCGACGACGAGGACGTCGACGCCCGCCGCCGCGAGCGCCCGCGCTTTGCCCGCGACGTCGCCGTTGACGCCCACGGCCGCGGCGACGATCAGACGACCGTCCGCGTCCACGGCGGGGCGGTAGACCGAGTCGCGCAGGGCGCTGCGTCCCGACAGCGTACCGACGACGCGATCGCCGTCGACCACGGGGACGATGTCGACGCCCGCGGCCTCGATGAGCGCGAACACCTCGCGGGGATCGCCGATCTGCGCGACCTCGACCACGGGCGCGTCCCTGCGCGCGATGTCGCCCAGGGTGGCGTCGGGAAGGGCGGTGGCCAAGCGGGGCGCGGGGACGATGCCGCGGAAGTCCGACAGCGAGACGGTGCCGTCGTCGCCGGCGTCGGCGACCACGATGCCGCGGCCGGGGACCGGCGGCAGGACGAGCCGCGCGTCGGCGACGGTCGCCGCGGGGGGCAGCACCAGTGGGGCGTCCCACGCCACCGGCTGCGACTTGACCCACTCGACGGCCTCGAGCAGCTCGGGCATCGCCAGATCCTGCGGCAGGACGCCGAGTCCGCCGCGGCGCGCCAACGTCGCGGCCAGGCGCGTTCCCGTGACCGAGTTCATGTTCGACGACACCAGCGGCAGCGTCGCGCCGCTGCCGTCGGCGGGGGCGAGGTCCACATCGAGGCGGCTGCGCACCTCGGAGTGGCGGGGGACGAGGAACACGTCCGAGTAGGTCAGATCGACGTCGGGCTGGGCACCGGAGAACTCCATGGCATCCACCTCATCACACCCTCTCGGCCGCGGAGCCGCGGGATTCGAAAGTAAAGGCCGAGCAAGGGCCACGGCTGCCCGCGGGAACCTCGGCTAGGCTGGCAGACGCGTGCGACGGCGACGTCGGCGCATCCACAGGAATCTTCATCGAGGAAAGCAGGCGATCGACTGTGTCGAGCCAGGTGACGGGCGTCGGTACTTCGAGCGAGGGCGAGTTCGGCGCGAACGAGTGGCTCGTAGACGAACTCTACGAACAGTTCAAAGTCGACAAGCACTCCGTAGACAAGGCCTGGTGGCCGATCCTGGAGGCGTACCATCCGGTCGTCGACGGATCCTCCGCCGCCGCTCCCCCGCCCCCGACCACCTCGTCGGCGGCCCCCGTCGAGCCGCGTCCCGTGACGGCGCCCATCCCCGTGGTCGGCCAGGCTCCGGTGGCGCGTACGACCGCCAAGCCGGCCAAGCCGCAGCCGATTCCGGCGCAGGCGCCCAACGCGGTGCCCTCGGCCGGTTCCGAGAGCACCGAAGAGGACCGGGTCACGGTCCTGAAGGGGATGCCGAAGGCCCTGGCGTCCAACATGGACGACTCGCTGACGGTCCCCACCGCGACGAGCGTGCGCACCATCCCCGCCAAGCTGATGATCGACAACCGCATCGTCATCAACAACCACATGTCGCGCACGCGCGGCGGCAAGGTCAGCTTCACCCACCTCATCGGGTGGGCGCTGATCCAGGCCCTCAAGCAGTTCCCGAGCCAGAACGTGTACTACGCCGAGGTCGACGGCAAGCCCTCGGTCGTGGCCCCCGCCCACGTCAACCTCGGCATCGCGATCGACATGCCCAAGCCCGACGGCACGCGCGCGCTGCTGGTGCCCAGCATCAAGCGCGCCGACACGCTGACGTTCGGAGAATTCCTCGCGTCGTACGAGGATCTCGTCCGCCGCGCCCGCAACAACAAGCTGACCCCGGGCGACTTCCAGGGCACGACCATCTCGCTCACCAACCCCGGCGGCATCGGCACCGTGCACTCGGTGCCCCGTCTCATGCGCGGTCAGGGCGCGATCATCGGCGCCGGCGCGCTCGACTACCCCGCCGAATTCCAGGGCGCGAGCGACAAGACGCTCAACGAGCTCGCCATCGGCAAGACGATCACGCTCACCAGCACCTACGACCACCGCGTCATCCAGGGTGCCGGGTCGGGCGAGTTCCTCAAGATCGTGCACGAGCTGCTCATCGGCCAGCGCGGCTTCTACGACGACATCTTCGCCGCGCTGCGCATCCCCTACGCGCCCATCCACTGGGCCGCCGACATCAGCGTCGACATCTCGGAGCGCATCGACAAGAGCGCGCGGGTCCAGGAGCTCATCAACTCGTACCGCGTGCGCGGCCACCTCATGGCCGACATCGACCCGCTCGAGTACGTGCAGCGCACGCACCCCGACCTCGAGATCGAGTCGCACGGGCTGACCTTCTGGGACCTCGACCGCGAGTTCGTCACCAACGGACTGGGCGGCAAGCGCGTCGCCAAGCTCCGCGACATCCTCGGCGTCCTGCGCGACTCGTACTGCCGCACCATGGGCGTGGAGTACATGCACATCCAGGACCCCGCGCAGCGACAGTGGTTCCAGCGCAACATCGAGGTCAAGTACACCAAGCCCGGCCACGACGAGCAGCTGCGGATCCTGTCCAAGCTCAACCAGGCCGAGGCGTTCGAGACGTTCCTGCAGACCAAGTACGTCGGACAGAAGCGCTTCAGCCTCGAGGGCGGCGAGTCGCTGATCCCGCTGCTCGACCAGATCCTCCAGGGCGCGGCGTCCGTGGGGCTGGACGGGGCCGCGATCGGCATGGCCCACCGCGGTCGTCTGAACGTGCTGACCAACATCGCCGGCAAGACCTACGGCCACGTCTTCCGTGAGTTCGAGGGTGCGGTCGCCATCGGCAGCAAGCGCGGATCCGGCGACGTCAAGTACCACCTGGGCACCGAGGGCACCTTCGTCGGCGATCGCGGCGACGAACTGCCCGTGTACCTCGCCGCCAACCCCTCGCACCTCGAGACCGTCGACGGCGTCCTCGAAGGCATCGTCCGCGCCAAGCAGGACCGCAAGCCGATCGGCACGTTCTCGTGGCTGCCCATCCTGGTGCACGGCGACGCGGCGTTCGCGGGGCAGGGCGTCGTGGTAGAAACCCTGCAGATGTCGCAGCTGCGCGGCTACCGCACCGGCGGCACCATCCACGTCGTGGTCAACAACCAGGTGGGCTTCACCACCACCCCCACCGATGCCCGCACCTCGGTGTACGCCACCGACGTGGCCAAGACCATCCAGGCACCGATCCTGCACGTCAACGGCGACGACCCCGAAGCCGTCGTCCGCGCGGCGGAGCTGGCGTTCCTGTACCGCGAGGAGTTCCACCGCGACATCGTCATCGACCTGGTCTGCTACCGCCGCCGTGGTCACAACGAGGGCGACGACCCCTCGATGACGCAGCCGCTGATGACCAATCTCATCGAGGCGAAGCGCTCGGTCCGACGCCTGTACACCGAGTCGCTCGTCGGCCGCGGCGACATCACCGAGGACGAGTACGAGCAGGCGAAGCAGGACTTCCAGAGCCGCCTCGAGGTCGCCTTCGCCGACACGCACGAGGCCGAGACGGGGACCACCCCCGTCGTCACCACCGACGCCGCCGACGAACCGGTCTCGGGTGCCCCCGAGACGACGGGGGTGTCCCGCGAGGTCGTGCAGCACATCGGCGACGCCTTCGTGAACAAGCCCGACGGCTTCACGGTGCACACCAAGCTCCAGCAGCTGCTCGACAAGCGTTTCGACATGAGCCGGAACGGCAACATCGACTGGGCCTTCGGCGAACTGCTCGCCTTCGGCTCGGTGCTGATGGAGGGCACCCCGGTGCGCCTGGCCGGCCAGGACTCGCGCCGCGGCACGTTCGTGCAGCGCCACTCGGTGCTGCACGACCGCGACAACGGTCAGGAATGGCTGCCGCTGGCCAACCTCAGCGAGAACCAGGGCCGCTTCTGGGTCTACGACTCGCTGCTGAGCGAGTACGCCGCGATGGCGTTCGAGTACGGCTACTCCGTCGAGCGCTCGGACGCGCTGGTGCTCTGGGAGGCGCAGTTCGGCGACTTCGCCAACGGCGCGCAGTCGGTCATCGACGAGTTCATCTCCTCGGCCGATCAGAAGTGGGCGCAGCAGTCGAGCGTCGTGCTGCTCCTCCCCCACGGATACGAGGGCCAGGGACCGGACCACTCGTCCGCGCGCATCGAGCGCTACCTGCAGATGTGCGCGCAGGACAACATGATCGTCGCGCGCCCCTCGACGCCCGCGTCGTACTTCCACCTGCTGCGTCGGCAGGCGTATCAGCGCCCGCGCCGTCCGCTGGTCGTTTTCACGCCCAAGGCCATGCTGCGCTTGCGCGGAGCGACCAGCCCCGTCGAGGACTTCCTCGAGGGCCGGTTCGAGCCGGTGCTCGACGACGATCGCGGCCTCGACCGCACGGGCGTGAAGCGCGTCCTGCTCCACGCCGGCAAGATCCACTGGGATCTGCGGGCCGAGCTCGACAAGAATCCGAACCCCGAGATCGCCCTCGTGCGCGTCGAGCAGTTCTATCCCGCACCGATCGACGACCTCACCCGTGTGCTCGCGCAGTACCCGGACGCCGAGCTCGTGTGGGTCCAGGACGAGCCCGAGAACCAGGGCGCCTGGCCGTTCATCGCGCTGGAGGTCGCCGACGAGCTCGGACGCCCCGTGCGGCGGATCTCCCGCGCCGCCGCGGCGTCGACGGCGACCGGCTCGCCGAAGGTGCACGCCGCCGAGCACGCCGCGATCATGAAAGAGGCGCTCGCGCGCTGAGACGACGCAGTCCGGGCCCGGTCGAGTTCACTCGGCCGGGCCCGGACTCTTTCGTGGACTCAGGATGCCGGCGCCGCCAGGCCGAGCGCCGGGGCGAGGGCGGGGATGGCCCAGGCGAGGCTGGCGTCGAGGGTCTCACCCGTGTGGCCTCCCCCGTCCACGACGTAGGTGAGCGTGGTGAACCCCGCCGCCTCGGCGGCCTGCGAATTGGCGAGCTGCCCGGGTCCGAACGTGGTGTCGGCGCTCCCCCAGGTGAAGATGGCCGTGTGGCCGGTGTAGGTCCCCGCCGGCGCCGCGGCCATGATGACGGACGGCTTGGCGGCCTGGAAGGCGGCCGCGTCGCCGTTGTAGACGTCGCTCACCGTCTGGGACACGTGCTCGGAGCCTGGGAATTCGTTGCCCATGACGTCGAGCAACTGCCCCCAGACATCCGGGTGCTTCGACCCGTACAAAGCGGCGCAGGAGCCGCCGTTCGAGAACCCGCCGATCGTCCAGTACCGGTGATCCGTGACGATGTTGAGGTTCTGCTGCGCCCACTGCGGGACGAGCTGGTTGATGTAGGTCGAGACGGCGCCGTATTTCGCGGAGTCCACGCACGCCGGGTCGCGGTCGGGGGCGGTCAACTGGTCGACCACGATGGCGATGGGTGCGAGGCCGTTGTTCTGCGCGGCGAAGGTGTCGAGCGCCTTCGCCAGCGCCGTGGGATCGGGGGAACCGGGTTGCCCCATCATGAACACCAGCAACGGCAGGGCAGGAGGATCGGCGACCTGCGCCGCGGGTGGCAGATACAGCGACGCGTCGCGCGGCGCGTACTGGCCGGTGGGGATCTTGGTCGATCCGGTGAGTGCGCTCACCGTCCCCTTGGCGGGCATGCCGGCCGGCGGCTGCCAGGTCCGGTACAGCGTCGACGGGTCTCCGGCGACGTCGGTCTGCGGCGGCAACGAGGCCGGGTCCAGCGCCTGCACGCCGAGGATGGCCGCCAGGTTGTGCGTCACGCCGTACGAGGAGTTCACGCCGAGTCCGCCGGACAGCAGGGCCGCGAGCACGGTGACGACGCCGATGATGCGTCGCGGCCAGGGGGCGCGGCAGATACCGACGACGCCGGCCGCGGCGGCGGCGACGGCTCCCGACGCCCACCAGATGGCCGCGCCCGGGAGGGGACCCTGGAAGGTGTCCATCGCCTCGAGCACCTTCGCGACCACGAACATCACCACCCCGGCGGCGACGGCGACCACCCCGGTCAGGATCGGGCGGCGACGCGGCCACACCACGACGGCCACGACCCCCGACCCCGCCACGACCGCGCAGATGATCAGGAGGGGACTGTCGATGAGCTCGAACGACAGCACGAACTTGTTCATCGACGCCCCTCCCACGCCGTGCGCGCCAGCGCGACCATCTCGCGGCGAGAGGCATCGGGCAGGTATGCGCGGCCGACCGCGGCGCCGATGCCGGGCAGCTGCAGCGGGTCGCGGTAGGCCAGCGCGAGCGGGCGGTAACGCGGGCGGAACTTGCCCTTGAAACGGAAGAGCGACGCGAACCCGTAAGCGGGTTCGAGCACCTCGGCCAGCCAGCGCAGCAGCGCGCGCAGGGGCGCGGGGTCGCCGTCGGCCGGCTCATCGGGATCGTCCGCGAGCGGAGCGCCCGACAGGCTGAGAACCGTCGCGCCCTCCTCCTGCAGCTGAAGGGCGGCCTTGGCGATGAGGAACTCCATCATGCCGTTGGGGCCGTTCGTCCGCCGACGCATGAAGTCCAGCGTCCATCCGGTGACCTCGCCGTCGGTCCAGCTCGGCATCCAACTGGTCACCGCCTCGATGCGGTCGTCGGGGCCGACGGCCAGCAGCAGGCGCACATCGCGGTCGCGCAGTTCGGCGAGGGAGCCCAGGGTGAACCCCATTTCGGGAAGCGCCCGGTCGGCGACCCATTCCTCGTCGATCGCGACGACCTGTGACACCTGCGACACGGTGAGCTCGCTCCACCGCGACCACACCGCCGTGTAGCCCTCGCGTTCGGCCCGGGTGAGGGGCTGACGCACCTTCTGCCAGGACTTGCCGGCGAAGGTCAGACCCGGCAGGTCCATCACGGTCTCGACGCCGACGGGGACGCTGCGCCACCCCAGGTCGACCAGGTCGGCGAGGGTGTCCGCGTGGACGCTGTAGAACGCGGGGATCCAACCGTGCTCGACGCAGAAGTCGGTGAACGCGCGCAGCGCCTCCGGTCGACGGCCCGACGGAGCGAGGGGGTCGGCGACCGCGAGGGCGACGTCGCCGACCAGCCGGTAGGCCACCGCGCAGGTGCGGTCGGCGGAGTACCAGTGGCGGTTGCCCTCCCATGTGCCGAGGAATCCGAGGGTGTCGCTCCCCCGTCGCAACAGCTCGCGGTACAGCCCGTCGCCATCGACGTCGGGCCGCTGGATGCGCCGGAACAGCCAGAGGATCGCCGCCACCACGATCGCCCAGAACAGCACGCCGATCCACTGGTAGGCGAAGAGCGCGGGTCCGCTGTGCGGGAAGGCGGGGGAACCGCCCGGGTGGGTGAAGGCCGGGGGAAGGAACCGTCGCAGCGTCAGACCGGCCAGATCGGCCGCCGACACCTCGCGGTCGAAGGCGCGTCGACCGATCGACTCCACGACGAACAGTGTCGTCGCGCACGCGACGAAGGCGGCGCCCACCACGACGGCCACGGTGCGAGCCGCCCGCGCCGTGGCGCGCACCGTGAAGCGACCGCGTGCCACCACCAGAGCGGCGGCCAGGACGAGGGGGATGACGATCGAGGCGACCGCCCACAGCACGTACTCGGCGCCGCTGCCGTCGACCCAGGGGTCGATGCGCAGGTGACCGTCCCACACGGACAAGATCGGCAGGACCGCCGAGGCGACGAGGACGAACACGGCGACGACCCAGGCCGCACGGCGGCCCTGACGAAGCCCCCAGGCCGCGACGAGCAGGAGCACGAGCGGCACGATCGCCAGCAGCGCGGGACCGGCGCCGCGGGTCATGAGCAGCGCGACCTGCTCGTCGCACACGGATGCCGCGACCGTCCCGCACTGCGCGAGCAGTTCGTCGTCGTACTGCGTGTACGCCTCGACGACGAGCGACAGCGGCCCGCGGCCGCCGCCACTGATCAGGGCGACGATCGGGCCCGTGCCGACGACGGCCACGAGCAGTGCCAGCAGGGTGCGGGTCTCTCGGGCAGAGCTGCGGTGCCAGGAGCGGCGCTCGCGCCCCCGAGCGGTCACGGCGCCGACCAGCAGACCGATGACCGCCGCGGTCACGCGGTACCAGGAGTCGGCGTCACCGGCGTAGAGGGCGAACAGCGCCAAGAAGGCGAAGCCCACCAGCCGCACCCGGCGCCGCCACAGGGTGGGCGCCAGAGCCGACGCGGCCATGACGGCGCCGGCGATGGGCGTCGTCGGGTCGAGGACGGGCACCTCGGCCGCCACCACCGGTCGCAGGTCGGTCAACGTCCAGGCGGCGGCGTGGAAGCCGATGCCCAGCAGCAGCCCCGAGAAACCGACGGCGCCCAGCACGACGGCCGTGCGTCGCGACCCCAGGAGCCGCTCGGCCCAGGCCAGCGCGGTCAGGGCGAGCATCGTCGACAACACCGCGTCGACGGCCGAATCGGGGACGACCAGGGCGGTCACCAGCGTCCACCAGCGGCCGCTGGCGAAGGTCGCCAGGGGGCCGGCACCCCAGATGAGCGCGCCCTCGTCGTTCCACAGCGATCCCGTCGCGGCGGCCGCGGCGAGTACGACGATCGCCGTGACCACGGCGACGGGGTTTCGTGCGAGGTAGCGGCGCGCGAACGCGGCCACCGCGCCCCACCGCGAGGGGGTGCGTTCTTCGGCCGGAGGCGGGGCTGTTTCGGACATCGGCGTCAGCCTACGAGCAATGCACCGCCGGTGGTATCAGTACCAGATGTCGAGCAGGGGAGTCATAGCCGGCGCGAAGGAGCGGTCGATCGCGGCGACGACATCGGCGGGCCCGTCCAGCATCCCCGCCTCGGCGAGCTCGCTCGCCCGCACGCCTCCGAGCAGGAGCGAACCGAGGGCGTTCACCGCGCACGAGACGACCGCGGCCGACGAGTCGTCCGCGCGCTCGACCCGTGCCTCGCCGTCATCGTCCACGCGCATGTGCCAGTCACCCTCGGCGAATCCGAGGGGGTCGCTCACCCGCAGCATCACGTCGAGGGGCGCGCTGTACCGGCGCGCCGAGAACGCCCCCTCGACGTCGAGGATGCGCAGCCACTGATGGTCCGTCAGGGTCGCCGTCACGGCGCGTCGGTCCGCGACCATCCACTGCACCGGCGGGACCGGCGGCTGCAGCCACGCCTTGACCTGGGCGACGAGGTCGTGCTCGATCGCGAAACGCCAGAGGGCCGCCGCCGCCTCGCCGCCGTCGGCGAAGAGCGCGCGCACGTTCAGCTCGTGCGCGGTGAAGGACTCCGCCTCGGTGAGGGTGTAGACCAGAATGCCGCGCTCCGCGCCCGCGGTGTCGCGATAGACGACGGCGCGCACCTTCTCGGCCTCTTTGTCGCCCGGAGCGGCCCCGGCCAGTCCCCGCCACCGGCCGTCCCACCCGGGCACGGACCCGGGGCGCTGGACCCGGATGCGCTCGTGCACCGCCGCGATGCGCTCGGCGAGATCCGCGCGCGGGACGAAGTCGAGCCGGCCGGGCGCGGTCGGCCCCGCCCACCCGGCCCGACGCGTGTCGATGACGACGTCCGACGCCCAGGTCGCTGGCGAGAAGCCCCACCGGCCGTAGATCGTCGCCTCGGTGACGGTCAGGCCGGCCACCGCGTAGCCCGCCGCGGCGGCCGTGCGCAGTTCTCCGCCCAGCATGGCCCGCGCGATCCCACGACGGCGATGCGTGGGCGCGACGGTGACGGCGCTGATCGACCACAGGTCGAGCCGGCGACCGGGCGAGGTGGTCATCGGCGCCACCCACGAGTCGATCGTGCCGACCGGGACGTCGGGTTCGAGGGCAGAGCGGTCGAACACGCCCGTCAGGCGGCGGTCGCGCAGCGACAGGCGGGCGTTCTCCGCCTCGTCATCGGTGGACTCCCCGCCCAAGAACCCCCGCGCCACGGCCCGCTGGAAGGGCCGGAAGCCGGGTCCGTCGGCATCCACCCGTGCGTACTCGAGCCCGGTGGCGGCGAGATCCGCCGTGGAGATGTCGTCGAGGGGCAGCGTCAGCGCGTCGAGGGATGCCATGACTCCACCCTACGGATGGCGGCGGACGTCAGTGGGTGGATTGGATCGCGCGCAACCGCGACAGCACCTGGTCGCGCAGCTCTTCGGGCGCGGTCTCTTTGCAGGCCCGGGCGACCACCTCGGTCAGGGTCCGCGCCACGTGCGCCTCGTCCTGGCATCCGGGGCAGTTCTCCAGATGCTCGCGGATGTCCTTCGCCTCGGTCTTGCAGACCTCGTTGCGCAGGTACTCCTCGAGGTCGCGTCGTGCCTTGTCGCAGCCGCAGTCGCTCATTTCTTCTCTCCCGTCGCGGCGTGGATGCCGCGCTCCTTCGCGTAGTCGGACAGCAGGTCACGCAGAAGGCGTCGTCCGCGGTGCAGACGGCTCATGACCGTGCCGATGGGGGTCTTCATGATGTCGGCGATCTCCTGGTAGGCGAAGCCCTCGACGTCGGCGAGGTACACCGCCATCCGGAAATCCTCGGGGATCGACTGCAGAGCGTCCTTGACGACGGATGCCGGCATGTGGTCGATCGCTTCGGCCTCGGCCGAGCGGGCGCTCGACGCGGTCGTGGACTCGGCGCCGCCGAGCTGCCAGTCCTCGAGGTCGTCGATCGCGCTCTGGTACGGCTCGCGCTGCTTCTTGCGGTACGTGTTGATGTACGTGTTCGTCAGGATGCGGTAGAGCCAGGCCTTCAGGTTCGTCCCCTGCGTGAAGGTGGCCCAGGAGCCGAAGGCCTTCACGAAGGTCTCCTGCACGAGGTCGGCCGCGTCGGCGGGGTTGCGCGTCATGCGCATGGCCGCCGCGTAGAGCTGATCCATGAAGGGCAGGGCCTGCTCTTCGAACTGTGCGCGGGGCTCCGTCGCATCTGCGGTGTCGTTCATCGGGCGCAAGTCTACGTCGCGCCCCGCCACGGCCACCGGGGTGGCTTCGGCGGTGCGGTCGCGCTCCAGAAGTGCGGTCACGTGTCGTCCCCTTTCAGTAGGCTAGGAACCGATGACTCCGCTCGGGTATTCCCCTTCCGCCGCCACCCCCCGCGGCGCGTGGGACGCGCCCGTCGCCGCCGGAGCGGTGGATGCCACCCTGACGGTGCCGGGTTCGAAGTCCCTGACCAATCGCGAGTTGGTGCTCGCCGCGATCGCCGATGGTCCCGGCATCCTTCATGCGCCCCTGCACTCCGACGACTCGGCGCGCATGATCGATGCGCTGCGCGCGCTGGGCGTGGGCATCGACGAGGTCGACACCGACTCCCCCTTCGGTCCCGACCTCAAGGTCACCCCGCCGGCCACGTTCACCGGTTCCACCACGGTCGACTGCGGGCAGGCCGGCACGGTCATGCGGTTCATGGCCCCCCTGGCCGGGCTCGCGCGGGGCGACGTGCACGTCACCGCCCACGAGAGCGCCCTGCACCGCCCCATGGGCGCGATGATCCGTGCGCTGCGCGACGTCGGCGTCGACATCGACGACGGCGGCCACTGGGCCCTGCCGTTCTCGGTGCGCGGACACGGGCACGTCCGCGGGGGCGAGGTCGAGATCGACGCCAGCCAGTCGAGCCAGTTCGTGTCGGGACTGCTGCTCGCCGCGGCCCGGTTCGACGTCGGCCTGCACCTGCGTCACGTCGGTTCGCGCCTGCCGAGCATCCCGCACATCGACATGACCGTCGAGTCCCTCTCGCATCGTGCGATCCACGTCGAACGCCCCGCCGCGGGCGAGTGGATCGTGCCCGCCGGACCGGTGCGCGCGAAAGACATCGCGATCGAGCCGGACCTCTCCAACGCCGCCCCCTTCCTGGCCGCGGCCATGGTCGCCGGCGGATCCGTCACGGTCGCGGGGTGGCCGCTGCACAGCACGCAGCCCGGCGCCCTGCTCGTCGACATCCTCGCCGAGATGGGCGCACGGGTGAGCCGTCGCGGCGGTGCGCTGACCGTCTCCGCCGGCGACGGCGGCATCCTCGGTGTCGACCTCGACCTGTCGGCCGCGGGCGAGCTCGCCCCGACGCTGTTCGGACTCGCCGCCTTCGCCGACGGCCCCACGACCCTGCACGGCATCGGCCACATCCGCGGCCACGAGACCGACCGCATCGCCGCCCTCGTCGGAAACCTCCGCTCGATCGGCGGCGAGGCGCACGAGCTCTCCGACGGCATCCGGATCGTCCCCCGCCCCCTGCACGGCGGCGAGTGGAAGGCGCACCACGACCACCGCCTGGCCACCACCGGCGCGTTGATCGGCCTGCGCGTGCCCGGCGTGCAGATCGACGACATCGGCACGACCGCCAAGACGCTCCCCCAGTTCGCCGCCCTGTGGCGGTCGATGCTGGACATGGATGCCGCGGACTGACGCGTGAGCTGGCTCGACGACTCCGACGACGACGACGACGACCTCGCCTACGACGAGTCCTCGTTCCGCGTCCGGCCCAACCCCAAGGCCAACCGTCCGCGCACCAAGCGACGCCCCGCGCACGCCGATGCCCAGATCGCGCGCGTGCTGGGCGTCGACCGTGGCCGCTACACCGTGCTCGTCGACGAGGACGGGCCGGACGAGCGCCGGGTGCTGGCCACCCGCGCGCGCGAGCTGCGCAAGCAGCCGATCGTCAACGGCGATCGGGCGCGCGTGGTCGGCGACCTCTCGGGTGACGAGGGCAGTCTCGGGCGCATCGTCGGCATCGAGGAGCGCACCTCGCTCCTGCGCCGCAGCGCCGACGACACCGACCAGGTCGAGCGGGTGATCGTCGCCAATGCCGACCAGATGCTCGTGGTCGTCGCCGCGGCCGACCCCGAGCCGCGCGAGCGCCTGGTCGACAGGTACCTGGTCGCGGCGCTGGATGCCGGCATCCGTCCCCTGCTCGTGGTGACCAAGACCGACCTGGCCGATCCGACCGAGTTCCTCGCGCACTTCGACGGGATCGACCTGCGCGTCTTCACCAGCGCCCAGGGTGAGATGCCGCTCGCGGCCATCGGCGAGGCCCTCGCGGGACACGCCACCGTCTTCGTCGGTCACTCGGGTGTGGGAAAGTCCACGTTGGTCAACGCCCTGACCGGGTCCGAGCGGGCGACCGGGCACGTCAACACCGTCACCGGCCGCGGTCGGCACACCTCGTCGTCCGCCGTGTCGCTCCGCTACCGCGGACCCGCCGGATCGGGATGGGTCATCGACACCCCGGGTGTGCGGTCGTTCGGCCTCGGGCACGTCGATCCTGCGCACGTGCTGGGCGCGTTCACCGACCTCGCCGCCGTGGCCGAGGAGTGCCCGCGCGGCTGCACGCACCTGCCGGACGCCCCCGACTGCGCGATCGTCGAGGCGGTGGAGTCGGGACGACTCGGTCCGGGCGCGGCGGCGCGCCTGGACTCGCTGCAACGCATGCTCACGACGTTCCAGGGCATCGAGCGTTCTAGGCTGGAAGGGTGACGAACCTTCAGCCCGGCACCGCCGCACCCGACTTCACCCTGATGGACCAGGACGAGCACCCCGTCTCGCTGAGCGACTTCCGGGGCCGACGCGTGATCCTGTACTTCTACCCCGCGGCGCAGACGCCCGGGTGCACGACGCAGGCGTGCGACTTCCGCGACAGCCTCGCCTCGCTGCAGGGTGCCGGCTACACGGTGCTCGGCATCTCGCGCGACACCCCCGAGAAGCTCCGCGCCTTCCGCGACAGCGACGGCCTGACCTTCCCCCTGCTGAGCGACCCCGATCACGCGGTGCACGAGACCTACGGCGCCTGGGGCGAGAAGCAGAACTACGGCAAGACCATCACGGGCGTGCTGCGCTCGACCTTCGTGGTCGACGAAGAGGGCCGGATCGTCGAAGCCCTCTACAACGTCAAGGCCACCGGCCACGTCGCCCGTCTGCGCAAGACCCTCGGCCTCGCGGCCGCCTGACCGTCTCGCGACGAAGACCCCGCCCCGCTCGCGCGGTCGGCGGGGTTTTCTCGTTCCGCGTCAGTCCTGGCCGTCGCCCCGACGCGGAGCGGCGGCGCGCACGGCGAGCACGAGCAGCACCAGCCCGACGACCGCGGGCAGGGCGATGACGACGGCGATACCGGGCGAAGCCCACTCCCCCGTCACGGCCCCGATCGCCACCGACAGGATGAGCAGCTGGGTGACGATGCCCCCCGATCGTCCCGCGGACACGTCGCGTGCGGTCGCGACGGCGAAGGCGCCGACGATGGCCGCACCGATCACGGTGAGCACGATGAGGGCTACGGCGCTGACGACCGAGTCGGTGTCGCCGCCGATGAGGGCCACGGTCTGCCATCCCGCGAGGGCCAGGATGCCGAGCGCCTCGAGGCCCAGGAATGCCGCGGCCGCCAGACGAATGGACATCGGAAGGCCTCCCCGACGGGCGCGGCTGCGCCGTTACGATCCGGAAACCTGCCGGTTACCTCTTGATCAGGCGGAAACGCTATGGGAGCATGGAACAAGCCGTGTGCTCCCACAGCGAAGTGGGGCGAGCAATCGCTCGCGTTCCCACCAGGGTACCGGACCCGAATCCCGGTGCCGAATCGTCGAAAATTCTGTTACAAGGAGCACCCCTATGGATTGGCGCGACAAAGCAGCCTGCCTGACCGTCGACCCCGAACTGTTCTTCCCCGTGGGCAACACCGGCCCCGCGGTCGACCAGATCGAGAAGGCCAAGTCGGTCTGCGCTCGCTGCACCGTCACCGAAGTCTGCCTGCAGTACGCCCTCGAGTCCGGCCAGGACTCGGGCGTCTGGGGTGGCCTGAGCGAGGACGAGCGTCGAGCGCTCAAGCGCCGCGCCGCCCGCGCGCGCCGCGCCTCCTGACCTCGGTATCCGCGAAGACGCCCGCCCTTCGGGGCGGGCGTCATCGCGTTGCGGGGGTCTCGGGCGCGGGTGCGTCGCACGAGTCGCGCCTGACGCCCCCCGGAGCCCGCGGCCGGCGCCGTCGCGCGCCGCAGGAACGCGATGCGGGCGTCGGGTCGCGGCATCCGGGACGATGCCACGGATGCCACCGTGCTCAGCGCCTCAGGACGCGGGATTGCCGATGTAGCGCAGCGGGATCTCGATCGTGACCTCGGTGCCGCTTCCCATCAGCGTGTGCCAGTCGATCGTGCCCCCGAGCTCGCCCTGGATGAGGGTGCGCACGATCTGCGTGCCCAGGCCGCGCCCGACCTGCCCCTCGGGGAGTCCCACCCCGGTATCGCGGACGCTGACCTCGAGCATCTCGCCGGAGCGCTCGGCGGCGATCTCGACGTCGCCCTCCTGACCGGCGAGCCCGTGCTCCACGGCGTTGGTGACGAGCTCGGTGAGCGCGAGGGCGAGGGGGGTCGCGAACTGGCTCGGGAGCGTTCCGAACTGCCCGGTCGTGCGGGTGCGCGCACGGGTGTTGGGGGCGGCGGCGACCTCGGCGACGAGCTTGAGCACGCGGGCGAAGACGTCGTCGAAGTCGACGTTCTGCGCCAGTCCCTCGGACAGGGTGTCGTGCACGACGGCGATGGCCGAGACGCGGCGCATCGCCTGGGTGAGGGCATCGCGCGCCTCGTCCGAGTGGGTACGACGTGCCTGGATGCGCAGGAGCGACGCGACCGTCTGCAGGTTGTTCTTGACGCGATGATGGATCTCGCGGATCGTGGCGTCCTTGGTGATGAGCTCCTGCTCCTGGTGGCGGATCTCGGTCACGTCGCGGCTGAGCACGATCGCCCCGATGCGGGTGCCGCGATCGCGCAGCGGGATGGTCCGCAGCGAGACCTGCACCCCGCGCGCCTCCATGTCGGCGCGCCAGGGCGCTCGCCCGCTGGTGACGACCGGCAGGGACTCGTCGACGTCCTGCCGCTTGGCGGGCAGGATGCGGGCGGTCACCTCGGCGAGGGACTCCCCCTCGAGCTCGTCGTCGAAGCCCATGCGGTTGAAGGCCGAGAGGGCGTTCGGGCTGGCGAAGGTGGTGATGCCGTCGACGTCGAGGCGGATGAGACCGTCGGATGCGCGCGGGGCGCCGCGGCGCGGAGCAGTCGGCGCCGAGAGGTCGGGGAACTCGGCCGACGAGATCATGCCGAACAGGTCGTCGGCGCAGTCGTTGAAGGTGATCTGCTGGCGCGACGGCGTGCGCGTCTCGCCCAGGTTGGTGTGGCGGGTCAGCACGCCGACCGTCGTGACGGCGTGCCCCTCGCGCGACAGCTCGCGCACGATCGGCACCGCGCGCACGCGCGTGGGCGTCTCTTCGAACCAGTCGGGGGATGCCGAGTCCACGATCCGGCCGCTCTGGAAGGCCTCGCGCACCTGCGTGCGCCACTGCGGGCGCACCCGGTCGCCGACGATGTCGCGGTAGAACAGCGTGGCCGCTCCCCCGGGGCGCGTGTGCGCGACGGCCACGAAGGAGTCGTCCTGCGTGGGCACCCAGATGACGATGTCGGCAAAGGCGAGGTCGGCCAGCAGCTGACCGTCGCCGGCGAGGCGGTGGAGCCACTCGACATCGGCCTCGCTGGAGCGGCCCTGGGCGTAGACGAGTTCGCTGAGTGTCGACACGCCTCCAGCCTAGGGGGCCGCGTTGCCTCGCAACCTTGTGATCGCGGGTCGTGCGCCGTCCGCGGGTGAACAGGGCCCTGAGTCCGCTCGCGCATGCGCACGGCGACAGGCGAACCGTGGGGTGATCGACGACCGGACGCCGATGCTGTGCCTTCGACTCCGGGCGAAGCCACCGGTCCCCCCGAACGGGGGACACGGTGACTCGCATGCTGATCGTGGCTGAACGGACAGCCGGTTTCAGGTGACATATCGCCCGTTTCACGCGCGCCCCACGGCGGACATATAAACATGTGTGCTCCCTTCGCCCTACTGTCGGCGTCACCCCCGCTCGCGTGTCCCACCCCACCGACGGAAGGGAACCATGTCCGACTCCACCACCCGCATCCCCCCGACGCGCGAGCGCGTCGCCGCCGCCCGAACCACGCCGGCGAACAGCGACTTCTTCGGCAGACAGAGAACACCCGTCTCCGAGCTGCCACCTCCCGAACCCTTCGCCGTCCAGGTCGTCCACGCGGTGCTCGAGGTTCTCGCCGGCGTCCGCGAGGTCGATCAGCTCGCACGTTGGCTCTCGGGCGACGTCTACTCGGCCGTCACCGCGCGGGCGAGCCTGACCGCCCGCGCGCGCAGCGCCCGCGGCCTGCCGGCGCTGCGCACCACGCACGCCATCCGCAACGTGCGGGCGTCGTCGCCCGCCGACCACGTCGTCGAAGCGACGGTCACGGTCGCCACCCGTGTCCGCACCCGCGCGGTCGCCCTCCGCCTCGAGGGGCTGGACGGCCGCTGGCGCGTGACTTCGCTCGGAGTCCTGTGACGCGCTCCCGGCCCGGTCCCCTCACGACAGAACCGTGAGGCGATCGGGCCGGGCCGCGGGGCGTCGCCCCGCCCGCTCACCCGCACCCTCGAGCCTCGGACCGAGGTGTCGGCCGACGCGCCACCCTCGAAAGGGGGACGCGCGATGAACCCGACGCAGATCGACCCCATCCCCGAGAACGTCGTCGAATCGGTGACGCAGCTGAGCCTGCTCTTGCAGATCCGACCCGACGAGGTCGGAGAGCGGTTCGCGCAGATCACGGTCGGCACCGTGGTCCTGATGCTCTCTCCCGACGCCCTCGATCCCTATCGAGAACTTCCGGACGCCCCCTGACCCCGAGACCCGCCGATCACGGCCGCCAGGCCGCCAAGAAGTTACCGAGACGCTCGATCGCGTCGCTGATGACGCGGGCCTCCGGCAGCGTCACGATGCGCACGTGGTCGGTCGCCGGCCAGTTGAAGCCCGACCCCTGCACCAGCAGCACGTGCTCGGCGACGAGGAAGTCGCGGACGAACTTGGCGTCATCCGGGATCTCGTACACCTCGGGGTCGAAGCGCGGAAAGGCGTACAGAGCCCCGCGCGGTTTGACGCACGAGACCCCCGGGATCGCCTCGAGGCCCTCCCACGCGGCATCCCTCTGCTCGTGCAGACGACCCGTGGGCGCGATGAGCGCGTCGATCGACTGCACCCCCGACAGGGCCGCCTGCACGGCGAACTGCGCGGGCACGTTGGGGCACAGACGGGTGGATGCCAGCAGGTTGATGCCGTGCAGGAATCCTCGCGCGTGCTCTTTGGGGCCGGTGATCGCCAGCCACCCCGAGCGGTACCCGGCGACGCGGTACGTCTTGGACAGGCCGTTGAAGGTCAGGACCAGCAGGTCGGGCGCCACCGTGGCCATGGGGATGTGCACCGCGTCGTCGAAGAGGATGCGGTCGTAGATCTCGTCGGCGAGGACGAGCAGCGAGTGCTCGCGTGCGATCGCGGCGATGCCCTCGAGCACCTCTCGCGAGTACACCGCGCCGGTGGGGTTGTTGGGGTTGATGACGACGATCGCCTTGGTGCGCGGGGTGATCTTCGAGCGGATGTCCTCGAGGTCGGGCTGCCACTCCCGCTGCTCATCGCACACGTAGTGCACGGGAGTGCCGCCGCCGAGGCTCGTCATGGCCGTCCAGAGCGGATAGTCCGGGGCGGGGATGAGCACCTCGTCGCCCTCGTCGAGCAGAGCCTGCATCGTCATCGTGATGAGCTCGGAGACCCCGTTGCCGAGGAACACGTGGTCGGGGTCGAGGTGGGGGAAGCCGGGTTCCTGCTCGTAGCGCGAGACCACGGCACGGCGGGCCGACAGGATGCCGCGGCTGTCGCTGTACCCGTGGGCGTTCGGCACCGACGCGATCATGTCGCGCACGATCTGGTGCGGCGCCTCGAAGCCGAAGATCGCCGGATTGCCGGTGTTCAGCTTGAGGATCGCGTGCCCCTCGGCCTCCAGACGATCGGCCTCGACGAGGGCCTCCCCGCGGATCTCGTACAGGACGTCCTTCAGCTTGGATGACTGGTCGAGGGGGCGCAGCGGGCTCATCGGTTCAGGATATCCCCGGGCCGCAGCGGCCAATCGACACCCGGTGGACCGCTCGTTCCCGCCCGCCGGCACCGCCGTTGCGCGGACGGCACCGCCGACATGCCGTCTCCGGGCGACCTCGGTCCGGCGCGTCGCGTCCGGCGTCCGCGCGACGGCACCGCGCTCCCGTCCGACGTCCGCACGACGGCACCGTGCGTTGCGGCCGATCCTCGACCGACGGCGCCGCGCTCCCGCCCAGTGTCCGCACGACGGCACCGTGCGTTGCGGCCGATCCTCGACCGACGGCGCCGCGGGCCCCGGGCGAAGACGACGGATGCCGTGCCCCGGCGAGGGACACGGCATCCGGCCTCTGCGGGCGTTACTTCTTCTTCGCCGCGCGCCGGTCGGCGCGGTTGGACGCCTCGGGCTGCTCGGCCACACCGGTGCGCTGACCGAACGCCCCACGGGCCGCGGCGGGCTCGGCCGCGGCGGGCTGCGCCTGGCGGACGCGGTTGGTCGCCGCCTGCTGCACCTGTCCTCGATCGTTGCGCACCTCGACCTCGCCCGCGTCGTTCGCGGCGGAGTACTCCAGGCGCTGCGTCTCGACGGGGGTCGGGGCGAGGCCCTTCGCCTCGACCTGCGCCGCGGGCTCTCCCTCGACGCTGCGCACCTCGACCTCGAGGTTGTAGAGGAAGCCGACGGACTCCTCTTTGATCTGGCCCATCATCGACTGGAACATCTGGTACCCCTCGCGCTGGTACTCGATGAGCGGGTCGCGCTGGGCCATGGCGCGCAGGCCGATGCCGTCCTTGAGATAGTCCATCTCGTACAGGTGCTCGCGCCAGCGGCGGTCCAGCACCTGCAGCACGACGCGGCGCTCGAGCTCGCGCAGCGCCTGCTCGCCGAGGCTCTTCTCGCGGTTCTCGTAGGCGATGCGGGCGTCCGAGATGATCTCGCGCTTGAGTCCCTCGGGCGTGATGCGACCCTTGTTGCCGCCGGCCTCGGCGACGACCTCGTCGATCGTCACGCTCACCGGGTACAGCGTCTTCAGCTCGGTCCACAGGGCGTCGAAGTCCCACGACTCGGTGTGACCCGACCCGGTGTGATCGTCGATGACGGCGGTGATCGCGTCCTCGATGAAGTGCTGCACGCGGTCGGCGATGTCGTCGCCCTGGAGCATGTGACGACGGTCGGCGTAGATCGCCTCGCGCTGGCGGTTCAACACGTCGTCGTACTTGAGGACGTTCTTGCGCATCTCGGCGTTGCGGGCCTCGACCTGCGACTGCGCGCTCTTGATCGCACGCGAGACCAGACCGGACTCGATCGCGACGTCGTCGGGGAAGTTCGTGCGAGCCAGGATCGCCTCGGCCGCACCGGACTGGAACAGACGCATCAGGTCGTCGGTGAGCGACAGGTAGAAGCGGCTCTCGCCCGGGTCGCCCTGGCGACCGGATCGACCGCGCAGCTGGTTGTCGATGCGGCGGGACTCGTGACGCTCGGTGCCGAGCACGTACAGACCGCCCGCCTCGGTGACCTTCGCGGCCTCTTCGGCCACCGTGTCGCGCATCGCCTTGTAGACGCCGTCCCACTCCTCTTCGTAGGCGTCGGGCGTCTCGACCGGGTCGAGGTTCTTCGCCTTCATCTCTTGCACGGCGAGGAACTCGGCGTTTCCGCCGAGCATGATGTCGGTTCCGCGACCGGCCATGTTGGTGGCGACGGTCACCGCTCCCAGGCGACCCGCGCGGGCGACGATCTCGGCCTCGCGCGCGTGGTTCTTGGCGTTGAGCACCTCGTGGCGCACGCCCTTCTTCGCCAGCAGGCGCGAGAGGTACTCGCTCTTCTCCACGCTCGTGGTGCCGACGAGGACCGGCTGACCCTTCTCGTGGCGCTCGACGATGTCTTCGACGACCTGCGCGAACTTCGCGGTCTCGTTCTTGTAGACGAGATCGGACTGGTCCTTGCGGATCATCGGCTTGTTCGTGGGGATGGGCACCACGCCGAGCTTGTAGGTCGACATGAACTCGGCGGCCTCGGTCTCGGCGGTACCGGTCATGCCCGAGAGCTTGTCGTACAGGCGGAAGTAGTTCTGCAGCGTGACGGTCGCCAGGGTCTGGTTCTCGGCCTTGACCGGCACGTTCTCTTTCGCCTCGATCGCCTGGTGGATGCCCTCGTTGTACCGGCGGCCGACCAGGATGCGACCGGTGTGCTCGTCGACGATCATCACCTCGTCGTTCATGACGACGTAGTCGGTGTCGCGCTTGAACAGCGCGATCGCCTTGATCGAGTTGTTCAGGAACGAGATGAGCGGGGTGTTGGCCGACTCGTACAGGTTGTCGATGCCGAGGTAGTCCTCGACCTTCTCGATACCGGGCTCGAGGACGCCGATCGTGCGCTTCTTCTCGTCGACCTCGTAGTCGACGCCGGCCTCGAGGGTGCGGGCGAGCTTGGCGAACTCCGCGAACCAGCGATTGGCCTCACCGGATGCCGGACCCGAGATGATCAGCGGGGTGCGCGCCTCGTCGATGAGGATCGAGTCGACCTCGTCGACGATCGCGAAGAAGTGACCGCGCTGCACGAGGTCCTCTTTGCGCCACGCCATGTTGTCGCGCAGGTAGTCGAAGCCGAACTCGTTGTTCGTGCCGTAGCTGATGTCGGCCTCGTACTGCTCGCGGCGCACCTCGGGCGTCTGGCCCGACACCACGGTGCCGCACGTCATCCCCAGGGCGCGGTAGACGCGGCCCATGAGCTCGGACTGGTAGCTCGCGAGGAAGTCATTCACCGTGATGACGTGCACGCCCTTGCCGGCGATCGCGTTGAGGTAGGCCGGCAGGGCCGCGGTCAGGGTCTTGCCCTCACCCGTCTTCATCTCGGCGATGTTGCCGAGGTGAAGGGCCGCACCGCCCATGACCTGCACGTCGTAGGGGCGTTGACCGAGCGTCCGCTTCGCCGCCTCGCGGACGGCGGCGAAGGCCTCGGGCATGAGCTGGTCGAGCGTCTCGCCGGCCTCGTAGCGGGCGCGCAGCTCGATGGTCTCGTTGCGCAGTTCGTCGTCGGTGAGCTGCTCGTAGTCCTCTTCGAGCGCCCCGGTCGCCTTGACCACGCCCTGCAGGCGGCGCAGGACGCGGCCTTCGCCGGCGCGCAGCAGTTTCTCGAGCGGATTTGCCACGAAGAATCTCCATCTGTCGGGTGCGACGCCCGCACGGGCGCCGGCCTGCGAACAGGCATGCACGCTCATGTTATCCGTGTTACCCGTTCGTGACCTGCGAGGCGGCCGCAATCCGAAAGCACGGACGCGCGCCCGCAGCGAACACACGGCGACGCCCGCGAATGCGCCGCCTAGGATCGAGCCATGGCCGGTTTCTGGGGCAAGAGGAAGCGCGAAGAGCAGGACGCGGCGGATGCCGATCTGGCACGCCGGGCGGAGTTGGCGATCGTCGCCGCCGACGAGCGTGTCCGACTCACCTCGGACGAACTCGACTTCGCGCGCGCCGAGCTCGGCGACAAGGCCACCGAGGACCTCGCCGCCGCTCTGGACTCCGTCCGCACCCACCTCGCCGAAGCGTTCCAGCTGCACCAGTTGAACCACGACGAGATCCCCGACACCAAAGACGAGCTGCGCACGCGCAATGCCCGCATCGTCCAGCTCTCGGAATGGGCCGAGGACCTGCTCGAGGAGCGGACGCAGGTGCTGCAGCCCAAGATCGACGCGGTGCGCCGTGCCCCCGAGACCCTCGCCCGGGTCCGCGCCGACCGCGAGCGACTGGCCGAGCGCATCCCCCACGCCCGCGACGTGGTCGACCGACTGTCGCGCCGCTACAGCGACTCCGCGCTCGCTCAGATCGGCGGCAACCCCGACGAGATCGAGCAGTTGCTGGACTTCGCGGTGCACACCGCCTCGGTGTCGGAGCGGCGCCGCGACGCCGGGCAGCGCGAGCAGGCGTCGGTCGCCCTCGAGGCGGCGACCGAGTCCGTACGGCGCGCGGAATCGCTGCTGGATGCCGTCGACACCTTCGAGATCGAAGCGCTGCGCGCCGAATCCACCCTCGCCGCCGTCGTCGACGATTCGCGCAACGATTTGATCGAGGCCCGCCGTGGCGCGCAGACCCCCGCGGTCGTCCAGGCGATGGCGGCTCTGCAGCAGGCGCTGACGGCGCTGCCCGCATCGGGGGCGCGCACCGACCCCTTCGATGCCCTGTCGTCGCTGCGTCAGGCCAACGCCGATCTCGATGTCGCGCGGGAACGCGCCGCGCGACCCGTGCCCTCTCAGGAGCAGGTCGAGCACGCGATCGACGATGCCGACCGTCAACTCGCCGTGGCGCGCGGGCTCATCACCGGACATCGCGGGTGGATCGGCGCCGACGCGCGCACGCGTTTCGTCGAGGCCGAGCGTCTGCGCGCCGGTCTGCCCCTCGGCCCGATAGCCGAGGAGGAGCGCGAGACGGCCCTCGCCACCGCCCGACGCGCCGGGTCGCTGGCATCCGAGGCCCTGCAGATCGCCCAGCGCGACATCGAGCAGTCCCGTCCCAACGACTGGGGCGGTGGCGGCGACGGCTACGGACGCGGCGGCCGGTACGGCCGCGGCGGCGGCATGGGCGGCGGCAACATGGTGGGCGGAATGCTGGGCGGCCTGGTCATCGGCTCGCTGCTCGGTGACATCTTCGACGGCTGAGCCCCGTCGGACACGAGCGACGCCCCCGGCCGCGGCCGGGGGCGTCGTGCGTGCGGTGGGTCAGGAAGCGACCTGGGCCGCGGGCGGCGCCTGCGTCGCGAGCGCGATCACGCCGTAGTCCCAGCCCTTGCGGCGGTACACCACGCTCGGCTGATCGCTGCGGGCATCGATGAACAGGAAGAAGTCGTGTCCGACCAGCTCCATGCGGTCGACGGCGTCTTCGACCGTCATCCACTCGGCTCCGAACTGCTTCTGACGGATGACGACCGGGGAGTAGTCCGCTTCTTCGGCCTCGGCGCTCTGGATGGGCACCTCGCCCGTCGCGACCGCGCGCAGCACCTCGACCGAGGCGGGTTCGACGTCGATCCCGGACAGCTCGCCCGTGTTCTTCTCGAACTTCGCGCCGCGGGGATGATTGCGCAGGTCGACGCGCTTGTCCTTCGCGCGGCGCACCTGCTCGGAGATCTTGTCGACGGCGAGGTCGAGGGCCGCGAACTTGTCGGCGTCCGTGGCTTCGGCGCGCACGACCGGGCCCTTGCCGTCGAGCGTGAGCTCGACCGTGTCGTCCTCCATACGACCGTTGCGATAGGAGCGATGCGTCACCTTGACCTCGAGCGTGTGGGCTCGGGGCGCCAGGTGCTCGATGCGGCTGACCTTCTCTTCGACCACCGAGCGGAAACGATCGGTGATACCGACTCCCACGCCGACGATGTTGGTGTCCATCCGTGACCTCCTTGTTCCGGGTTCCGCCCGGTCTAAGGGCGGAACGTCCGTCGCCTTCAGTCATCCCTACGCTAGTGGCCGGTCACCGCCGTGTCACGTGCGGATCACCTCGGATTCTCCTGCGGTTCTCCACCGTATCCACGGTTCCGCGGCGTGTACGCGAGCGCCACGGCGACGACGTGGTCGGCTCCGGCGGCGCGCAGCGCCCGATCGGCCTCGCCCAGAGTGGCGCCCGTGGTCACCACGTCGTCGACCACCACCACGACCCCGCCCGCGAGGGGGCGCGAGACGAGGGTCCCGTCGACGTTCGCGCGACGCTCCGCCCGGCCGAGCCCCCGCTGGTCGCGCGGCGTCCGGGCCAGGCGGAGCACGCGTTCCGGCCGCAACCCGCTCGCGCGCACGAGCAAGTCGACCGGTCGGTAGCCCCGCCGCCGGAAGGCGGAACGCGTCGAGGGCACCGTCACGATCCGCACCGGCCCGCCGTGGCCGGCCCGGTGGACGGCGACGGCGATCGCTGCGGCGAGAGCGGGGCCCAGGTCTCGCGCCACCGCGGTGCGCCCCTCTTCTTTCAGCGCCCGGATGGTCCGGGCCGCGACACCGTCGAAGGCGAGGGCGGCGGTGACCATCGTTCCCCGGCCGATCGCGTGGCGCCGGACGTCCGCGGCCAGGGCGGCGCGGCATCCCTCGCACAACGACACGTCCGCCGACCCGCACCCCGCGCACGACAGGGGCAACCAGAACGTCAGCGCGTCGGACAGGGAATCAAGGAGCCACCGCATGCGATCACCCTGCCGCCGGCGAGCGGGTCGATCTCGGCGCGGAACGCCCCGCCGGGGAGAACGGGGCCGCCCGCTCCACGGGGGAGGAACCTCAGGAGGTCGTGCCCTGCTGCGCGGCGAGCACGCGGATCCCGGATGCCACGAGCGTCCACGAGCTGCCGCGTCGGCTGTACAGCCGACCCTGGTCGTCGAGGACGCGCACGCTCGTGCTCCCGGCCGCCAGGGTGCGCGCACCGTCGGGGGCCGCCGCCTCGGTCCCGCGCCCGCCCACGTTCAACTCGCGCAGGCGCGTCGACCCCTCGACGGTGGCCAGCACGCCCACCGTGGTGTCGTCGAGCCACGCGAGGTCGAAGGCGCCCTGCTGCGAGAACGACAGGACGTGGGGCGCACCGAGCTCCACCGTGCCGCTGTCGCGCACGATGCCGGCCAACCACACCTCGCGCGTGCCCGAGACGGTGACGATCGCCGCCACACGCGTGCCGTCGCGCGAGACCTGCATCGCGGTGATCTCGGACGCGTCGGGCCAGGCGTTGCCGACGTCGCGGGGCACGCCCTCGGGGGTGATCGCGCGCACCTGCGTGGGCGAGGCCGCCGGCACGCTCCAGACCTCGCCTTCGCCGTCGATCGAGGGGGTGATGAGGCCGGGGCGATCGTCCAGCAGGAACGTGCGCCCGTCGGCGAGCGCGCTGGCGACGGTGCCGTCTTGCGACCGCACCGCCGCGAGGCTGCGGTCGGCCTCGAGCTCCACCGACGCGGGCACGAGGGACTCCACGGCGTCCGACAGCCCCGTGATCGGTTCGACGGCGTCGCCCGAGAGCGAACCGAAGACGCCCAGCGCGGTGAGCACCGCCGGCGCGGGGTCGACCCGGGTCACGCGCACGGGCACCTCGGACGCGGTGACGGGCGTTCCGTCCACGGTCATCTGCACGTCGCTGATCCCCGCGGTGACGAGGCTGCGCACGAGCTGGGTCTGCATGCGGTCCAGCGTCGTGCGGTCCAGGCTCAGCGCCGCCTGCGGAAGCTGCACCTGCGCGACCCCGCCCTGCGAGAGCGTGACCGAGCGTCCCACGAGCGAGAGCTCGTCGGGGAAGGCCGACCGCACCGCACCCGACAGCCAGGCGCTCGGCTGACCGTCGACGAGGGCGGTCGCCACGCGGCTGGCCACCAGCGGCCGCGGGAACCACCGCACGTCCGGGACGATGAAACTCCACGTCGGATCGAAGTACGCGATGGATGCCGACTGGTAGACGGTCGGGAACACCTCCTCGTACAGCACCACGCCGTCCGGCGCGGAGGTGATGCGCCACTGCTCGTCGACCCGGGCGAGGGTGAAATCCAGCGTCTCGCTCACCCCGGAGGCGGACGGGGCGTAGGCGCCGGCGGCATCCACGCCGGCCACCGTGGTCAACGCCACCGTGACGCCCGTCCCCTCGGAGGTCGCCGCCGCCCGGCGGTCCGAGAGGCGGTCGATCGTGACGCGGGCGCGGGGATCCCACGACGTGCCCGGCGCGAGGAACATCTTGGCCGTGGCCCAGTCGTCGGCGGGGCCGGAACCCGCGCGCAGGAACCCTTCGACGATGTCGGTCGGCGACGCGTCGTCCTGCGGGCCGTCGGGAACGAAGGCGAAGGCCTGGGTGTCGTCGGTCTGCGGCCCCCGCCCGGGATTGACGTATCCCGAGGTGGGCAGGCCCGTGCACGCGGTGAGCACGAGCACGAGCGCCAGGCTGACGAGGGCGAGCGCGCGTCTCATGACGTCCTCCGGATGCCGGGTCGGGTGGCGATCGGCTGGGTGAGGCCGAACGCCTCCAGGGCGCCGCCCTGCTCGTCGTCGGGCACGAGGGGCAACGGCGAACTGCTCACCGGCCGCCCGTCGCGCGGAAGGGTCAGGACGAAGTTGGACCCTCGCCCGGGCTCGGACCACACGGCCAGAGTGCCGCCGTGCAGGCGCGCGTCGCCGAGGGCGATGGACAGACCGAGACCGGTGCCGCCGATCGTGCGCACGCGCGAGGGGTCGGCGCGCCAGAAGCGGTCGAACACGCGCTCGACGTCGTCGGGCCGCATGCCGAGTCCGAAATCGCGGACGCCGAGGGCCACGGCATCCCGGTCGCTGTCGACCGACACCACGATGGGCCGCCCTTCTCCGTGCTCGATCGCATTGCCGAGCAGGTTGCGCACGATGCGGCGCACGCGGCGGGCGTCCATTTCGACCGGGGTGTACCCGCCCGGTGCGACCAGCCGGACGTCGGAGCCGTGGCCCTCGGCCAGCTGCTCCATCGACAGGATGACGTCTTCGGCCAGGTGCGCGAGGCTGGTGGCCTCGAGCTCCAGCTGCACGGAGCCGGCGTCGTAGCGGCTGATCTCGAGCAGATCGGTCAGCAGCACCTCGAAGCGCTGCACCTGCGCGTGCAGCAGCTCGGCCGCGCGGCCCGTGGCGGGATCGAACTCCTCGCGCTGATCGTTGATCATGTCGGCGGCCAGACGGATCGTCGTCAGGGGCGTCCGCAGCTCGTGCGAGACGTCGGACACGAAGCGCTGCTGCACGAGGGAGAGGTCGGCGAGCTCCTTGATCTGCGACTCGATGCTGTCGGCCATCGCGTTGAACGAGCGGTTCAGGGTGGCCAGCTCGTCCTCGCCGCGCACGGGCAGGCGCACGCCCAGATCGCCCGCCGCGAGCTTGGCGCTGGTCTCGGCGGCATCCGCGATGGGGGTCGTCACCGAACGCAGCACGAACCAGGCGATCGCCCCGATGAGCACGACCAGCACCAGCCCGACCACCCACAGCAGCACCTGCACGAACGCGAGCGTCTGCGACGCGCTGGTCAGGTCGTACCCCATGTACAGCTCGTAGTAGTCGACCCCGTCCTCGGCGGGGAAGCGCAGCTGATGCCCCACGAGGATGCCGGGCACGTCCCGCCCGCTGTCGGCCGGCAGGGCGACCGACTGCCACCACTGCAGGTCGGCGCTGGACTGCACCTGCGTCCGCAGGGCCTCGGTCACCAGGCGCGACTGGAACGCGGGCGAGATGAAGGGCTGCGGTGCGAGAGGAGAGGGCGGACCGATGCGGTACAGCGCGATCAGATCGCTCGAGGACTGCTGCGACAGACGTGTCGCGATGCCGTTCATGAGCGTCTGCGCGGCCGCGGGATCGGTGGAGTCGACCGCCGCGTCCAGGGTGGCCTGCGCCGCGGCCGTGGCGCGCTGCGCCTCGAGGAGCACCTGGTCCTTGCGGGCGGTGAACAGTTCGTTCTGGATGACGAGGGCCATCGCCACGCACGTCACGAGGATCGTCACGGCCGTCAGCGTGACCGTGATGACGATGGTGCGGAAGCGCAGCGAACGCCGCCACAGCGTCGCGAGGCGATCGCGGACGGCGCGCCAGTCCCGGATGCCGCGCCGGGGCGGAGGGAGGGTCCGCACCACGCCCGTCATGGGGTGCTCAGGCCACCGCGCCGGCGCGATAGCCCACGCCGCGCACGGTGGTGACGATCCGCGGGTTGTCGGGGTCGGCCTCGATCTTGGCGCGCAGGCGCTGCACGTGCACGTTGACCAGACGCGTGTCGGCCTTGTAGTGGTAACCCCAGACCTGCTCTAGCAGCATCTCGCGCGAGAACACCTGCTGCGGCTTCTCGGCGAGCGCCACGAGCAGTTCGAACTCCAGCGGGGTCAGGGCGATCGGCGCCTCCCCGCGACGCACCTCGTGCGCGGCGACGTCCACGACGAGGTCGCCGATGCGCAGGGTCTCATCGGCCGGAGCCTGGGCGGGACGCAGGCGGGTGCGGATACGGGCGACCAGCTCTTTGGGGTTGAAGGGCTTGACGATGTAGTCGTCCGCTCCGGACTCGAGCCCCTTGACCACGTCGGCGGTGTCGGTGCGCGCGGTCAGCATGATGATCGGGATGCCGGACTCCGCCCGCACGCGCGTGCAGATCTCGATGCCGTCCACGCCGGGGAGCATGAGGTCGAGCAGGATCAGGTCGGGGCGCTCGGCGCGCCACGCCTCGACCGCCTGCGCTCCGTCCGCGCAGAACACGGTGTCGAATCCCTCGGTGCGCAGCACGATGCCGATCATCTCGGCCAGAGCGGTGTCGTCGTCGACAACCAGGATCCGTGAAGTCATTCGGGTGTACGTCTTCCGTCTCGAACCCGCTCGGGAAAACGGGCCACGCCCCGGGCGGGGGCGCGTCCCAACGAGAGTAGTCGACGTGCCTGCGAGCGGGGCGAGCGTGTCGGGGGTGTGTGACACGATGAGGACACCCCCACGTGGACGAGGAGGCGGCACCGTGAACGCGTATCCGGCCTGGACCCCGGCATCCCGCCCGGGAATCGTGCCCCTGCACCCCTACGGCTTCGGGACGATCCTCGGTCGCTCGTTCGTCGCGCTGCGGCAGAACCCCCGGGTGCTCCTCGGCTTCGCGCTGATCGTGCAGGCCGTCGCCTCGGTCGTGCTCACCGCCGCGATCGCCGGGGTCGCCCTGGCGAGCTTCTCGCGCCTCGACACCGTCACGCCCGGCAGCGACGACTTCGACGCGATCCTGACCGGCTCCATCGTGATCACCGCCGCGACGGCGCTGGTCCTGGGCCTGGCGAGCGGCGCGCTGGGCGTCGTCGTACAAGGTGTCGTGGTGGCCGAGGTCGCCCACGCGGTCGTCGCCGAGAAGCCCACGCTCCGCGCGACCTGGGCGCGCGTGAAGCCCGTCTTCTGGCGGCTGATCGGCTACAGCGCCCTCGTCCTCGCGGTGACGGTCCTGGTGGTGGGCCTGCTCGCGGGCATCGTCGCCCTGGTCGCCTTCGCTCTCGGCTGGGTCGCCGTCCTGGTCGGCATCCTCGCGATCCTCGCGCTGATCCCCCTGTACCTCTGGCTCGCCCCCAAGCTCTTCCTCGTGCCCTCGGCGATCATCCTGGAACGGGCGGGCATCGTCCGCGCGATCGGGCGATCGTGGGCCCTCACCCGTGGACGCTTCTGGTCGACGCTCGGAGTGATCGTGGTCATCTCCGTCGGCTTCAGCATCGTCGCGCAGATCATCTCGATCCCGCTCAGCCTCGTCGCCGGGATCGTCCCGGGCATCCTCGCCCCCACCGGAGACGACGCCGTCGCCGCGATCGTCGGCACCATCGTGCTGCAGGTGGTCGGACAGTTCGGCATCCTGCTCGTGCAGTGCATCGCCCTGGTGGTGCAGTCGACGTCGGCCGTGCTGGTCTACGTCGACGCCCGGATGCGCGTCGAGGCCCTCGACCACGATCTGCAGAGCTACGTCGAGGCCCGCGACGCGGGAGCGGACGAGCTGGCGGATCCATACCTGGTGGGAGTGGGGCGCGTGGTGACGCGACCGGCGCCGATCGCGGTGGGGGCACCGCCCGCGTACGCCGGGTACGCGGCACCGGGGTACGGAACACCGCCCGGGTACGCGACGCAGCCGTCCGCGCCGCCCGTCGCGTCACAGCCCGGGTACGGAGCACAGCCGGGGTACGCGACACCGCCGTCCGCGCCGTCCGCGCCGCCCGTCGCGTCACCGGCTCCGCCGTCGGACCCGCCGGTCGACCTCCCGCCCGCCCCCGGGTCCTCCTCCGCCGCCGCGCCCGACTCGTGGGCGCCCCCCGGATCGAACGGCGACGCGTGAGCGTTCCCGCTCCACGGATCGGCGCCGTCCTGCCCCTGCTGCCCGACCCCGACCAGGCGCGCCAGTGGGCCGAGCAGGAGCTCTCCGACCCGGCCTATCGAGCCGCCGAGCCGACGCTCGTCGACCGCGTCTCGCAGGCCGTCGCGCGGTTCATCAGTGACCTCTTCACCGTCCCCGACACCGGAGGCTGGGGCCCGTGGACCTTCGTGGTGCTCGGCGTGATCGTCGTCGCGCTCGTGGTGGTCGCCCTCCTGATCTGGGGACGCCCCCGCCTCGTCCCGCGCGCGGCCCCGGCCGCGCACTCCCTCTTCGACGCCGACGACACCCGCTCCGCCGACGAGCTGCGCGCCGAGGCCGCCGCCGCGGCCGCCCGCGGCGCCTGGGACGACGCGATCGTGCTGCGCTTCCGCGCGTTCGCGCGCGGACTCGCCGAGCGCGGCCTCGTCGACCCGCCCCCGGGGGCGACCGTGCGCGCCTTCGCGCGAGCCGCGAGCGCGGCTCTGCCCCCGCTGGCCGACCGCCTCGACACCGCCGCCGACACCTTCGACGACGTGCGCTACCTGCGCCGTCCGGGCACCGCCGACAGCTATCGGGTCGTCGCCGACCTCGACGACGCGGCGGTACGGGCGCGACCGACGCCGGCGGCCCCCGCGTGACCGCGCTCGCGACCGCGCCTGCGCGCTCCCGGCGCCGCAGCGCAGGGGGGTGGATCGCCCTCGTCGGGAGTCTGCTGCTGGTCTCTCTGATCGGCGGGTCCTTCGTCTACGGCGGCTACGCGCAGCGCGGCATCCTGGACCCGGAATCCGCCGGCCCGGACGGTACCCGGGCGGTCGTACGGCTGCTCGAGCAACAGGGCGTGCGGGTGGAGGTCGCCCGCGACCGCGGCGCCGCCGAACGCGCCCTCGCCGGCGGGGGCGCGACGCTCGTCCTGCCCGACGCGCCGATGCTCTCGGACGACGGCCTGCGCGTTCTGGCGGAGCGTGCCCGTCACGTCGTGCTCGTCGACCCCCGCACCCGGTCCCTCGACCTTCTGCTGGCCGGCTCGTCGCTCGGCTCGTACGCGGGCGACATCGCCGTCGCCGCCGCGTGCGACGTGCCCGCGGCGCAGAACGCGCGCACCGCGCGCGTCGGTTCGCTCTTCGTCCCCGGCACCGGCGTCCAGGGGTGCTTCGCAACCGACGGCGGGTACGGCCTGCTCACCGTCGCCGAGGCCGACCGCACCGTCACCGCGATCGACGGCCTCGCGACCGTGACCAACGCCGCGCTCCCCCGCGACGGTGACGCCGCCCTCGCCCTGGGCGTGCTCGGACAGAGCGAACGACTCGTCTGGTACGTGCCGTCGCCCGGCGACGCCGACCCCGGCACCGCCCCTCCGACGATCTCCGAGCTGACCCCGCCGTGGGTCACGCCCGCCATCGTCCTGCTGCTGGTCTCGGCCCTCGTCGCGGCCGTCTGGCGGGGGCGCCGCTTCGGCCCGCTGGTGACCGAACGCCTCCCGGTGACCGTGCGGGCGAACGAGACCACCGAGGGCCGCGCGCGTCTGTACGCCTCGTCGGGCGACGCTGCGCACGCCCTCGACGAGCTGCGGCGAGCCGCGCGCGCCCGTATCGGTCGTCTGCTCGGCCTCGCGCCGCGCTCCGCCCCGGCGGATGTCGCGGATGCCGTCGCCGAGCGCCTGGGGGCCGAACGGGCGCGCGTGCGCGGCATCCTCATCGACGACCAGCCCCGCACCGACCGCGAGCTGGTCGCGGCCGCCGATCGACTCCGCGACCTCGAGGCGAGCGTGCGCGCCGCCGTCCGAACCGAAGGGACCACCCGATGAGCGACACCCCCGACACCCCGGCCTGGCCCGCACCCGCGCAGGCGACGCGCGTCGCCGCCGAGACCGCGGCCGACCACGCGGCGTTGCGCGACGCGATGCACCGAGTGCGTCTCGAGGTCGGCAAGGCCGTCGTCGGTCAGGACGGCACCGTCACCGGCCTGCTGATCGCCCTGCTCGCGCGCGGGCACGTCCTGCTCGAGGGCGTCCCCGGCGTCGCCAAGACGCTGTTGGTGCGCTCGTTCAGCCGCGCGCTGGGCCTCGACACGCGACGCGTGCAGTTCACTCCCGACCTCATGCCCGGCGACGTCACGGGCTCGCTCGTCTACGACGCGCGTGCGGGCGGCTTCGACTTCCGCGCCGGCCCCGTGTTCACCCACGTGCTGCTGGCCGACGAGATCAACCGCACGCCCCCCAAGACGCAGGCGGCCCTGCTCGAGGCCATGGAGGAGCGGCAGGTGTCGACCGACGGCGAGAGCCGGCCCCTGCCCGACCCCTTCCTGGTCGCGGCCACGCAGAACCCGATCGAGCACGAGGGCACGTACACCCTTCCCGAGGCGCAGCTGGACCGCTTCCTGCTCAAGCTCCTCGTCGACCTGCCCGGCCGCGACGCAGAGGTCGACGTGCTGCGTCGGCACGCGGACGGCTTCGACCCCCGCCGCCTCGGCGACGCCGGTGTCGAGCCGGTGGTCACGGCATCCGAGATCCTGGCCGCACAGCGCGCGGCGGCCTCGGTCGCCGTCGACGACGACCTGCTCGGGTACGTCGTCGACCTCGCCCGGGCGACCCGGCAGAGCCCGTCGGTGCTGCTGGGGGTGAGCCCGCGCGCGACGACCGGTCTGCTCGCGGCGGCCAAGGCGTGGGCGTGGCTCGGCGGGTACCCGGCGATCACCCCCGACCACGTGCAGACCATGCTGGTGCCCGTCTGGCGTCACCGCATCCGCCTGCGGCCCGAGGCCGAGATCGAGGGCGTCTCGGTGGATGCCATCCTCACCTCCGTCCTGCAGCAGACCCGCGTGCCGATCTGATGGTCGTGACCGGCCGCCTCGCCCTGCTCGTCGCCCTCGGTGTCGTGCCGCTCGTGGTGTTCGCCGCGGGCGGCGCGCCCGCGTGGGTCGTCGCGGGCGGGTGGGTGCTGCTGTGCGCGGTGCTGACGGGCGTTGACGTCGCCCTCGCGGCCGACCCGCGCCGGGTCGAGATCACCCGCACGCACCCCGACCGCGCGTTGCGCGACGAACCGGTCGCGGGCGAGATCCGCGTGCAGAACCGGGGCTCGAGACTGCTGCGCGCCCGCGTCCGCGACGCCTGGCAGCCGACCGCGGGGGCCCCCGCGGCGCGGCAGAGTCTCGTCGTCCCGCCCGGGGAGCGCCGCGGCGCGCCGCTCCCCCTGCTCCCCCGCCGTCGCGGCGAGCTGCGCAGCGCGTTCGTCGTGGTGCGCGCCATCGGCCCCCTGGGCCTGGCCGGACGCCAGGCGCGGCAGGACGCGCCCGCGCGGTTGCGCGTCCTCCCGCCGTTCACCTCGCGTCGGCACCTGCCGTCGCGGCTGGCGCGCCTGCGCGAGCTCGACGGCAACACCACGCTGCAGGTGCGCGGCCAGGGCACCGAGTTCGACAGCCTGCGCGAGTACGTCCGCGGCGACGACGTCCGCTCGATCGACTGGCGGGCCACGGCCCGCGCGGGCACGACCATGCTGCGCACGTGGCGCCCCGAGCGCGACAGACATGTCGTGATCGTCATCGACACGGGGCGCACGGCCGCCGCCCGCGTCGGCGACGGCGTCCGGCTGGACGCCGCGATGGAGGCGGCGCTGCTGCTGTCGGTCCTCGCCGCACGGGCGGGCGATCACGTGCACCTGCTCATGTTCGATCGCGTCACCCGCGCCCGCGTCACCCGGGTCGACGGCACGCAGCTGCTGCCCGCCCTGGTGGATGCCATGGCCCCCGTCGACCCGCAGCTCATCGACACCGACTGGGATGCGGCCCTCGCCCAGGTGCGCGGACTGTCGGTGCGTCCGGCCCTCGTGGTGCTGCTCACCGCCGCCGACGATCCGGAAGCGGCGCGGGGTTTCCTCGCGGCCCTCCCCGCCGTCGCCCAGCGCTCGCGCCTGCTCGTGGCCACGGCCACGGACGGCCCGGGGGACATCCCGGTCCATCGCGATGCGGCGGACGTGTACGCCGCCGCGGCGGTCGAGCGGGCCCGTCATGACGCCCAGCGCGTGCGCGACGCGGTCGTGCGCGCCGGCGGAGACGCGGTCTCGGCCTCCGCCGACGAGCTGCCGCCCCTGGTCGCCGACCGCTACCTGGCGCTCAAGGCCGCGGGGCGCCTCTAGCACGTCCAGCCCGCATGCAGCCCGCGACATACGTCCCGGCTTATTCTGGGGGGTACCCTTCCAGCCGTCAGCGTGTCCCCTCCGCGCGCGGCCTCGCCGTCTACGCACAGGATGCGGGAGCTCTCTTGCCAGGTAACGCCACCACGCACTTCGACGATGTGGCCCTCGTATCGGTGGCGAGCGTCCTGCCCAGCCGCGTCACGACGTCGGACGACATCGAGGAGCGTCTGGCTCCCGCGCTGAAGCGCCTCAAGCTCAAGCCGGGGCTGCTGCGCCGCGTGGCGGGAGTGAACGAGCGCCGCAACTGGGCCGAGGGCGAGTCGTCCGACGAGGCCACCATCGCCGCGGGCAAGCAGGCCCTGGCCGAGGCCGGTGTCGACCCGAGCGAGATCGGGCTGATCATCAACACGTCGGTCACCCGCAAGCACCTCGAGCCCTCGGTCGCGGTCCGCCTGCACCACGGCCTGGGATTGCCGAGCTCGGCGATCAACTTCGACGTCGCCAACGCGTGCCTCGGTTTCATCAACGGCATGAGCCTGGCGGCCGGCATGATCGAGTCGGGCCAGGTCAAGTACGCCCTGATCGTCAACGGCGAGGATGCCGACGAGATCCAGGTGAACACCATCAACCGCCTCGTGCGCGAAGACCTCGACCGCGACGCCTTCATGCAGGAGTTCGCCTCGCTGACGCTCGGCTCCGGTGCCGCCGCGGCCGTCCTCGGTCGCGCGAGCGACCACCCCGAGGGCCATCGCATCGTCGGCGGCGTGACGCGCGCGGCGACGCAGTTCTACGACCTGTGCGTGGGCAGCGTCGACGGGATGTTCACCGACGCCAAGGCGCTGCTCAAGGGCGGTCTCGACCTCGTCGTCTCGGCGTGGAAAGAGGCCAAGGACGAGTTCTCATGGACCGGCATGGACCGCTACGTCACCCACCAGGTGTCGTCGGTGCACACCTCGGCGATCGTCCGCGCGGCCAAGCTCGACCGCGAGCGCGTACCCGTGACCTATCCGAACCTGGGCAACGTGGGCCCGGCATCCATTCCCATCACCCTGGCCGCCGAGCAGAAGACGCTGCGCCGGGGCGATCGCGTGCTGCTGATGGGAGTGGGCTCCGGCTTGAACACCGGCATGCTGGAGCTGGCCTGGTGAGCCGTCCGCGCGTGACCGGCCCGCAGGCCACCCTTCCGCCCGCGGGGCTGCCCGGACTCGACCCCGCCCTCTCCCGTCTCGTCGGCGTCGACGGCGTCCTCGCCGATGCCGGCGCGACGCGCACCTGGCACGTGCTCGACACGGGCGACGCCCTCGCCCAACGGGGCATCGAGCCGGTGGGCACGATCGTGGCGGTCCACGGCAACCCGACCTGGTCCTACCTCTGGCGGGCCCTGGTCACCGCCTCGCTCGCGCGCGCCGACGCGGGGCGCACCGCCTGGCGCGTCGTCGCCGTCGACCAGCTCGAGATGGGCTTCTCGGAGCGCACCCCCCTGCGGCGCACGCTCGGGCAGCGGATCGCCGATCTCGACGCGCTCGTGAGCGAGCTCGGCATCCCGGGGCCGATCGTCACTCTCGGGCACGACTGGGGCGGGCCCGTCTCGCTGGGGTGGGCGGTCGAGAACCGCGACCGGCTCGCCGCGGTGATGGCGCTGAACACCGCCGTCCATCACCCCGAAGGGGCGGCTCTGCCGTTCGCGCTGCGCGTGGCGACCGCGCGGGGCATGCTCGCCGCCGGCACGACGGGGACGACCGCGTTCCTCGACGTCACCCTGGCCCTGGCCGACCTCGACCCGGCCGTGCGCGCGGCGTTCCGCAGCCCGTACGCGACCGTGGCGCGCCGCCGCGGCATCGGCGGGTTCGTCGCCGACATCCCGGCGACGCCCGAGCACGAGAGCACTCCGGCGCTGCACCGGATGTCGGCGGGCCTGCGCGAGCTGACGGTGCCGGCGCTGCTGCTGCGCGGACCGAAGGACCCCGTCTTCGGCGAGGACCACCTCGACGACCTGGCCGAGCGGATGCCGCACGCCGACGTGCACCGTTTCGAGGGCGCCGGCCACCTTATCGCCGAGGAACGCCCCTACGCCGAGGTCGTCCTCGACTGGCTCGACGAGAAGGTGACGGATGCCGCGCCGGAACCGTCGCGGCGGACCCGCACCAGACGCCGGTCGGCCGAGGCGTCGACCGGGCGCCTGTGGGACGCCCTCGCCGCCCGCCGCGACGACGACGACACCGCCGTGATCGACATGAGCACCCCGCGCGACGCCGAGCCGCTGCGGGTGAGCTGGCGTCGGTTGGCCGCCCGTGTCGACGAGATCGCGGCCGGGCTCGACGCGTTCGGCGTGCGGGCCGGCGACCGCGTGTCGCTGCTCGTGCAGCCGGGTCCGACGCTGACCGCCGCGCTGTACGCGTGCCTGCGCATCGGGGCCGTCGTCGTCGTCGCCGACCGGGGTCTGGGCATCCGGGGTCTGTCGCGCGCCGTGCGGGGCGCCGTGCCCGACGTCGTGATCGGCGAGGCCGCGGGACTCGCCGCGGCGCGAGCCCTCGGGTGGCCCGGCCGCCGCATCTCGGCCGCTTCGCTGCCCGCTGCCGCGTCGCGCGCGCTGGGCGTCGAGGCGAGCCTGTCCGATCTCGCGCGCGCCGGTCGCGGCCGTGCGCTGCCCGAGCCGCCGGCGGCCGACGCCGACGCGGCCGTGCTGTTCACCTCGGGCTCGACGGGTCCGGCCAAGGGCGTCGTGTACACGCACGCGCAGCTGACGGCGCTGCGCGACACCCTCGCCGCGCACTTCGGCGTCACGGCAGAGACGGGCCTGGTCACCGGTTTCGCCCCGTTCGCGCTGCTCGGCCCGGCCCTGGGCACCCGGTCGGCGACGCCCGACATGGATGTGTCCGCCCCGCGCACGCTCACCGCGGCCGCCGTCGCCGCTGCCGTGCGGGCCTCGGACGCGCGCATCGTGTTCCTCTCGCCCGCCGCCGTCGCCAACGTCGTGGCCACCGCGTCGGAGCTGACGGATGCCGATCGCACGGCCCTCGAGCGCGTGCAGACGTTCCTGTCGACCGGGGCCCCCGTCGGCGTCGACCTGTTGCGGCGCGCGCAGGCCCTGATGCCGAACGCGGTGGCGCACACCCCCTACGGCATGACCGAGTGCCTGCTCGTCGCCGACGTGACCCTGCCCGAGATCGAAGCCGCTCACGGCGACCGGGGTGTCTGCGTGGGCCGACCGCTCGGAACCGGCGAGGTGCGCATCTCGCCGCTCGACGAGCGCGGACGAGCGGCGGGCGACACGATCACCGACGCCGGTGTGACGGGCGAGATCGTCATCTCGGCGCCGCACCTCAAGAGCGGGTACTTCCGTCTGCACCTCACCGACCGCGAGGCGCGCCGCGGCCTCGGCGAGCGGTGGCACCGCACGGGTGACGTCGGGCATCTCGACGCGGACGGCCGCCTGTGGGTCGAGGGGCGCCTCCCCCACGTCATCACCACCGCCGACGGCCCGGTCACCCCGGTCGGGGTCGAGCAGGACGTCGAAACCGTCCCGACCGTCTCCCGCGCGGCGGCCGTCGGCGTGGGACCGGCGGGGCGGCAGGTCGTGGTCGCGGTCGTCGAGGCCGGAACCCGGCGGCCGGGGCTGGCATCCCCCGATCTGACCGACGCCGTGCGCGCGGCGACCGCGCAGCGCCTGGCCGCGGTCCTGGTGGTCCCGACCCTGCCGACCGACATCCGCCACAACTCCAAGATCGACCGCTCCCGCGTCGCCGCGTGGGCCGAACGCGTCCTCGCCGGCGAGAAGCCGAGCGCGCTGTGAGGGTCCTCGCCACCGGCGCGTCCGGCTTCCTCGGGCGGGCCGTCGTCCGCGCACTGCACGACGCCGGACACACCGTGCGCACACTGCAGCGCCGCCCCTCGGGCGTCGACGGCGCCGAGGACCGCCTCGGCTCGGTGACGGATCCGGATGCCGTGGCATCCGCCGTGTCGGGTGTGGACGCGGTCGTTCATCTGGCCGCGAAGGTCTCGCTCGCGGGCGATCCGGCCGACTTCCGCGCGGTCAACGTCGAGGGCACCCGCACGCTGCTCGACGCCGCGGCCGCCGCGGGGGTCCGACGCCTCGTGCACGTGTCGTCGCCGTCGGTCGCGCACGCGGGTCACGCCCTCGCCGGCGTCGGCGCCCAACCCGCCGACCCGGACTCCGCGCACGGCGAATACGCCCGCACCAAGGCCGAGGCCGAACTCCTCGCGCTCTCGCGCGCGGGTGGCGACACGGCCCTCGTGGCGATCCGGCCGCACCTGGTGTGGGGGCCGGGCGACACGCAGCTGATCGCGCGGGTCGTCGCGCGCGCCCGCCGGGGCACGCTGCCGCTGCTGGACGGCGGCACGGCGTTGATCGATTCCACCTACGTCGACAACGCGGCATCCGGGATCGTCGCCGCCCTGGCGCGCGCCGAGGACGTCAGCGGCCGGGCCTACGTCCTGACCAACGGCGAACCGCGCCCGGTCGGCGACCTGCTCGCGGGCATCTGCCGCGCGTCGGGGGTCGCCCCGCCGCGCTTCAGCGTGCCGGCGGGTCTCGCCCGGGCAGCCGGGTCGCTCATCGAACGCGTGTGGGCCGTGCGACCGGGGCAGGACGAACCGCCCATGACGCGCTTTCTCGCCGAGCAGTTGTCGACCGCGCACTGGTTCGACCAGACCGGGATCCGCCGCGATCTGCGCTGGAGCCCGACGGTGTCGCTCGACGAGGGGCTGCGGCGGCTGTCCCGCGCCTGACCCCGCCCGCCGGCCGGCACCTCGTCCCCCGTCCGGCGGGCGTAGGTCCCACCGATGGTCACCCGGCGCAGCCCCGACCGACCGCAAGGGGGACGAGGTCGCAAGCCCCGCCGCACGGCAGCCGCCCCGGCCACACGGCAGAAGGCCCGCCCCGCGAGGGGGACAGGCCTTCCGCATGCCGCGACGACCGAGCCGCAGCGGACCGCGCTCAGACCAGGTCGAACCGGTCGAGCTCGGTGACCTTGCGCCACGCGGCGACGAAGTCGCGGACGAACTTCTCCTTCGCGTCATCCGAGGCGTAGACCTCGGCGAGCGCGCGCAGCTCGGAGTTCGACGAGAACACGAGGTCGACGCGGGTACCGACGCCGACCTTGTCGCCCGAACCGTCCTTGGTGCCGATGAAGGCGTGCTTGCCGGCGTCGAGCGGCTTCCACGTGGTGCCCAGGTCGAGCAGGTTCGCGAACACGTCGTTGGTCAGGGCACCGGGGGTGTCGGTGAACACGCCCCAGTCCGAGCCGTCCCAGTTCGCGCCGATGGCCCGCAGGCCGCCGACCAGCACGGTCATCTCGGGTGCGGTCAGAGTGAGCAGGTTGGCCTTGTCCAGCAGCAGGAACTCCGCGGGCAGGCGCGTCTCGCGCGAGGCGTAGTTGCGGAAGCCGTCGGCGATCGGCTCGAGCCAGCGGAAGGACTCGATCTCGGTCTGCTCCTGCGTGGCGTCGGTGCGGCCGGGGGCGAAGGGCACCTCGACCTCGACGCCGCCGGCGAGGGCGGCCTGCTCGACCCCGGCGTTACCGGCGAGCACGATCAGGTCGGCGATCGAGACCTTCTTCTCGCCCTCAGCGTCGAACGCGGCCTTCACATCCTCGAGGACGGAGAGCACGGATGCCAACTGCTCGGGGTTGTTGACCGTCCAGTCCTTCTGGGGCTCGAGGCGGATGCGCGCGCCGTTCACACCGCCGCGCTTGTCGCTGCCGCGGAAGGTGGATGCCGCGGCCCAGGTCGTCGTGACGAGCTGCTGCACCGACAGGCCGCTGTCGAGGATCCGCTGCTTGAGCGTCGCGGCATCCGCGGCGTCGATCAGGGGGTGGTCCACGGCGGGCACCGGGTCCTGCCAGACGAGCACCTCGGCGGGGACCTCGGAGCCGAGGTAGCGCTCGCGCGGACCCATGTCGCGATGGGTCAGCTTGAACCAGGCGCGGGCGAAGGCGTCCTGGAACGCGGCGGGGTCCTCGGCGAAGCGCCGAGAGATCTTCTCGTAGGCGGGGTCGACGCGCAGCGCCAGGTCGCTCGTGAGCATGCGCGGCTCGCGACGTCCCTCGGAGTGGGCGAGCGGCACCATGTCGGCTCCCCCGCCGTTCTTCGGCCGCCACTGGTGGGCGCCCGCGGGGCTCTGGAAGAGCTCCCACTCGTAGGCGAACAGGATGTGGAAGAACTCGTTGTCCCAGCGGGTCGGGTGGTAGGTCCAGGTGACCTCGAGACCGCTGGTGATGGTGTCGTCGCCCTTGCCGGTGCCGTGGCTGTTCTTCCAGCCGAAGCCCTGATCCTCGATGCCGGCGGACTCGGGGTTGACGCCCACGTTCGACTCCGCGCCGGCGCCGTGGGTCTTGCCGAAGGTGTGGCCACCGGCGATGAGCGCGACGGTCTCTTCGTCGTTCATCGCCATGCGCCCGAACGTCTCGCGGATGTCGTTGGCGGACAGCTGCGGGTCGGGGTTGCCGTTGGGACCCTCGGGGTTGACGTAGATCAGCCCCATCTGGACGGCGGCGAGCGGCCGCTCGAGCTCGCGGTCCCCGGTGTAGCGGTCGTCGCCGAGCCAGGTGGTCTCGGGACCCCAGTACACATCGTCGTCGGGCTCCCACACGTCGGTGCGGCCGCCGGCGAAACCGAAGGTCGGGAAGCCCATGTCCTCGAGCGCGACATTGCCGGCGAGGATCATGAGGTCGGCCCACGAGATCGACTGGCCGTACTTCTTCTTGACCGGCCAGAGCAGTCGACGCGCCTTGTCGAGGTTGACGTTGTCGGGCCAGCTGTTCAGCGGGGCGAAGCGCTGCATGCCGGCGCCGGATCCGCCACGCCCGTCGGTGACGCGATAGGTTCCGGCGCTGTGCCAGGCCATGCGGATCATGAGGGGGCCGTAGTGGCCGAAATCGGCGGGCCACCAGTCCTGCGAGGTCGTCATGACCTGCTGCAGATCCTTCTTGACGGCCGCGAGGTCCAGGGCCTCGAAGGCCGCGCGGTAGTCGAAGTCCTGATCGAGCGGGTCGCGCTGGGCGGTGTTCTTGGCGAGGATCTTGACGTTCAGGCTCTCGGGCCACCACACGCGGTTGGCCGATCCCTGGGTGGGGTGCGGCAGGGCGCCGGCGGGCTCGCTGTCGGCGGGGGCCTCGCCCGTGCCCAGGCGGCTGTTGTCGGGGGCGGCGCCGTCGTGGAAGACGGGGCATCCGTTCAGAGTGTCGCTCATCGGGATCCTCTCGGGTTCTCTTGGTCGGATTCCGCTCGGCAGTCGGGGCACACGCCCCAGAACGTCACCTCGGCCGTCTCGATGACGAAACCGCTCCCCTCCGGCGCATGCAGGCACGGCGCTTCGCCGACGACGCAGTCCACGTCGTCGATGCGTCCGCACCGGGTGCACACCACGTGGTGGTGGTTGTCGCCCACGCGCAGCTCGAACGTGCCGGAGTGACCGGCCGGTTCGATGCGTCGGGCCAGACCCGCGTCGGCGAAATCGCCGAGCGCGTTGTACACCGATTGCTTGCTCGTTCCGGGGAGGAGGCCGACCAGACGCGCGTAGACGTCGTCGGCGGTGGCGTGCGGCCGGTCGCGCAGGGCCTCGAGCACGGCGACACGCGTCGCCGTCACCCGCAGCCCGGCTCCGCGGATGAGGGCATCCGCGGCGGCGTCCGGCTGACTGTCGAGCATGCGACCCAGCCTAGCCAGTTTTGAATGAATCAAAAATGACACGCCGGGGAACGGTCGGGAACCCGGATGCCGTCACCCGGCCGTGAGCGTGGGAGTCCCCGCCTCGTACTCGGTGACATCGCCCGTCTCACCGGCCCGGGCCGCGCGCCGGCCCACCCCCAGCATGTAGAACAGGAGCACCCCGAGCGCAGCGGCACCGATCGCGATCTTGATCGGCCACGGCCACTCGCGCGGGGTGACGAAGCCTTCTACGACGCCCGACAGCGCGAGGGCGAACACCAGTCCCACCGCGACGGTCGCGAGCGAGCGACCGGCGGCGGCGAGCGCCGCGGCGCGCGTGCGACGCCCCGGCGCCACCCAGGCCCAGAAGATCTGCAGCCCCGCCGCACCGGCGACGAAGATCGACGTGAGCTCCAACAGGCCGTGCGGGAGGATGAACTGGAAGAAGACGTCGGCGCGGTCGAAGGCGATCATGATCGCCGCCGAGCTGCCCACGCCCACCGCGTTCTGCATGATGACCATGACGGGCCAGAACCCCGTCACCCCGAACAGCACGCACTGCGCGGCGATCCAGGCGTTGTTGGTCCACACCGTTCCGGCGAAGATCGCATTCGGGTTCTCGCGGTAGTAGCTGACGAACTGCTCGTCGGCGTAGTTCTGCAGTTCGCTCTGCGACCCCAGGGCCGCCACGGCGGCCGGATCGCCCGAGATCCACAGGGCCACGAGCGTCGACACGGCGATGAAGAACAACGCCACCGCCAGCGTCATCCACCGCACGCGGTACAGCGCCGCGGGCAGCTGGAGCACGAAGAACCGCGGCAGCTGCTTCAGGACGTTGTCGCGGACGCCCGTCAGACGCAGTCGCGTGCGCGCGAGCAGGATCGAGACGTGATCGCCCTGGTCGGTGCGCCCCGCCGAGGTCTTGATGTCGGCCAGGTCGGCCGAGGCCGCACGATAGCGGGTGACGAGCTCGTCGACCTCGGGTCCGCTCAGTCGCCGGCGCCGGCCCAGTTCGTCCAGTCGCGCCCACTCGTCGCGCCGGGCGGCCGTGAGGGCGTCGAGGTCCATGTGGTCAACTGTACGCATGGCTTCGCCCTCGACCCCCGCGCCCGCGGTCGCGCTGGTGCACACGCACGCGGACGAAACGCTCACGGGCGAGGCCGTCGCCCTCGACGTGCAGCCCGTCGGCTTCTTCTTGCGCGCGGTGGGGGCGCTCATCGACCTGCTCGTCGGCGCGGTGGTCCTGGTCGGGGGCGTCCTGCTGCTGGGGGTGCTGATCGATCAGGGCGTGATCGCCGAGTCGGCGGTGAACATCGGGGTGATCTCGCTGATCGTGCTGGTGTTCGTCGCCCTGCCCACCGCGGTCGAGACGCTCTCGCGCGGGCGCAGCCTCGGTCGTCTCGCGGTGGGCGCCCGTATCGTGCGCACCGACGGCGGCGCCGCCGGATTCCGGCAGGCGCTGATCCGCGCCCTGACCGGGGTGCTCGAGATCTGGTCCACCCTCGGGGCGATCGCGGCGGTGGTCGGGATCTTCACCCCCCGCGCCCAGCGCCTGGGCGACCTGCTCGCGGGAACCGCCAGCGAGCGCACCCGGACCAGACCCCTCCCGCCGGCGGCGCCCGGCATCCCTCCCGGGCTCGAGGCGTGGGCCGCGATCGCCGACGTCTCGCGACTACCCGACCGGTTGGCGGCGCGCGTCTCTCAGTTCGTGCGGGGTGCCGCCGCGCTCGAGCCCTCGGCTCGCGCGCGCGTCGCCGCCCAGCTGGCCGAGGCGGTGCGGCCGTTCGTCTCCCCCGTGCCCGAGACGGATGCCGAGACCCTCGTCCGCGCGGTGTCGGCGGTGCGGCGCGACCGCGAGTACCGCGCCCTGCTGCTCGAGAACGAGCGGGCCGCGGCCCTCACCGAACGCGCCTGAGGCGGCGCATCGCGGAGCGCGGGGAGACGACGGGCACCACGATCGGAGGATCGCTGCGGGCCCGGGGCCCGGCATCCGTCAGGTGCGCAGCGTTTCGTGCCGCACGACGACCCATCCCTTGGGGACCGACAGTCGGTCGGCGTGGATCGCGCACAGGTCGTGCGCGTGCGGGTCGCCCGCGCGCCCCAGGGGGCCGAGCGCCGCCATCTGGTCGCCGTAGTCGTAGGTGAGGGTGCTCATCGCCTCGCGGGCGCATCCCACCTTCGAGCAGAGTCTGTCGCGCATCGCGGGTCAGCCTAGCCAGCCCCCACGGCACCGCCGCGACGCCGCGCCGCAGCGTCGGGCTTCGGGACGCGGGGCGGTGGACGGGCCGGGTGGGGGTGGATGGGGCGGGGGCGGGGAGGGTGGACGGGGCGGGGGCGGGGAGGGTGGACGGGCGGGCCGAACCGTGCACAAAGGCGGGCGGATGCCGGGACACGCCGCACTCGTGCGCTCACACGCGGCGTGTCCCGGCATCCGCCCGCCGTTGTGCCCGGCGATCCCTCCCGCCAGTCATGCCGGACGAAAGCGGGCCGTGCGAGGAGGCGGGCGACCACCCGCAGTCGGGCCCCGCAGAGGGCGGGCGGCGGCCGGCACCGGGCCGCGCACAACGGCGGGTTGATTCCACGACACGCCGCCCGACCCCACCCTCACCCGGAATGTCGCCCCCACCTCCCGCCGTTGTGCACGGCAACCCCGCCCGGCCACACCCGGCATGTCGCCCCCAACTCCCGCCGTCGTGCCCAGCGATCCCTCCCGGCGACCCCACCCACCGGCGACCCCCACCCTCGGCCCCGATGCCCGTCCCCCCGCTTCGGCGAACGTAGGATGGCTGCATGATGCGTCGGCGTTCCCGCGAAGCGCGACCGGTCGTCCGTCCGTCGCGTCACGGTCGTCACGGCCGCGAGAACCGCAGCCCGGTCGTGCGTCCCCCGCTGCCCCCGATCGACACCCGCGTCGAGCGGTTCGACATCGCCGTGGGCGCCGCCGCGGAGTTCCTGCGGTCCGCGTGGTCGGACCTGCGAGAGGTGTCGTTCGAGATCGGGATCATGCCCCCGGCGGCGGCCGACGGCATCCCTCGATGGACGGTGCTGCGCGACGAGAAGCGGATCATCCTCTACCGCGTGCCGATCGAACGCCTCGGGCACCCGCATCACGACGACGATCTGCACCGGCGGATGATGATCGAGGGCGCCGTCTTCCGGGCGGCGGCCGAGTACCTCGACCGCGACCCGTGGGATCTCGGCCCCGAGCGCTTCCGCTTCTTCTGACCCGCGGGCTCCACCGGCGCCGCACGCCGAGAACACCCCTCCCCCCGACCCGCGCCATCCAGCGGCGCCGCGCGAGAGGGACGCCCGCTCAGGGCAGGACGGTCAGCGCCGAGGCCGCGGCATCCGCCGGCCACAGCGGGTAGGACGCCAGCGCTCCCGGCCCCGCGTAGGTCACGGCCGCCCGCACGCCGGCGGTCGTTTCGAGTCGGTAGACCCCGGCGGCCACCGGAACGGCGGCCGTCGCACCGGCCGCGACCGTCGTCGACACGGCATCGCCGCCCGCGACCGGAGTGAGGGTGACGATCGCCTCGGATCCGCTCGCCGCCAGGGCGACGGCGACGTTCGCGCCCGCCCCGTCCGCGACGGCGATCACGCTCGTCGCCTCGATCTGGGGGGCGTCGGCGTACCAGGCGAAGTCCGCCCCCTCGCCGAAGCCCGTCGTCGACCACGTCGCGCCCACCACCGGCGAGGTCGCCGACACCTCGACGGTGTACGCACCCCCCGCGAGTCCGGACAGGTCGAGCGAGGTCGGGAGTCCGGCCGTCAGCGGCACGGCGGTGGGAGCGGGGGCGGATGCCGTGGCATCCAGCGGCAGGACGGTCACCGTCGCAGTGGCGTCGGATCCGGGCGACAGCAGCCGCAGCACGGTGCCCGCCTGGCCCTCGGCGGTGGTGATGACCTGGACGCCGGGCATGACCAGGCGCGTGTCCGCCTGTCGCGCCGGGGCGACCTGGTCGCTGCCGCCGGGCAGCAGCACGCGGGTCAGGCTGGCCTGGAGCGAAGCGTGCACGGGGGCGCCCGAGGACTCGACCCGGACGATCGGGCTCTCCTCGCCCAGCAGCAGACCGGCGAGGGGGACGACCCGTCGCTGACCGGCGGCGACGACGAGGTTCTGCCCGCTCGGCGGGGTCTGGACGCCCTGCGCCCCGTAGACCGACAGCTGCACGGTCGCCGGCACGTCACCCGGGTTGGCGACGACGACGAGGTCGTTGGCGCCCGTGGTGGTCGCGCCGCCCACGAGCCACGACTCGGCGAGCGGTGCGCGGCAGGCCGAGGCCGAGAAGCCGATCAGGTCGGGGGATGCCGCGGTGATCGAGCCCGCCGCGGCGAGCGGCGTGGGGGTGCGATCGCGCGGGGCGGCGCGCAGGGCCTGGGCGTCGCCCGCGGCGTCGGCGGTCGCGCCGCTGAGGGCGCTCGTCACGGCGTCGGCGTCGGCGGGACCGCTGACGATCTGCTGCGAGGCGGCGGCCGTCAGGCCGTTGGCGGAGTCGGCGCTGCGTCCCAGCGCGAGCAACGGACCGTCGCACGCCAGCAGGGTGTCGCTGGCCTCGGGGGTGGCGTCGACCCGGACGGGGGTGGCGGTGTACTGCGGCCAGGGCGCGGCGATCGCCGCGACCGTGCCCACCACCGCGGCCGTGGCGACGGCGGCACCGGCGATCAGGCGGGCGCTCGTGGCGGCGACGCGCACGAGTCGGCGTTCGCTCATCGGGGTCCTCCCGGGGTCGGCCCCACGATGCGGGGCGTACGGCGCGCGGTGCGCCGCGACGCCGCCGTCGGTACGGCCAGCAGCAGGGCCACCACGACGACGCCGAGCGAACCGAGGGCCACGAGGCTCTGCAGACCGACGCGGTGGTCGTCGAGCGGGGCGCGGGGCGCGACGTCGGCGTTGACGCGCCAGAGGTCGCCGCGCGAGGTGGCGCCGACGGGGTCGAGCAGATCGCGCTGGTCCAGCGAAGAGGCGGCGCTGAGACGGTCGCCGCGGATGACGTCGGACTCGCCGTCGGGGGCGGACTCGAGCAGCACGAATGCGATGCCGCGCGCCGCGAGGCGTTCGACGACGTCGTTCGAGGACGGGGTGACCAGGTCGGCGGCGAGGCCGGCGAGCTCGATGTCGCCTTCGTCCGCAGTCGTGCGGGTGGCCTGCACCGTGCTCTGACCCGAGAGGGTCGCGCTGCCACCCCAGACGACCTGCACCCGCAGGCCGTCGCTGCGGGGGTCGAGCACGATCGTGCCGATCGCGAGCGAGCCGCGTCCTTCGGCCGCGACGTACGCCGGAAGGGTCGACACGGGTCCGTCGGTCACCACGGTGCGCCCGCTCCCGGGTCCGGCGGCCGCGGCGGTCAGGGCCGGGGCGACGGCGATCGCCAGCGGCAGCAGGGCCAGGAGCGCACCGATGGGGCGCAGGGCCGAGACCCGCACGTGCACGCCCGCGTCGAGAGCGATGACCGCGGCGCCCACCAGGCCCACCCACGCCAGGCTGAGCCCCGCGCCGGGCCACAGGGCGACGGGAACGGAGTGGTCGAACGACACGGCGATCCCCACCGCGGCGAAGGCCGTCGCCAGCCCCGTGACGGCGATGAAGATGAGACCGGATGCCGCGATCCACCGCGGCGTGAGCACCGACAGCAGCGCGAGCACGGCGAGCGGGGCGATGAGCAGGCCGACCCACCACACCGTCCCGCCGGTGAGGCTCGCCCAGCCGCCGGGGTCGGAGGTGGGAAAGCCCGCCGCCAGCAGGGCGCGGCCGAGCGGGTCGGCGCCGGCTTCGGCGCCGGCGTAGGGCACGCCGGGATCGGCGAGCAGCCCCCAGGGGTTGCCGGCGCGCACCTGCGTCCACACCAGCGGGGCGAAGACCACCGCCGAGGGCACGACGAGCCATATGACGCGTGCGATCCCACGACCGGCGACCAGCGCGACGACCACGAGGGCGGCCGACCACAGCACGACCACCGCGGGCGCGAGCGACGGGGCGCACGCCAGCACCGCGATGAGCAGAACGGATGCCGCTCCCGCCGGCGCCCACGAGCGGTGTGCGACGCTCGCGGCGTAGAACAGCCAGGGCAGCAGCAGGTGTACGAGCACGCCCGCCGGGCGCCCCTCGGTGAGCGCGGCGAGGAAGGTGGGCGCGAGGGCCCAGGCGATGGCCGCGATGATGCGCAGCAGCGCGGACTCGGTGACGCGGGTCGCCGCGAACCAGCCGCCGAGCACGGCGAGCGGCAGCGCGAGCACCCACAGCACCACGAAGACGCGCGAGGGGTCGCCCGGCGACAGCGTGCCCAGCAGCGCGACGATCGCCGAGAACGGGTCGGCCGGGCCGACGGCATCCAGCCCCAGGGGTCGCGCGCCCCAGGCCGCGTCCTGCCAGAGCTGCGTGACCGTCGCGCGCAGAGGCGCGAGTCCTCCCCCGCCGAGGACGGGCCACGCGAGCAGGGGGGCGAACAGCGCCGCCGACACGGCGAGCGCCCCGAGCACGGCCCACGCGCCGCCGCCCGTGAAGAAGTGCAGTTCCGAGCGGACGGGAGCGTCGGGGTCGGCGACATCGCCCTCCCACCGCATGCGCATGTCGGCGCGCGAGACGCGCAGCGGCGCGATGCGCGACCATCCCACGCGCCGCGTGGTGCGGATGCGGCGGCGGGCGCGGGCCACGGCCGCGGGGCGGGCCATCACCAGCAGCGTGGCGCCCCACTCGGGGAGCACGCGGTAGGGCACCTTCGTCACCAGGTGCATGATCGTGCGCCACAGCGCCAGGGGCAGGAACGACAGCCAGTGCAGCAGCACGGTGGGCGCGGGGGCGTAGACCAGACGTCGATGCAACTGCGCGGTGCGGGTGGCGAAGGCGCGTCGTCGCGCGCGGCGGCGGCCCCGTGCCATCGCGGCCACGCCGTCGCCGGCCACCGCCACGCGCGCCGAGGGCACGAGCGAGACGAGGTGACCGGCCAGTCGGGCGCGCACGCCCAGGTCGAGTCCCTCGTCGGCCCCGCCGAGCGCGGGGTCGAGCCCGCCCAGGGCGGTCCAGGCGTCGCGGCGCACGAGCACACCGCGGATGTCGGAGCCGAGCACGTCGGCGTCGGTGTCGCGCTGGCCCTGGTCGAACTCCCCCGCGGCGAGTTCGACGGTACCGCCGTAGCGGTTCATGCTGACGCCGAGCGAGAGGATCGAGTCGCGGTCGTCCCACGCGACAAGCTTGGGAGCGGCCACCACCAGCGGGGGCGACAGCTCGAGGGCCCCCGCCAGGCGCACGAGGGCATCGGGGTCGGGGGCGGTGTCCTGGGCGAGCAGCCAGACGGCGTCGCCGGTGAGCCGGGGCGTGGCGAGGGCGGTCGCCGCGGCGAACGTCGTGCCGGCGGATGCCGTGATCACGCCCTCCGCGCCGGAGGAGGCGGCCAGGCGGGTCAGGGCGGGGTCGGACCCGCACAGGACGATCGTGAGCGCGTCGACCGGTCGGCTCTGCGCCGCGAGGGCGGCGAGGGTGCGTTCCAGGTGGTTCGCTGCGGGCGTGCGTCCTTCGGGACGCACGACGAGGATGGCGTGAACACGGGCGGGCATGACGCGGATCAGCCTAGGCGCGCGTCTTCGCGATCAGGGACGCCGCGCCGTCGCGACGAGGATCGCCCCGTGAACGGGGTCAGGCGCGGCGCTTGAGCTTGCGGCGCTCGCGCTCGCTGAGGCCGCCCCAGATGCCGAAGCGCTCGTCGTTCTGCAACGCGTACTCGAGGCACTCGCTCTTGACGTCGCACGAGGTGCAGATGCGCTTGGCGTCTCGCGTCGAGCCGCCCTTCTCGGGGAAGAACGCCTCGGGGTCGGTCTGCGAGCACAGCGCGTCGGTCTGCCAGGCGAGGGTGTTCTCCTCGGTGGAGTCGATGTCACGGCGGACGCCGGGAACCCCCAGGTCCACCGGATCAACGAACCAGTTGTCCGGGACCCCGGACCGGTACTGCGACGTCGCCATATCGTCCTCCGCCTCGTTCACGCCCCCATGACGCGGTTCCGCGCACTCATAATTACACCGGTGTGATTCCGATTGGTCAAGTCGCGGATCGTAAACCCTCAAGGCCGAGGTGAACCTTCACGCTCCGCCACGGCGTGTCGCGATCACGCTCCGGGCATCGCGACGAAGACCTCGCCCCCGCCGTCGGTCGTCAGCGGCGACTCGTCGGGGGTGACCACGGCGGCCTGTCCGGGCGCCAGCGCGATGCGCGCGCCCGAGGCACCCGTGACCGTGGCCTCGCCCGCGACGCCCAGCACGATCGAGACCCCGTCGAGGTCGAGACGGGCGGGTTCGCCCGCGGCCAGGTGTCCGAGCGCGAAGTCCGCGATCCCGGGCGCGAAAACCTCCGCTCCCTCGCCGGTCGCCGTTGCCCGCAGGAACGGCGGCTCGGCGGGGCGAAAGTCCACGAGCCCGAGCAGCTCGTCCACGTCGATGTGCTTGGGGGTGAGACCGCCACGCAGCACGTTGTCGCTCGCCGCCATGATCTCCACGCCCAGGCCCGCGACGTAGGCGTGCAGCACACCCGCGGGAACGAAGATCGCCTCTCCCCGGCCCAGTTCGACCAGGTTCATCAGCAGGGCCACCACGATGCCCGGGTCGGCCGGATACGCCCGGTGCAGCGACCGCGTCAGCGCCAGCTCGGCGCTGAACCGATCCGAAGAGGCGGATGCCGCGGCATCCACGATCTGTTCGATCTCGGCGGGCTGCGCCGCACCGAGCAGCCAGCCGATGGCGCCGCGCAGGGCCTCGGCGGCATCGGCGGCCGACAGGTGGTCGCGCACCGCCGCGACGGCCGGAGCGTCGCCGAGGGCGTCGAACAGCTCGCGGGTCGCCGCGATGTCGCGCAGCCCCGCGAGGGCGGTGAAGGTCTCGCTCAGCGCGACGATCACCTCGGGCTTGTGGTTGTCGTCCTTGTAGTTGCGATCGCCCGCGTCGCGCGGGACGCCGGCGGCCTCTTCGCGGGCGAAGCCCTCGACCGCCTGCTGCTTCGACGGGTGCACCTGGATCGACAGGGGGGCGCCCGCGGCCAGCAGCTTGAGCAGGTAGGGCAGCTTCGCCGGAACGCCCTGCGCCTCGGCCACGGCCGGGAGCCACCGGTCGAGCGTGCGGCCCGTTCCGTCGTGCACCGCGGCGGGCGAGCCGGGGTGGTCGCCGAACCAGACCTCGGCCTCGGGCGCACCGGTGGGCCGGCGCCCCTCGAGGTCGGCGATGAGCGTCGGGCTGCCCCAGGCGTAGTCGCGGGGCGTGTTCGAGAGGGCGATCAGCACGCGCGACAGCCTACTGGGCACCCCTGCGTCGCCGGATGCCGACGGGTAGCCTGAACACACCATGGCGATGCACACGAACCACCCCGTCTCGGCGCTGCCCACGGCGCCGACACGCGAGACCACCGCGCACCTGCTGCTGCGGGCCTGGTGCGTGTTCCTGCTGGTCCTCGCGCTGGGCGGAGTGGGCCTGGTCAACGCCGTCGGGCCGATCGTCACCGCCGTCGTCGTGGTCGCCTCGGCCATGGTGTCCGCCGTCGTCTGGCTCGTGACGCGCCCCCCGTTCGCCGTGCGGCGCCTGCCGTGGCTCGCCCTCGGCTACCTCGCGTGGGCGACCGCGTCGATCCTGTGGAGCGCGTGGCCCGCGGCATCCGTGCTCACCTGGCTGCTGCTGGTGATCACGACGTTCCAGGGGCTGTTCGTGGGAGCCGTGCTGACCTGGCGCGACGTGGTGCGCGCGGTCGCCTCGGCGGCCAAGTGGATCGTGGGGCTCTCGCTGCTGTTCGAGGTCGCCGTCGCGCTGCTCGTGCGCGGCCCGCTGCTGCCCGGGTTCGTGGCGGCTCCGGCGGGGGCCGACCCCGTCGCCCCGTGGTCGCGCGACAATCTGTTCGACGGCGGGCGCATCCAGGGCGTGTTCGGCAACGCCGACCTGCTCGCCGCCGTCATGCTCGTCGCGATCATCGTCTTCTCCGTGCGGATCGCGGCCGGCGCCCCGCGCCGGGTGCTGCTGTGGGTCTGGATCGCGGTGGCGGCGTTCCTGTTCGTCCGCGCCGGTTCGGCCACGGCGTTCATCGCCGCGGCGTTCGTGGCCCTCGTACTGGGGACCGTCCTGGTCATGCGCACCGCCCGCCGCCCCGGCGAGCGCACCCGCTGGTACGTGCTGTACGCCGCGATCGGCCTGGGCGGCGGGGCCGCGCTGTGGTTCGGCCGCGACACCCTGTTCGGCCTGATCGGACGCGGCGACGACCTGGTCGGGCGCGAGGGCGTCTGGGCCGAGGTGATCGCCCGGGCCGATCAGCATCCGTTCATCGGATGGGGGTTCTCGACGCCCTGGATCGCCACCGAGCCGCTCATCGACGGGTGGATCATCGACGACGGACGGACCGTCGTACAGGCGCACTCGATGTGGCTGGACGCCTACCTGCAGCTCGGCGGGATCGGCGTCCTGCTCCTCGCGCTGGTGTACCTCGCCTACGTGTGGCGGTCGTGGTTCTTCGCCGTCGACCGCCCGCGCTGGGACCTGCGCGACGACCGCCCCCACTCCCCCCTCACGCTGCTGCCGACCCTCATCGGAGCGCTGCTCGTGGTGCAGGGTCTCACCGAGTCGGGACCGCTGCTGCTGTGGGGCTGGATGTTCGTCGTGCTGTTCGGCGCCAAGATCAAGCAGACGCCGCTGGTGGGCGTCGGGCCCAGCGAGCAGAGCATCTCGATCGAGCGGGGCGAGCTGCCGCGGGCGTCCGCGTGACCGCATCCCCCGTGGTCATTCGGGGCCGGCGGTTATGATCGTCGAGCCATGACCTCGAACGACGACGCCAACGCCGCCCTCCAGGGCGAAGCCTTCGACCCGAAGACCGCGACGATCGTCGTCGTCACGTACAACCGCACGAACCTGCTCACGCGCCTGCTCGAGAGCATCGTGCGCATGGATCCCGCGCCCGGCCACCTCGTCATCATCGACAACGCCTCGACCGACGACACCACGGCGGTCGTGGAGTCCTTCCGCGACCGCGTCCCCACCGAGCTCGTCTACCGCCGCCTCGAGACCAACACCGGGGGCTCGGGCGGCTTCAGCGAGGGGATGCGCGTCGCCTACGAGCTGGGGTCCGAATGGATCTGGCTGATGGATGACGACGTCGAGGTCGTCCGCGACGGCCTGGCCCTCATGGGCAAGTGGACCCCGCGGTTCCGCAGCATCCAAGGGCGCCGCTACGACTTCGACGGCAGCGAGTTCTACTGGCAGTACCGGGTCGCCGAGTCACTGGCCATCCCGATCCCCTTCGCCCCGGCGAGCTTCGACGACTCCGGGTTCAAGCCGATGAACTCGGGATGCTTCGAGGGGATGTTCATCCACCGCGACATCGTCGCGAAGATCGGTCTGCCCGACCCCCGCTTCTTCATCTATTGGGACGACCAGCTGTACGGCTGGCTTGCCTCGCGCCAGACCGAGTCGGTCATCGTGAACGAGTTCGTCCTGCGGCGCACCCGCGAGATCAAGCAGTGGGACATGGGCATCCGCCACATGAACGCCTCGAGCGACGCGTACCGGTACTACATCATGCGCAACCGCTCGTACCTGCAGAAGTACTACCGTGCGGTCGGCGTCTACCGACCCGTGCCGTTCGCCCTCGGCACGGCGCTGACCTTCGTCAAGGAGCTCATCCGCCTGGTCGTCGTCGAGCGCAAGGCCAAGGGCACGAGTCACCTGTTCCGGGGGCTTCGCGACGGGCGTGCCATCTCGCGGGACAACTCCTGGAAGCCAATGCCGCCGCTCAAGCCGGTGAAAGCCGACGCGTGATGGGTCCGGCCGCACACCAAACCCTGCGGGCCAGCCAGGCCGCTCCCGAAGTCGCCCCGGCCGCCTAGGCGGGGGATCAGCCCTGGCGAAGGCGTGAGACGGTCATCGTCGCGGGAGGCGGGCTGATCGTCGCGACGCAGTGATCGGGTTGCGTCGGCTGGCGTCATCCGCGACCAGTCAGGGAGGGGTTCCCCACGTCCTCCTCGGCGAGCACGGTGAGGCGGGGCGCAGGGAGTCCTCTCATCGCGCCTCGCCTCGCCGTGCGGTCCGATGCGTCAGCGCTGCGGGTCGTGCAGCAGGGTTGTCCAACTCTTCACGCCGACCAAATCCGGCAGTGCACCCCGATAACGTCGCGACAGACGGTTCCACCGGATCGCCAGCTTGAAGCTCAGCAGCGCTGCGCGCACCAGAGACGCACGCATCTGCTTACGGTCGCGCTGATACCAGGCGACACCGATGCCGTCCGGGGCCGTGACGAGAGCCGAATCTATGTCGGCGAACCGCCACCAAGTGATGTCGGGCGCGGGAATGACCCGCTCCGGATTGCGTCTGCTGCCGGCGGACTCCCGGACGAGGAGCTGACGGAACGACACACGCAGGGCGAGCGCCACGGCTGCGGCCGGGTTTGTCGGCCGACGAACGGCACCGAGCAGAACCCGGGACGAGCGGCGAACAGGCGGAAGCGTCGAAAGATCCTCAACCACCCGGGCATCCACGAAATCAGCTCGCATCCGCCTCACCTCGCCTTGCCTCGACCCGAGCCAGCCCGGAAGATGGGAGGGACCCGCGAATACGTCGTGCAATGCCTGGTGGCGAAGCTTGACCGTAGAGTACTGCAGCATAAAGAGGAGCTTCAGATCACCAAGGAAGACGTGAAGGGGAAGGTAGCCCCCTCGGGGCACATCCGAGTGTAGAAGACCCGTGATGACCCGGTTGCGGTGGATGAAGTACTCCTCCCACGTGCGCGTCGGGTCCTTGTCATGCCACGCGAGATGCCAGACGGCGACGCCGGGCAGGCTCACCGTCGGATAACCGTGGCGCGCGGCACGCAACGAATACTCGATGTCGTCGAACTTGAGGAAGACCGGGAGCGACAGACCAATCTCTTGCATGACGGCGCGCGGGATGAGGCACATCCACCACCCGTTGAAGTCGGCATTCAGACGACGGTGCAGCTCGGGTGTCTCGCGAAGAGTGTCCTCGGCGAAGTCGTGGTCGTACTCGCTGTCGCCCGAGGCGGCCATCCAGGATTTGCGCGTGTTCCACACCTCTCCCTGGGTGTACAGCACCGCTCGCTCGTCGAGGTGCAACATGCCGCCTCCGACGATGGTGGGGGTGATCGCGAAGTCAGCGAAGCGCACCGCCCGTAGGATTGCTTCGGGCTCACTGATGGCGTCGTCGTCGAGGAGGAGCACGTATTCGCTCGACTCCGATGCGAGAGATTCAAGCATGGCCCGCGAGAAACCGCCGGAGCCCCCGAAGTTCGGCTGACGGACGACGTGCAGAAGATCGCCGAGCCGCTCGGCCACCTCGGCGAAGCCCGACTGCTGCTCCAGCAGGTCGGTCCCCTGGTCCACCACGACCACGCGGTCGAGAGCCGCCTGAACATACTCGTTCTCCCCAACCGTCCGAATCTGGTCGAGGCAGTACGTCGGACGGTTGAATGTCGTGATGCCGACGGTCGCCCGCCCGCCTTGCCAATCCTCGTCGACCGCCACCAGCCATTCCGCCTCGACAAGGGTGGCGTCTGCCTGGGCGCACGCGAGATCGAACCAGTAGAAACCACCGTCGACGAATGAACGGATGGGAAGATCGAACTCCACCGTCTCGTCGACAAACTGCTTCGAGGCGACCGCCGAGGAGCGGCCGCGCGCACTCGACTTGTAGACCGAGACCAGACCCTCACCCTCGAGCCGGATGCGGAGTCGCACGTCGCGCACCGAGGTCCAGCGCTGCCAGAAGCTCGCGGGGAACGCGTTGAAGAAAGTGCTCATCGAGACGCGCTTGTGTGCGAACACCCGCACGGAGCGGCGTCCGAGGATTTCATACGCCTCACCGGGCTGGGAACCGTCCCCGGTGCCGGTGTCAACGTATAGCGGGGAGACCTCGGCCACTCCCTCGACGGGGAAGACGACGTTGTTAACCGAGATGCGGCGAGTTGAGTCGGTCATGTCAGGCCTGCGCCAGGGTGTTGTTCCACATCGACAGGGCGGCACCGATGGCCATGTGCATGTCGAGGTATTGGTAGGTGCCGAGGCGTCCGCCGAAGTGGACGTCGCGCTCTCCCTTGGCGAGCTCGCGGTAGGCCAGCAGGCCGGTGCGGTCGTCGGCGGTGTTGACCGGGTAGTAGGGTTCGTCGGCGCGAGTGGCGAAGCGGGAGTATTCGCGGACCACGACGGTCTTGTCGGTCGGGTATCGGTCGGCGCGCTCGGGGTGGAAGTGCTTGAACTCGTGGATGCGCGTGTACGGCACGTCGGCGTCGGCGTAGTTCATGACGCTGGTGCCCTGGAAGTCGCCGATCGGCAGCACCTCTTGCTCGAAGTCGAGCGTGCGCCACGACAGCTCACCCTCGGCGTAGTCGAAGTAGCGGTCGACCGGTCCGGTGTAGACGACCGGAACCTGACCGACCGTGGCCTTCTTGTTCAGCGGCTGCGACTCGTCGAAGTAGTCCGTCGACAGCTTGACCTCGATGTTCGGGTGATCGGCCATCCGCTCGAGCCACGCGGTGTACCCGTCGACGGGCAGGCCCTCCCACGTGTCGTTGAAGTACCGATTGTCGTAGGTGTATCGCACGGGGAGGCGCGAGATCACCTCGGCCGGCAGATCCTTCGGGTCGGTCTGCCACTGCTTCGCGGTGTAATCGCGGATGAACGCCTCATAGAGCGGGCGACCGATCAGCGCGATGCCCTTCTCCTCCAGGTTCGCGGCATCCTTCGCATCGAACTCCCCCGCGAGCTCGGCCACCAGAGCGCGCGCCTGATCGGGGGTGTACGCCGCCTGGAAGAACTGGTTGATCGTGCCCAGGTTGATCGGCAGCGGGAAGACCACGTTCTTATGCGTCGTGTACACGCGGTGGACGTAGTTCGTGAACTGCGTGAAGCGGTTGACGTACTCCCACACCGTCGGGTTGGAAGTGTGGAACAGGTGCGCCCCGTACTGGTGCACCTCGATGCCCGTCTCAGGCTCATTCGCCGAGTAGGCGTTGCCTCCGATGTGATCGCGGCGGTCGATGACCGTCACCTGGCGGCCGGCATCCGCGGCCCGCTCGGCGATCGTGAGACCGAAGAAGCCAGAGCCGACAACGAGAAGATCCATTTATATGCACTCCGAGGTCATGTCCGGGCGCGTGGGAAGACCGCGCCGACCTGGTGGAGTCTAGCCCACGGCCTCGCACGCACCCTGATCACCCCCACCGCGGACGGTCGATCCCGCTCATTAGGCTGTTGCACGTCGCGGCGAGCCCGCGGCTCGGAGAGAACGGACATCTGCATCATGACCTTGTTTCCTCGTCACGATAATCCCGGGATTATCGTCCTTGCCGCCTACAAGCCGGACCCCGACCTCTTCGCGCGGCAGTTGCGTTCCATCCAGGCGCAGACCGTCGCGTCCTACCGTTGCCTGGTCACATCCGACGGCGCACCCGGTGCCACGGAGGCCTTGATGCGATCTGCCATCGGCGATGACCCGCGCTTCGAGATTCTGGGCTTCGACGAACGACTGGGTTTCTACCTCAACTTCGAACGCGGTCTCGCCGCGGTTCCCCGCGACGCTCCGTGGGTCGCGCTCTCCGATCAAGATGATTACTGGTATCCGCAGAAGATCGAGACCCTGCTCCCTCATCTGACGCAATTCGCCGCTGTAGCGGGGCAGGCGCGCGTCATTCAACATCCTTCCGGCAAGGTCGTCATGCACACGACAGGCAGACGCAACGTCGAAGTCGCGGATTTCATGCTCGACAACCAGTACACCGGAGGGCAAATGCTCTTCCGCGCCTCCGTCCTGGAGGTTGCCCTACCGTTTCCACGGCTGCACACCCCCGCTCAGGTCCACGATCATTGGATCGCCGTATGCGCCGCATTCGTGGGCGGCTCCTGCGTCGTCGACTCCGTCATTCAGGACTACGTGCAGCACGGCGGCAATGTGATTGGCGAGAGCACTCCCGGTTTCTCCCCGCGCCGCTCCATTGCGAACGCCCGCCGCATCGCGCAGCGCTACGAAGGGCGATCCGATCTGCGCGGGTTGTCACGAGCGATCTACCGTGTTGGGATCGGATGGCGCGAAACCATGGTGGAGGCACTGTCCGCCCGAGTCTCCACCCATTCGCCCGACCTGGACGCGCTCCGCAGACTGTACGGTCGCGACAGAAAAACGGCACGGACCGCGCTATTCCTCTTCCGCTCCGCGCGGAGAGGCGCCGTCTCCGTGCGGAGCCTGGCAGAGTACCTCGCCGGGGCGGCCCTCTCGCCGATCTACCGGCCGCGACGCTGATGGCGCCGTGCCCGTCGGAGGGCCTCAAGGATGGCGCGGCCCGTCATGATCCGCGCACGCAGCACCACCAAGACCGGTCTGTTTCCCCTCGCTGAGGAATTCGCGTCATGAACCCGACGATCGACCGTGTTCACTTCGAGATGTCGAACTGAATGACGGGCGTTCGCGACGTAACCAATCCACTGATCGTGGGTCTCGGATAGGTATTCCGGGAAAGGTAGGAGGTCGTCGACCAACTCCTTCCGGAATGCCATACAACACCCGTAGTAAGGTCGCGTGCCTACCCACATCCAGAAGATATTGCTGAACCACCGCCCGCTGTCAGATGCCTTCAGCCTCATGCGTTGCACCCGCGTCAATTCCCCCCCGAATGAAGCGAAGTTCGACACGACCAAATCTACGTCATTGAGGGCGGCAACCATGCTCTCGACCCGAGCCGGAATCCATCTGTCGTCTTGGTCGGACAAGAACAGCACCTCGTTCGAAGCCAGGCCGATTGCTTTTTCGAAGGTGCGCACGTAGCCAACGTTGCTCTCATTGATCACAAGCCGGATGCGATTGTCGGCAAAGCGCCTGACCCGATCCACCGTATCGTCGCGAGAACCGTCGTCGATGACGATCAGTTCATCGCCCATCACAAGCTGCGACAGGATCGAGGCAATCTGCTCTTCGATGAAGCGCGCGCCGTTGTAGGCAGCCATGCAGACACTGACTCGAGGTCGGTTGGCGCGCAGGGGGAAGTCAAGAGTTTCATCCACGCCGACCTAGACTATACGTCGGCCATACGCCGAGTTCCTGGAGGTGGGTCTTGACGACCTCGATCGATGTCATGCTGCCCTACTACGGCGACGTCACGCTGATGAAGCTTGCCGCTCAAAGCGTGCTGGACCAGACTTACGAGCACTTCCGCCTCGTCGTCATCGATGACGGATACCCCGACCCCGAGCCGCGGCGATGGTTCGAATCGATGAATGACCCCCGCGTGTCCTACCTACGGAACGAGACCAATCTCGGGGCCAACGGCAACTACCGCCGCGCCGTCGACCTCGTCGAGGCCGATTGGTTCGTCATGATGGGCGCTGACGACGTGATGCGATCTGACTTCCTCAGCCAGGTCGCCGGGGCGATCAGAACGCACGAGGTCGACATCATACAGCCCGCAGTCGACGTCATCGACGAAAATGGCGTCGTCTACACACCGCTCGGCGACCGGGTGAAACGCTTCCTCGCCCCGGACACGTCCTCCGGCTCGGTTCGGATGGGCGGCGAGTCCCTGGCTCGCAGCCTCCTGCGCGGCAACTGGGCTTACTTCCCGTCGCTGGCCTGGCGCACCGAAAAGGTGCGATCCATCGGATTCCGGGACGGTTTCGACGTCGTACAAGACCTTGCGCTCATCCTTGACATCGTCGCGACAGGCGGCCATATGGCCGTGCTGCCGGACGTTGTCTTCGAATACCGCCGTCATTCCGCTTCGGATTCCTCTGTGCGCGCACTCGACGGCCGCCGTTTCGACGAGGAACGTCGATTCTTCCGTGGTGAGCAGGAGCGTTTCGCCGCCCTAGGCTGGCCGCGCGCTGCGCGGGCAGCAAAGCTGCACGTCACGTCACGCCTCAATGCAGCATCAATGTTGCCGAAAGCGCTGAAAGCACAGGGGGCCACCGGAGCCCTTCTGCGGCACGTCATAAGCTGAGCAGAGACGGAAGGCCCCGCCGAGCTGTTCGAGCTCGGCGGGGCCTTTCGTCTATGCCGATCGTCAGCTCCGATCGAGATGGCGACCCGGTGGTCATGGCATGTCCTTCTCGATCTGATCAAGCCTGGCGCCGAGGATCGCAACTTCCTCGGAGAGTCGCCGTGCCTCGTCTTCGCTTTGCGAGAGCTCCCAGGACTGATGAAGTGTCACCCCGAGGAGAACAAAGATTGCGGCCGCGAAGAGAAGGTTCACGGGTATCTGCACGCCAAGGCTCGCGGTCGCTGTTTCCAGAAGACCGGGGAATAGCCCGAGCACCAGCAACAAGACACCTAGAACGAGCCAGAGCACCGCGTATTTCTCGTGCAGACGCCGGGTGAGCAGCATCCAGACCACGACGCTCAGCAGAATGACGGCAAGCAGGATGCCGGCTATGACGATGATCACTCCGCCGCCCCCTTTGGTTCAGTAGTCGATTTGGGCCGCAGCAAAGCGAGGCTCAGCGCGAAGACCGAGCGGAGCAGATAGATGGTCGCGCCAACGGTGCCTTGGCTCGGAGTGCCATGGCTACGCGGACGCATGGCTACGGGAACCTGCGAAACCCTAAGCCCGCGGTGAAGTGCGGCGACTAGCGAGTCGACGGTGTCACCGAGGTACTCGGCCGGGTAGTAACGCACGTACTGCTCAATGGCGCGCGGCCCAGCCGCGCGGAACCCGCTGGTCACGTCGGTGAGACGCACCTTCGCGACGCGAGACACGACGCTCGCCAAAACAATCATCGCCCACCGGCGAGGACCCCGGACCTTATAGTCCCCGACGTCGGCGAAGCGGGCACCAATGCAGATGTCCGCGTTCTCCAGCCCCGCGAGAACTGCTTCGATGTCGGCCGCGTTATGCTGCCCGTCGGCGTCGACCTGGATGGCGCGTTGATATCCGTGCCGGCGCGCATAGGTGAAGCCAGCCCGCATCGCACCACCGACGCCGAGATTGAACGGGAGGGACATGACGATCGCGCCTGCCTCCCGCGCAACTCGCGCAGTGGCGTCCGTGGAGCCGTCATCGACCACGACAATGTCGTAGACAGGACTGGCGGCACGAATTTCCTCCAGAGTGTGCCCGATGCTCGCCATCTCATTCCATGCCGGGACAATGACCAGTACGCGATCAGGACTGACGCCCACGTCAGCTCCCCCCGTCGAGTACCGCTGCGACGGCGGTCGACGCGTCGCGTGTTGTGACGCCCGCCGCGTGGATCTTGTCCAGAGCCAGCTCGCTATTCGATGGGCGCGGCGAGACCGGCGCCGAAGCGTCTCGGAAGTACTCCGCGGTGGACACGCCGGTGACACGTGCGGGGTCCGCGCCGACAGCCTTGAAAACGTCCCTCGCCACGTCCGCCCAGGTTGTGGCGGCGCCCGTCGCGCTGACGTTGTAGACCCCATAGGGCAGACCAGTATCGAGCAGCTGCCGAATGCTGGAAGCTATATCGCTCGCGACCGTCAGCCGGCCCAGCTGATCGTCGACGACCCTCGGGTCGATACCCCGCTCTGCCAGCGAAGCCATCGTTCGGACGAAATTGGCCCCATCGCCGATGACCCAGCTCGTGCGGACGATGTAGTGGCGCGGGACCACCGAGACGACCGCGTCCCCAGCCGCTTTCGTCTGTCCGTAGACGCCGAGAGGGCTCACGGGATCGGTCTCGGTGTACGCGCCCTCCTTTGTGCCATCGAAAACGTAGTCGCTTGAGACGTGCACGAGGGTGATGCCGTGCTGGGTCGCGATGCGAGCGAGGGCTGCCACCGCGGTGACGTTCGCAGCCCATGCCTCGACGCGCCCACCGGGGGTTTCCGCGGCATCCACCTTCGTATAAGCGGCCGCATTGATGATCGTGCCGTAGTCACGCCAGCGCCGGGCGGTCGCGAGCCCAGACGAGGTGAGGTCGAGGTCGTCGCGACTGGCGTAGTCGATCCAGGGGTGGTCGGCGTACTCGGCTCGCAAAGCCCGCCCGAGCTGCCCGTTCGCACCGGTCACGAGCATTTTCTTAGGCGGCATCGGAACCACCTCAGCCAATCGCGGGTGGCTCTTGTCCTTCTCGCTGATCTCGGCCCGCTCTAGCGGGATAGGCCAATCAACCGATGCGGTCTCGTCGGCGAGGTTCAAGAACGTATACGTGGCATCAGGTGACCAATGGTCATTCACTAGGTAGGTGTAGGCGGTGTCGGGCTCAAGCGTCTGGTAGGAGTTGCCGACACCGCGCGGAACAAAGATCGCCTTGGAGGCGTCCAGCTCCGTCGTAAAGACAGCGCCGAACGTATCGCCTTCGCGCAAGTCGACCCACGCGCCGAAGATTCGACCGGTAGCGACAGCGACATATTTGTCCCAGGGCTCGGCGTGGATGCCGCGCGTAGTGCCGACCGCATCGTTGAAAGAGATGTTGTTCTGCACGGGGCCGAAATCAGGCAGGTCGATTCCTTCGGCCGTCATCTTCTTGCGCTGCCAGTTCTCTTTGAACCAGCCGCGGGAATCTCCGTGGACTGGGAGGTCTAGAACGATGAGCCCTGGGATCGGCGTAGTCATACTCGACAGCTGCTTGTCGAAGGCGGTCACGGTGTCACTGGCCCTTCGAGGCGTAGAAGGCTTCGACGCCGTCTTTGGTGGGGGCCCACCAGGCTTCGTTGGCGCGGTACCAGTCGATGGTGGAGGCGAGACCGGATTCGAAGTCGCCGTAGGTGGGTACCCAACCCAACTCGGTACGAAGCTTGGTTGAGTCGATGGCGTAGCGGAGATCGTGGCCGGCGCGATCAGTGACGAGGTCGTACGCGTCGGCTGGCCGGCCGGCTAACTGCAGGATAAGTTCGACAACGGTCTTGTTGTCCTTTTCACCGTCGGCGCCAATGAGGTAGGTCTCACCGATCTCACCCTTGTCCAAAATGGTGAGCACGGCGGAAGAGTGGTCGTCGGCGTGGATCCAGTCCCGTACGTTCTCTCCCGTGCCGTAGAGCTTGGGGCGGATGCCGCGGATGACGTTGGTGATTTGGCGCGGGATGAACTTCTCCACGTGCTGGTAGGGCCCGTAGTTGTTGGAGCAGTTGCTGATGGTGGCCTGCACTCCGAAGGACCGCACCCACGCACGCACGAGCAGATCGGAGCCCGCTTTGGTGGACGAGTACGGCGAAGACGGGTTGTAGGGCGTCTGCTCGGTGAAGCGGGCGGGATCGTCGAGCTCGAGGTCGCCGTAGACCTCATCGGTGGAGATGTGATGGAAGCGCTTCTCGTGGCGGCGAGCTGATTCGAGCAGAGTGTAAGTGCCGATGATGTTGGTGTCCAGGAACGGACGGGGATCGTGCAGCGAGTTGTCGTTGTGCGATTCGGCCGCGTAGTGCACGACGGCGTCGGCTTCAGCGACGAGGGGGTCTACCACCGAGGCGTCGGCGACATCCCCCACGACCAGGCGTACCCGATCCTTCGGCAACCCGGCCAAAGAAGCTCGATTGCCCGCGTAGGTGAGTTTGTCCAGCACCGTCACGGTGTAGTCGGTGTGCTCCACCACGTGGTGGACAAAATTGGATCCGATGAACCCGGCGCCGCCGGTCACGAGAAGATGCGCCATCAGCGGCCTCTTTCCAGAATTTCCAGCAGGTACGTCCCGTACCCGGATTTCACCAGCTTGTTCGCCCGCTCCTGCACCTCAGCATCGCTGAGGAATCCCTGCCGCCACGCGACTTCCTCTGGCACGCCGATGCGCAGCCCCGTCCGCCGCTCGATCGTGCGGACGTAATCGGCCGCGTCGGTCATCTGGTCGAACGTTCCCGTGTCCAACCACGCCGTCCCACGCGGGAGAACCTCGACCTGAAGCTTGCCGCGGCGCAGGTACTCGGCGTTGATGTCAGTAATCTCATACTCACCGCGCGGCGACGGAGCGAGCTCGCGGGCGATGTCGATCACATCGTTGTCGTAGAAGTAAAGCCCCGGTACCGCATAGTTCGACTTCGGCCGCACCGGCTTCTCCTCCAACGACACGGCACGACCGTCGTCAGCGAACTCGACCACCCCGTACGCCGCAGGCTCGGCAACCCAGTACGCAAACACCGCGCCGCCGTCTACATCGGCGTACCGCTTGAGCTGCGAGCCCAACCCCGGCCCGTACAGCAGGTTGTCGCCCAGAACTAGGGCGACCTTGTCGTCGCCGATGAAGTCCGCGCCGATCGTGAACGCCTGCGCCAGACCGTCAGGTGACGGCTGCACGGCGAATTGCAGATCGATCCCGAACTGCGAACCATCGCCCAGCAGACGCTCGAAGAACGGCGCATCGTGCGGGGTCGTGATCACAAGGATCTCGCGGATGCCCGCCAGCATCAGCGTCGACAGCGGGTAATAGACCATCGGCTTGTCGTACACGGGGATGAGCTGCTTCGACACGCCCAAAGTGATCGGATGCAGACGCGTACCAGACCCACCGGCCAAAATAATGCCCTTCACGCGTCAATCGTGCCACACGGAGGGAAGCCAATTTGCGAATTTCGCAGCCTCACCATTGGCCTCAGCTGCCACATAGGTCACAATGGGCCCCGTGCATCCTGGGATCCTCGTGGCGCGTCGCCGCAACGCCGTCACTGCCGCTGCCACCGCGGTGGCTCTTGTCTTCGGCGTGTTCTTTCCGACTTCGCAGGCAGCTGCTTCGCTCCCAGTGAGCACGGCCTCCTCAGCGGTCATCGCCAGCGGCCCGGCCTACCTGGCGGCCGATCTATCGCAATTCCGTGCTGGCAACATCATCTCGAACGCAGTCTTCTACGACTCGTCGACGATGAGCGAAGGCCAGATTGACGCGTTCCTCCGGGCGCGGGTGGCAGCTTGCCAGTCGGGTTACACCTGCTTGAAGGATTTCCGTCAGACCACCACGACCCGAGCCGCAGACGCATACTGCGGTAAATATGAGGGTGCCGCCCAGGAGTCCTCGGCGCGCATCATCCAGAAAGTTGCGGCGGCTTGTGGCATCAACCCCCAGGTGCTCATCGTCACGCTACAGAAGGAACAGGGCCTCGTCACACACACCTGGCCCTCAGACTGGCGGTACACGAGTGCGATGGGGCAGGGATGCCCTGACACTGCAGCCTGCGACAGCAGGTACTACGGCTTCTTCAACCAGGTATACGGCGCGGCACGGCAGTTCAAACTGTACGGGCAGAGCTCGTACTTCACCTGGTATGCGCCCGGGAAGACCTGGAACGTGTTGTTCCATCCAAATCAATCCTGCGGCTCGTCACCGGTGTACATCGAGAATCAGGCGACGGCCAATCTCTATTACTACACGCCCTATCAGCCCAATGCTGCGGCGCTCCGCGCAGGGTACGGAGAGGGCGATGGGTGCTCCGCCTACGGCAACCGCAATTTCTTCAACTATTTCAATGATTGGTTCGGCTCGACTCAGAGCGCACCGATTCGTGACAGCTCCCTCGTGAAGTCGTCAGACGCAGACGAGATCTATCTTGTCGCTGGCACGACGCGACGTCATGTGCTCTCTCAGCTGGACCTCTCCGCTCTCTCCGTCCGCCTCGGCGGCGTCCAAGTGGTGCGCCCCTCACAGATCACCGCGCTCACGACTGCACCACCGGCGACACGGCTCGTGCGCGACGCCCGCGACGGGTCCATGTACCTCATCGAGGCCGATGGCTCCAAGCACCATTTCCAGTCGGCCGCGACCGTCAGGGGTTATGGCTTCTCGATGGATAACTATCTCAGCCTCCCCCCAGCCGTCATCGATTCGTACGGCACCGGTGCACCAGTAGGGGATGCTTTCCGCGCGGCCGATTCCCCCGATTATTACGTCTGGGCGGAAGGAGCCCGACACTGGGTGATGGACGGTCTTGCCTGGTCTCAAGACCCGGCATCCACAAGTGGATACGTAGCCGTCCTCGCCCCCGAAGCGGTAACACGTCTTCCCGTGGGTCTGCCTCGCCTGGGGGGCGGCACTCTCGTCGCGGAGAAGGGGCGTCCAGAGATCTACATTTCCGGCTACGGCGCCGAGATCGTGCATATCCCCTCATGGGCGATCGCAGCCGAGTTGGGCGTAGGCAATCTTCGCACCTTCCCCGCCGGTTCCCTCGATCCCTTTACTCGCGCAGCCGAATCGCTCGCACCCGTTGTCAGCTGCGGTGGGACATCTTTCCTGGTGGCGGGCGGCGGGCTCAATCAACTGACCGAGCGGTTGGGAACCCCCCTCGTCCTCACGGACGATCTGTGCCGCGCGCTACCCAAGACAGGTCGCACGGTGTCAACGCCGGTCTTCATCGGAACCTCGTCATCCCCTGATATCTTCGCCTTCGACGGTTCTGCACTTCGCCACATCCGGGACACAGACACGCTTCGCCGCCTTGCCGGGAACTCGCCGGTAGTAGTGACCCAGTGGTCTGCGGACATGACCGTCTCGGTCCCGCGGGCAGCCCCGCACCTGTCCGAGGGCACCTTGGTCAGCTTCGGGGATGATCGAATCTTCGTTTCAGAGAAGGGCATCATCCGGCACGTTCTCTCCTGGGCGACCGTGATTAGGCTTTCCCCCGACCCATCGCCGAAGATTGAACCTCTCCCGCTCGCTTACTACACCCAGTACGAGGAGGGAGAACCCCTACCCTGATGACCTGTCCGGGGTGTGATGCGCAGCGGCCGAGCCGTCGCGGGCGCGCCCACCCCGGCCGCCCGGAGGACGAATGCACGCTCACATCCGGCCGAGCGGTCCATCGAAAACCGCGCTTATCAAGCGCATCCTCGGGTTTTCGGCACTTCCCATCCTTGGCGGCATCCTGCCGCTCGTGGCCCTCAGCCTCATAGGCTTGAACGTCGCCTCGGATGTCGAATGGGTCGGTATGAACGTCGGCCTCAGCGTTGGTGGCATCGCGGGGGCCGTCGCCCTCGTAGGCTGGAATGTCCTCGGCACTCCCCTGATCGCCCTCGCGAAGCGCGATGAAGACCGTCGCAACCTCTACGCGCGGTCCTTCTACATTCGAGCTGCCGCGAGCATCACCCTCGCCGTGGTCGCCTCGCTCGTCAGCGCCCTGGTCGCGCCCGAGGCCGCACTTGCAAGCGCCGCGTTCGCGACGGCCGCAGCGCTGGGTGGGCTCACCATGAGCTGGTACGCCGTGGGTGTCGCCCGTCCCTCACTCATCCTGTGGTTCGACATCGTCCCTCGGGCGATGATGACGATCACGGGCGTCGGGTTGACTCTCTTGACCGGCTCGATCGTCTGGTACGCGGTCGGACTCGGCACCTCCGTCGTCCTCGGTGCCGTCGCGTTTCACGCGCACCTTCTCCGAAAGGCTCTGCCGCCATGGCCCGGATGGGGACAGATGAGACGAGATGTGAGGGAGATGCGCGCCGCTTGGGGAGTCGAAAGCGTCGGGAACAGCTTCGCCAACGCCCCCCTCCCGCTTGCAGGAATTTTTGGTTCCATCGCCTCCGCGGCGGGCTTCGCCTCGGCAGACAAGATCTATCGTTACGGCATAATGGGCGTCGCCGCCGTCGCGAATGCTTTGCAGGGGTGGGCACTAGAAGTGACCGGCGCGAGTCGTGCCCGTCGCAACATAATCTCCGTCCTCCTGATGTGCGTTGTGGCGCTGATTGGCCTTCTCGTTCTCGCCGTCGGCGGAACGTGGTTGTCCGCCTCGCTGTTCGGCGCAGATAAAGCCGGGGACGCCGGGACGTTGCTGTTCTACGGCATCGCCTTCTTCTGCGTGACGATGTCGACTCCGCTGATCCGCAATGTTCTCATTCCCGCGCGCCGCGATCGCGCCGTCTTCCGGGCGACGGTGGGCGCCGCGACCGTTGGCCTCGCGGCCATGACCTTGCTCGGGTCAATTCTGGGACCGCTTGGAGTAGCTATTGGCTTTGCCGCCAGCGAGGCTCTGATGCTAGTTGCCTGCGCCGCGCTCAGCGCGCGTGCGGGCCTGCGCGGATTACCCTCTGCCGGCCCACCCGTGATCGAAACGCCAAGGACCACGACATGACCATCCCGCAAGCGACCGGCCGCGTCCACATCGTCCTGCTCGGCGTCTCAGCGACCCCCATTGGGGGATACAAGGTCGCCTACGAGTACGCGAATGCGCTCGCGCGCCTGGGTACCCCTGTGACCGTCTGGCACTCGCACGCCCTCGTGGGCTTCCACGGATCCAAGTTTTCATGGTCTCGAGCCCTGCGCCCCGCTGTCGGGTGGTGGCTTCGCGGGGCCGGCGTGTTCTGGCGGAAGCACGGCGTCCCGTGGTTCAGGTTTGAGCCCCGGGTAGAAGTGCGTGCCACGGCCTGGCTCCCGCCCGTTCGGTCTCGGCAAGGCGATGCGATTCTCGCCACCGCCGTCGAAACGACCCCGTTCGTCGGTCGACTGGGTCACAAATCCGGGGCGCGAACAGCTGCGCTCATCCAGCATTTTGAGACGTGGGCTGAGGAGCGTTCTCACATTCTCCACGGGTGGTCGCAGGTTGATGAGCGCATCGTCATTGCGCCGTGGCTTCAGGACCTGTGCGACGAGGCAGGGATGTCATCCGTATACCTACCAAACGCTCTTGAGGTGCCCGCTTTTCCGCCCGGGCCCCTCCTCGAAGAGCGGCCCTTGCGGGTCCTCTCGCTCCTGTCGCCACACACCTACAAACGTCCGGATGTCGTCATGGCGGCCCTAACTGCGCTGATCGATGACAGAAGAGACGTCGAGGCTGTCGCTTTTGGACAGACCGCCCGCCCGGATCAGCTGGACGGGCGCATCCGCTACATCCAAGATCCCCCCCACGACACCCTGACGGAGCTGTATAGATCCTCTCGGGTGTACATGTGCGGAAGCGACGCCGAGGGGTGGCATCTGCCGCCTGCCGAAGCCAGTCTGTCCGGAGCGGCGGTCGTGTCGACAGACATCGGCGGAGTCCGCGCCTCGATGAGTGACGATGCACTGTACGCACCGCCGGGGGATCCGCAAGCCCTAGCAGAGCAGGTCATGGAGGCTCTCGATAATCCTGCTGCAGCGCAGGCTCGCGTCGACCGGGCACGCAAGCGGCTCGCCTCGACGAGTTACGAGGATAACGCGAAGCGTCTGCAAGGGGTGCTCTTCCCCGGGACATCCTCACCTCAGTGGCTCAGCACGCACCTGTAAGGTCGACGCGTTCGCGAAGCAGCCCCACGTAGGGCGCACGCGTCCGACCGGAGCACGAAGATGGAGAATTCATGAGTTGGTGGGAGTTCATCCCGTCTGTGCTGGCAGCGTTGGCGATCCTCTTCGTCCCGGGCATGCTGATGCTGCTGGCGTTGCGCGCACCGGCCGGCTCGATAGTGTTCATGGCCCCACTCATCTCGGTGGGGTCGATCGCTGTCGGCGCAGTTTTACTGGGACTGGTGGACATTCCATTCACTTTGGGAACCTTCGCGGGATTTCACGCTCTCGTGACGGGTGCCGCTGCCGTCATTCGGCTGGTCCTCCGCCGCGAACTAAAGTCCTTGCCGCGCGGACACGCCGCACAGATCCCTGCGGCGACTGTGGTCGCAGGAGCGATTGGAGCGGCAGCGGGCGCCCTCATCATCAGCCTGCAACTCATCCAGATCATGGGCCATCCGTTGTCAATCTCGCAGAGTTACGACAACATTTTCCACCTGAATGCCATCCGGTACATCTCCGACACCGGCGACGGCTCGAGCCTCACCCTCAACTCCCTAAGCACCGGGGCCACCGGCCTGAGCTTTTATCCCGCCGCATGGCACGATGCGACGGCGCTCGTCTTCTCGGCATTCCCTGGTTCCGTTCCCGCGGCCACCAACGCGATGACCTTCGCCGTCGCCGCCTTCGCGTGGCCGGCCTCCCTCGTGTTTTTGGCTGTGACATTGCGTCCGGCGGCACCCACCATCGCCGCGGCCACAGGGGCGCTCAGCTCATCCTTCGTCGCGTTCCCGGGCCTGATGCTCAAGTGGGGGATTCTTTACCCGAATCTCCTCGGGTACGCGCTCCTGCCAGCGTTCCTGGGCCTTATCGTCCTGTGGACTCGTGCGGTTTCGCGGGGCTCCCTATGGTCCGTTCTGTCGACGACGGCGGCTCTCGCGATCGGCACCGCCGCCCTTGGCCTCGCGCATCCGAACGCCGTGACGAGCGCCGCGGTGCTTTCCGCACCGCTTTTCGCTTGGCACGCCTGGATTGTCTTCCGCAACGGAACGGGCCGCGACCGGATTTTACGTACCCGGGGACTCACGTTGGCGATCGTCGCATGCATCGGAATATGGGCCATTGTGAGACCACCCGCATCGGCGAGCACGTGGCCAGAAAAGCTCCCCAGCGGGCAGGCCGTCGGCGAGTTTGTCGCCCACGCTTACGACGGCAACAGCATCGCCATCATCGTCTCGGTTCTCGTGCTGGTCGGCGTCGTAGTCGCTCTGCGTCAGCGCTCAAGCCGGTGGCTCGTGGTGATGTGGTTCTCGACGGGTTTTCTCTGGGTGGTCGTCGCGAGCCTGCACCCCGGTCTACTGCGGACCCTCATTACCGGCCCCTGGTATAACGACAGCTTCCGATTGGCTGCGCTGACCGCCATCCCGTCAGTTCTCCTTGCCGGGGTGGGGGCCGGCGCCCTCATTCAGAAGGCAGCGGCGTGGCCGCGACGGCTGCCGACAGCGCGCTTTACCCGCACGCCGTGGGCGGGGACCGCAGTTGTGATCGTGTTGGCGGCTATCGTCGCGGTGACCCCCGCGGCAAGGATGGCGACCAAGGCGGTCGCGCGTGAGTTCGAGGAGACACCCGACTCCCTTCTGATTACCACCGATGAGGCAGCGGTCCTCGCAAAGGTCGACGACTTCGTACCTGCGGACGGCGTAATCGCCGTTGATCCATGGGACGGCTCCGCCGTCGTCTACGCCCTCGAGGGTCGCCGGGTCACGCAGTTCCATACTCTTGGGTCGACCCTCCCCGCGTACGAAGCCATCCCACGGGCGTTGAACGAGGCGGACACGGATCCTCAGGTGTGCGAGCAGATCATCGACGGCAATGTCCGCTGGTATCTAGTCTTCGACGACACTCTTGGCATCGGAAACTGGGCTCGGGGTTCGTTCACCGGGTTTGAGGGAGTCGTAAGCAGCGGTCTCGTACAGCCGGTCTACACTGCCGGCGACGTAGGCCTCTACGAAATCACGGGATGCGATGGTTGAGGCATCTGTCACCGCCGACGACCGTTCCCCGCGTCGACGGTATCCTGAGACGATCTGCTCTCATTCGGGCAGCAATGGAAAGAACAAGTGGCAAGCCTGATTCCTGAACCCGTCGAACAATTCGCGCCCCCGGCGAGCGACAAGGGCCTCATCGAGGTCTTCCGCCGTCGCTACCTACTCTCGTTGATCGTGCGCAAAGAAGTGGGCATCCGCTACCGCGGCTCCGTCTTGGGCTGGCTGTGGTCGTATGTGAAACCCTTGATTCAGTTCCTGGTCTTCTTTATCGCGCTCGGCGTATTCCTCGGGCTCAACAGATCGATTGACTTCTACCCGATCTATCTCCTGTCGGGGATCACGGCGGTCACCTTCTTCAACGAAGCCTTCTCCAATGCGACACGGTCCCTCGTGGACAATGCCGCTCTCATCAAGAAGATCTACTTGCCCCGGGAGATGTTCCCTGTGGCGAGCATGTTAGTAGCGGCCGTCAACTCGCTGCCCCAGATCATCGTGGTCGTGGTCATCTCTCTGTTCTTCGGCTGGGCGCCGTCACCGCTGCAAGTCTCTGCGGTGCTATTGGGCTTCTTGCTCATCGCGCTCCTCGCGACCGGTCTGGGGCTGCTCTTCGGGGCAATCAACGTCACCTTTCGCGACGCGCAAAGCTTCGTGGAGATCATCGCCATGATGTCGGTGTGGGCGTCCCCCGTGATGTACCAGTGGCAAATGGTCCAGCGGGAAGTTCCGGAATGGCTTTTCAACCTCTATCGGCTCAACCCGCTGACGCCGGCCGTTGAGCTTTTCCATTTGGGTATCTGGTTCCCGTTGTCCCCGGAGGGGGCACAACAGCTTCCCGGCCTATGGGGCTTCACCGCAATTGCTCTGTGCGTTTCGATCGTGCTCGTCGTCACCGGGCAGATCGTCTTCCGTCATCTGGAGGGTCGCTTTGCCCAAGACCTTTGAGTCTCAGACGCCTCGCATTCTTCTTGAGGACGTTCGCAAGACATTCAAACTGCGCCACACACACTCCATCAAGGAGACGGTGGTCGCCGCCGCGCGACGGAAGCCGCTAACTTCGTCTTTCCATGCTTTAGACGGCGTATCGTTCTCGATCGCGTCGGGTGAATCCGTGGCGCTGCTCGGATTCAACGGCTCGGGCAAGTCCACATCGCTGAAAATGATCTCCGGTGTACTGCGCCCCGACACCGGTCGCGTGCTTACACGGGGCCGCATTGCCGGCCTCATCGAGGTCGGCGCGGGTTTCCACCCCGACCTCTCTGGCCGAGAGAACATCTACCTCAACGCTGCTATCCTCGGGATGAGCAAGAAAGAGACGGAGAACCGCTATGACGACATAGTCGCCTTTAGCGAGATTGAGCAGTTCATCGACACCGAGGTGAAGCATTACTCCTCGGGTATGTTCCTACGTCTGGCGTTCTCAGTGGCCATCCACACCGAAGTCGATATCCTGCTCATCGACGAGATTCTTTCGGTCGGTGACGAGCCATTCCAGCAAAAATGCCTCGCGCGCATCCGCGAGCTGCACGCCCAGGGCAAAACCCTCGTGGTCGTCAGCCACGATCTCGACATGGTCTCCGACCTCTGCGACCGCGGCATCCTGCTCCGCGACGGCAAGGTCGCCTTCGACGGTGACAGCAAGGAGGCCGTCGCGCTGATGCGCGCCTGACGCGCGGCGGTCCGCGACCGGCTATCCGACGGAATCGTCCCCCCTCACAGCTCCGCGTGCAGCGCCCACACGCGCTCGGCCGCAGCGCTCCACTGGAACCCCTTCGCCCGGTCCCCGGCGAGCACGCGCAGGCGCTCGGCATCCGTCCCCAGCGCCCGCGAGAGCGCGTCGCCCAGCTCGGACGCGGCCGCGAACACCGCGGCGTCGGCGAGCACCTCGTGGTGCACGGAGGTGTCGACGGCGGCGATGGGCACGCCGATCGCCAGGGCGTCGACGGCGCGCCAGGGCCAGTCGGTGCGCGCACACGACGCGACGAACGCCGCGGCGTGAGAGAGGACGGCGGCGCGATCCCAGCGGTCGAGCGAGCCCCGGCAGTGCACCCGGGATTCGGCCAGGCCGGCGGCCGCGGCGATGTCGAGCACGGCCGGCTCTTCACCCTCGGGCACGTCGAGCACCACGACGTCGCCGTCCCATCCGGCGGCGACGACTGCGGTGAAGCCGGCGAGCAGGCCGTCCGACTCCGCGGCGCTGCCGGCCAGAACGATCGACGTCGTCGGCAGATCGAGCGCGCGCAGGCGGCCCACGGCATCCGAGGGCACACGCAGACCCGCCGCGGGAGCACCGCTGATGACGCGCACCTTCTTGACCAGCTTGTTCTTCGCGACCTCGCCGAGGCGTTCGGCCATCGCGTGCGTGGGGACGATTACGGCATCCGCGTGTCGCGAGATGCGCGAGAGCAGGGCACGCGCGGCGAGCAGCTCGGGCTTGGTGAGCTCGTCCGGCGTCTCGAAGGCCCGCAGATCCCACAGGGTCGCGACGATCTGGTGCGTCTCGTTGACCCGGTCGTGCCGGACGAGGGGTGCGAGCGAGGTGGGCGAGTGGATGAGGCCCTTGCCGATGCCGGGGGCGACCCCCAGTTGCCAGGATGCCGCGACCTCGCGACGACGCATCGACAGCCGCGTCTCGGAGGTCAGCCCCGCCACGGCCTGGTCGTCGGGGATCCCGGGCGACGGCACGATCGCGGCGACGTCGCAGCCGCGCGGGGCGGTGGCGATCAGGGCGTCGGTGAGGGATGCCGAGGCCTCGGCCAGATCGCGAGAGGTCGGGGCGACGAGCTGGTCGAGGACGACACGCAGGGTCACGGTCACGAGGTCGGCGCCTCCGTCTCGGTGGGCGGGTGCAGTTTGTCGTTCACCATCTGCTTCACCTGGTCGTAGTCGGGGTCGAACTCGTCGACACCGCCCTCGGGCGTCAGCTCGAGGGTCTGCACGGGCTGATCCTTCGCCTGGAGCGCGAGGTTGACCAGGGTCGGCGCGATGAGCCCCTGGGGCAGGTCGGTCTCGACGATGTTCGTGCCGGCGGCCGCCACCTCTTGGAAGTGCGCGAGCACGTTCTGCGGCGTCGACTGGGCGAGGATCGCCTCTTGCAGCTCGCGCTGACGACGCATGCGGTCGAAGTCGCTCGTGGTGTAGCGCGAGCGGGCGTACCACTGGGCGGTGTCGCCGTCCATGTGCTGGGGGCCCGCTTCGATCCACCCGAAGGCCCAGTCGTCGACCGGCTGCCCGTCGTACTGCGGACCGCCCTTGGGAAGACGCTCCACCACGTTGATGTCGACACCGCCGAGCGCATCGACGACGTCGGCGAAGCCCTTCATGTCGATGAGCACGTAGTACGGGATCTGGATGCCCATGATCCCCTCCGCGGCATCCTTGGTCGCCTCGATGCCCGGCTCCGACCCCTGCGCCACCGCGTCGGGGTACAGCGCGTTGCCGTCCTGGCACACCTCGACCTCTGTGCGCAGCTGGTTGATGCCGCTGCCCCACCCGCAGGTGGCGTTGGCGTAGCCCTGATGCCCCTGGGGGTACGTGTCCTGCATCGGACCGGGCGCGAAGGGGAAGTGCGGCATGTCGCGGGGGATGCCGGTGATGGTCGTCGCCCCGGTGTCGGCGTTGATGGACACGACCGAGATGCTGTCGAAACGCATCGAATCACGGCCCTCGCCGGAGTCGGCGCCCAGCAGCAGGATGTTGTAGTACCCGTCCGACGGGGGCACCACGGGGGCGGACTCGCCGAAGAGGTCCGCGAACGCGTCGCGCGTGGTGCCGGCCGCCTGAGCGGCCCACGCCGCTCCCGAACCGGACAGCACGAGCAGCCCGACCGAGACGATCACCATGGCGATGCGCGAGATCGTCCCCACGCGCACCAACCGGACGAGACGCAGGGTGTCGATCGTCAGCACGATCCACAGCACCAGGTAGCCGATCAGGGCGATCTGCACGAGGGTGAGCGGCAGCGGCCGGAACCACGACAGGAACTCCGGGATGAACGATCCCGTCGCGACGGCGAACAGCACGCTCGGCGACAGCAGGGCCGCAGCTCCCGCGAGGATCAGCACGGTCCACATCGCCAGCGTCGCCCCGAGACCGAAGCGGCCGAGCCTGCGGCTGCCGGCGAGCACCTGCGCCGAACCGGGCAGGACGAAATTGAGCACGACGAGCCACCACCCGCGACGGGTCATGACGGCCGAAGACGTGGCATCCGGGTTTCGCAGCGGACGGGACTCCACCAGCGGCGCGTGCGCGCGCGGATGCGCGGCGGCGAGGGTCACAGGGACTCCTTCAGTCGCCGGTTCTTCTCTTCCACCTGACCCTCGAGGTCACGGGCGTAGGCCTCGACCTTCTCGGCCAGGGCGTCGTCGGCGCTGCCCAGAACGCGCGCCGCCAGCAGCCCCGCGTTCTTGGCGCCGTTGATCGACACCGTCGCGACGGGGATTCCGGCGGGCATCTGCACGATGCTCAGCAGCGAGTCGAGCCCGTCCAGCGTGGCCAGCTGCACCGGCACGCCGATGACCGGAAGAGCGGTGACGGATGCCAGCATCCCCGGCAGGTGCGCGGCTCCCCCGGCGCCCGCGATGATCACGCGCACACCGCGCGCCCGGGCCTCGCGCCCGTACCGCACGAGCTTGTCGGGGGTGCGGTGCGCCGACACCACCTCGACCTCGTGCGGGATGCCGAACTCCGTCAGCACCTGCGAGGCGTCGCTCATCACGCGCCAGTCGGAGTCGGAGCCCATGACGACGCCGACCACGGGCGTCTCGGAAGAATGCAGCGGCCGGGTCACCGGTCCAGGCTAGGGCGGCTCGCTGGAAGATCGCGGAGCGGCACGCTCACGGCGTCCGGTCAGTCGAAGAACGCCGCCGCCGCGCGCCCCTCGTAGACCACGTCGTCGAGGTCGTCCCCGACGACGTTGACGTGGCCCACCTTGCGACCCGGCCGCGGCGCTTTGCCGTAGGTGTGGATCTTGGCGGCGGGGTGCGCCTCCATGGCTCCGGCGAAACGCTCCTCGAGCGTGCCGTCGGCGGGACCGCCCAGCACGTTGATCATCACGGCCCAGGGGGCGACGGCATCCGTCGATCCGAGGGGCAGGTCGAGCACCGCACGCAGATGCTGCTCGAACTGGCTGGTGACCGCGCCGTCCTGGGTCCAGTGGCCGCTGTTGTGCGGGCGCATCGCGAGCTCGTTGATGAGGATGCGCTCATCCGAGGTCTCGAACAGCTCGACCGCGAGCATCCCGGTGACGCCGAGACCCTCGGCGACGGCCACGCCGATCTGCGCCGCGACGCGCTGCACACGCTGGTCGGCGCGCGGAGCGGGGGCGATGACCTCGGCACACACTCCCCCGCGCTGCACCGTCTCGACGACGGGATACGCGCGCACCTCGCCCGAGGGGCGGCGCGCGACCTGCTGCGCGAGCTCACGGGTGAAGTCCACGAGCTCTTCGACCAGCAGCGCCCCGCCGTTGGCGTCTTCGGCGAGCGCGGCGAACCAGTCGTCGGCCTCGGCCGCCGCCGACACGACCCGCACGCCCTTGCCGTCGTATCCGCCGCGCGGCGTCTTCACGACCGCGCGACCGCCGTGGGCGTCGAGGAAATCCTGCAGGGCCGCGGAGTCGGACACGGCGGCCCAGTCGGGCTGGGGCAGACCGAGCTCGGCCATCTTCGCGCGCATGACGAGCTTGTCCTGGGCGACGCCGAGCGGCGCCGGACCGGGGTGCACCGAGACGCCCGCGTCGACGAGTGCGTGCAGGACGTCCTGCGGGACGTGTTCGTGGTCAAAGGTGACGACGTCGACCTGGCGCGCGAAGGCGAGGACGGTCTCGGCGTCGCGATAGTCGCCGACCGCCGTCGCGGCGATCGCCGCCGACATGCCCTCCTCTTCGGCGAGGACGCGGATATCGACGCCGAGCTCCACGGCGGGTGCGATCATCATCCGCGCCAGCTGTCCGCCACCGACCACTCCGACTCGCAGCGCCATGCCGCTCCCTTCGTCGGCATCCATTCTGTCGGGGCCCGGGCGGGGGCGCGAGCCGGGCGGGACCGGAGCCCGCAGCGGCGAGGGAACGGGCCGGGTCGAGCCGCCCGCCCGCGGTCGGGGTCAGTACCCGCCGACCGCGCCCGAGCCGAAGGTCTGCGAATCGCGGTGCGCCAGGATCTGGTTGACCTCGACCTGGTCGACGAGGGTCTCGTGCACGAGCACCGCGTGGGGGATGTTCTTCATCCGCAGCGGCGGTTCGACGCCGTTCGACAACGTCAGCGAGCCGGCACCCCACAGACGCTGCAGGATGCCGCGCCGCATCTGGATCGCGTAGCCCCGCACGTGCGAGATCTCGCGCTGCGTCCCGCCGAACATGCCCGACCGCTCGATCACGCGGCGCGTCGTGATGGTCCAGGTGTGCGAGAGCCACACGAGGAACGGCACCACCACCAGCAGCAGCACGAGGGCCGCGGCCGCGCTCAGCAGCATCCAGTTCTCGTACGGCGCGGGCAGGTTGTCGTAGAAGAACGCCGTGGCCCCCGACACCGCGATGAGCACGAGCGCCGACCAGAACAGACGCCGGGCGTGCGCGCGGATCCGCGCGATCCGCAGCTCGGGCGCCGCCGACCCCGGCGCCGGCATGCGCGGGCGTCCGATCGAGCTCGACGGTTGGGTCACCCCTTCATTGTGCGGTGCGGATGCCGTGAGCGCGCCGATGCCACGCCCAGGCCCTCGCGGGTCAGCGCACGTGCACCACGTCGCCCGCCGACACGACGGTCTCGGTCGTGCCCGAGTCGACGACGAGGCGGCCGTCGCCGTCCAGGCGCACCGCCGTGCCGGCCAGGGTCGACCCGTCGGGCATCGACACGGTGACCTGGCGGCCGACGGTGGCGCACAGCTTCTCGACGTCGCGGTGCACCCGCTCGCCCTCGCCCCGCGCGAGCTGCGCGACCGCTTCGCCCAGGTGCTCGAGGTAGTCCGCGAGCAGCCGGTCGTCGTCGCCGTCCACCCCGATGGCGGCGAACGACGTCGCGGTCGTCACGGGCAGGTCGGCGCGGCTCATCCGCGTGTTGACGCCCGCCCCCACCACCACCGTGTCGAAGGTGCCAGGCACGGCCTCGGCCAGGATGCCGCAGATCTTCGCCCCGTCCACGAGCACGTCGTTCGGCCATTTCAGCTCGGCCTTTCCGCCGTGGCCGGCCAGCTGGCGGCGCACCGCCGTGGTCATCGCCGCGCCCGCCACGAGCGGGATCCATCCCCGCAGGGCGGTGGGGATGCCGGACGCGTCGACCACGACCGAGACGGCCAGCGCGGTGCCCGCGGGAGCGGTCCACGAGCGGTCGAGTCGGCCGCGCCCCGCCCGCTGATCGTCGGTGACGAGCAGCGACAGGTGCGGCCAGCCGGCGGGGTCGGCGATGACGGCGGCGATGACGTCGGCGTTTGTCGAGTCGGTCGTCTCGACGACCTGGACGCGGGGACTGTGGGCGGCGGCGCGGGGGTATCCGGCGGCGGGGATCGGCATGACCACACCCTAGGCATCCCGGCCGGGGTTGGCATCCACGTACCCGGCATGCGTCCGCCGAAGGGGCCTGGGATGGATGGATGCCACAGCACCCCCGGCCGTGGCTTGTGTGCACCCTCCAACGTCGGTGCCGGTGCGGTCGCTAGGGTGGAAAGCGTGACCGACCAGCCCGATCTCTTCACCACCGCCGGCAAGATCGCGGACCTGCGCAACAGGTTCCAAGAGGCGGTCGTGGATGCCGAAGCCACCGCCCGCGACAAGCAGCACGCGAAGGGCAAGCTCACCGCCCGCGAGCGCCTCGAGATGCTGGTCGACCCCGGTTCGTTCGTCGAGCTCGACGAGTTCGTGCGCCACCGCACCACCGCCTTCGGAATGGACAAGTCCCGCCCCTACGGCGACTCGGTCGTCACGGGCACCGGCACGATCCACGGCCGCACCGTCGCGGTGTACGCGCAGGACTTCTCGACCTTCGGCGGTTCGCTCGGCGAGGTCGCCGGCGACAAGATCATCAAGGTGATGGAGCTGGCGCTGCGCAGCGGCATCCCGATCATCGGCATCCTGGACTCGGGCGGCGCCCGCATCCAGGAGGGCGTCGTCGCCCTGGGCAAGTACGGCGAGATCTTCCGCCTCAACACCGCGGCGTCGGGCGTGATCCCGCAGATCTCGATCATCATGGGTCCCGCCGCCGGCGGCGCGGTGTACTCCCCCGCCCTCACCGACTTCGTCATCATGGTCGACAAGACCAGCCAGATGTTCGTCACCGGTCCCGACGTGATCAAGACCGTCACCGGCGAGGACGTCGGGATGGAAGAGCTCGGCGGCGCCCTCACCCACAACACCCGCTCGGGTGTCGCGCACTACCTCGCCGACGACGAGGACGACGCGATCGACTACGCCCGCGGACTCATCGGCTACCTGCCCGACAACAACCTGGCCGAGATCCCCGTCTACGACACCCCGTTCGAGTTCGAGACGACGGATGCCGATCGCTCGCTGAACACGATCATCCCCGACTCGCCGAACCAGCCGTACGACATCCACACCGTCATCGCGGGCATCGTCGACGCCGCGGAGTTCCTCGAGGTGCAGCCGCTGTTCGCCCCCAACATCGTGATCGGTTTCGGCCGCATCGAGGGACGCACCGTCGGCGTCATCGCGAATCAGCCCTCGCAGATGGCCGGCACGCTCAACATCGACGCGGGCGAGAAGGCCAGCCGCTTCGTGCGCTTCTGCGACGCGTTCTCGATCCCGATCGTGACCCTCGTCGACGTGCCGGGCTACCTTCCCGGCACCGACCAGGAGTGGACGGGCGTCATCCGCCGCGGCGCGAAGCTGCTGTACGCCTACGCCGAGGCCACCGTGCCGCTGGTCACGGTGATCCTGCGCAAGGCCTACGGCGGCGCGTACATCGTCATGGGCTCCAAGCAGCTGGGCGCCGACATCAACCTGGCCTGGCCCACCGCCGAGATCGCCGTCATGGGCGGTCAGGGCGCGGTCAACATCCTCTACCGCGGCGAGATCAAGCGGGCCGAAGAGGCCGGCGAAGACGTCGCCGCCGTGCGCACGCGCCTGGCCAACGAGTACACCTACAACGTGGCATCCCCGTTCCTGGCCGCGGAGCGCGGCGAGCTCGACGGGATCATCGAGCCCGCGCAGACGCGCGTCTCGATCGCCAAGGCCCTGCGCGCCCTGCGGAACAAGCGGGCCAGTCTGCCGGCCAAGAAGCACGGGAACATCCCCCTGTGAGCGACGGCACCGACGCCGCCGGCCTCCCGCCCGTCGTGGCGGAGGTCGTGCGCGGCACCCCCACGGCAGAAGAGCTGGCCGCGGCGATCGTCGTGGTCACCGAGGCGTACGCCCGCGAGGTGGCCGACGCGACCGTGCCCGACGTCGCTCCCCGCTCGCGGTGGGAGCTATCGGCGCGCGGCCTGCGCACCCCGCTGGACCGCGGCGCCGGCTGGCACGGCTTCACCGGCTGAACTGTCCCCCGAAATACCTACAGACGGGCCGCTCGCGGTGACGAATACTGGAGGAGCTGGAACGCATCGCGCGTTCGGTCGGACCGCTCCTTCGAGCCGGCTCCGGCCTCGCGGACGGTTTTCGGGTAACCGTCCGCCCGGGTGAGGGGTCGGCGAATACGCCGCCCCTCACCCCCACCTCCCCTGCGGCGGTAACGGTATTTGTCGACGGATCCCCCACCCCCCCTTGTCGATGAAGCCACCGGACCGCAGGGGTGGTGGGTCTGGGATGCCGAGAACCCGATCAGCGCGGACGGCGGATCTCGCGCCAGAGGTCGACGTTGTCGTCATCGCCCCCCGCGGCGTCGCCGGCGGAACGCCCCACGACGGTCACGGCGACCTCGTGATGGGGCGAGGTGCGGATGATCACGCGATCCGACCGCGACTCGCGCAGGATGCGCGCGAGCTCCGCGCGGATGCAGTCCAGGTCCGACACCGCCAGACCCTCGAGGCCCCCCTCGTCGAACAGACTGACGGCGGCGCCGCGGCGGCGAGCCGCGTCGATCTCGGCACGCACGCCGTCGTCGAGCAGCCGGGTGCCGCGCAGCTCGTCGCGCAGACTCGCTTCCGCTCGGCGCGCGGCCTGCTTGTCGGCCGCGCGCAGGTTGCCGCCGTTCTCGATCGTGCGGGCCAGGATCGGTCCCGCCGCCTGCAGCGCGCGCTGCACGTGGATCCGACGCTCACGCTGACGACCGCTCTGCGACGCCTGCCACGCCGACGCCGCCTGCTGCAGCTCGGCCAGTCGCTCGGCATCCCGCGCCGCACGATCGAGGGCGATCGTGACCAGCTGCGCCGCCGTCACCCAGACGAACGAGCCGACCAGTCCCAGGCTCAACGCCTGCAGGGGACCCAACCAGATCGAGGTCGACAGGGTCAGGATGCCCATCCCCACCCAGGCGACGACCGGGCGCCGGCGCACCATAACGATGGTCATGAGGGCGCCGATCGCGCCGATCACCCACGTCACGAAAGGCTGGGTGCGTCCCGACTCGGTGACCGCGAGGAACGGCGCATTGGAGACCACCACGGTGATCGACATCGCCAGCGCCACCCCCCAGGCGGGGAGCATCGCGGGCCGCGTGGTCGTCGCCTCGGCGCGCCGATCGCGCGCGCCGATCGCGAAGATCCACAACCACGTCACGGGCAGGTACAGCACGAGCGCCATCACGATCAGCCACCCGCGCTCGACGGTCTCGGGCGAGGTCCAGATCAGACCGCGCGCGGCGAGATAGGCCGTGAACGCCAGGCCGATGATGGACAGGATCGCGCGGACGGTCACCAGCGGTCACCGCTCTCCCACTCGAGGGTCACCGTCGTCCCACCGGCGTGGGAATCGATCTCGCTGCGACCGCCGACCGCCGCCAGACGCGCGTCGATCGAGCCGCGGATGCCGAGACGGTCGGGCGGGATCGCCGCGACGTCGAAACCGGGGCCGGTGTCGCGCACCCGGACGGCGACGCCCCCGGGCGCCGCGTGACCGGACAGCTGCACGGTCAATCCCTGCGCATCGGCATGCTGCACCGCGTTTGCCACGGCCTGCATCGCCGCGAGCACCAGGGCGCGCGCCACGCGCCCGGGGACGCGCGGGGTGCCCTCTTCGACGCGACGGATCACGCTCAGCTCGATCCCGAGTTCGCGCGCGGAGGTCTCGATGTCCTCGGCGAGCCGCGTCGCGGGGACGGGTTCGTCGCTGCCTTCCAGCGCGTCCTTCTCGGCGTTCGCCAGTCGGGTCAGGGCCTCTCGGGCCATGGTCACCGCCAGCGTCCGCTCACGCGGGGTCGTCGCGCGCTCCGCAGCGAGCAGCGCCCCCAGCACGCTGTCGTGCATGAGGGCCGCGACCGCGACGCGCTCGTGCTCCGTCGCCGCGGTCGCCGCGGCGGAGGCGTAGCTCGACACCGCCGAGGCGCGCGCCTGATCGACGTTCGCCGCGATCGAGCGGTACATCCACCCCAGCGTCACCAGGACGCTGCCGAGGATGAGCGCGAAAGAGACGTCCAGGGCGATCGGAACGATGAAATCAGCACGCCCGCCGACCTGGATCAGACGCACCACGCCGTACAACAGGGGCGTGGCGATGGTCCACGCCACCTGCAGCCAGAGGGGGAAGCCGACGATGGTCGCCACCGTGGCCACGTTGAGCAGATAGAAGATCCACGGGTTCTCGGTCGGGACGGGGGCTGCTCCCCCGGCCGTCGCGATGGGCCACACCGCCAGGGCGAGCAGGAACACCACGGCGAACACGCCCGAGAAGACGCGCGCGAAGCGCCCCAGCGAACACGCCACCACCATGGCGATGAGGGGGAGGAAGACCGCGACGACCAGGGGGACGTGCCACCCCTCGGCTTCGTCTCCGGGCCCGAACGCCGCCGCGAACGCCTGCGCGCCGAGCACCAGCGAGCCCGGACCGACGATCAGGGTGATGACGCGTTCGATGCGGGTCTGCGTGAAAGTCCCCTGCTCGGCCTGGACCTCGCGCGTGTGGGGGATGCGCCCCCAGGCTTCGTCGAGCACGGTCCGTTCGGTTTCAACCATGACCGGGAGCGTCATCGGGCGCGTCCTGCAGGATGCCGTCTTCCATCGCCCGTCGCAGCAGATCGACCTTGGTGGGTGCCGGGCGTCCGACCTCGACGTACTTCACCCGCACCCGCGTGATGTTCTCTTTCGCCGTCGAGTAGGCCACACCCAGACGGTCGGCCACCGCCTTCAACGGCAGGCCCGCCGCGTACAGGCGCAGCACCTCGCGCTCCCGCACCGACAGCTGGGCGTCCGCGAATTCGCGGTCGCCCTCGACGGCGCTGGCCCACTCGACGTTGTCGAGCAGCTCCCCGCGCGCGACGGTGCTGATGGCGCCGAGCACCTCGTGGGTCGGCGACGACTTGCTGACGATTCCGGCGGCTCCCGCGGCGAGCGCCTCGCGCACGGCGGCCGCACGATCGGCGACGCTGTGGATGATGACGCTCGAGCCGTCGCGGACGACCCGGTCGACGTTCTCGGACACGGTCGTGCCGTCGCCCAGCGTCAGGTCGAGGACGACGACGTCGGCGGGGGACGCCACGGCGCTCTTGCGCCACGACAGGTACGCGGCGACGTTCGCGCCCGAGAACACGACCTGGGTGGCCTCGGTGCGTGCGAGAGCGGCCTCCAACCCGAGCCGGACGGACTCATGGTCATCGATGAGGGCGACACGCGTCATCCCGTCATCGTATCGGCGCGGCGCGCCACCGCGTAGGAGTGTCCCGCGATGCGGCGCGTCCGCCCCGCGGGCGTGCCCTCGGCCAAGCCCGCGTCTCTCGACGAACGGGGACCCGGACGGGCGGACGCCGGGCGTCAGCGACGCAACACGGTCACGGCCTCGACGTGGTGCGAGTTCGGGAAGAGGTCGACACCGCGGATGCCACGATCGGCGCGGTACCCGTGCTCAGCGAAGATCGCCAGGTCGCGGGCGAGGGCGACCGGGTCGCAGGCGACGTAGACGACCGCCGAGGGCCGCAGACCGGCGATGCCGTCGACGGCGTCGCGGCCGGCGCCGGCGCGCGGCGGGTCGAGCAGCACGACACCCCGTGCCAGACGCTCGCGTTCGCGCGCCGAGGCGTCGGCGGCGAGCCGCGTGACGAAGCGATCCACCCGGGCGGTCTCGGCGCGGGCCCCGACCCACTCGGCGAGGTTCTCCCCCGCGTGCTCGGTGGCGCGCGGGTCGCTCTCGACGCTGATCACGCGCGTCGCCGCGCCGCCCCGCTCGGCCAGGGTCGCAGCGAACAGCCCCACCCCTCCGTAGAGGTCGAGGTGCGTGGCCTCGGGATCGAGCTCGCCCACGGATGCCGACAGCTCGGCCGACACCAGGGCGCTGAGCGTGCGCGCCGCCAAGCGGTGCACCTGCCAGAAGCCACCGGCATCCACCCGGAACACCCGGTCCCCCACGCGCTCCTCGACGACCTCGGGGGCCGGACGCGCGCGGTCGCCGTCGGGTCGAGGAAGCACCCGCACCCGGCCGTCGGCGGGCTGGACGAGGTCGATGCGCCCGGGGCGCGCGCCGGCGCGCGCCTCGTGGGCGGCACGCTCGACGGCCTCGGTCGCCAACGGCAGGTCGGGACTCTCCACGACGTGGTGCGTCCGTGCGGCGTACGCACCGACCCGACCCTCGTCGTCGACGTGCAGGCTCACGCGGGTGCGCCAGCGGGTCCCGTCGACGGACTCGGGATGCTGCTCGTCGCCCGCGGCGCGGACGTCGACGGGCAGGTCCAGTCGGCCGACGCGCTCGACGGCCTCGCGGATGACGCGCTCCTTCAGCGCGCGCTGGTGCGCCGGCTCGATGTGCCCGAACTCGGCGCCGCCCACGCGCTCGGCGGGGTCGACGTCGATCGCGGCGGAACGCCAGACGTGGGGGCGGCGCTGGGGGGCGGCATCCAGGACCTCGATCGCGTCGGCCCGCCAGAACGCCTTCTTGCGCGTGTCGGTGAGCCGGGCGCGTACGCGCTCGCCCGGCAGCGTGTCGGGGACGAACACGACCCGGCCCTCGTGTCGGGCGACGAACACCCCGCCGTGGGCGATGCCGGTGATGTCGAGTTCGATGAGGTCGCCGTCGTGCATCTTCCGAGCCTGACACATCGAGCCGGGAGAGCGCCCGGGTGCCCGACCCGTGAGCCCGTCGACGGTTCCGGCGCTTCGACGCGCTCGGCCACCCCGCGGTGCGGGGTCCGGGGCTTCGACAGGCTCTGCGCCCTGCCGTGCGCGGTCCGGAGGTCGAGCCGCGCGTGGGTAGCGTGGTCGCATGCGCGTGTGCCTGGCATCCACTTCTCCCGCCCGCATGATGCTGCTGCGTCAGGCGGGCATCGAACCCGCGACCCGGGCGCCCGAGGTCGACGAAGAAGCGGTGATCGCCGCGGTGGAGGCCGACCAGGGGCGCCGTCTGCCGGCCGCCGAGCACGTGCTGTTGCTCGCTCGCCGGAAGGCCGCCGATGTCGCACACCGCCTGCGCGCGGAGCAACCCGACTTCGACGGCTTCGTCATCGGGGGCGACTCGATGTTCGAGCTCGGCGACGAGATCCTCGGCAAGCCGTACACCCCCGAGGCCGCCACCGCCCGGTGGCGCGAGATGCGCGGGCGCACCGGCGTGCTGCACTCGGGGCACAGCGTCTTCCGCCTCGCGCCCGGGACGGAGCCGCGCGAGGCGTACGCCGTCGCCGACGCGTCCGTGACCTTCGCCGCCGACGTGGACGACGACGAGATCGCGGCGTACGTCGCCAGCGGCGAACCCCTGCTGGTCGCGGGCGCGTTCACCGTCGACAGCCTCGGCGGCGCGTTCATCGAGCGCGTCGAGGGCGACCCCTCGACCGTCGTGGGGATGTCGCTGTCGACCGTGCGACGACTCGTGCGCGAACTCGGCGGTTCGTGGACCGCACTGTGGAACCGTTCGTAGACTCCCGCACACGTTTTTCGGCGTTTCTTGTCGAGGAGGGTCAAAAGGGCGGGGTGCCCCCTCGCTAGGCTGGGAGGATGCCGAAGATCGCCAAGGTCCTTGTCGCCAACCGCGGCGAGATCGCCGTCCGAATCATCCGCGCCGCCCGCGACGCGGGCAAAGCCTCGGTCGCCGTCTACGCCGACCAGGACCGCGACGCCCTGCACACCCGCCTCGCCGACGAGGCCTACGCCCTCGACGGCGCCACGAGCGCCGACACCTACCTCTCCATCGAGAAGATCCTCTCGGTCGCCCGCCGCTCCGGCGCCGACGCCGTGCACCCGGGATACGGCTTCCTCGCCGAGAACGCCGACTTCGCCCGTGCGGTGACCGGGGCGGGCCTGACCTGGATCGGCCCCTCTCCCGACGCGATCGAGGCGCTCGGCGACAAGGTCACCGCCCGTCACGTGGCCGAGAAGGTCGGCGCCCCCCTCGCGCCCGGCACGCCCGGCCCCGTCTCGGGTGCCGACGAGGTCATCGCCTTCGCCGAGCAGGTGGGTCTGCCCATCGCCATCAAGGCCGCCTACGGTGGCGGCGGACGCGGGCTCAAGGTCGCCCGCGAGGTCGACGAGGTCGCCGAGATGTTCGAGTCGGCCACGCGCGAGGCCGTCGCCGCCTTCGGCCGCGGCGAGTGCTTCGTCGAGAAGTACCTCGACAAGCCGCGCCACGTCGAGACGCAGTGCCTCGCCGACTCCGCGGGCAACGTCGTGGTCGTCTCCACGCGCGACTGCTCGCTGCAGCGTCGTCACCAGAAGCTCGTCGAAGAGGCGCCGGCGCCGTTTCTCACCGACGAGCAGAACCGCATCCTGTACGCGGCATCCAAGGCCATCTTGAAAGAGGTCGGCTACGTCGGTGCGGGCACGTGCGAGTTCCTCATCGGCGCCGACGGCACCATCTCGTTCCTCGAGGTCAACACGCGCCTGCAGGTCGAGCACCCCGTGTCCGAGGAGGTCACGGGCCTCGACCTCGTGCGCGAGCAGTTCCGCCTCGCCGAGGGCGAGGAGCTCGGCTACGACGACCCCGCCCCGGTGGGCCACTCGATCGAGTTCCGCATCAACGGCGAGGACCCCGGTCGCGGCTTCCTCCCCCAGCCCGGCCCGATCCACGTCTTCAAGACGTTCGGCGGTCCCGGCATCCGTCTCGACTCCGGCGTCACCGCGGGCGACAGCGTCTCGGGTGCGTTCGACTCGCTGCTCGCGAAGATCATCGTCACCGGCCGCGACCGCGCCGAGGCGCTCGAGCGCGCGCGCCGGGCGCTCGACGAATTCGAGGTCGCCGGTATGCCCACCGTGCTGCCCTTCCACCGCAAGGTCGTCCGCGATCCCGCGTTCACCGCCGAGGACGGCACGTTCGGCGTCTTCACCCGGTGGATCGAGACCGAGTTCGTCAACGACATCCCGGCCTGGGACGGCGAGCTCGAGGTCCCCGCCGCAGCCCCCGGCCGGCACACCGTGGTCGTCGAGGTCGGCGGCAAGCGCCTCGAGGTGAGCCTTCCCGACCGCATCAGCGCCGCAGCCCCGCAGGTCGGCCGCCCGGCCGCCGCTCCGCCGTCCCGTCGCGCGCACGCCGCGTCGCCCGCGGCCGGAGCCACCGGCGACGCCGTGAAGTCGCCGATGCAGGCCACGATCGTCAAGGTCGCCGTCGAGGAGGGCCAGCAGGTCGTCAAGGGCGACCTGGTCGTCGTGCTCGAGGCGATGAAGATGGAGCAACCCATCCAGGCGCACAAGGACGGCACGATCGCGAGCATCGACGCCACGGCCGGCACCACCGTGTCGGCGGGGCACCAGCTGCTGCTGATCAGCTGACACGGTCCGTCTCGACCGGCGCCGCGCTCCTTCGGGGGCGCGGCGCCGTCGTTCCCGGCTGCTGCGCGGCGGCGTCGTTCCGGCTGCTGCGCGGCGGCGTCGTTTACGGTGCTGCGCGGCGGCGTCGTTTACGGTGCTGCGCGGCGGCGTCGTTTACGGTGCTGCGCGGCGGCGTCGTTCCCGGCTGCGGCGATGCGCGCGTGCCGGCCCGCGGCGATGCGCGCGTGCCGGAGGGCGCGGGCTGAGTCCCGCCCAGCCGCGAGAAACGGCATCCGTCACGAGACACGCGGCGACACGGCGTTCCTCGAGACAAACGGCGTTTATCGCAGCCCAGACGGGCTGAACCGCCGGGCTCGGACCGTGGATGCCAGGCCGCAACGCCGCGGGCGCGCCGGACGCCGCGAGGCTGAAGGCGCGGCCCAGCCGCGAGAAACGGCATCCGTCACGAAACACGCGGCGACACGGCGTTCCTCGAGACAAACGGCGTTTATCGCGGCCCAGACGGGCTGAACCGCCGGGCTCGGACCCCGGATGCGAGGCCGCACCGACACGCGCGCCGGACGCCGCGAGGCTGAAGGCGCCGCCCAGCGGCGACAAACGGCATCCGTCACGAAACACGCGGCGACACGGCGTTCCTCGAGACAAACGGCGTTTCTCGCAGCCCAGACGGGCTGAACCGCCGGGCTCGGACCGTGGATGCCGGACCGCACCGACACGCGCGCCGGACGCCGCGAGGCTGAAGGCGCCGCACAGCCGCGAGAAACGGCATCCGTCACGAAACACGCGGCGACACAGCGTTCCTCGAGACAAACGGCGTTTCTCGCGGCCCAGACGGACATCGCCGGGCTCGGACCCCGGATGCCGGGCCGCAACGCCGAGGCAGCGCGGGCGCCGCGACGCAGGACGACGCCGCAGCGACGCCGGGGCGACGCCGCAGCGACACAGGACGACGCCGCCGCGACGCAGGGGCAACGCCGCAGCGGCACAGGGGCTACGCCGCCGCGACGGAGGCCGCGGCTTCGGCGACGGTCAGTCCTCGCCGGGGTCGTCGTGATCGACGATGTGCATCGCGCGCGCCGCATCGGTGATGCTCGACGTCAGCGAGGGGTACACCGCGAACACGCGGGCGACCTGATCGACCGTCAGACGACGCTCGACCGCGATCGCGATGGGGTAGATCAGCTCGGACGCCTTGGGACCGACGATCACGCCGCCCATGACCGTCCCGCTGCCCTCGCGGGCGATCAGCTTGACGAAGCCGTCGGTGATGCCCTGCATCTTCGCCCGAGGGTTGGCCGACAGCGGGAGTTTGCGCACCTTGCCGGCGATACGGCCCTCGGTGACGTCCTGCTCGCTGAAGCCGATCGTGGCGATCTCGGGCGCCGTGAAGATGTTGGCCGTGATGCGGCGGGTCTCGAGCGGGATGACGATGTCGCCCAGCGCGTGGAAGATCGCCTGACGCCCCTGCATCGACGCGACGGATGCCAGGGGGTAGAAGTTCGTGCAGTCGCCGGCCGCGTAGATGTTGGGCACCGAGGTACGCGCGACGCGGTTCACGCGGATGTGACCCGAGGGGGTCATCTGCACGCCGGCCTGCTCGAGGCCGAGGCCCGCGGTGTTGGGGATCGAGCCGACCGCCATGAGGCAATGGCTGCCCTCGATCGTCCGGCCGTCCGCGAGGGTGACGACCACGCCCTCGCCCGTGTTGACGACCGACTCGGCCCGCGCCTTTGCCAGCAGCGTCATGCCTCCGCGCTGGAACACGCGTTCGAGGACGGCCGCGGCATCCTGGTCCTCACCGGGGAGCACCTGGTCGCGGCTGGAGACGAGCGTGACCTTGGCGCCGAGGTTCATGTACGCCGAGGCGAACTCGGCACCCGTCACCCCCGAACCGACGACGATGAGGTGGGTGGGGACGGACTTCATGTTGTAGAGCTGCGTCCATGTGAGGATGCGCTCGCCGTCGGGCTGCGCCGAGGGCAGCTCACGCGGGGACGCGCCCACCGACACCACCAGGGTCTCGGCCTCGATGCGGTCGAAATCGGTACCGCCCGCCTCGGTCGACACCACGACCGCGCCGTTGCCGTCGAGACGTCCGTGCCCGGAGATGATGCGCACCCCCGCCTCGAGCAGCGAGGAACGCATGTCGTCGGACTGCTGACGGGCGAGCGAGAGCAGGCGCTGATTGACGGCGGCGAGGTTGATCGCGACCTCGGGGGTCAGGGGCTTGCCGCGGTCGTCCTTGGCGAACAACTGCACGCCCAGGCTGCTGGCGTTGCGGATGGCGACGGCCGCGTCGGCGGTGGCGATCAGGGTCTTGGAGGGGACGACGTCGGTGATGACGGCCGAACCGCCCACGCCGGCGCGCTCGACCAGGGTGACGTCGGCGCCGAGCTGCGCCGCCGAAAGCGCGGCCTCGTACCCGCCGGGGCCGCCGCCGACGATCGCGACGGACTGCTTGCGCTCGAAGCTCTGCACCATGGCATCCATTCTGTCAGCGTGGACGAGCCCGCCCGGCACCGGGGCGGATTCCCCGTCCGACACGGGCTTCGTCGTCTGGCCCGCAGGCCCCGCGTTTTCTAGAGTGGGGGGATGTCCAACAGCACTCCTCACCCGCTCGATGACCCGTCGGTCGACCCGTTCGAGGTCGCCACGGCCGCGGCGGCCGACATCGCCCGCCTTTCCGGTGTCGAGCACCACGACATCGCCGTCACCCTGGGGTCCGGCTGGGGGCGCGCCGCCGAACTCATCGGCGAAGAGACGGCGTCGTTCCCGGCGACCGAGGTGGTCGGCTTCAGCAAGCCCGCCCTCGAGGGTCACGTCGGCACGCTGCGCAGCGTCCGCACCCCCGGCGGCAAGAACGTCCTCGTCATCGGCGCGCGCACGCACTACTACGAGAACCACGGCGTACGCCGGGTCGTGCACAGCGTCCGCACGGCGGCGGCGACCGGGGCCACGACGATGATGCTCACCAACGGCGCGGGAGGGATCCGCGAGACGTGGAAGCCCGGTCAGCCCGTGCTGATCAGCGACCACATCAACCTCACCGCCGACTCGCCCCTCGAGGGCGCGACGTTCATCGACCTGACCGACCTGTACTCGAAGCGGCTGCGCGAGGTCGCGCGGAGCATCGACCCCACCCTCGACGAGGGCGTCTACACCCAGTTCCGCGGTCCGCACTACGAGACCCCCGCCGAGGTGCAGATGGCCAAGACGATCGGCGGCGACATCGTCGGCATGTCCACCGCCCTCGAGGCGATCGCGGCACGGCAGGCCGGCATGGAGATCCTCGGCTTCTCGCTCATCACGAACCTGGCCGCCGGCATCCAGCAGACGCCCCTCAGCCATGAAGAGGTGCTCGAGGCCGGCCGCGACGCCGAGCCGGTGATCTCGGACCTGCTCGCTCGCGTGATCGGCGCGCTGTGAGCGCGTACCTGGACGCGGCCCGCGCGTGGATCGCGCAGGACCCGGATGCCGAGACCCGCGAGGAGCTCACGGCCCTGATCGCACGCGTCGAGGACGGGGATGCCGAGGCCTCCGCCGACCTCGACGACCGCTTCGCGAGCCGCCTGGCGTTCGGCACGGCCGGCCTGCGCGGGACCCTCGGCGCCGGCCCCAACCGCATGAACCGCGTGCTCGTGGCGCAGGCGGCGGGCGGTTTCGCGGCCTACCTCGCCGAGCGCTCCTCCGGCGGCACCCCGACCGTCGTGGTCGGCTACGACGGGCGTCGCAACTCCGACGTCTTCGCCCGCGACTCGGTCGAGATCTTCGCCGGGGCGGGGCTGAACGCGATCCTGCTCCCCCGGCTGCTGCCCACACCCGTGCTCGCCTTCGCCGTGCGCCACCTCGGCGCCGACGCGGGCGTCATGGTCACCGCCAGCCACAACCCGCCCGACGACAACGGCTACAAGGTGTACCTCGGCGGTGACGACCAGGGCGCCCAGATCGTCTCGCCGGCGGATGCCGAGATCGCCGCACACATCCAGCGGATCGCCGACGAGGGCACCATCGCGATCCTGCCGCGCTCGGTGGGGTACGCCAACGCTCCGGAGTCGGTCGTCGAGGCGTACGTCGCGGCGACCGCCGCGGTCGCTCCCGCGCCGGCCGGTGCCGACGGCCTGAACTGGGTCTACACGGCGATGCACGGCGTCGGGTGGGAGACCGTCTCGCGCGTGCTGGGCGCAGCCGGCTACCCGCAGCCCACCGTCGTCGAGGCGCAGATCCACCCCGACGGACGCTTCCCGACCGTGGCGTTCCCCAACCCGGAAGAGCCCGGGGCGATGGACCTGTCGTTCGAGACCGCTCGCGCCGTCGACGCCGAGCTCGTCATCGCCAACGACCCGGATGCCGACCGCCTCGCCGTCGCGATCCCCGACGCCGACGCCGAGGGCGGGTGGCGCCGGCTGACCGGCAACGAGATCGGGCTGCTGCTGGGGTGGCGCGCCGCGCGACGGGCGGCCACGGGCCCGGACACCGGCGGAGACGCCTTCTCCCCGAACGACGCCCCCGACGGCCCCGCCGAGCCGCGCGGGGACGCCGGGGCCCCGGCATCCCTCGCCTGTTCGCTGGTGTCGTCGCCCGGACTCCAGGCCGTCGCCGAGCACTACGGTCTCGCGTTCCACGCGACCCTCACGGGGTTCAAGTGGATCTCGCGTGCGCCCGGGATCGTCTTCGGCTTCGAAGAGGCCCTCGGTTACCTCGTGAACCCTGAGGTCGTGCGCGACAAGGACGGGATCTCGGCCGCCGTGGCGCTGCTCGGCATGGCCGCCGAGGCGCGTGCGCAGGGCCGCACGGTCGCCGACCTGCTGCAGGAGTTCCGCGACACGTTCGGCGCGTTCGCGAGCGACCAGATCTCGGTGCGCGTGACCGATGTGAGCGAGATCGGCGCGATCATGGCATCGCTGCGCTCACAGCCGCCGGCCACGATCGGCGAGATCGCGGTCACCCGCATCGACGATCTGCTGCTCGGCGTGGACGGTCTGCCCCCGGGCGACGTGCTGCGCGTGTGGCTCGAGGACGGCTCCCGCCTGATCGTGCGCCCGAGCGGCACCGAACCGAAGCTCAAGTTGTACCTGGACGTGCGCGGATCGTCGGCGAAGAAGGCGCGGCGCCGTCTCGAGGCGCTGCGCGCGGGCGCCGAGGAGCTGCTGGCGTCGGTGCGCTGAGGGGTCTGGGGCGTCCGGCGTGCAATGGGGTGGTTGGTGACCGCCCCACTGCACGTCGGACGCCCCGACCCGCCACCGCGCTCTCTCCACAGGCCGCGGATCCGATGCCCTCTCCACGGATGCGGGCGACGACGCCGAGACCGGATCGCGTCTCGTGGAACCGTGAGCCCGTGGCATTCGAAGACGCGGTCCCCCTCATCTCCCGACAGCAGCTCGAGGCTCTCGGTTGGCATTCGCGGCGTGTGCGCCATGCGGTGGATGCCGGGGATCTGCAGGTGCTCAGGCGCGGCGTCTACGTGCGGTCGGCAGACCTCGCCCGGTCGACGACGGAGGAGAAGATCGTGGTGCGCGCTCGCGCACTCGCTTCCGTGTCGCGGCGCGCACCGCTGTTCTGCGGCCTCACCGCTGCTGCGCTCCTCGGGCTCCCGGTACTCCGCGACGACGGGGCGCTTCACATCGTCTCCGATGACCCCCGATCATCCAGCGGCCCCGGAGTCGTTCGCCACCGCGGCGCGAAAGACGACGCGGTCGTCATCGAGACCTCGGGGGTGCGCTGCACCTCCCTCGCCCGGACCGTCGTCGACGTCGCGCGGAGCGCGTCGCACGACGCCGCCGTGTGCGTCGCGGATGCCGCGCTCCGGCAGACGGCCTTCAGCCCGCCGGGCACCTACGACGCGGAGGTCGCCGCGGTCTTCCGCGACGAGGTGCGGCGCATCGCCGCAATGACGACGCGCGGACGAGTGCGGGTCGAGAGGGTGATCGGAATGGCCGACGGGCGGGCGCAACTCCCGGGTGAGAGCATCAGCCGGCTGCGTCTGCTGGATCTCGGCTTCGCCACTCCGTCCCTTCAGGTGCCGGTGCCCGGCCCGCGCGGGGGAACGTACTGGGTCGACTTCGGTCTCGACGATGTCGGGGCCTGGGGTGAGTTCGACGGTCGAGTCAAATACCGCGAGCTCGCAACGGCGGCGCGTCAGAACGCGTCCGACATCGTCGAACGAGAGAAGCAACGCGAAGACTGGATCCGCGGCACGACTCAGCGACGGCTGGCGCGCTGGGGGTGGCGCGATGTTCGAGACGCGCGAACCCTCGGTCAGCGGCTCCGAGCGTTCGGGATCGAGCCGCCTCGACGCCAGCCCTGACCGGGCGAGGGGCGCGCGCGTTCGGAAGGCCCGCATCGGGGCGCGGCGCGTGCGTGCGTTGAGAGCGCCCGCATCGGGGCGCGGCGCGTGCGTGCGTTGAGAGCGCCCGCATCGGGGCGCGGCGCGTGCACCGGGGCGTCCGCCGACCGCCCCGCTGCACGAAGGGCGCCCCGGGCGCTGGCGGGACGCGGCCTTGCGCAGGCCCCGGTGAACGGCGCAGGCGCGTTCGGCCGGCGCACGGCGACCCGGTGTCTCGCAACGGGGCGCGGCGCGTGCACCGGGGCGGTCGGCGGACGCCCCGCTGCACCCAGGGCGCCCCGGGCGCTGGCGGGACGCGGCAGGAGGGCACCCCGCGGCAGGAGGGCGCCCCGCGGCCGGAGGGCGCCCCGCGGCACGGAGGGCGCCCGATGCGGCGCCGGCGCGTGTCGGCCGTGCCCGGCGAGGCGCGCGGGCGTCAGCCGTCGATCACCGCGACCAGCTCATCGAGGAACGCCGGGAACGACGTCGCGCGGCGGACGATCCGCTGCACGCTGTCGCGCTCGCTGAACACCTCGACGAACTGCTCGAACACGGTCTGGAACGCCTCGCGATCGGTCTCGCTGAACGCCACGAGCGCCACCACCTGCACCCGGCCCTCTCCCCACGCGATCGAGGGGTCGGCGATGCCGATGGCGATGCGGGTCTGCGTCGCGGTCATGCCCATCGCATGGGGCACCGCGAGCGCGTCGGTGAACGCCGTCGACGAGATGGCCTCGCGCTCGACGGCGCGGGCGACGTAGGCCTCGTCGATGACCCCCTGCTCCACCAGCAGGCCGCCCAGGCGCCGGATGACACCGGCCTCGCCGCCCGCGGCATCCAGGCCCCGCACGAACGCCTCGGGCGCGAAGTAGCGCTCGAGCTCGGCCCGCAGGCGCGCCAGACGCCGGCCGCGGCGGATGCGCCCCGCGGCCGCCTGCACACGCTCCACGTCGGCGTCGGTGAGGAACGGCTGGATGCGCACGAACCGATCGCCCGGGCGCGGCGGGTCGATCGTGGTGAGCACGAGGTCGGAGTCGATCGCATCCCACGCCGGGTCGATGCGGGTCTCGACCCCGACGACCTCGATCGCCTGGCCGAGCGAGCGGTCGACGCTGGAGCGCAGCAGTTCGTGCAGCTCGTAGTAGCCCGGGCACACGATGGTGGCGGTGAGCAGCTGGTCCGCGCGGCGGCTGCGCTCGAGCCGTCCGCCCACGTGCATCGCGATGTAGGCGATCTCGTCGTCGAGGATCGGGATGCCGAGACCGTCCTGCAGGCCCTTGGCGATGTACACCGCGACCTCGAAGATCATCGGGTACGTCGACTTGAGCGACCGGGTCAGGGGGTTGCGCGACCACGCCTGTTCGCGCGAGCGCGCCAGCAGGTTCTGCACGTGCAGCGCGAGGCGCAGGATGAAGTCGTCGTGGGCGATGTCGACGAGGAACTCGGATGCCGCGTTGTCGACGACCAATCGGACCGCCGCCTCGACCGCGGGGTCCAGCCGTGCGCGCACGTCGTCTTGCGCCGGCGCGCCGGGGGCGACGATGCGGGTCAGGACGAGGGTCGCGAGGTGGCGCAGGTCGCCCGAGCCGAGCTGCACGCCGATGTGCTTGACGGTGAGTCGGTCGAGCAGCTCGACCACGGCCGCCGCCGCGTCGGACGAGTCCCCGCCGGGCGACCCGAGGGCGCGGTCGCGGGTCGTGCGGTCGGCGGCGATCGCGATGTGCATCACGACGTCGCCGATACCGATCTCGTTGACGTAGTAGCCCAGGGCGCCGAGTTCGGCGACGAGCTCGGCCTTGAACGGACCGAACGCACGCGCACCGACCGAGCGCTCGCCGAGCGTGCGACGCAGCGCGTCGAGGTCGAACAGGCCGGCATCCATCTCGTCGTGGGCGAGCTTGGACAGCAGGCGACGCTGGGCGACCTCGGTCCCGCGCAGTCGGGCGGTGGATGCCGAGCGCTCCAGCGTCAGTTCGGTGCCCCCGAGCAGACTCCGCACGCGCGACAGATCGGCCTCGAGCGTGGCGGTGCTCACGTGCAGCGCGTCGGCGGTGTCGAACACGTCGATGCCGTCCGCGGAGTCGAGCAGGCGGCGCACCAGCGTGTGCAGGCGGTCGCGGGGGGTTCCGGCATCCGTCCCCGGCAACGCGCGCAGGGCCGCGGCCGCCCCGGAGCCGGCGCGGTAGCCGAGCGGACCCGATTCGATCGCCGCTCCCCCCGCTACGCGCGCGTTGACCGCGGTGACGTAGGAGCGGACGCTGCGGGGCGTGACGCCGAGTGCATCCGCCAGCGACGCCGCGGTCGACCATTCCCCGTCCCGCAGCAACAGGGCCAGCAGGCGGTCTTGGCGAGCTTTCGTCGTCACGATCCGTCCTCCGCACCGCCCTGGTCGGCGGATGTCTTCATCCATCCAACCACGCGCCGGCGGGCCGGGCGCGGGGCGGGGCGGGCCCGCTCGGCATCCGCGTTCCGGGGGGTGGGAAACGAACCTGGTTGTCCGCTGAGAGCGCGGTGAACACAATCGAAAGGAAGAAAGGCCGGTCGATGAAGATCCTCGTGGTGTGTGGAGCGGGTGCGTCGAGCACGTTCGTCGCGCAACGCGTACGCCATGCTGCGCTCGAGAAGGGCCTGGACCTCTCCGCATCCGCCGGCGCGTGGCACGCGCTCCCCCACGACCTGGATGCCGGTGACGTCGTCCTCGTGGGACCCCACCTGGCCCTCGATGTGGAACGCATCCGTGCCGAAGCCTCTCCGCGGGGCGTGCTGGTGGCCCTCCTGCCCGACGATGTCTTCACCGACCGCAGCGGTGCCCGCACCCTCGCCCTGATCGAGGACGCCCTGCGTTCCCGCCAGCCCGCGGACACGATCTGAGAGCCGAGGACAGACCATGCCCCACCTGACCCGCACCGTCCGCATCGGATCGTCCCACGGTCTGCACGCCCGCCCCGCGAAGCTCTTCGCGCAGGCGGCCAAGGACGCCGGCATCCCGGTGACCCTGGCCAAGGACGCGGGCAAGCCCGTCAACGCCGCGAGCATCCTGGGCATCATCGCCCTCGGACTCGAGCAGGGCGACTACATCACCCTCACCGCCGACGGCGACAACGCCGAGGCGACGCTGGAGCGTCTCGCCGAGTTGCTCACCACCGACCACGACGCCGAGTAAAGGAACACAGCACCATGACGGAACTCCGTGGAGTCGGAATCGGACTGGGCGTCGCCCAGGGCCCCATCGCGCGCATGGCCGAGCCCCTGCCCGCCCCGAAGGATGCCGCGAGCGAGCTGAGCGTCGAGGACGAGACGGCGCGCGTGCGCGAGGCCGTCGCCGCCGTCGCCCGCGAGCTGGAGGCCCGCGGCGCTGAAGCCGGCGGCGCCGCGCGCGACGTGCTCGAGGCGCAGGCCATGATCGCCGAGGACCCCACCCTCGAGGCCGAGGTCGACTCCCGCCTCTCCGCCGGCAAGACCGGCGAGTTCGCCGTGCACGACGCCTTCGCCTCGTTCCGCGAGCAGCTCGTCGCCCTCGGCGGCTACCTCGGCGAGCGCGCCGCCGACCTCGACGACGTGGCTCAGCGCGTGATCGCGCGCCTGCGGGGCGTCGCGGCCCCCGGCATCCCCGATCCCGGACACCCGTTCGTGCTCGTGGCCAAGGACCTCGCCCCCGCCGACACCGCGCTGCTCGACCTCGACAAGGTGCTGGCCCTGGTCACCACCGAGGGCGGACCGACCTCGCACACCGCGATCCTCGCCCGCGAGAAGTCGATCGTCGCCGTCGTCGGTGCGAGCGGCGCGAAGGACCTCGTCGACGGACAGTCCGTCATCGTGGACGCGGCCGCAGGCGTCGTCACCGCCGACCCGACCGACGACGAGAAGGCGCGGGCGCTCACCCGTGCCGCGTCGCGGGCCGCCGCGGCATCCGCCCCGATCACCGACGGCGCCCTCGCCGACGGCACGCGGATTCCTTTGCTGGCCAACCTCGGCAAGCCCGGCGGAGCCTCGGAGGCCGTCGAGCTGGGCGCCGAGGGCGTCGGGCTGTTCCGCACCGAGTTCCTCTTCTTGAGCTCCAGCTCCGCCCCGACCGTCGAGGAGCAGCGGGCGGCGTACATCGAGCTGCTCAGCGCGTTCCCCGGCAAGAAGGTCGTCGTGCGCGTGCTCGACGCCGGCGCCGACAAGCCGCTGCCCTTCCTCAATGACGCCCACGAAGAGAACCCCGCGCTGGGGCTGCGCGGTCTGCGGGCCCTCCGCGCCAGCGAGGACATCCTGCGCGAGCAGCTCACCGCCCTCGCCGAGGCGGATGCCGCGACCCGCGCGAGCGACGCCGGCCCCGCCGACCTGTGGGTCATGGCGCCCATGGTCTCGACCGTCGAAGAGACGCGCTACTTCACCGCACTCGCCAAGGACTACGGCCTCAAGACCACCGGCGTCATGGTCGAGGTGCCCTCGTCGGCACTGCTGGCCGACCGGATCCTGCAGATCGCGGACTTCGCCTCGATCGGCACCAACGACCTCACGCAGTACACGCTCGCGGCCGACCGGCTGCTCGGCTCGGTCGCCTCGTTCCAGGACCCCTGGCACCCCGCCGTCCTCCGCCTCATCCGCGAGGTCGGTGCGGCGGGCCGCGCGAACGGCAAGCCCGTCGGCATCTGCGGCGAGGCCGCGGCCGACCCCCTGCTGGCCGTCGTGCTCGTCGGCCTCGGCGCCACCACGCTTTCGATGGCGCCCACGGCCCTGGCCGACGTGCGCGCCAGCCTGCTCACCCAGACTCTCGACGATGCCCGGCGCATCGCCGAGGCCGCCCTGGCCGCGGATGACGCGGCCTCCGCCCGCGAGGCAGCCCAGGCCGCCTCCTCCACCCCTGTCGCGGCGTAAGCCGCACCCTCCGGCGGCTCCGGCCGCCCAGCCACTCAAGGAGACACAGCAATGACGACGACGTCACCCACCAAGAAGCCGGGAGGGGCACGGATCGCAGTCCAGCGATTCGGCACGTTCCTGTCCGGCATGATCATGCCGAACATCGCGGCGTTCATCGCATGGGGCTTCATCACCATGCTCTTCATCCCCGCCGGGTTCTTCGGCGCCGCCAGCCCCTTCGGCTGGCACTGGGCCCCCGTCGCCGAGATCATCGGCGGTGGCGGTGACGCCGCGGCCATCAACTGGCCCGGCGCGATGACCGCACTCACCGCGAACGAGGACGGCACGACCTACCAGGGCTACGTCGGCCTGGTCAGCGTCATGATCACCTACCTGCTGCCCCTGCTCATCGCCAACACCGGTGGACGCATCGTCTACGGCGCGCGCGGTGGCGTGGTCGCGACCATCGCCGTCATGGGCGTGATCGTGGGCACCAACATCCCCATGTTCCTCGGCGCGATGATCATGGGCCCGCTCGCAGCGTGGATCACCAAGCAGATGGACAAGCTGTGGGACGGCAAGATCCGCCCCGGCTTCGAGATGCTCGTGAACAACTTCTCGGCCGGCATCCTCGGCATGGTCCTCGCGATCGTCGGCTTCTTCGCCTTCGGTCCCGTCTTCCTCGGCATCAGCGCGGTCCTCGGCAGCATCGTCGCGTTCCTCGTGCAGTTCAACCTGCTGCCGGTGCTGTCGATCATCGTCGAGCCGGCCAAGGTGCTGTTCCTCAACAACGCGATCAACCACGGTGTCTTCACCCCGCTCGGCATCGAGCAGGCCGCCGACACCGGCAAGTCGATCCTGTTCCTCATCGAGGCCAACCCCGGCCCTGGCCTCGGTCTGCTGCTCGCCTTCACCTTCTTCGGTGTCGGTGCGGCGAAGGCCTCGGCCCCCGGTGCCATCGTCATCCAGTTCCTCGGCGGCATCCACGAGATCTACTTCCCGTACGCCCTCGCCAAGCCCATGACGATCCTGGCCCTCATCGCCGGTGGCGCCTCGGGCGTCGCGGTCAACATGATCTTCGGCGGTGGCCTGGTCTTCCCGGCCGCTCCCGGCAGCATCATCGCCGTGACGGCCGCCGCGGCCGGTGGCGGTGTCGCCAACGTGCTCGTGGTCTACCTGTCGGTGATCGTCGCCGCCGTGGTGACCTTCCTCATCGCGGGCGTCATCCTGCGGGCCTCCCGTAAGCGCGACGCCGAGGCCGAGGGCGACAGCTTCGCCGCGGCGATCGATCAGACCGCGGCCAACAAGGGCAAGGAGTCCTCCGCCCTCGGCGCCCTGCGCACGCGAGCGGCCGGCACCACCGGATCGGGCACGACCGAGTCCGCCGACCGTGACGTCGACGGCGCCCTGGGCGGCCTCGGCGGAGCCGTCGCGACCAAGCAGCTGAACAACATCGTGTTCGCCTGCGACGCGGGCATGGGTTCGTCGGCGATGGGCGCGAGCGTCCTGCGCAACAAGATCAAGAAGGCCGGTATCGACGGCGTCACGGTCACCAATCAGGCGATCGCGAACCTCGACGGCTCGGCCGACCTGGTCATCACGCAGAACCAGCTCACCGACCGCGCCAAGGCGCAGTCGCCCGACTCGCTGCACGTGTCGGTCGACAACTTCATGAACTCGCCGCGGTACGACGAGGTCGTGGAGATGGTGCGCGCGCAGCACGAAGCGAAGTAATCCCCCTAGCACGCCAGGGGCCGGAGCGTCAGCCCGGCCCCTGGCGTCTTCCCGTTCGGCCCGCGGTTTGCGAGGCTGGACAGCACGACGAGAAAGGCGAGAACCATGTCAGACGTCCTCCGCATCGAATCCGTCCGCATCCACCCCGGGAGCGCCACCCGCGAGGAGGCGATGAAAGAGGCGGCCGACCTGCTTCAGGCCACCGGCTCGGTGACCGACGAGTACTTCGCCGCCATGCAGCAGCGCGAAGAGACCGTGTCGACCTACATGGGCAACGAGCTCGCCATCCCGCACGGCACGAACGAGACCAAGCAGGCGATCCTCGCCTCGGGCCTGTCGGTCGTGCGCTACGACGGCGGCGTCGACTGGGGCGGAGAGCCCGTGACCTTCGTCGTCGGCATCGCCGGCAAGGGCGACGAGCACCTCGAGATCCTGTCGCAGATCGCCATCCTCTTCTCCGAAGAGGACGACGTCGCCCGACTCAAGGCCGCCTCCTCCCCCGAGGAGCTGTTCGAGGCCCTCTCGGGCTCCGTCAACGCATGAAGGCCGTCCACTTCGGCGCCGGCAACATCGGCCGCGGATTCGTCGGACTGCTTCTGCACGAGGGCGGCTACGACCTCGTCTTCTCGGACGTCTCGGCGGCACTCGTCGCCGCGATCAACGACGCCTCGTCCTACACGGTCCACGAGGTGGGCGAGGGCGGCGTCGACAAGCCGGTCACGAACTTCCGCGCCATCGACAGCTCGGTGGATGCCGAGGCCCTCGTCGACGAGATCGCCACCGCCGACGTGGTCACCACCGCCGTCGGACCCACGATCCTGAAGTTCGTGGCTCCGCACATCGTCGCCGGTCTGGCGTTGCGCGACCCCTCCCTCGCGCCGCTGCAGATCATGGCGTGCGAGAACGCCATCGGGGCGACCGACCAGCTGCGCGAGCACATGGTCGGGCTGGCCGGCGAATCCTGGGACGCCCTGGCATCCCGAGCCCTGTTCGCCAACACCGCGGTCGACCGCATCGTGCCCGCCCAGGCCGCGGGCGGTGTCGACGTCACGGTCGAGCCGTTCTACGAGTGGGCGATCGAGCGCGCCCCGTTCGGCGACAACCCGCCGCACATCCCCGGGGCGCATTTCGTCGACGACCTCGAGCCCTACATCGAGCGCAAGCTCTTCACGGTCAACACCGGTCACGCCACCACCGCCTACTTCGGCGCCCAGGCGGGGATCGAACGCATCTCGGACGCCCTCGCCGACCCCGCGATCGCCTCGAAAGTCGAGGCCGCGCTCGAAGAGACCAGCGCCCTGCTGGTGCAGAAGCACGAATTGGATGCCGCTGTCCAGGCCGAGTATCGAGCGACCATCCTGCGTCGCTTCCGCAATGCCGCCCTGCCCGACACCGTGTGGCGCGTCGGCCGTCAGCCGCTGCGCAAGCTCTCGCGGCACGAGCGTTTCGTCGGTCCCGCGGCCGAAGCGGTCGAGCGGGGTCTCGACGTCGACGCACTCGTGGCGGCGATGGCTGCGGCGCTCGAGTTCGACGACGCCGAGGACGCCCAGGCCGCCGAGCTGCAGCGCCTGCTGCGCGAGCGCGACGCCGAGGCGTTCACCGCCGAGGTGACCGGGCTCGACGCCGACCACCCGCTGCACGAGCGGATCGTGCAGATCGTCTCGGCACGGCAGGCGGCGCTGACCGCCTGACTCCTCGACGCCGCCGACGTGCCGCCCACGGGCCACGTCGGCGGCGTCGTGTCGAGCACCGCCAGCGTCCTGGGGGCAGGGATACGCTCGTGACGTGACCGACCGTGAGACCCCCTCCGACTCCGCTCCCGCCCGCCCTCCCCGCCGTCGTCGGCGGTGGCTGCGGTGGACCCTCGGCGGTCTGGGTGCTCTCGTGGTCCTGCTGGTCGCCGGCATCCTGATCTACAGCCAGGTGGGGGTCATGGGCGCCGAGCCCGATCCGCTCGCCGACGCCCGCGCGAACCCCGGCCTGACGATCACCGACGACGGCGCCGGGATCGTGCTCGCCCCCGCGGCCGGCGCGACCGGTCAGGGACTGGTGTTCATCCCGGGCGCCAAGGTCGCGGCCGAGGGGTACATCGCGACCTTCGCCGACACGGTCGTCGACGATGGCGTCACCGTCGTCATCACCCGCCCCTGGCTGAACCTCGCGTTCTTCGATCCGCGCCCGCTGACGACGTTCACCGACCTCGCCCCCGGCGTCAGCTCGTGGGCGGTGGGCGGGCACTCGCTCGGCGGTGTGCGCGCGTGCTAGCTCGCGTCCGACGCCGACGCCCTCGTCCTCTTCGCCTCGTACTGCGCGAACGACCTCTCGGCATCCGGTCTGCCCGTGCTCAGCCTCTCGGGTTCGGAGGATGGCCTGTCCACCCCGCAGAAGATCGCGGATGCCCGGGACCTCCTGCCCGCGGACGCCACCTTCGTCGAGATCCCCGGCGCCTCGCACGCCTCGTTCGGCTCGTACGGCCCGCAGCCCGGCGACGGCACTCCGACGGCGGATCCGGCCGAGGTCGACCGCGTGATCGCCGACGAGCTGGCGGGGTTCCTCCCCGCGCCGTGACGACCGCACGCGCGTCAGGGCCGGGACCCGCGCCCCCCTCCCCCCTCCGCCCTGCCCCCTGCACGACCGCACGCCCGGGTTCGCGGCATCCGTCCCCTCCCCGAACCCCGTCGAGTGTCCACAACACGCCGCACCCGAGACCGGGGTGCGGCGTGTCGTGGACACTCGACAGGAACGGTCACTCCCGCGGAGGCTCACCCCGGGCGGCGCGGGCCCTCTCGGCCGCGAGCTCGGCGCGGATCGTCTCGGTGCGCACGTCGGTCGGACGCTCGCCCGGCTCCCAGAGGCGATCGACGGCGGCCTGAGGGTGCCCCTCGGTCGCGGCGAGCGACGCCTCCAACGCCCGCTCGTAGCGGCTCTGGCGGCGCTTGAGCCACAGCCCCACGACGAGGAACACCGCCAGCAGCACGTACGCGGACGCCGCGAAGGGGTGCAGCACGAGGTCGGCGACGTCGCCCTGGCTCAGCTGCAGCGCCTTGCGCAGCTGCTGCTCGCCCATCGGCCCGAGGATCAGGCCCACGATGAGCGGCGCGATCGGGAAGCCGAAGCGCCGCATGAAGTACCCGAGCGCTCCCACGATCAGCAGGATGACGATGTCGAGCGTCGAGAAACTCACCGCGTAGGCGCCCAGCACCGCGAAGGTGAGGATGCCGGCGTACAGGTACGGGCGCGGGATCTGCAGCACCTTCACCCACAGGCCCGCCAACGGCAGGTTCAGCACGATCAGCAGCACGTTGCCGATGTACAGGCTCGCGATCAGCGCCCACACTAGGTCGCCCTGGTTCTGGAACAGCTGGGGTCCGGGCTGGATGCCGTACGACTGGAACGCCGTGATGATGATGGCGGCGGTCGCCGTCGTCGGAAGACCCAGGGTCAGAAGGGGCACGAGCACGCCCGCCGCGGCGGCGTTGTTGGCCGCCTCGGGACCGGCGACGCCCTCGATCGCGCCGCGACCGAACTGCTCCTTGTTCTTGGACAGCTTCTTCTCGCTCGCGTACGACAGGAACGTCGCCACGTCCGCCCCGCCGGCGGGGATCGTGCCGATCGGGAATCCGATGAAGGTGCCGCGCAGCCACGGCTTCCACGAGCGACGCCAGTCCTCGCGGGTCATCCAGCTGCGCCAGCCGCGCGTGACCGGGATCACGGGGACGGTCCCGTGCCGCAGGCGCGCGGCGACGTACAGGGTCTCGCCGACGGCGAAGAGGCCGACGGCGACAAGCACGACGCTCACGCCGTCCGAGAGGGCGAGCACACCCATCGTGTACCGCGCCTGTCCCGTCGTGGCCTCGGTGCCGATCAGCCCCACCAACAGGCCGATGCCGAGGGAGGCGAGTCCGCGCGCGGGAGAGGAACCCAGCAGAGCCCCGACGGTGATGAAGGCGACCACGATGAGGGCGACGAAGTCGGCCGGTGAGAGGTTGACCGCGAACCGCGCCAGCAGGGGGGCGAACAGGGTCAGCAGCGCGGTGGCGATCGTGCCGGCGATGAACGAGCCGATCGCGGCGGTGGCGAGTGCCGCCGCTCCGCGACCGAGCTTGGCCATTTTGTTGCCCTCGATGGCGGTGATCACGGATGCCGACTCACCCGGCGTGTTCAGCAGGATGCTCGTCGTTGAGCCTCCGTACATGCCGCCGTAGTAGATCCCCGCGAAGGTGATGATGGCCGCCGTCGGCGACAGCGAGTAGGTCAGAGGCAGCAGCAGCGCCACGGTCATCGCTGGCCCGATACCCGGGAGCACCCCGACCGCGGTCCCGATGACGACGCCCAACAGCGCGAACAGCAGATATTCAGGTTGCAGCGCGGTGGCGAAGCCCTCCATGAGGGAGTTCACAGCATCCATGTCGACGGTCTCCTAGCCGAACAGGGGTCCGGGGCCGTACCACCAGTCGAAGGCGGCCCCGCGGGGAAGGAAGAGGCCCAGGCCCTCACCGAAGAGGAGCTGGGTGCCGATGCCGATGATCAGGCCGGCGAGGAAGGCGGCCCACGGCCGCTTGGCGCCGAGGGTCCAGGCGACGCCGCCGAACAGCAGAGCGGCGACCATCCACCAGCCGAGCAGTTCGAGCAGCAGCAGCACGGCGACCATGAGGGCCACGAGCTTGAGGATCGTCCACCAGTCGGTCGAGGCATCCGGATCGATGTCCTCGCCCTCTTCGCGAGGAGCGACCTGTCCGCGCAGCGCCGCCACGACGAGCGCGGCGCCCGAGCCGAGCAGGATCACCGCGACCGCGAAGGGGAACACCTGGGGACCGATCGCCGCTCCCGCGGGCACGCGAATGGCGAAGGCGCCGACGAGGGCGAAGACGCCGAGGCCGAAGACGACGCCCGCGAAGATCGCGTTGCCGATCCGGTCGGCGCCCCACCGGGGGCGGACGGTTTCCGCCCCCGGTGCGTCGGTGGTCGTCACGACACCAGCCCGATGTTCTTCAGGGTGCCCGAGACGTCGACGATGTTCTCGTCCACGAACGTCGCGAACTCCTCGCCCGTGAGGAAGGCGTCGGTCCAGCCGCGCTCCTCGAGCACGCTCTTCCACGCCTCGGAGGAGTGCATGTCGGTGACGAGCTTGGTCAGACCCTCGGCATCCGCTTCGCTGATCCCGCCGGGGGCGAGCAGTCCGCGCCAGTTGGTGTAGACGACGTCGAAGCCCTCGCTGGTCATGGTGGGCACGTCGGGCAGCAGCGTCGCGGGGTCTTCGCTCGAGACGGCCAGTGCGCGCAGGTCGCCCGACTCGACGTACTCGGCGAACTCGCCGACGCCCGAGATGCCGGCCGCGGCGTTGTTGCCGAGCAGCAGCGACACGGCTTCTCCGCCGCCGGCGTTGGGGACGTAGTTGAGCTTCTCGGTGATGTCGGCGCCCGTCAGTCCGGCCTCTTCCAGCAGCAGCCCGGCGAGGATGTGGTCGGCGCCGCCGGCGGAGCCGCCGGTGATGGTGACGCCCTGACCGTCGGCGACGACGGCATCCACCAGATCCTCCAGCGTCTGATACTCGCTCGCGGCGGGCACGACCACGACGAGGGGCTCCTCGGTGAGGCGCGCGATGGGGGTGGTGTCCTCGATGCGGTTCTCGGACGCGTTGGTCTCGACGGCTCCCACCATCACCAGGCCCGTGACCATGAGCGTGTAGGGGTCGCGCTCGTTCGCGAGCGAGGCGAGACCGACGGTGCCGCCCGCGCCGCCGACGTTGCTGACCGCGGCGGTGCCGACGAGGGAGTCGCCGGTGAGCACGTCCGACACGGCACGGCCGGTCTGATCCCAGCCGCCGCCAGGGTCGGCGGGGACGACGATGTTGACGGCGTCGATGGAGGCGGCATCCTGCGACGCCGCCGCTCCCCCGGCTCCCGCACCCTGCGGGTTGCACGCGGTCAGGGCCACGACCGACAGCGCGGCGAGGGGGATGAGGGCAAAGGTGGTGCGACGCATGCGCGGTACTCCTCTTCGAGTTCGAGGAGGCTCCGTCGCCTCCCCGCTGAGCGCTCACGGTAGACAGAGCAGCCGGATGCCGTCGCGCTTGCGCAACTAAGACCGAGTTCGGCAACTATTGGTCGTACTCGGCCGTCGGCGAGGTGCGGGTGGCGGGAGAGAATGAACCGTGGTCCGAGCACTGTCGCTGAGACTGCAGCTGTTGCTGCTGCAGGCGTTGATCGTGTGCGTCGTGACCCTTGGAGCCGGTGTCGTCACCGTGTGGATCCAGGAGAGCGCGATCCGCGACTCCTATCGCGAGCGCATGGTCGGCGTCGCCCTGTCGATCGCACGACTGCCCGTGATCGTCGAGGCGTTCGACGACCCCGACCCCGCCGCCGCGATCCAGCCCGTCGCCGAGGTCATCCGCGAGGCGTCGTCGTTGACCTACGTCGTGGTCACCGACCCCTCCGGCATCCGCTTCTCGCACCCCAACCCCGACCGCATCGGCGAGAGCGTGTCGACCGATCCGTCGATCCCCCTCTCGGGACAGGTCTGGTCGGGCACAGAGACGGGCACACTGGGCGAGTCGTACCGCGTGAAGGCGCCGGTTTTCGCCGACGGCGACGAGGAGGGCGCGCGGGTCATCGGCTCGGTCTCGGTCGGAGTGCTGGAATCCGAGCTCGCCGCCGACCTGCGGTCCCGGCTGCCGGGACTGCTGCTGGCCTTCGGCGGGGCGGCCGTAGTGGGGGTGTTCGGCGCTGCCTGGGTCGCCGCCCTCATCCGCCGACGCATCTTCGGCCTGGAGCCCGACGAGATCGCCGAGATGGTGGGCGAGCGCGAGACGATGCTGCACCGCCTGAGCGAGGGGGTGGTGCGTGTGGATCACCGCGGCGTCGTCACCAGCGCCAACGACGCCGCTGAGCGGCTCATCGGTCGCGGATCGCTGGTCGGCAGACGAGCGGACGAGACCCTCGACGGCCCTCTGCTGCAGGTGATGGAGGACGGCGAGCCCGAGGGGCGGCTGGTCCTGGCCGGAGAGCGCCCCGTCATCGCGCGCTCGACGGGCCTGCGCGACGACCGCGGGCGCCTGGTCGGTGCGACCCTGCTGCTGCGCGACCACAGCGAACTGCACGAGGCGCTGCGTCAGATGGACGGCCAGCAGTCGCTGACCGAGGGCCTGCGGGCGCAGGCGCACGAGTTCGCCAATTCCCTCCACGTGGTCTCGGGCCTGCTCGAGCTCGGCGCCTACGACGACGCGCGCGACTTCATCGCCCACGTCCGGCCGGGCGGTCCCCTCGATCCGGGTCCGGATGCCGCGGCACTGGGCAGCGAGCTGACCGCCCTGCTGTCGGTCAAGCTGGCCCGCTCGCGCGAGCTCGACGTCGGTCTCGAGGTCGCGGCTCTCGGCACGCCGGCTGCCGAGGTGGTCGGCGACCTGGTCACGGTCGTCGGCAACCTCGTCGACAACGCGCTGGAGGCCTGCCGCCCCGGTGACCGCCTCCGCGTGGAGGTGGATGCCACCGGCCCCGGCGTGCACGTCCGGGTCGACGACAGCGGCGCGGGGGTGCCTGCCGTCCTGCGCGAGCACGTCTTCGACGAGGGCGTCAGCACCAAGGACACGCGCGACCGGGCGCGCGGCATCGGTCTCGCCCTCGTGCGTCGCGTGGCCCGCCGCCGCGGCGGCGATGCCCGCGTCGTGCCCTCGCCGCTGGGCGGCGCCCGGTTCGAGGTGTCGCTGCCCGCGGCGGAGAGGGTCTCGTGATGCTGCGCGTCCTGGTGGTCGACGACATCCCCGCGGTCGCCTCACTGCACGGCCGGTTCGTGTCGGTGCACCCGGAGTGCGAGCTGGTCGGTACGGCGGGAAGCGGTCCGGATGCCGTGGAGGCGATCGACCGGCTGCGCCCCGACCTCGTGCTGCTCGACGTCCACCTCCCCGGGTTCTCCGGGCTCGATGCGCTGCGCGCCGTGCGAGGTGACGCGGGCCGGCCACAGCCCGAGGTGATCGCCGTCACCGCCGCCCGCGACGTCGACACCGTGCGCACCGCCCGGCTCATGGGCGTGCAGCACTACCTCGTGAAACCCTTCACGGCAGGAGACCTGCACGCGCGCATCGACGACGTGGTGGCGGAGCGCCGGTCCTCGGCCGCCGTCGCGGGCTCGCTCGACCAGCAGGGTGTCGACGCCGTGCTCCGACCGCTCTCCCGCCGTCCCCTGCCGAAGGGCCTGTCGCGGCCCACTCTCGACCTGGTGCGGTCGGCTCTGGTGGAGCTGGGCTCCGCGAGCGCGTCGGAGGTCGCCGACCGCCTCGGGCTCTCCCGGGTCAGCTGCCGCCGATACCTCGAGCACATCGCCGAGGACGGCACGTGCACCCGCAGCTTGGACTACTCGACCGCCGGCCGGCCGAGCACGCGCTACACGGTGGTCGCCCCCGCCCCCTGAGCGCCCCGCGCCCGCGCCCGCGCCCCGCGCCCCGCGCGCCCCGCGGAGCTCGTTGAGTGTCCAAAACACGCCGTACGCGGGCAGGCGCCACCGGCGTGTCCTGGACACTCAACAGAAGGAGCGCCCCGCGCCCGCGCGTCCCCGCCCGCACGGACGCCGAGCTCGTCGAGTGTCCAAAACACGCCGCACGCGGGCAGGCGACACCGGCGTGTCCTGGACACTCAACAGAAAGTGCGCCCCGCGCCCGCGCGTCCCCGCCCGCGCGCCCCGCCGAGCTCGTCGAGTGTCCAAAACACGCCGCACGCGGGCGGGCGCCACCGGCGTGTCCTGGACACTCAACAGAAGGTGCGCCCCGCGCGGGAGGGGGCGGGGGCGCGCCGAAGACAGGGCTGGCTCAGCGCCGGAAACCCTCCGAGATGATCTCGATGAGCTCCTCGCGCTCCTCCACCGGCAGGAACGCCCCGGCGGCGGCGTTGAGCTGGAACGCCTCGAGATCGTCGAGGTCGTACTCGAACGCCTCGGCCAGCAGGCCGAGCTCGCGCGTCAGCGATGTCGCGCTCATCAGACGGTTGTCGACGTTCACGGTGACCGAGAAGTCGAGCTGGTACAGCAGGTCGAACGGGTGCGCGTCCATCGTGTCGCCCCACGCGGTGACGGCGCCGGACTGCAGGTTCGACGTCGGCGACAGCTCGAGGGTGATCTCGCGATCCCGCACCCAGCGCGCCAGATCGCCGAAGGTCACCTGCACGTCTTCGCCTTCGCGCGAGACGACGTCGAGGTCGTTGGCGATACGCACGCCGTGGCCCAGGCGCAGGGCCCGACCGTCGATGAGGGCGGAACGGATGGATGCCAGCCCCGCCCCCTCGCCCGCGTGCACGGTCGTGGGGAAGAACTGCTCGGCGAGGTAGTCGAAGGCCGCGCGATGGCGGCTGGGGAGGAACCCGTCCTCGGCACCGGCGAGGTCGAACCCGACCACGCCGCGGCCGCGCCACGCGACGGCCAGTTCGGCGATGTCGCGGGAGTTGTCGGTGTGCCGCATCGCGGTGAGCAGCTGGCCGACCCGGATCTCGCGTCCGCGGGCGTCCGCGGCGTCCTCACCCTCTTCGATCCCCTCCTGCACAGCGTCCACGACGTCGTCCAGGCTGAGTCCGCGGGTGAGGTGCTGCTCGGGCGCCCACCGCACCTCGCCGTACACGACGCCGTCGGCGGCGAGGTCCTCGACGAACTCCTTCGCTACGCGCACGAGACCCTCGCGCGTCTGCATGACGCCGACGGTCACATCGAACTTGGCGAGGTAGTCCTCGAGCGAGCCGCCGTCGACGTGGTCCGAGAACCAGGCCTCGAGCCCCTTCGCGTCGTCGGCGGGCAGGTCGAGGCCGATCCCGTCGGCGAGCTCGAGCACCGTGGCGGGGCGGAGCGCGCCGTCGAGGTGGTCGTGCAGCGATACCTTGGGCAGGTCGCGGACCTTGCGCCCCTGGACCCTGAACTCCTCGGATGCCATGGTGTTCCTCTTCTTCGACGCCATCAGGCGGTGATGCGTTCGCGCACGATGGGCGACGCCGCGGGCGCGGTGTCGCCGATCTCCCAGGCGCCCTCGACGGCGCCGAGTGCGCGTTCGAAGCGCGACTCGTCGTCGGCCGAGAGCGTGAACAACGGCTGACCGGCGCTGACGGACTGCCCGACGGTGACGTGGAGGTCGATGCCCGCGGCGTGCACGACGGCGTCCTCGGCCCGGGCGCGGCCCGCTCCGAGACGCCAGGCGCCGATGCCGAAGGGCAGCGCGTCGACTCGCGTGACGACGCCGGCGCGGTCGGCGACCACCGTGTGCGTCTCGCGAGGCGCCGGGAGGGCGGCATCCGGATCGCCGTCCTGGGCGCGGATCATGCGCTTCCACACGTCCATCGCGCGACCGTCCGACAGCGCCGCCTCGATGTCGGCGTCGGGTCGACCGGCGAGGGTGAGCATCTCGCGGGCGAGGGCGACGGTGAGCTCGACGACGTCGGCGGGACCGCCACCGGCGAGCACCTCGACCGACTCGCGGACCTCGTTGGCGTTGCCGATCGCCAGACCCAGCGGGGTGTTCATGTCGGTGAGCAGGGCCGTGGTGTTCACTCCCGAATCGGTGCCCAGGGCGACCATCGTCTCGGCGAGCTCGCGCGCGCGGTCGATGTCCTGCATGAAGGCACCCGAGCCGAACTTCACGTCGAGCACGAGGGAGTCAGTGCCTTCGGCGATCTTCTTCGACATGATGCTGGATGCGATCAGCGGGATCGCCTCGACGGTGCCGGTGACGTCGCGCAGGGCGTACAGCTTCTTGTCGGCCGGGGCGAGGCCCGTCCCCGCGGCGCAGATGACCGCGCCGACGTCGCGCAGCTGCGCCATGATCTCGTCGTTGGACAGCGCCGCACGCCAGCCCGGGATCGATTCGAGCTTGTCGAGCGTCCCCCCGGTGTGCCCGAGCCCCCGGCCCGAGAGCTGCGGCACGGCCACGCCGAACACGGCGACCAGCGGCGCCAGCGGCAGGGTGATCTTGTCGCCCACTCCACCGGTGGAGTGCTTGTCGACGGTGACCTTGCCGAGCGACGAGAAGTCCATCCGCTCGCCGGAGGCGATCATGGCATCCGTGAGCACGCGGATCTGGTCGCGGCCGAGACCGTTCAGCAGCACCGCCATGGTGAACGCCGACATCTGCGCGTCCATCACGTAGCCGCGCGTGTACGCGTCGACCAGCCAGCGGATCTCGCCCTCGGTGACGGGGCGCCCATCGCGCTGGGCGCGGATGATGTCGACGGCGTCGTACTGCTCGGCGCTCATCGGACCGCCTCCTCGAGGTCGCGCGGGCCGAAGGCGTCGGGCAGCACCTCATCGATGGTCCGGATGCCGCTGACGGTCTCGAGCAGCATCCCGGGGATGGCGTGCTCGAACAGCAGCTGGCGGCACCGGCCGCACGGCATGAGCGTGCGGCCCTCGCCGTCGACGCACACGAAAGCGACCAGCTGACCGCCCCCGCTCATGTGCAGCTCGGACACGAGCCCGCACTCGGCGCACAGCGTCACGCCGTAGGAGGCGTTCTCGACGTTGCACCCCGAGACGATGCGCCCGTCGGCGACGAGCGCAGCGGCGCCCACCTTGAATCGCGAATAGGGCGCGTAGGCGCGGTGCATGGCATCCGTGGCGGCGACGCGGAGTTCGTCCCAGTCGATGTCGGTCATCGTGAAGTGCAGGGTCCTCTCGTGAAGGGGAAGAGCGGGCCGGATCAGCCCTTGATGTATGGTTTGCCGGCGGCGGCGGGTCCGCGCACCTTGCCGACCAGTCCGGCGACGGCGAAGATCGTCACCACGTACGGCAGCATGAGCATGAACTCGCTCGGCACGGGCGATCCGATGACGCCCAGGGTGTTCTGCAGGTTCGAGGCGAAGCCGAACAGCAGAGCCGCGAGCGTCGCGCGGATCGGGTCCCACTGGCCGAAGATGACCGCCGCGAGGGCGATGTAGCCGGCACCGGCCGTCATCTCTTTGTTGAACGCGCCGACCGAGCCGAGCGTGAAGAACGCCCCGCCCAGTCCCGCGATGGCGCCGCCCAGCGAGACGTTCCAGAACCGGGTCTTGGCGATGTTGATGCCGACCGTGTCGGCGGCCTGCGGGTGCTCGCCGACCGCGCGCAGGCGGAGGCCCCAACGGGTGTGGAACAGGCCCAGGTAGACCAGGGCGACCGTGACGTACATCAGGTAGACGATGACCGTCTGGTTGAACAGCATCGGTCCGATGATGGGGATGTCCGCGAGGAACGGGATCGGCAGACGCGGGAAGCGCGGCGGCGAGTTCAGGGTGGCCGCGTTGGGCGCGAGCAGCTGCGAGAACAGGAAGCTGGTCAGACCCACCACGAGCACGTTGAGCACGACGCCCACGATGACCTGGTCGACGAAGTACTTGATCGCGAAGGCCGCGAGCACGAACGAGACCAGCACGCCCGAGACACCGGCGGCGAGCAGGCCCACGAAGGGGTTGCCTGTCGCGGTGGCGACGATCGCCGAGGTGAAGGCACCGGCCAGGAGCTGTCCCTCGATGGCGATGTTCACGACGCCGACGCGCTCGCTCAGCACGCCGGCCATGGCGCCGAAGATGAGCGGGACGGACAGGCTCAGGCCGCCGGCCAGCAGACCGGTCAGGGGGATCACCGAGGTGGTGGCCCCCGCCGCGGCCCAGGTCAGGAAGCCGATCATGAAGACCAGCGCGAAGAGCACGGCGAGCCAGATCGGCGGGCGTCGACGGGCGCGGACCATCAGCACGCTCGCCCCCGTGATGAGAGCCAGCAGCACCGTGCACACGATGCCGGTGACGACACCGCCGAGAACGACCTCGGGGAGCTGGAGGAACTCACCCGGACTGGAGATGCGGAACACCGCGTCGCCGTCCTGGCGGGCGATGACGAACAGCACGGCGGCCAGCACCGTGATCACGGCGTAGACCAGGGGGGCCTTCCAGCTGACGACGACGGCGGTGTCGAGCGCCTGCGGCGCGGCTGCGGCCTCGGGGTGTGCGGCGGTGGTGCTCACCGGGCCGCCTCCTTCTTCTTCTTGAGGGCGCGCGCGCTGGGCTGGCGCGCCCCGGGGGCGGGCAGGCGGAAGATCGCGCGCACCAGCGGCGGCGCCGCGATGAAGAGCACGATGAGCGACTGCACCACCAGGACGATGTCGATCGGAACGCCGTTGGCGGCCTGCATGGCGAAACCGCCGGCCTTGAACGCACCGAAGAGGATGCCGGCGACGAGGACGCCGACGGGGGTGGAGCGACCGAGCAGCGCGACGGTGATGGCGTCGAATCCGATGCCGGCGTCGATGCCGCTGGAGAAGCCGGTCGTGACGGTGCCCAACACCTGGTCGACGCCCGCGAGACCGATCAGCGCTCCCGAGATGAGCATCGCGATCACGTACATCGACTTGACGTTGATACCCGCCACACGCGCGGCGTGCGGGTTGAGACCCACGGCGCGGAAGCGGAACCCGAGCGAGGAGCGTTCCAGGATCCACCAGACCACGGCCACGGCCGCGAGCGACAGCAGGAAGCCGAAGTGCAGGTTGTAGGACGGACCGAACAGGTCGGGGAAGACGGCGGTGTCCTTCATCGCCGGCGTGGTCGGGTTGTTCGATCCCGGGGCCTGGAGCAGGCCGGGGGTGCGCAGCAGGTAGTAGACCAGGTAGAACGCGACGTAGTTGAGCATGATCGTGACGATCACCTCGTGCGCTCCCGTCCGTGCCTTGAGCAGACCCGCGATGCCCGCCCACAGGGCCCCGGCGGCGACGCCCGCGAGCAGGGCGACGATCATGTGCAGGCCCCACGGCAGGTCGAACGCGAACGCGACGTACCCGCCCGCGGCGGCGGCCACGAGCATCTGACCGCGTCCACCGATGTTGAACATCCCCACCCGGAAGGCGAGGGCGACGCCGAGGCCGGCCGCGATGAGCGGGGTCGCGAACGTCAGCGTCTCGGTCAGCGGGCGGATGCCGGTGGCGAACTCGGGACGGCGGAAGTTGTAGATCGCGCCCTGGAAGAACGACGCGTACGCGCCCGAGACCGACTGCCAGACGGCGGCGAGGGTGTCACCCGGGCGCGCGAAGAAGTACCCCGCGGCGGCCTGGACGTTCTCGTCGGTCACGGCGATCATGATCGCCCCGACGACGAGGGCGAGGATGACGGCCAGGACCGAGATGATCGCGTTGCCCGTGGCGATTTCGCGCAGCGCGCGGCGCCAGCGGTTCTCTTCGGGTACGGGGTCGGGATCCACCACGCGGGCGCCGGAGGCGGCGTCCACCGTCGTCTCGCCCTGGAGCGCGAGGTCGGCGCGCGTCGCGTCGGCGACCTCGGCGGCGCGGTCCGCGCGGGCCGCGGTCGGGTCGTGGGGGCTGTGCGAATCGCTCACGCGGCGACTCCTTCGTTCTGGGGCGCCTCGCCGGCCATCATCAGGCCGAGGACGTCACGGGATGTGTCGCCGGGGACGATTCCGACCACGCGACCGCGGTACATGACCATGATGCGGTCGGCGAGGGCGGTGACCTCGTCGAGCTCCGTGGAGACGACGATCACGGGGACACCGGCGTCGCGCGTCTCGATGACGCGCTTGTGGATGAATTCGATGGACCCGACGTCGACACCGCGGGTGGGCTGCGCGGCGACGAACAGGCGCAGATCGCGGCTCAGTTCGCGCGCGAGGACGACCTTCTGCTGGTTGCCGCCGGAGAGACGGCCGACGGGGGTCTCGATGGACGGGGTGCGGACGTCGAACTCGGACACCTTCTCGCGGGCGAAATCCGCGAGCGTCGATAGCTGCAGGGCGCCGGCCTTGACGAAGGGGGCTCCGTCGGCACGGTCGAGCATGAGGTTCTCGGCGATGGAGAACTCACCCACGAGTCCGTCCTCTTTACGGTCCTCGGGGACGAAGCCGACCCCGGCGTCGAGAACCGCTCGCACGGTCGACCCGGTGAGCTCGCGGCCGTCGAGGGTGATGGAACCCGCGACGCGCTCCTGAAGCCCCACGAGCGCCTCGGTGAGCTCGGTCTGGCCGTTGCCCTGCACGCCGGCGATGGCGAGCACCTCGCCGCGGCGCACGTCGAAGCTGACGTCGTTGACGACGACCTGACCGATGGCGTCGACGACCGTGAGGCCCGAGACCGACAGGCCCACCTCACTGAGGGTGGGCGCCTGCTTCTGCACGGTGAGCTCCACCGCGCGGCCCACCATCAACGACGCCAGTTCGGCATTGGATGCCGACGGCTCGGCCTCGCCGACCACCTTGCCCAGGCGGATGACGGTGATGCGGTCGGCGACCTCGCGGACCTCGCGGAGCTTGTGGGTGATGAAGACGATCGAGGTGCCCGACGTCTTCAGCTGGCGCATGATGGCCATCAGCTCGTCGGTCTCTTGCGGGGTCAGCACCGCGGTGGGCTCGTCGAAGACGAGCACCTTCGCATCACGCGAGAGCGCCTTGATGATCTCGACGCGCTGTTGCACGCCGACGGGCAGGTCGTCGACCAGCGCATCGGGGTCGACGTCGAACCCGAAGCGGTCGGAGATCTCTTTGACCTTCGCGCGCGCGGCGGTCAGGTCCAGGCGCCCGCCGGCCTTCGTCGGCTCGTGTCCGAGCATGACGTTCTCTGCGACGGTGAAGACGGGGATCAGCATGAAGTGCTGGTGCACCATGCCGATTCCGGCGCGCATCGCGTCGCCGGGGCCGGAGAAGTGCTGGACGGCGTCGTCCAGCAGGATGTCTCCTCCGTCGGCCTGATACAGGCCGTACAGGACGTTCATCAGGGTGGACTTGCCGGCACCGTTCTCGCCGAGCAGGCAGTGGATCTCTCCGGCCTCCACGGTGAGGTCGATGTGGTCGTTCGCCACCAGGGATCCGAAGGTCTTCGTGATCCCGCGGAGTTCGAGCTTCATGTTCCCGATCCTAAGTTCTCGACGCCGGACGCGGCAGGCGTCCGACGAGAAGGGCCGCCTCGTGAGCGGACCCGGGGAGAGGGCGCGACGCAACGCCGCAACCCCATAAGGGAGGGGAGGCCGGCTTGCGCCGGCCTCCCCCGAGACGTTTCGTCCGATCAGCCGTTGAGGTAGGACTCGACGGTGATGGAGCCGTCGACGATCTGCGCCTTGAGCTCCTCGATCTTGCTCGTGACCTCGGCGGGAACACGGTCGGCCCAGTCGTGGTACGGAGCCAGGCCGACACCCTCGTTCTCGAGGGTTCCGACGAACGGAGCCGCGTCGAACTCGCCGTTGCCGGCGGCGACGATGGCGTCCTTGGTACCGACGTCGATGCCCTTGAGGATCGAGGTCAGCAGCAGGTCGCCCACCGACTCGTCGGTCTCGTAGACGTCGGCGTCGACGCCGACCAGGGCGATCTCGCGACCGGCGTCGCGGATGGCGACGGCGGCCGACTGGTAGATCGGCCCGCCGACGGGCAGCAGCACGTCGACGTTCTGGTCGATGAGCGCCTGAGCGGTCTGACGAGCCGTGTCGTTGGCCTCGAAGCCACCGGTGAAGGAGCCGTCCTGGGCGGTGCGGTCCCAACCGACGACGCGCACGTTGGCGCCGTTGTCGGTGTTGTACTTCTCGACGCCCTGGGCGAAGCCGTCCATGAAGATGCTCACGGTCGGGATGTTCAGACCGCCGAAGGTGCCGACGACGCCGGTCTTGGACGTACCCGCGGCGAGGTAACCGGCGAGGTAGGCCGCCTGGGCGGTGTCGAAGATGATCGGCTTGATGTTCGGCGCGTCGGTGGTGCCGTCGAAGTCGCTGTCGACGGTGTCGTCGATCGAGACGTACTGCACGTCGGGGTTGGCCGTGGCCGACTCGAGGGCGGCCGGGGCGAGCAGGAAGCCGACCGTGACGATCGTGTTGCAGCCCTGGTCGACGAGGTTCTGCAGGTTGGAGGCGTAATCGGTCTCGGCCTGCGACTCGACCTCGATGGGGGTCTGCGCACCGAGCTCGGTCGCCGCCTCGTCGACGCCCTGCTTGCCCAGCTGGTTGAACGACTTGTCGTCGAACCCACCGGCGTCCGACACCATGCAGGGCAGGTAGTCGCTGGCACCGGCTGCGGCACCACCGGACGCGCCGTTGCTCTCGGGTGCGGCGCCGCAACCGGCGAGCAGCGCCGCGGCGCCGATCATGGCGAGGCCGCTGACGACGGCCTTCTTCGTGGTCTTCACGAATGGTCCTCCAAGACGGATGCCCCCAACGGGTTCGGGGGACGATGCCGTCACGTTACCTACTGTGTCGGCTCCGCCGGGACCCCGGAGGCCCCGTGCACGTCAATGGTTACAAAGACGCAATCTCGCGTGACGCGCCCGCCACACGACGGGGCGCGTACGGGACCGAATGCCACCGGGAGTGGCATCCGGTGTCAGAGAACGTCGCCGCGTCCGGTGAGCTTGAGCGCGTCGACGACGCCCTTGACGCGCTGGGCGTTCTCGCTGGTGGTGACCAGGAGGGCGTCGGGGGTGTCGACCACGACGATGTCGCGGACGCCGATGAGGCTGATGACGCGCTTGGTCTGCGACACGACGATGCCGCTCGACGCGTCCGACAGCACGCGGGCGTCCTCGCCGAGGATCGCGAGCTCGTTGCGCCCACCCGAGGAGTTGAGCTTGGACAGACTCGCGAAGTCGCCCACGTCGTCCCAGTCGAAGTGACCGGGGATCACCGCGAGGCGCCCCTTCTCGGCCGCGGGCTCGGCGACCGAGTAGTCGATCGCGATCTTCTTCAGGTCGGGCCAGATGCGGTCGACGGCGGGCCCGCGGCGTTCGCGGTCGTCCCAGGCCTCGGCGAGCTCGAGCAGCCCCGCGTGCAACTCCGGCTCGTTGACCGCCAGTTCCGCGAGCAGGACGTCCGCGCGGGTGATGAACATGCCGGCGTTCCACAGGTACGACCGGTCGGCGAAGTACTGCTTGGCGGTGTCGAGGTCGGGCTTCTCGACGAAACGCTCGACCATGTAGGCCTCGGGGGCGCCGTCGACGATCAGCTCATCGGACTGCTTGATGTAGCCGAACCCGACCGAGGGCTCGGCCGGCTGGATGCCGATGGTGCAGATGTAACCGGCGCGGGCCACCGCGACGGCCTGCCGCACGGCGAAGTCGAACTGGCGGGTCTGTCGGATGACGTGATCCGCCGCGAAGGAGCCGATGATGACGTCCGGTTCGCGCCGCACGAGGATCGCGGCGGCCAGCCCGATCGCGGCCGAGGAGTCGCGCGGCTCCGACTCGAGGAAGACGTTGTGGTCGGGCACGCCGGGCAGCTCGCGCTCCACGGCGGCGCGGTGAGCGCGTCCGGTGACGACCGCGATGCGGTCCTCCCCCGACAGCGGGGCCAGGCGGTCCCACGTGTCGCGCAGCAGCGTCTGCCCGGAACCGGTCAGATCGTGGAGGAACTTGGGTGCATCCGCGCGAGACAGCGGCCAGAGGCGGCTCCCGATGCCCCCGGCGGGGATCACGGCGTAGAAGTCGTCGATAGCGAGGTCGGCCATGGCACCGACCCTACTGCCCGCGCCGCGGATCCCCCGTTCGCGCCGGTTCCGCGGGCATCGGACGGCATCCGCGAACTATCTCGACATCGAGAGAGTCTTAGGACGGCCTAATCACCCCGTTTCATAGGCCGGACGTAGTATTCAAGAGCGCCCGTGTGACGCTCGGGGCCCACGTGGGCCCCCAACACCGTGTTCGATCAGGGAGGACGACCGTGTCAGCACCAGCACGTGCCACGCCGTCGGTGAAGGAAACGACGTCGAAGAGGCCGCGCGGCACTCTCTACCGCGGTCGCGAGGGGATGTGGTCCTGGGTCCTGCACCGCATCACCGGTGTCGCGATCTTCTTCTTCCTCCTCGTGCACATCCTCGACACCGCGCTCATCCGCGTGTCCCCCGAGGCGTACGACGCCGTCATCGGCACCTACAAGAACCCGATCATGGGCCTCGGCGAGGTGGCCCTGGTCGGAGCGATCGCGTACCACGCGTTCAACGGCCTGCGCATCATCCTGGTCGACTTCTGGCCCTGGGCCACCCGCCACCAGCGTCAGCTCTGGTGGGGCGTGCTCGGCCTGTGGGTCGTCACCATGGCGGGCTTCACCCCGCGCCACCTGATCAACGTCTTCAGCGCCGTCACCGGGAGCCACTGATGTCCGTCGCCCAAGAAGCCGCCACGATTCCCGCCCCGCGCACGCCCAGCGTCCGCAAGAAGGGCTCCAACCTCGAGAAGTGGGGCTGGATCTACATGCGCGCCTCCGGCGTGCTGCTGATCGTCCTGATCTTCGGCCACTTGTTCGTCAACCTCATGACGGGCGACGGCATCCACCAGATCGACTTCGCATTCGTCGCGGGCAAGCTCGCCTCGCCCTTCTGGCAGTGGTGGGACGTGCTGATGCTCTGGCTCGCGCTCATCCACGGCGCCAACGGCATGCGCACCATCGTCAACGACTACGTCACCAACGCCAAGATCCGCACCATCCTGGTCGGATCGCTGTGGGTGTCCGCCGGTTTCCTGATCCTGCTCGGCACTCTCGTCGTCTTCACCTTCGACCCCTGCCTCGGTGTGACCGAGAGCAGCTCCCTGTGGGACGTGTGCCAGGCGGCGTAAGCCTGTGGCATCCCTTCTCTCCCCTGACAACAGAGGTATTGCACACGTGAGCACTCAGACCAGCTCGGACTCGATCGTCAAGGACGGCGTCCACTACCACCAGTTCGACGTCGTCATCGTCGGCGCCGGCGGCGCGGGAATGCGCGCGGCCATCGAGGCCGGCCCCGGCGCCAAGACCGCCGTCATCTCGAAGCTCTACCCGACGCGTTCGCACACCGGCGCGGCGCAGGGCGGGATGGCCGCGGCCCTCGCCAACGTCGAAGAGGACTCCTGGGAGTGGCACACCTTCGACACCATCAAGGGCGGCGACTACCTCGTCGATCAGGATGCCGCCGAGATCCTCGCCAAAGAAGCCATCGACGCCGTCATCGACCTCGAGAACATGGGCCTGCCGTTCAACCGCACGCCCGAGGGCAAGATCGACCAGCGTCGCTTCGGCGGCCACACGGCCGACCACGGCAAGACCCCCGTGCGCCGCGCGTGCTACGCCGCCGACCGCACGGGTCACATGATCCTGCAGACGCTGTTCCAGAACTGCGTCAAGCTCGGCATCAACTTCTTCAACGAGTTCTACGTCCTCGACCTGATCACGGTGAAGGATGCCGCGGGCAAGACCCAGGTGGCCGGCGTCGTGGCCTACGACCTCGCCACCGGCGAGCTGCACGTCTTCCAGTCCAAGGCCGTCGTCTTCGCCACCGGTGGGTTCGGCAAGATCTTCAAGACCACCTCGAACGCCCACACCCTGACCGGGGACGGCGTCGGCATCGTGTGGCGCAAGGGACTGCCGCTCGAGGACATGGAGTTCTTCCAGTTCCACCCCACCGGCCTCGCCGGTCTCGGCATCCTGCTCACCGAGGGTGCCCGCGGTGAGGGCGCCATCCTGCGCAACGCCAGCGGCGAGCGGTTCATGGAGCGCTACGCCCCCACCATCAAGGACCTCGCCCCCCGCGACATCGTCGCGCGCTGCATGGTCCAGGAGGTGGCCGAGGGCCGCGGCGCGGGCCCCCACCGCGACTACGTGCTGCTGGACTGCACGCACCTGGGCGCCGAGGTGCTCGAAACCAAGCTCCCCGACATCACCGAGTTCGCCCGCACCTACTTGGGCGTCGACCCGGTCGTCGAGCCCGTCCCGGTCATGCCGACCGCGCACTATGCGATGGGCGGCATCCCCACGAACATCAAGGCCGAGGTGCTCGCCGACAACGACACCGTCGTCCCGGGCCTGTACGCCGCCGGCGAGTGCGCGTGCGTCTCGGTGCACGGCTCGAACCGCCTGGGCACCAACTCGCTGCTGGACATCAACGTCTTCGGCAAGCGCGCCGGCCGCAACGCGGTCGAGTACGTCAAGACGGCCGATTTCGTGCCCCTGCCCGAGGACCCCGCCGCCGAGGTGCGCGGTCTCATCGAGAGCCTGCGCAACAACACCGGCACCGAGCGCATCGCGGTGCTGCGCAAGACCCTGCAGGACGAGATGGACAAGGGCGCGCAGGTCTTCCGCACGCACGAGTCGCTGTCGAAGGTCCTGGACGTCATCGCCGACCTGCGCGAGCGCTACAAGAACATCCACGTCGACGACAAAGGCAAGCGGTTCAACACCGACCTGCTCGAAGCCGTCGAGCTCGGCTTCCTGCTCGACCTCGCCGAGGTCGTCGTCTACTCGGCGCAGAACCGCGAAGAGAGCCGCGGTGGTCACATGCGCGACGACTTCCCCACGCGCGACGACGAGAAGTACATGCAGCACACCATGGCGTACCTGTCGGGCGACCCGCACTCGTCGCACCCCGCAGACCACATCGAACTCGGTTGGAAGCCCGTCGTGTTCACCAAGAACGAGGCCGGGGAGCTGCGCTACCCGCCGCTGGAGAGGAAGTACTGAGATGGCATCCACCGTCATCGAGCAGGTCGACACCTCGGAAGAGGTCGAGCAGACTCCTGAGGACACCGGCATCCAGTCGTTCCTCGTCACCTTCAACATCCGCCGCTTCGACCCCGAGGTCGACGACGAGCCCCGCTGGGTCGACTACGACGTGGAGCTGTACTCCACCGACCGCGTCCTGGACGCCCTGCACAAGATCAAGTGGGAGGTCGACGGTTCGCTGTCGTTCCGCCGCTCGTGCGCGCACGGCATCTGCGGATCGGATGCCATGCGCATCAACGGCCGCAACCGCCTGGCCTGCAAGACGCTGATCAAGGATCTCGACATCTCGCAGCCGATCTACGTCGAGGCGATCAAGGGCCTGCCGCTCGAGAAGGACCTCATCGTCGACATGGAGCCGTTCTTCGCCTCCTACCGCGAGGTGCAGCCCTTCCTCATCTCGAACTCGAAGCCCGAGGCGGGCAAGGAGCGCGTGCAGTCGATCGTCGACCGCGAGGTCTTCGACGACACCACCAAGTGCATCCTCTGCGCCGCGTGCACCTCGTCGTGCCCCGTCTTCTGGACCGACGGGCAGTACTTCGGTCCCGCCGCGATCGTCAACGCGCACCGCTTCATCTTCGACTCGCGCGACGACGCGGGCGACGTGCGCCTCGACATCCTCAACGACAAAGAGGGCGTGTGGCGCTGCCGCACGACCTTCAACTGCACCGAGGCGTGCCCCCGCGGCATCGAGGTCACCAAGGCCATCGCCGAGGTCAAGCAGGCCGTCCTCCGCGGCGGTCGCTGACCCCTCCCCTCTCGAACGGCGGGTGCGCTCCGGCGCCCCCGCCGTTCGGCGTTCCCCGGTCCTTCCCGGGCGCGAGTCGCCATGATTCGTCGCTGCGGGCGGGGTCGCGGCGACAGATCCTGGCGACTCGCGCGGGCGGGATGGGACGGGGGATGCCGGGGACCGGCGCGACGCGAGGGGGCGGCATCCGGTCATCTAGGCTTTTCGGGTGACCGACACGCCCTCCGACCCGCGGCCGCTGCCCGCGGTGCGCGACGACGACACGTCGCTGCGCGATCGGTTGTCCGAGGCGCAGTCGGCCGTGCGCGAACGCCTCGACCAGCCGATCGCGCGGGCCGCGCGGATCGCCCAATGGTTCCCGATCCGGGTGTGGCGGCACTTCCTGCGGCACAACGGCTTCCTGCTCGCGGCGGGGATGAGCTACCAGGGGCTCTTCGCGGTCTTCTCGGCGCTGTACCTCGCCTTCGCGGGCGTGGGGATCTGGCTGGGCGGCAGCAGCGCGGCCATCACCGGGCTCATCCGCATCGTCAACAGCTACATCCCCGGCCTCATCAGCGACAACGGTCTCGTCGACCGCGAGCAGGTCGAGGCCGTCGCGCAAGAGAGCGGCCGCCTGCTCACGGTCACCGGAATCGTCGCCTTCGTGGTCGTCGTGTGGACCGCGATCGGCTTCGTCACGTTCACCCGCCGCGCCGTGCGCGACACATTCGGCCTGCCGTTCGATCTGCGCAACTACGTCATGCTCAAGGCGCGCGACTTCCTGGCCTCCGTCCTCTTCGGCGTCTCGCTGCTGGTGGGCGCCCTGCTCGGTTCCATCACGACGGGCGCCGTCGACCTGGTGTTCGGGCTCATCGGCTGGGATCGCGAAACGCTCGGGTGGTCCATCGGCGCACGCTCGGTCTCGCTCGTCGTCGCCTTCGCGATCAACACGGTCGCCCTCGCCTCGCTCTTCCGCTTCCTCACCGGCACGACGCTGTCGTGGCGCCGGGCCTGGCCGGGGGCCCTCGTGGGCGCCACCGGCATGGTCGTGCTGCAGGTGGCCGCGGGCTTCCTGTTCGTGTACACGCCGTCGAACCCGCTGCTGGCCACCTTCACCGTGCTGATCGGCTTCCTGCTGTGGTTCCGCTTCATCGGAATCGTCATCCTCGTCGCGGCGGCGTGGATCGCCGTGGCCGCGGGGGACCGCGACGTACCGCTGCGCTCCCCGGAGGACCGGCGGGCGATGGAGCAGGCCGCCCTCGTCATCGCCGCGCAGGTGGGCCTGCGCGAGGCCGAGAAGGCCTTGGCCCTGTCGCGCTGGCCGCTGCGCTGGCGGGCGAGGCGACGGGTCGTCGCCGCGGAGAAGACCCTGGCGCGCGCCGAGGCCGACGTGCCCGCCCCGCGACGGATGTCGCTCATCCCCGACTGATCCCGGATGCCGCTCCCCCGCGCGACAGGACGGGCGGGGTCGCGCCGCCCGGTGTCGGAGGCGTTCGTTAGGCTCGGACGGTGGCTCGTTCCGTACGCATCGTCTCGATCAACGTCAACGGCATCCGTGCCGCCGTCCGCAAGGGCATGACCGACTGGCTGGACGCCTCGGAGGCCGACATCGTCGCCCTACAAGAGGTGCGCGCCACGGCCGAGCAGCTGGCTGACGCCCTGCCCGGGTGGCAGATCGTCAACGACGAGGCCCTGCAGAAGGGGCGGGCGGGCGTCGCGATCATCAGCCGTCTCGCCGGCGTCGACACGCGCACGCACCTCGGCCCCGAGCCTCTGGATGCGTCGGGCCGATGGATCGAGACCGACTTCGACATCGATGGAGAGACCCTCACGGTCGTCAGCGCCTACGTGCACAGCGGCGAGGTCGACACCCCCAAGCAGGACGCGAAATGGCTCTTCCTGGATGCCATGGAGCGCCGCCTCGGCGAGCTGAAGACCGAGCGCGAGCTGGCCGTGGTCGTCGGCGACCTCAACGTGGGTCACCGCGAACTCGACATCAAGAACTGGCGCGGCAACCGCAAGAACGCCGGTTTCCTGCCCCGCGAGCGCGCCTACTTCGACCGCTTCTTCGGTCCCGCCGGCGAGCAGGTCGAGGGCGTCGACGGCTCGACCGGCACGGGCCTGGGGTGGATCGACGTCGGTCGACGGGCCATGGGCGAGGTCGAGGGCCCGTACACGTTCTGGTCGATGCGCGGCAAGGCGTTCGACACCGACAGCGGGTGGCGCATCGACTACCACGTGGCCACCCCCGCCCTCGCCGACCGCGTCACCTCCTATCGCGTGGATCGCGCGCCCTCGTACGACACCCGGTGGAGCGACCACTCCCCCGTGATCGTCGACTACACGCTCGGTCGCTGACGCAGGCGCGGCAGCGCCAGCGCGGGCGCATCGCCGGGGGCGCGGGTGCGTCGGCGCGCATCCGGCCGCGCGTATCCGTCGGCGCGCGACGTGCGCGATGCAGCGGATCTCCCGCGGTGCGGCGGCATCCCGATCCTCTCGGCGCGAGGGACCCCCGCGCACGCGGCCTAGGATCGTACGGTGACCACCGAGCGCCTCTACTCCGGAATGCAGCCCTCCGCCGACAGCCTTCAGATCGGCAACTACATCGGTGCCCTGCTGCAGTGGCGCCAGCTGCAGGACGAGTACGACGCCTTCTTCTCGGTCGTCGATCTGCACGCCCTCACGCAGCCCGGCGACCCCGCCGAGCGTCGCGAGAAGACGCGCCGGACGGCCGCGCAGTACATCGCCGCCGGCATCGAGCCCGCGCGTTCCACGCTCTACGTGCAGTCGCACGTCCCCGCGCACGCCGAGCTGCAGTGGGTGCTCGCGACCCTGACCGGCTTCGGCGAGGCCGGGCGCATGACCCAGTTCAAGGACAAGTCGGCCCGATACGGAACGGATGCCACCAACGTCGGCCTGTTCACCTACCCGGTGCTGATGGCCGCCGACATCCTGCTCTATCAGACCGACGTCGTCCCGGTCGGCGACGATCAGAAGCAGCACATCGAACTGACCCGCGACCTCGCCGAGCGCTTCAACCAGCGATTCGGTCAGACCTTCACCGTGCCCACGCCCGTCATCCAGCGCGAGACCGCGCGCATCTACGATCTGCAGAACCCAACGTCGAAGATGTCGAAGTCGGCGGAGTCCGACGCGGGCGTGCTGTGGCTGCTCGACGACCCCGCAGCGAGCGCGAAGAAGATCATGCGCGCCGTCACCGACTCCGAGGGGGCCGTGCGTTTCGACCGCGAGGCCAAGCCCGGCGTGTCGAACCTCCTGGTCATCTACGCGGCACTGACCGGGCGCGAGATCGCCTCCATCGAGGACGAGTACGCCGGCCGCGGCTACGGCGACTTCAAGAAGGGCCTCGCCGAGGTCGTCGTGAGCGAGTTCGAGCCTGTGCGCGCGCGCGCCCTCGAGCTGCTCGACGACCCCGCCGAGCTCGACCGCGTGCTGGCCGTCAATGCCGGGCGGGCGGCATCCGTCGCCGAGAAGACCCTCTCGGACGTCTACGACCGCATCGGACTGCTGCGCCGCGGCTGATCCGCCCGCCGTTCCGCGCAACGGATTCGGATCGGCGCAACGGAATCGGACGTGGCGCCCCGCGGCATCCGATTCCGTTGCACCGGTCCGAATCTGCGACGCGGCACGCGGCGCCGCTGTGGGCGCGAGGACTGCTGCGCGGCGATGATCGCGCGCGGGTGAGGTGGCCGGTGCTCGGCTGGGGTGCAAGGCCCGCCCCCGATGTCGGAGGGGCGTGGCAGCATGGCCGCATGCCGGAGATGCCTGAGGTCGAGGGACTCGTCGAGTTCCTGCGTGGTCGCATCACGGGGCTGCGCATCGACAAGGCCACCGTGTCGGCGATCAACGCGCTGAAAACCTACGATCCGCCGCTGACCGCACTCGTCGGGGCCACCGTCGTCGGTGTGGAGCGGCACGGCAAGTTCGTCGACATCGCGGCCGAGGGTGGCATCCATCTGGTCTTCCACCTCGCCAAGGCGGGATGGCTGCGGTGGTACGACGCCCTGCCCACGACGATCATCAAGCCGGGCAAGACGCCCATCGCGTTGCGCGTCGGGTTCGCCGACGGTTCGGGCTTCGACCTCACCGAGGCCGGCACCAAGAAGTCGCTCGCCGTGTACGCGGTGCGCTCCGTCGGCGAGGTGCCGGGGATCGCCCGCCTCGGTCCCGACCCGTTGAATCCGGACTTCGACCGCGCCGCCTTCGGGGCGCTGCTCGAGGGCCGTCGCACGCAGATCAAGGGCGTGCTGCGCGACCAGTCGATCATCGCGGGGGTCGGCAACGCCTACTCCGACGAGATCCTGCACGCGGCCAAGATGTCACCGTACGCGCTCGCGGCGAACCTCTCGGCAGAAGAGATCGATCGCCTCTTCGCCGCGATGACGGCGACGCTGGCCGAGGCGATCACCGAGGCTCGCGGCAAGCCGCCCGCCGATCTGAAGGACGCCAAGCGGCGCGGCATGCGCGTACACGGCAGACGCGGCGAGGCGTGCCCGGTGTGCGGCGACGAGGTGCGCAGCGTCTTCTTCGCCGATAACTCCCTCGAGTACTGCCCCACCTGTCAGACCGGCGGCAAGCTGCTGGCCGACCGGCGCCTGTCGCGGCTGTTGAAGTAGGCGCGGGTCGCGCCCGGGAGCACCGCGCCCCCGCGGGTGGCCACCCGGCGGATTCACGGGACGCACCCGCCGGCGCCCCGCCTCGAGCCGGCCGACCGCGGCCCGTCGCCTCCCGGGGCGCGGTCCACACGGCAGCACCCCCACGTACCACGAAACGTCGCCGGATGACGGGGGAATGAAACCTCGCACACCGCGTTGACTACACTTCGAAGAGAAACACGTGCTCCGGGGTCGGTGTGAATCCGAACCGGCGGTGACAGTCCGCGAACCCCTCCGCGAAGCGGTGGGGCCGATCCGGTGGAACTCCGGAACCGACGGTGATGCGAGGGTCCGCCCGCGCGAGTCCGGATAGGAGGCAGCACGGACGGCGCGTCGCGCCCTCCCGCTGGCCCTGCCCCGAATCTGCGGGAAGGACAGGGACATGGCATCCGCCGTCGAGATCGACGCCATGCGGCGAGCGCTGCAGCTCGCCCGGCGCGGCCCGCGCGGACTCAATCCGCAGGTGGGTGCCGTCATCCTCTCTCCCGCGGGCGAGGTGCTCGCCGAGGGCTTCCACCGCGGTGCCGGAACGCCCCACGCCGAGGTCGACGCGCTGTCGCGACTCGCCCCCGGAGCGGCGCGGGGCGCGACCGCGGTGGTGACCCTCGAGCCGTGCAACCACACCGGCCGCACCGGCCCGTGCGCCCTCGCCCTGATCGAGGCCCAGGTGGCCCGCGTCGTGCACGCGATCGACGACCCCACCGCGAACGCCGCGGGGGGTGCCGATCGCCTGCGCGCCGCGGGCATCGACGTCGAAGCGGGCGTCGAAGCGGATGCCGCCGACGCGCTGATCCGCGATTGGACCCACCTGCAGCGCACCGGGCGCCCCCACGTCACAGTCAAGTGGGCGCAGAGCCTCGACGGTCGAGCCGCCGCCGACGACGGCAGCAGCCAGTGGATCACGGGTCCCGCCGCGCGCCGTGACGTGCACGAGCGTCGGGCGCGGGCCGATGGCATCGTCGCCGGCACCGGAACGGTCCGCGCGGACGACCCCGCCCTGACGGCCCGCGCGGCCGACGGGACGCTGCTCGACGCCCAGCCGCGGCCCGTCGTCATCGGCGAGAGCGAGATCGCCGCGGATGCCGCGGTGCGCCGCCACCCGCTCGCGCCCCTCTTCTACGCGACCCACGACCTGCACGCGGTGCTGGCCGACCTCGCCGAGCAGGGCGTGCAGCGCGTCTTCGTCGAGGGCGGACCGACGCTGGCGAGCGCGTTCGTGCGCGAGGGCCTGGCCGACGAGCTGCTCGTCTACGTCGCGCCCGTGCTGCTGGGCGGCTCCCGTCTGGCGCTCGGCGACCTGGGCGTGCCCACCATCGACGGCGCACGGCGGCTGGACGTGGCATCCCTGCAGACCCTCGGCGACGACCTGTTGATCGTCGCCGTCCCCCGCCCGAGCGGCCCCGCCGCCGGTACCCACCCGAACAGAGGAGAAGCCTGATGTTCACCGGAATCGTCGAAGAGATCGGCGCCGTCACCGCCGTGGAGCCGTCCGGTGACGGCGTGCGTCTGACCCTGCGCGCACCGCTGTCGGTGTCGGATGCCGGCCACGGCGACTCGATCTCGGTGAGCGGCGTGTGCCTCACCGTCGTCGACCAGGGCGAGGACTGGTTCACCGCCGATGTCATGAAACAGACGCTCGACATGTCGACGCTCGTCGACGTCGCCCCCGGACGCGCCGTCAACCTCGAGCGGGCCACCGCCGCCCACGGCCGCCTCGGCGGGCACATCGTGCAGGGGCACATCGACGGCACCGGCGTGGTGCGCGAGGTGCGACCCGGAGCGCAGTGGAGCGTCGTGCGCGTCGGCATCCCGGCCCACCTCGCCCCGCTGGTGGTGGACAAGGGGTCGATCGCGATCGACGGCGTCTCGCTCACCGTCAGCGCCGTGAGCGGAGCCTCCGAGCCCGAGCCGTGGCTCGAGGTCTCGCTGATCCCCGAGACCCTCGAGGCCACGACCCTCGGCCGCGCCGAAGCCGGCACGCCCGTGAACCTCGAGACCGACATCCTGGCCCGTCATGTCCAGCGCATGCTCGCCTTCCGCACGACAGAGAATCCCGCGGCCACCGCCGCACAGACCGAGAGGGGCTCCCGATGAGCCTGTCCACCATCCCCGAGGCCCTGGAAGCGCTGCGTCAGGGGCGTCCGATCCTGGTCGCCGACGACGAGAACCGTGAGAACGAGGGCGACGTCATCATCTCGGCTCAGCTCGCCACGCCCGAGTGGCTCGCCTGGACCGTCCGCTGGTCCAGCGGCTACGTCTGCGCGCCGATGCCCGCCGAGTGGGCCGACCGCCTCGACCTGCCGCCCATGGTCGAGGTCAACCAGGACGCCCGCGGCACCGCCTACACCGTGAGTGTCGACGCCGCGTCGGGCGTGTCCACCGGCATCAGCGCCGCCGACCGCGCGCACACCCTGACCGTGCTGGCCGATCCCGCGTCGGTGCCCACCAGCCTCATCCGTCCCGGTCACGTGCTGCCGCTGCGGGCGGTCGACGGCGGCGTGCGCGAGCGTGCCGGGCACACCGAGGCCGCGGTCGATCTCATGCGGCTCGCGGGCCTCGAGCCGGTCGGCGCGATCGCCGAGGTCGTCGCCGAAGACGGCAGCATGATGCGCCTGCCCGGGCTGTTCGAGCTCGGCGAGCGCGACGGCATCCCGGTCATCACCATCGAGCAGCTCATCGCCCACCTGAACGAGACCGACCCGCTGCCGGCGACGGCCGCACCCCGGCGCCGCGTGAGCCTGCGCGCGGAGTCGAACGTGCCCACCTCGCACGGGACCTTCCGCTTCCTCGCGTACAAGGACCGCGTCACCGGCACCGACCACCTGGCCGTGGTCTCGGGCGACCTCACCGAGCAGGCTCCCCTCGTGCGCGTGCACTCGGAGTGCCTGACCGGCGAGGCGTTCGGTTCGCTCAAATGCGAGTGCGGTCCGCAGCTGGAGGCCGCCCTCGACACGATCGACCGCGACGGCGGCATCGTCATCTACATGCGCGGACACGAGGGCCGCGGCATCGGCCTCATCAACAAGCTGCGCGCCTACAACCTGCAGGAGCGCGGGATGGACACCGTGGACGCCAACCTCGCCCTGGGGCTTCCCGCCGACGCGCGCGACTACGCCGCCGCCGCCGGCATCCTCGGCGACCTGGGTGTGGAGAAGGTGCGCCTGCTGACCAACAACACCGACAAGGTCGCGCAGCTGCGCGGCTTCGGTCTCGACGTCGTGGAGCAGGTCCCCCTGCTCGTGGGCGTCGGCCCCAACAACCACCAGTACCTCGAGACGAAGCGCGACCGGATGGGTCACATCATCGCCGAGGACGACCTGCGCGAGGCCCTCGCGCACATGAAGGAAGAGAGCGCCTGATGGCCGGTAGTGGAGCACCCGAGACCGGCGGCGTCGACGCGTCGGGACTGAACGTCGTCGTCATCGCCGGCACCTGGCACGAGGTCATCACCGACGGCCTGATCGCCGGGGCGCGAAGGGTCCTGGATGCCACCGGTGCGACGTACCGCGTGGTGCGCGTTCCGGGGTCCTTCGAGCTGCCGGTCGCGGCGAAGGCCGCGCTCGACGGCGGGGCGGATGCCGTGGTCGCCCTCGGCGTGATCATCCGGGGCGGGACGCCGCACTTCGAGTTCGTGTCGTCGGCGGCGACCGACGGCCTGACCCGGGTCGCGCTGGACACGGGCAAGCCCGTCGGCTTCGGCGTGCTGACCCTGGACGACGAGCAGCAGGGCCTGGATCGCGCGGGCCTCGAGGGGTCCAAGGAGGACAAGGGCGAGGAGGCCGCGGACGCGGCCATCCGCACCGCGCTCGTGCTGCGCGAGCTGCGCGGCTGAGGCCGACGGGCCTTCGACGGGCTCAGGGACCACCCTCCGGCGGGCGCTCCGACAGGCTCGGGAACCGCCTTCGACAGGCTCAGCGACGCTGTCCAGATGGCTGAGCCCGTCGAAGCCCCCGGGATCATCGCCCCGGGCGCCGCACGGGGTGAGGAGCGCCTTGCTGGCGTCCCGCGGACGGCATCCCTACCCTGACGGGTATGGAGATCCTGCGGAACGTCGTCGTCCTGGTCCACCTCGTCGGTTTCGCGATCCTCTTCGGCGCCTGGGTCGTCGAGGCGGTCGCGCGTCGCGTGCGCGTGACCCGTCTGATGAACATCGCCCTCGCGATCTCGCTGGTGACCGGTCTGGTCCTGTCGGCTCCGTGGGGTCTGGACCACGACCTCAACTACGCCAAGATCGGCATCAAGCTCGTCGTGCTGCTGGTCATCGGTGCGCTGCTGGGCGTCGGCTCGGCGCGTCAGAAGCGCACGGGGGCCCTCTCTCCCGCGATCTTCTGGCCCATCGGCATCCTGACCCTTCTCAACGCCGCGCTCGCCGTCATCTGGCGCTGAGGCCCGAGGCCGGGCGGCGCTCAGCCGGCGCATAGACTGGAGCGTCGCGACGGACCTCACTCGGGGACGTCGCCGGTGCTTCCGCCCGTGCGCTCCCTCACCACCACCCTCGTGACTGCTGCGCACCACCGCTGCGCCCCACCCCGGACGCGATTGCAGAATCCTCTCGTCAGGCAGTCATGACCACCACATCCCCCTCCGCCCCCGCCGCACCGGCGAACCCGCGCTCGCGCGTCATCACCGCGAGCCTCGTCGGCACCACGATCGAGTTCTACGACTTCTACGCGTACGCCACGGCGGCGGTGCTGGTCTTCCCGATCCTCTTCTTCCCGACCGGCAACGAGACCACCTCGCTGCTGCTGTCGTTCAGCGTCTTCGGCGCCGCCATGGTCGCCCGCCCCCTGGGCGCCGTCGTCTTCGGCCACTTCGGCGACCGCTTCGGACGCAAGGCCACGCTCGTGGCATCCCTGCTCACCATGGGTGTGGCGACGTTCCTCATCGGATGTCTGCCGACGTTCAACGAGATCGGCGTCTGGGCGGCCGTGCTGCTGCTGATCATGCGTCTCGCTCAGGGCTTCGCGCTGGGCGGCGAGTGGTCGGGCGCGGCGCTGGTCGCGACCGAGAACGCGCCGAAGGGCAAGCGCGCCCTGTTCGGCACGTTCCCCCAGCTCGGCGCTCCGATCGGCTTCATCATCGCCAACACGGTGTTCCTGGTGATCAACTTCGCCCTCCCCCACCCCGACGGCACCGCCCAGCGGTCGGCGGAGTTCTTGTCGTGGGGCTGGCGCGTGCCGTTCCTGTTCTCGGCGATCATGGTCATCGTCGGTCTGTACGTGCGTCTCAAGCTCGTCGAGAGCGAGTCCTTCGCCAAGGCCGAGAAGAGCGGCGCGATCCGCAAGTTCCCCCTCGGCGAGGTCGTGCGTCGCAACTGGAAGCAGCTGATCCTCGGCACGTTCATCATGCTGGCGACCTACGTGCTGTTCTACCTGATGACGAGCTTCACGCTGTCGTACGGCACCAAGCCCACCGTCGAGGGCGCGGCCGCCGCGGCCGAGAAGGCGGGGACCGCGTTCGACGCCGCCGCCTACGTGCCGGGACTCGGATTCGGGTACACCGACTTCGTCATCATGCAGATCATCGGCGTGGTGTTCTTCGGGATCTTCACGATGCTCTCGGGCCCCGTCGCCGACGCGATCGGCCGCAAGCGCCTGCTGATCGGGGTCACCCTCGGCATCATCGTGTTCGGTCTGCTGTTCTCGGTGTTCCTGCTGCCCGCGGCCGATCCGAAGTTCACGGGCGCGCTGGTGCAGGCCTTCCTCGTGCTCGGCTTCCTGCTGATGGGCGCGACGTTCGGCCCGATGGGTGCGGTGCTGCCGGAGCTCTTCCCCACCAACACCCGCTACACGGGCTCGGCGATCTCGTACAACGTCTCGTCGATCCTGGGCGCGGCGCTCGCGCCCATCGTCGCGGTCGCCCTGTGGGCGGCGGGCGACGGCAACCCGTGGCTCGTCGGCGTGTACCTCTCGGTCATGGGCGTGCTGACCCTCATCGCGCTGGTGCTCTCGCCCGAGACCAAGGACGTCGACTACGACGACAACATCGCCGCGGCGGCGACCGCGCCGTAACGCCGGGTTTTCGGGACGACGGATGCCACGGGGCCCGGGCCTCGTGGCATCCGTCGTTTCGCGGGTCATCGCGCGGTGATCGTGCCGGGCGGGCCGAACTCCGGAGAGAACACCGGGATCGGCCCCGAACCGGGCGCCCGACGCAGAAGAGCCTCGATTCTCAGGAGTTGCGCTCACCGTCGAACGAGCGCGACCGACGGTGTCCGCGGCGGCAGGTACGGTCGAAGTACCCCTTTCCCTTTCCCGAGGATGAGCATGTCCGTTCCCGCTCCCGCGCGCGGTCGGCGCGGCCGCCGCGCACCCGAGGGCCCCCGCGCCTCGTTCCGCCAACTCCTGCCGTTCCTGCTCGAGCACAAGCGCACGCTCGTCGTCGTCGCCGTGCTGAGCGTCCTCGGCGCGGCCGCCACCCTCGCGCAGCCCCTCGTCGTCGGCCAGGTCATCACGCGCGTGCAGAACAGCGTGCCCCTGGGCGCCCTGGTCTGGCTCCTGGTGGGCTTCGTGGTGCTGTCGTCGGTGATTTCGGGCTGGCAGCACTACCTGCTGCAGCGCACCGGGACGGCGGTGGTGTTCTCGAGCCGCCGACGGCTCATCGCGCGCATCCTGCGCCTGCCCATCAGCGAGTTCGACGCCCGGCGCACCGGCGACCTCGTCTCGCGCGTGGGCACCGACACGACGCTGCTGTACGCCGTCCTCACGCAGGGCCTCGCGGATGCCGTCGGCAACGCCCTCATCCTCGTCGGCGCCGTCATCGCCATGGCCTTCATCGACCCCCTGCTGCTCGGGCTCATCGTCGTGGTCGTCGGCGCCTCGCTCGCGGTGGTCGTCCTGCTCAGCTCGCGCATCCGCTCGGCATCCGCGGATCAACAGCAGAAGGTGGGCGAGCTGTCGTCGGGGGTCGAGCGTGCGGTCGGTTCGATCCGGACCATCCGCGCCGCGGGCGCCACCGATCGCGAGATCGCCGCGGTCACCCGCGACGCCACCGCCGCCTACGCCGCGGGTGTGCGCATCGCGCGGGTCTCGGCGTTCATCGTGCCGATCGCCTTCGTCGCGCTGCAGGTCTCGCTGCTCGTCGTCCTGGGTGTGGGCGGGTACCGCGTGGCATCCGGAGCCATCGACGTGGCCTCGCTCGTGACGTTCGTGATCTTCCTGTTCCTGCTCGTGCAGCCCCTGGCCTCGGCGATCGGGGCGATCACCTCGGTCAACCAGGCGCTCGGCGCGCTCGGGCGCATCCAAGAGGTGCTCGATCTGCCGCTCGAGGACGACGGCGATCGCGCCTCCTCCACACCCCCGGTTCCGGATGCCGCGGCCCTGGCCTTCCGTGACGTGCACTTCCGCTACCCGGACCACGTCGTGAAGGCCCGCGAGGCGGCCGCGGCCGAGGCCCGCTCCGTCCTCGCGCAGGTGCACCTCGAGCCCTCGACCGACGACGAGCCCGCCGAGGTCGTCGAGCACGACCGCGACGTGCTGCGCGGGGTGTCGTTCGAGGTCCCGCGCGGGACGCGGGTCGCCCTCGTCGGCCCCTCGGGTGCCGGAAAGAGCACGATCCTCTCGCTCGTCGAGCGCTTCTACGACCCCACCGAGGGGGCGGTCCTCGTCGACGGCGTCGATGCCCGCGACCTCGCGCGCGACGATCTGCGGGCGCGCTTCGGCTACGTCGAGCAGGACGCCCCGACCCTCGCCGGAACCATCGCCGACAACCTGCGCCTGGCGACCCCCGACGCCACCGACGCGGACTGCGAGCGCGTGCTGCGGGCGGTCAACCTGGGCGACGTGCTCGCGCGCAGCCCCCTCGGCGTCGACGCCCCCGTGGGCGAGGACGGGGTGATGCTGTCGGGCGGAGAACGCCAGCGTCTCGCGATCGCCCGTGCCCTGCTGGCCGCTCCCCCGGTGCTGCTGCTCGACGAGTCGACGTCGTCGCTCGACGGCGTCAACGAGCAACGCATGCGCGAGGCCATCGACGCGGTCGCCGCCGGACGGACGCTGCTGGTCATCGCGCATCGCCTGTCGACGGTCGTCGACAGCGACCTCATCGTCGTGCTCGACCAGGGGCGGGTCGTCGGCCGGGGCACGCACAGCGAGCTCGTGGCATCCACCCCCCTCTACCGCGACCTGGCCAAGCACCAGCTGCTGGTCTGACCGGCGGGCTCTCAGCCCCGCGCGACCCCCTCCCCTCCCCTCCCCCCCCTCTCCGCGCGAGACTGCACGTCGCTGACATTTCGGTTGCAGGATGTCGCCGAGTTGTCAGCGGGATGCAGTCTCGCGGTGCCCCCGGCCGACGGAGGCCGGCACTCCGCACGCGCGAGCGCATTCGTGAGCGCGCCGCGGGCACAGGACGACGCCCCTCCCGTGCGCCAAGAACGGGAGGGGCGTCGAGTCGGAGCCCGTCCCGCCCGCGACACGGCGGGCGGGACGGGAGCGGTCAGTCGCGCGTGAGCCGGTACCGCAGCGACGCGAGTTCGGCGCGCAGGGCGGCCGGCAGGTGCGACCCGAAGGTGTCGTAGAACTCCTCGGTCAGATCGGCCTCGGCGAGCCACGAGGCGCGATCGATCGAGAACAGCTCCTCGAGGTCGGCGGCGGGCAGGTCCAGGCCCGACAGCTCGAGATCCTCGACGCGGGGCAGGCGTCCGATCGGGCTGTCCACGGCATCCACCTGTCCATCCACACGACGGATGATCCAGTCGATCACGCGCGCGTTGTCGCCGAAACCGGGCCAGAGGAACCGGCCGTCGTCGCCCTTGCGGAACCAATTGACCTGGAAGATGCGGGGCGCACGGTCGAAGCGCAGCTTCTGGCCCACCTCGAGCCAGTGGCCGAAGTAGTCGCCCATGTTGTAGCCGCAGAAGGGCAGCATCGCGAACGGATCGCGGCGGAGCTCGCCGACCGTGCCCTCTTGCGCCGCCGTCTTCTCGCTCGACACGGTCGACCCGAGGAAGACGCCGTGCGACCAGTCGGTCGCCTCGACCACGAGGGGGACGTTGGTGGCGCGACGGCCGCCGAACAGGATCACGTCCAGGGGAACGCCCTCGGGGGCCTCCCAGTCCTCGGCGATCTGCGGGCACTGCGCGGCACCCACCGTGAAGCGCGAGTTGGGGTGGGCGGCGGGACGACCCGACGCGGGGGTCCAGGGATTGCCCTCCCAGTCGATGAGCTGCGGCGGCGCCTCGTCGGTGAGGCCCTCCCACCACACGTCGCCGTCGGGGCGGAGCGCGACGTTGGTGAAGATCGTGTTGCCCCACAGCGTCTCGATCGCCGTGACGTTGGTCGACTCGCCGGTGCCGGGGGCCACGCCGAAGAAGCCCGCCTCGGGGTTGATGGCCCAGAGGCGCCCGTCCTCGCCCGGACGGATCCAGGTGATGTCGTCGCCGAGGGTCTCGACGCGCCAACCCGGGATCGTGGGACGCAGCATCGCGAGGTTCGTCTTGCCGCACGCCGAGGGGAAGGCCGCGGCGACGTGGTACGCCGTGCCCTTCGGGTCGATGACGCGGATGAGCAGCATGTGCTCGGCGAGCCAGCCCTCGTCGCGGCCGATGACCGAGGCGATGCGCAGGGCGAAGCACTTCTTCGCCAGGATCGCGTTGCCGCCGTAGCCCGAGCCGAACGACCACACCTCGAGGGTGTCGGGGAAGTGCACGATGTACTTCTCGTCGTTGCAGGGCCACGCCACGTCGGCCTCGCCCGCCGCCAGCGGCGCTCCCACCGAGTGCACGGTCTTGACCCACGGCGCACCCTGCGCGATCTGCTCGGTGACGGCGGTGCCCACGCGGGTCATCACGCCGATGGATGCCACGGCGTAGGCGCTGTCGGTGATCTGGACGCCGATGTGGCTCAGGGGGCCGCCCACCGCGCCCATCGAGAACGGCACGACATACATGGTGCGTCCGCGCATCGAGCCCTCGAAGACGCCGTTCAGCGTCTCGCGGATCTCGGCGGGGGCGATCCAGTTGTTGGTGGGACCGGCATCCTCTTCGCGCTCCGAGGCGATGTAGGTGCGCGACTCGAGCCGGGCGACGTCGCCGGGGTGGGAGCGGGCCAGGTAGGAGCCGGGGCGCCACTCGGGGTTGAGCTTGATGAGCTTGCCCTCGTCGACCATCTCGCGCAGCAGCGCGTCGTTCTCGGCCGCCGAACCGTCGACCCAGTGGATGCGGTCGGGCTGCGTGAGGGCGGCGACCTGGTCGACCCAGGCGGTGAGGGCGGCCAGCCCCGGGCCCTCGACGGCCGGCTTCACGCCGTGACCGGGGCGGGCGGGGGCGGTGGGGACCGCGGCGGCGCGGCCGGTGGAGCGGGAAGCGAAGATGTCGGCGAGTGCCATGTCGTTCTCCTCGGTTGGGAGCGAATTCGGTGGTGTTCCTCCATGGTGGAGGCGCGAAAGCCTCTCTTTCCGACGTTTCTGGGTGTAAGAATCGCGATTCTTTCGATATGGTCAAGGAATGGCGTCGTCGTTCGAACTCACCACCCTGGGCCATCGCATCCGGCACCACCGCCTCGCTCGCGGCTTCACCCTCGACGAACTCGGCGCCCTCGTCGGCGTGGCCGGCAGCCAACTCAGCCTGATCGAGAACGGCAAGCGCGAGCCGAAGCTCTCGCTGCTGCAGGAGATCGCCCGGGCGACCGGCACCGACGTCGCCGAGCTGCTCTCGCAGGAACCCCCCAACCGCCGCGCCGCGCTCGAGATCGAGCTCGACCGGGCGCAGACCAGCCCGTTCTTCCGGCAGCTCGGCATCCCCCCGGTCAAGATCAGCAAGGGCACCAGCGACGACACCATCGAGGCCGTGCTGGGTCTTCACCGCGAGCTGCAGCGACGCGAGCGTGCCACGATCGCCAGCCCCGAAGAGGCCCGCCGCGCCAACACCGAACTGCGCCTGCGCATGCGCGGCATCGCCAACCATCTGCCCGAGATCGAGGGTCTCGCCGAGAAGCAGCTCAAGGCCGCGGGCCACTCGATCGGCGCGCTCACCCACCGCACGGTCAGCATCATGGCCGAGCAGCTCGGCTTCGAACTCATCTACGTCAGCGACCTGCCGCACTCCGCACGCTCGGTCACCGACCTCGAGAACGGACGCATCTACCTGCCGCCCGCGTCGATCCCGGGCGGCCACGGCCTGCGCTCCATGGCGCTGCAGGCGATGGCGCACCGTCTTCTCGGACACCGCCCGCCCACCGACTACGCCGACTTCCTGCAGCAGCGCCTCGAGATCAACTACTACGCCGCCTGCTGCCTCATGCCCGAGACGAGCGCGGTCGCCTTCCTCGCCCAGGCGAAGAAGGACCGCAACCTCGCCGTCGAGGACTTCCGCGACGCGTTCGGGGTGACCCACGAAGCGGCCGCGATGCGCATGACCAATCTGATGACCACGCACCTCGGCATTCATCTGCACTTCTTGCGCGTGGACGGCGACGGCGCGATCTCGCGCGTGTACGAGAACGACGGGCTCCCCCTGCCCACCGACGTGACGGGCAGCGTCGAGGGGCAGATCGTGTGCAAGAAGTTCTCGGCGCGCTCCGCGTTCGCCGAGCACAACCGCACGACCGAGCACTACCAGTACACCGACACCCCCGCGGGCACCTTCTGGTGCTCGACGCAGACCGGCACCACCCGCGACGGCGACTTCTCGATCACCGTGGGCGTGCCGTTCGACGACGCGCGGTGGTTCCGCGGACGAGAGACGTCCAAGCGCGGCATCTCGCACTGCCCCGACGAGTCGTGCTGCCGTCGCCCCGATGCCGAGGCCGCCGAGCGCTGGCAGGGCAAGGCGTGGCCGAGCGCGCGGGTGCACCGCCACATGTTCTCGCCGCTGCCGCGGGGCATGTTCCCCGGCGTCGACGACGCCGAGGTCTTCGCGTTCCTCGACCGTCACGCCGACGGCTGACCGCACCCCGCGCGCGGCAGCGCCGCGCGGGCGATCCGCCGCGCGCGCGAGGCGCCAGAATCCGTCGCCTCGGGAGTCTCGCGAGCGACGAAAGGTGGCGACTCACGCGAAGAGAGGGCAGGACGACGGATGCCGCGAGCCCGGGCCCTCGCGGGGCGCCGGGGTCGTGGCATCCGCTGTGTGCCGCGAGCCGATCAGGCGTACGGGTTCGCCGTCAGCGTGTACTTCGTCTGCATGTACTCGTGGATGCCCTCGTCGCCGCCCTCGCGACCGAGGCCCGACTGCTTCCAGCCGCCGAAGGGCGCCGCGGCGTTGGAGACGACCCCGACGTTCAGGCCCATCATCCCGGTCTCGAGCTTGTCGATCATGCGCTGACCGCGCGCGAGCGACTCGGTGAAGACGTACGAGACGAGACCGTACTCGGTGTCGTTGGCCAGGCGCACGGCGTCGTCCTCGTCGTCGAAGGGGATGATCGCCAGCACGGGTCCGAAGATCTCCTCGCGGAGGATGTCGCTGCCCGGTCGCACACCCGACACGACGGTCGGCTCGAAGAACGTTCCCGGACCGTCGATCGGCGATCCGCCGGTGGTGACCGTGGCGCCGCGGTCGACGGCATCCCCCACGAGGGTCTTCGCCTTGTCGACCGCGCGGTCGTCGATGAGCGGTCCGATCTGCACGCCCTCCTCCGTGCCGCGGCCGATCTTCAGACCCCGCACCCGCTCGGTGACCCGGCGCGTGAACTCCTCGACGACGCCCCGCTGCACGATGAAGCGGTTGGCCGCCGTGCACGCCTGACCGATGTTGCGGAACTTCGCGAGCATCGCTCCCTCGACCGCCTTGTCCATGTCGGCGTCGTCGAACACGACGAAGGGGGCGTTTCCGCCGAGCTCCATCGAGGTGCGCAGCACGCCGGGCGCGGCCTGCTGCAGCAGCTTCACGCCGACCGGGGTCGAGCCGGTGAACGAGAGCTTGCGCAGCCGCGGGTCGGAGATGATGCGCTCGGACACGGGGCCCGTGTTCGTGGTCGTGACGACGTTGACGACGCCGGCGGGGAGTCCGGCATCCTGCAGGATCTGCGCGAAGAACAGGGTCGTGAGAGGGGTCAGCGTCGCGGGCTTGATGACGACCGTGCAGCCGGCGGCGAGCGCGGGCGCGATCTTGCGGGTGGCCATCGCGAGCGGGAAGTTCCACGGGGTGATCAGGTAGCAGGGACCCACGGGGTGCTGCGAGACGATCATGCGACCGGTGCCCTCGGGGTTCGCGCCGTAGCGGCCCTGGGTGTGCGCGGTCACCTCGCTGAACCAGCGCAGGAATTCCCCGCCGTACCCGACCTCGCCGCGCGCCTCGGCCAGGGGCTTGCCCATCTCGAGCGTCATGAGAAGGGCGACGTCCTCTTTGCGCTCCTGCAGCAGGTCGAAGGCGCGGCGGAGGATCTCGGCGCGTTCGCGCGACGGGGTCGCCGCCCAGGACGGGAAGGCCTCGGCCGCGGCATCCATCGCGGCGACGCCGTCGTCGATCGACGCATCCGCGATCTCGAGCAGGACGTCACCCGTGGCCGGGTCGTTCACCGCCACGGTCTTGCCCGCCTCGGCGGCGCGCCACTCCCCGTTGATCAACAGGCCGGTGGGTACGGATGCCAGCAGCTCGCTCTCGCGCGAATCGGTCATGAATCCTCCTGTGTCGGGGCGGGGTTCCCCGCCATTCTGCTCAGCACCAGCGCGGGCGCCGATATACGTCGTGTACAAAGCGGATGCCGAAGTCGCCATCGTGGACGCCGCGGTCGGCATCGCGTGGCGCACGGTGTCCCGTGTCGCGCCGCCGCGTCGCCCCACCGCACCGCTTGGTTGCGCCCCACCCCGGCGAGAAACGGCGATCCTCACCGGAAACGCCGCGACGCCGCGTGCCTGGCGCGGATCGGCGTTTATCGAGAGCGCTTCGCGCTCCGGCGCATCTTCGGCGGGGATCGGCGCTCATCGGGAGCGCTTCGCGCCCGGGCGCATCGCCGGTGCACGCGTCAGTTCGCCCCGGTGGCCGCCGGCACGGCCATCACCCCGGCCAGGAAGCGCTCGAGGCCGGCGGCGTCCGTCAGCGGCAGCACGTGCGCGACGTACTGGTCGGGGCGCACCACCACCACGGCACCGTCGGCGCCGATGCCGCGTTCGGCGAAGATGTCGGCGGCCGTCCACGCCGAGGGGGCCGCGGCGAACACCTTCTCGAGGTCGGTCAATCCGAGGGGCCCGGATTGCGGACGGAACAGCGCGGGCACGTCCTCGACGTCCTCCCACCGCCCGGGGAACACCGCCTTGACGTCGAAGACCGCGTCGAGGTCGGCACCGTCGGGAGTGAAGTGCTCGACGATCCCCCGCGCCTGCGACGCCCAGGTCCGAAGCGCCGTGGCATCGGCATCCGCGAAGGCGTAGATCCGCCACCGACCGTCGGCCCGAGCGTGGTGGCCGAGGTGCACGCGGTTGCCGTCGCACACCCGCACGACCTCGACGCTGTGGAAGCGCTTGCCCACGGGGAATCCGGATGCCAGCTGCTGCGCCGCATCCCCCGCCACGATCTGCGAGGCGGCGTAGTGCGTACCGAACCCCGAGGGGAACTCCGCGGTGGCGAGGTAGTACGTCGCGAGCTCGGCGGGGTCGGTGATCTCTCCGGGCTTGCGGGCCATGAGCGAGGACCACTCGCGGTCGAAGTCGATGAGCTGCTGGGCGACGGGGCGTCGCTCCTCGTCGTAGGTGCGCAGCAGATCGGTGGACGCCAGTCCGGTGAGGACGTGCCCGAGCTTCCAGCCGAGATTGAAGCCGTCCTGCATCGAGACGTTCATGCCCTGCCCGGCCTTGGCGCTGTGGGTGTGGCAGGCGTCCCCGGTGAGGAAGACGCGCGGGCTGTCGAGGTCGTCGACGAACCGGTCGGTCACCCGGTGCCCCACCTCGTAGACGCTGTGCCAGGCGACCTGCTTCACGTCGATCGAGTACGGGTGCAGGATCTCGTTCGCCCGGCGGATCACCTCGTCGATCGGGGTCTGTCGCACGCGGTGGTCGTCGTCGGCGGCGACCTCGCCCAGGTCGATGTACATGCGGCTGAGGTACCCGCCCTCGCGCGGGATGTGCAGGATGTTGCCGGCGGCGGCGTTGATCGCGCACTTGATGCGCCAGTCGGGGAAGTCGGTCTCGACCAGCACGTCCATGACGCCCCAGGCGTGGCGGGCCGAGGCTCCGACGTGCGTGCGCCCGATCGCCTGGCGCACACCGCTGCGGGCGCCGTCGCATCCGGCGACGTACTTCGCGTGGATCGTCCGCTCGCCCTCCGCGGTGCGCACCCGCACCTCGACGCGGTCGCCCTGCACCTCGAGGCCCCGGAACTCGACGCCGTAGTCCGGGGTCACACGCGCCGGGCCGTGGGCGGCGGCCTCGGCGAAGTAGTCGAGCACGCGCGCCTGGTTGACGATGAGGTGCGGGAACTCGCTGATCTTGTAGCCGTAGTCCTCGGTGCGGGTCGTGCGCACGATCCGGTCGGGGTTGTCGGGATCGGGGGCCCAGAAGTTCATCCAGCCGATGTTGTAGGCCTCGGCGGTGATGCGGTCGGCGAAGCCGAAGGCCTGGAAGGTCTCGACGCTGCGGGGTTGGATGCCGTCCGCCTGGCCGAGCGCGAGCCGGCCGTCCCGCTTCTCGATGAGGCGGGTCGTGAGCTGCGGGAACTGCGACAGTTGCGCGGCCAGCAGCATGCCCGCCGGACCCGAGCCGACGATCAGGACGTCCACCTCGTCGGGCAGGTCGGCGGGCCGATCGATTCCCGTGCCCGCGGCGTTCTGCACGCGTGGATCGCCCGAGACGTAGCCGTGGTGGTGGAACTGCATCGTTTCTCCTGACGTCGATGTCGGGTTGTGTTGTCGCGCCGGGTGTTCTATATTCGAACGCGACGTTCACCTATCGAACGAGAGGCTAACGGACCCGTGTCTCCCCGGCAAGACGCCGCCCCGGCCTCGCAGACGCTGAGTCGCGGCATTCGCCTTCTCGAGACCCTCGCCGAGGCCCGCGCCCCGCTGACGATCGACGATCTCGCCGCCCGTGTCCAGCTGCACCGCTCGGTGGCCTACCGCCTGCTGCGCACGCTCGAGGACCACGGACTGGTGACCCGGGATGCCGCCGGAGCGATGCGCCTGGGAACCGGCCTGGCCGCCCTGGCCGCGGGGGTCGCCGCCGACCTGCAGGCCGAGGCCCTGCCCGAGCTCACCGCGGCCGCGAACGACCTGGGCATGACGTGCTTCCTCGTCGTGCTCGACCACGACGAGTGCGTGACGCTCGCGAGCGTCGAGCCCCGGCACGCGGTCACCGCCGTCGCCCAGCGGCCGGGGTCGCGGCATCCGGTCACCCGGGGCGCCCCCGGTCGGGCGATCCTCGCGCAGCTGCCTCCGCGACAGTGGCCCGACACGGTCGACGCGCGTCTGGCCGCCCAGGTCGCCGCGGCCGCCGATCACGGGTGGGCGACGAGCCACGACGAGGTCGTCCCCTCTCTGCGCGCGGTGGCGGTACCGCTGGCCGTGCAGGGACGCGAGCCCGCGGCCGTCGCCGCCGTGCATGTGTCGACCGAGATCGACGACGCCGTCATCGCGACCCGACTGACCGTCGCGGCCGAGGCCATCCGCGGGGCCCTGTAGACCGCGCGAGAGGACCACCGGGCATTGCGCGCAACACCGTCGATTCCGCCTGCGCTTCATGCACGGCGCACCCGCGTCGAATCCTGCAGAATGCGTCGCGCGCCCGAGAAGGTCACCCCTATACTCGAACCCGTCAGGCGCACGAGGCCGTGCGTCGCTGCTCGAAAAAAGGGCACGTAGCGGGCATCCGCGAGACACATACGGCATCCCTCCGTCCCGTCTCGAAAGGTCCCGTTCGCCATGCCCACCGTCTCCGCGCACGTCGCGCACACCCTCGCCCACCACATCGACACCGTCTTCGGCGTCATGGGCAACGGCAACGCCTACTTCCTCGACGCCCTGGGCCGCGACACCACCTCGGGCTTCGTCGCCGTCCGGCACGAGGCCGCCGGCGTGGTCGCCGCCGATGCGCACTACCGCGCCTGCGGACGGCTCGCCGCCGCCACCGCCACCTACGGTGCCGGCTTCACCAACACGCTGACGGCGCTCGCCGAGGCCGTGCAGGCGCGCACCCCGCTCGTGCTGATCGTCGGCGACGAGCCCACCTCGGGCCCGCGCCCCTGGGGCGTCGACCAGATCGCCCTGGCCGCGGCCGTCGGCGCCCGCACCTACACCGTGGGCCACCGCGACGCCGCGGCGACCATCGTCATCGCCATCGAGCACGCCCTCACCTACCGGCTGCCGGTCGTGATCGGCATCCCCTACGACGTCACCACCCGGGAGGCGGGACAGATCCCGGATGCCACGGCCCCGGGAGCTGCGCCCCGGGTGACGCCGGAGCACCCGCCCCTCGACGCCTACGCGGACCGGGTCATCGATCAGATCGTCCACGCCCTCGCCGGTGCCGAGCGTCCCGTCCTGCTCGGCGGGCGCGGAGCCTGGCTCGCCGGCGCGGGAGCGACCCTCGACGAGATCGCCGCCCTCGCCGGCGCCCTCACGACCACCAGCGCCCTGGGACGTGGTCTCTTCTCCGACCCGGCGCGCGACCTCGGTGTCGCCGGCGGGTTCGGCGCACCCGGCGCGATGCAGCTCGTGCGCGAGGCCGATGTCGCCGTCGTGTTCGGCGCGGGCCTCAACCAGTTCACGATGCGCTTCGGCGAGCTCTTCGCGCCCGGAGCGCGGGTGTTCCAGGTCGATCTCGCACCGACCGCGACCCACCCCCACGTCGGCGGCTACGTCCGCGGCGACGCCGACGACGTCGCCCGTGAGATCGTCCGGCGTCTGCGCGGTCGGGGCTCATCGCCGTCGACCTGGGGAGCAGGCCTCGACCTCGAGGCCGCCCGGCGCCAGCCGGCCGGTCAGTCGGTCGGCCCCGACGGCCGTCTCGACCCGCGCACCGCGGCGGCCCGCATCGCCGAGCTCCTGCCCGCCGACCGCGTCGTCGTGCACGACGGCGGCCACTTCATGGGCTGGTCGAACATGTACTGGCCGGTCGAATCCCCCGACCGCATGCTCATGGTGGGCACCGCGTATCAGTCGATCGGCCTCGGCTTTCCGAGCGTCCCGGGCGCCGCGATCGCCCGCCCCGACTCCGCGATCGTCCTCAGCACGGGCGACGGCGGCGGCCTGATGGCCCTCGCCGACCTCGAGACGGCGATCCGCGTGGCCGCTGGCCGCGGGATCGCGGTGGTGTGGAACGACGCGCAGTACGGCGCCGAAGTGCTCAACTACGGCGTCAAGGGACTGCACCCCGACCCCATGCTCATCCCCCAGGTCGACTTCGCGGCCGTCGCGCGCGGGTTCGGCGCCGAGGGCGTCGTCGTCGAGTCGGTCGACGACCTCGACGCGTTGGCATCCTGGGTCGCCCGCCGGGAGTCGGACCGCCTCTTCCTGCTGCTGGACCTGCGCGTGAGCGCTGCGGTCGTCGCGCCGTTCTGGGAAGAGATCGCGGCGCGCTGATGCGGCGGGCGTGCCGAGCTCCGTGGGAACCGGCGCGATCGGCGCCCCGCGCGCGCGGGTGGCCTCGGCGCACGCGCAGCCCCGGAGCCGGGCACAGCCGCCCCTTCGGCGCCGCCGCCCACACGGCTCCGGAGCCCGGCACACCCCCGCACGCCGAACGGCCCCGCCGCGCCGGAGCGCGACGGGGCCGAGGTCGTCGGTCACACGCGCGACAGGCCCCGCACCGGGCTGACCGTCTGCTCGACCTCGTGGTCGGGACCGAGGGGGATGCCGCTGCGGTCACGCAGGAGCAGGGTGGCCACCAGGCCGAGCGCCGCCATTCCCACGAGGTACACGGTCACCGAGTCGGTCGTCCCCGTGGCATCCACGAGCGCCGTGGCGATGGTCGGGGCGAACGCTCCGCCGAGGATCGCCCCGAGGGCGTAGGCGATCGACACCCCCGAGAAGCGGATGGATGCCGGGAACAGCTCGGCGTACAGCGCCGCCTGGGGACCGTACGTCAGACCGAGGCCGACCGTGAGCAGCATGAGCCCCACGGCCAGGAGCACGACACTGCCGGAGTTGACCAGGGGGAAGAGCGCGAGGATCGCGACGATCATGCTGATCCACCCGATGATGTACGTGTTGCGGCGCCCCACCTTGTCGCCCATCCACCCGCCGATCCAGGTGAAGACGAACCACGACACCGCCGACAGGGTGACCGCGCCGAGGACGTCGGCGGTCGCGAGCCCGAGCGGGCCGTCGGGGTTGGTGGCGTAGCGCTGGATGTACCCGCCCGTGGTCATGTATCCCACGGCGTTGTTGCCGGCGAAGACGAACGCGGCGATGATCACGAGCAGCGCGTGCCTGCGGAACAGCTGCACGATCGGCATCCGGGTCTGCTCCTTGCGCTCGGCGATCTCGACGAAGACCGGACTCTCCTCCACCTTCTTGCGGATGTAGTACCCGACGAGGATGAGGACGAACGACAGCAGGAACGGCACGCGCCATCCCCAGGCGAGGAACGCGTCGCCCGGGGCGATCAGCGCCATGAGCGCGAGCATGCCGCTGGCGAGCAGCAGGCCCAGGGGCACGCCCAGCTGCGGCGAGGCGCCGAAGAGGCTGCGCCTGGTCTTGGGGGCGTGCTCGACGGCCATGAGCACCGCGCCGCCCCACTCTCCACCCGCCGAGATGCCCTGCAACACGCGCAGCAGGATCAGCAGCACCGGGGCCGCGACGCCGATGACCTCGTAGGTCGGCAGCACGCCGATGAGGGTCGTCGACGCTCCCATCAGCACGAGCGTGATCATCAGCACGACGCGCCGGCCGTACTTGTCGCCGAGGTGCCCGGCGAGGAAGGCTCCGAGGGGGCGGAAGAGGAAGCTGAGACCGACGGTCAGGAACGACAGGATCTGGGCGATCCCGGGGCCGGCGGGAGCGAAGAAGAGCTGCCCGAAGACGAGGCCGGCGGCCGAGGCGTACAGGAAGAAGTCGTACCACTCGACGGTGGTGCCGACGACGGTGGCGAAGACCACCCGGCGGCGGTCCTTCGGGGTCGAGATGGTGCCGGTGGCCGTGAAGCCGGGCGGCTGTGAGCGGGACATGGGGACTCCTTCGAGACGTCATCGTCGAGCCCCGGACGTCGTCGTCGGTGACGAGGCGTGGATTGCTGGGGCGCTGGTCATCGTATACGATTTCAAATACGACGCAAGGGAGCTTCCATGACCGACACCGACCCCCGGTTCGCCGTCCTCGGCGCCCGCCCGGGCAAGATCGTGGCCGTCCACCTCTCGTACGGCTCGCGCGCCGACCAGCGCGGACGCCGACCGGCCGCGCCGTCGTACTTCCTCAAGCCGTCCAGCTCGCTCGCCCCCTCGGATCACGAGATCGTGCGCCCCGCGGGCACCGAGCTGCTCGCGTTCGAGGGCGAGATCGCCCTCGTCATCGGTGAGCCCGCGCGATGGGTGGCCCCGGACACCGCGTGGGAGCACGTGGCATCCGTCACCGCCGCCAACGATTTCGGCCTGTACGACCTGCGCGCGAACGACAAGGGCTCGAACGTCCGCTCCAAGGGCGGCGACGGCTACACCCCCCTCGGTCCCGCGCTCCTGGACGCCCGCCGCGTCGACCCCGCCGCCCTGCGCCTGCGCACCTGGGTCGACGGCGCCCTCGTGCAGGACGACACCACCGCGGGGCTGATCTTCTCGCTCGCGCAGATCGTCGCCGACCTGTCGCAGCACTTCACCCTCGAGACCGGCGACGTCATCCTGTCCGGCACCCCGGCCGGATCCTCCGTCGTCACGCCCGGCCAGGTCGTCGAAGTGCAGGTGGATGCCGGAACCCTCTCGACCGGCCGGCTCCGCACCACGGTGGTGCAGGGCACTCGGTCCTTCGACGCCACGATCGGCTCGCTCCCCGCGGCCGACGAGTCGCAGCGCGTCGAAGCCTGGGGCTCGGCCGAGGCGGCCGCCACCGCCACCACCACCACCGCTGCTGCTGCTGCTGCTGCTGCTGCTGCCACGGGAACAGGCGATGTCACCAGAACAGGCCAAAACCCCGCGGATCAGCCTGTTCCCGTCGCATCCCCTGTTCTCATGACCGATGCCGCCGCGCCCCACACCGCGCCGAGAACAGGCGATGCCACCACAACAGGCGAAAAGCACGCGGATCAGCCTGTTCCCGTCGCATCCCCTGTTCTCGTGACCGATGCCGCCGCGCCCCACACCGCGCCGAGAACAGGCGATGCCACCACAACAGGCGAAAACCTCGCCGACCAGCCTGTTCCCGTCGCATCCCCTGTTCTCGTGACCGATGCCGCCGCGCCCCACACCGGCGACGTCGCGGACGCCGGCGCGAAGGCGATGGATGCCGCGACCCCGCCCCCCGCCCTCTCCCCCGCCCTCCGCGCCAAACTCGAACGCGTCCCGGTCGCGGCCCTCAGCGGCCAGCTGCGCAAGCGCGGTCTGAACGACGTCACGATCGACGGCGTGCACGCCCTCACCCCGGGCAGCCGATTCGTCGGCACCGCGCGCACCCTCCGGTTCGTTCCGCACCGCGAAGACCTCTTCGCCGCGCGCGGGGGCGGGCAGAACGCCCAGAAGCGCGCCTTCGACGCGGTCGGCGCGGGCGAGGTCATCGTCATCGAGGCCCGCGGCGAGACCGGCTCCGGCACCCTCGGCGACATCCTCGCGATCCGCGCCCACGCCCGCGGGGCCGCCGCGATCGTCACCGACGGCGGCGTCCGCGATGCCGAGGCCGTCGCCGCGGTCGGCATCCCGGTCTTCGCGGCCGGTCCGCACCCCGCCGTCCTCGGGCGCCGGCACGTGCCGTGGGAGACCGACGTGGCCGTCGGCTGCGGCGGCACCACCGTCGAGCCCGGCGACATCCTCGTCGGCGACGGCGACGGCGTGATCGTCCTCCCGCCCGCCCTCGCCGAGGAGGTGGTCGACGCCGCCCTCGCCCAGGAGGACGAGGACGCGTGGATCGCCGCGCAGGTGGCATCCGGTCATCCGATCGAGGGGCTCTTCCCGATGAACACGCAATGGCGCGCCCGCTACGAGAGCGAGGGGAACGCCTGATGGATGCCGACGGCTCGACCGTGTCGGACCCCCTCGGCGTCACCGCCGGTCAGAGCCCCTTCACGCCGCCCCCCGGCTCCGCCGCCCCCGCGAGCGGCACCACCGCGCCCAGCCAGAGCAAGTCGCAGCAGGCGTACCACTGGATCAAACAGCGCATCGCGTCGCAGGAGTTCACCCCCGGCTACCGGCTCGTGCTCGGCTCGATCGCCGGGGAGCTCGACATGAGCGTCGTGCCGGTGCGTGAGGCGATCCGCCAGCTCGAGGCCGAGGGTCTCGTGATGTTCGAGCGCAACGTCGGAGCGCGCGTGTCGATGGTCGACGACACGGCCTATCGCTTCAGCATGCAGGCGCTGAGCCTGCTCGAGGGAGCGGCCACCGCGCTGTCGGCCCGGGCGCTGACGACCGACGACGTGCGCCGCGCCCGCCGCATCAACGAGCTCATGGTCGAGACGCTCGAGCACTTCGACCCGCGCGCGTTCACCGCGCTGAACCAGGAATTCCACGCCATCCTGTTCGAGAAGTGCGCCAATCCGCGCCTGCTCGAGCTGGTGCAGGCCGAGTGGGCCCGTCTCGGGCACCTGCGCGACTCGACGTTCAGCTTCGTCCCCGGCCGCGCGGCCGAATCGGTGCGCGAGCACGAGAACATCCTCGTGCTCATCGAGCGCGGTGCTCCTCTCGCCGAGATCGAGAAGGTCTCGCGACGCCACCGCTCCGCGACCCTCGACGCCTACATGATCCACGAGCACCCCGACGAAGTGCTCGGCCTCCCCGCTTTCTGATCCCGGATGCCGCGACCTCGCACCCCGACGACATCGACGTCGCTGCCCGCGGGCCGGCCGGCATCCACCCCTCTTCACCGAAGGAGCATCATGACCACCCCGCTCAGCACCGCCCGTCGGATCCCGGCCGATCTGCCCCCGCGCATCCGGCATTACATCGGCGGCTCGTTCGTCGATTCGGTCGACGGCGACACCTTCGACGTGCTCGACCCGGTGACCAACCGCACCTACCTCACCGCCGCCGCCGGCAAGAAGGCCGACATCGACCGCGCCGTCGCCGCCGCGCGCACGGCCTTCACCGAGGGACCCTGGCCCCGGATGCTGCCGCGCGAGCGCTCGCGCGTGCTGCACCGCGTCGCCGACCTGGTCGAGGCACGCGACGAGCGCCTGGCCGAGCTCGAATCCTTCGACTCGGGCCTGCCGATCACGCAGGCTCTCGGTCAGGCCCGCCGCGCCGCCGAGAACTTCCGCTTCTTCGCCGACTTGATCGTCGCCCAGACCGACGACGCGTTCAAGGTCCCCGGTCGTCAGCTCAACTACGTCAACCGCAAGCCGATCGGCGTCGCCGGCCTCATCACGCCGTGGAACACCCCGTTCATGCTCGAGTCGTGGAAGCTGGGTCCTGCGCTGGCCACCGGCAACACCGTGGTGTTGAAGCCCGCCGAGTTCACCCCGCTGTCCGCCTCGCTGTGGGCCGGCATCTTCGAGGAGGCGGGCCTGCCCGAGGGCGTGTTCAACCTCGTCAACGGCCTCGGAGAGGATGCCGGCGACGCCCTCGTGAAGCACCCCGATGTGCCGCTCATCTCGTTCACCGGCGAGAGCTCGACGGGCCAGCTCATCTTCGCCAACGCCGCGCCCTTCTTGAAGGGACTGTCGATGGAGCTCGGAGGGAAGAGCCCGGCCATCGTCTTCGCGGATGCCGACCTCGACGCCGCGATCGACGCGACCATCTTCGGCGTGTTCTCGCTCAACGGCGAGCGCTGCACCGCGGGAAGCCGCATCCTGGTCGAACGCTCCGTCTACGACGACTTCGTCGCGCGCTACGCCGCCCAGGCCGACCGCGTGACGGTCGGCTACCCCGACGATCCCGCGACCGAGGTGGGGGCCCTCGTCCACCCCGAGCACTACGCCAAGGTCATGTCGTACGTCGAGCTCGGCAAGACCGAGGGACGTCTGGTCGCCGGCGGCGGGCGGCCCGAGGGCTTCGACGAGGGCAACTTCGTCCGCCCCACGGTGTTCGCCGACGTCCCCTCCGACGCGCGCATCTTCCAGGAGGAGATCTTCGGCCCGGTCGTGGCGATCACCCCGTTCGACACCGACGAGGAAGCCCTGGCCCTCGCGAACAACACGAAATACGGCCTGGCCGCCTACGTCTGGACCAACGACCTGAAGCGCGCGCACCTGTTCGCGCAGAACGTCGAGGCCGGCATGGTGTGGCTCAACTCCAACAACGTCCGTGACCTTCGCACGCCCTTCGGCGGCGTGAAGGCCTCGGGCCTGGGGCACGAGGGCGGCTACCGCTCGATCGACTTCTACACCGACCAGCAGGCCGTGCACATCACGCTCGGCCCCGCCCACAACCCCACCTTCGGCAAGGGAGCCTGAGATGACAGACCGCAGCCAGATGACCCGCACCTCCTCGGGATTCTTCGTCTCGCAGGAGGCCCCCATCGAGGCCTCCACCCCCATCCCGACGCCCACCTCGCCCGCGCCCGACATCCTGCGCTGCGCCTACATGGAGCTGGTGGTCACCGACCTCGCGGCATCCCGGGTCTTCTACGTCGACATCCTGGGCCTGCACGTGACCGAAGAGAACGACGAGGCGATCTACCTCCGCTCGACGGAGGAGTTCATCCACCACAACCTGGTGCTCCGCCAGGGTCCGATCGCCGCCGTCGCGGCGTTCTCGTACCGGGTGCGCTCGGCCGACGATCTCGACAGGGCGGTCGCGTTCTACACCGAGCTCGGGTGCGACGTCCGCCGCGAGGCGAACGGCTTCACGAAGGGCATCGGCGACTCCGTGCGCGTGGTCGACCCCCTCGGCTTCCCGTACGAGTTCTTCTTCGACACCGAGCACCAGGAGCGCCTGTCGTGGCGCTACGACCTGCACTCCCCCGGCGAGCTCGTGCGCCTGGACCACTTCAACCAGATCACCCCCGATGTGCCCCGCGCGGTGAACTTCATGCAGTCGCTCGGCTTCCGCGTCACAGAAGACATCCAGGACGACGAGGGCACCGTCTACGCCGCCTGGATGCGCCGCAAGCCCACCGTGCACGACACCGCCATGACCGGCGGCGACGGACCCCGCATGCACCACGTCTGCTTCGCCACGCACGAGAAGCACAACATCCTCGCCATCTGCGACAAACTCGGCGCCCTCCGCCGATCGGATGCCATCGAACGCGGCCCCGGTCGCCACGGCGTCTCGAACGCGTTCTACCTGTATCTGCGCGACCCCGACGGCCACCGCGTCGAGGTCTACACGCAGGACTACTACACCGGCGACCCCGACAACCCCGTCATCACGTGGGACGTGCACGACAACCAGCGTCGCGACTGGTGGGGCAACCCCGTCGTCCCGTCCTGGTACACCGAGGGATCCCTCGTGCTCGACCTCGACGGCAACCCTCAACCGGTCCGCGCCCGCGAGGACTCCAGCGAGATGGCCGTGACGATCGGCGCGGACGGCTTCAGCTACACCCGCGCCCCCGAGAACGAGTTCAAGCTCGGCAATCAGCTCTGACACGCATCTCGCGCGAGTCGCCGGCGTGTGTCGCCTGGGATCGCCCCCGGGCGACGATTTCCGGCGCCTCGCGCGCGGGACTACGGAGGAACCCATGCTCACCGAAGAACAGATCGACGCGATCGCGGCCGAACTCGCCGAGGCCGATCGCACGCACTCGGTCATCCCGCGCATCACCGCGCGCTACCCGGATGCCGCGGTCGAGGACTCGTACGCGATCCAGGGCCGCTGGCGCGACACGCAGATCGCCGCGGGTCGCACCCTCGTCGGCCGCAAGATCGGCCTGACGTCCAAGGCGATGCAGCAGGCCACCGGCATCTCCGAACCGGACTACGGGGTGATGTTCGACGACACGGTCTACCGCTCGGGCGACCACATCCCGGTGGACCACTTCTCGAACGTCCGCATCGAGGTCGAGCTCGCCTTCGTCCTGAAGGCGCCGCTCGAGGGTCCCGACTGCTCCCTCGAGGACGCCCTGGCCGCGATCGACTACGCCGTTCCGGCGCTCGAGGTGCTGAACTCCCACATCGAGCTCGAGGGCCGCACCATCGTCGACACGATCAGCGACAACGCCGCCTACGGCGCCATGGTGCTCGGTGACGTTCACAAGCGCCCCGACGAGATCGACCTGCGGTGGGTGCCCGGCGTCCTCAGCCTTAACGGCGAGATCGAGGAGACCGGGGTCGCCGCGGGCGTCCTCGGCCACCCCGCAACCGGCGTCGCGTGGCTCGCGAACAAGTTCCACCAGCACGGGGCGCGGCTGGAGGCGGGCGAGATCATCCTGGCAGGATCGTTCACGCGCCCGATGTGGGTGTCGCGCGGCGACGACGTGCTGTGCGATTTCGGACCGATGGGAACCATCACGTGTCGCTTCGTCTGAGCCCCACCTTCCGCGCCGCGCTCGCGGCATCCGATCGCCCCCTCGCGGGGATGTGGCTGTGCACCGGCCATCCGGTCGTCGCCGAGATCGCCGCGGGCGCCGGCCTGGACTGGCTGCTCGTCGACATGGAGCACTCGGCGACCTCGGTCGAACAGGTGCTCGTGCAGCTGCAGGTCACGGCCGGGTACCCGGTCGTCCCGGTGGTGCGGGTGCCGTCGAACGACGCCGTCACGATCAAGCGCGTACTCGACGTGGGCGCGCAGAACCTCATCGTGCCGATGGTGTCGTCCGCCGACGAGGCGCGCGCGGCGGTCGCGGCCACCCGCTACCCGCCCGCGGGGGTTCGCGGCGTCGGCAGCGCCCTCGCCCGCAGCGCCCGCTGGAACCGCGTCGACGACTACCTCGCGTCCGCGGCGGACCACGTCTCGCTCACCGTGCAGATCGAGACGACCGCCGGAGTCGCCGCCGCGGCCGAGATCGCCGCCGTCGAGGGGGTGGATGCCGTCTTCGTCGGCCCGTCGGACCTCTCGGCGTCCATGGGCCTTCTGGGTCGGCAGTCGCACCCCGACGTGGTCGCGGCGGTGCACGCCGTGTTCGCCGCGTGCCGGGATGCCGGCACCCCGGTCGGCGTGAACGCATTCGATCCCGCGGTGGCCGAGGCCTACCTGGCCGCGGGGGCGGACTTCGTCGCGGTCGGCGCGGACGTGGCGTTGCTGGCCCGGGCCTCGGAGGCGCTGGCGGCACGCTTCGTCACCGCTCGCGCAAGCCGCCGGGACAGCTACTGAGCGCGGGGAGACGCGCGCGGAACTCCTGAGATCTCGCCCGCGGGGCCCGGAGCGGCGACGCGAAGACCGTTCCGAGCCGGTTCCTCCGGAGTCTCGCGCACCGCGAGGGGGCACCGACCGGCGGCCGTCCCGGCACCGCGACCCCGCCGACCGGCCCACCCCGCCGGCCGACCGCCCCGCCGGTCCGGGTACGCGAAAGGGGCCGGACGCCTCCGTCCGGCCCCTTCGTCACGAGTCAGTCCTCGTCGTCGTCCTCGTCCTCGTCGTCGCCGACGATCTCGATGTCCTCGACCTCGAGCTCGGGCGTGAGCTGCACGTGCACGAGGGCGTCGGGGAACGAGGTCTGGCCCGCGAAGACGACGATGATCGCGTCGGCGAACACACCGACCCCGATCGCCTCGAGGTCGGTGCGCAGGTCGACGTCGGCATCGAGCTCGTCGTCGTCGAGCGCGTCCTCGATGTCGCTCGCGACCTCTTCGACGATCGCGCGCCAGCGGTCCTCGCCCACCGAGAGCACATCCTTGAGGTTCGACAGGATGGCGTCCAGGTCGGGCTCGTCCTCGTCGTCGATCTCGGGGTCGAGGTCGACCTCGACCTCGACGCCGGCGGCATCCAGGTGTCCGGAGCCGATGACGCTGTCTTCGTCGATCTGGGCGTCGTCGAGCAGGCCGCTCTCGGTGACGCGGCGGAGGAGGTCGTTCAGCACGGACTCAGTCATACGAGAACTCTGACACGTCCCGGGGCCCGGCGCCTCCCCCATTGCGCGCGACATCCCGTGTGTTCAGCGCCGCGCACGCCGTGGTTCACCGATCGACGGCGTGCGGGTCGCGTCGCCGCGGTCCGCGGACGCCCGGCCGGGGCGATCCCCGCGCCGCGTCCCTGCGCACGCCGGCACAGCCGTTTTCAGACGGATGCCGCCCGCTCGGCCGCCTCGACCACGTTGGTCATCAGCAGGGCGACGGTCATGGGCCCCACACCGCCCGGGTTGGGCGAGACGAAGCCGGCCACCTCGGCGACGTCGGGATGGACGTCGCCGAACACCCGCGACGCACCGGTCTCGGGGTCGATCCGGCGCGTGACGCCCACGTCGAGCACCGCGGCGCCGGGCTTGACGTCGGCGGCGCGCACGATGTGGGCGACGCCGGCGGCGGCGACGATGACGTCCGCCTGACGCAGGTGCGTCGCCAGGTCGGCGGTGCCGGTGTGGGTGAGGGTCACCGTGGCGTTGACTTCGCGACGTGTCAGCAGCAGCCCGATCGAGCGACCGATCGTGACGCCGCGGCCGATGACGACGACCTCTTTGCCCGTCAGGTCGTAGTCGTTGCGCGCGAGCAGCTCGATCACGCCCCGCGGCGTGCACGGCAGGGGCGTGTGGATCGGGGCGTTCACGTTGAGCACGAGACGCCCGAGGTTGGTGGGGTGCAGGCCGTCGGCATCCTTCGCCGGATCGATGCGCTCGAGGATCGCGTCGGTGTCGATGTGCTTCGGCAGGGGCAGCTGCACGATGTAGCCGTGGCACGCGGGGTCGGCGTTGAGCCGGTCGATGACGGCCTCGACCTCGTCCTGCGTGGCCTCGGCCGGCAGCTCGACCTGAATCGAGTTCATGCCGATCGCCTCGGACTGCTTGTGCTTCATGCCCACGTAGAGCTGCGAGGCGGGGTCCGCGCCCACGAGCACGGTGGCGATGCCCGGGACGACGCCCTTCGCGCGCAGCGCCGCGACGCGCTCCGCGAGCTCGGCCTTGATCGCCGCGGACGCGGCCTTTCCGTCCAGAATCGTCGCCGTCATGGCATCCCTCGTTCTGTGTCTGTCGTTCTCATGATGGTGTCGCTGCCGCGGTCCCGGCCGTGGCTGGTGCGTCGGGCGCCGTCGCCGTCGCCGTCGCCGTCGCCGGTATCACCGCACCGATAAACGCCGATGCTGTCGAGACACGCGGCCTGGCACCGTGTCTCGACAGGAACACCGTTTATCGACGCCCGGGACCGCGCAACGGCCGGTCGGGACCGCGCGACTGCCGCGCCGCGAGCCCGACGCGGAGAGCACCGGATGCCGGGACGGGGCCGCCCCACGCGGACCCCGCCCCAGCACGGGCTCACTGCTGCAGGTCGGGGTACAGCGGGAACGCGTCGGCCAGCGCCGCGACGCGCGCGCGCAGGGCTTCGATGTCGGCGCCGGGGATGAGTGCCAGCGCGATGATGTCGGCCACCTCGGTGAACTCGGCGTCGCCGAAGCCGCGTGTCGCCAGCGCCGGGGTTCCGATGCGCAGACCCGAGGTCACCATCGGCGGGCGCGGGTCGTTGGGCACCGCGTTGCGGTTGACCGTGATGTGGATGTCGTGCAGCAGGTCCTCGGCCTGCTTGCCGTCGATCTCGGCCTCGCGCAGGTCGACGAGCACGAGGTGCACGTCGGTGCCGCCCGAGCGCACGGCGATGCCGGCGTTCTTCACGTCGTCCCGGGTGAGGCGGTCGGCGAGGATCGAGGCGCCCCGCAGGGTGCGTTCCTGGCGCTCCGTGAACTCCGGCGTCATCGCCAGCTTGAACGCCGTGGCCTTTGCGGCGATGACGTGCATGAGCGGGCCGCCCTGCTGACCGGGGAAGACCGCGGTGTTGATCTTCTTGGCCAGGTCGGCGTCGTTGGTGAGGATGAGGCCCGAACGGGGGCCGCCGATCGTCTTGTGCACGGTGGTCGACACGACGTGGGCGTGCGGGATCGGCGAGGGGTGCACGCCCGCCGCGACCAGGCCGGCGAAGTGCGCCATGTCGACCCACAGCAGGGCGCCGACCTCGTCGGCGATCGCGCGGAAGGCGGCGAAATCGAGCTGGCGGGGGTAGGCCGACCAGCCGGCGATGATGACCTTCGGCTTGTGCTCGACGGCGAGGCGGCGCACCTCGTCCATGTCGATGATGCTGGTCTCGGGGTCGACGCCGTACGCGACGATGTCGTAGAGGCGACCCGAGAAGTTGATCTTCATGCCGTGGGTCAGGTGACCGCCCTGGTCGAGGGCGAGGCCGAGCAGCGTGTCGCCCGGGCGCGCGATGGCGTGCAGCACGGCCGCGTTCGCCGAGGCACCGGAGTGCGGCTGGACGTTGGCGAACTCCGCGCCGAACAGGGCCTTGGCCCGCTCGATCGCCAGCGACTCCGCGACGTCGACCTCTTCGCAGCCGCCGTAGTAGCGGCGACCGGGGTAACCCTCGGCGTACTTGTTCGTCAGCACCGAGCCCTGCGACTGCAGCACCGAGACCGGGACGAAGTTCTCGGAGGCGATCATCTCGAGGAAACCGCGCTGACGGTTCAGTTCGCGCTCGAGGACCTCGGCGATCTCGGGGTCGACCTCGGAGAGGGGGGCGTTGAAGTACGGATCGGTCATGCGATCTCCTTGACGATGGTTCCGGATGCCGCGGACTCGGCGAGCCCGCGAAGATACCGCATCGACCCAGGCGTGCGGTCGAATACCGTCAAGCGGTCGCTCCCCGGTGGTTACCCACCTCAACGCCAGTCGCGACGCTGCCACTGTACCCGGTCCGACCGCGGCACGCCGAGGGCGACTCGGGGAGCGACCGGTCGGGGAGTTCGCAGCATGTCATACCCGCACCAGGAGACCTCCGATCGTGCCCATTCATGTGACGTATATCTCAGAAGACCTGAGTTCCCTGCGGGCACCGGTGAGGCTCCGCGAAGCTCGCCCGCATGAAATCGGACGAGAACTTCCGGCTACACCACGCCGACCAGGGACAGTGGTGAATAGATAGGATGAATGAGCGTAACGGCGGGGCAGCGGGCGCCGCCGGGAAAGTGACCGTCATGCATTTTTCGCGTCGAGGCCCGATCAGCGGCGAAAGGCCCGTCGTCACGCACGACGGCGCCGACTACGACCTGACGCCTCTCACGTCCGACATCGACGGAGAATTCCTCTCCACCGACGGCGTCGCCCGCACGCGTGCGGCTCTCGCGGCCGGCACCCTGCCCCGCGTCGAGTTCGGCGACGACGAACGCTGGGGTGCACCGATCGCATCGATAGGCAAGGTCGTGTGCATCGGGCTGAACTATCGCGACCACGCCGCCGAGACGGGCGCGGAGCCTCCCGTCGAGCCCGTGGTGTTCCTGAAAGCCGCTGACACCGTCGGCGGCCCCCACGACGACGTGCGCATCCCCCGCGGATCGACCAAGACCGACTGGGAAGTCGAGCTCGCTGTCATCATCGGCAGCGAGGGCCGGTACCTCGAGTCGGATGCCGAGGCCGCCGCCGCCATCGCCGGCTACGCCCTCTCCCACGACGTCTCGGAGCGCGAGTTCCAGCTCGAACGCGGCGGCCAATGGGACAAGGGGAAGAACTGCGAGGGGTTCAATCCCCTCGGTCCGTGGCTCGTTCCCGCCGACGAGATCGACGACGTGCAGAACCTGGGCCTTCGTCTGAGGGTCAACGGCCAAACGAAGCAGGACGGCTCGACCGCGAACCAGATCTTCCCCGTCCTGCAGGTCGTGCGTTACCTGTCGCAGTTCATGGTGCTCAGGCCCGGCGACATCATCAACACGGGCACTCCCGCGGGTGTGGCGCTCGGCGTCAACGACTTCACCTACCTGCGCGACGGCGATGTGGTCGAGCTCGAGATCGACGGCCTCGGCCGCGCACGTCAGCGATTCGTGAACGCATGAGCGCTTGGACCGGACTACGCGTCGTCGTCACCGGCGGCGCCTCGGGGATCGGGCGGGCCACCGGCGAAGCATTTCTCGACGCGGGTGCACACGTGGCGATCCTCGATGTCTCCGACCACACCCCCCTCACGGGAGCCGTCTCGGTCACCGCCGACCTCCGCGACCGCGGCGAGGTATCCGCGGCCATTGACCTCGCCGCGCAGAGCCTCGGCGGCATCGACGTGCTCGTCAACAATGCCGGCATCAGCGCCATCGGGACCGTCGAAGACAACGACGACGCCGAATGGGCGCGCGTGCTCGACATCAACGTGGTGGGAATGGCGCGGGCCAGCGCCGCCGCCCTCCCCTGGCTACGCCGGTCGGAGCGCGCCGCCATCGTGAACGTATGCTCGATCGCCGCCCACAATGGGCTGCCCGACCGCGCGTTGTATTCGGCGTCCAAGGGAGCGGTCCTCTCGCTCACCCTCGCGATGGCAACCGATCACGTAGCTGACGGCATTCGCGTCAACGCGGTGAGCCCGGGAACGGTGCACACGCCGTTCGTCGACCGGATGCTCTCCCGTTTCGACGACCCCGTGGCGGAGCGCGCCGCGCTCGATGCGAGACAGGCCACGGGTCACCTGGTGAGCTCGGCCGAGGTGGCGGCGACGATCCTCCACGCCGCCAACCCCTCGCTCCCCTCGCTGACGGGAGCCAATATCGACATCGACGGCGGCGTCACGCGCCTCCGAGTCCGTCGCTGACGCAGACGGCCCCGAGTTTCCCGGCTCGGGGCCGTCTCGTTCAATCCAGGTGCCACACCTCGGTGAGGGTGAACCACTGTTCGCCCTCCGCGGTGCCTTCGCGGCGCCGTTGCAGCGGGTCGGTGAGGGTCCACCAGCGCTGCGTCTCGGGGTCGGCGGCGACGCGGGCGCTCGCCTGCTCGAGCGTCGTGAGGTCCTCGACCTCGAAGTACGCGAACAGGTCGGTCCCGTCGAGGAAGATGCTGTAGTTGCGGATCCCCGCGGCGGTGAGCGCCTGCTCGACCGCGGGCCAGACCGCCGCGTGCAGCCGGACGTACTCCTCGCGGTTCTCGAGGGGCAGGTCGACGCGCTGTGCGACGCGTCTCATCCCTCATCGTCTCCGGATGCCAAGACATCGAGGCCGTATGTGCGGGCGGCGGTGCGCCACCACAACTGTTCCGAGGCGGCGGCGGACCAGCCCCGGGTCGCGGAGCGGATGCCGTCGAGGACGCGCTCATACCCACCGGCTCGCAGCGACATCGGCCAATCGCCGCCGTACATCAACCGCTCGGCACCGAACGCGTCGGCGGCGACGTCGACCACGCGGTCCAGGGCGCCCTGCGTCCACGAGTCCTCGGCGCCGACCGCAGAATACAGCCCCGACACCTTCGCCACGACGTTCGGGCGTGCGGCCACCGCGCGCAGCGCCCTCTCCCACGCCGCGTGCGCGTCGGCATCACCGTTGATCGGCGGCTTCGCTAGGTGGTCGAGCACGAACGTCACCGTGGGATGGTCGGCGGCAATGCGGTCGAGTCGGCTCAGGGCCGCGGGGTTCGCCGTGACGAAGTCGAATGGCATCCCGTGCTGTGCGAGCTGAGCGAGTCCCTCGCCGAACGCGGGAGCGAGCACCCAATCGGGGTCGGGTCGGTCGTGGATGAGGTTTCGGATGCCGACGATGCGCGGCTCGGCGGCGAGCGCGGCGAACTGTTCTCGCGCGCGGTCGGGCGCCTCGAGCGGAACCCAGCCGACCACGCCGAGGACGATGGGCGCCGACGCCGCCTCGCGGAGCATGTTCCGGGTGTCCTCGGCGTTGTCAGCCGACTGCACCAGCACGGCGCCGCGCACGCCGAGGCGCGCCAGCACAGGGCCGATCTCGTCGAAGGCGACGTCGCGATCGACCTCGGGCAGGTGCGGACCGAGCCAGTCGTAGCGCGCGCGGGATCGGTCCCACACGTGCAGATGAGCGTCGATGATCATGAGTGCTCCTCTACCATTGGGGAATGAACTCGCCCGATTCTTCATCGGATCCGACGGCGACGCCGCCGCGTCGGTCGCAGACCGACATCGTCGTCGCGTCGATCCTGTCGATGGTCGAATCGGGCCATCTGAGCGCCGGTGATCGCCTTCCGGTCGAGAAGGATCTGGCCGAACAGCTCGGGGTCTCGCGGGGCTCGCTGCGCGAGGGCGTCCGCGCTCTCGCGGTGCTCGGTATCGTCGAGACACGGCAGGGAGACGGGACGTACGTCACCGCCCTCGACGCGGCGAAGCTGCTGGGGCCGCTGACGCTCTTCGCCGACCGGCAGATGAACGCCGAACCCGCGCAGCTGCTGCACGTGCGGCGCGTGCTCGAAGCCGAGAGCGCGGCCCTTGCCGCGCGCCGGGCCACCGATGATCAGATCGCCGCGATGAGCGCCGTCCTCGATCGCGTCGACGTGCTGCTCGAGGCCGGAGCCGAACAGAACGACATCAGTGCGATTATCGACGTCGACACCGAGTTCCACCGCCGCATCGCACACGCAGGCGGAAACCCCCTGCTCGCCGCCTTCATCGATTCGCTCGCCGGCCGCACCTACCGCACGCGGGTGTGGCGCGCGCTCGAGCAGCGCGGCGTGACGGCCGCGACGCAAGGTGAGCACCGCGCGATCCTCGCCGAGATCGAGCGGCGAGACCCCGACCGCGCGCGGATGCGGATGCATCTCCACCTGCTCGCGGTCGAGGACTTCGCCGAAGCTCACCGGCTCGACACCACCTCTTCGACGAACGGCGCCGACGACGCCGCCGCCGCCCAGTAGGTGCCGTCCGGGAACGAGTACTCCTCGAGCGTCGAGGCGAACACCTCGGCGCTGTAGCCCGGGCGGTTCGGCAACAGGTACTTGCCGTCGACGACGATGCACGGGTCGACGAAGTGCTCGTGGAGGTGATCGACGAACTCGGTGACGCGGTTGTCGAGGGTTCCCGACACGGCGACGTAGTCGAAAATCGACAGGTGCTGAACGAGTTCGCACAGCCCGACGCCACCCGCGTGTGGACACACCGGCACGTCGAACTTCTTGGCCATGAGGTACACGGCCAGGATCTCGTTGATGCTGGCCAGACGCGCTGAATCCAGCTGGCAGAAGTCGATCGCCTCGGCCTGGAACATCTGTTTGAACAGCACACGATTCATGCCGTGTTCACCGGTGGCGACACCGATGGGCGCGACGGCGCGACGCACGGCAGCGTGCCCGAGCACATCATCGGGGCTCGTGGGCTCCTCGATCCAGTGCGGCTGGAACTCGGCGAGCTCCTTGACCCAGTCGATGGCCTGCGGCACGTCCCAGACCTGATTGGCGTCGATCATGAGCTTGGCATCCCAACCAATGACCTCACGGGCGATGCGCAGGCGACGCTTGTCCTCCTCGAGGTCAGCGCCCACCTTCAACTTGACGTGCTTGTAGCCGCTGTCGACGGCCTCCTGGAGCAACCGGCGGAGCTTGTCGTCGCTGTACCCGAGCCAGCCCGCACTGGTGGTGTAACAGGGGTATCCGCCGAGGAGCTCGAGATCGGCGATGCGCCGAGCGCGGGTGGGCTCCATGTCGCGCAGCATGCCGATGGCCTCCTCGCGCGTCAAGGCATCGGAGAGGTAGCGAAGGTCGGCGACGTCGACGAGCTCCTCAGGAGACATCTCGGCCAGAAGGCGCCACACGGGCTTGCCGGCGCGACGCGCGGCGAGGTCCCACACCGCGTTCATGACCGCGGCCATGCCGAGGTGGACGACCCCCTTCTCGGGGCCGAGCCAGCGCAGCTGGCTATCGGAGGCGAGCTCGCGGTAGATGCCGCCCAGGTCGCCGACGATCTCGTCGACATCGCGCCCGATGAGCGGAACGGCCCGCTGGCGGGCCGCCTCGACGCACAGGTCGTTGCCGCGGCCGATGGTGAAGGTAAACCCGAAACCCGAGACATCGGCGTCGTCGGTGCGCAGGACGACGTAGGCGGCGGAATAGTCACCGTCCTTGTTCATGGCATCCGAGCCGTCCATGCTCAATGAGGTCGGGAAGCGGAGGTCGTATACGAGGGCGTCGATGATGGTCGTCATGCTGCTGCACCGATCAGGTCAGGGGCCAGGTCCGACTCGTCGAGCTCGGCCCAGAGCTCGTCGGGGATGGGGGTTTCGCGTCGCTCGATGCTGCTGTGGACGTGCGCGTCGGTGCGCATGCCGATCACAGCCGCGACGACGGCGGGATGCCGCAGCGGATACTGCACCGCTGCGGACGGCAGGTCGACACCGTGGTCGCGACAGATGGCGGCCAGGCGCTCGGCCCGCGCGCGGAGCTCTGCCGACGCGGGGGCGTAGTCGAAGTGAGCGTCGGGACGGATCTGCGCCGAACTCAGCAGTCCCGAGTTGTACACCCCAGCCGCGACGACCGCGACGCCGCGACGTCGGGCGAGAGGCATGAGGTCGGCGAGTGCCGATTGATCGAGCAGGGTCAGACGACCCGCGATCATGATGACGTCGAGGTCGTGCGCGTCGATGAATCGAGCCGGCATCGCCGATTGGTTCATGCCCGCACCGACGGCGCCGATCACGCCCTGGTCGCGGAGATCGAGAAGTGCTGGCAGGGCCTCGTCGCGGGCCTGACGCTCGTGGTCATCGGGGTCGTGCAGGTACGCGATGTCGATGCGGTCCAGGCCGAGCCGGTCGAGACTGGCCTCGATCGACCGCTTCACGCCGTCGGCGGAGAAGTCCCAATCGCGCCGGAGCGTGGCCGGCACGACGAAGCCCTCCTCATCCTGACGGTCAGCGGTCTCGGGGCTCTCGACGAGCAGGCGTCCGACCTTGGTCGATACGACGATGTCCTCGCGGGGGGTTCCGGCCAGAGCAGCACCGAGTCGCCGTTCCGACAATCCGAGCCCGTAATGCGGTGCGGTGTCGAAGTACGTGATCCCCGAGGCGAGCGCCGCGCGGACGGCCCGCGTGGACTCGTCATCGGTGGTCTCTCGGTTGAGGTTGCCGAGCTGCGCGGCACCGAAGCCGATGTCGCTCACGGCCAGTCGGCCGCGGATGGTACGGGCGGGAATCGTCATCTGGTCACCGGCTCTTCCGAGTCGAGGAGGGCGAGGTCGGCAGGGCGTGGGAGGCCCTCCCAATCCCCCGCGTGCAGGCAGGCGAATGCTCCGGCGGTGACACCGTGCCGGACCCGGCCTCGGGCATCGCTCCCGGACAGCAGAGCCGCGAGATATCCCGCGACGAAGGCATCGCCGGCGCCGACGGTGTCGACCACGGGGACCGAGATCGCGGGCTCCACGATCGGCCGACCGTCGATGACGGCGAGGCTGCCACGGCGACCGAGTTTGATCACGACCTCTCGGGGGCCGAGATCCCCGATCTCCTGCGCGAGCGCAAGAGGGGCTTCGAGCAGAGCGTCCGGCCCCAGGAGCAGGCGAGCCTCGTCGTCACCAGCGAAGACGATGTCGCTGCGCGCTGCGAGCGATCGATAGAGCTCGCCGGGGTCTTCCCCGCGCCACAGGTTGGGGCGATGGTTGACATCGAAGCTCACCGGAACGTTCGCATCGCGGGCGGTGTCGATCACCACCTCGACGGTGGCCCGCGCCGAGCGGGAGAGTGCGGCGGTGATGCCGGTCACGTGGACGAGGTCGGCATCTCGGACGATGTCCATCGGGACGTCTTCGCGAGCGAGCGTGCTCCCGGCACTGCCGGCACGGTAGAAGAGCACGCTCGTGGTGTGCGGGGTGCGCTTCTCCTTCAGCATCAGTCCGGTCGTCCCCGGAACCACCCGCGCGTGCACCTCGATGCCCTCGGCACGCAGCTCGCGGACGACCCGGCGTCCGAGTGCGTCATCGCCGACGCGCCCCAGCCAGCTCGCGCGAATGCCGAGACGAGCAAGACCGATGGCCACGTTGCTGTCGGCTCCGCCTATGCCGACCGATGCGCGGTGCGCGGTCTCCCACGGACCGGAGTCCGCTCTGACGAGGCCCATCGTCTCTCCGAAGGTGAAGACTCCGCTCACGCGATCGCCTCCACCGCGGCGCGACTGGCCGCCGTCACAGCGGCGAAATCGCCCGCGGCCACCAGGGCGCGCGGTGCCATCCAGCTTCCGCAGATCGTCTCGACGCTAGGACATGAGAGGTACTCGCGCGCGTGCTCAGGTCGGATCCCCCCGGAGGGGACGAATGTCACGTCGGGGAACACGGCGGCGAGCGCGTCGATGAAGGCGACGCCGCCGAGGGTCGAGATGGGGAACACCTTGAGCTGCGAGCAGCCTGCGGCGCGGGCCGCCAGCGCCTCGCTGGGCGTCGCGACGCCGGGGATCAGCGGGACGCCCAGCTCACCGGCGTACGCTGCCAACGCGGGGTCCCAGCCCGGGCTCACGAGGAAGCTCGCTCCCGCCTCGACGGACGCGTCGGCCTGTTCGCACGTGAGCACCGTTCCCGCGCCCACGGTGAGATCGCCGACCGACGCCATCACTCTGAGCGCGTCGAGAGCAGCAGGTGTGCGCAACGTCACTTCGGCCTGCGAGATGCCCCCGTCGCGCAATGCTTCCGCGAGGGAGCGGGCGGACTCGACGTCGTCGAGAATGAGCACCGGCAGGAGGGGGCCGAGGGAGAGAGTCATCGACCGAGCCAACCGCCGTCGACCGGGAGGATCGCGCCCGTGACGTACTGCGCTGCGTCCGAGGCGAGGAAGACCGTCGCTCCGCCCAGGTCTTCGGCCTGACCCCACCGGCCCGCAGGAATCCGTTCCAGGATCGCGCGAGAGCGGTTCTCGTCGTCCTGCAGCGCCTGCGTGTTGTCGGTGGCGATGTAGCCGGGCGCGATCGCATTGACCGTCACGCCGTGCCCCGCCCACTCGTTCGACAGCGCGCGCACGAGGCCCGCGACGCCCGACTTCGCGGCGGTGTATCCCGGAACAGTGATCCCACCCTGGAACGACAGCAACGAGGCGGTGAAGATGATACGGCCCCGCCCGTTCTCGAGCATCCGGCGGCCGACTATCTGGCTCAGCACGAACTGGCTTGTGAGGTTGATCTGCAGGACGCGCTCGAAGGACGCCAACGGATGCTCCGCGGCGGGTGCGCGCTCGATGGTGCCGGCGTTGTTCACGAGGATGTCCACGGGACCTTCGGCGACGGCGTGATCGGCGAAGCGGGAGACAGCATCGCCGTCGGCGAAGTCCACCCGATGACCGCGAAAGCGTCGCCCGGCGGCGCTCACGGCATCCTGAACAGCCGACCCCGACGGATCCATCGACGCCGAGGCCCCGATGATGTCGGCGCCGGCCTCGGCGAGCGCGACGGCCATGGCGAAGCCGATGCCACGGCTGGCCCCGGTCACCATGGCAGTGCGACCGGTGAGGTCGAACGGACCGGTCATGCGCGGTCTCCCGCCACGTCGACGAGCAGCTTGAGTGCGCGACCACCCTCGAGGGTCTCGAAGGCCTCTTGCACCGAGCTCAACGGCACGATGCCCGAGATGAGAGCGTCGGTGGGCACGGCGCCCGCCGCGACGAGGCGGACGGCCTCTTCGAAGTCGGTGCGTTGATACACACGCGCACCGAGGATGCGCAACTCGCGCCAGAAGACTCGCTGCAGGTCGATCGGGCGGGGCTCGGGGTGGATCGCCACCACCACGATCGTGCCGCGGACCTTAGCGAAGGACGTCGCGCTCAGAACAGCGCTGGCTGCACCGGCGACCTCGAAGACGACGTCGGCGCCGGCGCCGCCCGTCCACTCTTCGACCCAGGATGCCGCGTCGACGGCACGCGGGTCGATGGTGGTAAGACCAAGATCGTCGGCGAAGGATCGCCGCCCCGCGTCCAGTTCGACGATCGCGACCTCCGCGCCCACCGCGCGAGCGACCGAGGCGATGAGGACGCCGATGGGACCGGCGCCGATCACGACGGCCTTCTGGCCTGCCGTGAGTTCGGACCGGCGCACATCGTGCACAGCAACGGCGACGGGCTCGACCAGCGCGGCGTGGGCGAGCGCCATGTCGTCGGGCACGCGCACGAGCAGCGATGCGGGCACGACCCACTCGCCCTGCAGAGCGCCGGGAGTGTCGATGCCCACGAACTTCAGGTTCTGACAGATGTGGGAGTTGCCGGCCAGGCATGCGGGGCAGGTCCCGTCCCACTTCAGCGGCATCACGGTCACCACGTCACCCGGGCGCCAGTCGGAGACGGCGCTGCCGACCTCGCTGACGACACCGCTCATCTCGTGGCCGACGACGGCGGGGATCGCCACGCGGGCATCCATATGGCCGTGAAAGATGTGGAGGTCGGTTCCGCACAGCCCGACGTATCGCACAGCGATGCGCACCTCGTCGGCGCCGACCGGAGTCGCATCGACGGTCGTCGTCTCGAAGGTGCGTTCGCCGGTGTAGACGGCAGCGAGCATGAGAACTCCTCAGGAGGATGCAGAAGCGGTCGAGCTGGGGGCAACTTTGCACCTCAGCCCATATTCATCGAATGTTTAGCGGTAGCCTAACACGGATTCGCGCGAAGGTCGACGTTTTGGTAACGACCGTCATGCGTCCGAAAAACATAGTCAGTCATTGGATTCGTGACGCTAGGGACGCTTCCTGAGTCACATCAGTGGTCCCGGCGAAAATTTCCTTACCCCGAGGCATCATCCGATGTATCGTGACTACAGCACGGCAATCGCATGACCGCATACCCGCCTCGTGACCCGAGGATGCCGGTCGTTGCACCACAAAGAGAACTGCACGGTTCGTGCAGACGGTGTCTCACACGAAGGAGTGTCAATGAAGACGAATCGGATCCTCGCCGCGGGCGTGGGCCTCGCCATCGCCTCACTCGCCCTCGCGGGCTGTTCCGGCGACGCGGGCGGGAACGCGCCGCAGGCGCAGACGGACTCGGGCGGGAAAATCACGGTATGGGTCGACCCTCCCCGTGTGCCGGCCGCGGAAGCCTTTCAGAAGGCCTACCCCGACATCCCGATCGACGTGGTCCAGATCGATGGCACCGTCGGCGGCAAGACGGTCAAGCAGTCTTTCGCGAACTTCGACGCCGCCGGCTCGGGCTGGCCCGACGCGATCTTCTTCCCGTCCAACGACGACATCGCCTGGGCGACGAACTCGACCAGCAACTACGCGGCCGACCTCACCGACATCATGGCCGACACCATCAAGGGATACGACCCCGCTGTCCTGTCGTTCTGCAACATCGACGGCAAGATCCGCTGCCTCCGCAACGACGCCGCCCCCGACGTGTTCTGGTACAACAAGGCGTTCTTCGACGAGAACGGCTACACCGTGCCCACCACCTGGGAGGAGTACGGCGACCTCGCCGTGAAGATCGCCGCCGAGCACCCCGGCAAGATCAGCGGCTTCCTCGGCGACGCCTACGCCATCAACCGGTACCTGCAGGCGTCGGGCTGCCCGACGAACGACCGCATCTCCGAGAGCGAAGCGCACATCGACCTGAACGACGCGACCTGTACTCGCGCCACCGACCTGCTCGACAAGATGTACAAAGGCAAGGCGCTCAGCACGCAGGGGATCTTCGATGGCGACGCCGCGGCCGAGGGTCAGAACCTGGTGATGAGCCCCGGTGCGGCGTGGTGGGGCAACTATCTCTTCCGCGACACCTGGAAGATCCCGGCCGGCCAGATGACGGCGGCGGCTCCACTGCCGTGGAAGGGCGAGTCGAAGCCTTCGACCGGTAACGAGGGCGGCGGCCTGTGGGGCGCGTCCTCGCACATCACGGGCAAGGAGCTCGAGAACACCCTGACATTCATGAAGTTCGTCGCGACCGACCCCCGCTGGCAGGTGGACCTCAGCACCGGCCTGCCCGGTTACGGCCCCGTCCAGGACGCCTGGCTGGCCAAGCTGAAGACTGACGGGTACTTCGCCGACATCCCGACCACGCAGGCAGCGTTCAAGTCCGCCCTGGGCGACGTTCAGCCGTACTCGTACATGCTCTACGACACAGGCTCGGTGTGGACCGAGACGGTCAGCCCGACGCTGATCTCTGGCGGCAGCGTCCCGGATGCGATCAAGAAGTTCGGCGACGAGCTGGTCAATCAGGCCAAGTCGGTCGGCTACACCGTTCAGTGACCCCATCGGTGAGGGTGCCCGGATCCATCCGGGCACCCTCACCTCGGCTCTTCTCCCTCCCTCGAAGGATGTCATGACCATCACCGCGACAGAGACGCTGACAACCGCCGCACGTCGGCGCAGCGCTCGCAGAACGTCCCCCGCTCCCGGCGGCCGTCGGCGCGCTCCCCACCGTGTCGAGGCGAGAGGCGCGTGGATCCTCATGGCTCCGTACGCGGTCCTGTTCCTCGTCGCCGCCGCCATCCCCATCGGATATGCCTTGTGGATCTCTCTGCAGAAGGCGCCGACGATGGTCAATCCCAAAACCGGGTTCGGCGGCATCGACGCCTACGTCACGGCCTTCGCCGACTTTCGATTCATCGACACATTCGTCAACATCTTCACGGTCATGATCGTGTGGCTTCCGCTCATGATCGTCGGCATCGTCGGGCTCGCCCTCCTCGTGCACGCCAGCCCCGGCCGCTTCGGCGGCGCCATGCGCTTCATCTACTTCCTCCCCGGCGCCCTCGCCGGCATCGCGAACTTCGTCCTCTGGGTCTATCTGCTCAACCCCTCGATCTCCCCGATCGCGTTCCTGTGGCAGGGAATGGGCGTCACCAACCTCAAAGAAGTCACGACGACCGAGAACCTCCCCTGGATCCTCACGGCGATGCTCTTCTTCCAGGGCGTCGGCACCTGGATCGTGATCGTCAACGGCGGCCTCAACGGCATCGCCGAAGAAGTCTTCGAGGCCGCCAAGATCGACGGCGCCAACTCCTGGCAGCTCGCGTGGCAGATCAAGCTCCCCCTCATCCGCCCGTGGATCGGATACGCCGCGCTCATGAACCTGGCGTACGGCTTCCAGCTTTTCCTCGAGCCCTACCTGCTGCGTCAGATCTCGTCCGGATCGGTGGATGCCGAGTGGGCGCCGACCCAACTCGGGTATGCATTCGCGTTCACCAACCGCAACTTCCCCGCCGCCGCGGCCATGTCGATCATCCTCCTGGTGATCACCCTCGCAATCGGGATGTTCATCGTGTTCAAGAGCGGCCTGTTCGGCGAAGAGGAGAAGTCCAAGTGAGCGTCGCAACCCGTACCCCGTCCGATCGAAAAGCTTCGACGGCTCGCTGGAGCGTGGGGCGCATCTCCCGCGTCACGGTGATGCTCGCGGTCGCAGCGATGTTCGTCATTCCGATCGTCGGTTTCATCGCCATGGCATTCCGCGATCAGAACAACGTCGCCGCGGGCACCGACGGTTTCCTCGGACTCGGCGGCTTGTCATGGGATCACGCCGTCTACAGCTGGTCGCAGATCACCGGTTTCGGGCCCTCCGGCGGTGGGCTGTTCCAGCGATGGATCGGCAACTCCCTCATCCTGGCTGTATCCGGCGGCATCCTGGCTCTGGCTGCGGCTCTCCCGGCGGGCTACGCGCTCGCCCGGCTGCGCTTCCGGTGGCGCAAGACCTGGCTGTTCGCGACACTGCTTGCGATGGTCATGCCGAACACGGTGCTCGTCATCCCCCTGTTCCTCGAAGTGAACGCGATCGGCGCTGTCGGTCAGCTCTGGCCGGTGGCGGTCATCATGGGCTTCTTCCCGTTCGGGGTCTACCTGAGCTATATCCACTTCATGACGACAATGCCCCCCGAGCTCGTCGAGGCCGCACGCATCGACGGGCTGGGGGAACTGGCGATCTTCTTCAAGATCGGTCTGCCCATCTCCAAGCAGGCGATCGCACTCGTGGCGTTCTTCTCGTTCGTGGCGAACTGGACGAACTTCTTCCTGCCGCTGGCTCTGCTGACCTCCAACCAGCAGAACAAGACGATCTCGATCGGCATCCAGGAGCTCATCGGGGCGAGTCCCCTGTTCAACGCCACCGTCGCTGCCGGTCTCGACGTGAAGCTCTATATGCCGCAACTGGCTCTGGCGACCGTGATCTCGATGATCCCCCTGCTGATCGTGTTCGTCGGCGCGCAGCGGTTCCTGGTGCGCGGACAGACCGTCGGTGCAGTGAAGGGCTGAGCCGACATCGGCCGGACGGAGGCCGGGTGCGCTTCGCGCACCCGGCCTTTTCTCGACCCGACCGGCGGCTCCTCGCCCGCAGGACCGATCGCCTCTCCGGGGGTGGAGGGACGGCATCCACGCCGCCGTCCACAGCGGACACGGAGTCCGCGATCACGCTCCGGCGCGCGGTCGTCGCCGGGTCCGGGCCCGCGGGGCCGGGACCGGACCTGGAAGCGGTGACCGCGCCCGCCGAGGCGTGCTCCCGTTCGGCCGAAATCGCATGCCGTCCTCGGGCGTGCCCGGAGCGGGACGAGCCGCGGTCGACGAGCCGATCTCGGCACTCCCGCCCCTCCCTCCGGAGCCGTCAACAGGGACTTCGGGCTCGCCGACGCGGCCTCGTCTCACGTGACCCCGGGCTGGGGGGCTGACGAGGCGACCGACGCCCGGCAGGAACCCTCACCCACGGGCTGGCACACCGGAGCAGGATCGTGGGCCGGGACGGTCGGGGAGGGACGAAGACGTCACATCCGGTGAGCGCTCCTCGAATGTGGGTCCCCGCTCTGGCGCGAGGTCGACGGACGGACGGATCCCCGCGCCGGCCTCCCTTCGCCTTCTCGCTCTCACGTCACGAACGTGTTCGCGAGGGGACGCAGAAACGGGAGCGGTCGCACCCCGAGGGGTGTCACCGCTCCCGTTTCTTCGTTCAGCGCGCCTGTCGGCGGGGTCGGCGCAGGGCCCACGCGGCTGCGCCCGCTGTCAAGAGGGTCGCTCCCGCCAGACCGAGACCGAGCGGAACCTGCGCTCCGGTGGCGGCGAGGGTGCCCGCCGCGAACACGGTCAGCGGGAGGCGCACCAGCTCACTCCCGTCGGAACGGAACACCACGATGGTGTGCGCACCCGTCTCGAGCGAGGCGGGAATGCGTACATCGAACGCGACGCGGCCCGCCGAATCAGCCGCGGGGATGCCGCTGATGACGATCGGGGTGCTGCGCAATTCGGCACGCACCTGCTCACCCGCGGTGAGGCCCGTGACCTCGACGCGCACCACTGCACCGCGTTCCACGTTCGCACTCGAGAGCGTCGCTCGCGGAACCGTCGGCATCCTGGTGGGTTGAGTACTCGCGGTCGGAGCGGTGGTCGGCGGGACCGTCGGCTCCGACGTGCCGGTGGGCGCCGGCGTCGCGGTCGGCGTCGCGGTGGGCGTCGCGGTCGGCGTCGCGGTGGGCGTCGCGGTCGGCGTCGCGGTGGGCGTCGGCGTCGCGGTCGGCGTCGCGGTGGGCGTCGGCGTCGCGGTCGGCGTCGCGGTGGGCGTCGGCGTCGCGGTCGGCGTCGCGGTCGGCGTCGCGGTCGGCGTCGCGGTCGGCGTCGGCGTCGTGGGCTCACCCAGGGTGAACACGGCCGTCACGCTCTGCCCCGCCGCCATCTCGACCTCGACAGGCGAACCCGTGTTCGTGTACGTCCGGCCGTCGACGATGACCGACTTCCACTTCTGTCCGCTGGACAGGGCGATCGTCTGGTCGGCGTCCGAGCGGATCACGGCCGTCGCCGTGCCCTTGGGTACGCTCCACGACAGTTCCGAGACCTCGGCGCGCGATCGAGCGAGCGAGCCGGATAACGTCCCTTCGTCCATCCCGTCCGGCACAGCAGGCAGGATCTGGATCTCACCGCGGTCGGAGTACACCAGCGACTCCAACAACACCGCGGGGACGGTGTTGACGATGTCGGTCACATAGGCCGAGTCGCCGGTGACGTTGTGATTGGTCGTGAAGCTGGCGTAGTAAGCGTTCCGGCCGAGCAGCGCGTGCAGAGCGTCGGTGACGCCCGCCCCGTTCTTCAGACGCGCGTCGATCAGCGCCATGTGCAACCAGCCGTGTCCCGAACTCTTGTCCCCGGCCGTCGCCTTGCGCAGCTCGACGGTCTTGTCCAGCCCCGCGGCCATCTCGGGGTCGCTCTGCGTGTCGTGCGCGGGCCACGCGAAGTACGCCTGGCTCACGTGACGGTGGGCGTGCTGCTCGCCATAGCGGTCGAGGGACCACTCTTTGAGCGCACCGGTGGCGGCGTCGTAGCGTACAGGCGGCAGGGCGTCCGAGAGCTTCTGCCACTTACCACCGGGGGTCTCGACGCCGAGGGCCTTCTCGATCTCCATCGTCATGCGCAGTCCATCGCGAGCGGCGCCGATGTCCATCGAGCAGTTGATCGCGACGGGGCTCGACGCACCGGCGGGTCCGTTCTCGGGCGAGTAACAGGGAAGCAGCAGGTAATGCTCGCCATCGGCCAGGGACGTCTTGCCGGGCGTGTAGGCGGCCTCCCCTGCCGCCGTCTCGTAGTACTGCGGGTCGACCATCTGTTCCCAGAAGTTGGCCTGCTTGCGCAGCAGGGGCAGCAGCAGGTCCTCTTCGAGCCGCAGCGTGCCGCGCGCCGTGATGGCATCGATCTCGGCATCGGTGAGGTCGGTCGCCGTCGGGCTGAGCACGGACCTCAGCTTCGCCACGTCGATGTCGGATGCCAGAGGCACTTCGACGTCGCCGTGCACGAGCCAGTACTCGTAGGCCGGTAGCAACAGCCAGCTCGCCCCGGCGTTCCAGTACTGGAATGGATACCAGCCGCCGAAGTGGTTGAGAACACCCGAGTCGGCGTCGGTGCGCGGGGGCGCCAGCAGGGCGTCCTGCATGCCGTAGATCTTCGCGGCGTTGGTTTCCCAGTCCGGCGCGATGCGCAGGATCAGGTTGATGAAGCCGTCCATCTCCGAGGGAAGAGCTCCGATGTTCGCCCCGGCGATCTGCAGGTTGACGTTCGCGTCCGTGGTCCAGTCGCCCTGCCACAGGGGGTTCCATGCACCGATCCACATGCCACCCAAACGGGGCGCGCTGAAGCCGCTCGAGCTGATGGTGGCGTACCGGCCGGCGGTGAAGGCGCGCTCGATCATTGCGCTGTTGAGCTCGTCGGGCGAGTCCTTCTGCTTGGCGATCAGTTGCTCATTGGTGAGCGCCTGGTCACTGCCGGCGCCGGGCAGCTCGAGCGAGACCGCGTCGAACTCGGCGCCGTGCAGGGCGGCGTGCGGGGCGAGGATCTTCGCGTAGTCCAGGCCGCCTGCACCCTGGTACTCCGCCTTCTCCGCGACGGACTGCGTCCCGGCGAGCAGATCGTCGACGAGCGGGAACTCCGTCTGCGTCGCGAACGCGTCCCATGTGCCCATCGCCACGTCGCGGTCGGAGCGAGTGACGAGGAAGACCTCATCGGCGTCACGGATGTCGACACCGTAGAGGTGCGATCCCGCCACGGCGCGGGCGCCGGTGGCATCCGTCTCTCGGACCGACTTCGTGCCGCCCTTGGTGATGATCTGGGTGACTCCGGCGTAGCCGGCCTGCGCGAGTTCGCTTCCGTCATAGGAGGGGTAATGGGCGACCTGACCGATGAAGCTTCCGTCACCCGCGGCGAACTGCTTGTAACGCAGATTGTCGTCTAGCGAGCCACCCTCGACCGCCATGTCGTCGATGCTCGTGAGGTCGAGGTCGAGGTCGATCGCTTCGCCCGTCGACGACTTCGTCAGGTGGGTGACGACGACGTTGTCGGCCCGCGAGGTGAACGTGCGGCGCTCCCATGCTCCGCCCGAGGCATCGGTGTAGTTCACACCGACCTCACCGGTGCGGTAATCGGTCCAGCGATAGTGGTCCGAGGGCACGCCCGCGCCGGGAACCTGCAGCGAGAGCTGGTTACCGGGATGGAATCCGTAGTCGTACTGGAGCCCCCAGCCCGGCGGATCGCCGGGAACGGTGCGTCCGGCGACGAGGTCCTGTCGGTAACCGTCGAGGTACTGCGTCAGGTCCGGCGTCGTGCGTCCCTGATTATTGGGCATATTGAACGCGATGTTCTGGTAGATCAGCGTGTCGCTGACCGGATTGCCCGCCACCAGGGCTCCATTCTCTCCGTTGCCGGTGACCATCGAGCTTCGCCACCACCCGCTCCCCTCGGACTTCGCCGGGAACGAGGTCGAGATGACCTTGGTGCGGGTGCTCGCGGGGGCGTCGGATGCCGGGATCGCGTAGACGAGCACGTCGGTCAGCGTGCCGGTGAACGACGGGTCTCCGTTCCAGACCGGGCGGCCGAGGTACCCCGCGACGCCGTCGCCGTTGATGCCTGCGAAGTGATCGACCGTCGTGCCGGTGGCGATGTTCGCGTCGAGCACGCCATTCATTACCAGGTCAGCGGTGGAATCCGAGCGAAGGACCGCGGATGCCGTGGACCACCCGTCCTCGCCGACGGCTGTGGCGCCCCCGCTCTTCCCGTACCAATCCCCCTGCTTCGCCTCCCACATGTACCGCCCGTCGACGTCGGGGTGGAAGCGCAGGTAGTCCTTGTCGCTGGTCGTGCCGAACGAGAACAGACTCTCGTTGTTGCGCGAACCGTCAGTGTACCGCAGCTGGACGACGACCGATTTCTCGTCGCCGACGAAATTCGGTAGTTCAACGAAGGTGGATCCGTCGAAGGTGAGTACGTCATCCCCGTCGCGCTGAGCGAATCCGGCGCTTCCCCCTCGAATGGTGGCGTCCTTGCCTCGACCCGAGACGTCGATCAGACGCGAACCGTCGTGCGACATGTCGTAATGCACGAGCACGTTCGACGCGGGGGTCGCGGGTTCGCCGTGCGCGGGGAGCGCGAGGGCGCCGGGCGCGAGTAGCGCCGCGACGACGACGCCCGTCGCGACGAAGCGGGAGGAGGGATGAGGGCGGAGGGAGTGGGGCACCGTAGGCTTCCTTGCGTCCGGCGGGAACCACGTCGTCGCGCGCACGAGGTGCTCCGCGCGGGTCGGCGGTGATCCGCATTTGGGGTGGTGGCGGTATTGTATCATCTGATGAATCAGACCGGTAGTCGTTATCACTTTCGCGACAACGGGCGTGGACGGACCTCCGAGCATCACGCGCCGTGACGAGATACCCACCAGAGATCTAATGAATCATTGACTACGCGGCTGGCGTGTGGTGTTCTGGGCACGCACCTGGTCCCCCGTAGGGCCCCACCCCGGTGCGCACCGGCTCGAGGCTCGGTGCTGACAACGCTCAATGAGGAGTGCCTTGTGAAGACGAGAACAAGAGTCGCCGCGTCCCTGGCCGCAGCAGCAGTCGCCCTGGTCGCCATCGTCCCCCTGAACGGCGCCGCCGCCGCGACGCAGTTCCTGACCTACATCAAGCCCACCCCGATCGTCGGCTCCCTCTCGTCGACGGCGTGGGGCGCGGCCACGGTCGGCCCGCGCGATCAGTCGAACGGCCTGGAGGACAAGACGCTCGCGAACTGGGTCTACTGGGACGGCGGGATCATCAAGGGCTCCGACGGCAAATACCACATGTTCGCCAGCCGCTGGCCGGAATCCGAAGGCCACGAGGCCTGGCGCTACGACTCGTACGCCGTCTCCGCGGTCAGCGACAATCTCTACGGCCCTTACACCGACCAGGGCTTGATGTGGCCCGACGTCGACGGCGGACACGGCCACAACGTGACTCCCGTGCAGCTGAAGGACGGGACTTACGCCGTCACCATCAGCGGGTTCTCCGACGCCCGCGTCTTCACATCGCCCTCGCTCAACGGACCCTGGACCCCGCAGGGCCAGGTGCAGGTGGCATCCGGACCCTACTCGAGCACCTTCAACACCGGCGGCAACTTCCGCACGATCCTCGGCCCTGACGGCAAATACCACGCCATCGTCAATGGCTTCCAGACGGCCGTGGCCGATAACGTGGTCGGCCCCTACACGGTGCAGAACCCGCCCCTGTTCTCCTCCATCGCGGGCAGCCCCACCGACGACATGGAAGACCCCCTGATCTGGTACAGCGGCGGTCTGTACCACGTCATCTTCAATTCGTGGTCGGCGAAGAAGGCCTACCACTACACCTCGACCGACGGCGCCACCGGATGGACGCTGCAGCCCGGCGTCGCCTACGACGCGAACGTCGACTTCACCACGTACACCGACGGCACGAAGAACCATTGGGCCAAGCTCGAGCGCCCCTCGATGTACCTCGAGAACGGGGTGCCGAAAGCGATGACCTTCGCCGTGGTCGACGTCGAGAAGAACCAGGAGAACGGTAACGACGGCCACGGCAGCAAGGTGATCGTCGTGCCGTTCGACGGTGCGGCGCTGAATGCGCCCGAGCCGAATCTGCCGACCGTCTACGCCGACACGAACGGCTCCGGCGCCAGCGCGGCGCTCGGTCTCGGCCGCTACACCATCGCCCAACTGCAGGCGAAGGGCATGGCAAACGACGCGATCTCGTCGATCGTCGTTCCCCCGGGATACAACGTCACCGGCTACGCCGACGACAACCTCACCGGGACGGCGTGGACGTTCACGAGCACGAACAACGACCTGCGTCAGACCGGCAACAACGACCAAATCTCCTCGATCTCCGTGTCGCTCGATTCCGCTGCGCAGTTCGAGATCTCGAGCCAGAGCAGCAACCGCGCGATCGACATTGCGTCGGCCTCGACCGCCGACGGCGCCCAAGCGCTCCAGTGGGAGTACCGCGCGACGTCGAACCAGCAGTGGCGGTTCACCGACGCCGGCAACGGCGCCGTCAAGATCGTCAACCGCAACAGCGGGAAGGTTCTCGAGGTCTCGGGTTCATCGATGGCCGACGGGGCGCAGATCGTCCAGACGACGGATGCCGGGCGCACGAGCCAGCAATGGACGGTGACGAACCAGAGCGACGGCACCGTGACCATCACGAACCGGGCGAGCGGCAAGGTTCTCGACGTCAGCGGCGCATCGACGGCCAACGGCGCCAAGATCATCCAGTGGCCCTCCGCGAACAGCGCCAACCAGCGCTGGTCGCTCACCAAGGTCGGCTGATTCCCCACCCGCGCGATGGACGGAGGGAGCGCACCGCGCTCCCTCCGTTTCGTTCCCCCTCCTCGTATCGACTCCGGATGGGGCCGGCGACCCCGCGTGTCTCGGCATCCACCGTTCCTCCACAGGTTCCGCCCGACATGGAGGTGCCGAGCTCGTCGAGGCCACCAGGTCCGTGCGGGTCCGTTCCCTTCACTAGGGACCTCGATCGCGCCGCGGGCGGCTCGACGCCGAGGGATCGCGGATGCCACGGCTCGAGGCCCGCGTAAAATAGCGGGGTGACCGATTCCCGCAACGTCCGCGCCCAGGCGCCTCTCGCTCCCGGCATGCGCCCTCGGCCGTCGGCGTTGGAGATCGGCAGCGTCGTCTGCGGCCTGTTCGCCTTCGTGACCCTTGCGGTCTGGGGTTTCCTGGCCTGGCCGTTCCCCTGGAACATCGTGGCGGGCATCGGCGCCCCCGCCCTGGCGATCCTGGTGTGGGCTCTCTTCGTCTCGCCGCGCGCCGTCCTCGCCGTGCACCCGTTCGTGCGCGCCCTCGTCGAACTCTTCGTCTTCGCCGCGGCGACGGTGGCCTGGTGGAGCATGGGGCAGGCCTGGATCGGCCTCGTCTTCGCGATCATCGCCGTCGTCCTGGGCGCGCTGAACGGCCGACGGCGCCTGGCATGACGCCTGACGGGACGGCGGAGTCCACGCCGTCTGCGCGCTCCCGGGCTGCGGCTGACCGGACACTCGCGCTTCTCCGGGCCGAGCTCGGCGAGCGCGTCGACACCTCGCCTGCGGCCCTCGACGCCGCGCGGGCCGACAAGTCGGGCCACGCGGCCGAGGGACTTCCCATCGCGGTCGTGCACGCGGCATCCATCGCCGATGTCCAAGCGGTCATGCGCGTCGCCACGGCCACCCGCACCCCGGTGGTCCCGCGCGGAGCGGGCACCGGCCTCGCCGGAGGCGCGAACACCGGCGGCGGCGAGATCAGCCTGTCGCTTCGCGCCCTGGACCGTCTGCTCGAGGTGCGTCCCGACGATCTGCTCGCGGTCGTCGAGCCCGGCATCCTCAACGCCGATTTGAACGCGCAGCTCGCCCCGCACGGCGTGTGGTGGGCACCCGACCCGGCCAGCCGCGCGGTCTCGACCGTCGGCGGCAACATCGCCACCGGCGCCGGCGGACTGCTCTGCGCCAAGTACGGCGTGGTGCGCGATGCGGTGCTCGGCGTCGATCTCGTCCTCGCCGACGGGCGCCTTCTGCACCTCGGCCATCGCAGCGTCAAGGGCGTGACCGGGCTGGACCTGACCTCGCTCGTCATCGGTTCCGAGGGCACGCTCGGCGTCGTCGTGGGAGCGACCCTCAAGCTCCGCCGCGCCGTCGAGGGCGAGCGCGTCACGTTGACCGCCCTGTTCGCCGGTGTCCGGGAGGCTGCCGTCGCATCGGCGGCCGTCACGGCGTCCGGTATCCAGCCCGCGATCATGGAGCTGATGGATGCCACCAGCCTCGCCGCGGTGCACCGCCTGCTCAATCTGCCGGTCCCCGCGGCGCACGCCGCACAGCTCACCGTCCAGACCGACGGTCCCACCGCCGCGGACGAGGCCGCGTCCATCGCGGATGTCCTGCGCGCGGCCGGGGGCGTCGTCGCGGTGGCCGCCGACGCCGTCGCGGGCGAGAAGCTGCTCGCCATCCGCCGCGCCATGCACCCGGCCATGGAGACCCTCGGCACGACCCTCATCGAGGACGTCTCGGTGCCGCGCAGCGCCCTGCCCGACATGTTCGACGAGATCGCCCGGATCGAGCAGAGATTCGGTCTCGTCATCCCCACGGTGGCGCACGCCGGCGACGGCAACCTGCACCCGAACTTCGTGTTTGAGGGCCCCGAGGTGCCGGACGTGGTGTGGGAGGCGGCCGAGGAACTGTTCCGCGCCGCTCTGCGCCTGGGCGGAACCTTGACCGGAGAGCACGGCATCGGCGTGCTCAAGCGACGCTGGCTCGCCGACGAGCTCGGGGACGACCAGTGGCAGCTGCAGCGCGACGTCGCGCGCGTGTTCGATCCCCTCGGCATCCTGAATCCGGGTAAGGTCTTCGCCCCTCCGGCGTGATGTGACCGTGATGAAATCAGCTCGTCTCCGAGAAGAAGCATGCTTAGCATGGGAAGACTGACTTCTGGGGGGTTTGACCATGACCGACGGCGCACCTGTCACCGACGGCGCGACCTACGCCTGGGCTCCCGTCGAGCCCGCACCGCGCAAGAACCGCTCCGGCCTGTGGATCGGCATCCCCGCCGGCGCCACGGCCGTGGCCCTCATCGCGGCCTCGCTCGTGCTCATCGCCCCGGGCGCGTCGGTGGCCGGTGTGCAGATCGGTGGCCTCACCGCCGGCGCGGCCGCGCAGGCCATCTCGACCCGCCTGGCCGACACCACGATCACGGTCGACAGCCCCGCGGGCGACGTCACCGTCACCGGAGCCGAGCTCGGTGCGACCGTCGATGCCGCCGCCCTCGCCGGCAAGGCCTTCTCCGACAACCCGATGTGGAAGCCCGCCGCCTGGTTCCCCGAGGGCACCGGGGTGTCCGTGCAGATCGACGCCGCCGAAGCAGCCGCCGCGCTGAGCGCCAAGGCCCCCGGCGCCTACCGGGCCCCCGTCGACGCGACCCTGGCATACGACGCCGGCTCGCAGGCCTACGTCACCACCCCCGCGCAGGCGGGTGAGGGCATCGACACCACCGCCGTCACGGCCGCGCTGCAGACGGCCTTCGACGCCGGCACCGCCGCGACCACCGTCGAGGCCGGCCTCGTCCCCGTCGAGGCCACCGTCTCGACCGCAGAGGCCGACGCCGCCGTGGCGACTCTCAACGGCATCCTGGACTCCGCCGGCTTCTACGTCGGCGACGAGCGCACCGTTCCCGTCGACCGCGCCACCGCGGCCTCGTGGCTGACCGTCACGCCCGACGGTCGGGGCGACTTCGCGATCTCCGCCGACGAGACGGCGATCGCCGCCGCCGTGCAGGGCCTGCCGGCGGCGGTCGACCGTGCCGCGGTCGACGCGGATCTCATCGTCGACTCCGGTGGCGAGGTCATCAAGGCCCTCGCCGACGGACAGACCGGTCGCACCCTCGGCGACACCAGCGGCATCGCGGCCGCGTTCGCGGCGCAGCTCGCCGACGGCAACGGGCGCTACGCGCTCGACGTCGCCGAGACCGCCTTCGCCACCACCAAGACCGAGCGACGCATCGACGTCAACCTGAGCACCCAGACCACGACGCTCTGGCAGAACGGTCAGGTCTACCGCTCGTACACGATCTCGTCGGGTGCGGGCGATTTCGCCACCCACACGGGCAACTTCCGCATCGGATGGAAGACCGAGATGCAGGACATGGGCTGCGTGCCCGGCTACGACTACTGCACCAAGGACGTCCCCTGGGTCGCGTACTTCAACGGCGACGAGGGCTTCCACGGCACGTACTGGCACAACAACTTCGGGACGCCGATGAGCCACGGCTGCATCAACATGACGATCCCGCAGGCCAAGGAACTGTACGAGTGGGCCTACCGCGGCACCGAGGTCTCGGTCCACTACTGAACCGGGACCCTTGTGAGGGGCGGATGCCATTCGGCATCCGCCCCTCTTCTCGTCTCCGCGCATCCGTCCGCCCGGCCTCCGCCCCGCCGCCCCGTACTCGACGCCGAAGTGAGCCGAACCCTCGCACTCGTCCGTCGCTGACTTGCGCCATATGCACGCGGAACGCCCACGCCCGCGGGCAGACGCCGCAACTCAACGACGAAGGACGCACGTCGTCCGACGACGGGGCGGGCGCGCGCACGAAACAAAGGGGCGGATGCCGTGTGGCATCCGCCCCTTTCGGGTCTCGGGCTCAGCGCAGGGCGTCGACCACGGCGTTCAGCGTCGCCGAGGGGCGCATGACCTTCTCGACGAGCTCCGTGTTCGGGCGGTAGTACCCGCCGATCTCGGCGCGGTGGCCCTGGACGGCGTTGAGCTCGGCGACGATCGTCTGCTCCGCGGCCTGCAGCTTCTCGGCGACCGGGGCGAAGACCTGGGCCAGGTCGGCATCCGTCGTCTGCGTCGCCAACTCCTGCGCCCAGTAGAGCGCGAGGTAGAAGTGGCTGCCGCGGTTGTCGATCGTGCCCAGGGCACGACCCGGCGACTTGTCGTTCTCGAGGAACGTGCCGGTCGCGGCGTCCAGGGTCTGCGCGAGCACGCGGGCGCGCTCGTTGCCCGTGGTGTCGGCGAGGTGCTCGAGCGAGGCCGCGAGGGCGAAGAACTCGCCCAGCGAGTCCCAGCGCAGGTAGTCCTCTTCGACGAGCTGCTGCACGTGCTTGGGAGCCGAGCCGCCGGCGCCGGTCTCGAACAGGCCGCCACCCGCGAGCAGCGGGACGATCGAGAGCATCTTGGCGCTCGTGCCGACCTCGAGGATCGGGAACAGGTCGGTGAGGTAGTCGCGCAGCACGTTGCCGGTGACCGAGATGGTGTCCTCGCCGCGACGGATGCGCTCGAGCGAGTACGTCGTCGCCTCGGCCGGCGCGAGGATCTCGATCGTCAGACCCTCGGTGTCGTGGTCGGCGAGGTACTCGTTGACCTTGGCGATGAGGTTGCGGTCGTGCGCGCGCGTCTCGTCGAGCCAGAACACCGCGGGCACGCCCGTGGCGCGGGCGCGGGTGACGGCGAGCTTCACCCAGTCGCGCACGGCCACGTCTTTGGTCTGGGTCGCGCGCCAGATGTCGCCGGTGCCGACCTCGTGCTCGAGCAGCACGTCGCCGTTCGAGGCGACGACCTGCACGCGTCCGGGCGCGGGGATCTCGAACGTCTTGTCGTGGCTGCCGTATTCTTCGGCCGCCTGAGCCATCAGACCCACGTTCGGCACCGAGCCGATGGTGGCGGGGTCGAGCGGGCCGTGAGCGATGACATCGTCGATGGTCGCCTGATAGACACCGGCGTACGAGGAGTCGGGGATGACGGCGAGGGTGTCGTCCTCGCCCCCGTCGGCGCCCCACAGCTTGCCGCCGTTGCGGATCAACGCGGGCATCGAGGCATCCACGATGACGTCCGAGGGGACGTGCAGGTTGGTGATGCCCTTGTCGCTGTTGACGTACGACAGACGGGGGCCGTTCTCGAGCGCCGCGTGGATCTCGGCCGCGATCGCGTCGCCGCCCTCGACGTTCGCCAGACCCGAGAGGATCGAGCCCAGACCGTCGTTGGGGGTGAGGCCCGCGGCCGCGAGCGCGTCGCCGTAGCGGTCGAAGACGTCGGCGAAGAACGCCTTCACGACGTGACCGAAGATGATCGGGTCGCTGACCTTCATCATCGTGGCCTTCAGATGCGCCGAGTAGAGCACGTCGTCGGCCTTCGCCTGCGCGAGCGTGTCGGCGAGGAAGGCGTCCAGAGCCGCGGCCGAGAGGAACGTGGCATCCACGATCTCGCCCTGAAGGACCTTCAGGCCCTCTTTCAGCGTCTTCGTCTCGCCGTCGGCCGACACGTGCTGGATCGCCAGCACGTCGTCGTCGGCGAGCACGACCGACTTCTCGTTCGAGCGGAAGTCGTCGTGGCCGAGGGTGGCGACGCGGGTCTTCGACCCCTCGCCGAACGACTTGTTGCGGTGCGGGTGCTTCTTGGCGTAGTTCTTCACGGCCAGGGGCGCGCGACGGTCGCTGTTGCCCTCGCGCAGGACCGGGTTCACGGCGGAACCCTTGATGCGGTCGTAGCGGGCGCGCACGTCCTTGTCCTCGACGCTCGACGCCTCGTCCGGGTAGTCGGGGATGTCGTACCCCTGCGACTGGAGCTCGGCGATCGCGGCCTTGAGCTGCGGGATGGATGCCGAGATGTTCGGCAGCTTGATGATGTTCGCCTCGGGCAGTGTGGCCAGTCCGCCGAGCTCGGCGAGGGCGTCGCCCACCTGCTGCTCGGGGGTCAGACGCTGCGGGAAGGCCGCGAGGATGCGGCCGGCGAGCGAGATGTCGCGGGTCTCGACGTCGACGCCCGCCTGCTTCGTGACGGCCTGCACGATTGGCAGGAACGACGCGGTGGCGAGAGCCGGCGCCTCGTCGGTGTACGTGTAGATGATGGTGGAATCGGGCACGTCAGATCTCTCCGTAGAGGCGGCCAGGGTTGTAAGCCAGCCTATCGCACCACGGCAAAGTGTCTTGATATCAAGATACTTCGGATGCCGCCCCGCCCTGCCTCCTGACCGGCGGACGCATGCGCTGGCATGCGATCTTGGGGGCGAGGTGGCCGTGCCGCTAGCCTGGGCGCATGGCCGACCTGCGTCTCGTCGAACTGTCCGCCGCCACGATCGTGGCCGTCAACACGCTCTCGCTCAAGCCCGGGCAGGAGCAGTTCCTCGCGCCGGTGAGCTACGGGATCGCCGCGACCGTCAGCAACCCCCAGACCTCCTGGCAGCGCGTCGTGCTCGACGGCAACGAGGTCGTCGGCTTCGTCAGCGCGAATTTCGACCGTGACGCGCACGAGGAGCACTTCCAGTCCGTCCTGTGGCGCATCAACGTCGATGCCGACGAGCAGGGTCGCGGCGTGGGCAGTTTCGCGATCGCCGCCGTGATCGAAGAGGCACGCGGTCGGGGAATGGACCACGTCGACGTCATCTACGAGCCCGGCGACGACGGTCCCGAGGCGTTCTTCCGCCGTGTGGGCTTCGAGCCCGTCGGTGAGACGGAGTACGGCGAAGTCATCGCGCGCGTCCACGTCTGACGGCCGCGGGTGCAGGCCTGACGCCTCGGGTGCAGGCCTGACGCCGCGGGTGCAGGCCTGACGCCGCGGGTGCAGGCCTGACGACGCGGGTGCAGGCCCGACGCCGCGGGTGCAGGCCTGACGCCGCGGGTGCAGGCCTAACGCCGCGGGTGCAGGCCTGACGCCGCGGTTTCCCGGGCCGCGCTGCGCCGCAACCGATCCGGATCTGCGCAACAGATTCGGATCGAGCTGGCTCGATCATCCGCACCCACTGCGATCATCCGATTCTGTTGAGTTGCTGCGATTCCTCCCCTGATGGTGGGTCCACTGCCTGCTCCACAGCTGCCCCTTTTTCGGCGCATCCTCGTCCGCTCCGAGGAGCAGGCTGGACCGATGGACATCGCCGAGTGGGTGACCGCGCGCGGCGGCATCGTGCACCGTCAGCAGATCCTGGATGCCGGCATCCCTCCCGGTCGACTGCGCGCAGCCATCACACGGGGCGAGGTCGACCGGGTCAAGCGCTACTGGGTCGCCACGACCACCGCCCCCACCGCTCTCGTCAGCGCCGCCCGGGCGTCCGGCCGGCTCGCGTGCATCAGCGCCGCGACCCTGCGGGGTTGGTGGATCCCCGAGGGAGTCGGTGCGTCGCTGCACGTCGTGGTGAAGCGTGACGGCCATGCTCCGCCCGCCGACATCGTCACGCACTGGTCGGCTCCTCTCGTGCCGCTGCCCGCTCACCACCTCGTCGAGTCGATCCCCGATTGTCTCGAGCACGTCGCGAGCTGTCTCCCGTTCGAGCAGGCCCTGGTCGTGTGGGAATCAGCGCTGCGGCACGAGCGCCTGCACCCCGATGTCGTCGCGAAGATGTCATGGCGCACTCCCCCAGCCAAGCGGTTGGCCTCCATCGCAACGGGGCGGTCGGACTCAGGACTCAAGACGATCTTCGTGGTGCGCCTGACCCCCTGGGGCGTGCCGATCCGCCAGCAGGTGCTCATCGCGGGGCACCGCGTCGACGTTCTCATCGGTGACCGTCTCATCGTTCAGCTCGACGGCTTCGCTTATCACTCGACCCCTCAGGACCGACAGCGTGACCTCGCCCACGATCGTGACGTGATCGCTCGCGGCTACACCGTGCTGCGCTTCAGCTATCGCGACGTGGTGAGCGACTGGGCCGGCGTGGAACGCACGGTCACGACGGCGATCGCCCAGGGGCTGCACCTCGCGAGGTGAACGGCGTGGGCGTGGCGCCGCGCTGACGATCTCGGCGATCACCGGATGCGGATGATCACATCGGATTCGGACGCCGCGCTCGCCGGCATCCGAATCGGTTGCAGGCGTCCGGATCCGGTGCCCGCAATCCCCCCCCCTCCCCGAGCGGTCAGAACCGCGTCGATCGCGGGATCACCCGGCGGGACCCATCCGGACGGGCACGCGAGGAGATTCGGACCGGTGCAACACATTCGGACCAGGGTGACGGCCGCATCCGAGTCCGTTGCACACGTCCGAATGCGTTGGCTGACGGGGGGCCGTGCGGTGTCCGAGGCGCCAAAAGACGGCGGATGCCACGCCCCGACGGGACGTGGCATCCGGGCTCGGACGGGGTGGGCTAGACCAGCGACTCCCGCCACGCGGCGTGCAGCTGCGCGAACTTGCCCGTGCCGGCGATGAGGGTGGCGGGGGCGTCGTCCTCGATGATGCGACCGTGCTCCATCACCAGCACGCGGTCGGCGATCGCCACCGTCGAGAGGCGGTGGGCGATGATGATCGCGGTGCGGTCGGCCAGCAACGTCTGCAGGGCGTCCTGGATGAGGCGCTCGCTGGGGATGTCCAGCGACGCCGTCGCCTCGTCGAGGATCAGCACCGCCGGATCGGCGAGGAAGGCCCGGGCAAACGAGATCAGCTGACGCTGCCCCGCCGAGACCCGGCCGCCGCGCTTGTTCACGTCGGTGTCGTACCCGTCGGGCAGCTTCGAGATGAACGCGTCCGCGCCCACCGCGCGGGCCGCCGCGCGGATCTCGTCCATCGTGGCATCCGGCTTGCCGAGGGCGATGTTGTCGGCCACGGTGCCGCTGAACAGATACGCCTCCTGCGTGACCATGACGATCGCGCGGCGCAGGTCCTTCGGGTGCAGACGGCGCAGGTCGACGTCGTCGAGCGTCACCGCCCCCTTCGTCGGGTCGTAGAACCGCGAGACGAGCTTCGCGAGCGTCGTCTTGCCGGCGCCGGTGGTGCCGACGAGGGCGATCGTCTGCCCCGCGGGGATGTCCAGCGAGAAGTTCGGTAGGATGACGCGGCCCTCGGTGTAGCCGAAGGTGACCTCGTCGAAACGGACGTGGCCGCGCGCGCTCCACAGGTCGACGGGATCGGTCGGATCCGGAACCGTCGGCTCCTCCTCGAGCACGCCAGACACCTTCTCGAGCGCCGCGGTGGCGGACTGGTACGAGTTCAGGAAGAACGCGACCTCCTGCAGGGGTGAGAAGAAGTTGCGCACGTACAGCACCGCCGCCGTGAGCACACCGATCTCGAGCGGCCCCGCGATCACGCGACCGCCGCCCCACAGCAGCACCACGGCGACCGAGACGGCGGCGACGGTCATGATGCCCGGCTCGAACGTGCCGAAGAGTCTGATGGAGCGCATGTTGACGTCGCGGTAGTCGGCGGCGAGCGTGCCGAACTCCTCGTCGTTGCGCGGTTCCTTGCGGAACGCCTTGACGGCACGGATGCCGGTCATGGACTCGACGAACTTCACGATCACCTGGGCGCTGATGACCCGCGACTCCCGGTAGATGACCTGCGAGCGCGAGTAGAACCAGCGCATGAGGAGGTACATCGGGATGCCCATGAGCGTGAGGATCAGTCCCGACTGCCAGTCGATGAGGAACAGCGCGGCCAGGGTGAACAGGCCGTAGAGGACTCCCGAGACGAGCTCGTTCAGTCCGCCGTCGAGCAGCTCCCGGATCGTGTCGAGGTCGCTCGTCTGGCGGGAGATGATGCGGCCCGAGGTGTACGACTCGTGGAACTCCAGACTCAGCCGCTGGGTGTGCAGGAAGATCCGCTTGCGCAGGTCCAGCATCACCGCCTGGGTGAGGCGCGCCGCGACGACGACGTACCAGCCGATCAGCACCGCACCGCCGATCCCCGCGAGCAGGTACACGCCGACGACGCCGTAGGTCGGCATCCACTCGCTTCTCTCGATCACCGCGGGCAGCGCGTTGTCGATGCCGTAGGCGATGAGGGCGGGGCCGGCGACGCGCAGGGCGGTCGAGACGACGAGGACGGCGGCCGCGAGCACGAGCTGCCACCGCAGCGGCGAGACGAGCGATCCGAGCAGACGAAGCGAACGCCGGCGGATCGCGCGGCTCTCGGCGCGGGTGTAGTCGGAGCGGTCCTCACCGCTGGTTCCGGCGACGGTCGCGGTGGTCATCGGGTCGCCTCCTTCTCGGTGCGGGCGTCGTCGGTGGGGATCTCACCGTGGGAGGTGGGCGCCGGGGCGTCCCGGGGTACGCCGTCGGCGGAGACGACCGGGATCGCCCCGGTGCGGGCCTCACGCTCGGCCTCTTCGAGGCTCGAGATGACGTAGCGGTAGTGATCGCTCTCGCGCAGCAGCGCGGAGTGCGTCCCGACGGCCGTCACGCGACCGTCCTGCAACAGCGCGACGCGGTCGGCGAGGGTGACCGTCGAGGGCCGATGGGCCACCACCAGAGCGGTCGTCTCACTGAGCACCTCGCGCAGGGCGTCCTCGACGAGCGCCTCGGTGTCGACGTCGAGCGCCGACAACGGGTCGTCGAGCACCAGGACGGCCGGGCGGGCGGCCACGGCACGGGCGAGGGCGAGACGCTGACGCTGTCCGCCGGACAGGCTCAGGCCCTCTTCGCCGATCACGGTGTCGAGGCCGTCGGGGAGCTCGTAGACGAAGTGCGCCTGTGCGACCTGCAGCGCCTCGCGCAGGATCTCCTCGGCCTCGGGTGAGCCGGGCACCAGGTCTTCGCGGCCGAGCAGGACGTTGTCGCGGACGGTCTGCGAGAACAGCGTGGCGTCCTCGAAGGCCATGCCCACGTGACGGCGCAGCTCGGCGAGCGTGAGGTCGCGCACGTCCACGCCGTCCAGCAGCACGCGGCCACCCGTGACGTCGTACAGGCGTCCCGGCAGGGTGGTGAGCGTCGTCTTACCCGACCCGGTGAGGCCGACCAGCGCCATGGTCTCGCCCGGGCGCAGCGTCAGGTCCACGCCGTCGAGCAGGTCGGGCTCGGTGCCCGCGGCATCCTGGTAGCGGAAATGCGCCCCCTCGAAGGTGAGCTCACCGCGGGGCGCGGTGATGGTGCGCGGGTTCTCGGGGTCGACGATGGTGTTCTGCTCGTCGAAGACCTCGAAGATGCGGTCGGTGGCGGTCCGCGCGTCGAGGAGGAACGAGAAGAGGAACCCGATCGACTCCATCGGCCACCGCAGCACGGTCGCCATGGCGAAGAAGGCCACGAGTTCGGCGACCTGCAGCTGTCCGAGCTGGGTCAGCACGATGCCGGCGCCCAGGCACACCGCGAACGCGATGTCGGGCAGCAGCACCAGCCAGAACCAGATCCAGCCGATCGCGCGGGCCTTGTCGATCTCGGTCTCGCGCAGGGACTCGGCCTGACGGGTGAACTTCTGCAGCGCGTGCGTGCCACGGCCGAAGGCCTTGAGGACGCGGATGCCGTGGACGCTCTCTTCGACCGAGGTGGCGAGGTCGCCCGCCTGGTCCTGGCTCTGCCGTGTCAGCGCGCCGTAGCGCTTCTCGAAGCGGAAGCCGACGTAGATCACGGGGGCCGAGGTGACCAGGAACAGCGCGCCGAGCAGCCAGTGCCAGCGGAAGAGCAGCACGGCGCCGATGACGATCGTGAGCATGTTGACCACGAGCAGGATGACGCCGAAAGCGAGCCAGCGGCGCAGCATGCTGATGTCCTGCATCATGCGCGACAGCAGCTGTCCCGACTGCCACCGGTCGTGGAACGCCACCGGCAGACGCTGCAGGCGTGAGTAGAACGACTGGCGCAGGTCGTACTCGACCTTGGTGGCGGGGGCGAGCACGAACCAGCGGCGCAGCCAGACCATCGCGGCCTCGGCGAGACCGAGCCCGAGGACGGCGAGCGAGCCCCAGACCAGCGCGGTGGGGTCGAGCGAGGCGATCGGGCCGGCGACGATCTGCTCGAGCACGAGCGGGATCGCCAGGGCGAGCAGGCTCGCGACCAGCGCGGTGACGGCACCGGCGATCAGGCGCGGCAGCACGGGACGGGCGATGGGCAGCAGCCGCGCGAGCGCGCGTGGCGTCGAGAGGCGTTTGTCGGACGGTGAGGTGGTCATGATCCTCGTGGGGTCGAAGCGGGCGCCGGGATCGGGCGCGGACAGGGATGCCGGGGCGCGACGACGCGCGTCGGACAGGGCGCAGCGGATGCGCCGGAGCGCGGACGCGGGCCCTAGGGGCGTCGGCCGGGACGCGCGGCGACGGAGGACGCGGCGGCCGGGGCGACGGGGGCGTCGATCTGGTCCATGGCATCCTCCTTGATCGGTGTGAAGCCATCGCCGGGGGGAACGACAGCCCTCCAGCCTATCCCTGTGAGAACCCTGAGGGCAAGGGTGTTCTCGTCGTTCAGGCCGCCGACTCGCGCGCGAGGAGCCGCTGCTTCACCCCGGTCCCCCACGCGAACCCGCCCATCGTGCCGTCTGCGCGCCGCACGCGGTGGCACGGGACGAACAGCGCCACCGCGTTGCGGGCGCAGATGGATGCCGCGGCCCGCACCGCCGAGGGCGAGCCCAGCGCCGAGGCGAAGCCGGCGTAGGTCAGCGGCTCTCCGGGGGCGATCCGCCGCAGGGCCTGCCACCCGGCGAGCTGGAGCGCCGTGCCGTGCTGGGCGACCTCGACCCGGTCGATCGCGCGGAGGTCGCCGGCGTAGTAGGCGCGGACGGCGTCCGCCGCGGCCGTCTCTGCGGCGACGATCTCGACGGGTCGCCGGTCGGGACGCAGCCGCGCGAGGACGGCATCCGGGTCCGACGTCCAGCCCGACACGAGCACGCGACCTCGGGGGTCGGCGAGGACGGCGAAGTCGCCGTCGGGGGTGTCGATGATCTGCAGGGTCGCCGTGCGTGGCGGTGCGATCGTGGTCATGCGGAGGCCTCGCTTTCGGAGGGACGGAGGGGGGCGGCGGGTGAGCGCCAGGCCTGCGTGACGGGGGCGGCGTACCAGTAGTGGGCCATCGCGTAACTGCGCCAGGGCGCCAGTCGCTCCGAGAACGCGGTGAACCCGGCCGGGTCGGACGGCAGCCCGAGGGCGGCGGCACCCGCGCGGGCGGCGACGTCGCCGGGAAGGAGCACGTCGGGGTCGCCCAGCACGCGCATCCGCACGTAGTCGGCGGTCCACGGACCGATCCCGCGCATCGCGAGCAGGCGCTCCCGCTGCTCGGTGCGGTCGTCGCCCGGGCCGAGGGCGAGCGAGCCGTCGGCGAGCGCGGCCGCCGCCCCCACGATCGCCCGCATGCGCGCCGCGGGCCCCCGCAGCACCTCGAGACCGCGCTCGGCGATGACGGCGGGCGGGGGGAACAGCGTGAGGGGGTGCGGTCCGACCTCGGCCCTCTCGCCGAGCTCGGCCGCCAGGCGTCCCTGCATCGTCCGCGCCGACGCCACGCTGATCTGCTGACCGATCATGGCGCGCAGCAGCATCTCGTCGGGATCGACCGCCCCCGGCACCCGGACCCCGGGGATCGCCGCGACGGCGGCGGCGAGTTCGGGATGCCGCGAGAGGGCGTCGTCGACCGCGAGCGGGTCGGCATCGAGGTCGAACAGACGGCGCACCCGCGCGATGAGGGTGCCGAGATCGGCCAGGGCGGTCAGTCGTGCGCGCAGCCGCAGGCGTCCGTCGTCGGCGAGACGCACCTCGAACCACACCGGCCCGCCGGGCAGGCGCACGACCCGGGCGAAGGAGCGGTCGTCGCCGACTTCGACCCCGGGGACGGCATGGGCGCGCATCCACCCGAACAGGCCGACGGTGTCGATGGGGCCGCGCACGGGCAGGGCCAGGTCGATCTCGCCCGCCGAGATCTCGGCGCGCGCCGCGGCGGAGCGTCGTGCGCGCAGGGCGCTCGGCGTCAGGCCGAAGACCTCGCCGATCGTCTCGGTGAACTGGCGGATGCTGGAGAACCCGGCCGAGAACGCCACGTCGGCGGACGACATGTCGGTGCCCACGAGCAGCGCGCGGGCGGTGTGCGCACGGTGGGCGCGGGCCAGGGCCAGGGGCCCCGCGCCCAACTCGGCGGTGAGGACGCGGGTGAGGTGGCGGGGCGAATACCCCAGGCGGCGGGCGAGGCCCGGGACCCCCTCACGGTCGACCACCCCGTCGGCGATGAGGCGCATGGCCCGCGCGGCGACGTCGGAGCGCAGGTCCCACAGCGGCGAACCGGGCGCCGCCTCGGGCAGGCACCGCTTGCACGCGCGATAGCCGGCCTCGTGCGCGGCCGCCGACGTGGGGTAGAAGGTGACGTTCTCTTCACGCGGCGTGCGCGCCGGGCAGCTCGGCCGGCAGTAGATGCCGGTCGAGCGCACCGCGGTGACGAACTGGCCGTCGAAGCGCCGGTCGCGCGACTGGATCACGCGATAGCGCTCGGTGAAGCCGGGGGCCCGGGAGCCGGATCCGTCGGCGGCGGTGGATGTCATGGCATCCACCCTGCCACCCGCCCCCGACATCGGCTGGCGGAAATCGGACACGGCCGTGCCCGGGTGAACCGCCGGACGCACCGGGACCGGGGTGGCGACCGGGCCGGCGTCCCCGGACGTGCCCCGGCGGACCGCCGGACGCATCGGGACCGGGGTGGCGGCAGGGCCGGCACCCCCGGCCGGGACCGCGCGGGCCCCGGCCGGAGGCCGAGTCAGCCCTCGGCGACGGCGAACCCGCCGGCGGGTACGACGACCCGCACGGCACCGTCGGCCGAGATCGTGCGCACCATCGACCCCGATGCGTCGTAGACCTTCACCGTCGCGACGACCCCATCGGCGCCGATCGTCGTGCGCTGCGGGGCGATCGCGCTCGAGTGCACCAGCTCGCTGCGAGCGTCGCCGCCCAGCACGAGACGCGAGATCCACGGGCGGACGATGAGCCCGTCGAGGGTCAGCGTTCCGCGCAAGGCCGTGACGCGTACGTCGTCGCCGGAGACCGGGGCGGTCAGGGCATACGGGAGCAGGGCGCCCGGCGTGGGCGAGATGCCCTGCCCGGGGCCGGTCACCCGCAGCACGCCGCCACCGCGCCAGGCCGACTGCGTCGACGCGCCCGGCTCGGTCTTGACCACGGGCTCGACCCAGCGGCGGGTGTCAGACGAACCGATGTCCCACGTCGCGCTCTGCCGCGGCTCGAGGGCCAGGCCGTCGCCGGACCACCCCGACTCCCCCGTCCACGCCGACGCGGGGGTGAAGACCGTTCCGTCGGTGTCGGTGGCATCCTCCGCCTCGACGTACTCCAGGCCCTCGCGCGCCTCGACCGAGGTCGTCGCCGTCGCGCGCGCCGCGACGGCGGGGTGGGCGTCGAGCGCGATCGCGGTGAGCAGGCCGTGGATCGTCGACTCCGCGCCGCTGTTGCGGTTGACCGTGCCGTCGGGCTGGAGCCCGTCGAAGGTCACGCCGGTGGACGGATCGTACATGCGCGCCCCCGCGTGGTTGGCGCCGAAGAACCAGGCCGCCTGCATCGCCGCGAGCTGCGCGAACGCGTCCGATCCGGTCGTGTCGGCCAGGGCGAGCAGCGACTGCACCCGCGAGTCCGCGCCGTACGCGATCTGCACCCGGTCGGTCGGGCTGGGGTTCCATCCGTTGTCGGGCCCGCCGGCGGTCAGCAGCGTCGTGGAGAAGCCGGTGGCATCGGCGATGGCGGGCCGGACGAGCGCGTCGTCGTCGAACAGTTCACCGGCGCGGGCGAGGGCGGCGGGCATCTGCGACCCCCACGCGTGCCAGATCGCGGGCGACTGCGCCCACGGCAGCACGGCACCGTACGGCCACTGACGGGTGGTCCCGGATGCCATGGCGGCGATCCCCTCGGCGAGCTGCCGCGCCGCGGTGGCCGAGGAGTCGTCGCCCGCCTCCACGGCGGCGGAGAGCCCGAGCACTGCTTCGGCCGTGGCGTCGGCACCGTCGACGATCAGCCACGCCGGCACGCGGACACCGTCCGACTGCACGTACTGGCCGTACTGCGACAGCACATCGCGCTCGATCGCCCCGCGCGACAGCGCCAGACGGTCTTTGAGGAAGCCTGCGAAAGCGGGGTCGTCGTCGGCGAAGGCGGCGTACCCCTCGCCGAGGGCCCAGACGGTGCGCGCCGTCCAATAGCTGGGTCCGGAGTCCGAGGGGTCGGGCAGCTCGACGGGCTCGGCGGAGGGGTTCAGCTCGCCGTCCGGCTGCATCCACAGAACGACGTTGCCCGCGGAGGGGCCGTCGAGGGTCTGGTGATAGGCGACCGTGCGCAGCAGTTCGTAGGCCTTCTGCCGACTGTCGGGGTCGCCGGTCAGCTCCCAATGCCGGGTGTACACGACCGCGGCACGGGTGTTGTCGTCGGCGTTGAAGGCGCCCTGCCCCCAATCGCCGGTCGCGGGGTCGAGCGGACCCCCGCCGATCCGCTCGAAGGCGCCGCCGTCGCGCGCGTCGGCGTAGGTCCACGGCGCCAGGAGCGTGGGTTCCTCGGCCTGGCGGTAGGTCGAGTGCCCCGACACGCCGGCGGGCGGGGTGGCCTCGTCGAGCAGGAAGTCCAGGTGATCGAGAGTGGTCAGGGGACCGGATGCCGCGGCCACGGCGGTCGGTGCGGTCAGCGCCGGCGCGGCGGCGAGCGGGACGGCGAGGGCGGCGGCGCCGACGACGGCCGTGATGCGCGCACTCCATCGTGCGTTCATGGGAGGGGGGTCCTTTCGGTGGGATGGTGCACGAGTGCTGCACCCCGCTCCCCCGCCGTCGAGGCCGACGACGGGAGAGCGACGCTACAGCAGTGCTCGGCGCGGGTCACGGTGAATGCGCCGAGAGGTGCGCGGAAGCGGGGAAGCCGCCCCGCGGGGATCAGTCCGTGCGTTCGAGCAGGGCGACGCCGATCTTGCTGTCGGCCATGCCGTAGAACACGAAGTGACGACCGTCGATCTCCTCGATCGCGGTGGGGAACACGACGTTGGGCACGATGCCGCTGCGCTCGTCGTCGGTCTCGGGGGCCAGGAGCGGCTCGGGCGTGCGTGCGATCACGCGGCTCGGGTCCTCGGCATCCAGGATCAGCGCCCCGGCGGCGTAGTTGACCCTCTGCTGCTGAGAGAACGCGCCGTCGATCACGCCGGTCACCCCGTGGTGCAGCACGAGCCACCCCTCGGGAATGCGCAGCGGCGGCGGGCCGCCCCCGATCTTGACCTCTTCGAAGGGGAACTGCGGCCCGGCGACGAAGCGGTGCTGCTCCCACAGCGCGATAGCCGAGAGATCGTTGCGGACGGCGGCGAGGGGCACGTAGCTGATCCAGATCGATTGACGCTGGTCCTGCACCCCCGCGGGGACGCGCACACCCTGCCCGGGCTTGGTCTCACCGAGGTCCCACATGGGGCGGTGCAGCACGGCGAGCGCCTCGGTGCCGTCGGGTGCCGTGACGGGCTCGGGGAAGAAGACGGTGTCCTTGTTGTGGAACAGGTTGAGGTCCATGTCGAGGTCGTCCTGGTAGCGGAAGAGCACCGGCCCCAGGCGCCGCCAGTGGCGCAGGTCCTCCGACACGGCGACGGCCGTCCGCGGGCCCAGCGGACCGTAGGCGACGTAGGTCATCACGTGCAGGCCGAGGGCGTCGATCCACGTGGTACGGGGGTCCTCGGTGCCGGCGTTGCCGACGCCGCGCTCCCACCCGCGGTCGGGCTGCAGCACGATTCCCTCGCGTTCGACCGAGACGGGGATGCCGTCTTCGACCACGACGCGGGCCAGGCCCACGCGCGAGACGTTGCCCTCGGCCACGAGCCGCGGCAGCAGGTACAACTGCCCGTCGGGTCCGCGGCCCGAAGCCGGATTGAGCACGCCCTCGGCCTCGTCGGCGTTGCCGGGCTCGGGGGTCATCACCACACCCACACGTGTGAGGCGGTAGGGGACGGGGGATTCGGGGGTCATTGTCATCCTTTCACTCCGGATCCGAGGTCGTTCGAGGTGAAGTAGCGCTGGAAGATGAGGAACAGCGCCACCGCGGGGGCGGCGAGGACGACGGCGCCGGCCATCATCGCGCCAAAGGGATTGGCGGTGGATGCCGCGATGTTGCTGATGAAGTTGGCCAGCGACACCGCCAGGGGCTGCATCGTGGCGTCCTTGGTGATGAGGAAGGGCCACAGGAACTCGTTCCACGGACCGATGAAGGTCAGCAGCACCGCGGTCAGCAGCGCCGGTCGCACCAGCGGCAACGCCACGCTCCACAGCAGCCGGAACTCGTTCGCGCCGTCGATGCGGGCGGCGTCGAAGAGCTCCTTCGGCAGCTGCAGGAAGTACTGGCGGAAGATGACCACGGCCGTGGAGTTGATGAAGAACGGCAGGATCATGCCCAGGTAGCTGTCGCTGAGTCCGTAGTCGCGCGCGATCATGACGTACAGCGGGATCATCAGCAGCTGGAACGGGATCACCTGCACCAGCAGCACCAGGGCGAAGGTCGCCGACCGGCCCCGCCACCTCAGCACCGCGAGCGCGTAGCCGGCGAGCACGCCGAACACGATCGTGCCGAGGATCACGCCCCCGGTGAAGATGCCGGAGTTGGCCAATCCCTGCAGCAGGTTGATGCGGCCGTCGATCGCGGTGTAGTTCTCGGTCGTGAGGTTGCCGGGGTTCGGGAAGGCCCCCGCGATCGAGGTGTCCGGGTTCGTCTGCAGCGATCCCGCGATCATGTAATAGAAGGGGAACAGGAACGCGAGGGCGCCGACGGTGAGCACGCCGTAGGTGACGACTCGGTTTCTCATGATTCCTCCCTCCCAACGAACCGGCGCTGCAGCAGCGCGATGACGAGCACGAAGACGATCAGCACCACGCCGATGGCCGCGGCCACGTCGGGGTTCTGCTGCTCGATGCCCTTCTGGTAGATCAGGAGCACGGGCGACGTGGACGCGCCGTTGGGTCCGCCGCCGCTCGTGAGCAGGTAGGGCTCGGTGAAGAGGTTCGCGCCCGTGATCGTGGACAGCAGGACGACGAGGAACGTCGCCGGCCGCACCCCGGGCACCGTGACCGCGAAGAACTGGCGGATCCGCCCGCCCCCGTCCACGGCCACCGACTCGTAGAGCTCTCGCTGGACGTTCTGCAGCGCGGCGAGGTAGAGCAGGATGTAGAACCCCAGCCCCTTCCACGTCACGAAGAGGGCGATCGTCGGCATCGCCAGGGCGGAGTTGACCAGCCACGACGGGTTCGGCGCGAGCGGCCCGAGCACGTTGTTCACCAGTCCCGTGTTCGAGAACAGGAACAGCCAGACGGCGACGACGGCGACGGATGCCGTGACGTAGGGCACGTAGAACGCCACCCGGAAGAAGGTGCGGGCGCGCACCACGCGGTCGAGCGCGGTGGCCAGCAGGATCGACAGCACCACCGTGAGCGGCACGTTGATCAGCAGGAAGACGCCGACGTTGCCGAACGCGCGCCACACGTCGGGGTCGGTGAGGGCCGTGACGTAGTTGTCGAGGCCCACGAACGGCCGGTCGACGTTCGCACCCGGCGCGGTGAAGAAGTAGTCGTGGAACGACATCCACACCGCGAACACGATCGGGTAGGCGAAGACCACGCCGATGAAGATCAGGTACGGGGCGGAGAACAGGATGCCGAGCGGCTGCGCGCCGAACGGGCGACGCCGCTTCGTCCCGGTGTCCTCCGCGCCCGCGCGGCCCGGCCGACCGGGGTCGCCCCCGGTGCGGCCGGTCGCGCCGGCGACGGACGTGGTCATGTCAGTTCCCCGCCACGAGCTGGTCGATCTGGGTCTTGGCATCCGAGAGGAACGTGGTGACGTCGCCCTCGCCGAAGATGACCGCCTTCGAGTAGCCGTCGCGGAACGCCTGCCAGATCTCGACCGAGTTCTGCACGTTCGGAACCTCGACGGTGCGCGCGGCCTGGTCGCCGAACTGCTCGTAGGACGGGTTCGCGGCGAAGTAGTCGGCGTAGGTCGAGGTCAGGTCGGTGCGCAACGGCATCTGCCCGGTCTCTTCGAGCCAGGTGCCGTCCTGCTCCTCGCTCGTGGCGAACTTCAGCACGTCCCACGCGGTCGCCTTGTTCTCGCACGCGGTGAACAGACCGACGTTCTTGGCGTCGCTGAAGGTCCAGGTCTCGCCGGCGGCGGTGCCGTTCTCGGTCGGCACGGGGACCGAGCCCCAGTTCACCTTGTCCTGGTAGACCGAGATGGCCCACGGCCCCACGATCGCCATCGCGGCCTGACCGTCGGCGAAGGCGTCGCCCTGGTACTGCTCGTTGCCGGCGAGCTGCTCGCTGTAGACGGTGCGCCAGAAGTCGGCGACCGCCTGACCCTCCGCGTCGTCGAAGGTGGCCTGGCCGTCCTCGACGAGCTGCTTTCCGCCGGTCTGCGCGGCGTACAGGGGGTAGAAGTCGAACCAGGACTGGAAGAACTCGCTGGTGGGGGCCGGGTTGATGGCGTAGGGCGACACCCCGGCGCTCTTCAGCGCCCGCGCGGTCGTCAGGAACTCGTCGTACGAGGACAGCTGCGGGTTCTCGGCGTCGAGACCGGCCTGGGCGAAGAGGTCCTTGTTGTAGAAGATCATGACGGGGTTGCTCTTCCACGGCAGCTGATAGAAGCCGCCGTCGTCGGAGCGGTACTGCTCGGCGAGGTCGCCGCTGCGCTCGGTGATGTACTGCTCTCCGTCGGGGAAGTCCGACAGGTTGACCAGACCGCCCTGGCGCTCGAATCCCGGCACCGCGGCGGGCGAGGTGTTGAAGATCAGGCAGGGGGCGTTGCCGGCGGTGATGGCCGCCCCGATGACCTCCTCGCTCGACGACCCGGCGGGGATCTCCTGCGCGGTGATCTGCTGGTCGGGGTTGGCGGCGTTCCAGGCCTCGACCATCTGCTGGCCCCAGGCGATCTCGGCGTCGTTGTTGGAGTACCAGATCGTGAGGGGGCCGCGGGCGTCCATGCCCCCGGTCCCTCCTCCCCCGCCACTGCAGGCGGACAGGGCCAGAACGCCGGTGGCGGCGAGGGCTGTGGTGAGAATGCGTCGTCGCATGTCTTCCTCCTTGTGAGAGCGGGATTCACCCGCGGTGCGTCAAGCGGTGTGGTGCGCGCCGGATGCGGGCGAAGCCGTCGAGGCGCGCACGATCAGACGGGGGTCGGGCAGCATTCGGGCTTCGACGGCGGCACCGGTGGTCGCGGCCAGCAGTGCGCGGGCGGCGGCGGCGCCCCACCCGCGCGCGTCGGTGGCGACGCTGGTCAGCGCGGGGTACAGGTGGCGTCCGATCTCGGCGTCGTCGAACCCGGTGATCGACAGGTCGCGCGGCACGACCAGCCCCCGGCGCTGGGCGCGGCCGAGACCTGCGATGGCCATGTTGTCGTTGGAGTAGACGATCGCGGTCGGAGGGGTCTCGGCGTCCAGCAGCGCATCCGTCGCGCGGGCACCGTCGGCGGCGCTGAAGTCGGTCGCGACGACGCGGGACCGGATGCCGCGGGCGCCGGCGGCCCGCTCGAACGCGGCGGTGCGGTTGCGCCCGTGCAGCATGGCCGTGGGCCCGGCGACATGGGCGATGTCGGTGTGGCCGAGGTCGGCGAGGTGGTCCACCGCGAGGCGGATGCCGGCACCGTCGTCGACGGACACCGAGGTGAAGGGGCTGTCGACGTCGGGGACGCCCAGGGTCACGGCCGCGATGCCGAGTTCGGCGACGAGGGCGACCCGGGGGTCGTCGGCCCGGAGGTCGGACAGGATGACGCCGTCGACCCGACGGTCGGCGACGAGCCCGCGGTAGGTGTCCTCCTCGTGACGCCCCGGGGTGGCGGCGGCGAGCACGAGCACCTGGCCCGAGATCGAGAACTCGTCCTCGACGCCGGCGATGAAGGACGGGAAGAAGGGGTCCGCGGCGATGACGTCGGGGCTGCGGCCGATCACCAGGCCGCACGCGAAGGCGCGGCCGACGCTGAGCGAACGGGCGCGCAGGCTGGGGCTGAAGCCCATGTCGGCGGCGACCGCGAGGATGCGGTCCCGCGTGTCGGGGGCGACGCCCGCCCGGCCGTTCAGGGCGAACGAGACCAGGCCCTTGCTGACCCCGGCACGGCGCGCGACGTCGGCGATGGTGGGTCGCGTGTCATTCGTCATCCGTCACTCCGTCGTGTCGAGGCCGCCGTCTAAACCGGTTCAGCACTCCAACTCTAAACCGGTTCAGTCACCGGGTCAAGACCGCCTGTTCTGTGCCGGGATGCCGTTCCGTCCGACGTCGAGCGGGTGGCCCCACCGGGGTTCGGGGCCTCCCTCGCCCCGCCGCAACCCCCCTGCGATGTCGAATGCCGTGAGTAGCGTGAGCGGCATGAGCGAACGCGAATACGACCTCATCGTCATCGGAGCCGGACCCGTGGGCGAGAACGTCGCCGACCGGGCCGTCCAAGCGGGCCTCACCGCCGCGATCGTGGAGTCCGAGCTCGTCGGCGGCGAATGCTCGTACTGGGCGTGCATGCCGTCGAAGGCCCTGCTGCGCAGCGCCGCCGCCCTGCGCGCCGCGCGCGACGTCGACGGCGCCCGTCAGGCCGTCACGGGCGACCTCGACGTCGCCGCCGTCCTGCGACGCCGCGACACCATGACCAGCAACTACGACGACTCCGGCCAGGTGCAGTGGCTGCAGGGTGCGGGCATCGACCTCGTGCGCGGCCACGGCGCGTTGACGGGCGAGAAGACGGTGCGCGTCACCGCCGCCGACGGCTCCACCACCGACCTCGTCGCCCGCCACGCGGTCGCCGTGTGCACCGGGTCCGCCGCCCTCCTCCCCAACATCCCGGGCCTCGCCGACATCGCACCGTGGACCAGCCGCGAGGCCACCGCGGTCGAGCAGGTGCCGGCCTCGCTCGCCATCCTCGGCGGGGGCGTCGTGGGCGCCGAGATGGCCACGGCCTTCCAGAGCCTCGGCACCGACGTCACGCTCATCGCCCGCTCGGGCCTGCTCGGCGGCAACGAGCCGTTCGCCGGCGAGCTCGTGGCATCCGCTCTGCGCGAGCGCGGGGTGACGGTGAAGCTGGGCGCCGACGCCACCGCGGCACGCCGTGACGACGACGGGCACGCGGTGCTCGAGCTGTCCGACGGCACGACGGTGACGGCCGCCGAGGTGCTCGTCGCGGTCGGCCGCACGCCCCGCACGCAGGATCTCGGGCTGGAGGCCGTGGGCCTCACCCCCGGCGAGTGGATCGACGTCGACGACACCCTGCGCGTGCACGGCTCGGACTGGCTGTACGCCGTGGGCGACGTCAACCATCGTGCGCTGCTCACGCACCAGGGCAAGTACCAGGCCCGCGCGGCGGGCGACGTCATCGCGGCGCGCGCGCAGGGCGCCGAGATCGACGACGCACCCTGGGGAGCGCACGTCGCCACCGCCGATCACGACGCCGTCCCGCAGGTGACCTTCACCGACCCCGAGGTCGCCTCGGTAGGCCTCACCGCCAAGAAGGCCGAGGACAAGGGCCTGAACGTCACGGTCCTCGACTACGACCTGGCGGGTATCGCCGGGTCGAGCGAGCAATCCGACGCCTACGTCGGTCAGGCGCGGGTGCTCGTCGACCTCGACCGGCACGTGCTCGTCGGCGCGACCTTCGTCGGGCCCGATATCGCCGAGCTGCTGCACTCCGCCACGATCGCGATCGTCGGCGAGGTCCCGATCAAGCGCCTGTGGCACGCCGTGCCGTCGTATCCGACGGTCAGCGAGGTGTGGCTGCGCCTGCTCGAGACGCTGGGGCGCGACTCGGCCTGAGCGCCGCGCTCCCTTCGCCGAGAAACGCCCCGGCGAGCGAGAAACGGCGCGCGCCGTCGTTTCTCGTCGCGGGAGGCGTTTGTCGGTCGCCCCAGGCGCGCTGGGTCGCGCCCTGCCTCGCACGATCGCCCTCATCCGCGGCGTCGGCGGAGCCACCGCGCTGAAGATGCCCGCGCTGCGCGAGGTATTGGCATCCGCGGGTCTGGGCGAGGTCGGCGCGCGGCAGGTCGCCGGCAACGTCGTGCTCGATGACGCAGGGCGCTCCCCCGTTGAGATCGCGGGTCTGGTGCGCGAGGCCGTCGGCAGGGCCTTCGGCTTCGACCTGCCGGTGGTCGTGCGCATGCACACCGAGCTCGCCGACGCGCACGCGCGCAACCCGTTCGCCAGTACCGCCGAAGGTCGACGGGGGCAGACGGTGCTCCTCGCGACGGCGCCGTCCAGTCCTCTCGCCGTGCCCGATGGCACCCCTGAAGAAGCGGCGCTCGACGGCCGCGAGGTCTTCGTGCGGTATCCCGAGGGGATCGGCGGCTCGAAGTTCCAGGCGGCCTGGTTCGAGAAGCGTCTCGGCGTGGTCGGCACCGCGCGCAACGCCAACACCGTCGCGAAGCTCATCGCGATGAGCGCGTGACGAGCGCCCGACGTCGCCGCGGCCGGTCGCGCGACGAGCGCTCGCGCAGCTCGCCATCCTCGCCCTGCGTCGCCCCACCCCGCCGATAAACGCCATCCGTGCCGAGGAACGCGCAGCCACCGCGTTTGCCAGCACGGACAGCGTTTATGAGCACGGACAGCGTTAGGAGCACGGACAGCGTTCATGGGTGACACCCCCGACGCCACGACACCCCGCCACGATCACCCCGGGCGCAGTGCCGCCGTCGCCCCCTCCCGCCGATAAACGCCATCCATGCCGAGAAACGCGCAGCCACCGCGTTTGTCAGCACGGACAGCGTTTATGGGCAACCATGGGTCGAGCCCGAGCCCGAGCCGCAGCCGCAGCCGCGTGCCTGGCCGCAACCGCAGCCGCAGCCGCAGCCGCGACCCTGGCCGCAGCCGCTGCCCCGACCCCGACCCCGGCCCTGGCCGCAACCCCGCCGATCGCCGTGCACGTCACGCCCCCGCGCCCTGCGCACGCGACGACGCCGCCGCAACCGGAGCTGCGACGGCGTCGGGGGGCGACGGGTCAGTGGAAGAAGTGCCGCTCGCCCGTGAAGAACATCGTCACGCCCGCGGCGCGCGCGGCGTCGATGACCTCGGCATCCCGCACCGATCCCCCGGGCTGGATGATCGCCGAGATCCCCGCGTCGATCAGCACCTGCGGGCCGTCGGCGAAGGGGAAGAACGCATCGGATGCCGCGATCGAGCCCGCCGCACGCTCGCCGGCCCGTTCCACGGCGAGACGGCACGAATCGACGCGGTTGACCTGGCCCATGCCGATGCCGACGGTGGCCGAGGCCTGCGCGAGGACGATCGCGTTCGACTTCACGGCGCGGCACGACTTCCACGCGAAGATCAGGTTCTCCATGTCGGCCTCGGCGGGACGCTCGCCCGAGACGAGCTCCCAATCCTTCGCCACCGACTCGATGTCGGCGGGGAACCGATCAGCGTCCTGCAGCAGGAGTCCCCCCGAGACCAGGCGTACGTCCATCGGCTCCTGCTTCCAGTCGGCGGGCAGTCGCAGGACGCGCAGGTTCTTCTTGAGCTTGAACACCTCGAGCGCCTCGGGCTCGAAGTCGGGCGCGATGATCACCTCGGTGAAGATGTCGCGCAGGTTCTCGGCCATCTTCAGCGTGACGGTCCGGTTGGCCGCGATCACGCCCCCGAAGGCCGACACCGGGTCGCACTCGTGGGCGCGCAGGTGCGCCGAGGCGATGGGATCGAGCGCGTTGGGCGCCGAGACGGCGATGCCGCAGGGGTTGGCGTGCTTGATGATCGCGACCGCCGGCTTGACCATGTCGAAGGCGGCGCGCAGGGCGGCGTCCGCGTCGACGTAGTTGTTGTACGACATCTCTTTGCCCTGCAGCTGCGTGGCCTGCGCGATCCCGTGTCCGCCGACGCGCGAGTAGATCGCGGCGCGCTGGTGCGAGTTCTCGCCGTAACGCAGAGTCGACAGGCGCTCGGCCTGGATCGTCAGGTGCGCGGGCAGGTCGATGTCATCGCCCAGGGTGCCCTCGGCGAACCACGTCGACACGGCGGTGTCGTACGCAGCCGTGTGCGAGAACGCGCGTGCGGCGAGCTCGCGGCGCTGCACGAGGGTGGTGCCGCCCTCCGCCCGCAGGGCCTCGACGATCGCGGGGTACGACTCGGGCGAGACGACGATGGCGACGTTGGCGTGGTTCTTCGCCGACGCGCGCACCATGGCGGGGCCACCGATGTCGATCTGCTCCACGACATCGTCACCCTCGGCTCCGGATGCCACGGTCTCGACGAACGGGTACAGGTTGACCACGACGAGTTCGAACGGACGGATGCCGAGCTCGGCGAGCTGCTCCTCGTGCGAGGCGAGGCGCAGGTCGGCCAGGAGCCCGGCGTGCACGTTCGGGTGCAGCGTCTTGACGCGGCCGTCGAGCGACTCGGGGAAGCCGGTCACGGCCGAGACGTCGGTGACGGCGTACCCGGCGTCGCGCAGCAGGCTGGCCGACCCGCCGGTCGACACGATCTCGACGCCGGCCGCGGCGAGCGCCTCGCCCAGTTCGAGCAGGCCGGTCTTATCGCTGACCGACACCAGTGCGCGGCGGATCGGGACGACGTCGCGGGGACGGTAGTCGGCGGGGTCGTGGCGGGGTCCGGCCATGGCTTGCGGCTCCTGTGTCTCGAGTCGGGTTCGTACGCGGCGGACGAGGGCCCGCCGCACGGTCAGGCGGTTCGGGATGCCGCGGCGGCGAGGTCGAGCTCGCCCTCGGCGATGCGTCGCACGACGTCGATGAGCAGACGCCGTTCGACGGGCTTGATGCGCTCGTGCAGGGTGTCCTCGGTGTCACCAGGGAGCACGGGAATGCGCTCCTGCGCGAGGATCGGACCCGTGTCGACCCCGGAGTCGACGACGATGACGCTCGCCCCCGTCTGGGTGGCACCGGCGACGAGGGCGTCGCGGACGCCGTGCGCCCCCGGGAACTCGGGCAGGTACGCGGGGTGGGTGTTGATGATGCGCGGCTCCCACGCGGCGACGAGGTCGGCCGGCAGCAGTCGCATCAGACCGCTCAGCACGACGAGGTCGGGCTGCCACACGGCCAGCTGCGCGCCGAGCTCGGCCCCCCACTCCGCGCGCGAGGCGAACGAGTCGTACGCGACGAGGAAGCTCGGGATGCCGAAGTGCTCGGCGTGGACGAAGCCGTCGGCCTCGCGGTCGGCACCGACCACGACCACGCGCGCGGGAAAACCGGGGGCGGATGCCGCCTCGAGCAGGGCGCGGAGGTTGGAGCCGGCGCCGGAGATGAGGACGGCGACCGTGAGCACGCGCTCAGTCTACGCAGGTGCGTCGCGGGGCTCAGCGCGGACCCGAGTCGGCGTCACCCGGCTCCGCCCACGCCGCGCGGATACGCGCACGCACCTCGTCGTCGGTCGACGGCTCGGGATCGGGGTTGACGGCATCCGGTTCCCGGTACGTGCTCGGCCAGGCCTCGGACGCGATCCCCCGGCCCGGGATGGGGGCGGTCGGGGCGGGTCCGGTCATGTGCTGGTCGCGGTCGAAGGGCTCGTGCGGGCGTGCGGGGAACGAGAACGCGGGCGTCTCGTGGGGCACCGCGAGGTCGTCGTCCGCGCCCCCGCGCGGGCCGAGCAGCAGGATCGCCACCCCCACGAGGGTCTCCACACCGAGGGCGAGGGCGAGGGGGCCGGGCTGGGGGCCGGTCTCGGCGAGGCGCCCCGGTCCGATCGACCCCGACGAGGCGATCGCGATGAGCGCTCCGACGCCACCGGTCAGAACGGCGACCGAGACGGCGACGATCAGACGGGGCCCCACCGGCTCGGGACCGTCGGTGAGCGGCATCCGGGATCTCAGGATCCATCCCGTCACGGCGCCCACGGCGACGGGCAGCAGCACGAGCAGCAGCAGCCAGGACGACGTCGTGTCGGGGATCGCACCGAGCACCGGGATGCCGGGAAGAGCGCCGACCTGCGTCGCGGCGGGCGTGACGGCGGTGTCGGCGCCCAGGGCGAACCCGGGCCCCGCGGCGAAGGCGATCGCCCAGAGCACCAGCGTCGGCAGATAGGCGAGCTGGCCGAGGGCGATGACGGTGGCGCCGATGACGTCGGCGTTGCTGGCCTGGTAGAGCCCGATCACCTGCGTCGAGCGGGCGACGATCCCGGCGACCACGACCACTGCCCCGACGGCGACAAGCCCGAGGGTGGTGAGCGCGACCCCGCGCGATACCAGCTCGGGGACGACGCTCCACGCCCGCGGCATCCGCTGGATCCGCGCGCGCAGCGCGTCGATCGGGCCGTCGTCGCCGACGCGCCACGCACCGACGACGGCACCCACCAGCGACGGCACGAGGAACAGCAGCGCGGGCAGCACGATCGACGGCCAGAGCTCCGCCGACACCAGGGGGGCGTTCGCGGTCAGCCCGACGAGCGCGGCGAGGGCGGCGAACACGATGGATCCCGACAGCCACCCGGTTACCGCCGCGCCCGCCTCGGCGGCCCGCGAGCCCGAGCGGGCCGCGAACAACGCCGTGAACGCGGCGAACCCCGCCGGCGCGAGCGAGAGGACGATGGTCCCGAACGAGGGGTCGATGCCCGTCGCGGCGAGATACGTGTCGGGAAGGGTCACCGTCACGGGGACGAAGTGCCCGAGATGCCAGATCGCCGCCGAGGTGGGCCAGAGGGCGTCCCACTGCGGATCGCCCATGCCGAACACCCACAGCAGGGTGAGCGGCGCGAGCACCACGGCGATTCCGCCCGCGGCGGTGAGCACCGCGTCGAGGGCGGCGAGGAGGGCGACGAGAAGGCGATGCATGGGCGTGTGGAACCTTACCCGCGCTCGCTCGCGCGCTCACTCAGGCGCGACGGGCCCCGCGGCATCCATCCCGCGAGCACGAGAGCCGTCGCCGCGCGACCGCGCGAGGGCGACGACTCTCGGCGCGGGCCCGCCGTCAGTCGACCGGCTCGAGGACGAACAGTTCGATGCGGCGATCGGTCTTCTTCTGGTACTCGTCGTAGTCGGGCCAGACCGCGGTGGCGTAGCCCCACCATTCGTCACGCTCGGCGCCCTCGGCCTGGTGCGCGTCGTACTCCCTCTTCACGTCGCCGTCCTGCAGGGCGACACGGGGGTTCTTCACGAGGTTGAAGTACCAGGCCGGGTGATCGGGTGCGCCGCCCTTGGACGCCACGACCGCGTACTTGCCGTCGTGCTCGACGCGCATGAGCGCGGTCTTGCGCAGGCCACCCGTTTTGGCGCCGACGGTCGTGAGGACGACAATGGGTACGCCCCGCATGTCGGCGGACTCCTGGCCTCCCGTGGCCTCGTAGGTCTCCGCTTGGGTGCGGGCCCATTCGCTGGTGCTGGGTAGATACTCTCCTGAGAGTGACATAGCTCACACGATACGTCGGCGTCTCCCCCTCCGGTCCAGACCTTCCCCCTTCCTGGAGCCCTTCATGAGCGCTTCCGCTCCCGAGACCACCACCGTGCCCGCGCCCAAGAACCGCCTCGACAGGTTCTTCGAGATCACCGCGCGCGGCTCGACCGTCAGCGCCGAGGTCCGCGGCGGCGTCGTCACCTTCGTGACGATGGCCTACATCGTCATCCTCAACCCGATCATCCTGTCGGGCACCCCCGACGTCGCCGGGAACGCACTCGGCTTCCCGCAGGTCGCCGCGGTGACCGCCCTGACGGCCGGCGTGATGACCATGCTGTTCGGTCTGGTGACCCGGCTGCCCTTCGCGTTCGCCGCCGGCCTGGGCATCAACTCGTTCCTCGCCGTCGGCATCGTGGGCGAGGTCACCTGGCCCGAGGCGATGGGCCTGGTCGTCATCAACGGCCTCATCATCGTGCTGCTGGCGGTCACGGGCCTGCGCCGCATGATCTTCGAGGCGGTGCCCCTCGCGCTCAAGACCGCCATCACGGTGGGAATCGGCTTGTTCATCGCCTTCATCGGCTTCGTCGACAGCGGCCTGGTCACCTCGACCGGGTTGAACTCGCCTCCGGTCGGCCTGGGTGTGGGCGGCTCGATCGCGACGATCCCCACGGCCCTGTTCGTGCTCACCCTCGTCATCACCGCGGTGCTGCTGGTGCGCAAGGTCAAGGCGGCGCTGCTGATCGGTCTGCTCTCGGGCACCGTCATCGCGGTGATCGTCGAAGCCGTCGCCGGTCTGGGCGCCAAAGCCGACGGCAACGCGGGCGGGTGGGGTCTGACCGTCCCGACGCTCCCCGCGCAGTGGGTGAGCCTTCCCGACCTGTCCCTGGTCGGACAGGTCGACCTGGCCGGGTCGTTCGGTCGCATCGGCGCGCTCGCGGCGCTCATGCTCGTCTTCACGCTCGTCTTCACCAACTTCTTCGATGCGATGGGCACCATGACCGGGCTCTCGCGCGAGGCCGGTCTCGCCGCACCCGACGGGACCTTCCCCCGCGTGCGCTCGGCCCTGGTGATCGAGGGCATCGGCGCGGTCGCGGGCGGCGCCACCTCGTCGTCGTCGAACACCGTGTTCATCGAGTCGGGTTCGGGTATCGGAGAGGGGGCACGCACGGGTCTCGCGAACGTCGTGACGGGTGCACTGTTCCTACTCGCGATGTTCTTCACGCCGCTGACGAGCATCGTCCCCAGCGAGATCGCCGCCGCCGCGCTGGTCATCGTCGGCGCGTTGATGATGGCGCAGATCCGCCACGTCGACCTCTCGGACCTGTCGGTGCTGATCCCCGTCTTCCTCACCGTGACGGTCATGCCGCTGACCTACTCGATCGCGAACGGCATCGGCGCGGGCTTCGTCAGCTGGGTGCTGATCCAGGCCCTGTCCGGACGCGCGCGTCGCATCAGCCCGCTGCTGTGGATCGTCGCCGCCGGCTTCGTCGTCTTCTTCGCCCGCGGCCCGGTGGAGGCTTTGCTCGGCTGACGTCGGTCGCTTCTCGGGGGGCCCGGATGCCACGGCATCCGGGCCCTTCTGCGCGCCCGCCGTGGTCGGATCGTCCGCGGGCCCCGCGCCCGCCCCTCTCCGTCGAGTGTCCAAGACACGCCGCGGACTCGGCCCGGCGCACGGCGCGTCCTGGACACTCGGTCGTCGGGCGGCGCAGGGGAACGCGAAAGGGCCCGGATGCCATGGCATCCGGGCCCCGCAGAGAGTGCTGCTTACAGGCTCTCGATGATCTCGCGCATCAGCGACGCGGTCTCGGACGGCGTCTTGCCGACCTTGACGCCGGCGGCCTCGAGGGCCTCCTTCTTCGCCTGAGCGGTACCGGCCGAGCCCGAGACGATGGCGCCGGCGTGACCCATGGTCTTGCCCTCGGGAGCAGTGAAGCCGGCGACGTAGCCGACGACGGGCTTGGTGACGTTCTCGGCGATGAAGGCGGCGGCGCGCTCTTCGGCGTCTCCGCCGATCTCGCCGATCATGACGATGGCCTTGGTCTCGGGGTCGGCCTCGAACGCCGCGAGGGCGTCGATGTGCGTGGTGCCGATGACCGGGTCGCCGCCGATGCCGATGGCGGTCGAGAAGCCGAGGTCGCGCAGCTCGAACATCATCTGGTAGGTCAGCGTGCCCGACTTCGACACGAGGCCGATGGGTCCCTTGCCGGTGATGTTCGCCGGGGTGATGCCGACGAGCGCCTCACCCGGCGTGATGATGCCGGGGCAGTTCGGCCCGATGATGCGGGTCTTCTCGCCCTTGGACTTGGCGTACGCCCACGCCTCGGCGGTGTCGCCGACGGGCACGCCCTCGGTGATGACGACGAGCAGGGGGATCTCGGCGTCGATGGCCTCGACCATCGCGTCCTTGGTGAAGGCCGGGGGCACGAACGCGATCGACACGTCGGCGCCGGTCTCGCGGATGGCCTCTTCGACCGAGGCGAAGACGGGCAGCTCGACGTCGTTGCCCGAGGCGTCCTTGTGCGAGACCGTCGTGCCGGCCTTGCGGGCGTTCACGCCACCGACGACCTGGGTGCCGGCCTTGAGCATGAGGGCGGTGTGCTTGGTGCCCTCACCGCCGGTGATGCCCTGGACGATGACCTTGGAGTCCTTGTTGAGGTAGATCGACATTTCTCTGTCCCTATCCCTTACGCGTTGGCCAGTTCGGCGGCCTTGTCGGCGCCCTCGTCCATACCGGCGGCGAGGGTGACGAGCGGGTGGTTGGCGGCGGCGAGGATCTCGCGGCCCTCCTCGACCTGGTTGCCGTCGAGGCGGACGACGAGCGGCTTGGTCGCCGTGTCGCCCAGAATCTCGAGGGCCTTGACGATGCCCTCGGCCACGGCCACGCACGAGGTGATGCCGCCGAAGACGTTCACGAAGACGCTCTTGACCTGCTCGTCGCCCAGGATGACGTCGAGACCGGCGGCCATGACGGTCGCCGAGGCGCCGCCACCGATGTCGAGGAAGTTCGCGGGCTTGACGCCGTTGTGCTTCTCGCCGGCGTAGGCGACGACGTCGAGGGTCGACATGACCAGGCCCGCGCCGTTGCCGATGATGCCGACCTGACCGTCGAGCTTGACGTAGTTGAGGTCGTGCTGCTTGGCCTTGGCCTCGAGCGGGTCGGCGGCGTCCTTGTCTTCGAGCGCCTCGTGGTCGGGGTGGCGGAAGCCGGCGTTCTCGTCGATCGAGACCTTGCCGTCGAGGGCGATGATGTCGCCGTCCTCGCTCTGGATGAGGGGGTTCACCTCGACGAGGGTGGCGTCCTCGCCCTTGTAGACGTCGAAGAGCTTGACGAAGACGTCGGCCACCTTGGGTGCCAGCTCGTCGTCGAACTTCGCGGCCTTGGCGATCTCGAGGGCCTTCTCGGTGGTGATGCCCTCGAGCGGGTCGACCTCGATGCGCGCGAGCGCCTCGGGACGCTCGACGGCGAGCTCCTCGATCTCCATGCCGCCCTCGACGCTCGAGAGCGACAGGTAGGAGCGGTTGGCGCGGTCGAGCAGCACCGAGAAGTAGAACTCTTTGGCGATGCGGGCACCGGCGGCGACCATGACGCGCTTGACGACGTGGCCCTTGATGTCGAGGCCGAGGATGGCCTGGGCCGCCTCGAACGCCTCGTCGGGGGTCTTGGCGACCTTCACGCCGCCGGCCTTGCCGCGGCCTCCGGTCTTGACCTGAGCCTTGACGACGACGACACCGCCGAGCTTCTCCGCGGCCGCCTTCGCCTCCTCAGGGGTGTCGGCGATGATGCCGGCGAGCACCGGCACCTCGTACTTTTCGAACAGATCACGTGCCTGGTACTCGTAGAGATCCACGGACAATCCTTCGCTGGGCGATCGGTGGTGGGAGGAGGCGAACTCTCTCGATATCAAGAGATCTTCGCCAGTGGTCAACCCTACTAGACGGGGGTGGAGACCCCCGACCCTTGCCTCGTCGACAGGAGGCCGGGATGCCGCTGCGCCGACGGAGCGGCGAGCGAGAGGTCGGCGCGATCGACGTAGGGGATGCTGACGCTCAGGTGGTCGAAGAGAGGCATGCACCTAGTCTGGCGAGGACCTCCGACATCGCACCCTCCCGGGAGTTGCCCGCAATGACCTCCGCCGTGACCCTCATCCATTCCGCGTCGCTGTCGAGTGCCGCCGAGTACGCCTACGCCGCCACCGCTCCGGCGAACGCCCGCCTGGTCTTCCTCGCCGGCTCGTGCCCCCTGGATGCCGACGGTTCGACCGTCGGCGTGGGTGACTACGCCGCGCAGGCCGCGAGCTGCATCGAGAACATGACCATCGCTCTGCGTGCGGCCGGCGCGACGATCCGCGACGTGATCAGCACGCGCGTGCTCGTGGCATCCACTCGGCAAGCCGATCTCGTCACCGCGTGGGAAGTCGTCCGCGACGCCTTCGGCGACCACGACGTGCCGAGCACGCTGATGGGTGTGACCGTCCTCGGCTACGACGACCAGCTGGTCGAGATCGAGGCGGTCGCGGCCGTCGTCGACCGCTGACCCTCGAGAGATGCCCGCGTCGCACCCACGACGAGCGTCCACACGAATCCGTCCGACGACTCCGAGCTCCATATCCACCACGCGCCGTCCGCGCTGAGCAGCCACCCGCGACGCGAGGACGTAGGGACGGGAATCGTCCCCTCGCCGAGTCGGGGCGCTGGTCGCATGGCCTTCCAGAGCGCCTCGATCTGCGTCCACTGCCTCGCATCCTGGACGGGCACCGCGCACCATCGACTCGCCGTGCGGTAGGCAGCAGGGCGTCGACGCGCAGCGGGCTCGACGTCGATCCCGGTGGCGAACCTCGCAGCGCTCACCATCGCCCGTCCGGCGGTGGCCGTCGCGCTCCAGAAACTGCCACACCCCTCGCATACCCACCGCCCGGCGGCAGCGTCCCGCGGACGGCCAGATCCCAGCGGACGGTCGACCGAATGCCGAGGCGTAGATCCTCCCGCACATCCGCCGCCGTCTTCAGCCGCTCGCCGGTGATCGACGACAGCATGGGGCTCTCCGGGTCGCGGAATCCGACGTTCGCCACGGCGTCGGTCCACGGTCCGAGGACGGGGTCCATGAGAGCGGAGTGGAAGCCGTGGCTCACGTCGAGCACCCGAGCGCGCCCTCCCAGCACCGATCGAGCCGCATCGATCGCGGAGGAAGAACCCGAGAGGACGATCTGGAGCTCGCCGTTGCGGCACGCGACCTCAACCCCCGTCGCCTGTGCGAGTTCGACGACCTCATCCCGTGCGCGCGTGGATGACGCCGCAACGGCGAGCATCGCTCCCGATCCCGGGGCGGATCCCATCAACTCGCCGCGTGTCCGGCACAGCCGCACGCCGTCAGCGACGGTCAATGCGCCGACCGCGATGGCCGCGGCGACGGCTCCCACGCTGTGACCGGCAGCCCATTGCGCACCGTTCCGGTGCGGGACGACGGTCTCCCAGGCGCGCAGTGCCGCGATCGAGAAGAGGACGATGGCGGGCTGAGCGTTCTCGGTGTTCGTCAGCATTTCGGCGGAGCCGCACCACATCACCTCCCGCAGATCGAATCCCAGCGCGTCCGCGCCGTCGTCGAACACCGCGCGCGCTGCAGGGAAACGCTCGGTCAGCCTCTTCCCCATGCCCGGAACCTGACTACCTTGGCCGGGCATCACGAGCAGGTCCTTTCGCATCATCGGATCCGACGGCTGAGCATGCGTGCACCCAGCGCCGAGAAAACGACGAACACAGCAACGAGCACGGCCACGGCGAGGGACGTGGTGACTTCGACGCCACCGACCGTGGACGAGATGCCGTAGAAGGACTCGACGGCGTCGACCGCCTGCACCTGGCCGCCCGCCAGGGCATCCACGGCCTGGGCTGTCATCGGTTGTCGAATCAACATGGCCGCTTGCGCGAAAGGCAGACCGTTGATGACGTTCACGACGCCTTCGGGAAGGGTGCCGACAGGAATGTACGCACCCGCAAGGAAGCCGATGATCGTTCCGACCACCGTGGACAGCGCGGAGAACGCGCCCGAACTACGCAGAAACGTGACGACGAAGCTCGAGAGTGCCGCGAACGCCAAGCTCGACAAGCACACGCTCCCGACCGTGGTAAGCGCCTCCGCCGGGGTCATGACCGCGTCCCCCTGCAGGAGCAGATAAAGCTGCCCGACCGCCAGCACGACCGTCGTCATGGCCAGAGAGACAATGAAACTGGCCAAGAGGTAGCCGAGGATGAGTTCGTGTCGGCGGATGGGCGAGACGAGGAAGTCGCTGAACCGTCCGCTCGCGCGATCGTCCACGAAGACAGACAGAGCTGCCAATGCCGTCGTGAGAGTGCTGATCATGGCGATTCCCGCGAAGACCCAGCTGTCGACGAACCAGTGGATATCGGAGTTCGCCGCATTCGGGAATCGCTCGGTCAGGTTGTCGATCTGCAGGTTGCCGAGGAACAGCGCGTAGAGCGCGATCAGAATGAGCGCCGATAACAGCGAGAAGAACACGCCCGCTCGGTCACGGAAGAACAACCGCAGATTCCGTCCCGTAAGCAACGCGATCGATCTCATGCCGCACTCTCCTTCGTAAGGGAGAGGAAGACGTCATCCATCGTCCCGTGGCGGAATTCGAAGTCGCTGATTCCGGGAAGCAAGAGAACGGTCTTGGCCTGGTCTACACCGTCGACCGGGATCCGGATGATCTCGCCGGCAGCCTCCGGCGACAGGCCCTGCTTCTCGCACGCGGAGAGTATGGATGCCGCGTCCGCGGCCCGGACGGTGAGCACACTGCTGCTGTGGGCCGACCGCAGTTCCGCAGGAGTCCCCTGCGCGACGATCTCGCCACGCGCGATGATGCAGACCCGGTCCGCCCTTTCCGTCTCTTCCATGTAGTGCGTCGTCAGGAAGACGGTGGTCGAATGCTCGGAACGCAATCGCCCGATAGCCGACCAGATCTGCTCCCGCGACTGGGGGTCGAGGCCCGCGGTGGGTTCATCGAGGAAGATGACACGCGGTTGATGCACGAGGGAACGCGCGATATCGGCGCGACGTTTCTGTCCGCCGGACAACACCCCGTATCGCCGATCGAGCACTGCTTCGAGGCCGACGGTCTCGGAGAGTTCGGCTATGCGTCGAGCGGCTTCTCGTCGCTCGAGACCGTAGAACCTCGCTCGGATCGACAGGTTCTCGCGAGTAGTGAGCAGCGGATCCAGCAGGGACTGCTGGAAGACGACACCGAGGTTGCGGCGCACCTCGTTCGGATCGGCGACGACGTCGCGACCGCACACCCGTACCGTGCCGGACGTCGGACTCAGGGTAGTGGTGATGCAGCCGATCGTCGTGCTCTTGCCCGCCCCGTTCTCTCCGAGGAAGGCGAAGAGCGCTCCCTCGGGCACGTCGAACGACAGGTCTTTCACGGCGGTGAAGCTGCCGTACTTCTTCACGAGATTTCCTACATGGACGGACACAGTGAGCCTCCGCTCGGCGATGGGTGCAGGTCGGGCCGGGGTCATTCTCGGAACATCTGAGCGACGCTGAGCCCCTCTCGCGCACCCGCCGCCAGGAACTCGCGGACAGGCTCGTCTCGGGGGCGGTCGGACGCACCCTCGAGCCCGTCGGCTCGACCAGGCGAAAGTGTTCTTCCGCCGGTCGTCCGGGAGCTGCCGCCGCGGCGCGGCTCCGATCGCTGGGTCATGCATGCAAGCTAATAGTTCACATATGACCCACGCGACCGAATTCACCCGCAAGAGCGACAGACTCGCCCGCTTACGCTGGGGCCATGGTTCGCGAGAAGAAGACGCCCCATCCCTTCGACCCTCATCTCGGCGCGGCGATCCGCGCCGCACGGGCGCGGCGCGGTTTCTCGAGGGAGAAGCTCTCCGCTCAGACCGGAATCGCCCTGTCGAACCTCAAACGTCGCGAAGACGGCATGAACGAGACCACGGTGTCGGAACTCGAGCGAATTGCAGCCGTCCTGCGCATCCCTGCACGCGAAATCGTCGACATGGCCCTGACCGACTACAGCACGAGCGGATCCGCCGAGGACGGCCTCCGAGAGCGGGTCTCCTCGATGTCGGAACCCCGGCCTAACATCACCGACGCCGACAACGTGACCTACATCGGTCACGTCACGCCCGGCCTGAACGCCGCCGCGTACAGCGACGACCGGGCGACGATCGACTGAAAGAACGATGATGCGCGAACTACTTTCGCTTGCCACCCGGCTCGACGTCACGGTGCAGGCCGCGCATCTCCCCCGCCCATATCGAGGGTTTTACGATCACGAGCGACGGCGGATCGTCTACGACTTCACCCTCGCCCCCATCGAACGGGCGTGCGTCGTCGCGCACGAACTCGGACACGCCTATCACGGTCACCACGGCCCGCATGACCCGGCGGCCGAGCTCGAGGCTGACGCCTTCGCGTCCGAGGTCCTCATCGATCCCGATCGACTGGCCGCTCTCGAGGCAATGGGGCTCTGCGACACCGACATCGCCGACGAGCTCGGAGTGAACGCCCGACTGCTCCGTGTTTTCGCACAGCACCACCCCATTCATCTGATCGGCGACACTCGAGGGCGACTGCGTACCAGACCGCGCGCTGTTCTTTCTCGCAATCGGATGCCGCCCCCCGACCCGGGAGTGTGAGGACGCGGGGCCACGTTCCAACCAGCCACCACCCTCGCGTACGTCGTCGGCGCGCACGTCAGCTGATCGAGATGCGATCACCCCTCCCCTCCCGCCCCACAGGCGACTAGCCTTCCTTCACCTCAACGAAGGGAGTCGCCGTGCACGCCGCCTTCTTCACCCGCACCGGAGACGCGTCGGTCATCGAATGGGGTGAGCTGCCCGACCCGACCCCCGGCCCGGGGCAGGTGCGTGTCCGCCCGCGAGCAGTGGCGGTGGATGCTGTCGACGTCCTGGTGCGCTCGGGCCGCTGGCGCGCTCCGCTGGCCTTTCCCGTTGCGGTCGGCCGCGACCTGGTCGGTGTCGTGGACGCGGTCGGCCCGGACGTGCACGACGTGGGGATCGGCGACCGGGTGTGGACGAGCTCGGCCGGATACGCCGATCGCGCCGGTGCGACCGCGGAACTCGTCGTCGTGGATCGCAATCGCGTTTACCCGGTCCCGGCTGCCGCCGACCCCATCGAGCTCGTCGCGTCCCTGCATCCGGCGACGACCGCCGTCGCCGCGCTGCACCTGCGCGCGGGCATCCGCCCGGGCGAGACGCTCGTGGTCGTGGGGGCGAACGGCGCGGTCGGAGCCGCCCTCGTGCAGGAGGGAGTGGCGTCCGGTGCCGACGTGATCGCCGTGGTCCGCGATGACCGCAGTGGCGCAACGCTGTCGTCCTGGGGCGCCGAGGTGGTGGTGGCCGCAGCTGACGAAGCGGCCGGGGCGGTCGCACAGCGACGGGAGGGCGGCATCCACGTCCTCATCGACACCACCGGCCGCGCCGATACCGCCTCGGCGGTCCGTCACCTGGCGCCGCGGGGACGCGTGATCGTCCTCGCCGGCCGCACCAGCACGGAGGTCGACCTGTGGACCGTGCAGGTGAGGGAGTTGCGCGTGGAGGGCTTCATCCTGAGCGCGCTGAGCGTCGACGAACTGCAGGCTGTCGCTGCCCGCGTCGGCGCCCGGTGGGCCGAGGGCCGCCCGATCCGCGCTCACGTCGGAGAAGTACTCGGCTTCGCGGACGCGGCCGGGGCGCATCGCCGCATGGAGTCGGGGGGCCTGCCGCGCACGGCCGACGGCTTCGTCGGACGTCTCGTCCTGGTGCCGCCGCCGGTGCCGAGCTGACCCGCAGCTTACCCCGGGTTGTGCATGAACTCGATCCGGATGCCGTCGGCATCCTCGACGAACGAGGCGTAGTACGTCGGCGTGAACCGGGGGTACTCCTTGGGCTCCCGCACCGCCGTCCACCCCGCCCGCAGCGCCCGCTCGTGCATGTCGTCGACCTCGGCTCGCGATGCGACCGCGAACGCGAGGTGCTGCCACCCGACACGTCCGTGCCGGTGGGGACCGGATGCCGTGTCACGGGCGGGGAGCACGACGAATTCGGTCTCGCCCTCGGCGTACCACGACGCCCCGTTGCCGCCCTCGCTGCGCGAGAGGCCCAACGCGGTGAGGATCGGGTCGAACCGGGCGATGACGTCGTCGACCTCGGAGACGCTGACGCTGAGGTGATCGAAGAGGGGCATCCCCCCCCCCCCCCCCCCCCCCCATCCTGGCGGGCGGGGAATCCGCGGGCGTTCGCCTACGAAGCGGGCTTGCGGATGCCGAGGTCCGCGGTCAACCGCGCATGGTCGCTGCCGGTGCTCTCGGCGTCGCGCAGCTCCTCGATCTCGACGTCGGGGGTGACCAGGACGTGATCGAGGCGCAGCAGACGCGGGAGGACCCGATGTCCGACCGGCCAGGTGGCCCCCGATCCGCGCCCGACCGCGTCGAACGCGTCACGCAGGCGCCCGCGGACGAGGAGTCGGAACGGCCGATGATCGCCGGTCGCGTTGAAGTCGCCGACCAGCAGAAGGGGGCCGGTCTCGGCTTCGACCAACCGCGACAGGACCGTCAACTGCCGTCGCCATCGCCGCGCCTGCCCGACCGTCAGCGGTGCCACGGTGTGCACATTGACGATGCCGAGAGGTCCATGGGGAGTGGCGACGTCCGTGCGGAGCATCGGCGACCCGGCGACGTCGAGGACTTCGTGCGCGTGAACGGGGAAACGCGAGAACGTCGCGGCCCCGTGGAAATCCTCGGCCGGCGCCACCCGACGGTGCGGGTACGCGGACCACAGAGCCGACTGCTCGAGTGCGGCCGCGATCGCGGGCGTGACCTCTTGGACGGCGACGACGTCCGCGTCCTCGGCGACGAGCTCATCCGCCAGTCGTCGGATGTGCGGGTTCGTGCACAGCAGGTTGGCGGTGACGACGCGCAGACGCAGCGATTCCGGCGAGACCGGTCGGAGTTCGCGTCGCCCGAGAAGGCGCGCGCGCGAGGCGAGGTGAAGCGCAGCGAAGACTCCCGCGGCCACCACGAGAACGGGACGGCGCGCCACGAGTCCGAGCACGACGGCGGGATACGCCGCCGGCAGCACCGCACGCTCGAGACCACGCACCCCGATGGCCGGCGGCAGCGGTGCATCCGCGAAAAGCCGGGCACTCACCGTTCCGGCGAGGATGAAGATCAGCGCCCCACCGACACGAGCTGCCGTCAGACGGAGGACGGTCATTTCACGCCGTCGCCGAAGACGCGGCGGAGGACGTCGCGCAGCGCTTCGGAGCTGACCGGCTTGGTCAGCCGCGCCGACAGCCGCTGCGAATCCTCGACGGGGATGGCGGAGTACTCGATGATCCCGGTCAGGAGGACGAACTTCGTGGATGCCGTGTCACCCAGCACGTCGAGCAGTTCGGTCCCGGTGCCGGATGGCAGCTGAAAATCGGAGATGACGAGGTCGTAGGAACGCGCACGCAGACGCGAGGCCGCGTCGGGCACGTCGGCGGCGGCATCCGCCATCCATCCCTGCGCGCGGAGCATGTGCGTCAGCACGAGCCGGGTGACGGGGTCGTCGTCGACGACGAGGGCGTCGTTCATCTCTCCGCCTCGTCCGCGGCATCCCGCATCACGAAGATCTGATCGAACTGCGTGAGCCGGAACACGCGCATGGCGTCGTCGGAACGCGGTCGGATGAGCGTGACCGAACCGCCCACGAGGGCGCGGTCCCGGCGCGCGCGGGCCAGGACGGCCAGCCCGGCGCTGTCGACGAAGTCGACGTCGGTGAGGTCCACGGTCAGTCGTGAGGCGGCCGACACGCTCGCGTCCTCGAGAACGCGGCGCGCGCGGGGGGCCTCGACGGCGTCCAGGCGTCCGACGAGCGCGACGAGTGCGTAGACGCCGTCCACGTAGACCACGTCGATCCGCAGGGCCTGCGGCCCCGTCAGGTCGTCACCGGGCATCTTCTCCCCCGATCTCCATGCGCAGCTCCAGTTCGTTGGTGGTCCCGACCCGCCGATACGACATGGCGGCGAGGGAGCGGATGATGGTCAGTCCGTATCCGCGTTCTCGCAGCGGGTCGGCGGTGAGGACCGCGGCCCGCGCCGGGTCGAACGCCTCGCCCGGGTCGACGAGGCGGACCGTCAGCTGCGCCGGACTCAGCTCGAGGCTCAGCTCGATGGTCGCGTCCGCGGGCAGACCGGCGTGCTCGATGACGTTCATGCACGCCTCGTGGACGGCGAGCTCGGCGCGCGGGAGCACGGACGACGCGACCGCGGGGGTGAGCTCCGAGAACGATGCGGCCAGCCAGCCCCCGATCTGGCGCGTCGCCAAAGCGTCCGCCGCGAGGTGGAGGTGAGACCGGACCACCGGAATCACTCCGCTGCTCCCCGACGGCGGACCACCAGGAGGGTGGCATCGTCCGAGGCGGCCGCACCGCGGGCGAACTTCCGCACGGCGTCGAAGACCGCGTCTCCGAAATCGGCGGATCGCTGCTGCGACGCGTCAGCGCACACACCCGCGAAACGGTCGTAACCGAATTGCCGCCCGTCCGGATCGACCTGTTCGGCGAGGCCGTCCGACCCGATGACCAGGGCGTCGCCCGGCCCGAGCACCGACGTCCACACCCTCGGCACCCGTCCGCGGATGATGCCGAGCGGGGGGACACCCGCCGAAACCGTGTCGACCCCCTCGCCCACGCGCAGGAGCGGGGAGTGCCCGGCGTTGACGAGCGCGACCTCGCCCGAGGTCTCGTCGACGCTGCCGACGGCCAGGGTGATGAAGACGCCGACCTCGTCGAGGTGGTCGAACAGCTCGGTCTCGATGCGCTGGAACACCTCGACCACCGAATCCCCGGGCCGGTCGACAAAGGCGAGGCGGCACGCGGCGACGGCGCGGGTCATGAGCATCGCGGCCGGCAGTCCTTTGCCCGCGACGTCGCCCACCGCGAACCAGATGGCGCCCGCGGAACGCCCGAAGACGTAGAAGTCACCGCCGGTCACCGCCGCCGGCACCGTCCGCGCGTAGATGTCGACGCCCGAGGCGGCGGGCGGCTCGGTCGAGATGACGGACTGCGCCAGCACGGACGCGAGGTGGTGCTCTCGTTCGACCGCGGCGCGCTCGAACTCATGGCGGTGCAACTCCCGGAATGCGAGCATGACCCCGATGGTCGAGGTGATCGCCTCGATGAGAGGGATGTCGATCGTCGAGAACGGGCGACCGGGGTCTCGGAAGAAGGCGATGCGTTGATCGGACTCCCCCTCGGGGTCGAGCAGGCCCGTCACCCACTCGCCCGAGACCGCCGTCTGGATGCCGTCCTCCGATGCCGCGGCGAGCGACTCGCGCACGAGCGTCGCGTGCTCACGGGTGTCCGCACCGTCTCCGCGCACCATCGCCACCTCACCTCCCTCGAGGAAGAGGATCTGGCGAGAGGCGGTCAGGGCGAGAGCCCGGTCGAGCAGGAGTGAGAGGGTGTCGTCGGTGGCTGTGCCACGCAGATTGATCCGGGCGAGCGCCTCGACCGCCGACTGCCGATCCTGACTGGCGACCAGCGCCTCGGTGAGCGCCACCTGGGTCGTCTGCAACTCGGAGAGGGCGTCTCTGACGACGCGCTCGGCGAGGGCGATCCGATCCGCCGCACTCGGATCCGCCCCCTGGTTCGCCGCGGCCGAGAGTTCGTCGAGCGCCGCGTCGAGCGAACCGGACACGCCCGTCCGGGCTCGCGGGTCCGCCTCGTCGATCCTCATGATGGCCCGTCTCCCGAGGAGCGGATCGTGAAGACCTCGGCGATCGCGGTGATCTCGAGGATGACGCGGACGGCATCCGCGGGATCGACCAGCACCACCTCACCTCCGAGGGACCGGGCCTGCTTCTGCAGACGCACGAGTTCGGCGAGGGCCGTCGAGTCGAGGAAAGCCACCTGCGACAGATTCATGAGGATGACGGGATTCTCAGCCGTCACCAGCGGATGCACGACCGAGCGAAACCCCGGGGCCTCGTGGGCGTCGAATCGGCCGGCGAGGTGCGCGGTGCGACGAGACGGCTCGAGCTCGGTCCTGACGATCATCAGGGGGTCCTTTCGGGGGCGACGGGGAGGGAGGAGGCGTCGGTGCCGTGTCGCGGACGATACACGCCGCGCAGGTCGAGCACGCGGATGCGGACGAGATCGCCGAGGAACTGCAGGGCCACTTTCGCGGCATCCACCGTCGAACCGGGAGCGTCGTACCACTCGACCGGCTCCTCCGTGACACGGTAGCCGAGCTTGTGCGCGAGGTAGAGGACCTCGAGGTCGAACGAGAAGCCGTCGATGACCTGGGTCGAGAAGAGCCGGTGCGCGGCGGGTGCGGTGAACAGCTTGAAGCCGCACTGGGTGTCGGCGACGCCGATGCCGAACAGGCGGGACACGAGAAAGTGGAGTCCACCGCTCAGGATCCTGCGTCCGAGACTCTTGTTGCTGACCGCCGCTCCGGCGACCGCGCGGGATCCCACGACGACGTCGAACCCCTCGTCGAGCCGGCTCGCGAGTCGGTCGAACTGTTCGATCGGCGTCGATTGGTCGGCATCCGCGAAGAGGACCAGCGCGCCCCGTGCTGCGAGCACGCCGCGCCGCACGGCATCCCCCTTTCCGGTGTTCCGGGATGCCGTGAGCAGGCGGAGGTTCGCGAAGCGGAGGTCTCGCACGAGGGCGACGGTCGCGTCCGTCGACCCGTCGTCCGCCACGATCAGCTCCCAGGGTTCCCCCCGCGCGCTCATGTGGGTGGCGATCGCGCCGATCGTGGGGAGGATGCGCCACTCCTCGTTGTACGCGGGGATGACGACGGTCACGGCGGGCGCTTCGACGAGCGGTTCGGTGACCCACATCTTGTAGGCCCGATACGCCGAGACTTCCTCACTCATGATGTTCCTTCCTCGACGCTCTCTCTCGCGCAGTCGCGGGGGATGCGATGGCGTTGGCCGCGAGTGCGAGCAGCAACAGGACCATGGCCGCCCCCTGGGCGAGGATGAGCGACGCGATGTCGGAATGCCAGACGACCAGGAAGACGACCTGCACCGCCGCCGCGACCAGAAGAATCCGGGACGGCCGGGTGTCGGAACGCGAGAGGTGATAGCTGGCGACGAGATTGCCGATGGCGAAGAGGGTCGTCGTCAGCGCGTACCCCGCCAGGGGAACCGACAATCCCGCGTACGCCGGACCGAGGACCACGGCCAGAACCGGGCCGCCCCACAGGAACGCCCCACCCGCGCAGGCCAGGCCGATGGCCGTCACGATCACCGCGCCGTTGCGGAGGATGGGGGACGCGTCGTCCCCGGTGGCGTGTCGACGGACGGCGACGGGGAACACCACGGTCGCGACCGACCAGGCGAGGAAGAACACCGCTCGGCCGACCAGCGCGACCGCCGCATAGACACCGGCCTCCGCCGGCGGGAAGACCGCTTTGGAGATGAGGATGTCGCTGTTGTTCGCCAGGATCTGCCCCACGAGCAGGATCGACACCATTCCCGCGTACGCGCGCACCTCGCGCGGGTCGATGGTCCCCGCGGCCGCGTGCCCTCGCGGCCGGGCGACCGCGCTGACGACGGCGCACGTGACGACGAAGGACACGCTCAGGGCGACCGTCGCCCCGATGACACCGAACCCGGCCGACACCAACGCCACCCCGAGTCCGACGCGCGTGACCATCTCGACCACGAAGGACGTCGCCAGAGCGGGAAAGGCCAATCGCGCCTGCAGAGCGCCCCGCCCGACGGCCTGGACGAGCCAGAACGGCACCCCGGCCCCGAGGACCACGAACGGCCAGGGAGAGGCCGTGCGGAAGAGCTCGGACCACAGCGGTGCGCCCGCCGCCAGCACGACGGCGAGACCGATGCCCGCCCACAGGGCGAGACGGTAGAGGCGGCGCACCAGACCATCGGCGTCACCGGGGTACCCCGCGGCGTCCACGTGGGCGACGAACCGCGCGGCGACCATCTGCAGGCACAGTGCCACCGAGGTCAGGGTGAACAGCAGCGTCACCATGAGATTCGCGTCGGAGAACTCGGCGGGCGTCAGCACCCGCCCGAGATAGAGGTTGAGAGCGTAATTGCCCACGTTCGCCAGCAGCATCGCCCCCGCGAGCAGCGACCCGCCCGCGACCAGTCGGCGGCCGCCCACCGGCGCGGCCTGCACGCGCCGTTCCTCGGTCACGAACGCCTCCGCTCGAGAAGACGGTCGATGTGCGCGAGGTGCCACTGGACGACCTCGGACATCGGCACACCGCTCGCGGCGGCGAAGTTGCGCCGACCGATCATCTGCCGACGTTCGGGGTCGTCGAGCACGGTGGCGAGCGCGTCGGCCAGGCTCGTGACGTCTCCGGGCTCGAAGTAGACGCCCTGGAACCCCTCTTCCTCGATGACGTCGACGAGATCGCCGATCCGCGGCAGGACCGCGGCACGCCCGTACTCCCCCGCCTGATGGAGGACTCCCGAACTGCCCGTCGTCGAGGTGTACGGGAAAGCGACGACGGCCGCCGAGAGGAACAGTGGGGCGACGTCTTCCTCCGCGACGTAACCGGGCATCTCGATGCCCGGGACGTCGGCACACCGTCGGGCCGCCTCGGCCATGTACCCGGGCGAGTTGGGGCTGTCGGTGCCGGCCAGCACGAGTCGGAGGTCGTCGTAACCGCGGTCGAGCAGGAGGCGGTAGGCGTCGACGAGCAGGTCGACGGTCTTGTAGGTCCCCCATTTGCCGAACGCCATGATCGTGCGCCGGCCGGGCGGGATGCCGAAGGACGGGCGGGCGATCTCCTCGAAGCTCCCGTGCGGGGCGAGCACCGCGTTCGCGGCGCGGTAGCGATCGCGGAGGAACTCGACGTAGCGGGGGATGGTCAGCGCGACGATGTCGGCGCGGAGCAGGGCTCGCGTGAGGATGCGTCCCGCGAGAGTGAGCAGTCGGGCGCTCACGGCTGAGCGGGCGAATCCCGCGTCGCGCATGTCGACGTTGTCGGCCAGGTTGTGCAGGATCACGAGAGTCGGGAGGTGTCGCATCCTGAGTATCGCGGGGAGAAGCAGGCCGAGTGCCCCGGGCACGCGCCGGTCGCCGAAGGTGGCGAATTGCAGATTGAGGATGACGGCGTCGGGACGGGTGCGCCTGATCGCGCGCGTGATCCGTGGGACGGTGAGCAGATCGTTGAACGTCCAGCTCGGGACGAACGTGACGCGGTCGAGGGGCGCGGGCGCCCCCATCTCGGTCTGGTCGGCATACACGACGACATCGCTCACCTCTTCGAGGCGGCTCAAATGCCTCACCAGGTGGAAGCCGTACTCATTGAGGCTGTTGCGTCCCGGCGGGAACGCCGTGACCACGCCGATGCGTAGGCGCCGGCCGACGCCTGATGCCCCTGCTCCCCGTGCATCCACCATGGCTTCCCCCCCCACCGTGTGAGGTTGACCATACCGGGAACACGCAAGCCGTTGTCACCTTGTGACTCACCCGCCGGGCGAAATCGTTGACATCCTGGGAGCGCTCCTGCAACGTGGAGCCGTCGCGTCCGCTCGGGGGATCGTCGCGGCGGTCAGGGTGGAAGATGACGCGACGCAACCTCCTGGGGCGGGAGCCGGGGCGACGTCCCTTCGTGTGGACGGCGTTCGTCGGAGCCGCCGTCGTCCTCGTCGCCTACGCCGTCGCACTTGCGGTAGTCCCGGTCGGCGGGGTCGGCCTCGCGCTGCCGCGCATCCTGCTCGAGGCGATCGCCTGCGCCCTGGTCGTCCTTCGCGTCGTGCGCCTTCCCCACGAGCGCGTCGCGTGGTCGGCCATGGCGGCGGCGTTGGCCGCTCTCGTCGTCGCCGACGCGATCACGTCACTGACGACGGTGCCGGGCCAGACGCTGCGGTTCATCGCGCCCGCGGTCAATCTGCTCTTCTTTCTGGGGCTGCTGGTGAGTCTCGGCCTCGTCGTGCGCCACCGGTTCAGCCGACTGTCCCTCGTGACCTGGCTGGATGCGCTCATCAGCACCCTCGGCCTGCTCACCGTGGTGTTCTTCTTCACCGCGCAGGCGGGGGTGACACAGCAGGCCGCGCTGTTGAGCCTGGCCTACCTCGTCCCCTCGCTGCTGTACCTCAGCGTGCTCGTCGCGCTGCTCGCCGCGCTGAACCGCCGCCCGTCGGCGGCCTGGTGGCTGAGCCTGGCCGCGGCGGTCCTGCTGTTCATCACCGGCCTGGCGGTCGGACCGGCGGTGGCCCTCGGGCAACCGCGGCCGCCCTCGCCCGTGGACGCACTGTGGCCCGCGGCGGCCCTGCTGCTCGCGATGAGTTCCTGGTCTCCTCCGGCCAACCGATCCACCTCTAACGGGGCACTCCGCGTCGTCGTCTTCGTCCCGGCCCTCTTCACCACCGGTGCTCTTGCGATCCTCGTCGTCAACGAGATCGACGCCGGGGGCGGGCTCATCGAGTTCCTCGCGTTCGCGACGCTGGGAGCGGGGATCGTGCGCCTGCTCGTCTCGGTCGTGGAGGCCGAGAGACTCCGGCGGCGCGAGCGAGAGCTGAGCTCGAGCGTCGAACGCGCGCGGGACGCGGCGCTGAGCGCCACGACCGCGAAGAGTCGATTCCTGGCGACGATGAGCCACGAGATGCGCACCCCCCTCAACTCGATCCTCGGGATGAACGAGCTGCTCGCCAGCACCGATCTCGATCCGGCGCAGCGCGATTACGTCGACCGCGCCATGGCGAGCGGGGCGCTGCTTCTCGACGTCGTCACCGACATCCTCGACTTCTCCAAGATCGAGGCGGGCGCGATCGATCTGGTGCATGCACCCTTCGACCTCCGGCGCCTGGTGACCTCGACGGTGACCGTGCTCTCCTTCGCCGCCGAGAGCAAAGGCCTCACCGTCCGCGCCCTCGTGGACGACAGCGTCCCCGACTTCGTCATGGGCGACGCGACGCGCCTGCGCCAGGTGCTCGTCAACCTGCTCGGCAATGCGGTGAAATTCACATCGGCGGGCGACGTGACGATCCGCGTGTCGCCGGGATCGGACCCGGATGCCGTGCTGTTCGAGGTGAGCGACACGGGAATGGGCATCACCGAGGACGCCCGGGAACGCATCTTCGAGCCCTTCACGCAGGCGGACGAGTCCACCACGCGCACCCACGGCGGAACCGGTCTGGGGCTCTCCATCTGCGATGCCCTCGTCCGAATGATGGGCGGGGTCATCGTCGTCGACAGCGAGGTGGGCCGTGGGAGCCGCTTCTCGTTCCAGATCGCGCTCGCACACGCGGAACCGCCTGCCCGGTCCGGACGCACGGTGGTCCGCGTCGGACGTGAGCGCTCGGTGTCGGAGTCCCCCGGCGACCACGTCAGCGTCGTCGCCCCGTCACCGGCGACCACGGGGCCGACGAGCTCACCGGTCACGTCGGGGCTGACGAGCTCACCGGTCACGTCGGCGGCGGCGAGTTCACGCGCGCTCGGACCGTTGCACGTCCTCGTGGCCGAGGACAACCCCACCCTGCAGGTGCTCTCCACGCAGATCCTGGCCCGCCTCGGTCACCGCGCGGCCGTGGCATCGAACGGCACCGAGGCGCTCACAGCGGTCCAGCGGGAGGCATTCGACATCGTGCTCATGGACGTGCACATGCCCGTGCTCGACGGACTCGAGGCGACGCGCCGAATCCGCGACGCGGGTGACGCCCTCGCGCAGCCCTACATCATCGCCCTCACGGCGGGTGCGACGGAGCAGGACCGCGAGGAGTGTCTGGAGGCGGGGATGAACGGCTATGTCACGAAGCCGTTCACCATGAAGGACATCCGGTACGCCTTCGAGACGGCCGAGTTGCACGCCCCGTCCGCGGAATCGGTGCCGTCCGTGCATCGTTTCGCGTTGCTGAACGACCTCGGCCCCGAGGTCAAGGCCGACGTCTTGCGGACATTCCTGGAGCGCAGCGTCGAGGACGTGCAGGCGATCGCCGACGCGGTCCGCCGAGGGGAAGCCGACGAAGCGCGATCGCTCGCACACCGGCTGCGGGGAGCGAGTCTGGCGTTGGGTGCCTCCGACCTCGCGCAGGCGTGCGCCCGCATCGAGCAGGGCTCCGACGAACAGGCCCTCGACCCGCGCCGGGCCGATGCCGTCCGCGACGGTGCGGCGCGCGTCGCGGCGGACGCCGAGAGGGAGCTCCGTGCCCTTTCGGAGCGCTGAGCGCGAGGCTCCGCCGCCGAGTGGCCGAACGGACGCGGCCGCACAGGTGACGGTCGACCCTGCCCGTCCGCAGCGGGCCCGGAGTCTGTCGACACGGACGATCGCCCTCACCGTCGGCATCGTCTACTTCGTCGGTTCGCTGATCATCTTCCGCGACGTGCTCTTCGCGATCCCCTCCGTCCTCCGCGGCGACGCGGTCATCGCGGGTGACGAGCTGGTGCCGTTCTTCAATTGGCACAGCCAGCTCCTCGACCAGGCGGCGGGACAGTTCAACGAACTCGTCAACGGGTACGAGTTCCGCGTGCGATACGCGTTCCTGACGACGTGGTTGCGGTACTACGCCGTCCTTCCGTTCGCGATCCTCCTCGTCATCCCCGCCCTCTTCTGGGCCGCCTATCTGACGGTGGCGCGGTTCATCGACAGGGTCTTCACGTCGCTGTCGTCGCAGGCGATCTACCTCGCCACGTTCTTCCCGGTCTCGTTGATCTACCTGATCATGGTCTACGCCAAGATCACGCACTTCTACACCCTCGTGCTCGGTCTCGTCCTGCTGACGATCTCGTCGCTGTGGATGCTGTACGCGCTTCTCTTCGCCGGTCGTAAGTGGAAGCGGAGGATGGTGATCGCGGCGGTGGCGACGCTCTTCAACCCCGCGATCCATTACCTCGTCCTCTTCACGCTGTTCTTCGCCCTGACGATCGTGACGCTTCTTCTCGGCGAGGTCGGCAAGTGGATCCGGTCCGGTGGACCGGCCCGCCTGCATCGCCTTCTCGGACGGGCACGTCGGCTCGTCCGCGGCCCCGGCCGGTGGGGACGCCTTCGCGCGGGCCTCGACCGGTGGTCGACGACGACCAGCGGTCGCATCGCGTGGTCGGTCGTGATCTACGCTCTCATTACCCTCATCCCCTACGCGCTGTTCGTGAAGTACGTCGCCCTGGCCGGGGTGTCGAACCTCTCGGACACCGTGCCGGGCGACTTCTACTTCATCCAGGATGCGTCGGTCTCCTGGCTCCACGAGCTGTCGTGGGATCTCGCGGGGATCACCGACAAGATCCTCTTCGGCGACTACCTCGCGAAGGTGCCGCGGTACCCCGACGCGGTGTACACGCTGCTGCTGTTCGTTCCCCTGGTCGTGCCGGGCGTGCGCCGCCGACTCTTCCGGACGCGCCCTCACCGCCAGCTGCTCGGGGTGCTCATCGTCACGATCGTCTTCGCGCTGTGGGCGACGATCGGCTACGGCGAGCCCCTGTGGTTCCCGACCTTCCACCGCACCCTGGCCGCCCTGGCGATCACCGCCAACGACAGTCATTCGGCGATCGGCAACCTCGTGGTGACCGCCGCCGGCACCGTCGTACAGATCTTGCGCTTCCCGCACCGGTTCCAGCTCATCCTGTTCATGCTCGCGCCCCTGGTGATGTCGCTCACGCTCGCGCTACTCATCGACGTGGTGAGCGGACGGTGGCTGGCACCCGGCCGCCGGCGCAGCGGAAAGGTCGTCGCCCCGCCGCCTCCGCGACCGAAGCGAGCGGATGCCGTGCGCGTACGCGCCCGCAGCGAGCTGCTCGTCGCGGTGCTGGCGGCGGCGTGCATCGGGGCGGTGTTCTTCACTCCGTTCTGGTCGAACGACCCGTACCGATCGGTCTTCGGCTCGGGCAACATGGCCGGTTTCCTGGCGCCGTTCCCCCTGCACGACCTGCAACAGCTCAAGCAGGAGCTGAACACCCTGCCCGAGGGCAAGACCGTCGTCCTCCCGCCCACCGAGACCGCCAAGCTCGTCCAGGACAGCAACGGCGTCGACCACAAGTTCATCGACAAGTTCTTCATCTATTACCTCGACAAGCCCAGCTACTACTACGGGCTCACCGGTGACGTGAAGAACAAGTTCGACTTCTTCCTCATCCTGCGCGGCCTCTACTACCAGCAGGACTGGTGGATCAACGTCGCCCGCGACATCCAGATCAAATATGTCGTCGTCAATCGCAAGATCCATTCGAACAACGGCGTCGGCGCCGAGTATCTGCCGAACGTCGAGAGCTATGTCGAGCCCGGTCTCGCCCGCCTCAAGGGCGACGTCGAGCTCCGCTTCGAGAACGACAGCTACGCGCTCTACGAGATCACGGACCAGCCGCGCCCCGACCGCGAGACGATCCTGGTGGATTCCAGCTGGCAGACCTACCTCGACCTCGTCTTTAACCGGCGCAATCTCAGCCGCTGCTACACCTTCGAATACACGCCGTACTACGACCCGACCGCCCTCGCGCCCGACACGCGCATCCACCTCCTGAGCGACGACGAATCCACCTCGGCCCTCGATCTCTGGCTGCTCGACCATCCCGACGCGATCTCGGGTCCCGACACCCGGATGTTCGCATTCAACCCCGACGTCGTGGCATCCAATTACTATCTGTCGCCGATGTTCCGGTCGTTCCTGCTGTTCTCGAACACCAAGTGGAATCGCACGGGGATGATCACGCCCGGTGTCTTCGGCACCCTGCGGGGGTCGTTCATCGGCCTGCCACGCGCGACCGAGATCAGCGTGCCCGTGAAAGTGACCCAGCCGGGCCGATACCGGGTGCTCATGCGCTCGGCTAACACGGCGAACACCCTCCACCTGTCGTCGGCGTCGCTGTCGTACGACCAGTCGTTCGAACTGCGCTCGCCCGCGGACAACGTCAAGCTCTTCCCCGTCGACGACGTCTACAAGCCGGGACGGGTGGCCGCGGACACGTCCGACATGTCCGTCGCCGATCTCGAACGGCAGATCCCCGACCAGCTCGTCCCGGTGAATTCAGGATTCAGTTTTCAGGACCTCGGGGTCGTGGATGCCGAGGCCGGCACCCACACGTTCGCGATCGACAAGACCGACACCAATCCGATGCTCTTCGAGGGCCTCATGCTGGTGCCCGAGGACACGTACCAGTCCCTGGCCCTCCCCTCGAACGTCGAGCGGATCACCGACCCGAACGCCCTGGAGTGCTCGGAGCGCACCGTCAGCGCCGGCGGCAAGGACGGTTACGTGGACCCGGCCGCCAACCCGGCGCACGCGAACCTGACCCAGGACCAGCTGCTCAACCTCGCCGCGGCCGACGTCACCGACCTCGCGCCACCGAACGGCGGGGTCGTCGGGTCGAGCTGGGTCGGCGTGGGACTCACCGTCGCCCTCATCGCGGGCAGCCTCGTGGTCGTGCGGTGGCGGGCGCGGTTGCATCCCGACGACGAAGACGACGATGACGATCACGATGACGACGACGACCCGACCGACGACCCCCCACCCCAGGAGCCTCGAACATGACCGCACCCTCCCGCCGCATCGTCTTCCTCGGCACGCACGGGCAATACAACATCGGCGACGAGCTGCTCCTGGAGACCTTCCTCACGCAGCTCGGGTCGCAGCACCGGTACCTCGTGAACAGCTACGACCCCGCCTTCACCCGCGCGCAGCTGCGCCCCCGCTTCGACGTCGAGGTCATCGACACGGGCGCTGACCGGCTGCGGATGCTGCGCGCGCTGCGCAGCGCCGACCTGCTCGTGTTCGGCGGCGGGTCGATCATCAAGGAGCTCTACGCGTCGACGGGACGCAACCCGTACTCCACGCTCGCGATGATCCTCGGCGTCGTGACCTTCGCGCGCCGTATCGCCCGCAAACCGGTGGCGATGCTCAACATCGGTGTCGGTCCGCTCCGCACGCGCACGGGTCTGTGGCTCGCGCGGCGCATCCTGTCGCAGGTCGACCTCGTCACGGTGCGCGACCAGAAGTCACTCGACACGTGCCGTGGGCTCGGGATCGACGCGATCCTCGTGCCGGATGCCGTGTTCTCCGCCGACGACGCGTTCCTGCTTCAGCCCGCCGACGACAGCGCCGCGCCGCGCACGGAGGGCCCGGTGCGCGTCGCGCTCAACCTCAACTTCGACATCGAGAACCCCGAGGCGTGGGAGCCGTTCCTCGACCGCCTCGCCGAGGCCCTGGAGGGCGTCCACTCGCGGCATCCGCTCGAGGTGCACGCTCTGCCGATGCAGATCGGCTTCAAGCAGCACGACGACGTCGACGTGCTCGACGACCTCGCCCGCCGCCTGACGACCGTGCCGTTCGTTCGCCACGAGCCGCGCACGCACGCGGACGCCGCGCGCCTCATCCGCGACAGCGACCTCCTGGTGAGCGAGCGCCTGCACGCCATCGTCATGGCATCCATCCTCGGGGTGCCCTCGTTCGTCCTCGCCTACGACGTGAAGGTGCGCGAACTCGCCAAGACCCTGGGGATCGCCGAGCGGACGATCGACATCAACGATCCCTTCGACGTGTCGACTCTCGTCGACGGGCTGATCGACCTGATCGCGCACCGCGAAGAGGTCTCGGCGCACGTGCGTTCGCGCAGCGCCGCGTTACGTGAGACGGCACGACGGAGCTTCGAGGAGGCGCGGAGCTGGGCGACGGGTCGATGACCGACCTCGGGCGAGCGCGCCCGATGATTCCTGCGCGACGCCGCTAGATCCACCCCCGCTCCCGCGCGTGGATCGTCGCCTGCTGCCGGCTCGCGAGCCCCAGCTTGCCGAGCACGGACGAGACGTGGTTGCGCACCGTCCCCGCCGACAGGTGGAGGGATGCCGCGATCTCGGCCACCGTCTCGCCCCGCGCCCCCGCGCGCAGCACGTCGAGCTCGCGGTCGGTGAGCGGGCTGCGTTCGTCGCTCAGGGCGTCGGCGGCGATCTCGGGGTCGACGTACCGACGTCCGGCGGCGACCTCGCGGATCACCGCGGCCACGTCATCCGCCGGTCGGGACTTCGGCAGGAACCCGTCGACCCCGGCACCGAGCGCGCGCCGCAGCACCCCGGGCCGTGCGTGCCGGGTGACGATCACGCAGCGCGATGGGACGCGGCGCAGGATGCGCGCGGCGGTGTCCACCCCGTCGAGACCGGGCATCTCGAGATCGAGCAGGCACACGTCGGGGCGCAGGCGCTCGGCCTCCGCGAGCGCACTCTCGCCGTCGCGGCATTCGGCCACCACCTCGAGATCGTCCTCGAGCCGGAGGAGGGCGGCGAGGGCCGTGCGGATCATGTCCTCGTCGTCGGCGATGAGCACGCGGATCATGCGGGGTCCCCCTCGGGCACGCGGACGGTCAGTCGAAAGAGGTCGCCGGGGCGGGTGGCATCCATCGTCCCTCCGACCGCTCCGACGCGCTCGGCGATCCCCGCCAGCCCGGCGCCGTCGCCCACCGGCGACGACGCGCCGCGGGCGTCGTTCTCGACGACGAGCACCCACGCCCCCTCGTGGCGGGCGAGAGAGAGGGATGCCGACACCCCGCCGCCGTGCTTGAGCACATTCGTCGTGGACTCGCGGACGACCGGCCCGAGCACGTCCGCGGGGGCGTCGACGGCCTCGGTGTCGACGAGCAGATCGACGGTCAGGCCGGCGGCGCGCAGCAGGTCGGCGGCGTTGGCGAGTTCGTCGGGGAGGGGAACTCCACGGAACCGCGCGGCCAGATCCCGCGTGCCGCGCCGTGCCTCGTCGACGCTCGCGCGAGCCGCGCGCACCTGTTCGACGGCGGCATCCGGGTCGCGCCCCATCATCTTCTCGGCGAGCTCGAGCTGCAGGGCGACCACCTGCAGATGGTGTCCCTGCAGATCATGCAGGTCGCTCGCGAGCCGCAGGCGCTCCTGCGCGGCGGCGAGGCGCCCCTCGGCGCGGCGGGCGCGGTCGAGTTCGCGCACGATGTCCCACCACCACAGCGACGTCGCGGTCAGCGCCGGAAGGAGGGCGACGAAGAAGGGCAGCGTGAAGACGCCGATGTACCCCTCCGGATTCATCCGGGTCGCCTCGACGAACCACACCACGACGATGACCGCGATCGACAGCACGGCCAGTCGCATTCGCACCCCGCCGTGCCACCGCACGAGGCACAGCGTCTGCGCGGCGAAGCCGACACCGAGCAGCCACGACCCCGCCGACACGCCCATCGCCGCCGCCGCCGCGACACCGAGGGCGATGAGGGGCCACACGGACCGGCGCGCGGCACGGTCGCCGTCGTCGAGGGGCTCCCGCCGATAGCACACGAGCAGGAGGACCGCGGATGCCACCGACCCGGCGACCCCGATGAGATTCAGCACGAGGGCGGCCGGGGTGCCGCCGACGGCCACCGCGAACGACCAGATGAACGCCGCGAAGACGTGGAGGAACACGATCGACGAGGCCGTGTACCACCATGTCACGCGCACGTCGCGGGCGTAGGCGGCGGAGGAGGAGCTCACCCCGGCCACTGTACGGGCGTGACATTCGTCATGGGTGGGGGCTGAACCGCCGCCCCGGGGGTTCGGCGGGCCCGGCCACGCCGATGACGTTCGGATCCGCCGCAGGACTTCGATCCCGCCTCCCGGCCGGCGGCTCGGTGACTCATCGCTCTCGCATAGCTGTTCTTGGCGCCGGATAGGGCCCGGCTCAGGCGCAGAGAGGGCGCGGCGTCTTACCTGAGGTCATGCACCCCGCAGACCGCTCCCCCGGGACCGACACCGCATCCCCCGACGGCACGACGAAGGAGGCCGTCGAGACCGCATCTCACCCGCGCGTGGCCCGGCGCACGTTCCTCACGGCCGGGCTCGTCGTCGTCCTCGGTGCGGGCGGCGCCGCGTGGTGGGCCGCCGACCGCTTCCTCATCCCCCACGTCGAGGTGACCGACGTCGCCGCCTACGAGGCCGAGCATTCGAGCGTCTCGACCACCACCGACGTCGCTTCCACCCCCACCGTCACCGACTCCACCTTCGACGACGGTTCCACGTCGGTGACGCTGGCGAGCGTGACGACCGGCACGGGCTCGAACGCGGTCACCTACTACGTCGCCGACGTCATCCTCAGCGATGCCACCGCGCTGCGCTCCGCGTTCGCGAACAACCAGTTCGGCGAGAACATCACGCAGACCACGAGCGAGATCGCGAAGGCCAACGACGCGATCTTCGCGATCAACGGCGACTACTACGGCTTCCGCTCCACGGGCATCGAGATCCGCAACGGCGTCATCTATCGCGACGAGGGCGCGCGCGAGGGGCTCGCCCTCTCCACCGACGGGCACGTCGAGGTGTACGACGAGACGCAGACCACGGCGGCCGAGCTGCTGGCATCCGGGGTCTGGAACACCCTCAGCTTCGGTCCCACGATCGTCGAGGACGGCCAGGTCGTCGACGGAATCGACGAGGTCGAGGTCGACACGAACGTCGGCAACCATTCGATCCAGGGCGACCAGCCGCGCACCGCGGTCGGCGTGGTCGGGGACAACCACCTCGTCTTCGTGGTGGTCGACGGCCGCCAGGAGGGATACAGCGCGGGCGTGACACTGCCCGCGTTGGCCGACATCATGCTCTCGCTCGGGGCGACCACCGCCTACAACCTCGACGGCGGCGGATCATCGACGATGTACTTCAACGGCCGGGTCGTGAACTCGCCCTCCAACGGCGGCGAGCGCGGCACGAGCGACATCCTCTACGTGGCGGGCTGAGCGGTGTTCGTCGTCATTCCCGCCTTCGAGCCCGGCCCGCAGATGCCCGCCCTCGTCGCCGAACTGGTCCGCGCCGATCCCGACCTCGACGTGCTGGTCGTCGACGACGGCAGTGGTCCCGCCTTCGCGGCGGAGTTCGCCTCCGCTCGCGCGGCGGGCGCGCGCGTCCTCACGCACCCGCGCAACCGGGGTAAGGGAGCCGCGCTGAAGACGGGCTTCGCCCACATCGCCGTCCACCACCCGGATGCCGACGTCGTCACCGCCGACGCCGACGGCCAGCACACGCCCGCCGACGTGTGCCGCGTGGCCGATGCGCTCCGCCGTGACGCGGCCGACGGTCGGAGCGCGCTCGTGCTGGGCGTCCGCGGGTTCCGCGGCGAGGTGCCGTTGCGCAGCCGCCTCGGCAACGCCGCCTCGCGCGGGCTCTTCCGTCTCGCGACCGGTCGCCGGGTCTCCGATACGCAGACCGGGCTCCGCGGCATCCCGTCCGACCGCCTCGATTGGGCGGCCCGCATCCCGGGTGAGGGCTTCGAATACGAGCAGCGGATGCTGCTGCGTCTGGGCCCCGACCAGCTCGCCGCGCACGAGGTGCCCATCGACACCGTGTATCTCGACCACAACGCCTCGAGTCACTTCCGCCCGGTGCGCGATTCGCTGCGCGTGCTGTTGCCGGTGCTGCTGTTCGCGTCGTCGTCGCTCGCCGCGTTCATCGTCGACACCGTCGCCCTGCTCGTGCTGCAGGCGCTCACCGGGTGGCTCGTCCCGTCGATCATCGCGGCGCGCGTGATGTCGGCGACCGTGAACTTCGTCGTGAACCGCCGCGTGGTCTTCCGCGCACGCGGCGGTCCGATGCTCGGGCAGGCCGGGCGATACGGCGCACTGGCTCTGGCGCTGCTCGCGTCGAACATCGCGTGGATGTCGTTCCTCACCGACAACGGCTTGGCCCTCCTCCCCGCGAAGGTCGTCACCGAGGGGGTGCTGTTCGTCCTGAGCTACGGCGTGCAGCGTTCGCTCGTGTTCCCCCGGGCGGATGCCGGGGGACGGGCCGATCCGCCGATCTCGCGGCCGGGGCGATCCGCCCCCGGGTTCTGCGAGCTCGCACCGCGGGTTCCCGAGCTCGTCCCCCCCGGTCTCCGAGCCTGCCGACGGCACCGCCGCGCACCGCCCGGCCGGACGCACCGTCAGGCGTCCCGGGCCCTCCCATCCCTCTCCCCGCACCCCCTCAAGGAGTTCCTCATGACCACCACCGCCCTGATCCTCGCCGCGGTCGACCTGATCGCCGCCGTCCTGCTGAGCGCCGTCTATTTCCAGCGGCACCGGCGCCGCGACCTCGTCGTCGCCTTCCTCGGCGTCAACGTGGGCGTGCTCGCCGTGGCCTCGGTGCTCGGCACGGCCGAGGTGGCCCTCGGCCTCGGGCTGGGCCTTTTCGGCGTGCTGTCGATCATCCGCCTGCGCTCGAGCGAGATCACCCAGCGTGAAGTGGCGTACTACTTCGCCGCCCTCGCGATCGGCCTGATCTGCGGCCTCCCGCACACCGACCTCGCGACTCCCCTGCTGCTGGTCGGGCTGATCGTGGCCGTGCTCGCCGTCGCCGACCACCCGCGTCTGCTCGCCCGCGCCCGCCACCAGACCGTGCACCTCGACCGCGCCATCGCCGACGAGGCCGAGCTGCGCGGCGAGCTCGAGCGTCTGCTCGGCGGTGAGGTCACCGCGCTCACGGTGCAGCAGCTCGACCTCGTCGACGACACCACCCTGGTCGACGTGCGCTACCGCGTCGGCGCCGGCGCGGGCACGACCCGGCCGTCGGTCGACTCCGGCCTCGCCACGCAACGCGAGGCGATGCCCGCCGCCGAGCGCGACGCCCCGTTCACCCACCTGCTCGGGGGTACCCGATGATCGCCCGCGACCGCGCCGGAGCGGCCATCGCCGCCCTCCCCCCGATCGGGCTCGACGCCCTCACGACCGACGCCGCTCTGCTCACCCGCGTCGACCGCAAGTACGTCGTGCCGATCGAGGCGACGGCATCCCTCCTCCAGGATCTGCAACGCTCCTCCGGCGCGCCGGCCGCCCTCGAGATCGACGGCGAGCGAGAGCTGGCCTACCGGTCGGTGTACTTCGACACCCCCGACCTGCTCAGCTACCGCCTGGCCGCCCACGGGCGCCGTCGCCGCTTCAAGCTGCGCACGCGTACCTACGTCGACACGGGGGCGGCGTTCCTCGAGATGAAGACGCGCGGAGCGCGCGGCCTCACCCGCAAGGAGCGCGACGCGTACGACCTCGACGCCGCCGACCGCCTCACGGCGCAGGCGCGCGGCGAGGTCGCCGAGGCCCTCCGGGCGATCGGCGTCGAACCGACCCGCGCCGACGACCTCGACGCTCGCCTGCAGACGCTGTACCGGCGGACGACGCTTCTGCTCCCGGGGGAAACGCCCTCCCGCGCCACGGTCGACCTCGACCTGCGCTGGGTCGCCACCGACGGCGCGGGCTTCACGCTGCCGCGCTTCGCCATCGTCGAGACCAAGTCGCCGGGTCAGGCGGGGGCCTTCGACCGCGCCCTCTGGCGCGCCGGTCACCGTCCGCAGCGCGTGAGCAAGTACGCCACGGGCCTCGCCGCCCTCCGCTCCGACCTGCCCCGCAACCGCTGGACCCGCGTGCTATCGGGTCCCTTCGCCTCCGCCCATCCGTCTCGAAAGGACACCTCATGCGCCGCCGTCTGATCCCCCTCGCCCTTCCCCTCGCCCTCGCGGGTCTCGTCCTCGCCGGCTGCGCCGTCACCGCACAGCCGACCGGCACCGCACAGCCGACCGGCACCGCGCAGAGCACTGCCGCGTCGAGCGTCGAGACCATCGCCGACGTCGACTCCACGATTCCCGAAGCCGCCGCCGAGCTGCTCGCGGCCAACGCGGACGGCACCGTCGTGCGCGACGACGAGTGGAGCGCGGCGGATGCCGCGACGGTGACGCTCGGCGGGACCACCGCGACCAGCGACTCGGCGGGGGTGAGCGTCGACGGGTCGACCGTCACGATCACCGCGGCCGGCGTGTACCGCCTCACCGGCACCCTCGACGGGCAGGTGGTGGTCGAGGCCCCCGACGACGCGCAGGTCGTTCTCGTCCTCGACGGCGCCGACATCGAGAACGTGTCCGGTTCGGCGATCCAGGTGGTCACCGCCGACGACGTCGCGATCCATCTGGCCGCGGGTTCCACAAACACCGTCACCGCGGCCAGCTCGGCCGACGCCGAGGCGAGCGCCGCGATCTACGCCGACAGCGACCTGACCGTGTCGGGTTCCGGATCGCTCACCGTGGCCGACACGGGCAACGACGGGATCTCCGCCACCGACGACCTCGCGATCATCGCCGGCACGATCACGGTGGAGGCCGCCGACGACGCCCTCCGCGGAAAGGACTCGCTCGTGGTGGAGGACGCAACCCTCACCCTCACCGCGGGGGGCGACGCGCTCAAGAGCGACCAAGAGGAGGACGCCGCGCAGGGCTACGTCTGGATCGCGGGCGGCACGATCGACGCCACGGCGGCCGACGACGGCATCGACGCCTGGACCGACGCCCTCATCACGGGGGGCACGGTGTCGCTCGCGACCGAGGACGACGGCATCCACTCCGAAACCGCTCTCGCGATCGCGGGCGGCGACGTGACGATCAGCCGGTCGTACGAGGCGATCGAATCGGCCGACATCCGCATCGCCGGCGGGGCGATCCGCCTGACCTCGTCCGACGATGGGGTGAACGCCTCCGGTAACGCGACCTCCGCCAGCGGCATGGGGGGCGGCGGCATGCAGGACTCGGGCGAGACGGTGACCATCTCGGGCGGCACGCTCGTGGTCGACGCGGGCGGCGACGGTCTCGACTCGAACGGCACGATCGAGATGACCGGCGGTGATGTCACCGTCCTCGGTCCCACCTCGCAGAACAACGGCGCGCTCGACTCCAACGGCGGCATCGCGGTGACCGCCGGAACCCTCGTCGCGATCGGCAGCACCGGCATGGCCGAGTCGCCGCAGGAGTCATCGGCCCAGGGCTGGCTCGCCGCGACGGTGAGCGGTTCTGCCGGTTCGACGATTCAGATCCAGGATGCCGACGGCACCCTCCTCGCCGAGTACACCGCGACGAAGGCCTTCGAATCGGTCGTGTTCTCGTCGTCGGACATCACCGAAGGCGAGTCGTACACGGTGTCCGTCGACGGCACCTCGACCGCGGTGACCGCCGGCGTGGCGACCGCGGGCGGGATGGGTGGTGGCATGGGCGGACGACGCTGAGAAGTCCCGATCGACGGCCGCGCCCCGGGTTTCCCCCTCGGGGCGCGGCCGTCACGTGTGTCGGACGGACGGCGCAGCTCGCCGTCCGGCTCGAGACGCGACCCCTGACCGATGTCATGCGAGGTCGTGACACCCCGACACTGCCGCGAGGAGCGTGAAAGGACTGCGATGGGAGCATGTCCTCCCCCACGACTCCGCGTTCGCCCCTCTGGCGGCGCCCCTTCCTCGTCGTTCGCGAAGACGGTCGCGCCTGGCTGATCATCTCGGCCACGACCTACGGCCTGCTCGCGCTCGGCTTCGTCATCGGCGTGCTGTTCCCCGCCCTCCCCGCCGCCCGCGCGACGACCCTCGAAGGCGACGGCACCGGCGACCTCGTCACCGCGGTCGCGTCCTCCGCGCCTCTGTTCGCCCTCGTCATCTTCGCGGTGAACGTCCTGCGCCTGAGCCTGGTCACCATCGTCGTCCCCTCGCTCATCGTCCCCTTCGCCGGTCTCGTCCTGTTCGCGTACTGGCTCGTCGAGACCGGCATCACGCTGGTGCAGACCACGCCGGTCGGATGGGTGGCCATGATCCCGCACAGCCTCACCGTGCTGATCGAGCTCCAGGCGTACGCACTCCTGGCGCTCGGGGTCTTCCTGCTGGGTCGCGACTGGCTTCGTCCGACGCGGGTGGGGGCACCGACCCGTCGCGCGGCGTACCTGGGCGCACTGCGCCGGCTCGGCATCCTGTCCCTGCCGGCCCTGGTGCTCTTGGTCGTGGGAGCGGTGTGGGAGGCGTACTCGCTGCGCTACCTCGTGTTCCCCCTCAGCGAGGTCCTCCTGTGACCACCCCTCGTCGCCGTTCGCTGCGCGCGCGACTCGCCGAGCGGCGCGCGAGGGACGGCGACGGCCGACCCCTCGCGCCCTTCCGGTGGTGGCAGGTGCTGACCCGCTCGCAGCTCTCCCTGGAGATCCCGGATGCCGCTGACACGATGCGCACTTATACGGTCGACGTGCGGCACCTCGGAGATGCCGGGGACGGCGAGGTACGCGCGCGACTGTTCCGCGACCGCGCTCTCGCGTCCGTCTCGCGACTGCCGGCCCGGTTCGCCGTGCCCGGTGGGCACATCGAGGTCGCCACGGGCACCTTCGGGCTGAAGCGCTGTCGCTTCATCCCGACCGACGGCGCCGCGCGACAGCTCACTCCTCATCCCCGATCCGCGGAAGGCCGTCGGGCCGCTCTCGACCGGGAACACCCGCGCGCGAGCCGGGTGCTCGGCCTCCTTTCTCTGATCGTCGTCGTGGCCGGAATCTGCCTCACCGTTCCGCAGCTGGTCGAGACCGTCTCGCAGATCCCGCCGATCGCCGACACCCTCGGCACCTTCACCGCGCCGATTCATCTCCCGCCCGCGCTGAACGCGGGCGTCACCGTGCTGGTCGGGCTCGCCAGCGTGGAACGCGCCCTGCGGCTGCGGTCGTCGTGGCTCGACGACCTGGCCGGCTAGACCCGGAACCCGTGAGGGGCTGCGGCCCCCTCGTCGTCGAGGTGGAGACGCGACACCGCGATCGTGCCGGCACCTCCGCGGCATCCACCCGGCTCCACGCGAGTCGCACGACGGGCAGGTCGCGCGGTCGTGCGTCGGAGCCACCCGGCTGCACCGTGGCGCGCATGACATTCGTCACGGGCGCCTCAGCGCATCCTCCCGAGCGGTCATGACGCTGCGGCACTGCCCCCACTGCCCGGTCGCGAGTGGGATGGAGACACCGCGGAACAGGCCGCGACGTCATCCCCAGGAGCTCTCATGTCGAACCCCGTCACCGACCTCGTCCTCGGATTCCAACGCCTCGTCGCCGACGTCCCCGACCTCGTGCAGCCGCTGATCGTCGCCCTCGCGGGCGCGGTGCCGTTCATCGAGGGAGAGGGAGCCGCCGCGATCGGCATCATCGGCGGCATCCACCCCGTCGTCGCCGCGCTGGCCGGCGCGATCGGGAACCTGCTCTGCGTCGTCGTCGTCGTGCTCGCGACCTCTCGCGTGCGCACCGCCGTCACGACCCGTCGAGGCGCCTCCGAGAAGGCCCCGACCGCGCGCCGCGAGAAGTTCGAGAAGGCCTACCACCGCTACGGCACCCCCGGCGTGAGCCTGCTCGGCCCCCTTCTGCTGCCCACGCAGTTCACGGCCGCCGCGCTCACCTCGACCGGGGTCTCGCCCGCGCGCGTCATCGGGTGGCAGGCACTGGCGATCGTGCTGTGGACGGCGGGGATCACCACGATCGCGCTGGGGCTGATCCGACTGACGGCGTGAGTCCCGCGCCCGTGCGCTCCGGTCGCGGTCGGGGTGGAGGTGCGGGCGTGGGCACGGCCCGGCCGGAGCGACCACGGGGAGTTCGTGAGCGCGTCTACGGGAGAATGGGCCGGATGACGATCGAACCCGGTATCTACGAGCACTTCAAGGGCCAGCGGTACGAGGTGTTCGGAACGACGCGGCATTCCGAGACCGAGGAGGTCTTCGTGTCGTATCGCAAGCTCTACGACGACTATTCCTACTGGGTGCGGCCCATCGAGATGTTCACCGGAACGGTCGAGCGCGAGGGGTATGCGGGTCCGCGGTTCCGTCGCGTCGTCTAGTGCTTTCCCGCGCTCAGCGCCGCCGCATCTCGCGTACGAAGATCCAGATCAGCCAGAGTCCGCCCGTGATCAACGTGAGGATCACGTCGAAAAGAAAGCTGAACAGCCCGTACTTCTTGTTCTTCGCCATGCCGCGAGCCTATGAGACGCGCGTGCGCGCCCGCTGGGTCTTGGTGTTCAGCTCGTTGTGTGTATGGCGACCCGTCTTGGTCGGTCATGACGAACTGAGCAACCTCCTCAGAGCCCTGTCGTCGCTCGCGCTCCCGGGCGTAGCATCGCGGAAACGCCGGAGTCCCTCCGCGGCATCCGGTCCCTCCGTCACACCGAGAACACGGGAGTAGCAATGGACACGATGGCCATGATGAAGTCGATGGACATGGGCGAGATGACCATGGACGTGGATGCCATGCAGGAATGCATGCAGTCGCTCAACGCCTGCGCGATGGCCGCGGCGATGTGCGCCGGCAGCGACATGATGCACGGCCCCGAAATGGCGACGTGTTGCGCCATGTGCTCGAACATGGTCGAGATGGCTCAGGCGACGATGCACATGATGATGCGTCCGGCCGGGATGAACATGGACGTGATGAGCGCCATGATGACCGCCTGCATGACCATGGGCAAGGCCTGCGCCGCCGAGTGCCGCGCCCACGCCGACATGGATGAGATGTGCCGCTACTGCGCCATGGCCTGCGACGACATGGTCATGAAGTGCGAGGCCATGATGGCCTCGACGACCTCCTGAGCCCTCTTTCTTCGCGCGGCCGCTGATGTGTCGTCGGCGGCCGCTCGACTATGCCGCGCGCGCGGTCGTGAGGACCGCCGACGCGCTGAGCAGCTCCGCGACCGGGTGGTATGCGACCGGCTCCCCCACCGCGATGTCGACGGCCGGACCGACGATCCGCAGCTGAACCGAGCGGCCGTTCAGCAGCGCGACCGTCGCGGTCGAGCCGTCGGCGTCGATGACCAGGCCGTCCCACCACGCGGAGGGGTTCGAGGCTGCCATGCAGCGCTGGATCGGGTGGACTGTCGACGAGATCGTGCGGGACATGGCTTCACCTGCCTTCGGAGGAGTTGGTGAGATGAAGCTACGGGATGCCGTGGGGGCGGACGATTCGAGACGTAGCGGGGCGTAACACCCGGCTCTGAGCGGCAGGCAACGTCAAGAAGTGTCGTGCCGCGAGCCCGGGCGCCGGGCTTTGATGTGGGCGAACCACGCCCCGCCAGTGGCGCACAGCCGCACATGCCCATCAGCCTCACCCGTGTCCAGAAAAGTAGACGAACAGCCCGGGTATCGCTGACGCCAGCAGCAGAGCGATCGGAAGCCACGCCCAGAGCGATTCTCGGCATTCGCGTCGACGTGCCTTCTGGCGCCCTTCGCTCAACACACGCGACGCGGCGGAAATGTCATGACGCGGGACGTTCATCGGATCCGTGGCAGCAACATCCACGGTGTCGCTTTGACGTAATCGGTGTGACTCGCGCCGAACTCCGCGCGAAGGAGGTCTTCTTCGATCGCGATACGGACGAGCACACCCGCCACGAGTGGGGCGATGAAGAGCAGACCGAGGGCCCCACCCCCGATCAGGGCCAACCCACTAAATGCGAGCAGAAGTGCCGCGTAGCCGGGGTGCCGAACCACCGCGTACGGGCCGGATGTGATCAGGCGGGGGGCTCCATCCACCTGACGGGGCGTCAGCTGAAATCGCTCCCCGAGGACTCGCATAGAGAGGATCCGCAAGGCGACCCCGCTCGAGGTGACACCGATGCCGACCGTCGCGGCCAGCAGACTCGGCGGGGCGTGCAAAATGAGGGCGAGCAGGGGCGGTCCGACCACGGCGACGACTGTCAGCATCTGCATGAGTCGGTCTGTCGCCGCGCCCCGTGGCGAATGCGACCCACGCCGCGCCGGGGCAAACACCACCTCCGTCGAACCGAGCAGCACGAGGAGTGCCGGCCATGCAATGAGCTCAATCACGTGTTGCCTCGCGCGCGACGGCTATGAGGGACAGCAGAATGCCGACGACCGCCGGCACGATGAGTATCACGAACAACCCCCACTCTGGGTGCACGCCGAACCGACCCTCACGGTGAAAACCTGCGAAGAGTGGCAGGCCGATAAATTCTGCGGGTATGACCGCACCGTCGGACGCAGCCCGAGCCGATTCGGACACCTTCACGAATACAGCGCCGGAAATGATGATGGCGATCACCCACAGTGCGATCGAGATCAATCCCGACCAAACCATCGTGCGGCGGACTTTTCGACCAGCCTCCGTCGTCTTCATGTACTGAGGTCCCTTTCTTCTGAAATTGTTGGACGCCACCGCACGCGTTCTGCAATGACGGCCAACAGGACGGATGTCGCGAGCACGACGACGCTCAGCGCGACGAGGAGTCCCGCGCGGTCGAGGCCGAGAGGCTGGAATGTCAGGGAGAGGGCCAGGTATAGGCCGATCGATATCCCCCCGCTCAGTCCGTGGCCGAGGACATTTCGGGGGCCGACGGGCATCGACGCCCCCACGCCCACCGCGACGGCTGAGCTGACGGCCCACGTCCCTATAAGCCGCAGAATCGTCGCGGCCGGATCCGGCGAGCCGAAGACGAGTGTCACCGCAGGGGCACAGGTCGCCGCTGCCACCGCCGCCACAACGAATGATGTCGATAGCGCCCACGACGTGGGAGCCATCACCAGACGTCGTTGCACGGGGATGGAACCCGGGTAAAGTCCGCGGATTGGTCGGGCTGCAGCGACGGCGAAAATACCGACCGGAAGCAGAACGATGCTCTCAGCCTGCGCGCGAACCTCCGACGGGATCCAGAAGTAGACCACCGCGAGGAACACGTTCGTGAGGGCGGCGAGGACGACGTTCGCCCGCACGGACGGATCCCGCAGGGTGTATAGCAGCTCGCCCCAGACCCGGTGCGAGCCCATCCACCGCGCCCGGACGAGGGGCGCTCTCCCTGCGCTGCGCGAGAACAGAAAGAACGCCGCAACCACGACCGCCACCCCCATTCCTGCGACGATGATCGTCACCGCCGTTCCCGCGGTGAGGGTTCCGCGGAGCGTCTTCACCAGGGTCACCGTCAACGGCAGAGGGGCGAGAGATTCCTCATTGGACAAGGCGCGAAGGGCATAGACCGTCTGCGCGCCGAACGCGCCGGCCCAGACCAGGAGAACGGTCGGGAAGCGCACGGCATCCCATCGCGCTGAACGGAGAAGGACGGACACTCCGAGGTACGGCATGCCGATCGTGACGAGGCCGGCAGTCAGCGACATCGTCACGAACAGAAGGGTGTCGGGCAACGGACGACCGATGCTGAGCAGCGCTGCGACCGCTGGCGCCAGCGGGACGGTGACGACGAGCCCGCCGATCACGAGCGACGGGAGATGCACAAGGAACGCGGCCTCGCGCGGCCTGATGGGCAGGCCGGCCAGAGCACATTCGAGACTGCCGGAACGATCGCACGTTGCTTCCATCGCCATAACGCCCGCACCCGCGAGAAAAGCGACCACGACGCCGGCCGCGGGAGGATATAGCGAGGTCAACAGCGGATCATCGGGCGGGTGAGAGCGTATGGCGACGGTGCCGAGGGCAAGTGCTCCGGCGCCCGCGAGAAGGAGCGGTAGGTAGAGACGCCACCGAGGCCAGGTCACCTGCTGGGTGCGGGTCAGGCGGCGTAGAGCGACAGCGCCAATCCCGGGCGCCAGACGAGTGATGCGGCTCATCGCTCACTTCTCCGCGTGCGGGCGCCGGATAAGGCACTCGTTACAGCCGCCTCGACTCTCCCTCCGAGCGACGGCACAGAAGCATCGAGCACCATGCGGCCACCCTGCAACACAATTACGCGACTGGCCACGCGCGCGGCGAGATCAAGGTCGTGACTCGAGGCCAGAACGGTGACTCGCTGCTCGTGCAAACCCAGCAAGAGAGCTTCGAAGGAACGGGATGCCAAGAAATCGAGACCGATGAACGGCTCGTCGAGCACGACGAATTCCGGCTCGGGCAAGAGGGCGGCGATGATCTGCGCTTTGCGGGCTGTTCCAAGGCTCAGCGCAGAGAGAGGACGTCGGGTTTGAAGAGGGAAATCAAGCATCTGGGCATAGGTGTCGACCCGCTCATCCCACCCGTCAATGGATGCTCCACGCGCGGACTCAAAGGCGAGGCGGCAGTAATCCCAGTACTCCTCAGCCGTGAACTCTCCGAGGACATCTCGCGGAGAGTCCGTGACGTACGCCACCCGCGAGAAAAGCGCGCGCGGCCGCGAGAGTGCAGAGTCACCGAACAGTCGTACCGTGCCCGAGATCACGCGGCGATTCAGACCTAGCAGGGCCGTGATGAGCGTGGTCTTGCCGGACCCGTTTGGCCCGATGAGCGAGACGAAGTCGCCTCGGTCGATCCCGAGGTCGACAGGGCCGAGGTTGAAGCGGCCGACGCGAACGCGCAGGTCCGCGACGTCGAGAATGGTCACCGTGGACTTTTCCCGTCGGTCCGTAGTGCTCTGCCGTCACCGAAGATCGGCAACAGACCGAGGAGGTGTCCGGCTGCGATCAGGAAGCTGACGCACCCAACGCTGAGACGAACGTTGTCGACGGTTGCAATCTGCCACCCTGGCTCGAACAGATCGAGAAGGAGGGCGCCGCAGATTCCCGCTAACGCCGCGCCCGCGAACGGGCCGGAGAGGATCACGGCTTGCACGCGATCATTGGGTCCCGGCGCGAGCAAAATGGATGCTGCTCCGCGCCGCACTTGCACCCCGGTAACCGTCACGCCGAATAGTCGCGCAACCAGTAGATGAGCGAGTTCGTGAACGATCGCACTCACGAGAATGATCGCGGCCAGCGCAGCAACGATGAGCGCTAGCAGCGCCGAGCGGTCAGCTGTGAATGCGGGCGTGAGAGGTATAGAGAGGTTTGTCGCGACCACCGCAATCAAAACGATCGCGACAGCTGAGGCGGTCAGGGAGGTGAGTCCCTGCACGACCGCCCGGACGACGTTGGCCGACGTAGGCGCATAGACGCGTCGCGAAACAAGACCCGTGGTTGCAAAAGATCTCGTGGTCAACATGACGATGACGTCATAAGGCCACGCGATGAGATCTCGACCCCACTCCCGCGCGAACGACTGGTGAATCGACAGCAGGCGAAGCGCGTGCAGTCGCAGCACGAAGGCCCACATCGTTTCCTCGACCTGGGCGACTGGGGCACCGAAGAGGTGAGCCATTGCACGGGCGAGTTCTCGCGTAGTAACCAATTCGCGGCAGCTCTTCGCGACGATCTCCCCGTAGGTGTCGACGGGGTACTCGCGCCCTGCAGCATCGCGCAAGTACCCCGTCTGAACAGTCACGCCAGGTGCCAGCACGACGGCCGCCCCGGCGTGGACTGCGTAGCTGTGCATGGGTGTCAGCAGCCCCGACCCCAGTAATTGATCACAGCGTAGTAACACGAGTTGAACGAGCGGGCCCCACACACGCTGCAGATGTAGGCGACGATCCCGAGCGCGAGCCCGAGGATGGCAGCGACTGCACCGACGACGGCCCAGTCAGCTTCGACGGTGGTTCCCGGGTCCTCAGCCAGAAGCCTGGGATGGAACGAGGGGGCCGCAAATGCAGCCGCCAGATCAGAAGCGCTCCATTCTGCTTCGGACTGGATGAGGGACGTTGTGGCAGACATCTGCTTCCTCCTTTGCCTGCGGAGCCTGGTACCCCGCTTGCGGTTGAAAGCATGTAAACATGTGTACGTACTGACGGGCACCTTTTCACCCTCGCAAGCGCCAAAAATGGTCCCTAGAGAGAGCACCTTCGCCGCGCCTGCGCGGCTCCTTTCGGCCACACGCACTCACCGCGCGGAGGATGTTTCAGCTCATCGAAGCCGCGAGCACCGCCGCCAACCCCTCCCGCAGATCGCGCACGAATTCCCCCGGCATCTCCAGCGCGGGAAAGTGGCCGCCCGCCTCGGGCGGCCGCCATCGCACGATGCGGCGAAACCGTTCCTGTGCCCAAGGCAACGGATGCTTCTCGATGTCGTGCGGATAGGTGGTGAGGGCCGCAGGCACCGTCACCCTCAGGTCGGGGTCGAGCGACTGGTGACTCTCGAAGTAGATCCGCGCCGCTGATGCCCCGGTCGCCGTGAGCCAGTACAGGGTCACGTTGTCGAGGAAGCGGTCACGCGAGATGGTCTCGAACGGCGAGTCACGGGTGTCGCTCCACTCGAAGAACTTCTCGAGGACCCACGCGAGCAGCCCGACGGGCGAGTCAACCAGGGAGTACCCGATCGTCTGCGGCGCGGTCGCCATGACCCTCGCGTACGCGAGGCGGTCCTTCTCGAAGGCGCGGGTGTGCTCGACCCACTGCCGTTCGGTGGCATCGAGCACGTCGAGGCTGAGCCCGGGCGGCGCGATCGGTGTCGTCGTATGGATGCCGATGACCTGCGCCGGAAAGCGACCGCCGAGCGCGATGGTGACCGGCCCACCCCAGTCGCCCCCGTGAGCGAGGAAGCGGTCGTACCCGAGCCTGCTCATGAGCTCGACCCACGCAGCCGCGATGCGCTCGGTGCCCCATCCCTCGTCGACGGGCTTGTCGGAGAAGCCGAATCCAGGCAGCGACGGCACGACGAGGTGGAACGCCGGGTTCGCGGCATCCTGAGGCTCGGCGAGCTCGTCGATGATGTCGACGAATTCGGCGACGCTGCCCGGCCAGCCGTGGGTCAGGACGAGCGGGGTGGCGTCCGGCTGCGGCGAACGGCGGTGGAGGAAATAGATGCCGAGCCCGTCGATGACCGTGCGGAACTGGCCAATCTCGTTCAGGCGGCGTTCGAACGCCCGCCAGTCGTACCCGGTCCGCCAGTACTCGATCAGCTCGACGATGTCGGCGAGGGGCGGGCCTTGCTCCCACCGATCGCGCCCCTGCGCGTCGCGGGGTGTCGTCGCAGGTTCGGGCAGTCGCGTCGAGGCCAGGCGCGCACGCAGCTCTTCGAGATCCTCACTGCTGACGCGCGCCTCGAAGGGCTCAATGCGGTCGTCGGTGGTCTGGTCGGTCATCGCTGCCCCTCATCGCCCGGCGTGGAACCGGCTGTGACGGTTCTAGCATCCGAGATGCTTCTTACGGAACCACCTATGCTGGTTCCATGCCCGATCGCGATCCGGAGTTCCGGTATGGTTCCGTGCTCGCCACCACCTTCACGGGGACCCTCACGGAGCGCCTCGGCACGCCCGCGGAGCGCATCCCCACCCCTGCGCGCCTCGCGGATTGGCTGCGCGAGATGGGCCTTGCGGTTGACGCGTGCTCAGCCCACGACCTCGCCGCCGCGGTAGAGCTACGCGAGGCGATCCACGTGGCGGCAACCGCTCGGGCCGTCGGCCAGCCACGACCCCGTGAGGCAGTCGAGGTCATCAACGGTTTCAGCGCACGTGGCGGCGCTGTGGCTGTGCTCGACGAGGACGGTCACCGGCGTTGGCTCCTCGGGCAGCCCGCCACCGTCGCGGCGGCCCTCGGGGTCGTAGCGGCCGACGCGATCGAGATCCTCGCCGGAGTGCGTCCCGGCACCCTCGCTCTCTGCGCCTCCCCCACCTGTCGCGCGGCGTTCTTCGACACCAGTCGCGGCCGCACGCGCCGGTGGTGCGACATGAACACGTGCGGGAATCACGAGAAGAAGACGCGGTTGAAGGCGCGGCGGGGGTAGCACGGGATAGGCGGTCACTCTTCTCCGAAGACGGGATCGAGAATGGCAGCAACGCGAAGGATCTGATCGTCGAGGCTCTCCTCGCTCACGCCTTCGAGCCGCTCTTTTCGTCGCCAGGCGGCCCACTTGCGCTGGCTGACAGCACCGTATCCCTCAAGGACGGGTCCGATCACCTGCAGATCGACACCTCGGTGCGACGCCACAGCTCGAGCAGACTCGCGCAGCAGGGCGGGGTCGACGCCCGCTACACCGAGAGTCACGATGTCGACGTAGTCGCGCCAGCGAGTGCTCGTGACCCCCCTCTCCAGGATCGTCACGCCTTTTTCCGCGATCGTCGACTCCGGCGCGTACCCCAGGAGCCTGATGGGCTCTCCCAGAAGACGAGGCAGTGTCACCCAGCGCGGCGCAGGGACGATGGGATCGCCCGCCGACACGTCCCACGCGATGACTCCCCGCCAGCTCCCCACACGCGCCTTGAGACGAAGCCGGATGCCGGGGTAGGTCGCGTCATCGCGAATGTCCGTCACCACCAGACTGTCGAGCAGAAACTCGACGCCGTCGTCGGCTTCGACGGCGGCAACGTCGCGGACGACCCGGTGAAGATGCGTCGGGTGTGACATCAGCAGCGATCGCGTTCGAGTCGGCGTCCCTGGTGGAACGGCGGACGCCATATGCACCGAGCAGGAGCCCACCCTTAGGACCAGATCCTCCGCATGCGGCGTCCGCGTGAGCCTCGCGAGAAAGGACTCGAGCGCGTGCCTGAGGAGATACTCCTGCGTTGCCACGGGGGCGCCGTTCGCGGCGCCCGAACGGGCGAGCGCCCGGATTGTTCGGAAGGTCTCGACGCCGCTCACGTCGGGATGCCGCGCACCGGCGCGGAGCTGACCCTGCTGTTCGAGCGCGACTCGGAGCTGCCCGCCGACCGCTCGTCGCTGCTGCGGCTCGACGCGCCCGACGCGGGTATGGCCGTCGTCGCCGACCCCTTCGCTGCGGACGCCACCGTCTGCTGGTGCAACGGCGTGAGCGCCGGGGCGATCCGCGAGGCCGCCTCGGCCGCAGAACCCACCGTCGCCTGCGTGAAAGCGGCCACCCGCGCCGGCACCGGCTGCGGCGGGTGCGTGGGCCGGATCACCGAGCTGCTCGCGCGCGAGGTCGTGCCGGCCTGAGGCTGCGGGGCTCCCCGGCCATGCCGTGGCGGCTGTACAGTTCACGCGTGCCTCCCATCGAGTCCCTCCTGGCGTTCGTCGCCGCGTCGGTCGTGCTGATCGTCATCCCGGGACCGGGCGTGCTCTTCGTGATCGGTCGCTCCATCGCGCTCGGGCGGCGCGCCGGGCTGCTCAGCGTCCTGGGCAACTCGATCGGCAACATCCCCGCGATCCTCGCCACGGCCTTCGGCGTCGGCGCCCTCGTGGCATCGTCGATCGTCGCGTTCACCGTGCTCAAGGTCGTCGGGGCCGCGTACCTCGTGTGGCTCGGCATCCAGGCCATCCGTCACCGCCGCGACCACGCGGCCGGGCCCTCGCGCGCGCCCGCCTCGCGGTGGACGCTGCTGCGGCAGGGCTTCGTGGTCGGTGTGACCAACCCCAAGACGATCGCGTTCTTCGTCGCCGTGCTGCCCCAGTTCGTCGACCCGCACGCCGGAGCCGTCTGGCTGCAGCTGCTGGTGCTGGGCCTGATCTTCCAGGTGCTCGCCGTGATCTGCGACTCGGTCTGGGCCCTCGCCGCGGGGACCGCGCGCACGTGGTTCGCCGGGTCGCCGAAGCGCCTGTCGACCCTGTCGGGCACGGGCGGGCTGATGATGATCGGCCTGGGCGGCGCGCTCGCGCTCACCGGCGCGAAGAGCTGACCGGCGCGCGGGTCAGCGCACGCCCAGATCGGCGGATGCCGCGCCCTCGAGCCGCGTGCCGTCGGGCGCGAAGCGTGAGCCGTCGACGGGGCTGTCCCACGACCGCTCGGCGTCGTTCCACGTCAGCGGCGCGGGTGCCACGATCGCGCGCGTGCGCCCGTCGATCGTCGACACCGCCGCCGTCCGCAGCCCCTGGCGCGAGACGACACCGGCGCCCTCGGCGGGGCGCTTCACCGGTGCCGGAGCCGCGGCGGCGAGCGCACCCGCGGCCACCCCGGCCCGCCGGGTCGCCTCGCCGATCCCCCGGCCGAGATCGGCGGGCACCGTGAGCCGCGTGCCGATCGTGCGCATCCATTCCGGGCGCTTCGCCCGCGCGACGCCGCGGATCTCGTCGCTCAGGCGCATCGCCGCGGCCGGCGCGTTCGTCATGCCCCAGCCGGCGTACCCGGTCGCGAAGCGCAGGCGGCCGAGGCCCCGCGGCATCCCCCCGACGAAGGGGACCAGGTTGTGCGACTGGTAGTCCTGCCCCGACCACCGCGCGATCTCGGCCCCCACGGGCAGCGTTCGGCGCGCCCACGCGGCCAGTCCCTCGGCGAGCGCGACCTCGGACCGCGCCGATCCGACGGGATGCCGTGCCCCGGTCACGATCAGCGCCGGACGCCCGAGCGACGACGGCGCGGCGACGACGCTGCGCCCCTCGACGCCGACCTCGCTCCACATGCCGCCGGGGGCCTCGGCGTCCCCCTCCAGCGCGAAGGCGATCGCCCACGAGCGCAGAGCGCGGGTCTTGAGGTCGTACAGGCCGCGGCGGGTGATCGGGGTGCCGGTGGCGAGCACGACCGTATCGCCGCGCAGCGGGCCGTGGGACGTCTCGACGCGACCGGTGGGCAGCGCGTGCACGTCGGTGACGCGGACGCCGGTGTGCAGCACCGCCCCCGCGGCGACGGCGGCCTTCGCGAGCGTCGACACCAGCACGGCCGGTTCGAGGGCGAGCTGGTCGTCGAGGGCGATCGCGCGGACCGGGGTGCGTCCGCCCAGGTCGCCCGGATCGTCGGTGCGGACCTCGAGACCGGCCTCGCGCGCGGCGTCGCGGACGGCGTCGAGCGCGGGGTCCGAGGCCAGGCCCCGACCGAAGGTGAACGCCGTTCGGCGGTCGGCCGTCGCCCCCGCGCGCTCGGCGAGCCAGTCGAGACCGGCGCGGTTGGCATCCACGTACGCGCGCACCAGGGCAGCGGGGTGGTGACGGCGCAGGGATGCCAGGGTCGTCCCCTGCAGAAGGGATGCCATCCCCACCGACGCTCCGGATGCCCCGCTGCCCACCTCGCCGGCCTCGACCACGGCGACGTCGACGCCGGCCTCGGCGAGCATCACCGCGGTCGAGAGGCCCGTCAGGCCGGCGCCGACGATGACGACGTCGTGGTGCGCGCCCGCCTCGAACGGGGTGGTGTCGACGGACGGGTGGTCGCGGGTCCACAGCGAGGAGGTCATGCGTCCATCCCACCGCGGGCGTCCGTGCCGTGGCATCCGCTTGCCCCGTCGGTCACGATCGTCTACCGGAGCCCGCGGATCCCCCTCGCGACCGGGCCCCGCCTGGATAGGCTCTGGTCGTGACCGACAGCGCCGCTTCCTCCAGCCGCACGGCGGTGGTGGGCGCCGCGATCGACCTCTTCGTCGCGCACGGCTACGACCAGACCTCGGTCGAGCAGATCGCTCACGCGGCGGGGGTGTCGCGCTCGACATTCTTCCGGCAGTTCGGCGGGAAGGAGGACGTCGTCTTCGCCGACCACGAGGTGCTGCTCGCCGAGACCCGCGCGTTCCTGTCGCAGTCGCACGACGACCCGTGGTCCGCGGTGTGCGAGGCGTCGGTGCGGGTGTTCCGCCATTTCGCCGCCGACCCCGAGCTCGCGCGCCGACGGTACAAGATCGTGCGCGAGATCCCCGGCCTGCGCGACCGCGAGATCGTCACGGTGTTCCGCTACGAACGCCTCTTCGACGAGTACCTGCGCGAAGCGCTGCCCGGCCTCGACCCCCTGGATGCCGTCGGCTTCGCCGCCCTGGTGACCGCGGTGCACAACCACGTGCTGCGGCGATTGATGCGCGGCGCCCGGGTGCCGGCATCCGTTCTGCGTCGGGCACTGGACGACGCTCTGCGTCGATACGGCGTTCATCCCGACGGCGACGACGCGGCCGGCGACGACCTGGTCATCGCGGCGTTCCCCCGGCGCATGCCGGCCGCCGAGGTGACGCGGCGCCTGCGCTCCTCGCTCGGCGAATAGTCCGGCCGCGCTCCCGCGCGTCATCCCGCCCATTCGCTGCGCCCACCGCGCCGTGGTGTGGCTCCGACCGCGGTCGAGTGTCCACGACACGCCGCCCGGGCGGCGGCGCGCTCGGCGTTTCTCGGACACTCAACGGCCGGGGAGGGCGGGGGGGGCGGGCGCCGGAGCCGGGGGCGGAGGCGGGCGCCGGGGCCGGGGGCGGGCGCCGGGGCCGGAGGCGGGCGCCGGGGCCGGGGGGCGAAGGCGGGCGCCGGGGCCGCGGGCCGGGGCCGGGGGGCGGGGGCCGGGGGGCGAAGGCGGGCGCCGGGGCCGCGGGCCGGGGCCGGGGGGCGGGGGCCGGGGGCCGGGGCGGGCGCCGGGGGCCGGGGCGGGCGCCGGGCGCGCACGCCGCGCGGCGCGCGGCCGGGGATCCCCTGCGACTCGCACAAGTCTGCGTGACACCGAGTACCAGCATGCGCGATACTGAAGACCATGACCATCGATGCCGACGCCCGCGCGCTCCCCGGCGAGCGCATCGCCCGCTACGACCTGCTGGGCCGCCGCGACACCGACTACTACGGAGTGTTCGCCGACATCCCCGACGCCGACCGTGCGATCTGGGACCGCGCCAAGGCGTTCGCCGACGAGGTGGGCACCCGCATGCAGGGCGAATGGGATGCCGCGACCTACCCGGTCGAGCTGCTGCAGCGCATGGGAGAACTCGAGCTGTTCACCGACGGCATCGAGCACGCCGAGCTCCCGTACACCTCTCCGCTCGCCGCGGGCCTGGTCAACATGGAGATCTCGCGGCACGACGGCTCGCTCGCCACGGCCCTCGCCGTGCAGGGCGGACTCGCCCTGCGCACCCTCGCCTTCTACGGCTCACCCGAGCAGCAGCAGCGCTGGCTCCAGCCGCTCGCCGACGGCACGGTCCCGGGCGCCTTCGCGCTGACCGAACCCGACCACGGGTCCGACTCGGTCTCGCTCGAGACGACCGCGACGCGCACCGCCGACGGCTGGTCGCTCCGCGGGAGCAAGAAGTGGATCGGCAACGGCGCCTCCGGCGGCATCACCTTCGTCTGGGCACGGGTGGACCACGAGGGCGGCGAGGATCACGGCGACGTCCGCTGCTTCCTCGTCGAGCAGGACACCCCGGGCTACACCGGCACCGTGATCACCGGAAAGGTGTCGCTGCGCGGCATCCACCAAGCCCACATCGCGATGGATGACGTGCGCCTGCCCGCCGACGCCGTGCTGCCGGGAACGCACACCTTCAAGGACGCCTCGGTCGTGCTGTTCGCCACGCGATCGGGTGTGGCCTGGTCGGCGCTCGGTCACGCGACGGCGTGCTACGAGATCGCCCGTACCTACGCCACCGAGCGGACGCAGTTCGGTAAGCCCCTCGCGAAGTTCCAGATGGTGCAGGAACGGCTCACGCAGATGCTCGATGAGCTGACCGCGATGCAGCTGTACTGCCGCCGCCTCGCCGACCTCGAGACCACCGGCGGCCTCCGCCCCACGCAGGCCTCGCTGGCGAAGTACCACAACACGCGCGCCGCGCGCCGCGTGGCGCAGATCGCGCGCGACCTGCTGGGCGGCAACGGCATCCTGCTCGAGAACGGGGTCATGCAGCACATGGCCGACATCGAAGCGATCCACACGTACGAGGGCACCGAGAGCGTCCAGGCGCTCCTGCTGGGCCGCGACATCACCGGCATGAGCGCCTTCGTCTGAGCCCCGCCGAGACGGCGACGGCGACCTAATCCGCAGCCGGAGGCGGCGCAACCCACGCGGGCGATGTCGGTCCCGGACGCTAACGTCATCGCATGGGCCTGTTCTCTCGTCATCCCGCGCCGCGCGACGCCATCGCGTCGGTCGCCGAGGCCATCCAGCCGCCGCCCAAGAGCCTGTGGGCGGACGGGTTCGGGCGCCTCGCCGTCCGCGCGGTGCAGATCATCATCGTCGTCCTGCTCGTCGCGGGGCTGATCTGGGGCATCCGCCAGGTCTCACTCGTCGTCATCCCGCTCGTGCTGGCGCTGATCTTCGCGTCCGCGTTCGGTCCGTTCACGATGTGGATGCGCCGCAAGGGCGTCCCCGCGGTGCTCGCCACCGTGCTGACGCTGCTCGCCGTCGTCATCGTTCTCGCCGCCCTCGGATGGTTGGTCGTCAACGCCGTCATCAACCAGTGGGACACCCTGAGTTCACAGGCCGTCGAGGGATTCCAGAAGGCACAGGACTGGTACCACACGCTCCCGTTCGCCATCTCCCCCGACCAGATCGATCAGGCCGTACAGGCGGTCGGCGACTTCGTCACCAGCGCCCAGTTCGGCAGCGGCGCCCTCGCGGGGGTCAGTGCCGTGGCGTCGTTCCTCACGGGCTTCGTACTGATGGTGGTCATCCTCTTCTTCTTCCTCAAAGACGGCCCCGGTATGTGGGAGTTCGTCCTGCGCCCCTTCCGCGGCAGCGACTACGAGCGCGGCCGCCGCATCGGCGACAAGACGGTCACCGTCCTCGGCGCGTACATCCGCGGGACCGCCTCGGTGGCCGCGGTCGATGCCATCGGCATCGGTGTGGGCCTCGCGATCCTGCAGGTCCCGCTGGCCCTGCCCCTCGCCGTGCTGGTCTTCCTGCTCGCCTTCATCCCGATCGTCGGCGCGGTCACCGCCGGCATCCTGGCCGCCCTCGTCGCGCTCGTCACCAACGGCTGGGTCGTGGCACTCATCGTGGTCGGCATCGTCGTCCTGGTGAACCAGCTCGAAGGCAACTTCCTTCAGCCCGTGCTCATGGGCCGGAGCATGAAGCTGCACTCGTTCGTCGTGCTGGTCGTGCTCGCCGGCGGCACCGCGATCGGCGGCATCCTGGGCACCCTGTTGGCCGTGCCGCTGACGGCGGTCGTGTGGGGCATCGTCACGGTCTGGAACGGCCCTGACAAGCCCGCCGAATGGGCGCGGCGCAAGAAGCGCTCGAACCCCGTGCCCCTCGCGGGCGGCGAGAGCTGACGCCCGTGCCCTACGACATCCCCGCGCCGATGCTGGCGAAGTCGGTGCCCGAGATCCCCGACCACGCCAAGGTCGCCGGGGGCTTCAGCTACGAGCCGAAGTGGGACGGCTTCCGGGCACTCGTGTCGTGGGATGGAACGGACGTCGAGATCGGCAGCCGGGGGGCGAAGCCCCTCACCCGTTACTTCCCCGAGCTCGTCGCCGCGTTCACCGAGCTGCTGCCCGAACCATGCCTGATCGACGGCGAGGTGGTCGTCGCCCGCGGCGAGGACGGCGCGCAACGCCTCGACTGGGAGGCCCTGTCGCAGCGCATCCACCCCGCGGCATCCCGGGTGAACCTGCTCGCCGAGGAGACCCCGGCGATGTTCATCGCCTTCGACCTGCTCGCCCGCGGCGAGCACGACCTGCAGGGTGAGTCGTTCGCCGATCGACGCGTGCAACTCGTCGACCTGCTCGGTGACGTGCCCCACCCGGTCCACGTCACCCGCACGACCGACGACGCCGATCTCGCGCGCCGGTGGCTCGCCGAGTTCGAGGGCGCCGGTCTCGACGGGGTGATCGCCAAGCCGCTCGCCCAGCCGTACGCACCGAACAAGCGCACGATGTTCAAGATCAAGCACGCCCGCACCGCCGATGTCGTGCTGCTGGGCTACCGCATCCACAAGTCGGGCGAGGGCGTCGGGTCGCTCCTGCTCGGCCTGTACGACGACGACGGGCGCCTGCACGGTGTGGGCGGCGCCTCGGCATTCACCGACACGCGTCGTCGCGAACTGATCGACGAACTCGAGCCGTACGTCGAGCGCGACGACGAGGGCGCCGCGATCATCGGCGAGACCGACCGTTCGCGCTTCTCGGCATCGAAGGACGTGTCATTCGTGCGCCTCCGCCCTGAACGCGTGCTCGAGGTGCGTTACGACCAGCTCGAGGGCATGCGCTTCCGCCACACGGTACAGTTCGACCGGTGGCGCCCCGACCGCGACGCCCGCTCGTGCACCTTCTCGCAGCTCGAGACCGTCGCGTCGTACGACCTCGGCGACGTGCTGGACTGACCGCCCGGCGCGCGATCGCGGGGCAGGGCGGTGTCGTCGTACCGCCGGATCACCTCGACCAACGTCACGCGCCCTCGTCACGAGAACAGGCTGCGTCATCGAGAACAGGACGCCAGCGGACGAAACCCCCTGTTCTCACGGCATCCCCTGTTCTCGTGACACCCTTACCGCCGCGCAGCCGCGACCCGCCCGCACCCGCCCGGCCGCGCCCGGTCCCCACCCGCGCCCTCGTCACGAGAACAGGCCACGTCATCGAGAACAGGACGCCAGCGGACGAAACCCCCTGTTCTCATGGCATCCCCTGTTCTCGTGACATCGGACCGCTGCGCACCCGCGACCCGCGCCCACCCGGCCGCGCCCGGTCCCCACCCGCGCCCGGTCCCCACACGCGCCCTCGTCACGAGAACAGGCCACGTCATCGAGAACAGGACGCCAGCGGACGAAAGCCCCTGTTCTCATGACATCCCCTGTTCTCGTGACATCGGACCGCTGCGCACCCGCGACCCGCGCTCACCCGGCCGCGCCCGCGCCGCGTTCCGTGCCCCGCGCCCGCGCCGCGTTCCGTGCCCCGCCCCCGCACCTGCCTAGGGCGCCGGGTTCCTCGCCCGCGAGGGCTGCACCCGGGGCGGTTCGCCCGGCATCTTCGGGAACTCGGGCGGGAACGGCAGCTCCCCCAGCCCGTTCTCGACGTCGCGCTGCCACCACTGCAAGAGCGTGTCGACGCGTCCGGGCTGCGACGCGAAGCCCTCCCACGGATCGCCGACGGATGCCAGGCGCCCGGGCAGCGAGCGCACCGTGAACGCGCCCGGGTCGAGGCCGTCCAGCTCGTCCCAGCCGACCGGCGTCGAGACGGTCGCGCTCGGCAGGGCCCGTGGCGAGTACGCGCCGGCCATGGTGCGGTCTCGATTCGCCTGGTTGAAGTCGACGAAGACGCGCTGACCGCGCTCCTCCTTCCACCAGCTGGTGGTCACGGCATCCGGCATCCGCCTCTCCAGCTCGCGCGCTGCGGCGATGACCGCATGCCGTACGTCGAGGAACTCGTGCGTCGGCTCGATCGGGCAGAACACGTGCAGGCCGCGATTGCCGCTGGTCTTGATCCACGCCTCCAGGCCCGCCTCGCGCAGCACGGCCCGCAGCCCGTGCGCCGCAACGACGGCCTCGACGATGCCGGTGCCCGGCTGCGGATCGAGGTCGATGCGCAGCTCGACCGGGTGATCGGCATCCGTCGCGAGCGAGGCCCACGGATGGAACACGATCGTGTTCATCTGCGCGGCCCACACGGCCGATGCGATCTCGCCGAGGAAGAGCTGCGGATGCCGCCGCCCACTGTTGTACGTCACCGTCACCGCCTCGACGAACGACGGCGCCCCCCTCGGCGGGTTCTTCGAGAAGAAGGCCTCGCCGCCGACGCCCTCGGGAAAGCGTTCGAGCGACACCGGCCGATGCCCGTTCGCCGCGATGAAGGGGTCGGCGACGGCGATGAGGTACTCCGCCAGCTCGCGCTTGGTGATGCCCAGCTCGGGCCACAGCAGGCGATCCGGGTTCGAGATGCCCACCTCGCGGTCGCCGTCGGGTCCCGGTACGGTCAACGTGATGCGGGGGGATGCCATGACCCGACGCTAACGCGCGCCCGCCGTCGTGTCTGCCCCCGTTGCGCCGCGCCCTTCGGCGCGATGGTCGAGGCGACGAGCCCGTCGGCGCGGGCGTGTCCAGCCCGGACGCGCGGCGTCGCGCTCGGCCTACGCTCGTAGGCATGACCACCGCCGCCGCCCGCACCGCCCTCGACATCGCCGACTGGCGCCGTCGCGTCTTCGCCCTCTACGACGCGGTCCGCGCCGCCGACGACCCCGAGGACGCGCACGAGCTGTGGCGCATCGAGCGCGACGCCCTTTTCGCCGACCACCCGGCGACGCCCCTGCTGCCCGAGCAGCGCGACGGTTTCGTCGGGCTGCCGCTCGCCCCGTACGACGCCGCATGGCGCTTCGAGGTGGAGCTGCTCGACGCCGACGAGGCCTCGTTCGTCGCCACGACCGGAACCGACGGCGAGGTCGGTTTCGAGCGCATCGGACGCGTCGAGCTCCCCGACACCGGCTCGCTCGACGTGTGGCGCCTCACCTCGTACGGCGGCGGACTGTTCGTCCCCGTGCGCGACGGCGCCGCTGGCCGCCCCGGCGGAACCTACGGCGGGGGCCGCTACCTGCTCGACACCATCAAGGGCGCCGATCTGGGTCGGGGTTCGGCGCCCGACTCGCTCGTGATCGACTTCAACTTCGCGTACAACCCCTCGTGCGCGTACGACCCGATGTGGGCGTGCCCGCTCGCGCCGGCGGGCAATGTGCTGCCGGTCGCCGTCCCGGTCGGCGAGCTCTACGGGGTCTGATCGTCCACCCTGCGCCTCGACGCCGGGGCCATCGGCGGGTCGGGCGTCGATCGCCCGCGGCCATCGAGCGGCGGCGGGCGAAACTCCTGAAAGTCGCCGTCCCACCCGGCTGCTCCAGGGAACGGACCCGTCCGTGCGCGCGGAACTCAGGACTCTCGCACGTCTCGTGGGCCCGACCGCATGACGGTGGCCGCCGCGAGGACGCGACGGCCACCGGGACAGTGCAGGTCAGGCGGTCGGCGCGGGGGCGTCCTCGGCCAGCGCGATCACGGGCGCGAGCTCGTCGCGCGTGAGGCGGATCCAGGGTCCGGCCGGATCGATCAGGATGCCGTTGAGCCCGGCATCCACCGCCAGCGCCTTCGCCAATTGCACCTTCGAGATCGGCAACGGCTGGTCGCCGCGTCCGAGCGCCAGCAATTCGAGCGGGTGCGTGAAGACTTCGAGGAACCGCTCCCCCGTCGCCGAACGCGACTCGGCGACGCCGACGGGTCCACCCTCTTCGGTGCGGGCCACGGCGATCCACAGGGGGGCGTCGGCGACGACGGCGTCGACGATCGCGCCAGCGGTGTCGTCGGTACGCGTTTCGCACAGCGCCGTCTTGATCCGCAGCTCCGGGTCGGCCTCGGCCATCATCCGCTCGAGCAGCGCCTTCGGCAGCACCGCCCGCCCATCGGCCGCCGCCGGGTTGAGGACGACCCCGCCGTAGGGGCCGCTCAACACATGGCGCAGAAGGGCCATGATGGGCTGGCCCATCGCCGAGGTGTCCCGGTCGCCGTCGGCTTCGACGCTCGCCCGCAGAGCCATGCCGCCGCTGTAGGCGAGAACCAGCTGCTCGTCACCGTTGTTGGCCACGGCCAGGGGCAGATCCTTGCCTTCTGCGAGCAGCGCGCGGGCATCGCCCTTGACGCGCAAGAAGACGTGTCCCTGCAGCAGTTGTCGCGCGACGTTCAGCAGCTGGGCGGGTTCCGCGGGTCCGCTGATCTCGGCGAGCGCGTTGCCCAGCAGCACGTTGTCGCGCAGACCGGGGACCGTTTCGGGAGCCTCGGGAGCCTCCATCGCGCCCGGCTGACGGGCCGAGGGGCGCGCCGAAGGTCCCGGCGTCGACTCGGCCGCGGGTGTCTCGGGACCGGCGCCGACTCCGCGGAAGGACGACATCGAGATCGAGACGGCCGGGGCCGCCTCGACGGGAGTCTCGACCGCGGCGTCGCTCGGACCGGAGGGGTCGACGGGCTGTTCACCCGGTTCGATCGTGGCGTCGGGCCGCGGGACGGATGCGTCGTCGGAGTCGGAATTCTTTCGGCGCGAGAAGAGAGCCATTGGTCAAGCCTATCCGGGCCGTTCGTGGACGCGACCGCCCTACAGCTTGTTGATGGGCGCGATCTTGACCAGCAGCTTCTTCGGGCCGACCGTGTCGAAGCGCACGTGGGCCACCCGCTTGGCTCCCTCGCCGGTGATGGCGTCGACCCGCCCCTCGCCGAAGTCGTCGTGCCGGATGCGGTCACCGGCAAAGAGCTGCATGTCGCCGTTGTCGCGAACCTTCGCCGGGATGCGGTTGGGGAACTTGCTCGGGTCGGCCGGAGCGCGTGAGGGGAGCGGGACGAGGTCGTCGCCGTAGCGACTGCCGCCGCCCGGCTGGCCGGGACGGCGACCGCGCGCGTTGAGAGCGCGGGATTGCGACCCCCCTCGCCCGTTCACGTCACCGGGCGACTGGCGCCAGTCGATCAGATCGGAGGGGATCTCTTGCAGGAAACGGCTCGGCATGGCCACCGTGACCTCGCCGAACTGCGCCCGGGTCATCGCGAGGGACACGTGCAGACGCTGGCGGGCGCGCGTGATGCCGACGTAGAACAACCGGCGTTCTTCCTGCGGGCCGCCGGGCTCGTTCGCCGAGATGCGGTGCGGCAGCAGGTCTTCTTCGACGCCGGTGAGGAACACGGCGTCGTACTCGAGGCCCTTGGCGGTGTGGAGGGTCATGAGCGACACCGACCCCGACGCGTCGTCGAGGTCGTCGGCGTCCGCCACGAGGGTGACCTCGGTGAGGAAGTCGATGATCGTGCCCTCGGGGTTGTTGCGCGCGAATTCGCGGGTCACGGCGACGAGTTCGTCGAGGTTCTCGAGGCGTGCCTCGTCTTGCGGGTCCTTGCTGGCGCGCAGGGCGTCGAAGTACCCGCTCTTGTTGAGCAGCAGGGTGAGCCCCTCGGTGACCGAGGTGGAGGGGGCGAGCTCGCCGGATGCCGGGAGCATGATCGCCGTGGCTTCGGTGAGCACCGCGTCGAGCTGGTCGATGGCCTTCTGCAGCTTCGGGCCGACACCGATCTGCCCGGAATTGGCCAGGGCGTCGCGGAACGTGATGTCGTGCTCGGCAGCGTAACGGGCGATGGCGGTCTCGGTGACGTCGCCGATGCCGCGCCGGGGGCGGTTGAGGATGCGGCGCAGCGCCATCGAGTCGGCGGGGTTGGCGACCGCGATCAGATAGGCGAGGGCGTCCTTGATCTCGGCGCGCTCGTAGAACTTGGTGCCGCCCATGATCTTGTAGGGCACCGCTGAGCGGATGAAGATCTCTTCGAGCGCGCGCGACTGGGAGTTCGTGCGGTAGAACACCGCCACCCCCGAGTACGGCAGGCCCTTCTTGTGCAGCGCCTCGATCTCGTCGGCGACGAACTGCGCCTCATCGTGCTGGGAGTAGCCGGTGAAGCCGATGATGGGGTCGCCCGCGCCGACGTCCGTCCAGAGCTTCTTTTCTTTGCGATCGAAGTTGTTGGCGATGACGGCGTTGGCCGCCGACAGGATGTTCTGCGTCGAACGGTAGTTCTGCTCGAGCAGCACGACCTTGGCGCCCGGGTAGTCGCGCTCGAACTCGCTGATGTTGCGGATGTCGGCGCCGCGGAAGGCGTAGATCGACTGGTCGGAGTCGCCGACGACGGTGAGGGATGCCGCGTCCTCACCGGCGGGCTCCGCCTCGAAGATCATCATCCCGCCCGACGAGAGGGGTTCGGCGTCGGAGCCCACGGGCCGGGTCAGTTCGTGGATGAGGGCGTACTGCGCGTGGTTGGTGTCCTGGTACTCGTCGACCAGGATGTGCCGGAACCGTGTGCGGTAGCGGTCGGCCACCTGCGGGAAAGCCCGGAAGAGGTAGACGGTCTGCGCGATGAGGTCGTCGAAGTCGAAGGCATTGGCCCGCTGCAGTTCGCGCTGGTAGGAGCCGAAGATCTCGACGAAGACCCGCTCGGCCGGGTCGCTCATGTTCGCGGACCGCGCGTAGGACTCGGCGTCCGCCAGCTCGTTCTTGAGCTTCGAGATCCGGCTCTGGGTGCCGGCCGGGGTGAGGCCGAACGAGTCACCCTCGTGCTCTTTGACGAGCCGCTTGATGAGTGCGCGCGAGTCGCCGGAGTCGTAGATCGTGAACGATTTGGTGAAGCCGAACTGCTCGGCCTCTCGGCGCAGGATGCGCACACACGCGGAGTGGAAGGTCGAGATCCACATCCCGTCGGCCTTCTGCCCGATGAGGTGATGGACGCGCTCACGCATCTCGCCCGCGGCCTTGTTGGTGAAGGTGATCGCGAGGATCTGGCTGGGGTACGCCTCGCGCGTGCGCAGCAGCGAGGCGATGCGACGCGTGAGCACGCTCGTCTTTCCCGACCCCGCTCCGGCGACGATGAGCAGCGCCTGCCCGCGATAGGTGACGGCCTCGCGCTGCGGGCCGTTCAGCCCCTCGAGCAGGTCGGCGTCGGGACGGGATGCCGACGGTGCGGGACCGCCGACGATGAGAGGCGTGGAGGCGTCGGTCATGGCGGGGTCAAGTCTAAGCGGGGCCTCCGACATCGGCCCCGCCGTCGCGGGTCGCGGGCGCATCCCCGGGGCGCCCGCGACGCGCGGCGGATGAACTCAGACCCGGCCCTCGCCCGCCGCCCCCGCCGACAGCAGCGACTGCGCGCGCGCCAGGTGCTCGGCATCCACCGTCACATCCCAGTGCTCGGCCTCGAAACCCTGCACCGACGAGAAATCGCGGCGGCCGCGGGTGAACGCGTGGCCGGCGAAACCGAAGACGGCCCCCCACACCGCACCGAGCACGAGACCCCACAACAGCAGCGCGATCCACGTTCCGAAGGGGGCGAGCAGGCCGAACAGCAGCCCGATCAGCAGGCCGAACCACGCGCCGGACGCGGCTCCGTAGAGCGCCGCACGACCGCGCGTGAGTCGACCGGTGACCTGCTCGACGATGCGGACGTCGTGACCGACGATGGCGGTGTGCTCGACCGGGAAGCCCGCGTCGGACAGGCGGTCGACGGCGGCCTGCGCCCCCGTGTAGTCGGTGAAACTCGAGAGCACGCGGCGCTCCGGCGTGGCACGGGTGACATCAGACATGGTGGGTTCCTTCCCTCGATACCCCCACGCTAGACCGGTCGTCCGCGGCGGACAGGGCGCTTGCGCCCCGCGGGAACGCCCGTTAGCCGCGGGACGGATGCCGTGGGCACAGGCCCGTGCGTCGAGGCCGGCCGGGGTCAGTGCGCGCCGCGGGCGTACACCCGATCGGGCGCGGCCAGCAGCAGGCCCACGACGATGGCGGCCACGCCGACGACCGCCGTCGCCGCGACGATCTCGACCGGGAACGCGCCGTCGCGCACGCCGGTCAGGCGCGCGAGGTCCCACGGCAGGATGCCGATCTGCTCGTTCCACGACCGCACGGCATCGCGCGCACCCATGAGTGCGATGGTGGCGGCGGGCAGGGCGTACCCGATGCCCATTCCGGCCAGGGCGACCCCCGCGGCGCGTCGGCGACCGAGCTGCGCCGACAGGGACCACCCCGCGGCGACGAAGACCCATGCGACGAGGGCGAAGGCGATCATCAGATACAGCACGCGCAGCGCCGGCAGGGCCCAGAGATCGGGCCAGATCCCCTCCGGTCCCGACAGAGCCACGGCGACCAGGGCGACGACGCAGCGCAGCACCAGGGCTCCGCCGACCGCGGCGATGATCGGCCACGGGGACCGCCGCCCCAGCAGCAGCCGGACGGCGACCGCGAACAGCAGCCATCCCGCGATCGCCACCGCCACACCCCACAGGCCGTCACGCGGGGTCTGCACGACGCGCGTGGCCACGAGCAGTCCCCCCGGCACGACGATCATCAGCCAGCGGTCCAGCGGCAGCACCCCGAGGGTCGACTCGCGCGCCCGCCACGGACGGGTCGAGGCGATCCACGTGGCGCGGGCGGCGGCCGCCCCGGGGCGGCGCACCAGACTCGTGCGCGCGGCGAGCATGCCGATCACGAGCCAGGCGACGCCGAGCAGCAGCAGGAGACGCGAGAGCCATCCGGTGGTGGCGTCGACCGACGCGGGCACGCGCGTGAACGGATCCACCAGCACGGCGACGACGGCGCCGAAGGCCAGCAGGATGCCGCAGATGCCGAGCGCCACGATGCCTCGCCGCTCGGTGGTCGCCATGTGCCCACGTTACCGGCCGCAACCTGGGGGTCTGCCGGTGGTCCTCCCGGCCGCGTCCGCCCCCACGCCCGGCCGCCGCCGCGGCGGCCCGCCGCCCGGCCGCCGCCGCTACCGCCGCCGCCCCGCCCGCCGCCGCGACGGCTACGCACAACCCCGCACCCACCATCCTGAATTGTGTAACAATCCATCCATGCTTCCCGCCCTCGCGATCCTCGCCGCGGCGCTGTGCTTCTCGACCACCGGCACCGCCCAGGCCCTCGCGGGCGTCGATGCCTCCCCCGTGGCGGTCGGGGCCGCACGCATCGTCGTGGGCGGCGGCATCCTGGGCCTTCTCGCCCTCGCTCAGCGACGCCCCACCGTCCGCACACCCCGGACCGGGGCGGCGACGGGAATGCTCATCGCCGTCGGCGCCGTCGGGGTGCTGGCCTATCAGCCGCTGTTCTTCCTCGGCACCCGCGAGAACGGTGTCGCGATCGGGACGGTCGTCGCCCTGGGCTCAGCCCCCATCTCGACGGGGATCGTGGATGCCGTTCGCCTGCGCCGCATCCCGCCACCGCGGTGGATGCTCGCCACCGCCATCGCGCTGGCCGGCGTCGTCCTCGTCTCGGGCGTCACCGGGGGCGCCGTCGCCCTCGCCCCGAGCGGGCTGCTCGCGTCGGCCGGGGCGGGGATGTCGTACGCCCTGTATACGGTGTGCGGCAAGGCGCTGATCGAGAGGGGGTGGAGCTCCACGAGGGTCATGGGAGCCGTGTTCGGCGTCGCCGCGGCAGCGAGCCTGCCCGTCCTGCTCGTCGCCGGAACGTCGTGGCTGCTCACCCCGAGCGGGATCGCCCTCGCCCTCTGGCTGGGCGTGATCACGACAGCGGTGGCCTATCTGCTGTTCGGCTGGGGTCTGGCGAGACTGAGCGCGGTGACGGTGTCCACGCTCACGCTCGCCGAGCCCCTGGCCGCGACCCTGCTCGGGCTGTTCGTCCTGCGGGAGCAGCTGTCCCTGGTGAGCGGCGTCGGCCTCGCCCTCATCGCGGCGGGTCTCGCCGTGGTCTCCGTTCCCGCACGGCGGCGTGAGGAGGTGCGGGATGCCGCGACCCCCGCGTGACGCGCCGAGTCGACGCGGCGGGCTGCCCCCCGGTCCCCGCGCGGCGGACGTGCTGTCCGACCTGGTGCGCGCGCAGATCCTCTCGGGCGAGCTCGCCCCCGGCACTCCACTGCGAGAGGAGGAGCTGAGTGCGACGCACTCGGTCTCACGCCACACCGCGCGCACGGCCCTGGCCACCCTCACCGCCGAACGCCTCGCCAGGGCGGAGCCCTATCGCGGCGTGCGCGTCGCACTGCTCGACGACGACGAGCTGATCGCCCTGCAGCAGCTACGGTGCGCCCTCGAGACCGAAGCGCTGCGGATCGTGCGCGATCGCGGCATCCATCCCCCCGACCTCGATGATGCGCTCGATGAACTGACGGCAGCCGAGGCCTCGCAGGACTGGCCGGCCACGCTCGCCGCGCACGCGCGCGTCCACCTCTGCCTCGTGGATGCCGCGGGCAGCCCCCGCCTCGCGGAGGAGTACCGCCGACTGGACGGCGAGATGCACCTGCTGCTCACGCACGTGCGACCCGCGTATGCGCCCGGGGCCTTGTCGCGCGAGCACCGCGCCTACGTCGTCGAGGCTCTCCACGACCCCGAGCGGGCCGTGCGCGCTCACCTCGCGCACTCGACGCGCGCGATCCTGGACGGCCGTCGCGAGGCCCGGCCGGGGTGACGCACGGCGACCGGTTGCGGGGCGTCGGGGTCGGCGGACGTCAGGCCCCGCGCGAACACCGACCCCGCGGCCTGGCCCCACGCCCGCGGGGCTCGGCCTGCCATGCTGGACCGATGACCGCATCCGCTCCCCTCGATGTCTCCGTCGGCAGCGACGGCATCCGTCTCGGATCCTTCCTCAAGTTCGCCGGCGCCCTCGATTCCGGCGGTGACGCGAAAGAGGCGATCATCGACGGCTACGTCACGGTCAACGGCGAGGTCGAGCGCCGCCGCGGACGCCAGCTGCAGGTCGGCGACGTCGTGTCGCTCGAAGGGCGTTCTTTCCGCGTCCAGGCCTGAGCCGCCACGAACGCCGACCGCCCGGCATCCCCCTCACGGGGACGACCGGGCGGTCGGGTGAGCGACGGTCAGTGCTCGTCGTAGTGGTCCGCGTGCAGCGCGTGGCGGTGCCCGTCGTGCACGTAGTCGGCGTGGTCGTCGTGGGTGACCTTCTCGTGCCCGCAGTCGTCGCCGTGGCGGTGCTCGTCGACGGAGTGCTCCGCGTGGGCCTCGTGCTCGTCGTAGTGGTCGCCGTGCAGGGCGTGGTGGTGGGTGCCGTGCACGTAGTCGACGTGGTCGCCGTGCTCGATCTTCGTGTGGCCGCAGTCGTCGCCGTGGGTGTGCTCGTCGACGGAGTGCTCGGCGTGGGTCTCGGTGATGCTCATTCTTCGTTCCCCTGGTCGGTGGGTTCTTGGACGTGGGCGATCGCGTCGAGCACGACGTGCGCGACATGCTGGTCGGCGAGGGAGTAGCGAACCTCTTTGCCCTCGCGTTCCGAGCTGACCAGTCCGGCTGCCCGCAGCGTCCTCAGGTGCTGCGACACCAGAGGTTGCGAGAGCCCGGACCGGTCGACGAGTGCGCTCACCGTGAGCGGTTCGCGGCTCAGCAGCCATACGAGCGCCAGGCGCGACTCGCTGCCGAGTGCCTTGAACAGCTCGGCGGCCTCGTCGAGCCCCGCGATCTTGTCCACGTCTCCGATCCGACCACACGCATAAACGAATTGCAATGCGTCCATGCAATCGGGAACGGTTCTCGTTTCCGTTATCGACCGACGGCGACCGTCACCCCTGCCGCCCCTTGTACCGGGGGTTCTGCTTGTTGATCACGAACACCTTCCCGCGGCGACGCACCACCTGCGCGCCGGGCTGATTCTTGAGCGACTTGATCGATGCGCGAACCTTCATGGCATCCTCCTTGTTGATAACGGTTATCAACAACAAGCTAGAGTGTCCTCGGCTCCCTGACAAACGAGAGGTGGATGCCATGCCCCGCACGATCGCCATCATGGGCGTGTGCGCCCCGGAACGCCGGGCGTACGCCGAGCGCACCGCGATCGCACTCGAGCGCCCCCTGCACCTGCTGCGCTTCGCCGACCTGCGCTCGTCTCACGCTCTGCCCCACCCCCGCCCCCGCGCGGGAGACGACCCCGCCGTGGTCGACCTCGGCTCCGACGTCGACCTCATCCACTCGCTCGGCGCCCGCGGGGGAGCCGAGGTCGACGCGGTGTGCGTCGTCGACGCACGGCACATGATCGGCGACCTGCTCGACGACGCCCCGCTGACCGCATCCGCGCGCGTGGGCGACCCGCGCGGCGACGTCGGCGCCCGCGCCCGTCAAGCCGCCCTCGCCCTCGAGCTGGCCACGCGCGTCGTCTGGATCAATTGGGAGGCGGTGCCCACCGCGGCCCTCGCCGTGCAGATGTCCCTCGCCTCGCACCTCAATCCCGCCGCGATCGTCCGACTGTCCCGCGATCCGGTGAGCGACCTGCGGTCCGAGGCCCGGCACGGGGACGAGATCCTCGAACGCGCCGGGTGGGTGCACGCGCTCAACGGCGGACACGACCCCTACATGCGCGACAACCGCGTCGCAACGCTCCGGTACGACCAGGTGCGCCCCTTCCACGCCGGCCGCCTGTCCACCGCTCTCGATCAGCTCGACGACGGGGCGGCCGGGCGCCTCGTGCGGTCCGCGGGGTTCTGCCGTCTCGCGTCGCGCCCCGGCATCCTCGCCCGCTGGGAGCACGTGGGCTCCGCCATGTGGATCGAACCGATCGGCGCGGACGACGGTCGGATGGGCCTCGGTCAAGAACTGGTCTTCACCGGACTCGACATGTCGGCGCCCCGCCTGGCGCACGTCCTCGACCGCGCGGCCCTCACCGACGATGAGCTCGCCGCCGGGCCCGCGACCTGGGCCACCTTCGACGATCCGCTTCCCGCGTGGCCGGCAACCGAGGCCTCGGTGCAGGATGCCGGCGACTGACGGCATCCTGCACCCCGGCGCCACGACCACCGCGACGATCGAGCGTTCGCGCTCGGGCGGGTCGTGTCAAGCCGGTTCGAGACGGATGCCGCGAGGAGCACCGTGGAGGCATGAGCACTCCTGACATCCCCACCCGCCACTCCGACGACGCCCACGCCGACGCCGCCGCCCCCACCGACGCCGTGACCGACGAGGTGCGTGAGGACGCCGCCGAGACCGAGGAGCACGTCGACCTCGACGACCGCACCGGCGACGCCGCCGACGGCTCCCCCGACGACGTCCCTGCCGACGACCCGGGGTTCCCGGCCGCCGAGGGTCACGCCTGAGCCCTCGCCGGCGGGCACGCACCCGCCGGCGAGTCAGGCGACGCGCGTCCCGGGCGGAAGACGGCGCGCGGGCGTCCGCGTCCGGGCGATGCCCCAGGACATCAGCCCACCCGCCAGTACGACCTGCACGAGCAGCCCGACGAACCAGCTGGGCGCCGTTCCGGCGATCTGATCCTCGGGTGTGACCGAGGACTGCTGCTGCGAGAAAGGGGTGCACCCGTCGTACTCGACGCGCGGCTCCGGCGGGATCTGCGCCGCGCGCACACCGAACGCGATCTGCGAGAACAGGTCGGTCGGCACCCCGTACTCGTCGTCGTACGTGGGCGGGGTCGCGTCGGCCAGGATCACGAAGGGGTTGGCGGCGAGAACCCCCCACACGCGGTCGAAGCGAGGGACCTCGTTGATCCGGCTCGATTCGACGCACCCGATCTCGCCCGGCGACGGGCAGCCGGCGGATCCATCGGACGAGAACGGATCGCAGTTCGCGGGGACGGCCGCGTAGTCGAGCTCGCGCGTCACGAGCTCCTGCGGGGAGCGCAACGCCGCTCCGCCCAGACCGAACACCAGCAGCGTTCCGACCGTCAGAGCGGCCACGATCAGGTACGTGCTCGCCACCGAGAACAGCGGACGGGCGAGGATCGCGCTCAGCCCCACCCCGATCGCCGCGACCACGGCCACCTCGACGACCAGGATGAGCAGCGAGCTCAGGATGACCAACGGGTTGAGCGAACCCGCGAGGACGGCGACGAGCAGGAACGGCAGAGCCACGACCAGGAACGCCAGCCCCGAGATCCACGCGGCCAAGAACTTGCCGACCACGATCTCGGCCGTCGTCGCGAGGGTCACCTGTACGGGCGCGAGGGTCGCGGCGTCCCGATCCCCGTTGACGGCACTGCCGCTCAGGGTGGGCGACACCAGGAGCACCAGTAGCAGGACCAGCATGATGACGAGCGAGAAGAACAGCTCGTTGCCGCCCTCCCAGAGCGCGAACGACGCGAACGACAGCGCCAGCAGGCCGATGAGGATGACGGCGAAGACGCCGAGCAGCACGTACCAGGCGACCGAGCGCACGCGCTGGCGCAGTTCGATCCCGACGATCGTGCGCAGGCGGTGGAGGTTCACGGACGGCTCCCGTCATCGCGGTGTTCGGCCGAGGGCGGTGTGGGCGGCGCGGGACGCGCATCGGATCGCAGGTCGAGGAAGGCGTGCTCGAGATCGCCGACGGCCGGAGCGAACTCGACTACGGCGATGCCCGCGCTCATCAGGGCGCGCAGGCCCGCGAGGGCTCCCGCCTCGTCGGCGAACGGCACGAGGACGTCACGACGGTCGATCCCGACCTCGTCGACACCACGGCCGAGCGCCGCGACGATGTCGGCCCGGGCCGCCTCGGTCGAGCGGGTCGCATCGGCGAGCAGGCGGACCCGCCAGGGGCGGACACGGGTGGCCGCTGCGGCCACGCGATCACCGCCCACGGTGCGCCCCTCGAGCAGGAAGACGGCGTCGTCGACCACCTCTTCGAGCTCGGACAGCACGTGGCTCGAGATGAGGATCGTGCGCCCCTCGGCGGCCAGCCGACGCAGCAGCACGCGCAGCGCGATCCGCGCCTGAGGGTCCAGGCCCGAGGCCGGCTCGTCGAGCAGCAGCACCCGCGGGTCGTGCACGAGAGCGCGCGCGAGGGCCAGCCGCTGTTTCTGTCCGCGCGACAGCACGCGCGCGGGCGCACCGGCGAGGGCGCGCAGGTCCACGAGGTCGAGGAGCTCGTCGGCACGCGCACGCGCGGCCTCTCGGGGCAGGTCGTACAACTGCGCGGTCGCGACCAGCACCTCGCGGGAGGTCAGACTCGGCCACGCGCCCAGGGAATCCGGCATCCATCCCAGAAGCCGTCGCACTCCGGCCGGGTCGGCCACCGGGTCGACGCCGCCGATGCGCATCTCACCGGCGTCCGGTCGCAGCAGCGAGGCGAGCATGAGCAACAGCGTCGTCTTGCCCGATCCGTTGGGCCCGACCAGTCCCGTGACGCGTCCCGCAGCGGCGGCGAACGTGACCTGCTGCACCGCGTGGACCGCGCCGAACGACCGTCTGACCCCCGTGACGTCGATACCGGCATCCATGGCCCCACCCTAGGGCGCGGTCCCGACATCGATCGGGAGGCCCCCCGGACGCTCCCCGTCCGCGACGGACGGGATTCCGTGGCCGTCGGGCGATCCGGCACCCGAGGCCGCCCGCGCGTGTCGCGACGCCGTGCCGAGCGGACGGTCGAGGCGGATCCGGTTCAGGATGCCGTCAGCGCCCGCCCCAGCGCGTCACCGGACGCCCAGGCGGTCCGCACCGCCGCGCTGCGCCCCCACGCGTCGCCGCACGCCGACAGCCCGGGCGATCGGAAGAAGGGCTGCCCGGCCGTCTGACCGGGACGGGCGAACGTCCACCGGTGCGCGTGCGTCGCGACCGGGTCGACGTCGATGCGCAGCAATCGCCGCGTCGCGGCGAGCACCGGACCCATGGCCCCCTCGGGATCGTCGAGGTGACGGCGCGCGCGATCCGCCGTCGTGTGCACCACCAGCACGGGGGCACCGTCTCCACGACGATCGCCGTCGTCGGCGATGAACGACACGTCCGCGTCGCCGTCGGTGAAGGCGCCGTGCAGATCGGCATCCCACCTCCGCTCCTCCCAGCGCAGAACGACCGCGATGACCGGCTCCCATCTCTGCTCCCCGCCGGGCGCCGCGGTGGTCAGGCGTCGCGCCTGGGGCGCGGGCATCGCGAGGACCACCTCACCCGCGTCCTCGCCATCGACCCGATACGGCTCCACCCCGTCGACGACCCGCTCCGACACCACATCGAGCCCCTCGGCGAGGTCGAGGGCGAGCGAGCGCAGGCCCAGCGGCGCGGCCCACCGCATCGGACCGGGCTTGGGGCTCTGCCCGCCGTCCGCGTCGATCACCCGGAACGTGTCGGTCCATGCACGGGCCAGCCCGCGCTCCTCCCAGTCCGCGACGACGTGGCCGAACCCCTCGGCTTCGCCGACGACGAAGTACGACGCGCCGAGGTCGACCGGACGCCCGTCGATGGTGCGGCTGGACAGGCGCCCCCCGACACGGCGACCACGGTCGAGCACGCGCACCGCGCCACCGGCATCCTGCACCGCCCGCGCGCACGCGAGGCCCGAAATCCCGCCGCCGACTACCGTCACGTCCACCGTCATGCGGCCATCCTGGCGCGGTCGCGTCGGCACCGGGCCGGGGTTGCGGCCGGGCCGAACTCCTGAGATCCGGCTCGTCCACCGCCGGCGCCCGCCGCGCGAACCGGGCCGAACTCCTGAGATCCGGCTCGTCCACCGCCGGCGCCCGCCGCGCGAACCGGGCCGAACTCCTGAGGAACCCGGCCATCCGGCGCGGGCGGCGGGGGTTGCAGACCGCAGCCGCGAGGTTCTCGGGAGTTTCGCCCTTCCTCGCGCCGCCTGCCGTGCCCCCACCCCGCGACTCAGGAGTTCGGCCCGCCCCCGCGGAAGAACTCGACCCCCAGGTCCGGATGATCGACGAACACCCCGTCCACTCCCGCCGCGCGCAGCACCGCCCACTCCCCCCGGTAGTCGCCGCGGGCGGCATCGCCGCCGAGGCCCCGGAACTCCGGCAGCAGAAAGGCGTTCTCGGGCCGGCACGTCCACGTGAACACCCGCAGCCCGCGATCCTGCGCCTCTCGCACGACCGGCGCCGGACCGCGCGCTCGCCCGCGCCCGTCCGCGTCGAGGATCAGCGCCTTGTCGAGGCTCACCCCCTCGACCGCGCCGGCGAGCGCGTCCAACCCCGCGGGCGTCCGCATCGACGCGTACGACGCCGCCTCGCCGCCGTCCCTCGCGCGCAGGTCCCACGGGGCACCCTCGGCCTCGACGAGCTGCACGAGAGGACAACGGATGCCGCCCTCTCGCAGCCGCGCCAGCACCAGCGGTTCGAAGGACTCGATGACGAGGGTGTCCGCGGCATCCGCCCAGCCCGCCTCGTCCAGCTCGGCGCGCACGAGCTCCGCCATGTCGAATCCGCTCCGTGCGAAGAACGCGGCGTGCTTGATCTCGAGGACGACCCCGACGCCCCCCTCGCGGGCGAGGTCGAGCACCTCGCGCAGCCGCAGCACGGGCTCCGCGTCGTCATGGCCGGCACTGTCGGGACGGAGCGCCGGGATGCGCTCGCGGCACCGGAGCGTCCGCAGCTCGGCCCAGGTGAAGTCCTCGGCGAACCATCCGGTCAGCATCCGGCCGTCGACGGTCTTCGCCGTCCGGCGCGCAGCGAACTCCGGTCGGTCCGCGACGTCGGTGGTCGCCCCGATCTCGTTCTCGTGCCGCACCACCAGCACGCCGTCCTTCGCGGGCACGACATCGGGTTCGACGGCATCCACCCCCGCCCGGACGGCGCGCTGATACGAGATGCGCGAGTGCTCCGGGAGGTATCCCGGAGCACCGCGATGACCGATGATGAGGGGCACCGCGACACGGTATCGACAACGGGTGAAATCGAGGTGCGCTCAAAGCGGAATCCCAGTCAGCACAGGGACTCCCGCGCCCCTCTCGGCTAGTGTTGTCTGACAGCACGGTGCTGTGATCACCATCTTTGGAGTGTGAGTTCCCGTGGCCCTCAACAACCCGGCATTCAACAACCCGGCGTTCCAGGACCCTCGAGCCGGTGGCGCTCAGACGCGCTACAGCCCGCCCCCGGCCGTCGACCCCGCCGCCGCAGCGACCATCGAAGGCGCCTACGCCGCCCCCTCAGCGAGCGCCGTTGACACCGGCCGCATGACCGTCGAAGACACGGTCATGAAGACCCTGGCCCTGTTCGGCATCCTCGTCGTCACCGCCGTCGTGGGCTGGATCTGGTCGATGGCCGGCGTCAGCGTCGCCAACCCCAACCCGAGCGCCGCCCCCATGATCGTCGGTGGCCTCGTCGGCTTCGTGCTGGCGATGGTGGCGACGTTCAAGAAGAAGCCCTCCGTCCCTGTCTTCATCGCCTACGCCGCGTTCGAGGGTCTGTTCGTCGGTGGGATCTCGGCCTTCTTCGAGTTCATCTTCCCCGGCATCGTCCTGCAGGCGACGCTGGGCACCCTGTCCGTCGTCGGGGTGACGCTCGCCCTGTTCGCGAGCGGCAAGATCCGTGCGTCGGCCCGCGCCACCAAGATCTTCATGATCGCGATGGTCGGCTACCTCGTGTTCAGCCTCGTGAACCTCGGCCTCATGCTGTTCAACGTCCCGATCGCCGGTGGCGCGTTCGGCCTGCGCAGCAGCGTCGACATCTTCGGCATCCCGCTCGGTGTCATCATCGGCGTCTTCGTCGTCATCTTGGCGGCCTACTCGCTGGTGCTCGACTTCGACCAGATCCAGCGCGGTGTCCGCAACGGCGCCGCCCGGGTCTACGGCTGGGTCGGTGCCTTCGGCATCATGGTCACCGTCGTGTGGCTGTACGTCGAGATCCTGCGTCTCATCGCGATCGTGCGCGGCAACAACTGACGTCGCGTTCCGCACGAAGGGCCGTCCCGTTCGGGGCGGCCCTTCGTCGTTGCGCCCGGCGCGGCCGGCGCCCCGCGCGGCGCACCGCCCCGCCCCGGCCGCACGGCGCGGCACTGGCGCGCACGCCCCACACGCTCCGCACGCCCCGCACGCTCCGCACGCTCCGTTGAGTGTCCAAGACACGCCGTCGCTGCACGACATGCCGCGGCGTGTCTTGGACACTCAACGCCCCCGGCCCCCGCGCGACGCCTCCCGCCCCCGCGCAACGCCCCCGGCCCGCGCGCAACGCCCCCGGCCCCCGCGCGACGCCCCTGCGCCCCCGGCCCCCGCGCAACGCCTCCCCGCCCCCGCGCAACGCCCCCCGCCCCCGCGCGACTTCCCGGCCGCCGCGCGACCCCAGCACCGCGGCCGCCGCAAGGGGTGCCACGCGCGTCGGCGCCGCCGCTAGCCTCGCGCCATGAGTCCCGCCAAGACCCCGCCCGAGATCCTCGACATCGGCGGTCACGAGGTACGCGTGACCAGCCCCGACCGCGTCGTCTTCGCCGAGCCGGGTCTGACCAAACTCGACCTCGTGCGGTACTATCTCGCCGTCGCCGAGGGAGCCCTGCGCGGGGCCGGCGGGCGCCCCATGGTGCTCAAGCGGTTCTCGAAGGGCCTCGACCAGGAGCCGTTCTTCCAGAAGCGCGTGCCCGAGAACCACCCGGCCTTCATCGACACGGCGACCCTGCGCTACGCCTCGGGCACGTCCGCCGAAGAAGCGGTGATCCGGGATGCCGCGGGCCTGGCGTGGGTCGTCAACCTCGGCTGTCTCGACCTCAACCCGCACCCCGTCCGCGCCGAGGATCTGGACCACCCCGACGAGCTGCGGGTCGACCTCGACCCCATGCCGGGCGTCGATTGGGCGCAGATCGTGGACGTGGCCTTCATCGCGCGCGACGTGCTCGAGGATCACGGTCTCGTCGGCTGGCCGAAGACGTCGGGCTCGCGGGGCCTGCACATCCTCGTGCGCATCCGTCCCGAGTGGGACTACGCCGACGTACGCCTCGCCGCCGAGACCCTCGCGCGAGAGGTCGAGGACCGAGCGCCGGGGCTCGCGACGGCCCGGTGGTGGAAGGAGGAGCGCGGCGAGAGCGTCTTCGTCGACTTCAACCAGAACGCGAAGGACCGCACGGTCGCCTCGGCCTACTCGATCCGCCCCCTCCCCGACGCCCGCGTGTCGACGCCGCTCACCTGGGACGAGGTACGCAGCCGCCGCCCCGAGGAGTTCACCGTCCTCACCGTACCCGAGCGGTTCCGCGCGATCGGCGACCCGCACGCCGACATCGACACCGCCGCCGGGTCGCTCGACGCCCTGCTCGCGCTGGCCGAGCGCCTGGGCCCCGCCGAGAAGCCGCCGCGCGGGTCCGACGGTTCCGGTCGCCGCGCGTCGACCATGCCGCTGATCGAGATCGCGCGGACCAAGACCAAGCCCGAGGCGTTGGACGCCCTCGCGACCTGGAAGCAACGGCATCCCGCTGCGACGGAGCAGCTGCACCCCGCCGACGTCCTCGTCGACGGCATGCGCGGATCGAGTTCGCTCTGGTACCGCGTGCGTGTGAACCTGCAGCACATCCCGGATGCCGAACGCCCCACGCAAGAGGAATTGATCGCCGACTACGACCCCTGGGCCGGCCGCTCCCCGGCGTGATCGTCCGAGAGCGAGCTGACGCCCCACCGGCACGGGGCCGGGAGGCTCTCCGCTGAGAGCGTGGGACCGCGCCTCCGGCTCAGCGTCGGCGCGGGCGCTGCAGCACCCCGCGGACGACGTCTGCCAATGTCCGCATCGCACGATCCGGGGTGAGGGCGAGCGCGGCATTCCGTGCTTCTTCGGCGAGCTTCTCGCGCAGCGCCTCATCGGTCAGCACGTCCCGCAGCGCCGCGACGAGCGCGTCCTCGTCGCCGTCCGGAACGAGGATGCCGCCCCCCGACGCCAGCATGTCGCGGGGGCCGTAGCGGATGTCCCACGCCACGACCGGCGTTCCCTGCGCGAGCGCTTCGGCGAGCGCCAGGCCCTGCCCCTCGAAGGCCGAGGTCGTGAGGTACACCGCGGCGCGGTCGAGAACCGCCCCGGGGTCGTTCGTCAGTCCCCGCAGCGCGACCGCTCCCTCGAGACCGAGCGCGGCGACGAGAGCGTCGAGCGCCTCGCGCTGCGCCCCGGCTCCCCACAGTTCGAGCCGCGCGGACGGTACCTCGGCGCGCACACGGCCGAAGGCGCGGATGGCGCGATCGAGCCTCTTTCCGGGGGCCAGCCGGCCCACCGCGACGACCAGCCCGAGTTCGCGCGCCGCGACGGGTGCCACGGCATCCGGGACCGCGACCGCGTGCGGGGCGACGACGTCGTTCGCGGCGCGACCGAAACGCGCGCGCACGTCCTCGCGCTGGTGCGCGGTCGGCCAGAGGATCGCATCGAACCGGTCAGAGAGGGCGAACCACCGGGTCCACAGGGCGTTGAGCGGAGCGTCCGCGGTGTAGGGCGCGTCGAGGTGGATCGTGTGGATCGTGTGGAGGATCCGCGTGTCGCCGTCGCCCCACCCCACGATCAGCTCGCCGAGCTGTCGCGACTCGCAGACCACGACGACCGGACGGTCGCACCGGGCGCGTAGCCCCTCGGCCACGTGCGTCAGCCACGCCCGGTAGAGCGCCCCGAAGCCGTCGATCACGCCGACGGTCTCACCCGCGGCATCCCGCACGACGATCGGCGCGGTGGCGAGGTGCCAATCGGGGTCGATCACCACCGGCAGGTCGACCGCACCTCCGGCGACGCGACGGTAGGCGAGCGACGGGTCCGCGTTCCCGGCTCTCGCGGCCGCGCGCACCCACGCCGCGGACCCGCCGTCGGCGTCGACCGCCTCGTCGAAGAGGTTGAGGAAGGTTCCGGATGCCGCCACCCCCCGCTCCTCGAACGTCGCCCGGTGCGCGGCGTGCGCGTCGGCCTCCGCCGGGTCGACGGTCAGCAGCAGCGCTTCGGCGCCGGCTGCGCACATCTGTCGCGCGCGGGCGAGCGTCGAGAGGGTGTAGCCACCATCGAGGTCGGGGACGAGCCGGCTCGACAGGACGAGGTACCACGCGTCGGGGAAGTCGGCCGAAGTCACGCCCCCATCCTCCCCCACCCGCTCGTCCCTGCCCCGTCGCCCCCGCGCCGAGGCCGCACCCCGCGCCGCCCCGCGCCGCCCCGCCGCCTCCGCTCCCCCGCGCCGCCTCCGCTCCCCCGCACCGCCCCCGCGCCGCCCTCTCCCCCGCGCCGCCTCCGCTCCCCCGCACCTTTCCGCCGCCCCACCCCACCCGCGCGACAAATACCCGCGGGGGAACAGCGACGGCGCCGCCGCCCCCGCGCCGAAGCCGCGCCGCACCCCGCGCCACCCCGCGCCGCCCCGCGCCACCCCCGCACCGCCCCCGCGCCACCCCCGCGCCCCCGCGCCGCCTCCGCTCCCCCGCACCTTTCCGCCGCCCCACCCCACCCGCGCGACAAAAACCCGCGGGGGAACAGCGACGGCGCCGCCGCCCCGCGCCGAAGCCGCCCCCGCACCCCCGCGCCGCCCCGCGCCACCCCGCGCCGCCCCGCGCCACCCCCGCGCCACCCCGCGGCCCGCGCGACAAGACGACGGCGCCGCCGTCCGAGGAAGGACGGCGGCGCCGGTCGTGCGAGGGGTCAGCCGAGGCTCACTCCCACTCGATCGTCCCCGGGGGCTTCGACGTCACGTCGAGCACCACGCGGTTGACGTCCTTCACCTCGTTGGTAATGCGGTTCGAGATCTTCGACAGCACGTCGTAGGGCAGGCGCGTCCAGTCCGCGGTCATGGCGTCCTCAGACGAGACCGGGCGCAGCACGATGGGGTGGCCGTAGGTGCGGCCGTCCCCCTGCACGCCGACCGAACGCACGTCGGCCAGAAGGACCACAGGGCACTGCCAGATCTCGTCGTCCAAGCCGGCCTTGGTCAGCTCGGCCCGGGCGATGGCGTCGGCCTCGCGCAGGATCTCGAGGCGGTCAGCGGTGACCTCGCCCACGATACGGATGCCAAGGCCCGGCCCCGGAAAGGGCTGACGCCCGACGATGGCCTCAGGCAGACCGAGCTCCCGGCCGATGGCGCGCACCTCGTCCTTGAAGAGGGTGCGCAGCGGCTCGACGAGCTCGAACTGCAGGTCTTCGGGCAGGCCGCCGACGTTGTGGTGGCTCTTGATGTTGGCCGTTCCCGCACCGCCGCCGGACTCCACGACGTCCGGGTACAGCGTGCCCTGGACGAGGAAACGCACCTGCTCGCCCTCGGCCGCGGCCTCGGCGACCAGGTCGGCCTGCACCTGCTCGAACGCGCGGATGAACTCGCGGCCGATGATCTTGCGCTTCTGCTCGGGGTCGCTGACGCCGGCGAGGGCGTGCAAGAAGGTCTCACGCGCGTCGACGGTGATCAGCTTCACGCCGGTCGAGGCGACGTAGTCGTTCTCGACCTGCTCGCGCTCGCCCTGACGCAGCAGACCGTGATCGACGAAGACGGCGACGAGCTGGTCTCCGACGGCCTCGTGGACGAGGGCGGTCGACACCGCGGAGTCGACACCCCCGGACAGCGCAGAGATGACGCGGCCGGTGCCGACCTGCTGGCGGATGCGCTCGACCTGCTCGGCGATGACGTTGCCGCTGTTCCAGTCGGCAGGCAGGCCCGCGGCCTTGTGGAGGAAGTTCTCGAGGACGTTCTGCCCGTGGTCGGAGTGCTTGACCTCGGGGTGCCACTGCACGCCGTACATGCGGCGCGTGTCGTTGGCGAAGGCGGCGACGGGGGTGTGCGCGGTCCGCGCGAGCACGTCGAAACCCTCGGGAGCGCGCGACACCTGGTCGCCGTGGCTCATCCAGACGTTCTGCGCGGCCGGCTGCCCCTGCAGCAGCGTGCCCTCGGTGACCACCGTGGCATCCGTCGCCCCGTACTCGCGGAGTCCCGTGTTGGCCACTTCTCCGCCCAGGGCCTTGGCCATGACCTGGAAGCCGTAGCAGATGCCGAGCGTGGGCACATCGAGGTCGAAGACCCCGGCGTCCAGGCTCGGCGCACCCTCTTCGTACACCGACGAGGGGCCACCCGAGAGGATGATCCCGACCGGGTTCTTCGCGGCGATCTCGCGCGCCGACGCGGTGTGCGGCACGATCTCGCTGTACACGCCCGCTTCGCGAACGCGGCGGGCGATCAGCTGCGCGTACTGGGCGCCGAAGTCGACGACGAGGACGGGGCGCTGGGACGTTTCGGTCTGTTCGGTCACCGGTTGCCTTCCGAGGCGGGGACGGGAGCCGAGGCCTGAGCGGCCTCTCGCTCGGCGAGGTAGGCGCGCACGCCGCGGGCGGTGCGCACCTCGAGGAAGAAGGAGAGGAAGGGAACCACGCCACCGAGGGCGAGGAACACGAACCGACGGAACGGCCACCGCATGAGGCTCCACACGCGAAAGCACGAGATCAGGTAGACGACGTAGAACCAACCGTGCGCCACGAGGATGGCGAGTGAGACGTTCACCCCGTCACCGGTGGAGAGGATCTCGCAGCCGTTGCCGCCGGGGACGAACAACGAGAACCACTGGCAGTCGGGGCCGGGCACGGCATCCGCGAACCACAGGAAGCCCCCCGATCCGCCCAGGAACAGCTCCACGTGCAGGGGCGTGTACTTGAGGATCATCTCGGCGACCAGGAGCAGAAGGCCGACGCCGGTGATGATCGAGCAGATCTGGTAGAACTTCAGGGCTCCGCGGATCGCCGGGAACGAGGCGAGCTTGGGGGCGCGGGGCATGGATGCCAGTCTACCCGCGGGATTCCGGGGCACCCGTCGCACTGCTCGACGCAGAGATTTCGGCGAGCGCCTCGGCCTGCTCGTCCTCGAGATCCTCGACCTCTTTCTCCCACGCGTCGCGCGCGAGGCGGTACCAGAGGTAGAGCGCGAAGCCGGCGAAGATCGCCCATTCGGCCGCGTAGAAGATGTTGAGCCAATTCACGCGAGAGCGCTCATCGGGCGCGGGCGAGACGATGTCGTCGAGAGGACCGATGGCCATCTGCGATGCGACGTACTGCCGGTAGACGTTCAGCTCGGCGGTGTCGTGCCACCGGCCGAGCAGCATGGGCGGCGACATGCGGGTGATCGTCAGGGGGTCGGCGCCCGACGGGGGCACCGAGGGTCCTTCGTCGGAGATGAGCCGGCCCGTGACCTGGACCAGGGCGGTGGGGTCGGCCGCGACCTGTCGCTCGAGGGCGTCCACGGCCGCGTCGGCGGCCTCGAGCGACGCCGTCCACCCGGTCGCGACCGCGATCGAGGTGGGGGCCGTCGTTCCGGCGATGCGCAACTGACCGGTGACCCAGTACCCCTCGACGTCGTCGTTGAACCGCGAGGACACGACGATGAAGTCGGATGCCACCCACGTTCCGCTCACCTCGACGCGTTGACCGACCAGCGGCTCGGGCAGGTAGTCGCCCGGCTGCACGACCTGGTCGAGCGGCTGGACCACCTCGGTCAGACCGGGCTCGGGGGGCGAGGTGTCGACGGCACGTCCGAGCTGCCACTGCCCCAACCACGCGAGGACGCCCGCGACGACGAGCGAGAAGGCCAGCAGCGCGATCCAGCGCGGCCGCAGCATGACCTCGCGCAGCGTCGGCGGGAAGACCTGCGGGGGAAGCGGTTCGGTCGCGGGGGCGGATGTCATGCGGTGTCCGGGATCACTGCCCGTAGGGGGCGACGACGACCTCGACGCGCTGGAACTCCTTGAGGTCGGAGTAGCCGGTCGTGGCCATCGACTTCTTGAGCGCGCCGATGAGGTTGGCGGTGCCGTCGGCGACGGGGGCGGGACCGTAGAGGATCTGCTCGAGCGGGCCGACGCGGTCCACCGCGACGCGGCGACCGCGGGGCAGCTTGGCGTGGTGCGCTTCGGGACCCCAGTGGAAACCGCGCCCGGGCGCGTCGGTGGCCCGTGCCAACGCGACGCCGAGCATGACGGCGTCGGCGCCCATGGCGAGGGCCTTGACGATGTCGCCCGAGGTGCCGACGCCACCGTCGGCGATGACGTGCACGTACCGACCGCCCGACTCGTCGAGGTAGTCGCGGCGGGCGCCGGCGACGTCGGCGACCGCGGTGGCCATCGGCGCGTGCAGCCCCAGGGTGGCGCGCGTGGTGGATGCGGCTCCCCCGCCGAAGCCGACGAGCACGCCGGCGGCACCGGTGCGCATGAGGTGCAGCGCCGCGGTGTAGGTGGCTGCGCCGCCGACGATCACGGGGACGTCCAGGTCGTAGATGAACTTCTTGAGGTTGAGCGGCTCGGCGACGCTCGAGACGTGCTCGGCGGACACCGTGGTGCCGCGGATGACGAAGAGGTCGACGCCCGCGGCGACGACGGTCTCGTAGAGGTCGTGCGTGCGCTGCGGGGTCAGTGCGCCGGCCACGGTCACGCCGGCCGCGCGGACCTCGGCGAGGCGGTCGCGCACGAGTTCGGGCTTGATGGGCTCGGAGTACAGCTGCTGCATACGACGCGTGGCGTCGGCCTCGGGCAGCGTCGCGATCTCGGCCAGCAGCGGCTCGGGGTCGTCGTACCGCGTCCACAGCCCCTCGAGGTCGAGCACGCCGAGGCCGCCGAGACGGCCCAGCTCGATCGCCGTGCGAGGGCTGACCACGGAATCCATCGGGGCACCGAGAACCGGGATCTCGAACGGGAAGGCGTCGATCGTCCACGCGGTCGAGACGTCTTCGGGGTTGCGCGTGCGCCGCGACGGCACGACGGCGATGTCGTCGAAGGTGTACGCGCGGCGGGCGCGCTTGGCTCGGCCCAGATCGATCTCCATGGTCACCCGACCAGCCTACCCGCGCCCCTCGACATCACCGGCGGGTCGCGCACCGCCCGCGGGCGAGGTGGGCGCGTCCGCCCCGCGGAGCACCCGGGTGAGCAGCCCGTCGAACGCGAAGACCAGGAATCCCACCGATCCCAGCAGCGGGCTCGACAGCATCGCCGCAGCGCTCAGGATCACCGCGCTCAGACCCGCCCGCCCCAGCCGCCGCGCATCCTCCGGGGTGAGATCGGCGATCGCGCCCGAGCGCACCGCCCACGCCCATTGCAGCCAGCCGAGGACGATCGCAAGGAAGAAGTTGACCGGCAGCAGCACGCGCCCCAGCAGCAGGTCGCTGTGGACGGTGTCCAGCGACGAGGTGAACGGCACGAGTACGACGAGCAGCAGCCGCAGGTTGTTGATCCACATCCCGGCCGCGTCGATGCGCACGATCCACTCGAACTGCCGCACGTGGGTCATCCACATGACGCACAGGATGAGGAAGCTGATGACGAACGAGAACAGCGGATGCGCCAGCGAGAGCAGCCCGCGCAGAAGCTCCTCGTCCGTGGTCGGGGAACCCAGGGACTGGTCGGTCAAGCCGAGCACCAGCAGGGTCGCCGCAATGGCGAACACGCCGTCCGTGAAGGCCTCGGTCCGACGCGCCGACAACGACGCCTGGGGGTGTCGGCGCGGGCGGAACATGCGCACAGCGTAGCCCGGGGCGGTCGCGCCGGGGACCGGCATCCGCGAACACCGGAGGGCCGGGCCTGCGGGCCCGACCCTCCGCGAGAAGGCCTACTTCTTGTAGTTGGGCGCCTCGACGACGATCTGCACGTCGTGCGGGTGCGACTCCTTCAGACCCGCCGAGGTGATGCGGACGAACCGCCCCTTGGCCTTGAGCTCCTCGACCGTGCGGGCACCGACGTAGAACATGGACTGCCGCAGACCACCGATGAGCTGATATGCCACCGCCGCCACCGGTCCGCGGTAGGGCACCTGCCCCTCGATCCCCTCGGGGATGAGCTTGTCGTCGCTGGGCACATCGGCCTGGAAGTAGCGGTCCTTCGAGTACGACGTCTTCTTGCCGCGCGTCTGCAGCGCTCCGAGCGAACCCATGCCGCGGTACTGCTTGAACTGCTTGCCCCCCTGGAAAACGATCTCGCCCGGGGACTCGTCGGTCCCGGCGAGCAGGGAGCCCAGCATGACCGTGTCCGCGCCCGCGACGAGCGCCTTGGCGATGTCGCCCGAGTACTGCAGACCGCCGTCGGCGATCACCGGCACCCCGGCCGGGACGGCGGCCAGCGAGGCCTCGTAGATGGCGGTGACCTGCGGCACGCCGACTCCCGCCACCACGCGCGTGGTGCAGATCGAGCCCGGTCCGACGCCGACCTTGACCGCGTCCACGCCCGCCTCGATCAGCGCCTGGGCGCCCTCGCGGGTCGCGACGTTGCCGCCGATGACGTCGATGTGGTCGAACGAGGCGTCGGCCTTGAGGCGGCGCACGATGTCGATCACACCGGCGGACTGTCCGTTCGCGGTGTCGACGACGAGGACGTCGACGCCCGCGTCGCGCAGGGCCTCGGCACGCTGCCAGGCGTCGCCGAAGAAGCCGATCGCCGCACCCACACGCAGACGACCCTGGTCGTCCTTGGTGGCGAGGGGGTACTTCTCGCTCTTGTCGAAGTCCTTGATGGTGATGAGACCGGCCAGCTTGCCCTCGTCGTCCACCAGCGGCAGCTTCTCGACGCGGTGCTTGGCGAAGGTCGCGATGACGTCGTTGGCGTGGATGCCGACGTGGCCGGTGATCAGGCCGTCCTTGGTCATGACGTCCTTGACCTTGGTGGTCTGACGCTCGAAACCCGAGACGAAGCGCATGTCGCGGTTGGTGATGATGCCGACCAGGATGCCGTCGGGATCGACGACCGGCAGGCCCGAGATACGGTACTGCGCGCACATCGCGTCGACCTCGGCCACCGTGGCATCCGGGTTCGTGGTGATGGGGTTGGAGACCATACCCGACTCGCTGCGCTTGACCTGGTCGACGATGCCGGCCTGGTCCTCGATCGAGAGGTTGCGGTGCACGATGCCGATGCCGCCCTGGCGCGCGATCGCGATCGCCATCCGGGCCTCGGTGACGGTGTCCATCGCGCTCGACAGCAGCGGCGTCGCCACGGTGATGCGGCGGGTCAGGCGCGACGACGTGTCGGCCTCGCTGGGGATGACGTCGGTGTGGCCGGGCAGCAGCAACACGTCGTCGTAGGTCAGTCCGATGAAACCGAAGGGGTCGTGCTGCTCCATGGGTCCTCCTGCGCGCGCGGCGCCTGCTCGAGATAGGGACGACGTCGGCCGGGGCGCCCGGGAAAGCGCTCCGACATGAATTCTAAGCGCCGGGGGTCCGGGATTGTTCCCCGCGCGGGCGGCGCCGACGCGCCGCCCGCGCGACACGGTTCGCTAACGACTGGACGTGCGAAACGTCCGCGACACATTACGCTCGTAGCGTCGACCGTCGAAGCTGACGGGACGACTTCGTCAGCGCTGCCGAACTGGAGACTCCGTGGGTCATTCCTCCCCCACCGCGATAAGATCGCGCACCCTTCCCCGCATGGCCCTCATCGTGTCGCTCTTCGCGACCGCGATCGCCGTTCTGAGCCTGCTGTTCGCGACACCCGCGAGCGCGCAGACGACGCCGGCCCCGACCCCCGCGGCCTCCGCCGGGACGGGAGACGTCTCGACCCAGTTCAGCATCGGCGGCATCATCCGCGCCGGCGATGACCCGGTCGAGGGCGTCGAGATCTCGGTCGAGGGTTCCGGCTTCTCGGAGGTCGGCACCACCGGCGCCGACGGACGCTGGTCGGTGGCGGTGCCCGGTCCGGGCGCCTACACCGCCACGCTCCAGGTCGACACCCTGCCCGACGGCGTGGCCCCCCGCGATCCCGACAACGTCACGCGCGACGTCACGATCGGCACGACCAACACGGTCAACGTGCTCTTCCCGACGGGCGAGGGAGCGGCCGCATCCGGCTCGATCTGGGACACGCTCTTCTCGCGCTTCTTCTACGGTCTCAACTTCGGCCTGCTGCTGGCCCTGGCCGCCATCGGCATCTCGCTGATCTTCGGCACGACCGGGGTGAACAACTTCGCCCACGGCGAGATGCTCACCTTCGGCGCCATCATCTTCTACGTCTTCACGGCGATGGGATGGAACCTCGTCCTGGCGATCCTGCTGACCGTGGCGCTGTCGGCCGCCCTCGGATGGACTCAGGATGCCGTGCTGTTCAAACCGTTGCGGAAACGGGGCGTCGGGCTGGTCCAGGTCCTCATCGTGACGATCGGCCTGTCGATCGTGCTGCGCTACCTGTACCTGTACTTCTTCGACGGTGGAACGCGCAACATCGCCACCGGCATCACCGACAACGTCACCATCGGACCCGTCACCGTCACCCTGACCTCGATCATCAGCATGGGGGTCAGTGTCGTCATGCTCGCGTTGGTGGCGTACTTCCTCACCCGCACGCGCATCGGCAAGGCGACGCGCGCGGTGAGCGACAACGCCTCGCTCGCCGCCGCGTCCGGCATCAACGTCGACCGCGTCATCCGCATCGTGTGGGTTCTCGCGGGTGCCCTGACGGGCCTGTCGGGCGTGTTGTACGGCCTCTACCGCGGCGTCACGTGGGACATGGGCTTCGCGATCCTGCTGCTGCTCTTCGCCGCCGTGACGCTGGGCGGTCTCGGCAGCGCCTTCGGCGCCCTGGTGGGTTCGCTGATCATCGGCATCATCACGGAACTGTCCACCATCGTCATCCCGCCGGACCTCCGGTACGCGGTGGCCCTGATCGTGCTCATCGGCGTGCTGCTCTTCCGGCCGCAGGGTGTGCTCGGTCGTAAAGAGCGGATCGGCTGAGGAAAGACGACATGGACTGGCTTTCGATCTTCAACAACGCCGCGGGCGAGCTCATCAGCCCGACCACCGCGGCATACGCCCTGGCCGCGATCGGCCTGAGCGTCCACTTCGGCTACGCGGGACTGCTCAACTTCGGTCAGGCGGGCTTCATGGCCGTCGGCGCCTACGCCTTCGCCATCGCCACGCTCTCGTTCGCGGCGCCCGTGTGGCTCGCGATCCTCGTCGCGATCGTGGCGTCGGTGCTGTTCGCGTTCCTGCTCGGCATCCCGACCCTGCGTCTGCGGGCGGACTACCTGGCCATCGTCACCATCGCCGCCGCCGAGATCGTGCGGTACGTGGTCTCGACCGTGGGCCTGACCGACATCACCGGCGGCTCGCAGGGCCTGAACGGCTACAACCGCGAGTTCCAGGCCATCAACCCGCTGCCCGCCGGCACCTACGGCATCGGCCCGTGGACCTACTCGGCCAACGACTGGTGGGTGCGCGTGTTCGGCTGGGGTCTCGTGCTCATCGCAACCCTTCTGGTGTACCTGCTCATGCGCAGCCCCTGGGGTCGCGTGGTCAAGGGCATCCGAGAGGACGAGGATGCCGTGCGCAGCCTCGGCAAGAACGTCTACTCGTACAAGATGCAGGCGCTCGTGCTCGGCGGTGTCATGGGCGGTCTCGCGGGTGTGGTGTTCATCCTCCCCCGCGCGGTGCAGCCGGGTAACTACGGAACGGCGCTGACGTTCTTCATCTGGACCGCCCTGCTGCTCGGTGGGGCGGCGACCCTGCTCGGCCCCATCGTCGGCTCGATGCTGTTCTGGGTGCTGCTGTCGCTGTCGAACGGCATCATCGTGGGACTGCGGGATGTCGGCATCCTGGGCTTCATGTCCAGCACGCAGACCGGCCAGGTGCGCTTCATCCTCGTCGGCATCGGGCTCATGCTCCTGGTGATCTTCCGGCCACAGGGCATCTTCGGCAACAAGAAGGAGCTGTCGTTCAATGTCTGACACGACTGTCACCCACCCGCTCGTCAAGGGCGAGGTCCGACCCGGTTGCGCGAAGGTCGACCCGATCGTCGTCGCCGACGGCGTCACCCGCCAGTTCGGCGGCCTCAAGGCCGTGGACGTCGAGCACCTCGAGATCCCGCGCGGCCAGATCACAGCCCTCATCGGTCCGAACGGCGCGGGCAAGACCACGCTGTTCAATCTGCTCACCGGCTTCGACAAGCCCAACACGGGCCGGTGGAGCTTCGAAGGCTCCAACCTCGCCAACGTCCCCGCGTTCAAGGTCTCGCGCAAGGGCATGGTCCGCACCTTCCAGCTGACCAAGTCGCTCGGCCGCCTCACGGTGCTGCAGAACATGCTGCTGGGCGCTCGCGGGCAGAAGGGCGAGAACATCTTCCGCGCCCTGGTCCCCTCGATCTGGCGTTCGCAGGAGAAGGACAACACCGAGCGCGCCGACGATCTGCTGCGCCGCTTCAAACTGGATGCCAAGCGCGAGGATTTCGCCGCCTCGCTGTCGGGTGGACAGCGCAAGCTGCTCGAGATGGCCCGGGCCCTCATGAGCGACCCGAAGCTCGTCATGCTCGACGAGCCGATGGCCGGCGTGAACCCCGCACTGACGCAGAGCCTGCTCGGGCACATCCTCGACCTGAAGAAGGAGGGGATGAGCGTGCTCTTCGTCGAGCACGACATGCACATGGTGCGCCACATCTCGGACTGGGTCGTGGTGATGGCCGAAGGCCGCGTGGTGGCCGAAGGGCCGCCCGAGACGGTGATGACCGATCAGGCCGTGATCGACGCGTACCTGGGTGCGCACCACGACACCGACCTGGGCGACATGACGACGTCCCAGCTCGAGACCATCCAGGCCGAAGCCGCCGCCGAGGCGGAGGCGGAGCTCATCGCCGACGAGAAGGACGGGAAGCTCTGATGACCGACACCGCCACCGCCACGCGCACCCCGGTGCTGCGCACCGACGACCTCGTCGCCGGATACCTGCCCGGCGTCAACATCCTCAACGGGTGCACCGTGGACGCCTACCAGGGCGATCTGATCGGCATCATCGGCCCCAACGGCGCGGGCAAGTCGACCCTGCTGAAGGCCATCTTCGGCCAGGTGAAGATCCGCGGCGGAGCCGTGCTGCTCAACGGCGAGGACATCACCTCGCTCAAGGCCGACAAGCTCGTCGCCAAGGGCGTCGGCATGGTGCCCCAGAACAACAACGTGTTCCCGAGCCTGTCGATCGAGGAGAACCTGCAGATGGGTCTCTTCCAACGGCCCAAGGTGTTCGCCGAGCGCTTCGAGTTCGTCTCGGGGTTGTTCCCCGAACTCGCCAAGCGACGCAAGCAGCGGGCCGGGTCGCTCTCGGGCGGTGAGCGTCAGATGGTCGCGATGGGTCGCGCCCTCATGATGGACCCGTCGGTGCTGCTGCTCGACGAGCCGTCGGCCGGCCTGTCGCCCGTCCGCCAGGACGAGACGTTCCTGCGCGTGGCCGAGATCAACCGCGCCGGCGTGACGATCATCATGGTCGAGCAGAACGCCCGGCGCTGCCTGCAGATCTGCCACCGCGCGTACGTGCTCGACCAGGGCAAGGACGCGTACACCGGGACCGGCCGCGAGCTGCTCACCGACCCCCGCGTGATCGAGCTGTACCTGGGCACCCTGGCCGCCGACGAGGATGCCAAGCGCGACGGCAGCAAGAACCCGCACGCCGAGTAACTCCGGCTCAGACGAGTGCCCCGCGGCTCCGGCCGCGGGGCACTCGTGGTTTCCGGGGGGCTTCAGCGCGCTGCTCGCCCGACGCGCCAGGCCGGGCGGTCCTCCGCGTCACGCGACGGCACAGGCGCCCCGCGGCCGCCGGCACGCGTGTGAGCGCCGTGTGCCCCTGGCGAGCGCCTGCGAGGCGCACAGAGCCCGGAACAGTCGCCCGGGCCAGCGCGCCGCACCTTCCCGCCGCACTCGTCCGCGATGCGGTCCCCCCGCTCCAACCCGCTTGGGCGTCCAAGACTCGCCGCGCCGGAGATGCACGTGCGACGTGTCGTGGACGCTCAACCAGGGGTGTGGTCACGCGTGAGCGGAGTGTCCGAGAAACGCCGCCCCGCCGTCTCACGTGCGGCGTGTCGTGGACGCTCGACGAAGTGTGTGAGCACCCGCTCCACAACGCGAAGAGGCCCGGATTCTCGCGGATCCGGGCCTCTCTGGGGTTCAGGTCACTCGTTGAGCGAGCCGAACTCCGTGTTCAACAGCGCGTACTTGTTGTCGGCGCCGTACTGGTAGATGCCGATGTACGCCTCGGTGGGGTCACCGTTGCCGTCGAAGGTGATCGGACCCGAGACACCGTCGTAGTCGATGTCCGTGCCCTCGTTGATCAGCGCGAGGCAGTCCGCGAAGGTGGTGCACTTCTCGCCCCCACCCGTGACCGACTCCAGGTTGTCGCGGATGGCCGTACCCGAGTCGTCCTTGGCCTGAGCGGCGGCGAGTGCGGCCACGATGACGGCGTCGTAGGACTCCGGAGCGTAGCTGAAGTCGGTCAACGCGGAATCGACCTCTTTCAGGCGGCTCTGGAACTCGGTGTCGGCCGGGTTACCGGGCAGCGTGCCCTTCGCACCCTCGAGCGTGCCGGCGGGGAACTCGTACGAGTTCGACAGGTTGCCGTCGACGAAGTAGACCTTCGACGCGGCGTAGCCCTGGGTGCTCACCAGCTGCGGGATGATCGAGGACGTCTCTTCGAACGCGATGACGGCGATGGCGTCGGGCTGCGACGCGAGCACCTCGTCGACCTGCGACGTGAAGACGGTGTCACCCGGGTTGTAGGGGACGGCAGCCGAGACCTCGCCACCGGCGGCCTCGATGGCCGTGGTCGCGTTGTCCTTGAGGCCGATGCCGTAGGGGTCGTTGATGTAGATGATGCCGACGTTCGCCGCGCCGTCACCGACCATCAGGTTGCCCAGAACCCGACCCTGCAGCACGTCGGAGGGCGCGGTGCGCCAGTAATAGCCGTCGTCGGCGTAGGTGGTGAAGTCGGGCGAGGTGTTGGCCGGCGAGATCTGGACGATCCCGGCGTTGACCAGCTGATCGATGAACGTGAACGACACGCCCGACGACGCCGCACCGATGACGACGTCGGCACCGGCGTCGACGAGCTCGGTGGCCGACTGCGTGGCGATGTCGGTGGTGGTGTCACCGGAGTCGCGCTCGGTCAGCTCGGTCGTGAAGGGGAACGCGTCGCCCGTGGCCTCGATGTCCTGGACCGCGAGCTTGACACCGGCGACCTCGGGCGGGCCGAGGAAGGCGAGGTTACCCGTGGCCGGGAGGATCGTGCCGACGTGGAACGTACCGTCGGCCGTGGACGTGGCGCCCCCGCCGGAGGATGCGCTGGGGGCGGCGGCGTCGCTGCCGCCGCCGGCGCAGCCGGCGAGGACGAGCGCGCTGGCGCCGACCAGGGCGATACCGCCGAGGATGCGGGCGCTGCGCGTGCGCGGGAAGACGTTCATAGTGCTCCTTGCTGTGAATGAACGTTCGGCGAGCCATCGGGTCACCTGGTGTCCCCAACCTAATCGGGTGCAGGTTTTGCGCATGTTGCCGTTCGTTAACGATGTGCGTCAGCGGGGTCACGGGCCCATAACGGTTCCGCCGGGACGGCGCCGGACACGCTAGGCGCCGCGCGCGAAAGTCCGCCGCGCGCAGCGTACGGCCGCTCAGACCGGTTCGGCGACGTCCTGGACCACGGCACGGTTCCGACGCGCGGCCACGAGGGAGTCCGCGCTCAGAATGACCAACGCCACCCAGACCAGTCCGAAGCCGATCCAGCGCTCGGTCGTCATGGGCTCCTGCAGCACCCAGACTCCGATGACGAACTGGATGATGGGCGCGATGAACTGCAGCAGGCCGATGACCGTGAGCGGAACCCGGCGCGCTCCGGACGCGAACAGCAGCAACGGCACCGCCGTGACGGCCCCGGCCAGCAGCAGCAGGCCGGTGTGCAGCGCACCGGCGGTACCCAGGGTGATACCGGTCGTGCTCGCCACCACGGCGAGTTGGATGCCGGCCACCGGCAACAGCCAGAACGACTCCAACGTCAGTCCGCTCACGGCATCCACCGAGGGCCCGATCTGCTTCTTCACCAGACCGTAGAGGCCGAACGAGAACGCCAGGGTCAGGGCAATCCAGGGGAAGGCGCCATAGCCGACCACGATGATGACGACCGCCAGCACCGCGATGCCCACCGCGACCCACGGCAGAGGGCGCAGACGCTCGCGCAGGACGAGCACCCCGAGCAGCACGGTCACGATCGGGTTGATGAAGTAGCCCAGGCTCGTCTCGATCACGTGCTCGTTCAACGCGCCGTAAAGGTAGGTCTGCCAGTTGACGTAGATGAGGACGCCGGCCAGAGCGGTCAACGCCATCAGGCGGGGCTGGCGCACGATGCGCAGGAATGCGGGCCACGCGCGCAGCAGCGTCAGCAACAGCAGACAGAAGGCGAACGCGAAGACGATGCGCCACGCCACGACCTCGAACGCCCCGGTCGGCTTGAGCTGCAGGAAGTAGAGGGGCAGCACGCCCCACAGCAGGTAGGCGCCGAGGGCGTACAGGGCACCGCGGGTGCTCCCGCCGGTCGGGGCGGCAGGGGACGGGGTCACCGATTCAGCCTACGCGCGCCCGTCCACGCGCGGCCGTCGTCCGCCCGTCCTTTTCCTGCCATCATGCGGCCGAGAAAAGCGAAGACCCCGGATGCCGTGGCATCCGGGGTCTTCATACGTGTTGCGATCAGCGGACGACGACCGCCAGGACGTCGCGGGCCGAGAGCACGAGGTACTCTTCGGCGCCGAACTTGACCTCGGTGCCGCCGTACTTGCTGTAGAGCACGCGGTCGCCGACGGCGACGTCGAGGGGGACACGGTTGCCGTTGTCGTCGATGCGGCCGGGGCCGACGGCGACGACTTCGCCCTCCTGCGGCTTCTCTTTGGCGGTGTCGGGGATGACGAGACCACTCGCGGTGGTCTGCTCAGCCTCGACCTGCTTGATGACGATGCGGTCCTCGAGCGGCTTGATGGAAACCGACACGGTCTACCTCTTCTTTCTCGTTACAGAAGACTTTTCAGCACTCCCGCGGGGAGAGTGCTAATGCGAGTGTAGAGAAGCGCTGGCACTCACGCAACGCGAGTGCCAGCACCTTCCGGCCTTGATGCGCTGGTCCGAGCCGGGATCCGCAGGCCGTCGCGGCCACGTCATCGCCCGCGGACTCACTCGCTTTATCACAGCCCGTCCTGCCGCGTCACCCACCCTTTCATCCGGTTCCCAGGTGTGACACACTCATGACACCAGCGCCGATGGGTACAGGGGGTATGCATCGGCGGATTACAAAAGGGGCTCGTCGTCGAGCCCGGGGAATCGGGGGATTCGGGGACGTTTCGGCGTACCCGATCGCCCTCGGGGGGTCGAATTACATGGCAACGCCGTACTTCTTGGCGATCGATGTCGGAACGAGCAGGACGGCGGCTGCGACTGCGCGCACCGCCCCTGACGGTGCTCTGGTGGCTGCCCCGCTGCCCCTGGGGCGCAACGCCGACAACACGCCGACGACGGTCTTCGTCTCGGACAGCGGCCTGCTGTTCGGCGATGCGGCGGAGCGGCGCGGCACCGCCCAACCCGAGCGTCTCGTACGCGAATTCAAGCGTCGCATCGGCGACGATGTGCCCATCGTCGCGGGCGACCGCCGCTTCTCACCCCAAGACCTCTACGCCCTCATGGTCGGCTGGGTCATCGGCACCGCCGTCGAGCGCGAGGGTCAGCACCCCGCCGGCATCGCCGTCTCGGTCCCGGTGACGTGGGGCGAGTACCGCACGAGACTGGTGCAGGACGCCGTCGGCCGCCTGGGATGGAACGACGTCCAAGTCATCACCGAGCCCGAGGCCGCGGCCCGTCACTACGAATCGACGCATCCCCTCGACATCGGCCGCGCCCTCGCGGTCTACGACTTCGGCGGCGGCACGTTCGACACCGTCATCCTCCAGAAGACCATCGACGGCCGCGTGGACTTCGTCGGCGCACCGGTCGGCATCCCGGATCTGGGTGGCGCCGATTTCGACGACATCGTCCTGCGCCACACGGTGAAGGCCGCGGGGATCCCCGCCTCGGCCCTGACCTCGGTCTCGACCGACCCCGGTATGCGCATGGCCCTGGCATCGCTGCGCCGAGAGTGCGTGGACGCGAAGGAATCGCTCTCCTTCGACGGCGAGGCCGTCGTGCCCGTCCTGATCGGCGAGGGTCACGGCGCGGTGCGTCTGACGCGGGCCGAGTTCGAAGACATGATCGAGCCCGAGATCGAGCGCACCGTCGAGGTGCTCGAGATGGCACTGAAGCAGTCCGGCTTGACCCCCGAGGACCTCGACGCGATCCTGCTCACCGGCGGTACCTCGCGCATCCCGCGGGTCGCGCAGCTGCTCTCCGAGCGGTTCGACCGCCCCATCGCGGTCGACGCCGACCCGAAGGCCATCATCGCCCTGGGCGCGGCACGCACGGCCGCGGGCGTCGCAGCGGGAGAGTTCGTGCCGGTGGCCCTGACCGCCGTCGACGCCCGTGACGACATCGACGACGATGACGACGACGACGCGATCGACGACCTCGGTTTCACCGCCACTCGTGCCGAGAAGCGCGCGCCGTGGTTTCGCCGCGTCCCCGCCACGGCCTACGTCGCCGCCGGCGTGACGGCGCTGGCCGTCGGCGTCGGTGTCGTGAGCGTTCCCGCCATGGGTGTCGGCATCCTGGCCCGCTCCGGCGTCGGCATCACCTCGCAGCCCCTCGCCGCCAACGACGAGGTGACCCTGTTCGAGCCGCTGGACCTGCCCTCGTCGCCGCCCGCGAGCATCGCGGCCCCGGGAGTCGCCCCCGCCGTCGAGCAGCCCGCCGCGCCCGAGGCTGCGGCACCGGGCGCATCCGAGCCGTCCGCGAAGAGCACTTCCCGCCCGCGCACGCCGCAGCGCCTCACCCCGCGCACCGCCGAGGAGCGCACCCCCTCGATGGCCCCGCAGCAGAACGGCGGCGGAGGCGGCGGCGGTCAGTCCAACCCCGCCCCGGCGCAGCCCGCTCAGCAGCAGCCGGCGCAGCAGCAGCCTTCGAGCTCCGCGCCGTCCAGCTCGACCGACCCGTCGACCAACCCTCCGGTCGACCCGTCGCCCTCGGAGACCGCGACCACGGAGCCCTCGACCCAGCCTCCCGCGACGCAGGAACCGACCCCGTCCGAGACGACCCCGACCGAGACCCCGTCCGAGACGACTCCTCCCGCGACCCAGGAGCCCGTCGAGACGACGTCGCCGCCCGCGGAGACGACCTCGCCGCCCGCCGAGACGACCTCGCCCGAGCCCACGGCCACCGCCAGCGACATCCCGGCCTGATCCGCCGCCGGAACGAGAGCACACATCGATGTCGATCTCGAAGACGACCACGGAGGCGGCGCACGGCGACCTCGAGGCACTGCTGCTGCCGCGCGGCGCGCGCGCCCTCCTCGACGCGTACACCGACACGCCCGCACCGCTCCCCCTCGCGGTGATCGGGACGGCGGGTTCGGGCAAGTCGCGCGTCCTGCGTCACGTGTTCGCCGCGCTGCGCGCGGCGGACGCCTCGCCGGTGGTCCTGACCCATGCCGCAGACCTGCCCACCGACGATGGCGCGATCGTGCTCGTCGACGACGCGCATCTGCTCGATGATGCGGTGCTGTCGCAGCTGTCCGAACGGCTGCACGCGGGCACCGCGACGGTACTGCTGTCGACCCGGCCCGATCCGGCATCCCTCGTCCTGCGCGCCCTGCTGGACGACATCGAGCGGCATCAGCCGCCGGTGCTGCTCGGGCACGTGTCGGTCGCCGATGTCCTCGCCCACCTGGGCACCGCGCCCTCCACCGCCTGCCGCGACTGCGTGTCGACCCTGTTCACGGCGACCGGCGGTCTGGCGTGGCTGACGGCCGAGGCCCTCGCTCTGCACGGTGACGCGTTCTGCGACGGGCGGTGCGACCGCGAAGAGATCACCCGGTCGCTCCACGACATGATCTCGCACCGCATCGACTCCCTCGAGCCCTCTCTGCGTCTCGCGGTCGAGGCGCTGTGCCTCGATGAGCGGTCCGCGTTGGATGCCGCCCTGGGAGCCGCCTGCGCCGCGGGGTACGACGCCGGGCTGCTGCAGCGCGGCGGACGCACCGTCCCGGTCGTCCGCGAAGCGGTGCGCGCGCGCGTGACGCCCGACCGGCTGCTCGCCCTCTACTCGGCGCGGATGGTGAAGGACGCCTCGTCCGTCCAGGCGCTGCTGGGCGGGGTGACCGATGCCCGTGTCGCCGCGGCCCTGCTCGCGGACGGCGATCGCGAGCTGTCCCGTGACCCCCGCCGAGCCGCTGAGCTCTTCGACGCCGCCGATCGCGCCGGGGCTTCGCCGCGCGATCTGCCCCTGCGCCGCGCCCGCGCCGCGTGGGCCGTCGGAGACGTGGATGCCGCGGGTGCCTTCGTGGACGCACTGCTCGCCGCACCCGACGCCCCGGGAGACGAGGCGCTCGACATGGCCGCGGCCGTCTGGGCCATGCGCGGCGACATCAGCCTGGGCGCCCAGGTGTACGCCGGAGGGGTGCCGGAAACCGCGGAGAGCCGCGCGAAGTGGTTGGTCGCGGCCGTGGCCTCGGGACACCCCGACCCCGCCGACGCTCCGGTCGGTGCGCCGGCCCGTTCGATCCCCACCGCTCACGGCGTCTCACTCGACCTGCTCTCGCGGGGTCTGCGATCGTCGCTGGACGCCACGGAGCGGGACGGCCTGCAGGACCTCGTCCGCGCGAGCGAGATGTACACCGCGTCCGGATCGGACGCCCCGCTGCCCGAACTGCCCGCGGTGATCGCTGCCCTCGTCGCCCTGCACCTGGGCGAGGCGGCCGTCGCGCAGCGCGTGCTGGACGCCGCCATCGACGGCGCCCAGGGCGGACCCTGGGCCGCGCCCCGGCTGCTGCTGTGGCGCGCGTGGGTCGCCGTCCAGTGCGAGCACGCGGCCGAGGCCGAGGCGGCTCTGCGCGCCGTCACCACGAGCGGTCGCCCCCTTGCGGCACGCGACCGACTGCTGGCGGATGCCGTCGAGCTGGGCCTGGTGCGCCGGAACGGCCAGCCGTCCGAGCTCCCCCCGGTCTGGCAGCGCGCGCAGCAGTCCCTGCTGCGCGCCCAGATCGACCTGTTCACTCTCGTGCCCCTCGGCGAGTTCGCCGTGTCGGCGGCGAAGGTCGGGGAGTTCTCGGCCGTGCGGTCGCAGGTGGAACAGGCCGAACGCCTTCTCGCCGACCTCGGTCACCCGGCACTGTGGGCGGCGAGCCTGCAATGGTCGGCCCTGCACGCCAGCATCCTGCTCGGAAGCCCCGAGGAGCTGACCGTGCACGCGCGCGCTCTGCGCGCGGCCGCCGAGCGCTCCCCCCTCGCCGCGCGACTGGCGCGCGCGGGACGGGTGTGGACCGACGTGCTCACGGGCGTCGTCGACGCCGACGCCATCGAGGAGGCGGCGACGGGTCTGGCCAAGTGCGGCTTCGCCTGGGACGGCGCACGACTGGCCAGCCACGGCGCGAACAAGTCCGACGATCGGCGCGTCATCGCCCGGCTGCTCGCGTGCGCGCGCCAGCTGCACCCGCGCGAGCGTGCGGAGGCGCCGGTGGCGGCTCCGACGATTCCCGAGACGGGCCCCGTGGCGATGCCGTCGCGGTCGGCCGAGAACCACAGCGCGCTGAGCGAGCGCGAGCGCGAAGTCGCCGCGCTGGTGCTGCAGGGCAAGACCTACGCCGAGATCGGCGAAGCCATCTTCATCTCGCCGCGCACCGCCGAACACCACATCGCCCGCATCCGTCGGCGACTGGGCGCCACCTCGCGCTCCGACCTGATGACGCGCCTGCGGATGGCCCTCGACGACGATGCGCGCACACCCGTCGCCCTGACCGAGCGGGTCGGCTGATGACCCGCGCGGCAAACCCCTATGACCCGTCCCGCGCTATGGGGGTTCCCCCCGACGCGGACGCACGCCCCCTCGACCTACCGTCGAACCAAGGAACAACCGTGAGGAGACCCCAATGAGCGTCACGCTGGCGACCATGGCAGATGCGCTGATCGAATTCATCCTGAGCCTTCTGCGTGACCCGCAGGCTGCGGCCGAGTTCGAGGAGGACCCGGAAGGCGCGATGGCGGCCCGCGGGCTGAACAACGTCTCCTACGCGGACGTGTGCTCGGTCGCGCCGGTGATCGCCGAGAAGCCCTCGGTCGCGCCCAACCCGACCCCGGTCCACTACGACCGCCCCGAGCACCACAACCCGGTCGTGCGAGAGATCAAGACGATCACCAACTCGCTGCAGTACACCCACATCGACGACCGCGACACGATCGTCGACCAGTCCGTCAACCAGAACATCTGGGCCAACGGCGACGTCAACCAGACCTTCGGCAACGAGGCGGTCGTCGCCTCGGGTGACAAGGCCGTCGCGGCCGGCAACGACGTCGACCAGGACACCACGCTGGACCAGTCGACCAACATCGACGCCGGCAACGACGTCAACATGGGCAACGAAGAGACCAACACCGACATCGACGGGTCGTACAACGACACGACCGAGAACACCGAGACGACCGACAGCTCCACGGACATCGATCTGACCGACTCGGCCAACGACTCCTCCACGGACGTGGCGGTCGGCGACTCGTTCAACGACACCACCGACACGACGATCGACACGTCCGTCGACGAGGACACCACCGTGGTGTTCGACTCCGACAACGACATCGTCATCGAAGACACGTCGGATGACCAGCTCTGACACTCCTTCGGAACGGCGGGTGGGCTCTCAGGAGCTCACCCGCCGTTCCGGCGCGTCCGCCCCGCAGGCGCAGGTGCGCCGCTCACCGGCACCCCCGCCCTACGAACCCCCGCCCAAGGCGTCCAAGCCCGAGCGACCGGCCCTGCACGACAAGGCCGCAGCCCCGGTCATGGTCAAGATGCCGCCCCCGGCCGCGGTGCGTCTGGCGCAGATCTGCTGGGTGCTGAGCCTCGTGGTCGGCGCGATCGCCGTCGGCTACCTGTTCGTCATCCGTCAGTCGATCGATCCCGACATCGAAGCCATCGTTCGCGAGGTGGACACCACGCGGGCGTCCGAGACGATCAGCTCGGCGGCCGACATCGTCTTCTGGTGCGTCTTCGGTGCGTTGGTGACGGTGCTGCTCGTGCAGATCACCACGCTGGTGTCGTTCAACAACCGCCGCAACAACTCCCGGTGGTGGATGCTCGGCATCCTGCTCTTCTTCGCCGTCACCGTCCTGGCCGCCCGCCAGTTCGTCGCGGTGGGCGACCGCGGTGTTCCGCTGGACCGGCTGCTGCTGATCCAGCTGGGCCTTTCAGCCCTGGGCCTGCTGTTCTCGGTGATCCCGGCGGCTCTGCGCTGGACCGCCCGAAAGCACGACATCCGCCGTGGCATCACCGGCGGCGGCACCGCCGAACTCTGAGCTCGAGGGGGCGTCGTCCGATCCGAAGAGATCGGATGCCGCCCCTTCGACGCTGCGCACGACGCCGCGGCACAGGTCGGCCGTGTGACGGTCGGTCAGCGGCGACTCCGCCAGGGAGCGCCAGGTCGTCATCAGGCCGTCGATACGCTCGCGCTGCGCGACCGGATCCGCGTCGTCGCCGAGGCCCAGACGGCGGGCCGGGGCGAGCCCCGCTCCACCGACGATGCGCTCCGCCTCCGAGAGGACGGCGGCGTCGAGCTCGGGAGGGGACGTACGCAGCTCGGCCAGCAGCGACAGCTCCCGCAGGTCGTGGCTCTGCGCCGTCAGCCGCTCGATGGCCGACAGCAGACCCGCCGTGTTCGGACGCGGACGCTCACGGACGAGCCGCTCGACGCTGTGCAGGATGCCGCGCGCCTTCAGGGCGAAGGCACGTCCCCGGAACTGGTCCTCGACGAAGCGCTGCACCTCGACGAGGCCGCTCTGCTGCACAAGGCGATCCGAGAGCGCCGACGACGTGTTCGCCCCGCCGCGGATGAGGGCCGCAGCCAGACGCACGCCGAACAGCCCGAAGCGGCGCAGCAGCGCGCGACGCACGTCCACGCTCAGCGCGGTGTCGTCGCTCGCGCGGGTGAATCGGTCGACCGTGAGCATCAGACGGTCGCGGGCGGCGCGGTCCATCATCGCGATGTGACGCAGGGCGATGAATTCGCTCTCGCGGAGCGTACGGCCCCCCTCGGCGAGCAGACCGGCCACCGGGACCACGTCGAGGGCGAGCGAGCGCAACTCGCCGTCGCGGCGGTAGCGGTCGGCGATCTTCGCGGCCGAGAGCAGGGAGTCGATCCGGCCCGAGCCGATCTCGTCCGCGCGTGAGAGAACCGCGAGCGCGTTGACGGTCTGCGACTCCCCCGCCGCGGTGTCGCGGAAGGCCTCGAGGAACTTCAGGTCCTCGGCGTGGACGTGGCGGAGCAGGTAGATGATGGCATCCGCGGCCGTGGGGGTGTCCTTCGGGATGAAGAAGTCCGTCGACCGGGCCGAGTTCTCCACCGTCAGCGAGGCGATGCCGGGGGTGTCGATGAGCACCGTCGAGCGAAGGCTCTCGCTCGGCCAGGCGACGTCGATCCACGCGACCTCTTCGGCCGTGTACCCGCCCATGTCCAGCACCAGGCGTCCCTCGTCGCGGCGCACGGGGCGCGAGATGCGGCGCCCGTCGTGCAGACGCAGGTCGACGCGGGCGGTGGAGCCGTAGCGGTACCACGTGATCGTGCGGGTGCACTCCCCCGCGTCGGTGGGGGCGATCCGCTCGCCGATGAGGGCGTTCAGCAGCGTCGACTTGCCCGCCTTGACGATCCCCGCCACGGCGAGGCGCAGGGGCTCGCGCAGGCGCGCGCGGAACGATTCGAGCACCTCGACGGCGGCCGCATCGTCGGCGTAGACGCCCAGGGCGTCGTCGACGATGCGCGCGACCTCGGGAAGACCGGCGCTCATCGGGTGACCGCCGCGCGCGCCGGACGCCCCGACGGCAGCTCGCCGGCAGGGATGCGGCCGCGCAGGGCCTCGATGTCGCGCAGCTGCGCGTGCAGCTGCGTGATGCGCTTGTCGCGGTCGGCGGTGTAGGTCGCCGCGGCCTGCTTGGCCACCAGCACCGAGTCGCTGAGCGAGCGGTGCAGCTCGTCGGCGATCGAGCCGAAGTGATCGCGCGCGGTGCGCTGCACGATGCGCAGACGGTCCTTGAGCTGCTTGCCGACCTGGAAGACGGTGTCCTCGATGTGACGGCGGAGAAGGTTCTTCGCCTCGTTCTGGCGGCGCAGCAGGCGGGACGACATGTCCTCGCGGAAAGCGCGACGACCCACCAGCACACCGGCGAGCAGCGAGAGCGGGTTGATGAGCGAGAGACCCACGATGCTGGTCGCCAGACCCACCATCAGCACACCGCCGTACGAGCCGCGGACACCGATGTAGATCTTCTCGGCCGCGCCCATCTTTCCGTCGTCGAGGTGCTGCAGCTCCTCGACCGGGTCGAGCAGGCCGTCGGTGCCGGCGACGTCGATGAGGGGGATGGATTCCTCGCCCATGCGGAACTCATCGGCCACCTGCTCGGCGAGCCACTGCGAACGCTCGTTGGTCCAGACGAACGTCTCGGACACCGCGGCGTTGACGCGCTGATCGACCCACTCCGCGATCTGGTCCCAGATCGGGCCCGGATCGCCCTCGTCGATCGCGGCCTCGCCCTCGCGCTGCACCTTGCGCAGGCGGTCGCGCAGGTCGTGCTCGGTGTCGGAGATGAGGTCGGCGATGCCGTCGGACAGCGTCACCTGCCACCGGCTCGTGCGGCTGCGGAAATCGTCCGCCTTGGCCTTGGCATCCTCGAGTCGCGCGATCATGCCCGGGGTGTCCTCGGGGTGCTCGAGGGCATTCAACTCGGTCTTGACCGTCAGCGAGAGCTGATCGGCGACCGTCATGAGGTCGTGGACCGCGCCCTTGCGGTTGAGCTCCTCGGCCTTGCCGAGCACGTCGCGGCGCAGGTGCGCGACGAGCTCGGGGAAGCCGGACTCGTCGTTCAGGTCGCGGTCCTGCTGCTCGGCGGCGAGCAGACGCAGGTCGCTCGAGACGGCGAACACGGGCACGTCGTCGATGTCGACGCCGAGCTCGTTGAGGTGCTTCTCGTCGACGCGTTGGATGTCGCGCCACTGCGGGTAGAGGTCGGTCTTGGACAGCACCGCGGCGACGTTGGGCGAGATGCGCATCGCGTGCCGCAGGAACTGGATCTCGGGCTCGGTGTACTCCTGCGAGGCGTCCGAGACGAGCAGCACCGCGTGGGCGGTCGTCAGCGCCGCGAGGGTCGCCAGCGAGCGGGTGGACTCCAGACCGCCCACTCCGGGGGAGTCGACGATGCGCAGGCCCCCCTTGAGGATCTCGCGCGGCAGCAGCACCTCGGCGCCGACGACGTCGCCCTCCTGCTCGTCGTCCGCGCGGGCGGTGACGTAGTCCGAGAGGCGCTCGAAGGGGATGTCGACGCGGCGGATCTCGTGCGATTCGCCGCTCTCGCGGCGCACGAGCACCGTGGCGGAGGGCTCCTCGGCGTACCCGACCGAGGTGGGGACCGACGTGGCGATGTCGTCGTCGACGGCGCACGCGGGCGCATTGATGAGGGCGTTGACGAGCTTGCTCTTGCCCTGCTTGAACTGCCCGACGATGACGACTCGCACGTGCGGATCCTGCAGACGCGAGCGGGTGTTGCCCAGCTTCTCGGCGAGGTCCTCACGGCCCACGGCCGCCGAGAACCGGCGCGCGCGCTCCACGAGGGCGGCGAGCTCGGCCGGCGACGGCGGCGGGTTCTTGCCGTCGGCGGGAGCAGCGGGGGACGTGGTGGGCTGGGCCGGTGCGGACACGCGGGGCACCTCTCGGTCGTGGCCGACGCCTCTTCGGCGTCGAAAGGTTCTGGGGACGACGATAGCCCCGGGCGGGAAATCCCGCCCAGGGCTACCGTTCAGACGCTGAGGTCAGTACTGATGGTGAATCAGTCCTCGACGGCGTCGGGGAGCTGCACGTCGACGACCTCGGAGTTGCCCGAACCCCAGATGACGTCGGTGTTGATGGTCCAGTCCTCCGACTCGGTCGAGCTGAAGTCGTCGTTGAACGAGTCCGTCAGGTCGACGTTGAGGGACTCGTCGTTGTACGAGTTCTCGACGTTCCAGTCCTGCGACGAGTCGGTGAGCTCGACCGAGATGTCGGTCGTGTTGCCCACGTTGTCGTACGAGGTCAGCTCGGTGGTGTTGTTCATGTTGATGTCGCCACCGGCGTCGATGGTGGTCGACGCGTCCAGCGTGCGCGAGATCGACACGTCGCCGCCCGCGGCGACCGCACCCTCGCCCGACGCCGAGACGGCGCTGCTGGCGAAGTCCTGGGTCAGGTCGCCACCGATGACGTTCTGGTTGACCGACTGGTCGAGGATCGTGGCCTGGCTGTAGATCGAGGCGTTGCCGCCGCCGAATCCGCCGAAGCCCTCGAAGCCCGTGTTGTACTCGCGCACACCGGCGTTGGTGGAGTTGTCCTCGAAGGACTCGTCCAGGTAGGTGTTGCCCGAGTCGACCGTCACGACGGCGTCGATCGAGTTGTCCGAGTTGTCCGAGTTGTCGTTGAACGAGCCGTCGATGTCCCAGGCGGTGTTGCCGGAGCCCACGTTGCCCGAGTCGACGACCGACGTGTCGGACGTGTTGGTCTCTTCGAAGGAGTTGTCGACGTTGCCGACGTTCTCGAGGTCGACGGCCAGGTTGTTGCTGTTGTTCGTGGTCGACTGGTTGCCGACGTTGAACCAGCCCTCGTTGCCCGAGTCGTCCACGTCACCGATGTTCCATACCATGATGTTGGTTCCTTAGTTCTTGAAGAGGCTCAGGCCAGGGGCAGGTCGAGGTCGGCGGTGTTGAAGCTGTCCACGACCTCGGTGTAGTTGATCTCGATCGTGGTCTCGCTGTCGAACACCTCGGAGGTGTTGAACGAACCGTCGGCCGAGTAGTTCTCCGAGAAGTCGTTGAACGAGTCGGTGACGTCGATCACGGTGGAGTTGTCGGTGAACGAGTAGTCGAGGTTCGTCTCGTTGTACGAGTCGACGACCGTGGTGACGGTGGTCTCGTTGCCGATGTTGATGTCCCCACCCGCGATGATGTTGGTCGACTCGTCGACGCTGTAGTCCCAGTCGACGCTGCCACCGGCCGCGATCGAGCCCTCACCCGAGGCCGAGACGGCCGAGTTGTCGAAGGCCTGGTCGACAGCGCCCTCAGCGGCGATGTTCTGGTTGACCGACTGGTCGAGGACCGTGGAGCTGCTCCAGATCTCGGTGTGACCCGAACCGGCGGAACCCGACTCGGCAGCCGAGGCGCCGCCCCACGCGCCGAAGCCCGTGTTGTACTCGCGCACGCCCGCGTTGACCGAGTTGTCGGTGGTGGAGGCGTCGGTGAACTCGTTGTACGAGCCCTCGGTCCAGTCCAGGTCGACCGAGTTGTCGGAGTTGTCCGAGTTGTCGTTGCCCGAGTCGTTGATGACGGTCGACTCGTTGTTGGAGTCCTCGTTGAACGAGCCGTCGACGCCGATGGTGGTGTCGTTGGTGACCGTGTCGTTGTTGGTCTCGTTGAACGAGTCGGTGGCGCCCAGGTCGGTGTTGACCGAGTTGTCCTCGTTGACCTCGTTGAGCGAGTCCGCGATGACCGTGTTGAGCGAGTTGTTGATGTCGCCAGTGGTAGGCATTTTTCCCATCCCATTTCTCGGGCCGCGGCCCGCAGGTGCTGTTCGTAGTTCCGAGATTAGGAACGGCCCCCGGTTCCGGCATCGGGGGGACCCCCGGTATCCCGTTCGGGGTACCCCGGGGTTTCGTCCGGGGGGAGGGGGGAGGCGGGGGGTGCACCCCCGATCACGGACAGGGTGGATGCCGTCCCCCGCGCCGGAGCTCGGCATCCCCTCCCACCTAGGCTGGACGGGTGGACACCGCCGAGCTCACCGCCCTGTTGACCCCCGCGGGGCTGCGCCTGCTCGACGAGGTGGGACCCATCGACTCCACCGACGACGCCGCTCGGGCGGTGTCGCGTCTGCGCGCGGCGGGGCACTCCCCCGCGCTCGTGTCGGCGGTGGTGGGCCAGGCGCGCCTGCGCGTGCGTGGCGCCGCGAAGTTCGGGGCGTTCGCCGAGCGGATGCTGTTCACCCGCGCCGGTCTCGAGCAGGCCACGCGCCTGCCGATCGCCGCGCGGCACGCCGGTCGCTTCCGTGACGCGGGCCTCGGGCGGGTGGCCGACCTCGGATGCGGCATCGGCGGCGACGCCCTGGGCCTGGCCGGACTCGGCCTCCGGGTGCACGCGGTCGACGCCGACGAGGTCACCGCCGCGATCGCCGCCTACAACCTCGCCCCCTTCGCCGACGCGGCGACCGTGCAGCACGCGCGCGCCGAAGAGGTGGATCTGAGCGGGGTGGATGCCGTCTGGCTCGACCCCGCGCGGCGCACGGCCGGTCACTCCGAGACGCGGCAGGTGGCCTCGAGCGAGTGGTCGCCGTCGCTGGAGTGGGTCTTCGACCTGATCTCGCGCGTGCCCGGCGGCGTGAAGCTCGGGCCGGGCTACGACCGTGCGCAGATCCCCGACGACGTCGAGGCGCAGTGGATCAGTGCCGACGGGTCGACGATCGAACTGGTGCTGTGGTCGGGGACGCTCGCTCGCGAGGGCGTGCGCCGCGCGGCGCTCGTCGTCCGCGGCGGCGAGGCGTGGGAGCTCACCGCCCCCGCCGACACCCCCGACGCCGAACCGCGCGAACTCGGTGCCTTCGTGCACGAGCCCGATGGCGCCGTCATCCGCGCGCGGTTGATCGGCGAGGTGGCGCGTGCGCTGGATGCCGGAATGCTCAGCCCCGGGATCGCCTATCTCACGGCGGACGCGCCGTTGACCAGCCCGTTCGTGTCCACGTTCCGGGTGCGCGAAGAGATGCCCGCCGATCCGAAGAAGCTCGCCCAGGCCCTGCGCGCGCGCGGCATCGGCACGCTCGAGATCAAGAAACGCGGCGTCGACGTCGACCCGGCGGTGTTGCGCAAGAAGCTGTCGCTGCGCGGTGACGAGTCGGCGACGCTCCTGCTCACCCGCGTCGGGTCGAAACGCCTCGCTCTGCTGGCCGACCGCGTCTGACGGCGGCTAGACGACCGCGAGCTGCGAGAAGCCCCAGATCAGCCATCCGGCGCTGAACGCCACCGACAGCACGGCGAGGGCGAGAGCCCAACCGGCGAGGGTGCGGCTGTCGTGGCGCCGGCGCAGCGAGACCAGCGCGAGCACCGCGGCGACCACGCCGAGCGGTACCAGCCACCCGGTGAAGAGGGCCGCCAGCAGGGCGATGATCGCCCCGGCGAGCGCCCAGGGAGCGAACGACCGCGGGGGCGGGGGCGTGGGCGGCACGTAGGGGATGAGATGGTCGCCGAACGCGGCCATCTCGAGCTGCGCGGTCGGCAGGCGTTCGGGGTCGGCGGCCTCGTCGGACGCCGGAGCCGCCGCCGGCGCCTCGGGCAGGGCCGCCGCGAGGGCGGCCGCCTCGGCCGCCGGAAGGGTCGGCACCGGGGGCGCGGCCGCCTCTTTGCGCGTGCGCCGCGTCGGCAGCGGTTCGCTCACGACGCGACACCCGACCGAGGGCGCGGGGCCTCGGCATCCGGGTCCTCGGCCACCTGGATCTCGGTCACCGGGAGCGTGGAGTCGGCGCCGAACGCGAGCGTCGAGGGAGGCCGACCCGACGAGATCAACGCGGCGGCGAGGGCGGCGATCATGGCGCCGTTGTCGGTGCACAGGCGCAGCGGGGGAATGCGCACCGCGACACCCGCCGCGGCCGCGCGCTCGAGGGCGACATCGCGCAGGCGTTTGTTGGCGATCACTCCCCCGCCCAGAAGCAGCCGGGGCACGTCGTACCGGGCGCACGCGTCGAGCGCCTTGGTGACCAGCACGTCGACGACGGCCTCGCGGAACGACGCCGCGACGTCGGCGACCGGCACGGGCCGTCCGGCGGCCTCGTGCTGCTCGACCCACCGCGCCACCGCGGTCTTCAGGCCCGAGAACGAGAAGTCGTAGCGGTGGGATGCCATGTCCGACGCGCGTGACAGCCCCCGCGGGAAGCGGATCGCCGTGGGGTCGCCGGCCGCGGCCGCGCGGTCGATCTCGGGGCCGCCGGGATACGGCAGCTTCAGCAGACGCGCGACCTTGTCGAACGCCTCGCCCGCGGCGTCGTCCATCGTCTCGCCGAGGAGTTCGACGTCGCTGGTGAGATCGCGCACGAGCAGAAGAGAGGTGTGACCGCCGCTGACCAGCAGAGCGACCGTGGGGTACTCGAGGTCGCCGCCATCGGCATCCAGGATGTCGGCCGCGATGTGCCCGACGAGGTGGTTGACGGCGTACAGCGGCTTATCGAGAGCCACGGCGAGCCCCTTCGCCGCGCCGACGCCCACCATGAGCGCCCCCGCGAGCCCCGGACCGCTGGTGACCGCGACCGCGTCGAGATCGGCGAGGGCGACGCCCGCCTCGGCGAGCGCGGCATCGATCGAGGGCTGCAACGCCTCGAGGTGGGCGCGCGCGGCGACCTCGGGCACGACGCCGCCGTAGCGGGCGTGCTCGTCCATGCTCGAGGCGATCGTGTTGCTCAGCAGGTGCCTGCCGCGGACGATGCCGATGCCGGTCTCGTCGCAGCTGGTCTCGATGCCGAGCACGAGGGGCGCGTCCATCAGCACCATCCCTTTCCGTCGGTCGGGCGTGCGGGTGCGGACGGTCCCGCCGGGGGTGTTCCGGGGATCCCGGATGCCGCTGCCCCGGCGCCCTCGGCGCGTCGCGCCGACCATCCGCGCAGGTCGAGCTGCATGACGACGGCGTCGACGTCGTCGGGCTGGTAGTACCGCGGGCGCCGGCCCACCTCGACGAAACCCTCGGAGAGGTACAGGGTCTGGGCGACCGGGTTGTCGGCGCGTACCTCGAGGAACACGTCGTGCACGCCCCGGCTCACGGCCTCGTCGAGCAGGGTGGCCAGCAGCGCCCGGCCCCGCCCGCGCCCGCGCGCGGCCGCCGAGATCGTGATGGTCTGGATGTCGGCATCCCGTGCCCCGTGCACCGCGCGCAGACCGGCATAGCCGACGAGGCGTCCCGCCTCTTCGACGACGACGTAGAAGCCGTGCGGCGAGGCGAGCTCTTCGCGCATCATCGCGGGGCTCCAGGCGTCGGTGGGGAACGACGCGTGTTCCAGCGCCATGATCGCGTCGAGGTCCGCGGCGGTGGCGACGCGCGTGGTCATCCGCTCACCCGCTTGGGGGCGTGGGCGGCGACGACGTCGGGACGACGCAGGTACAGCGGCTCGGTGCCGGCGAGCGTGCGCCCGGCGTCGAGGGCGCGGGCCGCGGCCAGCGCGATCATCGCGGCCGAGACCCGCGTGGCGTCGTAGCGCCGCGCACCGGCGGCCTCGAGCGTCGCGTCCAGGTCGTCACGGGGGCTGAGGGCGGCGTCGGCCAGGCGGACGGGCAGCCCGTCGTCGTCGAGTCCCTCGTAGATGCTGAAGGCGAACTCCTTGCGACGCGCGTCGGTGACGACGGCGAAACGCCCGGTCTCGGTGCCGCTGAGCGCGTCCGAGAGCAGCAGGCCGAGGGCGACGCCGTCGTGGCTGGGGACGGGCACCGCGGGGATCCCCCGACCGAGGGCGTACACCCTGGCGGTCGCGATCCCCACGCGCAGGCCGGTGAACGGGCCGGGACCCATGCCGATCGCCACGTGGGTGGGCTCTGCGACGACCGAGGCGGCACGACGCAGCAGGTCGCCGATGATCTCGGCGTGGCCGAGGGCATTGTCGCTCGACTCGTCCGCGAGCACCTCCCCGTCGCGCGCGATCGCGGCGACGGCCGTGCCGAGCGAGGTGTCGATGCCGATGATCACGTCTCCAGGGTAGTCGGCGCCCCGCTTCGGCATCCGTCCCGCCCGTCCGCTCCGAAGAGAGGACATGGATGCCATCCGCCTCGGCCTGCGCCGCGTCGTCGTGCCCACGGGGGTCGGACCGATCGCCGTGCGAGCCGGTCGCGCGTCGGGGAGCCCGGTGGCGACGATCCTGCTGCACGGAGCCGCGGGATCCTGGCGCACCTGGGAGCAGCTGATCACGGCCTCCGATGACCTGCATCTGCCCCTGTCGGACATCGTCGCCCTCGACCTGCCGGGCTGGGGCGAGACGCCCGGGCCCGTCCCCGACCCGGCCGACCTCGCGGTGGCGATCGCCGCGGTCGCCCGCGCCCTCGGCTACCCGCGGTGGCGGATCGTCGGGCACTCCCTGGGCGGTGTCATCGCCCTGGACGTCGCTGCGCGGTTCCCCCGCGAGACGGTCGCCGTCGGGGTCGTCTCACCCAGTGGGGCCGGAGCGCGTGCGGTGACGCGACGCCCGCTCTCCGGGGGCCTGCGGCTGCCGTGGCTGGCCGGGATGGTGTGGGCGATGCGCATCCTGCAGGGTCTGGGTCCCCTGTCCCGGCCGCTCCTGCGCGGGTTGCGGCGGATCGGCGTGCTGCACGCGCTCGCGCGCCCGCTCTTCCGCCATCCTGACGGCGTCGACCGCGCGGTGACCGACGCCCTGGCGGACGAGATCCGACCGTCGGCCTTCCTCGCCGCCGCGCGGGCGTCGCGCTCCCACGACGACGGGGTCTGGCGCCGCATCGCGTGCCCGGTGCGCTCGGTGCGCGGGACGCACGACGTCTTCGTCGCCGCGCGCGACGCCCGCGAGTGGGCCCGCCTGATGCGCGACTACGACGACCGGGTGCTCGACGACAGCGGCCACTTCGCCCACGTCGAGCAGCCCGTGCCGACGCTGCGCGCCCTGCGCGAGGTGTGGGCCGCCGACCGGGTGCCGGCGCGGCCGGCCACGGACGCGCGGACGCGCGCGCGGGGCGCCCGCCGGTTCAGGGACGACGCGAGATCGTGACGGTGCGCGGGGCGTCGGCGTCGAGCTCGACGGTGTGCACCGCGATTTCGCCGCACGCGTTGTCGACCCCGCGTCCCCCGGTCTGACGCGAGATCTCGATCTCCCACCAGCTGTCGGCGAGGGAGTCGGCGACCCCGCGCCCCCACTCCACGATCACGGCCGATCCGGCGACGTCGATGTCGAGGTCGTCCAGCTCGACGGCCGCCCCGAGACGGTAGGCGTCGACGTGCACGAGCGGCGTCCCCCCGACGAGCGAGGGGTGCGTGCGCGCGATGACGAACGTGGGGCTCTGAACGGGACCGCGGATGCCGAGTCCCTCGCCGATGCCGCGCGTCAAGGTCGTCTTGCCTGCGCCGAGCGGCCCGGTCAGCACGACCACATCGCCGGGTGCGAGGGCCCGGCCGAGGGCACGACCGAGCTCCTCCATGTCGCCCGGCCCGTCGATGACCCGCTCGCCGAGCAGCTCGTCGGGAACGCTCATGATCCCCCCTCCCGTCGGGGCACGCGCGCACCCACGCGCGTGACGATCTCGTAGTCGATGGTGTCGGCGGCATCCGCCCAGTCGCGTGCCGACGGCACGCCCAGGGTCGGATCGCCGAAGAGGACGGCTTCGTCACCGACCGCGACGGGGTGATCGCCCACGTCGACCACGAACTGATCCATCGCGATGCGACCGGCGACGGTGAAGCGGCGTCCGTTGATCGAGACGGGCCCGCGTCCCGACGCGTGCCGAGGGACCCCGTCGGCGTACCCGAGGGGGATCAGCGCCAAGGTCGTGTCGACCTCGGTGCGGTAGTCGTACCCGTAGGACACCCCCGTCCCGGCGGGCACGCGCCGCACCGCCGCGACGGAACCGCGCAGGGTCATCGCCGGGCGCAGCCCCAGGTCGGCCGCGGAACGGTCGTCGAAGGGCGAGACGCCGTAGAGCCCGATACCGATGCGCACGCACCCCAGGCGCGCCTCGGGCAGCGCGATCGCGGCGTGCGTGGCCGCGATGTGGCGCAGCGGCGGGTTCAGACCGTTCGCGGCCGCGAGGACGACCCCCTCTTCGAACCGTGCCAGCGCCGCGCGGTCGTCGTCGAGGCTGGTGTTGGACAGGTGCGAGAACAGGCCGACCACGCGGACGCGGCCGATCCTCTGCATCCGCGCCGCCTCGGAGAACACCTGCGCCCAGTCGGCCGGGGCGATGCCGTTGCGCGACAGCCCCGTCTCGAGCTTGAGGTGCACCGCGGCGGGTCGGTCGCCCTCGGCCGCCGCCCCGGCGCGCAGCAGCTGATCGAGGTCCGAGATGCCCAGCTCGACGTCGTGGTGCACGGCCTCGGCGAAAGATGCGCCCGGAGCATGCAGCCACGCGAACAGCGGCGCGCGCACGCCCTGACGCCGCAGTGCGAGAGCCTCGTCGATGTCCGAGACGCCGATGCGGGCCGCGCCGCCGCGCAACGCCGCGACCGCGGCGCGGTGCGCCCCGTGCCCGTACCCGTCGGCCTTGACCACGGCGATGATCTCGGCCCCCGTCAGCCGGCGTAGATGCCGGACGTTCTCGGCGATCGCGTCGACGTCGACGAGCGCTTCGCGCAGCACTCCGGGTGCCATCCTCATGCGGAGTCCTCTCGGGTCGGACCGGATGCCGCGGCGGTCCCCGCCTCGGCGATGACGTAGGCCGTGGCCAGGCCCGCGTCGTGCGACATCGACAGGTGCAGCGCGGTGATGCCGCGGTCGGCCACCGTCGCCGCGGTCTCGCCGCTCAAAGCGAACACCGGGCGCCCCGAGGGCTCGGAGGTGATCTCGATGTCGGTCCAGTGCACGCCGTCCGACCCGCCGAGGGCCTTGATCAGCGCCTCTTTGGCCGCGTAGCGCGCGGCGAGCGAGCGCGGCTTGAGCACGCGCTCGCCCGCGCTGAAGAGGCGGGGCAGCAAACGCGGCGTCCGGTCGAGATGCGCCTCGAAACGCGGAACGTCGACCAGGTCGACGCCGATCCCGACGATCATGGGCCCTCCTCTTGGCATCCGTCCCATTCTGCCGGTGCCCGCCGACATCGCCGCACCGTCCAGGCCGTCCCCTCCCACGGGCCGGGCCGGGCTCCGGAGAAACCGTCCGCGGACGACGACGGGGCCGGATGCCACGGCATCCGACCCCGCGAAGCGACGCGGATTACTCCACCGTCACCGACTTCGCCAGGTTGCGCGGCTGGTCCACGTCGAGGCCCTTCGCCTCGGCCAGGCCCATCGCGAAGATGTGCAGCGGCACGACCGCGAGCAGCGGCTCGAACAGCGGCGCCGCTAGCGGAATGCGCAGCACCTCGTCGGCGGCGGGGAGGACGGCGACGTCGCCCTCTTCGGCGATCGCGATGACGCGTGCTCCACGCGCACGGATCTCCTCGATGTTCGAGACGACCTTCTTGTGCATCTCGCCCGAACCGCGCGGCGAGGGCACGACCACGAACACGGGCTGGCCGGGCTCGATCAGCGCGATCGGCCCGTGCTTGAGTTCTCCGGCGGCGAAGCCCTCGGCGTGGATGTACGCCAGCTCCTTCAGCTTCAGCGCCCCCTCGAGGGCGATCGGGTACCCGACGTTGCGGCCCAGGAACAGCACCGACCGGGTGTCGGCCATCCAGTGCGCGAGCTGTTCGATGCGCGCCTGCTCGGTCTCGAGCACGCGGGCGATCTTGCCGGGCACGGCCTCGAGTTCGGTGACGGCCTCGACGGCGACAACGGGGTCGACCGCGCCGCGCACGCGGCCCACGTGCAGCGCGAGCAGGTACAGCGCGGTGATCTGCGCGACGAAGGCCTTCGTCGAGGCGACGGCGACCTCCGGTCCGGCGTGGGTGTAGACGATCGCGTCCGACTCGCGCGGGATCGTGGCCCCCTGCGTGTTGCAGATCGACAGCGTCTTGGCACCCCGTGAGCGGGCGTACTTCACGGCCATGAGGGTGTCCATGGTCTCGCCCGACTGGCTGATCGACACCACCAGGGTGCGCGCGCTCAACACCGGGTCGCGGTAGCGGAACTCGTGCGCGAGCTCGACGTCGACGGGGACGCGCGTCCAGGTCTCGAGGGCGTACTTGCCGACCATGCCCGCGTAGGCGGCGGTGCCGCACGCGATCACGAGGATGCGGTCGATGTCGGCGAGGAACTCGTCCATCCCGTCGAGCTCGGGGATCTCGACCCGGCCCTCGTGGATGCGGCCGCGGATCGTGTTGGCGACGGCCTCGGGCTCCTCCGAGACCTCCTTGGCCATGAACGACGACCATCCGCCCTTCTCGGCAGCCGAGGCGTCCCAGGTGACCTCGAAGGCCTCGACCTCGACCGGGGCGCCCGAGAAGTCGGTGACCTCGACGCCCTCCGGGGTGATGGCGACGATCTCATCCTGGCCGATGGCGAGGGCGTTGCGGGTGTGCTCGACGAACGCCGCCACGTCGGAACCGAGGAAGTTCTCGCCCTCGCCCAGACCGATCACGAGCGGCGAGTTCCGACGCGCCCCGACCACCAGGCCGGGGTGGTCCTCGTGCATGGCGAGAAGCGTGTAGGCGCCCTCCAGACGCGACACCACAGCCCGGAAGGCCGCGACCAGGTCGCCCGTCCGGGCGTACTCGCGACCGACCATGGCCGCCGCGACCTCGGTGTCGGTCTCGCTGCGGAAGGCGACACCCTCGCCCACGAGCTCGCTCTTGAGCTCGGCGAAGTTCTCGATGATGCCGTTGTGGATGACGGCGAGCTTGTCGTCGTCGGCCAGGTGCGGGTGCGCGTTGGCATCGGTCGGACCGCCGTGCGTCGCCCAGCGGGTGTGGCCGATGCCCGTGGTGCCGTTCGGCAGGGGCGTGGCCTCGAGATCGTCGCGCAGCACCGCGAGCTTGCCCGCGCGCTTGCGCATGCCCAGCGCGCCGTCGCCGTCGATGACCGCGATCCCCGCGGAGTCGTACCCCCGGTACTCCAGACGCGACAGTCCCGCGAGAAGGATGTCCTGGCTCTGCCGAGGACCCACGTAACCGATGATTCCGCACATGGACGTCGATTCTACGTGGCGGGCCGGAGCACTCCTCGCCGCACGCGGTCCGCGCGCGCGGCCATCCGCTCCCACGTCCCGTCGCGCACGAGCAGCAGATCGAGCGCGATCATCGCGAGCGAGAACGGCCAGAGCCCCAGAAGCACCGCGATGCCGAGGTGCATACCCGTGATGAGCACGAGCGCGACGTAGCGCGTCGGCTTCCACAGGATCAGCACGGGGAACAGCATCTGCACCCACAGTGCCGTCCAGGTCGCCATCGTCACGAGGGGCGCCGACTGCCACACCAGTTCGCTGAGGGCGGGCAGGACATGGAACTGATCGATGCTGAGCGCGTAGTAGATGGCCGTGCCGTCCAGCCACTCCTCGCCCTGGAACTTCAGCACGCTCGAGACGAAGTACACGAGCAGGATCTGGAAGACGCAGAGGATCAGCACCGTGTTGTGTGCCCAGGTGCCGAGCCACGGCGGCACCCAGCGCGGCATCCGCGGTCCGCGGGACGACGTGCGGATGCCGCGACGCCGGCGCAGCCACGCGTCGACCGATAGGTGCTGACTGAGGTCGGCGAAGACCACGAACAGCAGAACGATGCGCATGAGCGTGTCGCCGCCGTTGGTGAGCAAGGTGCTGTTGGTGGACAGTCCGACCCAGAACAGCAGGAGGACGGGGGTCACCCAGCGCGTCCGGTACCCCACGAGGAACAGGACGACGAGCGCGAGCAACACGTGGAACGCGATCTCGAAGACGACGGCGTTGTCCTTCGGGAAGAGGGCGCGCAGCGGTTCCCACCATCCCCGGCGACTCGCCTCGGGCTCGACCCACCACGACCCGGCGCCCCACAGGTAGTGACGGTCGGCGTAACTCGGGACGAGCACGACGAGCATCGCGAGGCCGAAGAGCAGACGCAGGAGCGAGAACCCGATCGTCGAGTGCTTACGGCCCGTGAGCCACCGCTGCAGGGCCTCCCAGACCGCTGCGGGGGTGGGTCTCGAGGCGACGCCCGGTCTCGGCGGGAGGGTCCCTTCATCGACGGATGCCGATCTGCTCATCGTGCCGTGTACCTCTCGATGACCTCGTCGTAGATGGAGCGGACCTCGTCGGTGGGCGCCGCGGCCGGTTGACGCCAGCCGAACGTCGTCCACGACAGATCCGTCTGCCGGTCGTCATCGAAACGATGCGCGAAATCATTCGGACGATCGTGCTGGATGCGCCAGCGCACGCGCTCCACGTCGCGGTCGAAGTAGGCGGTGCCGAACGCCGATGCGAAGCGCACGAGCATGTAGTCGTAGCGCAGGTAGCGCACCACCGCCGAGCGGTCGTCGCCGAGACCGTCGATCTCGTCGATGAGCATCTCGGAGTCCATCGGGGCGAACTCATCGCCGTCCACGCGCTCGATGAACGTGTCCCGGACGCGTTCGCGCTGGTCGTCACCGAGCGCTTGATAGCGGGTGAGGAAAGCCTGCGCCGCGTTGTAGCTGTTCTTCGAGATGCGCGAGGGGGCGGGCACGCCCCGAGCAGCCGCGAACTCCGTCTCGGTGACGTCGATCCATTCGCTGCGGGTGAGGGCGCCGCCCTCGCGCCACTGCACCTGCACCTGCAACGTGCGATTGATCTGCAGGATGTTCGGGGCGAAGACGTTCCACCGTTGGGAGAAGAAGGGGGAGAACGCGTCCGACACGACGGGCCGGGTGGGCGACGAGGGAATGGTGAACGACGACGCGATGAAGGCGTATCCCAAGACGAGGACGAGGGTCATGGCGGCGGCGACCGCCGCCATGACCCCGCCCGACCGCCCGGCGGAGGAACGCCCCTCCGACACCCCCGCTTGGGGGGCGCCCTCCGCCGTGGTGGTCATCGTCAGCGCTGTTCCCCGCCGGCGCTCCGTCGACGAACCGTCCACAGAGCCGCACCGGCGATGATCAGTGCCGCCGCGAAGCCTCCGACGAGCGGACCGTCGAGGTCCACGCCGGTGGCCGGGAGGGACTTCCCGCCGCCACTCGCGGGGACGGGTTGGGCCGTCACCGTGAAGGCGGTGTTCTCCCGCTCGGTCGGGAGTTCACCCGTGACCGAACCGCGGACTTCCACCCGGTACCCTCCGACGGGGAAGCCGGCGCCGACCGCGAAGGTCATGCGCGCCGTTCCCGCAGCGTCGGCGGTCACCGGGGTCAGTGCCGATCCCGAAGGGCTCAGCGTCGCCGAGACCGTCTCGCCGGGCTGGAAGCCACGGACGATCACCGTCTGGGTGGACCCCGCTCCCCGCACGATCGACTTCTCGGTGACGTCGGCCCGAGGCAGGTCGGTGGTGCCGCCGTCCGTCGCGTCCGCAGCTCCGTCGGCGTCAGCGTCAGCGTCTACGCCACCGTCGGCGTCCGCATCAGCGTCAGCGTCAGCGTCTACGCCACCATCGGCGTCAGCGTCAGCGTCTACGCCACCGTCAGCGTCCGCGTCCGCGTCAGCGTCAGCGTCAGCGTCAGCGTCAGCGTCAGCGTCGGCATCCGCGTCTACACCACCGTCGGCGTCGGCGTCAGCGTCAGCGTCAGCATCCACGCCACCATCAGCATCCGCGTCCGCGTCAGCATCCACGCCACCATCGGCATCCGCGTCCGCGTCAGCATCCACGCCACCATCAGCGTCAGCGTCAGCGTCTACGCCACCGTCAGCGTCAGCGTCAGCGTCAGCGTCACCATCGGCATCCGCGTCCACATCAGCATCCACGCCACCATCGGCATCCGCGTCCACATCAGCATCCACGCCACCATCGGCATCCGCGTCCACATCAGCATCCACGCCACCATCGGCATCCGCGTCCACATC